>JAZKCE010000014.1:0-77471 GCA_040388255.1 Pseudomonadota bacterium | reverse complement strand
TCAAGCAGCTCGATTCCGACCCGTTCACCACCTTCGTGTCGATCAACGACAAGGGCGCGATTGTGACCGGCAAGGTCAAGACGGTTGACGCCAAAGGCGCCGAGATCGATCTGGGCGAAGACATCATTGGCTACCTGCGTGCCAGCGAAATCAGCCGTGACCGCGTTGAAGACGCGCGCAACGTGCTGAAAGAAGGCGACGAAGTCTCTGCAGTCGTGGTGAACGTGGATCGCAAGACCCGCAACATCCAGCTGTCGGTCAAGGCCAAGGACAACGCCGACCAGCAGGAAGCCATGGCCTCCCTGAGCCAGCAGTCCTCGCGTGAAAACGCTGGTTTGACCAACCTCGGCGCACTGCTGCGCGCCAAGATGGAAAACAACGAGAAATAATCGGACCTTCCCGCGAAATGGCGTGCCCGTTGGTTGTACCTGCGTACAACCGCTGCACGCCATTTCGTTGTCCCTGATTTCTGTTCCCAATTTCTATGACCCGAAGCGATCTTGTAGAAGAACTGGCTGCCCGATTCGGCCAGCTGACGCACCGCGATGCCGAATACGCCGTCAAGACCATTCTTGATGCGGTCAGCGACGCGCTGGTGCGCGGACACAGGATAGAGATTCGCGGTTTTGGCAGTTTCTCGGTCAACCGGCGCCCGCCCCGCATGGGCCGCAACCCCCGGTCCGGTGAAAGCGTCGCAATTCCCGAAAAACGTGTCCCTCACTTCAAGCCAGGCAAAGCCCTGCGCGAGGCCGTGGATGCCCGCACCGAAGAATTGCTGGCAGCCCAGGCTCCGAAAGCAGCAAAATAAGCCGCGCAAGCAAGGCGCTGGCTACAATCACTTTGGGAAATCCCAGGAGATAAGCCAAGTGAAATACCTGATGTGGCTGCTTAAAGCAGCCATTTTTTTTACGCTTTTTGCTTTTGCGCTGAATAACCAGCAAGCCGTTGCTGTTTACTTCTTTTTCGGCACCCTCTGGAAAGCCCCGCTGGTGCTGGTTGTGCTGGCCGCCTTTACATGCGGCCTGGCGCTGGGCGTCCTGGTGATGATGCCGCGCTGGTGGAAAAAACGCCGGGCAGCGCACATGCATTCAGCCCCGCATCCGGACGTACCGGTCAACTCCAGCGGACCTGTAACGCCGGCCGGCAACACCAGCATTCCCCGCCATGGACTTTGACTTCACCTGGGTCCTGCTGGGTTTTCCCATCGCCTTCACGCTGGGCTGGCTGGCATCACGCATTGACCTGAGACAGCTGCGCATTGAAAACCGCCAGGCCCCCAAGGCCTATTTCCGCGGCCTGAATTTCCTGCTCAACGAACAGCAGGACCAGGCGATTGACGCCTTTATCGAGGCCGTGCAGAACGACCCCGACACCTCCGAGCTGCACTTTGCCCTGGGCAACCTGTTTCGCCGGCGCGGCGAATACGAACGTGCCGTGCGCGTGCATGAGCACCTCATGTCGCGCGGCGACCTGGCCCAGCCGGAACGTGACCGGGCCCAGCATGCGCTGGCGCTCGATTTTCTCAAGGCAGGCCTGCTGGACCGGGCGGAAGCCGCGCTGCGAAAACTAGAAGGCACCAGCTACGAAGAAGAAGCCCGGCTGGCCCTGCTGTCCATCTACGAACGCTCGCGCGACTGGCAGCACGCCACGGAAATCGCCAGCAAGTTGGGCAGTGCCAGCCATGGCAGTTTTAGCGGACGGCAGGCGCACTACCTCTGCGAGCAGGCCAGTGCATCGCTGGCCGCAGGTGACGCCGACAAGGCCTTGGAGACCCTGCAGGAGGCTTGCGGCCTGGCGCCGGCCTTGGCCCGCCCCCTGATCGACCTGGCCAAACTGCACAACCAGCGGGGCCAGCACCAGGCAGCGCTGGACGCCCTGCTCCAACTGGACAAAACAGCCCCACAAGCCCTGCCGCTGGCAGCCAGCCTCTTGGTAAACATGGCGCAGAACCTGCCCATGCGCGCCCCGGTGATTGAGCTGCTGAAGACGCACTATGCGCGCATGCCATCAGTGGACGTGATGGATGCCCTGGTCCGGCTGGACCAGGACCCGGCTTCGGCGCGCCAGTGGTATATCCAGCACCTGGAGCGTGAAACCTCGCTGGTGGCTGCCACCCGCTGGGTTGCAGGCGAGCAACTCGGAACCGAACACCAGCACCAGCTCGTGCAGCGCGCGCTTGACCAGGCCACCAAGCCCCTGATGCGTTACCGCTGCGCCGCCTGCGGCTTTGAAGCCACCCAGCACTTCTGGCATTGCCCCGGCTGCCAGGCCTGGGACAGCTACCCGGCGCGGCGCGTAGAGGAGTTATGAACACCCCCGTCGGTTGCTGGCACACCCCCGTCGGACGCTCACTGCGTGTAACGCCTTCCCCCCTTGCAGGGGGCAACAGCTGTGGCCCGGCGAAGCCGGTTCCACGCTGTTACTTGCCTGAACAACACAAGACATGACGACAACTTCACAACTATCAGCCGAACAGATTTCGAAAGCCCGCGTGCTGGTCGTGGGCGACGCCATGTTGGACCGCTACTGGTACGGCGCGGTGGACCGCATCTCGCCTGAAGCCCCGGTGCCGGTGGTGCGCGTGACACGCACCGAGGAACGCATAGGCGCGGCCGCCAACGTGGCCTACAACATCGTCACGATAGGCGCCCAGGCTTCGCTGCTGAGCGTGGTGGGCGACGACGAAGCCAGCCACCAGCTGGAAGCCCTGGTGGCCAAGACCGGCATCACGCCTTACTTCGGCCGCGATGCGCAACTCAAGACCACCGTCAAGCTGCGCGTCATCGGCCGGCAGCAGCAGCTGCTACGGCTTGATTTTGAAAACACACCTGAAAACGAAGTCCTCGCGTCCCAGTCCGCCACTTTTGAAAAACTCTATCCGCAGCATGATGCCGTGCTGTTTTCGGACTACGGCAAGGGCGGGCTGGCGCACATCCCGCTGATGATCGAACAGGCCCGCGCGGCCGGCAAGGTCGTGCTGGTGGACCCCAAGGGTTCCGACTACGCACGTTATAAAAACGCCACGGTCATCACCCCCAACCGCGCGGAGTTGGAGCAGGTCATAGGCGCCTGGCGCGATGATGCCGACCTGGAGGTCAAGGCCCACAATCTGCGCGCTTCCCTGAATCTGCAAGCCCTGCTGCTCACCCGCAGCGAAGCCGGCATGACACTGTTTGACGACCAGGGCCAGCTGCATGTGCCAGCGGTGGCACGTGAAGTGTTTGACGTGACAGGCGCCGGCGACACCGTGATTGCCACGCTGGCAGCCATGGTCGCCACCGGCATGAGCCTGCGCGAAGCGGTGCCGATTGCCAATCGCGCGGGCGGCATCGTGGTCGGCAAGTTCGGCACGGCGACGGTCAACTACAGCGAACTGTTCGCCGCGCGCTGACTCCAAGGAATTCATCATGAAAATAGTTGTGACTGGCGCTGCTGGTTTTATCGGCAGCAACATCATCAAAGGGCTTAACGCCCGCGGCATCAACGACATCATCGCCGTCGACGACCTCACGCACGGCGACAAATTCCGCAACCTGGCCGACCTGCAGATTGCCGACTATGTGGATGCCGATGACTTTTACGAGCTGTTCGCCGAAGGCGCTTTCGGCCAGGTGGAAGCCGTGTTTCATGAAGGCGCCTGCAGCGACACCATGGAGCTGGACGGCAAGTACATGATGGACAACAACTACACCTTGTCCTGCGAGCTGTACCAGTCCTGCCAGGAACAGGGCACGCGCCTGCTGTATGCATCCTCTGCGGCGACCTATGGCGGCTCCGACACCTTCAGGGAATCGCCCGAGTTCGAAAAGCCGCTGAATGTTTATGGCTACTCCAAGCTGCTGTTCGACCAGCGCATGCGGCGCGAGCTTGGCGCCAGATTCGAAAACGCGACCACCCAGGTTGCCGGTTTTCGCTATTTCAACGTCTACGGTCCGCGCGAGCAGCACAAGGGCCGCATGGCCAGCGTGGCCTTTCACCAGTTCAACCAGTTCCAGGCCGAAGGCAAGGTCAAGCTGTTTGGCGAATACGGTGGCTATGGCGCGGGCGGGCAGATGCGGGATTTTGTCTTCATCGACGACGTGGTGGCAGTCAACCTGTGGTTTCTGGATAATCCGCAAGCCTCCGGCATTTTTAATCTTGGCACCGGCCGGGCGCAGCCCTTTAACGACGTGGCCATTGCCGTCGTCAACACCCTGCGCCAAAGCCAGAACAATGCACCGCTGAGCCTGGACGAAGCCGCGCGCGGCGGCCTGATCGACTACATAGCCTTTCCCCCAGCCCTGGTCGGCAAATACCAGAGCTATACGCAGGCCGACCTCAGCGCCCTGCGTGCGGCAGGCTGCGACCACGTCTTTTCCGATGTAAGGACCGGCGTGACGGCCTATATGCAATGGCTGGGCAACGCCCGGAATTAAACGAAAACTAGGGTTTCCCCGTTTAAAACCGGTGTAACCCGGTCAACCTGCGGGGGGCTTGGCCGTTAGTCATAAGACCGTCCTTATTCACGAGGATGGCTTGGCCCCCTTCAATCCAATCTCCGAGGAGTTTTCTCATGTTCAAGAAATTGCTGGCGTTTTTCGCCGCCATGTATATGGCAGTGTCTTTTGCTGCCGTTGATGTCAACAAGGCTACAGCCGCCGACCTGGACGGCCTGAAGGGCATTGGCCCCGCCATCTCCGGCAGGATCATTGATGAGCGCAAAAAAGGCGACTTCAAGAGCTGGGACGACTTCATCACCCGCGTCAAGGGTGTGGGTGAAGGCAATGCCGCCAAGTTCTCCGCAGAAGGCCTGACAGTCGGCGGCACCGGCTACAAGGGTGCAGCCGCAGCCCCCGCGGCACCCGCTGCCGCCAAGAAAGACGACAAGCCCGCCGCACCGGCTGTCGCTGCAAAAGCAGATGCCAAGCCAGCCGTAGCCGCCGCACCTGCTGCTGCGCCTGCCGCCAAGGAAGAGAAAAAAGACCCAAAGGCCGAGGCAAAAGCCAAGGCTGATGAAGCCAAAGCCAAAAAAGAAGCCGACAAAAAAGCCAAGGCTGACGAAAAGAAGAAAAAAGCCGATGAAGCCAAGGCCAAGGCTGATGCCGACAAGGCCGCAAAAGCTGACGCGAAGAAAGCCAAGGACGCCAAAAAAGCTGACGCCAAGGCCGATGCCGCAAAGCCTGCTGCAAGCGCCGCCAGCGCTGCCAAGAAGTAATTCCGGCTTGAGCCACGCAAAACCCGCTTCGAGCGGGTTTTTTAATGCCTTTTTGGCCCTCAACCCCCGTGGTGTATACGCAGCCAGCTATCAATTAAGTAGCAACCAAAAAAGCCCTTACATCAGTGCAAGCAGGTCCGTCACACCGATATCGACACCCGCCTGCATCAGCAAGGTGGTGGCCTGGCCCCTGTGGTGGGTCTGGTGATTGAAAAAGTGTGTCATGGCCTGCCAGGCCGGGTGCTCGCGCTGCACGCCCCTGGAGTTGCTGTAGCGCATGGTCATCTGCGGATAAGCCTCGGGCATGTCAGCCACCCAGCGTTCAATCGCGGCGTCAAGCTGCACACGTTTGGCCTTCAGGTCAGACCAATCCTCAAACGGCACCATGTCCAGCTGGTAGGCCTCGGGTATGTCTACCAGGCCGCCCTCCAGCGCGGCAAAGCACATGCCGTTCTCGGCGCCCGATCGTGCAAAACGCCTGAGCCAGACCTGGTCGGTGACGATCAGGTGGTTCAGCGTCTTGTGGATGGAGCCAAAGAAGGCACCACGCTCACGCTTGCGCTCTTCATCCGTCAGCTTCTCGCAGGCCTCATACAGCCGCTGGTTGATCCAGCTGTTGTACCGGGCAAGCAGCCTGCCATTGTCTAGAAACGCTGTAGCCATGCTCTGGAACTCCTGAATTGATAGCTACTTGCGCCCATATTCATTGACATCAAGCGCCTTTTTTGATCCACAAGCTCAACTGCAATGTGCAACAAAAGCAGTGTAATAGGCCAAACATCCACGGCAAAGCACACGCCAAACAATGTGTGCCCCCGGACTTTCGCGACGCCCTGCCCGAAGGGGCGCCGGGTCGGCAGGCTCGCCACCTGGGCACGGGAAAATGTAAACTTCCCCGTTTGCGCCTGGACCCAACATGATTGTGCGCGACCGGCCTGCGGGCCTGCGGATATTTCTTCTGGTGCGCGGCTCTGTACTGCGGCAGATCCGCACGGTGCTGCTCGTCAACATCCTGCTGGCCACGGTGGTCACGTTCACACACGGTGCACTCTTCAGCCAGAAAATCACGCTGACGGCCATCCCCTTCACGCTGATTGGCCTGCCGCTGGCCATCTTCCTCGGTTTTCGCAACACCGCGGCTTATGACCGCTACTGGGAGGCACGCAAGCTCTGGGGCGAACTGCTGCTGCGCTGCCGCAACCTGTCGCGCCAGTGCCAGAGCCTGATCAACCTTCCCGCGCCGCCGTAGCCCGTGCAGGCTGGTGATGAGCTGGCCGATGTGCGGGTGCGCATGGTCTACCGCGCCATCGCCTTCTGCCACGCACTGCGCCAGCAATTGCGCGGCGTGGATGACCAGGGTGAAGTACGGGCCTTGCTGCAACCCGCCGAATGGCAGGCACTGCAGTCAAAAACCAGCAAAACCACCTTCCTCATGCAGCACATGGGCGCCGACCTGCGGCACTGCCTGCGCACAGGCCGCATCGGCGAGCCGCTGGCCGGCAACATCGACAACACCCTGAGCGCCCTGGTCAGCGCCGCAGCATCCTGCGAACGCATCAAGAGCTCGCCCCTGCCCTTCTCCTACGCCTTGCTGCTGCACCGCACGGCCTATATGTACTGCTTCCTGCTGCCCTTCGGGCTGGTCGATACCATCGGGTTCATGACCCCCTTCGTGGTTGGCATCGTGGCTTACACCTTCTTCGGCCTGGACGCGCTGGGCGACGAGATCGAGGAACCTTTCGGCCTGCTACCCAACGACCTGCCACTGGACGCGATCTGCCGCACCATAGAGATCAACCTGCGCGAGTCGCTCGGCGAGACGGACCTGCCCAAACCGCTGGAGCCGGTGGATTACTGCCTTTTGTGAAGTGACGCCCGCGCCGTAAATTCAAGCACAAAGCGGCCTAAGGTGTGCCAAACCCCCCGCCGCCCGGCGTATGGATTTCAAACACGTCCCCGGGCTGCATGTCGGCCTGTCCGATGTGGCCCAGGGCCTCGATGCGCCCATCCGCCCGCACAACGACGTTTTTCCCCACCTGGCCCGGCTGGCCGCCGGCCATGCCGAAGGCACCGTGCTTGCGGCCGTTAGACAAAATGCTGGCGGTCATGGCCTCCAGGAAGCGCACACGCCGCACGCCGCCATTGCCGCCCTGCCAGCGGCCGGCGCCACCCGAGTTGGCTCGAATCTCGTAACTCTCCAGCCGCACCGGGAAACGGAACTCCAGCACTTCGGGATCAGTCAGCCGTGAGTTGGTCATATGCGTCTGGACCACGGAGGTTCCATTAAAGCCCTCGCCCGCCCCGGAGCCGCCGCTGATGGTTTCGTAATACTGGTGGCGCGCATTGCCGAAGGTGAAGTTGTTCATGGTGCACTGGCTGGCCGCCATCACGCCCAGCGCGCCATACAGCGCATTGGTGATGCAAGTGGAGGTTTCCACATTGCCGGCCACCACCGATGCCGGCGGATTCGGATTGAGCATGGAGCCGGCCGGGATGATGACCTTCAGCGGTTTCAGGCAACCGGCATTCAGCGGGATGTCGTCGTCCACCAGGGTGCGGAACACATACAACACGGCCGCCATGCACACCGCGGTGGGTGCGTTGAAGTTGTTACTCTGTTGCGGCGAGGTGCCGGTAAAGTCAATCTCGGCGCTGCGGCCTTTGACATCGACGCGGATCGCCACCTGGATCTGCGCGCCGTTGTCCAGCGGCAGGGTAAACGCGCCGTCCTGCAGCCGCGTAATCACACGGCGTACAGATTCCTCGGCGTTGTCCTGCACATGGCGCATATAGGCCAGCACCACTTCCAGGCTGAAGTTCTCGACCATCTTGCGCAGCTCCTGCACGCCTTTTTCATTGGCGGCGATCTGCGCCTTCAGGTCGGCCATGTTTTGCTGCGGGTTGCGGCTCGGGTACTTCCCACTCTTGAGCAGTGCAATCATCTCAGCTTCACGCAGCACGCCGCGCTCGACCAGCAGGAAGTTGTTGATCTGCACGCCCTCTTCCTCAATCAGCGTGGAAAACGGCGGCATGGAACCCGGCGTGATGCCACCCACGTCAGCATGGTGACCGCGCGAGCCGACGTAAAAGGTTGGCGTATCCGTTCGCACTGAGCCTGTCGAAGTGCCTGCAGCGTCTTCGACAGGCTCAGACCGAACGGATGGATTGAGATACACCGGTGTAATGACCGTGATGTCTGGCAAATGCGTGCCACCATGGTAGGGATCATTCAGCACATACACATCGCCAGGCTGCATGCTGCCGGCGCCAGATCGCAGGTCCTCTTCGGCCCGGCGGATCACGGTCCTGATGCTCTCACCCATGGAACCCAGATGCACCGGCATGTGCGGTGCGTTGGCGATCAGGTTGCCCTCGGTGTCAAACAGCGCGCAGCTGAAATCCAGGCGTTCCTTGATGTTGACCGAGTAGGCCGTGTTCTGCAGCTGCAGGCCCATCTGCTCGGCGATGTTCATGAAAAGGTTGTTGAAGACCTCCAGCAGCACCGGGTCCACGGTGGTGCCTGCTGCAAATTTGATAGCACGCTGCGCACGCCGGTCAAGGAACAGGTGGTCCAAAGCCGTCAATGTGGCCGCCCAGCCGGGCTCCACCACCGTGGTGGCGTTTTTCTCGGCGATGATGGCCGGACCTGCGATGATGTCGCCGGGCCGCAGGTCTTCACGCACCACCAGCGCGGCGTCATGCCACTGGCCGCCGGAATACATGCGCACGGTTTCGCGGCGCGGCACCTCGCGCGGCCCATGCATCGCATGGCGCGGCTCGGACGGTGCATCGCCCGCCACCACGGCTTCCACCGACACGGCTTCAACAATCAGCCCCTTGCCCTGCATCAGGAAGGCAAAGCGCTGGCGGTAGGCCGCCTCAAAACCGCGCACGATCTGCTCCAGCGTGCCAAAAGGCACAACCAGCGCCGAATCGCTGCCTTCATAACGCACATGCACGCGCCGATGCATGCTGATGGCGCCCGCGCTGACCTGCTGGCGCTGCAGCTCGGCTTCAGCGGTGGCGGCCAGGCTGTCGAGCTTGCCGGCGATGTCGGGCAGCGCGGCTTGCGAAAGTTTGAGCTCAACCGCCTGCTCGCGAATCACGTTCTGGTCGGCCAGGCCCATGCCATAGGCGCTCAGCACACCGGCCAGCGGATGCACAAACACCTTGGTCATGCCCAGCGCATCGGCCACCAGGCAGGCGTGCTGGCCGCCAGCGCCGCCAAAACACTGCAGGGTATAACGCGTGACGTCATAACCACGCGCGACGGATATCTTTTTAATGGCGTTGGCCATCTGCTGCACCGCGATATTGATAAAACCTTCAGCCACCGCCTCGGCAGGACGGCCGGTCTGCGCGGCCAGCTCCTGGAACCTCGCCTGCACCACCCCGGCGTCCAGCGCTTCATCAGCCTGGTGGCCGAACACCTGGGGAAAGTAGTGCGGCTGGATCTTGCCGACCATGACGTTGGCATCGGTGACCGCCAGCGGGCCACCGCGGCGGTAACTGGCCGGGCCGGGGTTGGCACCCGCGCTTTGCGGCCCGACACGAAAACGCTCGCCGTCGAACTTGAGGATGGAGCCGCCGCCGGCCGCCACGGTGTGAATGCTCATCATGGGCGCGCGCATGCGCACACCGGCCACCTGGGTTTCAAACTCGCGCTCAAACTCGCCTGCGTAGTGCGACACATCGGTAGACGTGCCGCCCATGTCAAAACCAATCACCCTGGCGTGGCCGGCAATCGCGGCGGTGCGGGCCATGCCAACAATGCCGCCGGCCGGCCCGCTGAGGATGGCATCCTTGCCCTGGAACACACGCGCATCGGTCAGGCCGCCCGAAGACTGCATGAAAAACAGTTTCACACCGGGCATCTCGCCAGCCACCTGCTCGACATAGCGGCGCAATATCGGCGACAAATAAGCATCGACCACCGTGGTGTCGCCGCGGCTGACAAACTTCATCATCGGGCTGGTTTCATGCGAGGTGCTGATCTGGGTGAACCCGACTTCCTGCGCGATGCGTTTGGCCGCCTTTTCATGCGCCGTGAAGCGGTAACCGTGCATAAAAACAATCGCAAGGCTCCTCAGCCCTTTCTGGTACTGCGCAAGCAGCTCCTCTTTTAATAGCGCCTCGTCAAGCGCCTGGAGCACCTCGCCTTGCGCACCGACACGCTCCCGGGCTTCCAGCACCGCGCTGTAAAGCAGCTCGGGCAGGACAATGTTGCGGTCAAAAATGCGCGGCCGGTTCTGATAGGCAATGCGCAGCGCGTCGCGAAAACCCCGCGTGGTGACCAGCAGCGTGGGCTCGCCCTTGCGTTCCAGCAGCGCGTTGGTGGCCACCGTGGTGCCCATCTTCACGCAGTCCACCACCTCGGCGCGTATGGCCTCACCGGCTTTCAGGCCCAGCAAATGGCGTATGCCGGCGACCGCCGCATCGCGGTATTGCTCCGGGTTTTCAGACAGCAGCTTGTGCGTGACAAGCGAGCCATCGGGCTTCCTGGCCACGATATCGGTGAAGGTGCCGCCCCGGTCTATCCAGAACTGCCAGCGTTTGTCCGTCGTCGCCATCTCTGCAGCCGATTTATTTGTTTGCGTCATTGTTAAAGCCCGTTGCGGGAAACATGGAGATAAAGGCCTCTTTTGAGACGGTGGTGGCCGGGTGCTCTGGTTTGGGGTATGCCCGGGGGCTCTGGCCCGTATTTTGCATCTACCATGCTACGAGCTTCCGTCGCCCTGCATTCCCAACCCCACTCTTTCCGGAGTTCCCATGAAATTCAAGCTCACCCTGATCGCGGCTGCCCTTGGCCTCGGCTCATCAGCCTTTGCGCAAACAAAATGGGACTTGCCGGCGGCCTACCCGGCTTCCAACTTCCATACGGAAAACCTCACGCAGTTTGCCGCCGACGTCGACAAGGCCACCGGCGGCAAGCTGAAAATCACCGTGCATGCCAATGCATCGCTGTTCAAGGCCAACGAGATCAAACGCGCCGTCCAGGGCGGGCAGGCACAGATCGGCGAGGTGCTGCTGGTCAATTTTGAAAATGAAAACCCCATCTATGGTGCCGATGGCCTGCCTTTTGTGGCCTCCAGCTATCCTGCCGCCCGCAAGCTGGCCGACGCACAAAAACCGGCGCTCGACAAGGTCCTGGGCGCACAGGGCATGAAGGTGCTCTACACCGTGGCCTGGCCGCCGCAAGGCATTTATGTCAACAAGGAAATCACCGCTGTCGCCGACATGAAGGGCCTCAAGTGGCGCGCCTACAGCCCCGCCACCAGCAAGATTGCAGAACTGGTGGGCGCGCAACCCGTGACGGTGCAGGCAGCGGAACTCAGCCAGGCCATGGCGACAGGCGTGGTCAACAGCTATATGAGTTCGGGCTCCACCGGCTACGACACCAAAACCTATGAAAGCATCAAATACTGGTATGACGTGCAGGCCTGGCTGCCAAAGAACGCCATTATCGTGAACAAAAAATCGTTTGATGCACTCGATGCCGCAACACAGGCTGCGGTCATCAAGGCCGCAGCAGATGCGGAAGTCCGCGGCTGGAAAATCAGCGAAGAGAAAAACGATTTTTACAAAAAGGCTCTGGCTGAAAAGGGCATGAAGATCATGACGCCATCTGCAAAACTGGCAGCTGATTTGCGCCAGGTGGGGGTCATCATGAAGGCAGATTGGATCAAACGCGCCGGTGCTGATGGCGAGGCTGTGTTGTCAGCCTACGAGAAATCAAATGCAGCAAAGAAATAAGCATGCGCAAGCTGCTTGACGGGCTTTATGACAGCGCCGCATGGCTGGGCGCCATCTTCATGGTCGGCACACTGGTCTCCGTGCTGGCCGGCGTGCTGGACCGGCAATTCGCCTGGTCGTTGCGCGGCACCGACATGTATGCCGGTTACTGCATGGCGGCCTGCGGCTTTCTGGCGCTGGCACATACGCTCAAGAAAGGCGAACACATACGCGTGACGCTGATCCTCAACGCCGTCAAAGGCCCCACCAAGCGGGCGATCGAGATATGGGCGCTTGCCGCAGCATCCCTGCTGTCCATGCTGTTTGCGTATTACAGCGTCAAGCTGTCCATCAACTCCTGGCAGTTCAACGACGTCTCCACCGGCAACGACGCCACGCCGCTGTGGATTCCGCAGATCGCCATGGGTGTGGGCGCGGTGGTTCTGATGATTGCCTTTATTGACGAGCTGGTGCTGGAAATCATGGGCCGCCGGGTGCAGGTGGACAGCGACGAAGCGCTGCATCACGAATAAGCCTTCGCAAAACAACAAAAAATACATGTCCGACATTGCCATCACCACGCTGCTGATACTTTCGCTGTTCGCCATTCTGGGCTCGGGGGTGTGGATAGGCCTCACGCTGTCAGGCGTTGCCTGGATAGGCATGCAGCTTTTCTCATCGCGCGCCGCGGGCGATGCCATGGCTGTGACCATCTGGGGTTCCTCATCCAGCTGGACGCTCACGGCCCTGCCGCTTTTTGTCTGGATGGGGGAAATCCTGTTTCGCACCAAGCTCAGTGAAAGCATGTTCAAGGGCCTGGCACCCTGGGTGAGCCGCCTGCCGGGTGGCTTGCTGCATACCAATGTGATTGGCTGCACCATTTTTGCAGCCGTCTCGGGTTCGTCGGCGGCGACCTGCGCCACCATCGGAAAAATGACACTGCCCGAGCTCGCCAGGCGAGGCTATCCCGAAGACATCACGATCGGCTCGCTGGCCGGGGCCGGCACGCTTGGCCTGCTCATCCCCCCATCCATCATCATGATTGTTTATGGCGTGAGCGCCGACGTTTCGATTGCCAAGCTGTTTATTGCCGGCATTTTCCCCGGGCTGATACTCGCCTCACTTTTCTCCGGCTACCTGATCGTCTGGGCGCTGATGAACAAGGGCAAAATCCCGCCGCCCGATGCACCGATGACGTTTGTTCAAAAGATTTATGAATCACGCCACCTGATTCCCGTGGTGCTGCTGATCAGCGCCGTGCTGGGCTCCATCTACACAGGCGTTGCCACCGCCACCGAAGCTGCTGCGATTGGCGTTGTCGGGTCACTCGTGCTGTCCCTTGTGCAACGTTCCCTGAGCTGGGCAACCTTCAAGGAGTCGCTGCTGGGCGCAACGCGCCTGTACTGCATGATTGCGCTGATCCTGGCCGGCGCTGCCTTCTTGACCCTCAGCATGGGCTACATCGGTTTGCCGCGCCATCTGGCCGAGTTTGTATCCGGCATGGGCCTGAGCCCGTTTTTGCTGATCCTCGCCCTGAGCCTGTTCTACATCATCCTGGGCTGTTTCCTGGACGGCATTTCCATGGTGGTACTGACCATGGGCGTGATCCTGCCGACCGTGCAAACCGCAGGGCTGGACCTCATCTGGTTCGGCATCTTTATCGTCATCGTGGTCGAGATGGCGCAGATCACGCCGCCCGTGGGTTTTAATTTGTTCGTGCTGCAGGGCATGACAAAAAAAGAAATCACCTATATCGCGCGGGTCACCCTGCCGTTTTTCTTTTTGATGTGCGGCATGGTGCTGCTGCTGTGGTTCTTCCCGCAGATAGCGACGTGGTTGCCCGGGAAGATGTGAGCACCTGCCCGGAGCCGGCACGACAGGCCGGGTAACCCGCATAAAGCATTAACCGGGAGAAGTACCGTATCCCGGCGGCTGGCGGCATTCAACGGGGCCGAAACCCCTTTGCAATGCTATGGTTTCCATGGCTGGCGCGGCATGCCCGGCCTATAGAATCAAACCCAATGCCCCTGGTCCTGCTCGTCGCCCTCCCCTTTATTGCCAGCGTGCTTGCAGCCCTGCTGCCGGCCAATGCGCGCAACCGGGAGTCGACCCTGGCAGGCCTGGTCGCCCTGGGTTGCGCGCTGCAGGTGGCCTGGCTGTTTCCCCAGCTGGCCGGCGGCAATGTGCTGCGACAGGAAATCGAATGGCTGCCGGCCCTGGGCCTGAACCTGGTGCTGCGCATGGACGGCTTTGCCTGGCTGTTCTGCATGCTGGTGCTGGGCATAGGCGCGCTGGTGGTGCTGTATGCGCGCTACTACATGTCCGCGTCCGACCCGGTGCCGCGCTTTTTTTCCTTCTTCCTGGCCTTCATGGGCTCCATGATGGGTGTGGTGCTGGCCGGCAACATGGTGCAGCTGGTGCTGTTCTGGGAACTCACCAGCCTGTTCTCCTTTTTGCTGATCGGCTACTGGCACCACAGGCGCGACGCCAGGCGCGGGGCGCGCATGGCGCTCACGGTGACCGGCGCCGGCGGCCTGTGCCTGCTGGCAGGCGTGCTGTTGCTGGGCCGCATGCTCGGCAGCTATGACCTGGACGTGGTGCTGGCCTCGGGCGACGCGATACGCGCGCATCCGCTCTACACCCCGCTGCTGGTGCTGGTGCTGCTGGGCGCTTTCACCAAAAGCGCGCAGTTCCCGTTTCATTTCTGGCTGCCGCGCGCCATGGCCGCGCCGACACCGGTGTCGGCCTATCTGCATTCAGCCACCATGGTCAAGCTGGGCGTGTTCCTGATGGCACGGCTCTGGCCGGTGCTGTCGGGCACGCAGGAGTGGTTCTGGCTGGTCAGCGGCGCCGGCGCCATCACCCTGCTGCTGGGCGGCTTTGTGGCGATGTTCCAGCGCGACCTGAAGGCGCTGCTGGCTTATTCGACCATCTCGCACCTTGGGCTCATCACGCTGCTGCTGGGCCTGAACAGTCCGATGGCCGCCGTCGCCGCCGTGTTCCATGTGATGAACCACGCCACCTTCAAGGCCTCGCTATTCATGGCGGCCGGCATCATAGACCACGAGACCGGCACACGCGACATCCGCAAGCTGAGCGGGCTGCTGCGCCCGATGCCGGTCACCGGCACGCTGGCCATCATCGCCAGCGCGGCCATGGCCGGCGTGCCGCTGCTCAACGGCTTTCTGTCCAAGGAAATGTTTTTTGCCGAGACGGTGTACATCCAGTCCACCGGGTGGCTCAACTGGGGCCTGCCCGCCATCGCAACGCTGGCAGGCATTTTCAGCGTGGCCTACTCGGCACGTTTTGTTTTCGATGTGTTCTTTGGCCCACCCTGCGGCCCGGCGGTGCCCAGGCAGCCGCATGAGCCGCCGCACTGGATGCGCGTGCCGGTCGAGCTGCTGGTGCTGGCCTGCCTGGTGGTCGGCGTGGCGCCCGCCTGGTCCGTCGGGCCGCTGCTGGCCACGGCCGCCACGCCGGTGGTTGGCGGCTTGCTGCCCGAGTACAGCCTGGCGCTGTGGCATGGCCTCAACCTGCCGCTTTTGATGAGTTTTGTGGCCCTGGCCGGCGGCGCCGTGCTGTATATGCTGCAGCGCCGCGGCCGTGCGCTCGGCAGGCTGGAGCACACGCCGCTGTTGCACCGTTTTGACGGCCAGCGCATCTTTGAAAACCTGCTGGCGCGCCTGAGCGAAACCGGCCGGCGCAGCAGGCAGCTGCTGGGCACCCGGCGCCTGCAGATGCAGTTGCTGCTGCTGGTGGGCGTGGCCATGGCGGGCGCGGGCGCATCGCTCTGGTTCACGCCGGCCGAACGCGGCACGCGCGACCTGCTGGCCTTTTCGCCCATGTTTGCCATGACCTGGCTGATAGGCGCGGTCTGCGCCGTTGCCGCGGCCTGGCAGGCCAAGTTCCACCGGCTGGCGTCATTGATGCTCGCCGCCGGCGCGGGGCTGGTGTGCTGCATCACCTACATCTGGTTTTCGGCGCCCGACCTGGCGCTGACGCAACTGGTGGTGGAAGCCGTCACCACCGTGCTGCTGCTGCTTGGCTTGCGCTGGCTGCCTATGCGCAAGATTGCCATCCAGCCACTGCAGACCCGGGTGCGGCTGTGGGGCCGGCGCGGGCGTGACCTGTTCATAGCGGCGATGGCCGGCTGCGGCATGGCGGCGCTGGCCTGGACCATGATGACGCGGCCTTTCCCGCAGAGCATCTCGCCCTTCTTCCTGGACCACGCCTTGACCGAAGGTGGCGGCACCAATGTGGTCAACGTGATGCTGGTCGACTTTCGCGGCTTCGATACCTTTGGCGAAATCACCGTACTGGGCGTGGTCGCGCTGACGGTGTATGCACTGCTGCGGCGTTTCAGGCCGGCGATCGAATCCATGGCGCGGCCGCTGCAGCAGCGCCTGCATGGCGACGACGGAAGCAGTGACCTGATCAATCCGCGCCGCACGGCCGACACCGCCGTGGGCTACCTGATGGTGCCGGCCGTGCTGGTGCGTTTGCTGCTGCCGCTGTCGGTGCTGGTGTCGGTGTATTTTTTCATGCGCGGGCACAACGCCCCGGGCGGCGGATTTGTCGCCGGGCTGGTGATGTCGGTGGCGCTGCTGCTGCAGTACATCGTCTCGGGCACCGAATGGGTAGAGGAGCATTTACGTATCTACCCGCGCCGCTGGATCGCGATCGGTCTGCTGCTGGCGCTGGCCACGGGCGGCGGTGCGGTGGTGCTGGGCTACCCCTTCATGACCACCCATACCGCACATTTGCACCTGCTGCTGCTGGGCAGCATACACGTGCCCAGTGCGCTGTTTTTTGACATGGGCGTGTTTTCGCTGGTGCTGGGCGCGACCATGCTGATACTGACTGCGCTCTCGCACCAGTCGGTGCGCAGCCATCGCTGGGTAGACGAGCAGGAAGAAAAGAAAGCTGAAGCCAAAGCGCTGGCCGAATCCGCAGAAGGAACCCGCTGATGGAAATCGTGCTCGCCCTGGCCATCGGCGTGCTGACCAGCTCCGGCGTCTACCTGCTGCTGCGGCCGCGCAGCTTCCAGCTCATCATGGGCCTGACACTGATCTCCTATGCGGTCAACCTGTTCATCTTCAGCATGGGCCGGCTCCAGCTGGACAGCGAGCCGGTGCTGGCGCCCGGCGTGGCCGCGACGCTGGCCAATACCGCCGACCCCATGCCGCAGGCCCTGGTGCTGACGGCCATCGTCATCGGTTTTGCCATGACGGCGCTGTTTCTGGTGGTGATGCTGGCCTCGCGCGGGCTCACCGGCACCGACCACGTGGACGGCAAGGAAGACCTGATCGACGATACCGACCTGCATGTCAAGGGGCCCACCGAGTGAACGGAATTTTGCACTGGCTGGACCGCCTTCTGGAAACCACCATGCCGCACCTGGTGGCCGTGCCCATACTCCTGCCCATGCTGACCGCCGCTTTGATGCTGCTGCTCGGCGAACAACGGCGCCACACCAAGTCCGTGCTCACCGTCGTGTCCGGCCTGATAGGCCTGCTGGTGGCGCTGGCGCTGCTGCGCTGGGTCAACGCACCCGGCACCGGCGGCGGCGAGGGTTCCATCGGCGTCTACCTGCCCGGCAACTGGCGCGCGCCCTTTGGCATCGTGCTGGTGGCTGACCGGCTCTCCACCTTGATGGTGGCTTTGACCGGCGTGGTGGCATTTGCGGTCTCCATTTATTCAACCTCCCGCTGGGACCGCGCCGGTGTGCATTTTCACCCGCTGCTGCAATTGCAGCTGATGGGTCTGAACGGCGCCTTCCTGACCGGCGACCTGTTCAACCTGTTTGTTTTTTTCGAGGTCATGCTGGCCGCCTCTTACGGCTTGCTGCTGCATGGCTCCGGGCGGCTGCGGGTGCAGGCCGGGCTGCATTACATCGCCATCAACCTGGCGGCCTCCTCGCTGTTCCTGGTTGGCGCGGCCCTGCTTTATGGCGTGACGGGCACGCTCAACATGGCCGATCTGGGCATGCGGATTGCCCAGTTGGCCCCTGCCGACCGCGGCCTGGTGCATGCGGCCGCGGCCATTTTGGCGACCGCATTTTTTGCCAAGGCCGGCGCCTGGCCGCTTAACTTCTGGCTGGTGCCGGCGTACAGCGCGGCGGTGTCGCCGGTCAGCGCGGTGTTTGCCCTGCTGACCAAGCTCGGCCTTTACACCGTGCTGCGGCTGTGGACTTTGCTGTTCGCGCCGGATACCGGCGATTCGGCCCAGTTTGGCCAGGACGTGCTGGTGGCCGTGGGCCTTGCAACGCTGTTTGCCAGCGCGCTGGGCATTGTCGGCACACAGCGGCTTTCGCATCTTGCCGGTTACAGCGTGCTGATCTCCGCCGGAACGCTGCTCACGGCGGTCGGCCTCGGGCAGCCGGCGGTCTGGGCCGGCGCGCTGTATTACCTGCTGAACTCGACGCTGGCGGTCAGCGCCTTTTTCCTGCTGATAGACATGGTCGAACGCTGGCGCAACGCCGGCGCCAGCGTCGCGCCGCACGAGTCGGCCGGCAACGCGCCATTCCTGTCCGAGGACCTGAAGGTGCTCGACGATGTCAATCTTGACGACGAACAACAGGCGCTTTACGGCCGCGCCATACCCGCGGGCATCGCTTTTCTCGGGTTAGGTTTTGCCGGCTGCACGCTGCTGCTGGCCGGCCTGCCGCCGCTGGCCGGATTTGTCGGCAAGTTCGCCATGCTTTCCGGCCTGCTGGATACGCCGCATGTCACGCCGGCCAGTTGGGGCTTTTTTGCCTTGCTGCTGGTCTCGGGTTTTCTGAGCCTGGTCGCGCTGAGCCGCGCCGGCATCCGCCATTTCTGGACACGGCCGGCGTCGGCCATGCCGGCCCTGCGCGCGCTGGAAGTGCTGCCGGTTGCGGTGCTGCTGGCCGCCTGCGTGGCGCTGAGCATCGAAGCCGGGCCGGTGATGCGCCATGCCAGCGCCACCGCGCAGGGCTTGCTTTCGCCCGACGCCTACCGCAGCGCCGTGATGGATGCGCGCCAGGTGCCCAATCCCGCCACACCGAAAGCCGCACCATGATCAAACGCTGGCTCCCCTCGCCCCCGCTGTCGGCAGCGCTGTTTGTGGTGTGGCTGCTGCTGAACCAGTCGCTGGATGCCGGCACACTGCTGCTGGCGGCAGTGCTGGCGCTGGCCGTGCCGCTGCTGACCCGGAGCCTGCGGCCCGCCGCCGTGCGCGTGCGCCGTCCCGGCGTGGCCCTGCGCCTTGCCGGGCATGCCCTGTTCGACATGGTGCATTCGGCGCTGAGCGTGGGCCGCCTGCTGCTGATACGACGCCAGCGCAACATTCATCCGCAATTTGTACATGTGCCGCTGGAGCTGCGCGACCCGAATGCACTGGCGGTGCTGGCCATGATCTGCTGCCTGACCCCCGGCACCGCCTGGGGCGAGCTGTCCTTTGACCGTTCCAGCCTGCTGATCCACGTGTTCGACCTTGAGGATGAACCGGCCTTCGTCGCCATGATCAAGACACGCTATGAACGCCCGCTCATGGAGATTTTCGAATCATGACACCCATACTGTTCTGGGCGCTGAAATTCGCCCTCTTCCTGCTGGCCGTGGCCATGCTGTGCGCCGTGACGCGCTTGCTGATCGGCCCGACCGCGCAGGACCGCGTCATGGCGCTCGATTGCCTCTACATCAACGGCATGCTGATGATGCTGGTGCTCGGCATCGTCTATGCCAGCAATGTGTATTTCGAGGCGGCCATGCTGATCGCGCTGTTCGGTTTTGTCGGCTCGACCGTCATGGCCAAGTTTTTGCTGCGCGGCGAGGTGATCGAATGAGCGACTTCATGCCTGGCCCGCTGCAGTTCTGGGCGGAGGTCATCGCCGCCGTGCTTGTCGTGCTGGGCGCCGCCTTTGCCGCCGTCGGCTCCTTCGGCCTGGTGCGGCTGCCAACCTTTTTCAGCCGCATCCATGCGCCCACGCTGGGCGCCACCGCCGGCGTGTGGTGCCTGACCCTGGCAACCATCGTTTATTTTTCAGCGCAGGACTTCAGCCTGTTCCTGCATGCGGTGCTGATCACATTGTTTGTCGCCCTGACCGCGCCGGTCACCACCATTTTCCTGATGCGCGCGGCGCTGTTTCGCGAGCGGCAAAAAGGCGGTGATGTGCCACCGGCCGCGACCTCGGCCAAAGACGCACCAGGCACGCCGCAGCCCTGAATCGGCCGCCACGCCAGGGCCTCACCATCGAATAATCGGGGCAGTGAAAGCCATGTCTTATGATGGCTTGGCCAAACAACCTGCTGACCATCATGCTGCCTGTCCTTGCAATCTGTATCGGTGCTTCCGTGGGCGCGCTGTCGCGCTGGGGCTTGAGCCTGTGGCTGACGCCCAATGGCCTGATTCCCTGGGGCACGCTGGCGGCCAACCTGGTCGGCGGCTACCTGATTGGTATCTGCATTGCCGTGTTCGAGTCCATGCCGCAGCTTGACCCGGTCTGGCGCCTGCTGCTGGTCACCGGTTTTCTGGGTGGGCTGACCACCTTCTCATCGTTTTCTGCGGAGGTGGTGCTTTACCTGATGGAGGCACGCTACGGCCTGGCGGTGCTTACCGCCATGCTGCATGTGCTGGGCTCACTGTTGATGACCGTGGCCGGCTTGAAATTTGCTATGTTTTTTATAGCTACTCACGCATGAAAAATATGGCCTGAACCCATTTTTCCTTGTGAATTTTTCAGCCTGAAAGTCGGCAGATCGCGGTGCGCCCCTTCCTCTTGCCACAGCACCGCAGCCAGTCAAAGCTGCCTGTTACGCCTTTCCCAAAAATTCGCCACAATGCAGCATGCCGCCTGTGTCACCCCCCTCCTCCCCGGTTCTTCCTTCTGCCCTGCCCGCTGGCGCGCAGGACCGTTTGATGCACATCGTGCAGGCACGCCAGGCGCTGCTGTATGGCGAACGGCAGCGAGACGGCACCGGGCCTCGCGTTGACAACTGGATAGAGCGCTCATGGCTGCGTTGCCTGGCCAATGGCCACAGGCCGGAACGCACACCTTCGTTTGACACGATTTCCGCCCCAGCGCTGCGGCGCACGCTGGACGACAACCGCCTGCTGGTGCAGGCCGCTCGGCCGGTCCTGGAAAAGCTCGGCCGCGCCATTGCCGACACGCGTTATTTCGCCATCCTGACCAACCAGCACGGTGTGGTGGTCGATGTCAACGGCGCCATAGACCGCCGCGACCCCAGGGCCAACCTGATCACGCGCATAGGCACGGACCTGTCTGAGCACCGCATCGGCACCACCGCGATTGGTGCGGCGCTGGCCGAACTGCAGCCGGTCTGGCTGCACCGGGGTGAACATTTTTTTGAAATCAATTCGGCCTACAGCTGTGCCGGCGCGCCGCTGTTTGGCCCGGACGGCGCCTGTGTGGGCATGCTGGACCTGACCGGCATTGAGGCCGCCGAGCGCCCTGAGCTCAAGCACCTGGTCGCGCAGTCGGCGCGCAGCATTGAAAACGCGCTCACGCTGAGCCGGTTTGATAAGCCCAGCGGCCTGCTGCTACGCCTGAACTGGCCCGGCCGCGCACTCGGCGACGAGACGGATGGCATGGTCTGCCTGGATGCCGACGGCTACGTGCTGGGCGCCAACCAGGCGGCCCGACAAATGCTGCCGCAGCTCAGCCACCCGGCAGACTCACGGCTGCATTGCAGCGAGCTGTTCGCGATGGCGCTGGAGATGCTGTTTGACGCCGCGCGCCGCCAGGCCAGCCCCTATGCCGCAGCCCTGGAAGTCCCGCTCTGGACCGGCCTCAGGTTGCATGCCCTTCCCCTGCTGATGGGCCAAAGCAATGTGCCGGCGCCGCTGCGCCTGCCCACGCCCACCGCGGCACCACAGCCCCTGAAAGACATAGAAACCGCGCTGATCCGCAAAGCCGTGGACGACGCACGCGGCAATGTGCTGAAAGCGGCCAGGGCTCTGGGCGTGAGCCGCGCCACCGTTTACCGAAGGCTGGGCGCGGCGATCAAACGGCGCTAAGCGGCGTTAAGCGGCGCGGCGGCATGCCGCGTTCAGCCCGGCATCAATGTCAGTGCTTGTGCATGTCGTGATCGCCGGCCTTCTCTGCCGCATTTGCAGCCGGGGCCATACCCGGCGCCACGGTGCTGACAGGCACGCTGATGTCCAGCTTGCTCTCTACACCCCTGGCATTTTTAAAACGCAGCGTCAGCGGCACCGTGCTGCCCGCCGGCAGGGGCTGCTTCAGGTCCATCAGCATGACGTGGTAGCCGCCGGCCTTGAGCTCCACGGTTTTTCCGGCAGGCAGATCAAGGCCACTGAGTGCCCGCATTTTCATCACATCGCCTTCCATTTTCATTTCATGCACATCGGCCACGCCCGCTACCGGCGATGAAATGCCCACCAGGCGCGTCGCGGTTTTGGCGGTAACTTTCATGAAAGCGCCGCTGGACTTCTGGCCCGCGACCGTGGCGCGCACCCAGGCGCCTGACACCTGCACCGGCTGGCCTGCTGGCGCCGTCACCTGAGCCACAGGCGTGAGGCCGGCTACCTCCAGCAATGCGGCAGGCGACTTCAGGCCCTGCGTGGAAGTGCCGGATGCGGGCACTTCATTCCAGTTGTTGCTGCCGCCCTCACAGGTCTGCAAGACCTTGAACCACATCGGGCCAGCAGCCTCGGGCAGCTTGCCGCGCAGCATGAACTCATCAAAATACGCCTCCTGCAGTGCGGCTTCCTTGCTCGCGGCAGTCCAGGTCACCAGCGTCACATCTTCAGTCACCTGCTTGCCATGGTCGGTATAGGGTTTGGCCAGCTTGCCGGACTGGATAGACAGCGTCCAGCCCGCCTTGGGGTAAGGCTTGGCGCCCTGGAAGCCCGGCGGGATCTGCACCGAAATCGCCGTGGTCGACGAACCACTGCAACCGTGGCCGACCTGGAAAACAGCCTTGTAGGTGCTGCCAGCCGCGGCCGCCTTGTTTTCCAGAACAATATGAGAAAAAGCGGGCATGGCCGCTGCGGTGACTGCGCAGGCAGCTATGATTTTTGTAGCATTCAGGATTTTCATGATGAACTTTCAATGAAGGAAAAGGGTTGTGCCTGGGGATTCAAAAGGATTGCTGTCACAGGTCAAACTTGAGCTCTGCCACCAGCGTGCGTTGCGGATAGGGGTGGAAGTTCCAGAACTTGTAGTTGTTCAGGTTATCAATGCCCAGCGCCGCCGTCCATTGCCTGCTGACCTGGTAGCGCAGCCGCACATCAGTAGTGAAGTATTTGCTGGTGCCCATATAGGTAAAGCCGTTCACGTCGCTGTTGTCCAGGCTGGAGAACTGATTGCCACTGTAGCGCGCACCAAAACTCGCCGTCAGCGCCGGGTCAAACCGGTAGCTGAGCAGCGCGGTGGCACGCCAGACCGGTACGCGCGGCTGGTATTTGCCAATCGTGTCGCCGGCAACCGTCACAAAACCGGCGTTCTCGCGGATGCGTGAATCGGCGTAAGTTACGCTGCCGCTGAAGTCCAGGCCTTTCTTGAAAACGTCGTTGCCGCTATAGGCCACTTCAAGACCGTTGGTCTGTATGCGCCCGACGTTCTGCACGCGGCTGATGTTGGCGTTGGCGACCGGGTCAAAGGTCTGCTGTGAATACAGCGAATCACGCGTGTTCTCGGTAAAAAAGGTCACGCGCAGCAAGCCATTGCCCAGGTCTTTTTCAGCCGTGAGTTCGGTCGTCCAGGACTTCTCGGGCCGCAGCTTCGGGTCGTTGATGTATTGAGAGTTGAGCGTCGCGGTGGCGCCATACAGTTCACCCACTGTCGGGAAGCGCACGGCACGGCCGGTGGAAGCCTTGAACACCGTGTCGGCCGACCACTGGTAGGACACGGCCGCCTTGGGCGAGACAAAACTTTCGCTGCGCGATGCATAAACGGTATTCGCAGCATTGCCTGCGCCGAAGTTGGTGAAACCGTTCGATGCGCTCCAGTTCTCGATGCGGGCGCCCAGCACCGTTTTCCACTTGGGCGCAAAGACCCAGGCGTCCTGCGCGTACAGGCTGCGCAAACGCGTCCTGCCGCCCACATCGCTGGCCACGGTGCCGGGGCCGTCGCCAAGCCAGTTGTCGGCGATATTGGACTTGAGGATGCGCAGTTTGTAGCTGTCCTGCTGGTAACCGAAGTCCACGATGTGCGCGCCCTTGGTGCCATCAGGCCGCCAGATGCCCTTGAGCGCCAGCGTGTTCCAGCCGGTGCCGCCCTGATCCTGCAAGGTGCCCGCGCCGCCATTGAGCGAGGCAGGCTGGGCCGTGCTCGCCGTGCGAATCTGGTCCTTTTGATAGTTGTAAAGGCTGGCGGCAACTTCCCAGTCCCACACGCCCTGCGTGTTCGACTTGAGCGACAGGCCGTGCATCACATGTTCAAGCAACTCATTGCTCACGCCAAAGGCGGTCTGCGCGAGGTTATAGGTTTTGCCGTCAATGCTGACATTGCCGCTGTACACACTGGCACCCGCAGCATCGCGCAAATAGGACTGCGAACGGTTTTCAGTGCCGGTGGACCAGTAACCCAGCGTATAGCTGGCGCGCAGCGTTGGCGAAAAATCATAGGCCAGCTTGAGCTTGGCGTGCTCCTGTGTGGTCTGGTATTGCGTTGCACCGCCCACCACCAGCCAGGGCAGGTTCTTTGTGGTCAGCCCCGGCACCGCGCCGGTGACAGGCTGGCCAACGCCGGCAACGGTTGTGCTGAGGGTAGCAAACGTCAATGGCTGGCCCGAGCTTTTGGTGCGGTTGGCATTGACAAACCACGACCAGTCTCCGCTCTTGTTGCCCAGCGAGGCACTGGCCTGGTTACCGCCGTGGCTGCTGCCCGTGCCGTAGAGCCTGAAGTTTTGCGTAAAGCCGCTGAGCTTGGCGTGTGCCTCAAATTTCGTCGGCATGCGCGTGACGTAATCCACCACCGCCCCCACCGAATTGCCGGGATAGGCTGCGGAAAACGGCCCGTACAAAACATCCACGCGCTCGATTTCCTCGGGCGTGACCAAACCCCATCGCGGCGCGTAATTGGTGCCGTTGGCAATGCCGTTGCCCAGGTAGTTGGACAGCAGTATGCCGTCTGCATAAACCATGGAGCGGGCCGAGTTGCCGGTGCCGGATGCCCGGCTGGACAAAATGGCATGGTTGTAGTCGCCTATGTAACGCTTGCGCACCAGCAGGCTGGGAAAGTACTTGAGCGCATCCTCGCTGTCGGTGGCGTTGATGGTCTGCTCTATCTGCTCCTTCGTCACGCCTTCTATGGTGGTCGGGATCTGGGTCGGCAGCGAGGTTGGCTGGCCGCTGTTGACGGTGACCACACCCAGCGATTTGGAGGATGCGTCAGCAGAGGCAGCCGGGGCCGCCTGGGCGAAGGCAAGAGCCGGGAGCAGCACCCCGGACACCACGCCCGCTAGCGGCAACACAAAACGCGAACGGCTCGCGCATAAAGATCTCATGGAATCCACACTTTGAAAAGAACAACAGGCAGCGCCATGACCACAAGGCCAGTGCGCAACAACCCTCAGGCGGGATGCCCGAGGTGCGTCAGTTCAAAGTGCAGGAGGGCCGCGGCTGAAAGGCAGGCCGGAGATGGACTCGGCGCGGTGGACCGGTGATGAGGCGTCGGCCACCTGGGTGCCCGGATCGCAAGGCATGCTGGCGACCGGCAAAGGCGGCAGGGCCAGGCCCAGGGAACCACACAACTCGCAATGCGAGCCGGCCTGCGGTGTGCTGCCATTGCCGGCATCGCTGGCATCGGCACCACCCCATGAGGCGGTGTTGGCGGCACAAATGCCGCCCAGCTTGCCGGTACGCAGCTCTTCGGCCAGCATGGACGCCGGCGCCACCAGCGCCGACAGGACGGCGAGGAAGCTCAGGAATGCCGCGAAACGGGCCCACAAGGACGGGCGTGCGCGGGATGACGAAGGGGAAGACACGGCGTAATTATAGGGACAGGCGCCGGTTTACAAGAAAATCAGGGAGCGCCAAACCCGAAACGCCCGAACACCGCCTGCGCTGCGGGCGACCTCAAATACTGCACAAACCGGAGCGCAGCGGCATCGCCATTGAGGGCCGTCAGGCCATAGGCCGCGCCGACTTCCAGCGCCGGCGGAATGGCCACCACATCCAGGCGCGGGACCTCCTTGGCGGCTGAAATGGCATTGGTGCAATAGGTCAAAAAGATATCGGCCCGGCCTTCATCCATCAGCCATGCGTAGGTCCCCCGGCCAGCCGGCGGCTGCGGCGTGCTGGCCGAGCCGGTGAGCTTGAGCGCCTTGGCATCGAGCACGGCATAGGCGCCGGACACCACCGCATCGGCGCGCCGGAACAGCTCCCAGGCGTAATCGCCCGACGGGTCCGCCCTGGGCGTGGATGTGCCGACCTTGATGGCCGGATTCAACATCAGGGTCAGCAGGTTGGCCGATGTGGCCTTCAGCTCAGGGCTGGCCAGCGCGCACAACTTGTTGTTCACCATGCGGACAGGCTTTTTCCAGGCCGTGCCCGCGCCGGCAAGTTTTTCGGGATGCTGCATGTCGGCCGATGCAAACACCTGCGCCGGCTCGCCCTTTTCAATCCGCTCACGCAGCAAACCGGAGGCGCCAAAGCTCAACTCCAGCCGGGTGCCCGTGGCTGCTTCGTAAGTACGGGCAATATCCATCAGCGGCTCGCGCAGGCTGCCTGCGGCATAAATGCGCAGCGGCGCCGTTGATGATGGGGTTTGGGCCATACTGGCGCCTCCTGACAAGGCGGCTGATAGGGACAGGACCACGGCCACCGGCATACTGTGAGTCCACTGCGTCGTCATGGCCTGCTCCTGAAGGGTTCAATTACTTTGTGGCGTTAGGGAAAAACAGCTGTTCGCCGTTGATCTTGTAGCCGGCGATCACGCTCTGGCCCGCAGGCGAGATCACCCAGTCCACAAATTTTTGCGCTTCAGCCACCTTGGTCTGCGGGTGTTTGGCCGGATTCACGACCATCACGCCATACTGGTTGAACAGTTTCGTATCGCCCTCGACCAGCACCGCCAGGTCGGCCCGGTTTTTAAACGACAGCCAGGTGCCGCGGTCGGCCAGCACATAAGCGCCGGTGCTGGCCGCCATGTTGAGCGCCGGACCCATGCCGCAACCGCAGGCCTTGTAACCGGAAAAAGCCGGCTTGTCGGACGGGGTTTCTATGCCCGCGGTTTTCCAGTAGCGCAGTTCGGCGGCGTGGGTGCCGCTCTTGTCGCCGCGCGAGACAAAGTTGGCGTTGGCGGCGTTGAGTTTTTTCAGGGCTTCAACAATGTCCCTGCCTTTGGTTTTGGCCGGATCGGCGGCCGGACCAACCAGTACAAAGTCGTTGTACATCACCGGGAAACGCTTGAGGGCAAAACCCTCGGCGACCACTTTTTCCTCGGCCACCTGGTCATGCACAAACAGCACGTCGGCATCGCCGCGGCGGCCCATGTCCAGCGCCTGGCCGGTGCCGACCGCCACCACCTTGACATCAATGCCGGTGGCCTTTTTAAACTCGGGCAGCAGGTAGGGGAAAAGCCCCGACTGCTCGGTGGAGGTGGTTGACGCCATCACGATGGGCCTGGTTTGCGCTATAGAAATGGTAGCTGCCAGCGCAACGCCGACGGCGGCCAAAGCCCTGAATGCCTTGAAATTCCATGAAATCGCAGTGATACCGTTCATGCCAGTTCTCCTCTTAAAAAATTTGCAGCCGCCATCGGCAAGGATCCGTTGAAAAATTCGTCTGTGGGTCTGTCCGCCAGCATGTGGCCGTGCTCCAGGTAGACCACACGGCTGGCCAGGCGCTTGACCTGGCCAAGGTTGTGGCTGCTGAAAACCAGCGTCATGCCGGCATCGGAGAACTCGGCCATCAGGCGCTCGACCTCGCGTTTGGCGGTCGGGTCCAGGCTGGCCGTGGGCTCATCCAGCAGCAGGACCTGCGGCCTGAGCGCCCAGGCCCGCGCCAGCGCCACGCGCTGCTGCTGCCCGCCGGACAGCGCCTTGGCGTTGCGGCCCGCCACATCGGCCAGGCCGACACGCTCCAGTGCCTGCAGGGCCTGCGCTTTGGCCAGGACCCAGCCCGTACCGTTTAACCACAGGCCCAGCGCCACATTGTTCAGAACGCTGGTGCGCAGCATGTAGGGACGCTGGAACAGCATGGCCTGGCGCAGGTTCGCGTCATGCCCCAGCCGGCCCGATGCGGGACGTACCAGCCCGTGCAGCGTGCGCAGCAGGGTGCTCTTGCCGCTGCCGTTGGAGCCCACCAGCGCCAGCCGTTCACCGGCCTTGACACACAGCGTGCAGGCGCTGAGCGCCTGCACCTGGCCGAAGTTCACGCTGACGGCATCGAGGCTGAAAACCGCTGTCATGCTTGTGCGCCCTTGACGGCGGCGCCCAGCGCCACATCGACAACAGGGTCATCCAGTTGCTCGCGCCAGCGCCTGAGCAATGCAATCAGGATATTGAGCAGCAGCACCACGCCGAGCAACACGATGCCCAGCGCCAGCGCCAGCGGCAGGTCGCCCTTGCTGGTTTCCAGCGCTATCGAGGTGGTCATGACGCGGGTAAAACCGTCGATATTGCCGCCCACCACCATGACCGCGCCGACTTCGGAAATGGCGCGGCCAAAAGCGGCAATCAATACCGTCATCAGGGCATAACGTTCGTCCCACAGCAGGAGCAGGCTGCGTACAAAACGCCCCGCACCCAGCGACTGGAGTTGCTCGCCATGGCTGCGGTCGGCGTCTTCAATGGTTTGCCGCACCAGCGCCGTGACGACAGGCAGCACCAGCACGCTCTGGGCCAGCACCATGGCCTTGAAGGAAAACAGCCAGCCCAGAAAACCCAGCGGTCCACTGCGCGACAGCAGCAGGTACACCACCAGTCCCACCACCACCGAGGGCAGGGCCAGCGCGGTATTGAGCAGTGCCAGCACGGCCCCGCGGCCGCGAAAACGCGACACGCCGAGCCAGCCGCCCAGCAGCAAACCACCGCTGCAGGCTATCAGGCAGGCGCAGGCACTCACCGCCAGCGAGCGCAGCACGATGCTTGCGAGCATGGGGTCAAACGAAGTGATGAGTGAAAACGCCGTCGCGGCGCTGTCTGAAAAGGTGTTCATGCGAAGGAGTGCTGAAATGTATCGTAGGCGGCATGACCCTCGTGCGCATTGGGAATCACCAGCTATGAAGTGTTTTGCATAGGAAGGATGCGCACCCGATAATCAAAATCACACCATGCATAAAGTTGAACTCTCCTACCTGCTGTCCGCCCAACGCGGCAAGGATGCGCTGATACGCAACCCGCTGATGGACATGCTGCACGCGGTACGCGAGCATGGCTCCATCTCAAAAGCATCAAGGGCGCTGGCCCTTTCATACCGCCATGTCTGGGGCTCGCTCAAGGAATGGGAGCAGACGCTGGGGCGCACCCTCATCGTCTGGGACAAGGGGCAGCGGGCGCGCCTCACCGAATTCGGCGAAAAGCTGCTCTGGGCCGAGCGTCAGGCACAGGCCCGGCTGGCGCCGCAGATCGAAGCGCTGCGCGGCGACATCGAGCGCGCTTTTTCAACCGCCTTTGACGACAATGCCCACGTATTGACGATGTACGCCAGCCACGACGCCGCGCTGTCGGCCCTGCGCGAGCAGGCCAGCCCGCGCGGCCTGCATCTGGACATACGTTTTATGGGCAGCGTGGACGCGATCGCGGCGCTTAATGCCGGGCGCTGCATGATGGCCGGCTTTCACACGCTGGAGCAACCCGGCCTCGCCTCGGTGGCAGCCTCGACCTACCGCAGCCTGCTCAAACCCGGCCTGCACAAACTGATAGGTTTTGCGCACCGCAGCCAGGGTTTGATCGTTGCAAAAAACAATCCGCTGCGCATCACCGGCCTGGCGGATCTGAAGCGGGCCGGCCTGCGCTACGTCAACCGCGCCGAAGGCACGGGCACACGCGTGCTGCTGGACGAGTTGCTAGCCCAGGCCGGTATGAAAGCGTCCGATGTACCGGGCTATGCAAGCCAGGAGCCATCGCACACGGCGGTGGCGCAAGCGGTTGCCAGCAACGCGGCGGATGCCGGCCTGGGCATTGAAGCGGCGGCGCACGAGAAAGGCCTGGGGTTTGTGCCCCTGGTCCAGGAGCGTTACCACCTGGTGTGCCTGAAGTCCGAACTGCCGACACCGCAGGTGCAAGCCCTGCTCACCGAGCTGCAAAGCCCGGACTGGCAAAACACGCTGCAAAACCTGCCCGGTTACAGCGGCGACCTGGCCCAGAGCGGCAAGGTGCTGTCCTTGAGGGCGATGCTGCCGTGGTGGAGTTACCGCAAGCCGAAAAAGGCCAGCTGAATTATGTGGTGGCCGGCATCAAAGGCCCCAGCCACCAGTGCCAGACAGCCCAGGCAGCGACTATCCACGCCAGCAAAACCAGCACCGCGCCCCACAGGCTGCGCGGCTTGATGCCGCCGCGTGCCAGCCATGCATCGCCCTGCAGGCGGCAATCCGCAATGACATGCGCCGGTGTCAGCCTGAGCGCCAGCCAGAGCAGGCCTGGCAGCAGCAACAGGTCGTCCACATAACCAAGCACCGGAATGAAGTCGGGAATCAGGTCTATAGGGCTCAAGGCATAGGCCACGACAAAAATGCCCAATGCCTTTGCATACCACGGCGTTCCCGGATGCCTGCAGACGAACCAGAGCGTGACGCCATCACGCTTTAATTGCCTGGCCCAGGCGCGCAGCGTGCTCAATGAACGTGTCCACATGGCGGCTTCAGGGAAATATTCGCACCTGAGGCGCTGGCCGCCTTGGCGCCACGCAGCAACCGCAGACCATTGCCCACGACCAGCAAGCTGGCCCCCATATCGGCAAACACCGCCATCCACATGGTGGCACTCCCGAAGACCGCCAGCACCAGAAACACGCTCTTGATGCCCAGCGCCAGTGCGATGTTTTGCCACAGGATGGAATGTGTGCGTTTTGACAGGCGCACGGTTTGGGCGATCTGCTCCAGGTTGTCGTTCATGATCACCACATCGGCGGCTTCCATGGCCGTGTCCGTGCCGGCGCCGCCCATGGCAAAACCAATGTCGGCCTGCGCCAGTGCCGGCGCATCGTTGATGCCGTCGCCGGTCATGCCGGTCATGCCATAGCGCTGTTGCATCTCCCTGATCGCCCCGAGTTTGGCTTCGGGCAACAGGTCGCCACGCGCATCGTCAATACCTGCCTGTAAAGCGATGGCCTGGGCCGTTGCATTGTTGTCGCCCGTGAGCATCACCGGCGTAACCCCTATGGCCTTGAGGTCGGCAATCGCCTGCCGGGATGTTTCCCTGATGCTGTCCGCCACCGCGAACAGGGCCAGCACATGCGTCGCATCGGCGAGCAAGGTGACCGTGCGGCCCTGCTGTTCGTGTTTGGCCAGCTCGGCTTCCAGCTCGGGCGTGCACAGGCCGCTTTCGTGGACCAGCCGGTGGTTTCCCAGCAGCAGGTTGCGGTCGCGGATCACACCCTGCACACCGCGCCCCGGCAGCGCCGTGAAGTCGTGCACCACAGCGACATCCATGTCCAGGCCGCTGGCGATGGCCCTGGAAACCGGGTGGTCAGAGCGGTCTGCAAGGCTGGCTGCCGCCTCTTTTGCCGGCTCCTCCTCGGCATCACCCCAGACCCGCCAGTCCACCAGTTTGGGTTTGCCCTCGGTGACGGTGCCGGTCTTGTCCAGGGCCACGGCCTGCAAAAGACGCGCGCCCTCCAGATAGCTGCCGCCCTTGATGAGGATGCCGCGGCGCGCGGCCGCAGACAGGCCGCTCACCACCGTGACCGGCGTTGAGATAACCAGCGCGCAGGGGCAGGCAATCACCAGCAGCACCAGGGCCTTGTAGAGCGCCTCCTGCCATGTCAGGCTGCTCAACAGGGGCATGAATGCCGCGACGGCCAGCGCAATGGCAAACACTGCCGGGGTGTAAACCGCGGCAAAGCGGTCAACAAAACGCTGCGTGGGCGCGCGGCTTCCCTGCGCCTGCTCAACGGAATGGATGATGCGCGCCAGCGTCGTGTTGTTCGAAGCCGCCGTCACGCGCAATTCCAGTTCACCCGTTTCGTTGATGGTGCCGGCAAACACCTTGTCGCCGGCGGTCTTGTCCACAGGGATGCTTTCCCCCGTGATAGGCGCCTGGTTGATCGCACTGTTGCCCTTGATGACCACCCCGTCCATGGGCACACGCTCGCCCGGTTTGATGCGTACCGTGGCCTGCAACGGTACCTGGGCCACCGGCGTCAAAACCCATGCACCATCGGGCATCAGCATGAGTGCCTGCTCGGGCGTCAAATCCAGCAAGCCCTTGATGGCGTTGCGTGCCCGGTCCACGGCCTTGGCCTCTATCAGTTCGGCAAGCGCGTACAACGCCATCACCATGGCGGCTTCCGGCCACTGGCCTATCAGGAAGGCGCCCGTGACGGCAACCGCCATCAGGGCGTTGATGTTGAGCTTGCCGCGCAGCAGTGCCGCCATGCCCTTTTTGTAGGTGTCAATACCGGCCAGCCAGATCGCCAGCGCGGAGACCGCCATGCCGGCCGCTTTCCAGGCCAGCGCATCGGGCGCAAAAAACGAGATCACTTCCGCACCCGTGGCCAGCACCAGGGCCGCCACCAGGCGCGCAATGCCGCCGCCAAAATCATGCGCATGATCGTCATCCGCTTGACCATGGATGCCCGTGGCAACTGGCTGGGGATCAAAACCGGCCTGGCGGATGGCCTCAAGCGCCAGCGGATAGGCCTCCTCAGCCGCGTCAATCGTGAGGGTGCGTGCACCCAGCTGGAATCCCAGTGAACGGATATCGGGAACCGGCTCCAGCGCCCGGCGGATTTCCGACTCCTCGGCGCTGCAGTCCATGCTGGCGATGCGAAACACCCGCCCGGCGGCATTGGGCGGCCCGGCGACGGCGGGGCCAGCCGGGCTGCCGGTACAGCATGCAGCGGATGCACGGGGCTCCACGCCCGTCAAAGATGTGTTTTGGGTTTGCATGAATGTATTGGAAACCTTGTAGTGACTTCAAAGTCAAGTGGCGCCGTTTGAATGCCCTGCATGCCCCCGGGGCCTCTTCGGACTCAAGCGGCCTGGTAACTCCGCCTAGTCAGTTTTTTCAGCATGAAAAAGCACTGCAACCCAATAGGATCGAGCGCATCCAGCTACTGTTTTTATAGCGCACAGGACCTGAAGCCGCAGAAAATATCGTCGCGCTCCGGCAGGTAGAAGTTGCGGAATTTGGGGCTTTTCATGCGGGCACGCGTGGCAAACGAGGCACCGCGTAAAACCTTGTGGCTGCCAAACCAGGGCTCTGAATACTCGCGGTAGGGATCAGCTACAAAACCCGGATAGGGCCTGAAGGTGCTGCCCATCCACTCCCAGACATCACCCCAGCGAAAACCCCGGCGCGCCGCCGTGTGCGCGGCCACCTCCCACTCGACCTCGGCCGGCAGGCGGCGCCCGGCCCAGCGGCACCAGGCGTCGGCTTCCCACCAGCTCACGTGCATGACCGGCTGGTTGCCCGCCAGCCGCATGGGCTGGCCAAAACGGGTTTGCATCACGGCGCCGCTGGCCACGCCAATCTCTTCGACATAACGCGGGCCGCGCCGGCCTTCACCAGCAGCCAGCGCCTGCAGCCATAACCAGCCGTCAGGATGCCACAGCTCCTGGCTGTCGTAGCCGCCGTCATCGACAAACTCCACAAACTGCGCCCAGTTGACAGGCAGGGCATCAATCTCAAACTCGGGCATGCTGATGGCGTGGACGGTTTTTTCGTTGTCAAAGGCAAAACCGCCATCGGACTTGCTGCCCATCTGCCACAGCGTTGCCGGAACCAGCACCGGCCCCTGCGGTGCCAGCGATGCCGGCGTGAAGGCCGCCACCAAACGTTTGTCCAGCGGCAGGCCCAGCGTCTGCGCGGTGTAGCTCAGGGCCTCGCCATGCATGTCCTCATGAAAAAGGCAGAGGCGGTAAAAGTACAGCGCGTCATCCCCGTCACCGGCTTTTTCAAGCAGGTCCAGCGTGCTTTCCAGGGTGTCGAGCAGATAGGCGCGGCAACTCCCGGCATCGGGCAAATCCAGCGCCCAGCGCGTGTCATGCGGCACCTGGGACGAGTCCCACCAGGCATCGGCATTCGGTTCAATCGAGGCCAGCCGGGTGTGCCCAGGCTCGCAGCGTGTGCCCAGGGCGCGCTGCATGTTGCGGCCTATCCAGCTTTCCTGGAACCAGCCCACATGGCCCATTTCCCACAAGGGCGGATTGACCGTCGCCAGCTGGGGCACGACAAAACCCACACCCTCCAGCGCCTTCTGGTACTGGCCAAACAGGTGCAGCGTATGATTGCGCGCATCCATCAGCGCCAGCGACAAGAGCTCACGGCCCGCGCTGCGCATCAGCGGCGAATCGATCATGTCCGCAGCCGCCGTGGCCGGTGAACCCGATGACGAAGAAGGTATGGAATCTGAAGCCAAAACACTGATCCTGGTAAGCCCTGCAATGGCAGAGGCCAACAACGGCAACTGGCACACCGCGCACCGCTGGGCACAATTTCTATCGGGTCATTGTGACATTGCGCTGCGCCAGAATTGGCAGGCAGCAAACGGCCAGCCATCCGGGGCGGGCACGCCGCTGGCCATGATCGCCCTGCACGCCCGCCGCTCGGCCGACTCGATTCGCGCCTGGGCAAATGCCTGTCCCGGAAAACCGCTGATTCTGGTGTTGACCGGCACCGATCTTTACCGCGACATCCACAGCGATGCGGCGGCGCAGCGGTCACTGGCATTGGCGACGCACCTGGTGGTGCTGCAACAGGACGGGCTGGCGGCACTGCCCGCCGCATGGCGCGGTAAGACGCAGGTGATCTACCAGTCCGCGCCTGCCCTCCAGCCGGCCCGAAAATCCAGCCGCAGCTTTCGCGCCGTGATGGTCGGCCATTTGCGTGACGTCAAGGACCCGCTCACTTTCATGCGGGCGGCCATGCATGACTTTGCGCCCGGCATTTATTTTGACCAGATAGGCCAGGCGCTGGAGCCCCTTTTTTTGGAAGCCGCCCAGGCCACGGCGCGACACACAGCGCGCTACCGCTGGCTGGGCGGCCTGAGCCGCGCGGCCACGCGCCAGCGCATCAAGCGCGCCCATGTGCTGGTGAACTGCTCGCAAATGGAAGGCGGCGCCCAGGTGATCCTGGAAGCTGTCCAGTCGGGCACGCCGGTGCTGGCCTCGCGCGTCAGCGGCAACCTCGGCATGCTGGGGGCTGACTACGCGGGCTACTTTGCCCTGGGCGATGACACCGAACTGGCCGGCCTGCTGCGTCGCTGCGCGACAGAGCCGGATTTTTTGGCCTTGTTGCAAAGGCAATGCCGACAACGCGCCCACCTGTTTGATCCACAGGAAGAAAAACGCCTTGTCATAAACTTGGTGGATTCCGCCCTTCGCAGCCCGACCCATTCTGCACCGCCTGCCAGCCCCTGAAAGACTCATGATGAACGCCCTTGATACCCTGAAAACACCCGCAGTGCCCCGCCTGAGCAGCCTGTCCCATGGCGGCGGCTGCGGCTGCAAGATCGCACCCGGCGTGCTCAGCGAAATCCTGAAAAACTCCAGCAACCTGCCAATACCGAAAGAACTGCTGGTGGGCATAGAAACCGCCGATGACGCGGCGGTCTACCTGCTCAATGACGAACAGGCCCTGATCGCCACCACCGACTTTTTCATGCCCATCGTCGATGACCCCTATGACTTTGGCCGCATCGCCGCAACGAATGCCATCAGCGACGTCTACGCCATGGGCGGCACGCCCATCATGGCGCTTGGGCTCGTCGGCATGCCCATCAATGTGCTGCCGCTGGAGACCATAGGCGCTATCCTGCGCGGCGGCCAGGATGTCTGCCGCGATGCCGGCATCCCGATTGCGGGCGGCCACACCATAGATTCGGTGGAACCGATTTACGGCCTGGTGGTGCTGGGCCTGGTCCATCCCTCGCGCGTCAAAAAGAACTCCGGCGCCAAGGCCGGTGACGTGCTGATTCTCGGCAAGCCGCTGGGTGTGGGCATTTTGTCGGCAGCGCTCAAAAAAGAAATCCTGCCCGCAGAGGGCTACGCGCAAATGATTGCGGTCACCACCCAGCTCAACAAACCCGGCATTGAACTGGCCAAACTCGACGGCGTGCATGCGCTGACCGACATCACAGGTTTTGGCCTGGCCGGCCACGGCCTGGAACTGGCGCGCGGCGCCAAACTGAAAATGCAATTGCAGCTTGACCAGATCCCGCTGCTGCCCGGCGTGCTGGAGCTGGCCGCGGCCGGCGTGGTCACCGGCGCCTCTGAACGCAACTGGGCCAGTTATGGCGCCGAGGTTTCCCTGCCCGCGAATACCTCGGCCGCGCATCAGGCTTTGCTGTGCGACCCGCAAACCAGCGGCGGCCTGCTGGTGGCCTGCGCACCGGAAATTGAAGCCGAGGTGCTGGCCTGCTTCAGGCGCCAGGGTTTTGCGGATGCTCGCACCATTGGCCGGATGGCGGAAGGTCACGGACTGGAAGTCGTGTAGCACGGGGCAAAATCCCTGCTGCTATCCCGCTGACCCGGGGCGGGCTCGCGTCAAACCGGGTGCAGACAGCGTCACCCGCGTGTTTACCCCTATGTTTGCAGGCCGCGGGTGTCAAAAAGCTGTCAGCTTGCCTTTTATAGTTGTCTTTAAACTTTGCCATCCCGCAAATACCTTCCGTCACCGTTCAGGTCGAACGCTGTCCATCGCAGCATGCCGGATGAGTTGATGCGGCCCTCTTTATCCTGGAGACAAAAAATATGCGCGCCCTGCTGAAGTTCTCAAACGCCGTCGACTGGCTTAACACCCAGATCGGCAAGCATGTCATCTGGCTCATCCTGGCCTCTACGGTCATCAGCGGCGTCAACGCCATTGTCCGCAAGATATTCAACGTGAGCTCCAATGCCTACCTTGAGGTGCAGTGGTACCTGTTTGCGGCGTCCTTCCTGATCGCAGCGGGTTACACACTTTTGCAGAACGAGCATGTGCGGATCGACGTGCTTGCAAGCCGCCTGCCCAAGCGTGGCCAGATCTGGCTGGACATCTTTGGCTTTGCGGTTTTTCTGACACCGTTCTGCCTGGCCATCCTGTATTACGGCACGCCATTTTTCCTGCGTGGCTACCAGTCCGGCGAAATGTCGAACAACGCCGGCGGACTGATCCGCTGGCCGGTGTACGCAATGATCCCGCTTGGCTTCATCCTGCTGCTGCTGCAAGGCTGGTCGGAAATCATCAAACGCGTGGCGTTTCTCAAGGGCCTGATCGAAGACCCCACCATCAAAAAAGCAGAAAAAACTGCTGAGGAAGAACTGGCCGAAGCCATTGTCCGGCTTGCGGAAGCAAAAACAAAAATCTCAAGCAATGCAGTCTGAGAGGGAGATATTTCGTGGAATTTTTTACTCAAAACCTCGCCCCCATCATGTTTGCGGGGCTGTTCGTATTTTTGCTCATGGGTTTTCCCGTGGCGTTCAGCCTTGGCGCCTGCGGCCTGTTTTTTGGCCTGATCGGCGTAGAGCTGGGGGTGTTGCCGGAAGCGCTGTTGCAGGCCATTCCGCTGCGCCTTTTCGGCATCATGCAGAACGACACCTTGCTGGCCATTCCATTTTTCACGCTGATGGGCCTGATACTGGAGCGCAGCGGAATGGCCGAGGACCTTCTGGAAACCATTGGCCAGCTGTTCGGCCCCATACGCGGAGGCCTGGCGATTGCCGTTATCCTGGTCGGAGCGCTACTGGCCGCGACGACAGGCGTGGTGGCGGCATCGGTCATTTCCATGGGCCTGATCTCCCTGCCCATCATGCTGCGCTACGGTTACGACAGACGCGTAGCTTCCGGCGTGATCGCCGCATCGGGAACGCTGGCGCAAATCATTCCGCCCTCCCTGGTACTTATCATCTTGGCCGACCAGATGGGCCGCAGTGTGGGTGAAATGTACAAGGGGGCATTCATTCCCGGCTTCATGCTTACGGGCATGTATGTCCTGTACATCATTATTTTGGCGGTGTTCAAGCCTCAATGGGTACCGGCGCTACCTGCCGAGGCACGCACCATACGCGAAGACAGCGGCAAAAGCGGCCTGCTGTCGCTGCTCGTGTTGACCGTTTTATCCACAGGCATCGCCTTTTATTTCGGCGAACACTACGCAACCGTGCTCAGCTGGTTTCATGGCCAGTCCGTCAGCGCTCCAGCGACGGACGAAACCATTGTCGTATCCATGTGCGCAGGTGTCATTCTGGCTTTCGTGATCGCCCTCATCAACAAGGTGACCCACATGGGGCTGCTGTCGCGCATGGCCGAACGCGTGACTTTCGTATTGATCCCGCCGCTGCTGCTTATTTTTCTGGTGCTCGGCACTATCTTTCTGGGCGTTGCGACACCTACCGAGGGTGGCGCAATGGGTGCGCTCGGCGCATTCATCATGGCCATGGTACGCCGCCGCCTGAGCTTTGCGCTGCTCAAGCAGGCCCTCAACACCACCACCAAACTTTCATGCTTTGTGGTGTTTATCCTGGTGGGCTCCACCATCTTCAGCCTGGTGTTTCAGGGAGTCGATGGCGCCAAATGGGTGGAACATCTTTTGACCGGCCTTCCAGGTGGCCAGGTCGGCTTCCTGATCGTGGTCAATATCCTGATCTTCTTCCTGGCGTTCTTTCTGGACTTCTTCGAGCTGTCGTTCATCGTGGTCCCGCTGCTGGCGCCCGTGGCTGAAAAACTCGGCATTGACCTGATCTGGTTTGGGGTGCTGCTGGCGGTCAACATGCAGACATCCTTTATGCATCCACCGTTTGGTTTTGCACTGTTTTACCTGCGCAGCGTGGCTCCCGCCAAGGCCTATACCGACAAGATCACAAAGAAAATGATTGCGCCGGTCACGACCATGCAGATTTACTGGGGTGCCGTGCCTTTTGTCCTCATCCAGATCATCATGGTGGGATGCATCATTGCCTTCCCCGGAATTGTTTCCAGCGGACTCGACAAAAAGGTGATCTATGACCTTGACAAGGTGCGCATCGAGATGGAAAGCGGCATGCCATCCGAAGGCCCGACCACGGACCCGGCAGCGGCACTGGCCAACCCCTCCGGCACGGCAACACAGCCCGGCGCCGATGTAGCAGCACCGCCTGCAGACCCAACAGCAGCGGCAGAAGACGATCCCATGAAAGCCATGCAGGACTCCCTGGACAAGGCAAAGAAATAGCCGGACTCCGGCAGGCCGGTGACCAATACAGGAAACCGGCCCATCAAAAAAGGACGTGTTGATCACGTCCTTTTTTGATGGAATTTCAAGCAGGACTATCGCAAACACCGGATAAGACCCCCGCGTGTCTGGACAGACGGAGCAAACGCTTTGAACGGCCCCGGATTCATCAAGCTTTGGCGGCCACGGGCAAGGCCTCCATCAGGCGACAACGACTGCGCGCCGAACACATGGTGTGGCTGGTGATGGGCAAGCCCGCATTGCCCTCTTGCCGCCTCGACGCCCCCGTCTTGTCCCGGGCTTGTCAAACACAAGGTTTCCAGTTGCCCAAAGAAAATGCCAGCCAGTTTTTAACTGACTGGCATTGGGCGTTGCGGGCTTTTTACCTGTAAAGACCGGCAACCGTGGCCTTTACAAAACAGGAAAACTTACAGTTTCTGCGTCGCCATGAAGTTATCAAAGCGATTTTCCGCAAAGCGGAACCACAACACCTGGTCGCGCTGGAAGTTGCGCATGTCGGCGTAGATTTTTTTCCACTCGGGGCTGCGGGCATCGTTTTCGGCAAACACCTGCATGGAAGCCTTGAACGAGGCTTCCAGCACGGCTTGCGAAAATGGCAGCACCTTGGTCTTGGCGGCCACCAGCTGCTTCAGCGCGGTGGGGTTGAGTGCATCGTATTTGGCAAGCATGTCGGTGCTGGCCAGTGCGGAGGCCGCATCAATAATCGCCTTGTTTTCGGAAGACAGGCCGTCAAACGCTTTCTGGTTGATGAAGAAGTCCACTTCAGGACCGCCTTCCCACCAGCCGGGGTAGTAATAAAACGGCGCCACCTTGTTGAAGCCCAGCTTCTGGTCATCGTAAGGGCCGACCCACTCGGCGGCATCGATCGTGCCTTTTTCCAGCGCCTGGTAAATCTCGCCGCCGGGAATGCTTTGCGGCACGGCGCCAAGCTTTTGCATGACCTCGCCGACCAGGCCGCCGCCCAGGCGCATCTTCATGCCCTTGAAGTCGGCAACGCTCTTGATTTCCTTGCGGAACCAGCCACCCATCTGGGTGCCGGTGTTGCCGCCTGCGAAGCTCACCATGTTGTACTTGGCGTACAGCTCGTTCATGAGCTTGCGGCCATTGCCGTGCCGCATCCAGGCCGTCATCTGGCGTGCATTGAGGCCAAACGGAACGGCCGAACCCAGTGCGAAAGCGGGGTTCTTGCCATAGAAGTAGTAAGGCACGGTATGTGCCATTTCGACGGTGCCCTTTTCAACGCCATCGACCACGCCAAAAGGAGGCATGAGTTCGCCACCGGCGTGCACCGAGATCTCAAACTTGCCGCCGGACATGGCCTTGACCGCGTTGGCGAAAACATCCGCACCGCCATAGATCGTGTCGAGTGATTTGGGGAAGCTGGAAGCCAGGCGCCAGCGAATGGCGGCCTGTGCATGAACGGCTGGTGCCACACCAGCGGCCAGCACGCCGGCGATGCCGGCATTTTTAATAAGGGAACGACGATCCATGAATATTTCTCCTGAAATTAAGAATCACACATTGCACTGGTCTGCCGAATCATTGTTTGAAAGCTGGTTTCAAACGACCTGGATTGATCCAGCTGAGCCCTGCCATTCTCCCTGTCTTTTCATCGGCGACACCCCGGTTTTTACCCGTAGTTCCCTGCTGAAAGAGGCCTTCAAAGGCCTTTTGAGCTTGCAAAAAGCTGACGCATTCAAAGCTTCTGGCCCTGCATGAAACGATCGAACGTCGCCTCGGTGAAACGAAACCAGAGGTTCTGCTCACCGCGAAATTTGGCGTAGTCGGCATACACCCTGGCCCAGGCCGGATTGCTGACGGACAGTTCCGCATAAAGCTGCATGGACTCCTTGAACGCAGCGCTCATCACATCCGCGGGAAACGGCCGCAAGCGTGCGCCGGCGCCTACCAGCTGCTTGAGCGCAGCCGGGTTCCTGGCGTCGTACTTGGCCTGCATGTCCACATGGGCCGTTGCCGTGGCGATCTCCACCATGGCCTTGTACTCGGGCGTGAGCGCATCGTAGGCCTTGCGGTTCACATAGAGGTCCAATTGCAGACCACCCTCCCACCAACCCGGGTAGTAATAATTTGGCGCCACCTTGTTGAAGCCGAGCTTCTGGTCGTCATAAGGGCCTATCCATTCGGCGGCATCTATCGTGCCTTGTTCAAGTGCCTGGTAGATCTCGCCGCCGGGAAGGTTTTGCGGCAGGCCACCTAGCCGCTGTATGACTTTTCCGGCAAAGCCGCCGACGCGGATTTTCAGGCCCTTCATGTCGGCCAGCGAGCGGATTTCCTTGCGGAACCAGCCGCCCATCTGCGCGCCGGTATTGCCGCAGGGGAAACTGATCATGTTGTACCTGGCATAAAACTCACGCATCAGCCTGAGCCCGTTGCCCTGAAAAGTCCAGGCACTCATCTGCCGGCTGTTCAGCCCAAACGGGATCGCCCCGCCTATGGCGAAGGTCTCGTCTTTTTCAAAAAAATAATAGGGCGCGGTGTGGGCCGCTTCAATCGTGCCCTGCTGCAGGCCGTCCACCACACTGAAAGCCGGCATCAACTCCCCGGCGGGATGCACCGCTACCTCGAAGCGGCCGCCCGAGACCGCCTTGATGTGCCGGGCAAAGGTTTCGGCGCCGCCATAAATGGTGTCCAGCGATTTCGGAAAGCTGGATGCCAGGCGCCAGCGAACGATGGCCTGCGCGTGCACGGCGGGCGCCATGCCGGCGGCAAGGACACCCGCAATGCCCGTGTGCTTGATAAGGGAGCGACGATCCAACAGCTTTACTCCGGGTTGGCAATGGCAGGACAGACCCGGCAACTGCATGCCTGGCACTGCATCAGGTACCGGGATTGTAAAAATGGACCCGCAGCCCCGGGCCGGTGTTTACCCTTGAGGACCTGACTGCAGGCTTGCAGGCCCTTGTGCAAAAAACCTTTATGCCACCGACTTGAGCGCCACCTTCACAGGCTTGTGCAGTTGTGCCAGCGTGCCAAAACGCGCCGTGATGGAGGCTTCAATGCCGGCCGCATCCAGGCCTTGCAGGGCCAGCAGTTTGGCAGGGTCGCCATGCTCTGTGAACTCGTCCCTGAGGCCCAGCTGCAGCAGCGGCCGGACCACGCCCGCGGCCTGCAGCGCCTCGCTCACGGCACTGCCGGCGCCGCCCATGATGGCGCCCTCCTCCACAGTCACCAGCGCCTCATGGGTTGCCGCAACCTTCAGCAGCAACTCAGTATCCAGCGGCTTGGCCCAGCGCATGTTGACCACCGTGCAGCCCAGCTTTTCGGCTGCCTGCAAGGCCGGGTAAAGCAGCGTGCCAAATGCCAGGATGGCAATGCCGGCACCTTCACGGCGAAGCTCGCCCTTGCCAAAGGGCAGCGACTGCAAGCCCGCCTCGGGCTCGACGCCGGCACCGGCACCGCGCGGGTAACGCACGGCGACAGGATGATTTTGCTCAAACGCAGATGTCAGCAGCTTGCGGCATTCGTTTTCATCGGCCGGGCAGGCGATGCTCATATTGGGAATGCAGCGCAAAAACGGGATGTCATAAGCGCCTGCATGCGTGGCGCCATCGGCGCCCACAAGGCCGGCGCGGTCCAGCGCAAACACCACAGGCAGGTTTTGCAGCGCCACATCGTGGATCAGCTGGTCATAACCGCGCTGCAGAAATGTTGAATAAATCGCCACCACGGGTTTCAGCCCTTCGCAGGCCATTCCGGCCGCAAAGGTCACGGCATGCTGCTCGGCAATGCCGACGTCGTGGTAACGCTCGGGGAAACGCTTGTGGAACTCCACCATGCCCGAGCCTTCGCGCATCGCCGGGGTGATGCCGACCAGGCGGCTGTCCTGTTCGGCCATGTCGCACAGCCACTGGCCAAACACCTGGGTGAAGGTCTGTTTGGCCGGCGCCGTGGATTTTTGCAAACCCATGGCCGGGTCGAACTTGCCGGGGCCGTGGTAGGCAATCGGGTCGGCTTCGGCCAGCTTGTAGCCCTGGCCTTTTTTGGTCACGACGTGCAGGAACTGCGGACCCTTGAGCTGCTTGATGTTCTCCAGCGTGGGGATCAGCGATTCCAGGTCATGCCCGTCAATCGGGCCTATGTAATTGAAGCCAAAATTCTCAAACAGCGTGGCCGGCACCACCATGCCCTTGGCATGCGACTCCAGGCGCTTGGCCAGCTCCAGCAAGGGCGGTGCAACGCTCAGGACATGCTTGCCCACATTTTTGGCGGATGCGTAAAAACGCCCGCTCATGAGCTGGGCCAGGTAGCGGTTCAGGGCTCCCACGGGCGGGCTGATGCTCATGTCGTTGTCGTTGAGCACCACCAGCAGCTTGCAGTCGTCATGCACCCCGGCGTTGTTCAGCGCCTCGAACGCCATGCCGGCGCTCATCGCGCCGTCCCCAATGATAGCGACGGCATGCCGGTCCTCGCCCTTTTGGCGGGCGGCCAGCGCCATGCCCAGCGCGGCGGAAATGGAGGTCGACGAATGCGCGGTGCCGAAGGTGTCGTATTCGCTTTCCTCCCTGCGCGGAAAACCCGACAGCCCGCCCAGCTGGCGCAGACTGCCCATGCGGTCGCGCCGGCCGGTCAGGATCTTGTGCGGATAGGTCTGGTGGCCCACATCCCAGACCAGCCGGTCCTCGGGCGTGTTAAAGACATAGTGCAGGGCCACCGTCAGCTCCACCGTGCCCAGGTTGGAGCTCAGGTGCCCGCCGGTTTTTGAAACCGTGTCCAGCAGGTAGGCACGCAGTTCGTCCGCAAGCAACTTCAACTGGGCACGGGGCAACCTGCGCAGGTCTGCGGGGCTGTTGATGGATGCAAGTATTGAGGTCATCGTGGTGTTTTTTGAGTGGCGGCTAGTGATGGCGATTGACCAGCATGTCAGCCAGTGCGCGCAGCGCAGAGGTGTTGTGAAGGCCATCGGCTTCAAGCTTGGCCAAGCTGGCCAGGGCGCGCGCCAGCAGTTTCTGCGCATAAGCCTTCGATGCATCCAGCCCCATCAGCGAGACAAAGGTGGGCTTGTCCTGCGCGGCATCCTTGCCCGCCGTTTTGCCAAGCGTGGCGGAGTCCGCCGTGACGTCCAGGATGTCATCGACCACCTGGAACGCCAGACCCACCGCTGCGCCGTAGTCGCGTAGCGCATCCTGCACCGGCAGGGACGGGGCGCCGCAACTGGCGCCCATCATCACGCTGGCCTGCAGCAGGGCGCCGGTCTTGAGGCGGTGCATTTCGTGCAGTTGCTCTGAAGTCAAAGGCATGCCCACGCTGGCCAAGTCTATCGCCTGCCCGCCGGCCATGCCCTGGAAACCCGCCGCCTGGGCCAGCATGCGGCACAGGCGCGCCTGTGTGGCGGCATCAACAGAGCCATCATCCGGCGTCAAGAACTCAAAGGCCAGGGCCTGCAGCGCATCACCTGCCAGCAACGCCTGCGCCTGGCCAAACTGGACATGCACCGTGGGCTTGCCGCGGCGCAGCACATCGTTGTCCATGCAGGGCATGTCGTCATGCACCAGCGAATAGGCGTGTATCAACTCCACCGCGCAGGCCGAACGCAGCGCGGCCTGCGGGTTGCCGTTGACGGCTTCGCAGGCCGCCAGCACCAGCAGGGGGCGCAGGCGCTTGCCGCCGTCGAGCACGGCGTAACGCATGGCGTCGCCCAGGCCGGCCGGTGCGGGCGCATCGTTGGGGCAGGCGACCCAGCGGGACAGGGCCTGCTCGATGCGCGCAAGCTGCTGCGCACTCCAGTCGGCGAGTGTGAACAGGGGCAGTTTTTCAGGTGCGTTCAAGGCGGGTCTCTAGTCTCTTGATAAATCCGGGCCGCGGGCTTCAGGCCCAGGGCTTGAGTTCAGTGCCTTCCAGCACCTTGATCTGGGTTTCCACGGCTTCCAGTTTGCCCTTGCAAAACGCCAGCAACTGGGCTCCGCGCTGGTAGCCGGTGAGCAACTGGTCCAGCGGCAACTGGCCTGACTCCAGGCTTGAAACCAGGTTTTCCAGTTCCTGCAGTGCCGCCTCGTAGGTTGCGGGTAAGGCCGGAGCCGGCGAAGTCGTCGAGGAAGCAGCGGATGCAGGAGATTTAGCCATGGTATTTGAGTTAAGGCCTGATTTTAGGCCTTAGCCGCCCGCTTTCAGGCGTCCGGGCAACGGCACACCTGACGGGGAAGTCATTATCGGGTGGTCCGGACGTCAATGCCCGGCCTCACCAGCCATGGGCCCCTCACAGGTAGAATTGAGAATTGTTCTCGAAGACGGTGATAACCGCGGCACCCTGTAAAAAATGCATGTCTGATCTAAGCCTTCGCCTGCTGCAAGCCACCAGCCAGCTCCCGATTTCCAGCTATTTTGACGCGGGCCTGTACCAGCGGGAGCAGCAAAAACTGTTTGCCCGCGGGCCGCGCTACATGGGCCATGAACTGGCCGTGCCCCACCTGGGCGATTTTTACGCCCTGCCCCATGAAGGCGAAGGCCGCGCGCTGGTCAGGAACAGCTCGGGCGTGGAGCTGATCTCCAACGTCTGCCGCCACCGCCAGTCGACCATGCTGCAGGGCCGCGGCAACACCGGCAGCAACATCGTCTGCCCCCTGCACCGCTGGACCTACAACACCTCGGGCGAACTCATAGGCGCGCCGCATTTTGAAGTCGACCCCTGCCTGAACCTGAACCGCTACAAGACCCGGACCTGGAACGGCCTGGTGTTTGAAGACAACGGCCGCGACATCGCCGCCGACATGTCGCTGCTGGCGACCCATGCCGACCTCGATTTTTCCGGCTACCAGCTCGACAAGGTGCACCTGCACGAGTGCAACTACAACTGGAAAACCTTTATCGAGGTCTACCTGGAGGACTACCACGTCGGACCCTTCCACCCCGGCCTGGGCGGTTTTGTCACCACGCACGACCTGCACTGGGAGCTCTCGCAGCACTACTCGGTGCAAACCGTGGGCGTGTCCGACAAACTCGGCAAGCCCGGCACCGACACCTACAAAAAATGGCACGACGTGGTGCTGCAATACCGCAAGGGCGTGCCGCCCAAGTACGGCGCGATCTGGCTGACCTACTATCCGCACGTGATGATCGAGTGGTACCCGCATGTGCTGGTGGTCAGCACGCTGCACCCGCAAGGCCCGGACAAAACGCTCAACGTGGTGGAGTTTTTCTACCCCGAGGAAATCTGCGCCTTCGAGCGCGAGTTCATCGAAGCGCAGCAGGCCGCCTATATGGAAACCTGCGTCGAAGACGACGAGCTGGCCCTGCGCATGGACGCCGGCCGCAAGGCGCTGATGCTGCGCGGCGACAACGAGTTTGGCCCCTACCAGAGCCCCATGGAAGACGGCATGCAGCACTTTCACGAGTGGTATCGCCGCGAAATGGGCGCCAGCAAAACCACGCAGATGATTTGACGGCGTAGCAATCGCTACACATTTGATAGCTGGCTGCGCTTGACCTGCTTGGGCTACAGCCACTTTTTAATCTCAATATCAGGCAAAAATATCGCATGCAAGCTCTCTGGATGATTTTGTCCTCGCTGTCTTTTGCCAGCATGGGGGTTTGCATCAAATTCGCCTCCAGCCACTTCAACGGCGCCGAAATCCTGTTTTACCGCGGCATCCTGGGCATTTTTTTCATGGCCATCTATGCCCGCGTGATCGGCACGCCGCTGCGCACCCCCTACCCTGCCATGCATGCCTGGCGTAGCCTGGTCGGCGTGGTGTCCATGGCCGCCTGGTTTTATGCCATTTCCAGGCTGCCGCTGGCCACCGCCATGACGCTCAACTATATGAGCAGCATCTGGATTGCCGCCTTCCTGGTCGGCGGTGCGCTCATGCTGGGGAAATCCGGGGAAAAAGGCCCTTCGCAGGGGCCACTGGTTTTTGCCATCCTGACCAGCTTTGCGGGCGTGGTCTTGCTGCTGCGACCGGCCGTCGCCCAGAACCAGTCGTTTGCCGCCCTGATAGGCCTGCTCTCCGGCTTTGGCGCCGCGTTTGCCTACATGCAGGTCATGGCCATGGCCCGCCTGGGCGAGCCCGAAGCGCGCACAGTGTTTTATTTTGCCGTCGGCACCACCGTGGCGGGCGGGCTGGGCATGCTGCTGGCGGGCGTTTCCAGCTGGGACTGGCAGCATGCGCTGTGGCTGCTCCCCATAGGCCTGCTGGCCTCGCTGGGCCAACTGTCGCTGACCAAGGCCTATTCCAGCGCCGCACACCACGGTGGCACGCTAATGATGGCCAACCTTCAATACTCAGGGGTTGTCTTTGCCGCCCTGTACGGCGTCGTGCTGTTTGGGGACAATATTCCCCTGTCCGGCTGGGCAGGCATGGTGCTGATCATGTGCAGCGCCATTGCGGCCACCGTGCTGCGCTCACGGGCCGCGCCCAACGCCCCCGCAGAAGAACATTGATTTCCAACAGTCCACGCAAATTTCGGCCTTAGGAGCACAAGATGAACTACACCACTTTGATTTCCGTCGAGCAGCTGCAGGCGCTGATCGCCAGCGGCCAACCACTGCGCATCTTTGACTGCACGTTTGACCTGATGCAGCCCGGCGCCGGCGAAAAGCAGTACCTTGAGGCGCATATCCCGGGCGCGACCTACGCCAACCTGGACACCGCCCTGAGCGCCAAACACGGCGTGAATCCCGGCAAACCCGGGGCCGGCGGCGTCATCACCATCGCTGGCGCAGACACGCCGGCATCAGGCGGGCGCCACCCCCTGCCCAACCGGGAAAAATTTGCCACCTGGCTGTCCAGCGTCGGTTTTGCCAACGACATGCAGGCCGTGGTGTACGACCGCAACGGCGCCAACTACTGCGGCCGTCTCTGGTGGATGCTCAAGTGGGCAGGCCACAACAACGTGGCCGTGCTCGATGGCGGACTGCAGGCATGGACGGCTGCGGGCGGCGCCGTCAGCAGCGGCGAAGAGCCGGCGCATTTCCAGTCGAACTTCGCGCTGGCCCCCGAAAAAGCCCGGCTGGTCGCTGTAAAAACCGTGGAAGACAACCTGGGCCGGCCGGTGCAGACCCTGATCGATGCACGCGGCGCGCCGCGCTTCAGGGGCGAGGTCGAGCCCATGGATCCGGTGGCCGGCCATATTCCCGGTGCGCTCAACCGCCCATTCAGCGAAAACCTCGGGCCGGACGGCAGATTCAAGCCCGCAGCGCAGCTCAAGGCCGAGTTTGAAGCCCTGCTGGGCGGGCGTGACCCCGGCACCGTGGTGCACCATTGCGGCAGCGGCGTCAGCGCCGTGCCCAACATCATCGCCATGGAAGTCGCAGGCCTGGGAACTGCGGGCCTGTACGCCGGCAGCTGGAGCGACTGGTGCAGCGACCCCAGCCGGCCGGTGGCGCAGGGCTGATCAAAAGCCGGGCTGCGCCCGGCCCGGGGGCCTGATTATTCCTTGATATTGGCAGCCTGCACGATGCGGGCATAACGGGCCTGCTCGCGCTGCACAAAACGCCCCAACTCGGCCGGGCTGCCACTGCCGCTGAGCGCGCCCTGCTCCAGCAGCTTGGCGCGCACCTCGTCGGACTTCAGCACTTCGTTGAGTTCGTGGTTCAGGCGTTCGATCACGGCGGCCGGCGTCTGGGCCGGCGCAAACAGGCCGGTCCAGGACACGAAATCAAAACCCTTGAACTCGGGCGACTCAGCCAGCGCCGGCACCCCCGGCAGGCTGGCCAGCCGCTTGCCGCTGGTCACCGCGATGCCCTTCATCTTCTTGCTCAAAATGTGCGGCGTGGCGCTGATGCTGATCATCATCGCCAGATCGACCTGGTTGCCGATCACGTCGGTGGCGATCTGCGCGCCGCCGCGGTAGGGCACATGCGTGATGAAAACCTTGGCCTGGTCCTTGACCGTTTCCATGGCCAGCTGCAGCACCGTGCCCACGCCCGAGGTGGCGTAGCTGAGTTTGCCGGGCTGGGCCCGCGCCAGTTTCAACACCTCGGCCAGGTTGTTGGCCGGCAAGCCGGGCCGGGCCACCAGCACCATGGGCGCGGTATTGACCATGCCCACAGGCGCCAGGTCTTTCAGCGCGTCGTACTTGACCGCCGCCGGGTTGATCAGGCGGGCGATGGCGACCGGGCTGTCGGCGCCCATCACCAGGGTGTAACCATCGGGCGCGGCGGCCACGGCCTTGGCCACGCCTATGGCGCCGCCCGCGCCCGAGACGTTCTCGATCACGACCGACTGCTTGAGTCGATCGCCGAGCTTTTGCGCGACCAGGCGCGCCGTCACATCCACACTGCCGCCGGCGCCAAAGGGCACGATGATGGTGATGGGTTTGGCCGTGGGCCAGGCGGCCTGCGCATGGACAGCGCCCGCCAGGGTCAGGGTCGCCACAGCGGCGAGGGAGAGCGCGAGAGGTTTCAACATGATCAGTTTCCTTGTACAGAGTCGATATCGTTCAAGCGCAGCGCATCAAAGGCGGCGCTCCACTCGCTGCGCCACTGGCGGCGCGTGCTCTCGTCTATCCAGGCCGCGTCCAGGCCGTTGAGCATGAAGCCGCGCAAGTCGTCGGCGCCAAAACCGAAGTCACGCTGCATCATGGCCCAGGCCTGGGTCGGCGTCACATGGTGCAGGGTCGGGTCGTCGGTATTCGGGTGAATGCGCAGGCCCAGCTTGGGCATCTGGCGTATCGGGTGGTCCAGCGCCCAGCGCTCGGGCGCCAGGGTACGCAGGTAATAGGAATTGGTCGGCACCACGGTGAACACGATGCCGCGCTCGGCACATTGCGCGGCGAAAGCCGGGTTGTCGATGATGGTGTAGCCGTGGTCTATGCGGTCCACTTTCAGCAGCTCCACCGCCGTCTGCACATTGAGCCAGGGCATGCCGAACTCGCCGGCATGGGCCGTGGTCTTGAGGCCGGCGCGGCGGGCGGCTGCATAAGCCTCGACAAACAATTCGGGCGGCCTGTCCACCTCGCGGTAGTCGATGCCTATGCCCGGCACATCGGGGTGCCGGTGTTCAATCATCCACTGCACCATCTGCAGCGCTTCGGCCGGCGTGGCTTCGCGGTCTATGGACGGCAGCAGGCGGCCTATGATGCCGCAGTCAGCCTGCGCGTCGGCAATGGCACGCACGATGGCGGCCTGAGCCTGGGCGTAGGGAATACCGGAATCGCGCACGGTGCCGGTGGGGTTCCAGAAAAACTCGGCATAACGCACCTGGTGCGCCGCCGCGTCCTGCAAATATTCGTAGCTGATGCGGTGCAGGTCGTCAGGCGTTTTCAGTAGCCAGGCATCGAGCGCACGCAACACGCGCAACACACCTACCGGTTTTTCGCCCCGGGTATAAAAGGCTTCAATCTCCTCGCTGCTCAGCGGCGCTTTGGCGCGCTGGGCCAGGTCAACAAAGGTGTCACGCCGCACCGTGCCCAGCAAGTGGCAGTGCAACTCGGCCTTGGGCATGGCGCGCAGGAAATTCTCGGACAGCAGGGGGGACGGCAACATGCTTTCATCCTAGCCATGGACTGCTCATAAGGGAAATGATTTAATTTGATAAGTTCATCAAAGAAATCCATGACCAAACCCGAACTGGAACCCACCGCCCGCCCGCGCCAGCCCACGCTCAGGCAACTCAGGGGCTTTCAGGCGGTGGCGCAGCACGGCAGCTTCAGCCGGGCCGCCGAGGCGCTGGCGCTGACCCAGCCCGCGCTGTCAGCCACCATACGCGACCTGGAGCGGCTGCTGGACGTGACTTTGCTGGATCGCAGCACCCACCATGTGGCGTTGACTACGGCCGGCGCGGCACTGCAGCCGCAGGTGGCCTGGCTGCTCAACAGTTTTAACCAGGGCGTGAGCGACATGCACCAGGCGCTGGCCAGCCAGGCACGCAGCCTGCGGCTGGCGGCCCTGCCCTCGACCATGCACCTGCTGGCGCCGCCGCTGGCGCAATGGCAACGCCTGCACCCCGATGTGACGCTCACGGTGCGCGACCCGCTGAACGACGAGCTGGTTGCTGCGCTGCACACCGGCGAGGTCGACATCGCCCTGGGCACCGAACTGGACCTGCCGGCCGGCATCACGGCCATTCCCGTCGCCACCGACGAGCTGGTCGCGGTGCTGCCGCGCCAGCACCGGCTGGCCCAGGCCAGGCCCGGCAACGCGCTGCACTGGCGCGAGTTGCAGGGCGAGCGCCTGGCCCTGTTCGCCAGCGGCAGCACCTACGACCTGGCGCTGGCCACCCTGCGCCAGCAAGGCGTGGCGCTGGAAGAGGCAGACCGGCTGCTCTACAGCGAGTCGCTTTACAGCCTGGTGCGCAGCGGCCTGGCCGTGGGCGTGATCTCGCGCCTGTACACCCACGGCCTGCACGGCGATGACCTGTGCCTGCGGCCGCTGGGCAACCCGGCCATCACGCGCCGCATCGTGCTGATGGTGCGCAGCCCGGCGCAACTGCACCGCCCTGCCGTGGCCGATTGCCTGGCCTGGCTGACGCAGGCCCTGTGCGCGCCCGCCAAGCCGGCGCGTTCGCGCAAATCAAGCCCGAGGTGACCTCACATGTTCGGGCCGCACGCCTATGCCCACCGCGTAAGCCGGCAGCGCCTGTAACCAGGGCCAGCGGTTCAGCAGTTTCAAGGGCCAGGGCACAGCCATGGGAGAGTCCGCGGGGCGGGCCGCCAGCACCGGGCTTAACAAGCGGTTTTGCACGGCCACCTGCGCCGCCTGTATCACGCGGGTCGGAAACAACCGGCGCTTTTCCACCTGGGCCAGCAAGGGTGTCAGGGCGCCGGAATCGAACCGGGCATCAGCCAAAGCTGCCGCCAGGATGTTCGCCGCTGCCACCGCGTCCTGGATCGCCAGGTTGATACCCACACCGCCCACCGGCGACATGGCATGCGCCGCATCGCCCAGGCACAGCAGCCCCGGCTTGTACCAGCGCTCCAGCCGGTCCACTGTCACGCTCAGCAGCTTGATGTCGTCCCAGCTGGCCAGCGCCTCCATGCGGTTGACCAGAAGCGGCGCCGCTTTCACGAGCTCCGCCCTGAACGCCTCCAGGCCGCGCGCACGCACCGCCTCAATACCGCCTTTGGGAATCACGTAAGCACATTGCCAATAAGTCCGGCGGTCAATCATCACCAGAAAAGCACCGGGCGTGATGCGCCCGCCCGTGGTGGACGGGTCGCCCGGCATTTTGGGCAGCCGCATCCACAGCACATCAATGGGCGCGCCCAGATCACGCACCACCAGGCCCGCCGCGCCACGCACCGCCGAGTGCCGGCCGTCCGCGCCTATGACCAGGTCCGTCATGACCTGCAGCGGGCCGTCCGGCGTCAACACCTGCACGCCGGTCACAAGCCCCTCGTTTTGCAGCACCCCTGTGACTTCGGCGTTTTGCATCAGGCGAAAGCTTGGGAACAACTCGGCCTCGTCACGCAGGAAATCCAGAAACTCCCACTGCGGCATCATCGCGATGAACTTGCAGCGTGTACGCAGGTGTTTGAAGCTGGCCAAGCCCAGCTCGGTGTCGCCTACCATGCCGCGCAGCTCGCTGACTTCATCATGCGGCCGCGCCAGAAACTTCTCCAGCAGACCCAGCTCAAACATCACCTGCAGGGTCGAGGGGTGCACGGTATCGCCGCGAAAGTCGCGCAGGAAGTCCGCGTGTTTCTCCAGCACCAGCACGTCAACCCCGGCGCGCGCCAGCAGCAAACCCAGCATCATGCCGGCGGGGCCGCCGCCCGCGATGCAGCAACGTGTACTCAAAACCTTGTCCATGGCTGTCTCCGGGGTTCTGCCGGCTTACGCAGACAGTTGTTACAGGTATCGTTTGCAGCGCTACAGGCCCAAGTCTGCCAGATGCAAACAAGGACACCGGACTGCACCGCAAAATGCTCGCCAGTCGGTCCAGCCTGCAAATTCTTGGTGATTCAGCCCGCTAGCCATTGCTACGCCTGCGCAAGTAGCTACTAATTCAGTAGCATAAAAATACGGCACTACTGCACTGGCCACTGAAACCGGGCACAGTTTTTTGGAAAATGAAACCTCAGGCCTCCGCGATGCGCCTGGCTTGCGCATTCAGGAAATCGCCTGCCCGGCGTATCAGCGCCGCATCGGCGCCGTGCGTTTTCAGCATCGCATGGCCGTGCCCCTGCACCAGCTCGCTGACCTGTTTGATGATGTCCTCGGCCCGGCTTTTTGACAGGCCAAATTGCGCCGCGGCCTGCCGCGCCAGGCCCAGGCTTGACTCGGCCTGTCCGGGCAGGATGGCCAGCAACTGGTAGCCGGTATTGCCATTGAGCTGCATCACCAGGTCAAAGGCGGGGGCCAGCCGGTAACGTCCATTGCCCGCTAGAAGGACGCCATGGTTTTTAACGTGGTCGTCGCTGTTGCCCACCACCAGGTTAAACACCATGCGGCGGTACAACTCGTGCAGGTCGGCCTCGGGTTGCGCAGAGATGCGCCTCAAGACCTGGGCCAGTTCGACATAACTGCCGCCGGTGTTGTCTTCATACGCAACGTTCAACAGCGCCGAGGCCGACAGGTAATGAATCCGCCGCTCCTCATCAATAGTCCCGTCCCTGTCAAATCGCTGCAGCACCAGCGCGTGCCCCGTTGGAACTTCCTGCAGGAAAAAAGCCGGCACCTTGATGCCACAAGCCATGGCCAGCCCCAGTGTGACCGCCTCAAGCACGGCCACGTCGTGGTCGTCTCCCCGCGCCGGAAACTTGGCAATGTGGCGCCTGTTGTCATGGATAAAGGTGGCCTTGGGGCGCGCGCCTCCCAGGGTGCCGCCCTGCAGCAAGGGTCTCAGCCTGGCCTCGGGCTCCAGCCCCATCTCAAGCTGGCGGGCAGCGTTGGCGAGCGCATCGAGCTTGAAAATTTCCGCATCGGGCTGCGCGGGTTGCAGGGGCAGCGAAGCGCTGAAAACCATAGCTCCCACCCGGTCCGCATTGGTCAGCAGCAAGGCCTCCACATCCGACAGGCTGCGGCCGTGTTTGGCCTCCAGCACCTTGCGGCCCCAGCTGTCGGGCAAGGCGTCGCGAAACGTCAGCGGCATGGCGCCGCCGTCACGCAGCCGGCGCTCCGGCAGCCTGAAAACGGCGTCCTGCAAGGGCAGGTGCATCGGGTTAAGCGGCTCGGCATCCGCGCGGCGCAGGTACTGGCTGCCGTAGGCAAACTCACCCGAAACCACGCTGCCGCGCTGGGCCAGCTTGAGTACACCGGCAGGCGTTACGTCTGCACCAGCGCCAGGTGCCAGCCCCACATAAAGGCTGTGCTCAGAAATCACGGTCACTCTCGCTGATGGCGCCTGGCCGGCTTGCCGCTGCACGCCTGCGAACCTTGCGGCCTGCCGTCATGGACGCGGCAAAGTCTGCCGACAGGGCGGCTACCTGGTTGACGGAATCGAGCTGGCCCAGCAACCACAAGGCATGCGCCAGGATGCCGATGCTGGTGCCCGGTTTTCCGGACTCCAGGGCGCGGCATGTGGTGGGGGAGCAAAACAGGCGCTCGGCCATTTCCTCAATAGTCCATTCCTGCTGCTGCCGGTAGGCCCTCAACCTCTGGCCGAGCTGAACCAGTGCCTCCAGCGCTTCGGGAGGCAGGCCTTGCAGGGAGTTTGAGTTTTTAGACATCAATATAATGGCTTTTAAGTCACATAAAAGCCATTATATTGATTAATTAAAGATTAAGGCTAGTGCCTATGCACAACCGTACTGATCAGCGTCACCAGCCCTATGCCTATCGCCAGCCAGGCGATTTGCGCCGCCGTTTCGCGGGCGCTTGCACGCTTTTGCAACTGTGGAATCAGGTCGGCCAGCGCCACGTAGATAAAACTGCTGGAGGCGATGATCAGGAAAAACGGCAGGTAAGCGAACAACTGGTCCACCAGCACATAACCGACGATGCCGCCCAGCGCGGTAACGGCACCGGCCAGCGTCACCTTGACGAGAGCGGCGCGGCGGTTGTTGGAGGTCTGGCGCAACACCACCAGGTCGCCCATGTGGTGCGGTACTTCATGCACCAGCACGGCCAGCGCGGCGACAACGCCCAGTCGCAGGTCAGCCATGAAGGCGGAGGCAATCAGTATGCCGTCGCCAAAGGCATGCACGCTGTCACCGGCCAGCACCGCCCAGCCGCCGGATTTGGCGCCATGGTCATGGTGGGCATGGCTGTGCCCGTGATCAGCCCCATGGCCATGCCCGCCGTCATGGTGCTCATGCCCGTGGTGCCACAACTCGGCCTTGTCCAGCAAAAAGAAAAACACCAGGCCGGCCAGCAGCGTGGCAAACAGCGCCTGCGGCGTGACCTGGCTTTCAAAGGCCTCGGGCAACAGGTGCATAAAGGCCGTGGCCAGCAAGGCGCCTGCGGCAAGGCTGAGCATGTGCTGGGTATAGCGGGCCAGCATGCCAAAGCTGAGCACGGCCGCCAGCCAGACACTGCCAATGCCGGCAGCCAGTGTTCCCATCAAAATCGCTATCAAAGTCATAGCTGCTTGCGCCCGTCTTTATTGGGCCAGAGCCCGAAATTATCAATAAGAATCCGCTAAAAACCCTTTGAAGGGGCGCAGCGGACGAAAAGTCGCCTGAACGGCGTGGATGCCGGATCAGGGCTTCGTTTCATCTTATCAAGCGTGTCAAGAGGCTGGAGCGCAAATAAAAAAACCGCCTCAAGGTTTTGTGAGACGGCTGACAGAAAACCTGGAATATCCCCAAGGGGGCTCCAGAAATTCGATTGTCGGGATGCAGGGCAAGGCGCCCGGAGCACAGGACACCGGAATGCACTTGGGTGCATGAGGATTCCGAGCACCGCGCAACGCAGCCATGCGCCCGAAAATTGGATTTATGGATGCCCCTTAAGCCACGCCATGGGTCTTGAACCACGCCAGCGCGCGTTTGTAGCCGTCTTCCGCGGCTTCCTTGCGGTAGCTGGGGCGGTAATCCGCATGGAAGGCGTGAGGCGCCTGCGGGTAGACGACAAATTCGGAATCCCTGGCCGCCTTGTTGCCCTTGGCGCCGGCGGCGGCGAGCGCGTCTTTCATCTGGTTGACGCTGGTCAGCGGGATGCCGCCGTCCTGCCCGCCGTACAGGCCGAGCACCGGGGCTTTCAGGCCGGCGGCCAGGTCCAGCGGGTTGGTGGGGCTCAATGCAGACGGCGTGCCGACCAGCCGGCCGTACCAGGCGACCGCGGCCTTGACGTTTTTGCTCTGCTCGGCATACAGCCAGACAATGCGGCCGCCCCAGCAAAAGCCGGTGATGCCGACCTTTTTGGTGTTGCCGCCGTTGCTGCCCGCCCACTTCACCGCGCCGTCAAGGTCGGCCATGACCTGCGCATCGGGCACCTTGGCAACAACTTCGGCCATGAGCTTGGCTATTTCGCTGTATTTGCTGGCATCGCCCTGGCGCGCATACAAATCGGGCGCAATCGCCAGGTAACCGGCCCTTGCAAAACGGCGGGCGGTGTCGGCAATGTATTCATGCACGCCAAAAATTTCCTGCACCACCAGGATCACGGGCAGGTTCTTTTTCCCTGCCGGGGCGGCGTAAAAAGCCGGTACCTTGAAGCCATTGACCTCATACATCACCTCGCCGGTTTTCAGGCCTTCCGACGATGTCTTGATGGCGGTCTGCGCCATGATGGGCATGGCGGTGGCGGCGTAGCCCACACCCAGCGCGGCCTTGAGCGCGGTGCGGCGGCTGGCGCCGGCTTCGGTGCTCTGGCCCGGCAGCAGCGCATCAAATTCGTTCTTCAGATTGTTGTTCAGCATGGTGGTTCCTCAAAAGTGAAGTGGGTGACAGGGGCCGCAGCGTCGGAGTCTATGCGGCTGCGGAAGTTCTTGCCAGTACAGGGAAACACTGACGGGTAGTTTCCCTTGGTAGCTGCCCAGGCCACACGGCCTTCATGAACGAGTCCTGTTTCCGGCTGTTTCGTTTGCAACCTCCCTGATCAAGGACAGCAAGCATCCAGGGGTGTGTTTTGACGCAAAATCGATACGGCTTTCTCCGCAGCCCATGCATAGAGGCCGTGGGATTGACAAACCAGACTGAAAAATCCGCATGAAACAACAAGCTACCTACCTGCTGCCCACCATCTTCACCGCCCTGTTGTGCCTGCTCTCGGCTTGCGCACAGCAAACACCGGCCACGGCCGGCGCACCGCCGTCAGCCTCCGCCGGCGGTGAATGCCGCGCACCCGGCGCGCAGTTCGCGGTGGGCCGCAATGCGGAGGCGGCCCTGGTGGAGCAGGCACGCCAGCGTTCGGGTGCGTACATGGCCCGCGTCATCCGGCCCGGCCAGCCGGTGACCCTGGACTACAACCTGCAGCGGCTCAATCTTGATGTGGATGCCGGCAACCGCATCACCCGGGCGCACTGCGGCTAACGCCGTCCTGCACAAGCCACTGGCGGTGCCGGCCTGGCGCACCGTCAGTGCGCCTTTTCCCAGTTCTCGCCAACGCCGATCTCGGCCAGCAAGGGCACCTTGAGTTCGGCCACGCCGGCCATCAGGCGCGGGATTTCGGTCCTGACCCACTCGACTTCCGCCTCGGGCACCTCAAACACCAGTTCGTCATGCACCTGCATGATCATTTTGGTGGCGCGCTTTTCGGCATCCAGCACCTCCTGCACCTTGACCATGCTGAGCTTGATCAGGTCGGCCGCCGTGCCCTGCATGGGCGCATTGATGGCCTGCCGTTCCGCGGCCTTTTTGCGCGGTCCGTTGCCGCCGTTGATCTCGGACAGGTACAGGCGCCGGCCAAACACGGTCTCGACAAAATGGTTCTCCCGGGCAAACACCACGGTCTGGTCCATGTAGTTCTTGACGCCGGGATAACGCTGGAAGTATTTGTCGATGTAGGCGGCTGCGGCCTTGGTTTCAATGCCCAGGTTTTTCGCCAGGCCGAAGCTGCTCATGCCGTAGATCAGGCCGAAGTTGATGACCTTGGCATAACGCCGCTGCTCGCTGCTGACCTGGTTCACGTCCACGCCAAACACCTCGGCGGCGGTGGCGCGGTGCACGTCCAGGCCATCGGTGAAAGCGCGCAGCAATGCTTCGTCGCCGCTGATGTGCGCCATGATGCGCAACTCGATCTGCGAATAGTCGGCACTGGCGATCACGCAGCCGGCGGGCGCCACAAAGGCCTCGCGCACGCGCCTGCCCTCTGCCGTGCGGACCGGGATGTTCTGCAGATTCGGGTCGTTGCTGGACAAACGCCCGGTCACGGCCACCGCCTGGGCGTAATGCGTGTGTACCCGGCCTGTTTTGGGGTTGGCCAGTTGCGCCAGCTTGTCGGTGTAGGTGCCCTTGAGTTTGCTCAGCGAGCGGTGCTCCAGCAGCTTGGCTGGCAGCGGGTAATCCTCGGCGAGTTTTTCCAGCACTTCCTCGTCGGTGCTGCGCGCGCCGCTGGGCGTTTTCTTGATCACCGGCATGCCCAGCTTGTCGAAAAAAATCTCGCCCAGCTGCTTGGGGCTGCCCAGGTTGAAGGGCTGGCCGGCAATCTCGTAGGCCTCGGCTTCGAGTTGCAGGATGCGCTGGCCCAGTTCGTGGCTTTGCGTGGCCAGCATGGGCGCGTCGATCAGCACCCCGTTGCGTTCGATGCGGTACAGGGCCTCACTGCTTTTCATCTCGAGCTCGTAGATGAAACGCAGCTTGTCGTCGGCCTGCAGCCGCGGCCAGAGCACGCGGTGCACGTCCAGGGTCTGGTCCGAGTCTTCGCACGAGTATTCGGCGGCCTTGGCGATGTCGACCTGGTTGAACTTGATCTGGTGCGCGCCCTTGCCGCACAGGTCTTCGTAGTTGATGCCGCTGCGCCCCAGGTGGCGCCTGGCCAGGCTGGACAGGCCGTGCGCCTCGTTGACCTCCAGCACATAACTTTGCAGCATGGTGTCGTGTACATAACCCTGCACTTCAATGCCGTGGTTGGCAAACACGTGGCGGTCATATTTGATGTGCTGGCCGAGCTTGTGTTTGGCCGGATTCTCCAGCCAGGGCCTGAGCCTGGCCAGCACCTCGTCGCGCGGCAGCTGCGCCGGTGCATCGGGGTAGTCGTGCGTCAGCGGAATGTAGGCGGCTTCGCCGGGCGTGACGCTGAAACTGATCCCGACAATCTCGGCCTGCATTTCATCCAGCGAGGTGGTTTCGGTGTCTAGGGCAACCAGCTCGGCGGCTTCCAGTTTGGCCAGCCAGCGCTCAAAGGCTTCCCAGGTAAAAATCGTGTCGTAGTGCAAGTTGCTGGCCGGTGCGCTGGCCTCGGCCACCTCGCCCGGCGCCTCTTCTGACTCGGACGCGAACATGTCGGTGGTATCGGTGTCGCCCTTGGGTTTGACGGGCTTGGCCACCTTGGCTGGCGCTACCGCTTCGGCGCTGTCAGCCGCGTCGCCGCCTATAGAGCGGATCAGGCCCTTGAAGCCATATTTTTCATAAAAAGACTTCAAGGCCTCGGTCTGCTGGTCGCCTATAGCGATGGAATCCATCGCAGGCAGGCCGGCGATGTAGTCGGACAGCTCGCAATCCTTCTTGATGGTCACCAGCGCTCTGCCCTTTGGCAGCCAGTCCAGCGAATTGCGCAGGTTCTCGCCGACCACGCCCTTGATCTCACCGGCGCGCGCCACCAGCGCGTCCAGCGAGCCGTATTCAAGCAGCCACTTCACGGCGGTCTTGGGACCGACCTTGGGCACGCCGGGCACGTTGTCGACGGCATCACCCACCAGGGTCTGGTAGTCCACCATCAGGCGCGGCGGCACGCCGAACTCGGCCTCGACGCCGGCCAGGTCGCGGCGTCTGTCGTTCATGGTGTCAATCACGGTGATGTGCTCGTCCACCAGCTGGCTCAGGTCCTTGTCGCCGCTGGAGATGATGACTTCAATGCCCTGCGCCGAGCCCATGCAGGCCAGCGTGCCTATCACGTCGTCGGCTTCGACGCCCGGCACGTCCAGCACCTTCCAGCCGAGCAGGCGCACCACCTCATGGATGGGTTCGACCTGGCTGCGCAGGTCGTCCGGCATGGGCGAGCGCTGGGCCTTGTACTCTGGGTAAAGCGCATCGCGAAAGGTCGGCCCCTTGGCATCGAACACGCAGACCGCGTAATCGGCCCGCACGTCCTTGCGCAGCTTTTGCATCATGTTGATCATGCCGCGTATGGCACCGGTCGCCGGGCTGGCCGGGTCGCCCGGGTTGGCGCGCAGGTCGGGCATGGCGTGGAACGCCCGGTACAGATAGCTGGAACCATCGACCAGCAGAAGGGTTTTTTTGTCAGTGCTCATGTTGCTGAATTGTCAGCGAAATCCGCCAGCCCCCGGACAGGGCCGGCAAACCCTTGCCACCGGGGGTGCCAAGCCTACAATACAGCCATGAAAACCGTTTTGCCACCCTCCCCCCGCGCTGCGTTCATGGCTGCCCTGCTGGCCCTCCCGCTGGCAACGGTATGTGTTGCCCAGACCGTGCCATCCGCGCCGCTGGTGGCACCGGAAACCGTGGCGCCTGTGGTGCCCCGCTCGCGCCCGGAGCAGACCATCCAGCGCATCCGCACGGAAGACGCGGGCACACGCATCGACGAGGTGCGCGTGGGCGGTGAAACCCAAAGCATCACGGTCCAGCCCAAAACCGGCAACAACCTGCCAGCCTACGAGGTCAAGCCCTCGGATTCCACAAGAGGCAGCGCCCCGTCGTCATCAAACAATGACACCAATGGCGCGCGCGTCTGGAACGTGCTGAAGTTTTGACTTCGCCCGGCAACATTCATCCGTCTATTTTTTCGAGCGTAAAGGTTTAGTTTCAGGCATGGCCGTTTTTACCGAAGTCTCGTTTGACGAGGCTGCAGCGTTCCTGAGCGCCCTCGATCTGGGGCAGCTGCAAAACATCAGGGGTGCCGCTGGCGGCATCGAGAACACCAACTATTTTGTGGATACCGACCAGGGCCAGTATGTGCTGACCCTGTTTGAGCGCCTGACATTCGAACAGTTGCCGTTTTACCTGCACCTGATGAAACACCTGGCAGGGCGCGGCATTCCCGTGCCCAACCCGGCGCCCGGCAAAAACGGCGACATCCTGCACAAACTCAAGGGCAAGCCGGCCGCGGTCGTCAACAAGCTGCCCGGCCACAGCGAGCTGGCGCCCACCGCGGCCCATTGCGCGGGCGTGGGCGAGATGCTGGCGCGCCTGCACCTGGCGGGACTGGATTACCCGCGCCACCAGCCCAACCTGCGCGGCCTGCCGTGGTGGAACAGCACCGCGCCGGTGGTGCTGGAGCACGCCACCCCCGAACAAAGCAAACTTCTGCTGGGCGAACTGGCCTACCAGAACCACGTCGCCGCATCTTCGGCCTACAAGACCCTGCCGAGCGGCCCCATACACGCCGATCTGTTTCGCGACAACGTGATGTTCGAGGACGGCCGGCTCAGCGGTTTTTTCGATTTCTACTTTGCCGGCTACGACACCTTTTTGTTCGACATAGGCGTGTGCCTGAACGACTGGTGTGTGGACCTGCCCACGGGCCGCCACGATGCTGGGCGCGCCGACGCCTTTCTGGCCGCCTACCAGACGGTACGCAAGCTGACGGCGGCAGAGCGCGCCCTGCTGCCCGCGGCGCTGCGCGCCGGTGCGCTGCGTTTCTGGATTTCACGGCTGTGGGATTTCCATTTGCCGCGCGAGGCGGCCATGCTGCAGGCCCACGACCCTGGCCATTTCGAGCGTGTGCTGCGCGAGCGGCTGGCCCATCCCATGTGCATGACGGCCTGAAACACCGGCCTGAAAACTCCCGAAACCCGATTTGTATGGGCAGGCCAGGCTTGCCACCCGGCTTGGAAAAAGCCACTGCCAAGCGCATGCCGTGTCAAATGCCCGGTTTTTGCATCTATTTTTTGAACTTATGCGCCTTTTGCAAGCCCCAACCGCGACCTTTTCACCATGAAACTCAACATCGTTCCAGCACGCACCGGCATCACCTGGGTCAAGCTCGGCTGCAAGACTTTCTTTCAGCAGCCGCTGGCCATGGCGGGCCTGTTTTTCATGTTCATGGCGCTGCTGTCGATTGCCACCCTGGTGCCCTTCATAGGCGCGGCGCTGGCGCTGGCGCTGCTGCCCGCGGCCACGCTGGGCCTGATGGCGGCGACGCAGGAAGCCACCAAAGGCAAATTCCCCATGCCCTCGATACTGATCAGCGCCTTTCGCGCCGGCAAGCAGCGCGTGCGGGCCATGATGGTGCTGGGCGCGCTGTATGCCGCGGGCTTTCTGGCGCTGATGGCGGTGTCCGCGCTGGTTGACGGCGGGCAGTTTGCGAAGCTTTACCTGGTAGGCGGCAAGCTCACCGAGGACATGGTGCTGCAGGGAAACTTCCAGGCCGCCATGTGGGTCACCATGGCTTTGTACCTGCCGCTGTCGCTGCTGTTCTGGCATGCGCCGGCGCTGGTGCACTGGCACGGGGTCACGCCGGTCAAGAGCCTGTTTTTCAGCTTCATGGCCTGCTACAAAAACTGGGCCGCGCTGGCCGTCTACGGCCTGGTGTGGGTTGGCGTCTTTGTGCTGGCGATCGTGCTGGTCACGCTGGTTTCGGCCGTGCTGGGCAATCCCGCCTTCGCAACCCTGGCCCTGTTTCCGGTGGCGCTGCTGATGATGGCCATGTTTTTCACATCGATTTATTTCACCTTTCGTGATAGCTTCACCGACACCGACGACACGCTTTTCAGCCCGCCTTTGACCTGACTATTCGCCCAAACCCCAGGAGACTCCCCATGACCCAGCATTTGCTGCAAGGCCGCACCGAAAAAGAAATCCTCTGGTTTCAAAGGCGCGACACGCTCAAGGCCGCAGTCGCCTGGGTGGCCATGGGCGGTTTTGGCGCGGCGCTGGCCCAGCAACGCAGCAACGTGGTGCAGCTCACCGGGGACGCGCTGCTCAATGGCCAGCGGCTGGACCCGCAGCAGACCATACTGACCGGCGACCGGATCCAGACCGGACCCGGCACCAGCCTGGTATTTGTCATCGGCAATTCATCCTTCCAGGTGCGCCAGAACTCCATGCTGACGGTGGAACGCGGCAGCTCGCTCAATACCGTCAGCCTGCTGCGGCTGCTCACGGGCGCCGTGGCCAGCGTTTGGGGCAAGGGCGGCAACCGCGCCATCGTCATGCCCACACTGACGGCCGGCATACGCGGCACCGGGGTGTATTCGGAGATTTTTGCCGACCAGGGCGACCGCAACTATCTGTGCAACTGCTACGGCACGGTGGCCCTGAACGCGAACGGCGATACAAGGTTGTCGCAGTCCCTGTACCACCAGTCCTTCTGGTCCGACCCCGGCGCGGCACAAGGGGCGCGCCTGACCCCTGCCAACGCGATCAACCACACCGATGAAGAGCTGGAGTTCCTGGCCGGGCTGGTCGACCAGCGGACCGCCTGGCAGATTGCCGGCAAAAAGGGCATCAAGGACGGCCGGGGTTATATGGAAGAGCCGCCGCGCCAGCCGGAAACGCCGGCCCGCTAGACAACCGTCAGCTTGGCCACACTGAGCGCCAGCCACTTCACGCCATGCCGCGTGAAGTTGATCTGGGCACGCGCGTCGTCGCCGCTGCCTTCCAGCATCAGCACCTTGCCCTCGCCAAACTTGGCATGAAACACTTCCATGCCGCTTTTAAGGCCATGCGAAGGGGCATTGCGCTGCTCGGGAACGGGCGGGTTGGCAAACCGCTCCGATGCCCCGGATTTTGAAGAAAAAACGCTGCTGGCCCAATCCTTGCGCCCGCCGCCAGCTCCTGAATTGCTAGCATCACCCCACGTATTCGAGCCCCTGCCCAGCCCCGAGGCAAAGCCCTGGTTTTTCGGCGTGATCCATTTGAGCGCGCTTTCGGGCAGCTCGTCAAAAAACCGGCTCTTGAGGTTGTAGCGCGTCTGGCCGTGCAGCATGCGGGTCTGCGAGTGGCTCAGGTACAGCCGCTTGCGCGCGCGTGTGATGGCCACGTACATCAGCCGGCGTTCTTCCTCAATGCCGCCATGGTCGCTCAGCGAGTTTTCATGCGGGAACACGCCGTCTTCCAGGCCGGTGATAAACACGCAGTCAAACTCCAGGCCCTTGGACGAATGCACCGTCATCAGTTGCACCGCGTCCTGGCCGGCCTGCGCCTGGTTGTCGCCGGACTCCAGAGCCGCATGGGTCAAAAATGCCGCCAGCGGCGACAGCGTTTCACCGGTTTCCGCGTCCGGCGCAAGTGCCTCGGGCAAGGGCTCATCCAGCAAGGAGGCCGACGGGTCCAGTCCCTGGCTGGCCGGCGACTGCGTCAGGCGCGCACCGAGTTCGTCCACCGGCAAGGCCACGGCGTCGCGGCCAAAACCTTCCTGGCTCACAAAGGACTCGGCGGCATTGACCAGCTCGGCCAGATTCTCCAGCCTGTCCTGGCCCTCTTTTTCCAGCTTGTAGTGCTCTTCAAGACCGCTGTGCTGCAGCACCAGTTCGATGATCTCGCGCAGCGTCAAGCCGGCGGTCTGCTCGCGCATCACATCGAGTTTGGCCACAAAGGCGCCGAGGTTGGCACCGGCCTTGCCCGGCACCGCGCTGACGCCGTCATGCAGCGAGCAGCCCGCAGCGCGCGCGACGTCCTGCAATTGCTCAATGCTGCGCCCGCCTATGCCGCGCGGCGGAAAATTAACCACACGCATAAAGCTGGTGTCATCGTGCGGGTTCTCCAGCAGGCGCAAATAAGCCAGTGCGTGCTTGATTTCAGCGCGCTCGAAAAAGCGCAGCCCGCCATAGACGCGGTAAGGCACACCGGCGTTGAACAGCGCGGTTTCCATCACCCGGCTTTGCGCGTTGCTGCGGTACAAAAGCGCGATTTCCTTGCGCTCCATGCCGTCGCGCACCAGTTGTTTGACCTCGTCGACAAACCACTGCGCCTCGGCGAAGTCGCTGGTCGATTCATACACGCGCACCGGCTCGCCGGGGCCGGCTTCGGTGCGCAGGTTTTTGCCCAGGCGCTTGCTGTTGTGGCTGATCAGTTGATTGGCCGAATCCAGGATGTTGCCAAAGCTGCGGTAATTGCGCTCCAGCTTGATCTGGTGCTGCACATCAAACTCGCGCACAAAGTCCGCCATGTTGCCGACACGCGCACCACGAAAGGCGTAAATGCTCTGGTCGTCATCGCCCACGGCGACAACCGAGCCGCCCGGCATGGCCTGCGCGCCCTGCGCCGCATCAGCGCCCTGCCCGGCCAGCATCTTGATCCAGGCGTATTGCAGCTTGTTGGTGTCCTGAAACTCGTCGATCAGGATGTGGCGAAAGCGCCGCTGGTAATGTTCGCGCACCGGCAGGTTGTCGCGCAGCAGCTCATAGCTGCGCAGCATCAGCTCGCCAAAATCGACCACGCCTTCGCGCTGGCATTGCTCTTCATAGAGCGCGTAAATTTCGACTTTTTTACGCATCTCGTCATCACGCACCTGCACATCCTTGGCACGCTGGCCGTCTTCCTTGCAGGCGGCGATAAACCAGGCCAGCTGTTTGGGCGGGAAACGCTCATCGTCGATATTGAACTGCTTGCACAGGCGCTTGATGGCCGAGAGCATGTCCTGCGTGTCCAGTATCTGGAAGGTCGAAGGCAGGTTGGCCAGCTTGTAATGCGCGCGCAAAAAACGGTTGCACAGGCCGTGGAAGGTGCCAATCCACATGCCGCGCACATTGACCGGCAGCATGGCCGAGAGGCGTGTCAGCATCTCCTTGGCGGCCTTGTTGGTAAAGGTCACGGCCAGGATGCCGCCCGGCGACACCTGCCCGGTTTGCAGCAGCCAGGCGATGCGGGTGGTCAGCACCCGGGTCTTGCCGGAGCCCGCCCCGGCAAGAATCAGGGCGTGGGTGGCGGGCAGGGTGACCGCGGCGAGCTGCTCCGGATTAAGATTTTGTAAGAGCGGGGAGTCCTGCGCGACTGTATCTGTGAATTCTGGGAACATCCCTCATTGTAGAAAGCCCTGATGAAAACCTTGATGAAGCGCGCTTCAAGCCTGCGATTCCTGCAGGTACTTTCCATGCTGATCCTCGCCGTGGGCACCCACGCGGCCCGAGCCCAGGCGTTTTGCGCCAGCGACGGCCAGCCGCAGCCCGTGGCGCTGCTGGAGCGCTTTATCAATTCCGATTGCGAGAGCTGCTGGAAAGACCCCGCCACAGCCAAAGCACTGCCCGGCCAGGCGGTTCTGGACTGGATAGTGCCGGGCGGCAAGGGCGACGACGCGCCGCTGTCGGCGGTGGCGAGCCGCGACGGTTTGAGCCGGCTGGAGGCGCTGGGCCAGGTTGTGCCCAAGGAGGCCAGTAACAGTCTCCGCAAAGTGAAAGGATTAAAGGGCTCCCGGCTGCGTGTTGCACACGGACTGGTACTGTCGGGTTACGTCGGGGTGTCGATAGGGTTCAAGCCCCTTCCAGCCCGTACAAAAAGTCAGGCATGGAGCGCCTGGCTGGCATTGGTGGAGAGCCTGCCGGAGGGCACCGAAGGTACGCCGGTAGCCCGAAATCTTGTAAGAAATGCGCTGCAGCTCAATGGGGATGGGCGCAGCCAGCTATCAAAAAAAGAGCGAAGCCACTTCTTTGAATCACGCGTCATGAGTGTCGCGCAAGGCGTCAACCCGGATCGACTGCGCGTGATCGGCTGGCTTGAAGACGCCAGCGGCCAGGTGCTGACGGCGGCCCAGTCGCGTTGCGCGCCAATGGCCGGTCAGGGCCGGTAAATCGGCCTGCACATATAACGGCTATACAAACCGCCCGATCACCCCACTCCGGCCGAGCGTCTAAAATCAGACACCGGGCCCAAGCAATTGCGCCCGGTTTTGTTTTTTGTCTCCGCGACAAAACCGGTCCAGTCCAAGTGCCTTCTGTTCTTCAACAGTTTTTCAAAAGGCTTGGGAATCATGGAAATATTCGACTACGACAACATCCTGCTGCTGCCGCGCAAATGCCGCGTGGAAAGCCGTTCGGAATGCGACGCCGGTGTGGAACTCGGCGGGCGCACTTTCCGCATTCCTGTGGTGCCGGCAAATATGAAGACAGTGGTCAACGAGGACATCTGCAGCTGGATGGCCCAAAACGGCTACTTCTATGTGATGCATCGTTTTGACCTGGACAACGTCAAATTCGTCAGGGACATGAAAACCCGGGGCGTTTACGCGTCCATTTCGCTGGGCGTCAAAAAGCCCGACTACGACACCGTTGACCTGCTGGTGGCCGAGGGTCTGGTGCCCGAATACATTACGATAGACATCGCCCACGGACATGCCGATAGCGTGCAGAAAATGATCGGCTACCTGAAGCAGAAACTGCCGGCCTCGTTTGTGATTGCCGGCAACGTGGGCACGCCCGAAGCCGTGATTGACCTCGAAAACTGGGGTGCTGACGCGACCAAGGTCGGCATTGGTCCCGGCAAGGTTTGCATCACCAGAATGAAAACCGGCTTTGGCACCGGCGGCTGGCAGTTGTCGGCGCTCAAGTGGTGCGCGCGCGTGGCGACCAAGCCCATCATTGCCGACGGCGGCATACGCGAGCACGGCGACATCGCCAAATCGATACGCTTTGGCGCGACCATGGTGATGATTGGCTCCATGCTGGCGGGCCTGGAAGAAAGCCCCGGCAAGACGGTCGAGGTGGACGGCGCGCTGTTCAAGGAATACTACGGCAGCGCCTCGGACTTCAACAAGGGCGAGTACAAACACGTCGAGGGCAAACGCATCCTGGAGCCCGTCAAGGGCACGCTGGCAGACACCCTGCGCGAAATGGAAGAAGATATCCAGAGCGCCATCAGCTACGCCGGCGGCAAAAAACTCATGGACATCCGCAAGGTCAACTACGTCACCCTGGGCGGCGACAACGCGGAGCACCTGCTGATGTAGCCGGCGATCCGGTCTATCTCATGGAGCCAGCAACTGGAGCGCCAGCTGGTGTGCCCGCTGGCCAGGCTCGGCCAGCGTCTGCAGGATGCTGAAGTGGTTCTGGCCGGGCAACTCCTCGCAGACCGGCACCACTTTATGGCCCCAAGCTTGCTGGATCACACGATTCTGGCGCAGGAATTCCCCGCTTTCGTCACCACCCACCAAGGCGCAAAGCCTGCCTGCTTTTGGAGCGGGCAGCAAGGCGGGGCTGGCCATGGACACCTGTTCCGGCGTCAGCCGCAGCACGTCTTTCAGCGCCGGTGTGTGAGCCAGGGGCTCCAGGTCGTGAAGCCCGGAAATGGACAACGCATGTTTGACCAGGTCAGGCGGCAAATCGTCGGCATACGACGGCCAGTCGCAGGCCAGCATCATGGCGGACAGATGCCCGCCCGCCGAATGCCCGGCCACCGTGATGCGCGCGGGGTCACCGCCGTATTGCGCAATGTGCCGGAAGGTCCACGCCAGCGCCCTGACCATCTGCAGGGTGATTTCCGGAATCGTCACAGCCGGACAGAGAGCGTAGTTGGGCAGCACAACGCAGGCGCCGGCAGCCGCAAACGGGGGCGCCACAAAGGAATGATCGGATTTGTCGAGTGAGCGCCACCAGCCGCCGTGGATGAACACCAGTACGGGTGCGCCCTTGCCCTGGCCTCTGGACGCGCTGGCGGGAAATACATCGAGCTTTTCACCGGCGCTTCCGCCGTAAACGATGTCCAGTACACAGCCAGACGTCTGGCGTGCCTGCGCCGAGTCCTCATCCCAACGGGCCAGGTGCAGCGGGAAATCCGGCACCCGGGCACGGTTGTTGTACTGGACGTCCAGCCATTGCGGATCGGGATAGGTGGCGGCACCGTTCATGAAAGTCTCGTGAAGTTGATATGTACGCATATCTTGACACAGCTGCAAGCTGGCTGACAGGCTTGTGCGGGCAGTTCATCCATGATGGAGATTGACTTTTATTTTGTGAAACACCCATGACCGCAGGACCAACCATTGCCGTGCTCGGCACAGGCAACATGGGTTTCCCCATGGCACGCAGGCTTTGTGAAGCCGGCTACACCATCCACGCGTGGAACCGCAGCCGCTGGAAGGCGGCGCCGCTGGGAGCCTTTGGCGCCGTGCTGCACGAGCATGCCGCCGATGCGGTGCGCACGGCAGATATCGTGATCAGCCTGCTTGAGAACGGCGCGGTCGCCAGCACCGTTCTTTTTGGTGACGGCCTTGCAAACAATGCCCTGGCGCCTGCGGCCCATGCCATGAAAGCCGGCAGCCTGTTTATAGACATGGCGTCCACACAGCCGCGCGAGGCGCGTGACCATGCCGCCCGGCTTGGCGAACTAGGCGTGGCGCACCTCGACGCCCCTGTGTCCGGCGGCACCACGGGCGCGGAACAAGGCAAGCTGGTGATCATGGCGGGCGGCAAGGCCAGCGATTTTGAGCGCGCCCTGCCCTTGCTGCGGCATTTCGGCCGCACCACGCATGTGGGGCCGCACGGCAGCGGCCAGCTCGCCAAGCTGGCCAACCAGATGATTGTGGGCATCACCATAGGCGCGGTGGCGGAAGCCCTGCTGTTCGCGGCGCGCGGCGGCGCCGACATGGGCAAGGTCAGGGAGGCGATTAGCGGCGGCTTTGCCGACAGCCGCATCCTGCAACTGCACGGCCAGCGCATGGTCGAGCGCGACTTTGCGCCGCGTGGCCGCTTGGGCATACAGCTCAAGGACTTGCGCAATACACTGGCAACCGCGCAGGAAATCGGCTTTGAGGCGCCCATCACGGCACTGTTCGAACAACTCTATGCCGATGCCGCCGAACACGGGCTGGCGGACCTCGACCATGCCGGGCTTTTTGTGGAACTGGCCAGCCGCAACGGCATGAGCTGATTGTTTTCCAGATAAAAAAGCCCCGGGAGATCCTGCGATCTGCCGGGGCTTTTTTGCTGAACCGGTTTTAAGGGTTCATCAAAAGACGATCAACCGTGATCAGTCACGCGCCTTGGAAAACTTGCCGGCCTTCTTGGCAGCATCACGCGGCACAAACACCTTGCCGGCGGGCCGGGCGAAAGCCGGCTTGCGGTCGGCAAAATCAGGGCGTGGCGCAAAGCCTTCGTTGCGGGCACCGAAGTTGCGGTCTTCGCGCGGTGCGAAACCGGCATTGTTGTTGCCAAAACCACGGTCATCCGCGCGGCGTGGGCCACGGTCGTTAAAACCGGAGCGGTCTGCGTAGCCGCCCTGGGGTCCGGGAGGGCGGCCCTGGAAGGCGCCGCCGCGGTCATCGCGCTGCTCGCGATTACCACCACCGAAACCACCACGGTCATCGCGGTTGCCGCCAAAGCCGCCACCGGCCGGCTTGCGGCCAGCGTAACCACCACCGCCGCCACCGAAGCTGCGGCCGCCGCCACGGTCATCACGACCACCACCGAAATTGCCGCGTGGGCGATCGGAGGTTGGTGCAAAGCGCTGCTGCGGCTCCAGGCCGGCAATCACGCTGGGCTTGAGGTTTTGCTGCATGTAGTGCTCGATGTCCTGGATCTTGCGGCGATCGCGGAACTCGGCAATCGTGACGGCCTTGCCTTCGCGACCGGCACGGCCGGTACGGCCAATGCGGTGCACATAGTCTTCGGCTTTCATCGGCAGGCCGTAGTTGACCACGTGGGTGATGGTCGGCACGTCAAGGCCGCGGGCAGCCACGTCGGTCGCCACCAGCACCTGTACACGGCCGTCGCGGAAAGCCATCAGGCGGCGGTTGCGCAGGCCCTGGCTCAGCGCACCGTGCAATGCCACGGCGCTGAAGCCTTCCTGCACCAGGTCATTGGCCAGGCCATCACACTCGACCTGCGTGCTTGCAAACACGATGGCCTGGTTGATGGTGGTGTCGCGCAGCAAATGGTCGAGCAGCTTGCGCTTGTGCGTCATGTTGTCGGCCCACAGCAGGGACTGCGTGATGGACGCGTGTTTTTCGTGCGGCGAGTCGATCTCGACGCGCTGCGGCGTGCGCATCACGCGCGTGGCCAGCTGCATGATGCGTGGCGCGAAAGTGGCGCTGAACATCATGGTCTGCTTGCGCTCGATGGTGAGCTGGTTGACTTCGGTCAGGTCGTCGGCAAAGCCGAGGTCCAGCATGCGGTCGGCTTCGTCAACGACTAGGAACTGCACCTGGTCCAGCTTGATCTGCATGCTGCGCTGCAAATCGAGCAAACGGCCCGGCGTTGCAACCACCAGGTTGGCGTTTTGCAGCTTGGCAATCTGCAGCTGGTAAGGGATGCCGCCAACCACGTTGGCAATGCGCAGGCCGCGGCAATGGCGCACCAGGTCAATCGCGTCGGCGCAGACCTGCTGGGCCAGCTCGCGCGTCGGGCACAGGATCAGCGCGCCGGGTGTGGCGGGCTTGAAGTTGCGGGCGTTGGTCGGGTCTTTGCGTTTTGGCTTCTTGAGCGGTGCTTCGCCGCGGGCAATCGCCTCGGCGCTCTGGCGTTCAAATTCGGCGCGTTCGTTGCGCTCGGCTTCTTCCTGCTGCTTGAGCAGGGTGTGCAGCACGGGCAGCAGGAAAGCCGCGGTCTTGCCGCTACCGGTCTGGCTGGAAACCAGCAGGTCGGTGAATTTGGCTTTTTTGTCGGTGCTGTCGGCATCCAGGGCTTGCATGGCCTTGGGAATAGTGGCCAGTTGCACGGCGGTCGGCTGGGTAAAACCCATGTCGGCCACGGCTTGCAGCAGTTCCTTGGCCAGGCCAAGTTTTACAAAACCGTTGGGCTGGGGCGCAACGGCTTCCAGCGACGATTCAACACCGGCAGGTGCGTCGGAAAAGTCAGGAACCAGGCTGGTTTCGACGTCCGTGTTGTTGCCGTTAATGGCTTCGGGCAAAAAGTCGCCGCGAGCCTCAAAAGAGTCAGTCATGTTTTTTCTCACTAATCACCTGCGTGCAATGCTTTTGGCAAAGTCACAGGAAAAACTTCACCTCCCGCGTTGCAGGAAGCTTCGTTTATGGTTAATAAAACATCAACCATCAAACGAATATGCAGCCCGGGCGAAAGAGATTGCCCGAAGCGGTGACCCTAATCAGTAGGATCCAAAAGTGTGAGGTAGATGTACAAATGCAGCGCACCTTGTGCAACTGCAAGCCCATGATTATGGCATGACTTAGGGGTTTGTACCAGTCTTTTCTTTCGAAAACCCGCGCAAGGCTGCTGAAAACGCCTTGCGCGGCCTGTTTCCAGGCCCGGATTGCTATTTTTTACATAGCACGCTACGCACGCAGGACGGTGGCCAGGGGCATAAAACATCCCCAAACCCGGGAATCACTTCAAAAAGTGCTCGCGGTAGTGTTCCAGTTCGTCAATCGACTCATGCACGTCGGCCAGTGCCGTGTGGCTCTGGCGTTTTTTGAAGGCGCTGTAGACCTCGGGCCGCCAGCGTTTGGCCAGCTCCTTGAAGGTGCTGACATCGACATTGCGGTAATGCAGGAAGGCCTCCAGCCTGGGCATGTACTTGACCAGGAAGCGCCTGTCCTGGCTGATGGTGTTGCCGCACAGCGGTGAAACGCCTTTGGGCAGGTACTGCGCGAGGAAGGCCAGAATTTGCGCCTCCGCGTCCTGCTCCGTCACCGTGCTGGCCTTGACCTTGTCGATCAGCCCGCTGCGGCCATGGGTGCCCTTGTTCCAGTTGTCCATCTGGTCCAGCAACTCGTTGGTCTGGTGGATGGCCAGCACCGGGCCTTCAATGCGCGGCGTGAGCTGCGGGCCGGTGACGATCACGGCGATTTCAATCAGACGTTCTTTTTCCGGGTCCAGGCCGGTCATTTCACAATCGATCCAGACGAGGTTCTGGTCGGATTTTTTAAGTAGGGGTTCAGTTTCAGGCATCTTGCGATTCTCGCTGATAGCCTAAACTTCCTGCCATGAGCGACTATTCATTTGCCTTCACCCTGCTGTTCTGCGCCGTTCTGGTGGCCGGATTGCTCACGAGGTTTTACCTGGCATCACGCCAGATCCGCCACGTGGCGCGGCACCGCAGCAGCGTCCCCGCGGCTTTTGCCTCCACCATCTCGTTGCAGGCCCACCAGAAAGCTGCCGACTACACCATCACCAAGGCGCGTTTTGGCCTGCTGGAAATGGCCTTTGGCGCGGCCGTGCTGCTGTGCTGGACCCTGCTTGGCGGGATTGATGCGCTGAACCAGGCATTGGCCCATTCAGGCCTCGCGGCATACGGCAGTCTGGTGCCGCAGCTGGTACTGCTCGCGGCGTTCGGCGTCATCAGCGGCGCGCTGGACCTGCCGTTCACGCTGTACAGCACCTTCAGGATTGAAGAGCGCTTCGGCTTTAACAAAATGACTTTCAAACTCTGGCTGAGCGACATGGTCAAGGGCCTTGCCGTCGGCGCGATCATAGGTCTGCCCATCATTGCGCTGATCCTGTGGCTGATGGGCAGTGCCGGCCGCCTGTGGTGGCTGTGGGCCTGGGCTGCGTGGATGGGATTCAACCTGCTGGTGCTGGTGCTTTACCCCACCGTGATTGCACCGCTTTTCAACAAGTTCAAACCGCTGGAGGACGAAGCCCTGAAAGCGCGTGTCACGGCCCTGATGCAGCGCTGCGGCTTTGCCGCCAAGGGCCTGTTTGTAATGGATGGCAGCAAGCGCTCTGCGCATGCCAATGCCTATTTCACCGGCTTCGGCGCGGCCAAGCGCGTGGTGTTTTACGACACCCTGCTCAAGCAACTGAGCCCCGGTGAAGTCGACGCTGTGCTGGCGCATGAGCTGGGCCACTTCAAGCACAAACACATCATCAAGCGCATTGTTTCGATGTTCGCCATGAGCCTGGCCGGTTTTGCCCTGCTGGGCTGGCTGTCGTCGCAAGTGTGGTTTTATATCGGCCTTGGGGTGCGTCCCAACATGACCGGCGCGAACGACGCGCTGGCACTGTTGCTGTTCATGCTGGTGGTGCCGCTGTTCAGCTTTTTTGTGTCGCCGGTGTTTGCCCAGTTCTCACGCAAGCATGAGTTCGAGGCCGACGCCTATGCCGTCTCGCAAACCGATGGCAGGGATTTGCAAAGTGCCCTGCTCAAGCTTTACCAGGACAATGCCAGCACACTCACGCCCGACCCGGTGTTTGTGAAGTTTTATTATTCACATCCACCCGCTTCGGAGCGCCTTGCGCGCATGAGTCCTTCCAGCATGAACCCCAACGCAGAAAGCGCCGCATCATGAACCCGATTCACCAGAACCGCAAGGCACTGAGCGCCACGGAAATCGTCACCCAGTTGAGCAAACTCAACGGCGAGCAGGCTTTGGGCTGGCGCCTGATCGATGGCGCGCTGGAGAAAACCTACAGCTTTAAAAACTACCACGAGACCATTGGTTTTGTGAACGCGCTGGCCTTTATTGCCAACGCTGAAGACCACCACCCGGACCTGGCGGTAAGTTACAGCAAATGCACCGTGCGCTTTAACACGCACGACGTGGACGGCGTCTCGGTCAGCGACTTTTTCTGCGCGTCCAAAGCCGACGCCCTGCTCGCTTGAGCAAACCGGCCAGGCCTGTTTCGGCCAGGGCCCCGGTCACGGGCACACAGCCGGGCCTGGTCGTTGCCGGTTTCGGCCGCCACGTGCTGGTTGAAACCACCAGCGGCGAGCGTGTGATCTGCCACCCGCGCGGCAAAAAAAGCCAGGCGGTGGTTGGCGACCGCATCCGCTGGCTGCCCACGCAGGATGAAGGCACGATAGAAAAGATAGAAGAGCGCAGCAACCTGTTTTACCGGCAGGACGAGATGCGCACCAAGTCCTTTGCCGCCAACCTGGACCAGGTACTGATCCTGATCGCGGCCGAGCCGGAGTTCTCCGAAAGCCAGCTGACGCGCGCCCTGATTGCCGCTGAAGCCGAGCGCATCCCCCCCATCATTGCGCTGAACAAAAGCGATTTGAGCGAGCCATTCGGACGCGCCTGGACCAAGCTGGCACCCTACCGGGCCATGGGCTACAGGATGCTGCCGCTGGCCATCAAGCCGAAAATCGATGCCCCGGAAAATGCAGCGCAGACCACGGAGCTGATGGAGCTGCTGCGCGGCAAAAAAACGCTGGTACTGGGGCCTTCAGGCGCCGGCAAGAGCAGCCTGACCAACCTGCTGGTGCCCCAGGCCAAGGTGCTGACGGCCGAAATCTCCCAGGCCCTGAATTCCGGCAAGCACACCACCACCAGCACAACGCTTTACTGGGTGGACGAGGCACGCAGCACCGCGCTCATAGACTCGCCGGGTTTCCAGGAGTTTGGCCTGAACCACATCCAGCCCATGCAGCTCGCCACCCTGATGCCGGACCTGAAAGCCCATGCGCAAAACTGCAAGTTCTATAACTGCACACATTTGCATGAGCCCGGCTGCGGTGTGATTTCTGAAGTCAATTCAGCCGATGGCCCCCGCGCCATCAGCGCAAGCCGCTATCGTTTATATAGCGAGCTGTTTGCCGAGCTGTCGCAAACCCGGTATTGAAGAGCAGGCTCAGCCGAGCAGGCGGGCCAGGGTCAACAGCGCCAGCAGCACCATCCACAGCACAACCGAGCGCCACACCAGCCCGACGATGCTGCGCAGGTGGGCCACTTCCGGCTCGCGGCCAGGCGTGGACTCGGTGGCACCGGGCTCTTCGGTATCCAGCCCACCCGCCTGAAAGCCCTGCGAGCTACCGGGAGAAAACACGGTCTTGAGGGTTTCACCGCCCAGCCGCACATTCACCGCCCCCGAAGTGGCCGCAAGAATGATCCCGTCATTGCGGTTTTCAGAGGCGGCAGTTGCATTGGCCGGAAAACGCTGGGTGTAGCTGCGCCAGGCGTCGATGGCGTCCTCAAAACTGCCCACCACCGCAAACCCCAGGGAGGTGACACGGGCCGGCACAAAATCGATCACGCCCCAGGCGCTGGTGGCGGCCTGCTGCAGGGCCGGGCTGGCACCGTCCCCCGCGGCTGTTGGCAATTTGCTTTTGTACATCCAGTAGCGCGAAACAAATTCGCTCATGCGGTACATCACCGCGCCCGCTGGCCCCAGCCCCAGCGCGGCCAGCACCGAAAACCAGGCCAGCACGCCAAACACATGGCGGTGCGCTGCCAGCACCGAGTACTCGATCACGTGGCGGACAATTTCACTGCGCGGCAATTCACTTGCATCGACATGCCGCCATTGCGCCAGCAGTTCGCGAGCCGTGTCTTCATCGCCATCATCGAGGGCATCGCGTATGTCGGTGAAATAGTGGCTGAACTGCCTGAAACCCAGGGTGACGTACAGGATGGCCACGCTCCAGGCAAAAGCCAGCAGCACGCTGAAACTCCAGAGCAGCCAGTGGATCAGCATGGTGAGCAGCGCGGGGACGATCACGGCGACAGTCCAGGCAATCCACCCATGGTGGGACTGCCCCGCATCCATGCTGCGGCTGGTCCAGCGCGCCCAGGCCCGAAAGCCCGCATGAATCCAGTTACCGCGCGCCAGCGGTCGGGCCTGTTCAATGATGAGTGCAAACAAAACAGCAAGAAAGCTCATGCCAAATCATAACGGCCTGGAACAGCCTGTGAATACTACGCGACCAGAAAACGATACAGATTGCGCAGCATGCCCGCCGTGGCGCCCCAGATATAACGCTCAGAAGGGTCATCGCCTGCCGTGACAACGGAAGGGCCGATATAGGGCATGGAAAGCCACTGGCGTGTACCGCCGTCAAACTCGATCTGGTGGCGTCTGTGGTTGGCCGGGTTCATCAGGTAGGCCAGCGGCACTTCAAACACATCGGCGACCTCCCCCGGGTTGGGCTGCAGCACAAAGCCGGGCTGCACCAGCGCCACCACCGGCGTGATGATGTAAGCCGTGCCCGTGATGTAGGTTGGCAGGGTGCCCAGCACTTCCACATGGTCGCGCGGCAGGCCGATTTCTTCATTGGCCTCACGCAGCGCCGTGTCTATGGCGTCGTGGTCGGAATCATCCGTGCGGCCACCGGGAAACGCCACCTGGCCCGAATGGGTGGACAGGTTGGTGGTCCTCTGGGTCAGCAGCAAGGTGAGTTCGTCCCGCATCACCAGCGGCACCAGCACCGCCGCCAGCGCAGGCTGGCGGTCCTCAAACCTTTTTTCAACGCTGTGCTCGGGCGTCCAGGGGGGCGGGTTCAGGAAGCGCCTGCGCAGCGCCCCGGGCGTGAGGCGATCCAGCGCCACACCGGCCAGGTGGTCATCGATCCCCAGCACCGGGATGCTGCGGGGGTCGAATTTGGGCAGGGGTTTGGTGAAGTTCATCGGGGAGGACATGCTGGGTAAATCGTAGCAGGATCAAAAAAACCCCCACGCTCTGCCGCTGCGCGGGTCGCTGCCCCCCAAGGGGGCCGCTTTTGCCTTGGGGCGGCCCGGCGGCAAAAAAGCCCCCGCACTCCGCCGCAAGAATCGAGTAGGGTGAGGGATTGCCCCCTCAGCCCTCTCACACCACCGTACGTGCGGTTCACGCATACGGCGGTT
>JAZKCE010000013.1:0-232253 GCA_040388255.1 Pseudomonadota bacterium | reverse complement strand
AATTGATAAAGCCTATGGGGCTGATTGCGTAAAGAGGTGGTGATGGACCGATTGCCTGCTGGCGCTGCGCAGGGGTGATCTGGATGCTGAAAACAGCCCGAGAACACCGGGCTTTACGCAGTTTTTTTGATCAAAAATGGCCGCAGCTGCTGTCCTGCAAGCGCAGTCAGCTATTAAATTTGTAGCAAATGATGTGCCCGGCCAGTGCTGGCTGGCGGCAGTCAATACCGCCACAATCGGGACATGCCCAAACCCGATCCGACCCAAACACAAACAAGCAGCAGCCTGCTTGCGAACCTGCCCACCTGGCTGCACGTTTCGGATGTCCAGGGACTGGCGCAACTCGCCACCCAGGGTGTGCTGGGTGTTGCCGGCGTGGCCGAAACCGTGCAGGGCAATGTCTACAAGACGGTTGCCGCGCCTTTCGGTCCGCTGGGTGCCCGGTTTGTAGACCCCGCACCGGGCGCAAGCGGCGTCAAGGCAACAGGCATTACCGGGCTGGTTTATGGCAGTGTCAAGGGTGTGACGCGGCTGGCGGGCGGCGCGCTCAATGCCGTGCTGTCGGGCGCCGCGCCGCTGGTGGGCGAGCAGGCTTCGTCACCGCCCCGCGAGGCCGCGCTGTCGGCCATCAATGGCGTGCTGGGCGACCAGTTGCTTGAAACCGCCAACCCGCTGACCATCACCATGAGCCTGCGATACCAGGGGCACACCCTGGCGCTGGAGACCGGCGCGCTGGCGCAGCGTTTGCCGCACGCGACCGGCAAGCTGCTGGTGCTGGTTCATGGCCTGTGCATGAACGACCTGCAGTGGGAGACCACGCACGGCAGCCACGCGCAGGCGCTTGCACAGGCACTGGGCTACACGCCGGTTTACCTGCACTACAACACCGGCCTGCATACGTCGGTGAACGGGCAGCAGTTCGCTGCGCTGCTGGAGCAGCTGTGGCAAGCCTGGCCGCAGCCGGTGACGGAACTGGCTGTGCTGGCGCACAGCATGGGCGGGCTGGTCTCGCGCAGCGCCTGCCATCACGGTGAGCAGGCCGGGCACCGCTGGCGCAGTGGTTTGACGCGCCTGGTGTTTCTGGGCACGCCACACCATGGCGCGCCGCTGGAGACGCTGGGCAGCTGGGTCGATACGCTGCTAGGCGGCAATGTGCTGACCCGGCCTTTCGCAAAAATCGGCCAGCTTCGCAGCAGCGGCATCACGGACCTGCGTTACGGTTATGTGCTGGCTTCAAGCTGGGAGGATGCAGACCGGTTTGAGCGCGCACCCGATGCCCGTGAGCCCTTGCCCCTGCCCGACGGTGTTGCCTGTTTCGCGCTGGCTGCAAACACTTCAACGTCAGGCGAGGCTGGTGGCATAAAGGATAAATTGATAGGGGATGGACTGGTGCCCGTGCCCAGCGCGCTGGGCCAGCACCATGAGCCGCGGCACACACTGGCTTTTGCGCCGGAGCGGCAGTGGACCGCCAGGGGCATGAAGCACATGGAACTGCTGGACAGGCCCGAGGTCACGGCGCAATTGCTGCGCTGGCTGGGCAACTAGACCGCTTCGGGCTGGCCCGTGGGTGGCGGGCTCAGAACCCGACGGTGATGGTGTGGTTCTGGCTGGCTGTGCAACTACCGCTGGTGCAGGTGCCGGACTGGTTGGCAGCGGCCGTGCCGGTGACCGTGTAGGTTTGCGGGGCTGCGGTGCCGGTGCCTGAGGCCGCGCTCAGGGCCAGGGAGTAGTTCACACCAAGCAGGGTGCCGGTGGAGGGGGCGGTTAAGGTGAGGGTGTAGGGCGTGTTGTAGGTGCAGCTGAGCCCAAAGTTTGAGGTGCCGGTGGCGGCGGTCGCCCTGAAAGAGGTGTAGTTCAGGACCAGCGCCGAGGGGCTGGTGCTGAAATAACACGAGTGCTGGATGCTGGCGCTGACCCCAAAGCTGGTGAGCCCCAGCACGGCGCCGGTGGCCAGGCCTGCGCTGTTGCTCAGGCGAATGGTCGCGGTGACGGCCAGGTCGTCATAAATGCCGGCAGGCGCCGACGCCTGGGGCGTGGGAATGTTCACATAGTAGGGGAAAGAAAAGGCCTGCGCGGAATTGCTGTTGGACATCCTGTAGAACACGCCGCCGCTGGAGTTTGTGGTCGAGGTGACGCCGGTAGCTTCAGTCCATGGTCCCTGGGTGGCGTTGCGATGGTAAATCTGGTAAGTGAGCAAGTCGGCGCTGCTCTGGCGCGTCATGGCGCGGCCTGCGGGCGGCTCGCCTTCGTTGACGCCGATGTAGATATACGGTCGGGTGCCGGCTTCCGTGGCATCGGCGGGCGTGCAGCTGCCGCTGATGGTGCCCGTGACTGACGTCGCCGTGCCTGTTTTATAAAGAGTTGACAGTGGCACGGAGGTGGCGGTGATGCTGCAAGTCACTGCATAGGCCGAGCCGCTGACGCCCAGCACGCCAATCGACAGAAGTTTCAACAAAGGGGTTTTCAACGCTTCACTCCAGAACATTTAAGGGGCCCCACGCGTGCAATGTCATCTTGGTTGACTGCAGCGGGCAAGTCAACAGCCAAGGTGCAGCTTGCACCCTCCCATTTCAGGCGCAGACGGTTGCTGGCCTGCAATCCCGTGATAAATGCCTCACCACGGCGCGCGACAAAAAACTCCTGCTTGTCGCCTATCAGTTCAATTTCCGCGCCGGCCGGTGCCGGCTCGCCATCGTCGAAAACAATCTTGATGAGGGCGCCGCGTCCGCTGCGCACCGGGAACTTGACGATCACGCCGCTGCGGTTGCCCGGCACGACTACCTGTTCGATGCTGTCGAGCTCGGCACTGATGGGCAGCTCGGTCGGATCCAGCCGTATGCTGTTTTCCTGGTAGGGTAGCAGGCTGGGCACCAGCGCCTTGCCGTCCTTGTTGGTACGTGCCAGCACGCGGCCCTGGAAACCCACGCCGACGTCGGCATAACCCGGCACCTCGACCAGCGCAAAGCTGTCCTGCACGCGGCGTGATGCAAACAGCTGCCCATCAATGGCCGCCAGGCCGCCCTGCGCACCGAGGCGCAGCGTTTGCTGCAGGCTTGACGCACTCACGTCAGCCGTCAGCGTGCCCTTGTTGCCCTGGTAATAAAGACCGCCCTCCGCATAGTTTTGATTTGTGCGCTGACCTGCCAGTGTGCGCCAGCCCAGCCCGGTGTCGCTGCTCAGGCCCTTGCTGGCGCTGACATAACCGTCCGTCTGTCCATTGCGGTGGGACAGGCTGCTGGACAGCGACAGTTGCTGCTCCAGCGGGATCAGCAAACTCATGCCCACGGAGGTGCTGGTCGGCGTGCTGCCGGGCAGGCCTGCGACGCGTACCACGTTGAAGTTAAGCGATGCGCGCAGGCCCAGGCGCATTGAATAATTGGCGCTGTAGGTGGTGAGCGGCCCCTGGGTGTAGCTGTTCACTTTTGCATAACCCAGCCCGAGGGAACCAAAACTTTCCGATGAATAGGTATAACTTCCCGACAGCTGGCGCTGGTAGGCCAGCGAGGTGGTCTCCTGGCCAATCTGGCGGTAGCCCAGTGATGCTGCTTCGTTTCGCAGGCTGAAGCCGTGGCGCAGGCTGGTGTGCTCCAGCGCGATCATGTACTGGCGGCCGCGCCCGGTGCTGGCGTCGTTGCTGACGGCCACGCCGAGCTGGCCCAGCAGGCTCATCGGCAGCGCGCGAACCAGACCGAAAGTCGCGCCCTGGGTGGTACGGCCGAACTCGCCATGGGTTTCCACGGTTGTGTCCTTGTTGATGCCGTAACGCCAGAGCCCGGACATGAAACGCTGGCCATAGTCGGCGCTGCTGCCGCCCAGGTTTCTGCGCACCGCGCCGGCTTCTATGCTCCAGTCGCTCAGGCCCTGCTCCAGCAGCTCCGCGTGGCTGAAAAAATCCTGCACCAGCACGGTTTCCCGGCCCAGCGCATCGCGCACCACCACGCGCGCCTGGCCATTGCCCGTGAGCAGCGGAAAGTTGTCTATGGCAAACGGGCCGGTGGGCACCTGGGAGGTCTGCCGCAGCGCATCGTTGATGTACAGCTCCACCATGCTGGGCGCGCTCGACAGGCCGTTGATCACGGGCAGGGGCTGGGAAATAAAACCCGGGCTCAGGCCAAAGTTGCGGCTTAACTGGAAACCGCCGAAATAAACCGGGCGCCCCAGGCCGGCGCTGCGTGTGGTGGTGTCGCCCAGCCGCAGCGTGAGTTTGTCGTCCGGCAGGTCGTGGGTAAAGGTGGTTTCAAGCCGCCGTACCGTGCGCGGTGCAAGGGGGTCGCTGCTGCCGAGGTTGAGCGCCGAGTAGGTGCTGGTCAGCACGCCCCAGCGGTTGGAGGCACCGAGCTCCAGCAGCGCACCCACGTTTTGCGCGACCCCTGAATCGCGTTGCCCGGTGCGCGTGTAAGTGATGTCGTAATTGAGAAAGGCCGCCAGGGCCGGCTCGCTGAGCTTGGGCCGCTCGGCCAGGGTCCGGGTGAGCCGGGTCGCCGCGAAGGATTGCGGCTGAAATTTGAGGTCAACGGACTGGTTCGCAAAGTTGAGTTGCGCATCAAACCCGGGCACAGCCGTCAGCGCATACCACTGCTGGCCCAGGTGCGTGAAGGGCTGTGCGTTGGCCCGGCGGTTCACGCGCCACTCGTCAAACGCGGCGGCCGGCGCATACAGCGTCCCGCCGCGCTCAAGCAGCACCCAGCTGCCGGCCTCCGCGCCATTGACCTTGACTTCAAGCGGCATCATGCGCACAGTCGGCGGTTGGCTTTCAATGGGGGTTGGTATGGTCGCAGGCACGGGGGGGGGCTCGGGCTCGGCGGCCATCAGCGGCAGGGCGGCGAACAGGGCCCAGCAGCAACCCGCCTGCAGCAGGGCTAAGACCGACGGTCGCAGCACATGCCCCGACAACGGCGGGTAACAGGAGGAGGACGAAGAAGGGGCAACGCCGCGCACCGGCGCGACCAGCGCCACCGGACGGTCAGGTGGGCGAGCAGAAGGCTGTAAAGGCGGGGCTTTAAGGTAGCGTGATGTCAAAGGTCTGGGACTTGCCATCGTCAAAGCTCACGCTCAGCTGTGCCGCGCCGGCTGTAATGGGTTGCTCGCCTTTTACGCTCATGACCTGTCGCGCGCCGGGCAGAATATAAGTGCCGCCTTCGAACTTGCCCAATGCCTGTGCGCCGCGCTTGAGCACGATCTCACGCACTTGCGCGTAGGCCGTGCCGCTGTTGGTGCAGCTCACGTTCAGTGCCGGAGGGGTGCCACGGGATGCCTGGCAGGTCACGTCGCGTTTGGCCGGTGGCGGCGTGATGAACACCGGCATGGACAAGGCCAGCGAAATCGGCACCTGTATGGTTTTATCCCTTGCGGCTAGGGCTTCGGGAACTTCGCGCATGATCATTCGGTAAATCAGTTGCCGGCTTGCATCGGCTGGTTTGAGCAGGGCCAGGCGCACGACCTGGCGGGCATTGGGGGCCAGCTTGATGATGGGGGGCGAGAGGATCAGGTCCTCTGTGGGCACCTGCTCATCCGTGCCGTCCGGTTTTTGGCTCCAGGCGTTCAGGTCAGCCTGCAGCACCACCTCGCTGTCGCCTTCATTGGTAATGGTCACCGCCACCGCACGGTCCCGCGGGGTCATGTAGATACGAACCGGTGTCACTGAAAACACGCCTGCCCACACAGGTGTCAAGGCGCCGGACAAAGCCCCGGCCACCAATAAAAGGATCGCTAAAGGGGGCCGCGCTGAAGGCGCGAAATTGGGCCTGTTTTGGTTGATGCAGAGCTTCATGTACCGAGCTTAACAGCCACAGCCCGGCTTAAAAACTGACCAGCATCTCCAGCGGTCCATCTGAGCCATTGGCGTTGTAAATATGCAATGCCGTTACCGTGCCTGCGCCTGTATTGGGACCGCCGGCACTAAACAGTGATCCACCGGACAGCTTGTTGCCATTGAAGCTGTACCGGAACGCACCGCCATGGGTTCCCAGAAAGGGTTTACCCGGTAAAGGCGTAATACTTACAAATTGCCCGGTTTCGCAAACAACCTGCACCAGGGCATTGGTCTGCTCGCTCAAGGTTTTGCTGACACACACATCTGTCAAAACCGCTGTACTGCTGCCTGCCACCGGAGCGGGCGGAATGAAGTTCGGGTTGATTAGCCTGATATTGACACTGAGCAGGGCCGAACCGGTTCCCGCGACCGCAAGACCTGCCCACAGGCTCAAGGCGGCGCTTAACCAGAAACGGCGGTTCAGTGTTTTCACTTGGCGGATACGTTAAAAGCGTTAAAGACCTGGATGATGCTATCAATAAACGACGTACAGGGTGCTGGCGACTCCGGCGCCGTTGGTGCAACTCGCGGTCAGGCAGGTGCCTGCCTGACCGGATGCCATCGTGCCCGTAACTGAGTAGGCTTGGTCAATGCCGCTGCCTGTGCCGGTAACGGCTGACAGACCCAGGGTGTAGGCCAGATTGGTCGCCGTATCGGTGACTGCAAGTGTTGCCACAGGTGTGGCTGCAGTGTCGAAACCGATTTTGTACGGCATGGTGTTGGTGCACTTCATATTGAAAGCGCCGCCTGTGGCTGTCGCTGCTGCGCCAAACGAGGTGTAGGTGAATGCAAGCGCTCCCACGGCACCAATAACGCACTTGGATGTCAGGGCGACGGTGACGTTGACGGTGGCCGAGTCATTGGCGGCCTGTACAGGGGCCGTCACCAGGCTGGTAATGCCGAAGGCGGCTACTAAAATAAGTTTGATAAGTTTTTTCACGACTTTTCTCCGGTTAGGAACGATAAGCAAGACAAATTTGAAATATGCCTCCAATGTAACCAGTAGTTTCAAAAAATCAATACCTTGTAACCTGTAAAAGCGAAGGTATTTGCGCATTTTGTCACGCCAAGCTATTGAATTGTTTAGGATTTACCCAATTTTCAAGGTCAAAGTTCGTGCCGTTGTATTTGTAACAAGTTCTGGGGTGTTTTCAATTTAATGCCTTGGTATTACCGCCGTATTCCATATTCGTAACAACAGAGACACATATTGACCTCCACCATGTCAGAAACCTCCATGTCACAAACCCTGTCCTTTCAAGCCGAAGTCGCCCAACTGCTCAAGCTGGTCACCCATTCGCTTTATTCCAATCCCGAGATTTTTCTGCGCGAGCTCATCTCCAATGCCTCGGACGCATGTGACAAGCTGCGCTTTGAGGCACTCAATGACGCCGGTTTGTACGAAACCGATGCCGAACTCAAGGTGCGCGTCAGCTTTGACAAGGCCGCCAAAACGCTGAGCATCACCGACAACGGCATTGGCCTGTCGCAGCAGGAGGCCATTGACAACCTCGGCACGATTGCAAAAAGCGGCACGCGCGACTTCATGGCCAAACTCTCGGGCGACCAGAAAAACGACGCCCAGCTGATAGGGCAGTTCGGAGTCGGCTTTTATTCGGGCTTTATCGTGGCCGACAGGATCACGGTTGAAAGCCGTCGCGCCGGCCTGCCAGCCGACCAGGGTGTGCGCTGGTCCAGCGACGGCACCGGCGAATTCGAAGTCACCGGGATCGAGCGTGCCGAGCGCGGCACCAGCATCACGCTGCACCTGAAGGAAGACGCGCTCGACTACCTGAACGCCTGGAAACTCAAGGGCGTCATCAACAAGTATTCCGACCATATCTCGCTGCCCATCCTGATGCAGAAAGAGGAATGGAAGGACGGTGAAAACGACCAGCCCGGCGAGATGGTGGTGACGGGCGACTGGGAAACCGTCAACCAGGCCGCAGCGCTGTGGACACGTGCCAAAAAAGACATCACGCAAGAGCAGTACGACGAGTTTTACAAGCAGATCAGCTACGACAACCAGGCGCCGCTGGCCAGTACACACAACCGCGTCGAGGGCGCGACCGAATACACGCAGCTGCTGTTTATCCCGGCCAAGGCGCCCATGGACATGTTCAACCGCGACAAGGCTGCAGGCGTCAAGCTCTACGTCAAGCGCGTGTTCATCATGGACGACGCCCAGGCGCTGATGCCGACCTACCTGCGTTTCGTGAAGGGCGTGGTTGACTCGTCGGATCTGCCGCTCAACGTCTCGCGTGAACTGCTGCAGGAAAGCCGCGCCGTCAAAGCCATACGCGAAGGCTGTACCAAACGTGTGTTGTCCATGATCGAGGACATGGCCGCCAATGATGCAGAGAAATTCGCCACTTTCCAGGCTGAGTTCGGCGCGGTGCTGAAAGAAGGCCTGGGCGAGGACTTTTCCAACCGCGAGCGCCTTGCCAAGCTGCTGCGTTTTGCCAGCTCAAGCACCGACACGGCAAGCGTGAGTTTTGCCGACTACAAGGCCCGCATGAAAGAAGGCCAGGACGCGATTTATTACATCACGGCCGACACTCTGGCCGCGGCCAAGAGCAGCCCGCAACTCGAAATCTTCCGCAAGAAGGGCATAGAAGTGCTGTTGATGGCAGACCGCGTCGACGAGTGGGCGCTGAACTACCTGCAGGAGTTTGACGGCACGCCGCTGCAGTCCGTCGCCAAGGGCGCCGTGGATCTGGGCAAGCTGCAGGATGAAGACGAAAAAAAGGCCGCCGAAGAAGCGCAGACCCAGTTCAAGCCCATGCTCGACAAGCTCAAGGAAGCGCTGAAAGACAAGGCCAGCGACGTGCGCGCCACCACGCGCCTGGTCGATTCACCAGCCTGCCTGGTGGTGCAGGATGGCGACATGTCCACGCAACTGGCCCGCATGCTCAAGCAGGCCGGCCAGGCCGTGCCCGAGGTCAAGCCCATCCTGGAGGTGAACGCGCAGCATCCGCTGGTCAAGAAGCTCGAAGGCAGCGAACACTTTGATGACCTGGCCCACATCCTGTTCGACCAGGCGCTGCTGGCCGAAGGCGGCATGCCGGCCGACCCTGCGGCGTATGTGAAGCGCGTTAACGCACTGCTGATTTAATTTTTTTGTTCTTTTGGGGGCAAATTCATTAAAAAAGCTCTTATTGATGGTAAATTTGCTCTCATGGGGACATTTATTTTATGACCTCCTTGGTCTTTGAGTATTGTCCTTAAGAGATCAAAATTTCCAGAAAAACTATGAAAGTTGTAGCAAAATGACCTTGTGAGGTCAATATGCAACTACATACCCAAACGCTGAATGCATTGGCTCTGCGCCTGGCCCGCGAGCGCCAGCTTCAAGGCTTGTCGCGCGAACAGCTTGCGGCAGTGTGCAACGTGAGTACGTCCTTTATTCGCGACGCTGAAAGCAATCCTGGCCGCTGCTCGCTGGCGCTAATGCTGCAACTCACGGAAGGGCTAGGCCTGAGGGCGACACTGAACGGCTGGCAGAACGATGTAAAAACGCCGCAAAACGACAGGGCTTCTGAGGCGCCTCCAGCATGATTCGCCTGCGCGTCTGGGCCAACGTCAGGCCCATGGGCTGGTTTGGTCATGAGGCGGGCGAATACTTTTTTGAGTACGACGCGCAGTGGTTGCAGCAGCCCGGGGGCTATGTGCTGGCACCGCAATTTGCGCTGGCAGGCACACGCTTCACGGGTCAGCTGGTGCGCAGCTTTTTTGAAAACCTGCTGCCTGAAGGCGCCGCGCTGGACGACGTCATCGCCGCTTTGGCTTTGCGTGACCCTTCGCCGTTTGAGCTCCTGGGCCAACTCGGCAAGGAGTTGCCTGGTGTTTTGTCCCTGCTGCCTGAAGATGCGCAGCCTGCCATGCTTCAGCAATATCGCCCACTGCCTTACGGGGCGTTGAGCGAGCGCATCCGCAGCCTCAGGCCACTGCTGCTATCGAATGTGCCGGCCACCATGTCGCTGGCCGGTGCGCAGGAAAAAATGGGCTTGCGTTTTGACAAGCGCTCGAAACTGCTGTCCGAAAGCGTGGGTGCCTCACCCACCACCCATATCCTCAAACCTGATACGCGCCAGGAGCGCTACCAGCCCAGCGCGCTGAACGAATACGCTTGCATGAAGCTGGCGCGGGCGTTGAAGCTCCCGGTAAATGATGTTGGGTTCTTGCGCGTGCCGGAGCCGGTTTACCTGGTTGAGCGCTATGACCGCGTGAACCTGGCCGGCAATATCGTCAGCCTGCACCAGTTTGATGGCTGCCAGCTTCTCGGCCCTGGTTCGGGCTGGAAGTACGAGCGGCAAGGGGGCCTGGCCAGTGTGCCCAAACTGGTTGCGGCTTTGCGGGCTTTGCCGGTGCGCGGCAGCGACCTGCTCAGGCTGCAGCAGTGGGTGATGTTCAACTACCTGATTGGCAATGCGGACGCGCATGCCAAAAATCTTTCGGTGCTTGTGGATGAAACGGGGTTTCGTCTTGCGCCGTTTTACGACCTTCTGTGTGTGCGAGCTTATGGCGACACCGGTCTGGCGCTGTATATCGGAGACGAAGATACGTTCGATGCGGTGGGTGCGCATTCATGGGAAGCACTCTGCAACGATTGCGGGTTTCGCCTGCCGGAAACATTAAAGGGTTTCCGGAAAATGGCGCAAGACCTGCTGCCTGCATGGCAAAAAACACAAGCGGCGATCATCGAGGACGTGACACCCGACGCGCGCGAATTTGAACTGCTGGAAAAGATGACAGGTATTTTTGAAAGGCACTGTGCGCATGCACTGTCAATGACCGGCGGTTGAAATCAAAAACTTAAGGCTCGAACCCGCACGCCAGCCGCAGGGCCGCAGCGTCCGGGCTGGCCAGCATGCTTATCAGGTCGCGCGCAGCCTGGGGCTGGCTGGATTGGGCACACACCGCCGTGGTGTAGACCGTGGCCAGTTCAAATTCTTTCGGCAGCGGTGCCACAAGCTCAACACCCGGGGTATGCCGGATCTCCGTGACCTGGGTGCAGCCGAGCAAGCCGGGCTCGTTTGTCTCGGCCATGGCCTTCATGGCGGTGGCGCCATTGGGAAACGGGCGCAGGCGGCCGGCAAGTTCTGCCTCCAGCCCCAGGGCCTTGAGCACACGCATGAAGTGGATGCCCGCCGTCGCCTTGACCGGGTCCGGGAAATAGATGCCGCTTGCCGAACGCAATGCGGTTTTCAGCGCTTCGGGGCTGCCCACATCAGGCGGCTTGTCACCCGTTTTTACCGCCACCCCGGTTTTCACCGCGCCCAGGGCCAACGCGCTGCCTGCTACAAGATGCGCGCTGGCCGTCAACTGGGCAATCAAGGCCTCGCTGAGGATGATCACGTCGCAGGGTTCGCCCGCCAGCAACTTGTCTTTCATCATGCCCACCGCACCAAAGGCAGCGGCAAGGCCTGAAGGGTATTGCGCCCTGAAGCGCTCCTGCAGCTGTGTCACCAGTCCCTGGGCTGCGCCACCGCTGAGTACATGAACCGGGCCTGAAGGGCTGGGGATTGAAGTCATGGGCGGGTGTTCTTTTTCAATCGACTTTGATGCCGGCGGTTTTGATCACTTGCGCCCATTTGCTGATGTCGTCGCGTGCATATTTGTCAAACACTTCGGGTGTCATCACCATGGGCACCGCACCCTGCTTGATCCAGAGTTGCCTGACGTCTGCCTGGCCGGCAATTTTCGAGACCGCGTCGTTGAGCTTGTCGACCGCAGCCTTTGGCGTTCCGCGCGGCGCCATCAGGCCCAGCCAGATCGTGGCTTCGTAGCCCGGCAGGCCGGCTTCGCTCATGGTGGGTACGTCGGGCAGCACATCGGAGCGCACCTTGCCCGTGGTGGCCAGCGCCTTGACCTTGCCGGCCTTGACCTGCTCGGCCATGGTGGTGACGGCATCAAACATCAGCTCGACCTGGCCGCCCATGACATCGGTGCGTGCGCCGGAGCTGCCGCGATAAGGGATATGCACCAGCGAAATGCCGGCCATGCTTTTGAACAGCTCACCGGCCATGTGGTACGGCGTTCCGGGGCCCGAGGAGGCGTAGTTGATCTTGCCCGGTTTGGCTTTGGCCTGGGCCATCAGCTCTTTGAGGTTTGACGCAGGCAATGCAGGGTTGGCTACCAGCACCAGGTCCGAGTAGTTGATGGGCGCAATCGCCACAAAGTCGCGCATCAGCTGGAAGGGCTTGTTGGGGATCAGCGATTCATTGACCGTGTGCGTGTTGGACATCAGCAGCAATGTGTAGCCGTCAGGTGCGGATTTCGCCACGACGTCAGTGCCTATCACCGAGCCCGCGCCCGGCCGGTCGTCCACCACAAAGGGCTGGCCCAATGCATCCTGCAGCCGTTGCGCGATAAAACGCGCGTAGTTGTCGGCCGGCCCGCCGGCCGCAAAAGGCACGATGATCTTGACCGGCCTGGACGGATAGGTTTGCGCGGTCGCGGAGGTGCCAGGCAGCGCGGCAGCGAGGCCCAGGGCCAGCATGATGAGGAGTTTTTTGAAAGCCATGATTTGTCTCCGGTGAATACAGGATACAGGCGGAAGAGGCCTTGCGGCGCCTGGCCTTACTCGACTTTGCCGATACGTTTGACGACCACGGCCATGCGGGCCGCATCCGCCTGCACGTATTTTTCAAACTCCGGCGCATCCAGGTAAAGCACCGGGCTGCCGGCGTTCAGGATGACTTCCTTGACCTTGGCGTCCTGGGCCGCGGCCCTGGCGGCGGCGCGCAGGCGCTGGGCCACGGGCTCCGGCGTGTCTTTGGGAATGAATAGGCCGGACCACTGCGCATATTCGGCGTTGTAACCGGCGCTTTTCAGGCTGGGCAACTCCGGCAGCGCACCAAGCGGTTCGTTGCCCCAATGGGCCAGCACACGCAGCTTGCCGGCCTTGATCTGCTGCAGTACGGTGGCCGGCCCTGTGGACACTGCATCAATCTGCCCACCCAGCAGCGCCACCACGGCCGGCCCGGCGCCGGTAAAGGGCACGTGGGTCATCTTCAAACCGGCGTTCTGCGCCAGGATTTCCATGGGCACATGCATGGTGCCGTAGTTGCCCGAGGAGCCGTAATTGAGGGCCCCCGGACGCTTTTTGACGTCATCCACAAATTGCTGGACGGTTTTCCAGGGCGCATCCGCGCGCACGGCCAGCACGGTCGGGTCGGCGGTATAACGGGCGATGGGGCGCAGGTCAGCGAGCGCAAACATCGGTGCGCGGGCCAGCACGGCGTCGGCTTCGGGAATTACGGTCAGCGAGGACAGGGCCATCAGGATCGTGTAGCCGTCGGGTTTGGCTTTTGCCACCAGGCTCATGCCTATGCCGCCGCCGGCACCGGCCTTGTTTTCGATCACCACCGGCTGGCCCAGATCACGCGACATCGCTTCTGCGACGGGGCGTGCGACCAGGTCGGCCAGACCGCCGGGCGGAAAAGGCACGATCATGGTGATGGACTTGGTCGGCCAGGCGTTTTGTGCGGCGGCCAGTGTGCTGCCTGAAATGAGCAGGGCGGCTATCGAGGCGGCTTTGATGATGGATCTGCGTTTCATGTCTTGTCTCCTGATTTTTGTCTCTGCTTTTGCCGGGCGCAAGCCCTGTTCCAGAGTCATAGTTTGCATGCTAACATCCGCCTGAAAACCGGGGATCATCGCAATCCCTAATCTTTGGCAAGCGCACTGAACGCCGGCCCCGGCTGGTGGCCCGGCACAACGACAAGAGAGACACGACACCATGAAAATTGTTGCTTTTCACCAAAACGGCCAGCCCGGCGTGGGCCTGGTCTCCAGCGACCTCAAGCAGATCCAGCCGTTTGAGCTGACTGCCGTACAGCGCGGACAGGGCGCCTTGCCCATCATTGAAATGCAGGCGCGTGGCGAGGCCTTGCCGGCGCTGCTGGCCGCCGTGGCCTTGGCGGACGTGCACATCACGGCACCCTTGCCAAAACCCCGGCGCAATATTTTCTGCGTCGGCAAAAACTACTTTGCCCATGCGAAGGAGTTCGCCAGCAGCGGGTTTGACAGCAGCGCCAAGTCGGGCGGCGACATTCCGGCTGATCCCATCATCTTCACCAAGGTGCCCGAGTCTGTGGTCGGGCCTGGCGCGACGATCGAGATGCCGGCTGTCTCCACGGCCATTGACTACGAGGCCGAGCTGGCCGTCATCATCGGGCGCGGCGGCAAAGGCATTGCCGCCGGTGATGCCATGTCGCATGTCTGGGGCTATACCATCGTCAACGACGTTACTGCGCGCGACTGGCAAAGCCGCCATCAGCAATGGGACATGGGCAAGTCATTTGACACCTTCTGCCCCATGGGCCCGTGGCTGGTGAGTGCGGACGAGTGCGACGGCAGCAAGACCAGGCTGCGTTGCTACGTCAACAACGAACTGCGCCAGGATGCTTCAACCGCCGACCTGATCTTTGACATTCCCAAACTGATTGAAACCCTGTCGGCAGGCATCACGCTTTACCCTGGCGACGTGATCGCGACCGGCACGCCGGTCGGTGTCGGCATAGGCTTCAAGCCGCCCAAATACCTGCAGGCAGGCGATGTGGTGCGGGTCGAGATAGACGGTATCGGCAGTCTGGAAAACCCGGTCGGCTGACCGGGCATCGCAGCACCAGCTCACACGATGAGCGGTGCGCCCTGCATGGCTTCGTTCTGCTCTTCCAGCATGTCGACCTGGCCCTTCCAGTAATCACTGGAGCCGAACCAGGGGAAGTTGATGGGGAAGATCGGGTCGTGCCAGCGCTGCGCCAGCCAGGCGCTGTAATGCACCAGGCGCAGAGTGCGCAGCGGCTCGACCAGCGCCAGCTCGCGCCGGTCAAATTCGCGGAACTCCTCGTAACCATCGACCAGCGCGCCCAGTTGGCGTGTGCTTTGGGCGCGGTCGCCCGACACCAGCATCCACAGGTCCTGCACGGCAGGGCCGCTGCGTGCGTCGTCCAGGTCGACAAAGTGCGGGCCGGCGCCGGGCAGGCCCTCGGGTGTCCACAGGATGTTGCCGGGGTGGCAGTCACCGTGCAGACGCAGGGTCCGCACATCACCAACACTTTCAAACACGGCCTGCGCCGTCAGCATCGCCTCATCAAAGGCCTTGTGCCAGCGCGAGGCCATGTCCAGCGGCAAGTAACCGCCCGCCAGCAGGATGTCGCGCGATGCGTAGCCAAAGGTCTGCAGGTTCAGCGCGGGGCGGTGCGTGAAAGGCTTGGCGCTGCCGACGGTGTGTATGCGCGCCAGGAAACGGCCTATCCACTCCAGCACCTCAAGGTTGTCGAGTTCCGGCCGCCTGCCGCCACGGCTGGGCGACACGCTGAAACTGAAGCCGCCGAAATGGTTGAGGGTTTTACCGTCCAGCACCATGGCGCCCACCACCGGTATCTCCGCGACCATCAGCTCGGCGGCAAATGCGTGTTCTTCAATAATCTGGGCATCGCTCCAGCGGTCGGGGCGGTAAAACTTGACGACCACAACATCGCCGGGCGAGCTGTCCAGGCTTTCAAGATGAACCTGGTAGACACGGTTCTCATAACTCGACAGCGCCATCAGCCGTCCATCACCCAGCAAGCCCACGCTGGCCAGCGCGTCCAGCACCACATCGGGGGTCAGGTGCTCGTAGGCGTGAACGGTGTTGCGCGCCGGAACAGCCTTGTTGTTTTCAGTCATACCCGATTGTCGTTGTTCCCGCCGCAGCCCTCTTTTATGAATCAAAAGAGCCCTTGGATAAGATGGGATGTGCGCAGTAAGCTATGAAATTAATAGCAATTGCGGCTGCTGTCAACGCTGCAGGATCTGCCCGGTAGGCTGGTCGCCGTTGCCGGCCAGCACCTGGCGGTAAATCACGTTCACCGCTCCGGCACCCGTGCGGTGTTGCACCAGCGGCCAGGGCCTGCACCAGCGCTGGCCGGGCAGGCCTTTGGCAGCACCGGGCTTGCGCGCAGTGCGAACCTGGCGGTTTAAATTATTTGAGTGTGATGGTCACATCAATATTGCCGCGCGTGGCATTGGAGTAAGGGCAAACCTGGTGGGCCGCGTCTATCAGCGCCTGTGCAGCGGTGCGGTCCATGCCCGGCAGCGTGATGTCCAGGCGGGCGGCAATGCCGTAGCCGGCGGGGATTTTCCCAAGGTCTATGCTGGCGTCAATCGACAGGTCCGCAGGCAGGGTGATTTTCTGCATGCCGGCAACGGCCTTCATGGCGCCGATAAAACAGGCGGAATAACCGGCGGCAAACAGCTGCTCGGGGTTGGTGCCGGTGCCGGAGGTGCCGGGTGAGCTCAGCGTGACGTCCAGGCGGCCGTCATCGGTTTTTGACTTGCCGTCACGGCCACCGGTGGTGTGGGCGTGGGCGGTGTAGAGGACTTTTTCGAGCTTGGTGGTCATGGTGCTTCCTTTGGAAAATGCCCCGGGATTGGGGTGTGTCGAGAAATTGAAAAACGCTTGTGCTACAGGATGGGTCTGAAATTGTTATGCAAGCAGCTGCTGCCGTAAAGCCTGCACTTGCTGGGTCAGGGCCATCAGTTCAGGGATGGAGCACTGGCTGGCGCTCAGGATGCAGCCTGGAATCCTTGCGGCCCTGGCCTTGAGCTTGCGGCCGGCAGCGGTCAGCGTGATATGCACACGGCGCTCGTCTTCCACGGCGCGTATGCGTGAGATCAGGCCGGACGACTCCAGGCGCTTGAGCAGGGGGGTGAGCGTGCCTGAATCGAGGTAGAGCCGCTCGCCGAGTTCGGACACCATCAGGCCGTCTTTCTCCCAGAGCACCAGCATGGCAAGGTACTGCGGATAGGTCAGGCCCAGCTCATCGAGCAGCGGCTTGTACAGCCTGGTCATGGCCAGCGAGGTGGAGTACAGCGCAAAACACAGCTGGTTGTCCAACTGGAGCATGGCATCGGATTTGTTTGGCATGACTGGATTGTATAACGCAATTAAATTGCACGCAATATATTTTGAAAGTGGCCTGAAAATGCCCTTGGGAAGGCGCGGGCGGGGCCGCGCCGCTAAACTGCGTGCCATGTCCAAGAATGCCAAGCCCCCGCGCCAGCCCGCACATGCCAAACCCGAGCAGGTGATTGAAGAGCTGCGGCCGGGCCAGTCGATAGAGCTGCTGAAAGAGCTGCACATCCTCACGCGCGAGGGCAAACTCAACCAGGACACTCGGCGCAAGCTCAAGCAGGTCTACCACCTGTACCAGTTCATAGAACCCCTGCTCAACGAGGTGTCGGCAAGCAGCCCGGCCCCCGCGCTGGCCGACCACGGCGCCGGCAAGTCCTATCTGGGTTTTATTCTTTACGACCTGTTCTTTAATGTGGCGCACAGGAGCGAAAAAACCGCCGGCCATATTTACGGCATCGAGACCCGCGCGGAGCTGGTGGAAAAATCACGTGCGCTGGCAACGCGCCTCGGTTTTAAGCGCATGTCGTTTTTAAACCTGTCGGTGCAGCAGGCCACAACATCACCGGACCTGCCGGAGGGCATTGACATCGTGACCGCCTTGCACGCCTGCGATACGGCGACCGACGATGCGATTGCCTTTGGCCTGGCAAAAAATGCGCGCCACATGGTGCTGGTGCCTTGCTGCCAGGCCGAGGTGGCCGGTGTGCTCAAAAAGAGCAAGGCGCTTAACCTGGCCAAAAACCCGCTGGCCGAGTTGTGGCGCCACCCGTTGCACACCCGGGAGTTCGGCAGCCAGATCACCAATGTGCTGCGTTGCCTGCAGCTGGAGGCCAATGGCTACCAGGTCACCGTGACCGAACTGGTGGGCTGGGAGCATTCGATGAAAAACGAGTTGATCCTGGCGAGCCGGTCGGCCACGCCGAATGCGGCGAAAACCCGCGCAGCGCAGGTGCGCCTGCAGCAGGTGCTGGATGAGTTGGGGCTGGGCGAGTTGACTTCGCGGTTTTCGGTGCCTGCCGGCATCGAAGCCTGAATCTCAAACCACCAGGTTCGGGTCCAGTTCCCGCACGCGGTGGTCCACGTAATACCCGCCGAACTCCGTGTAGCGCAAGACAACTTTTTTACAGCTGTTGCAGGCGTACACATCGCTGACGTTGCAGGGGAAAAACTTCAGTGCAATGGGGGCGTCAGGCGAGGCGTAGCGGGTGCCATCCGGGTGGTATTCCTCCTGGGTCGGCTCGTACACCTCGGGGTCGCGCAGGGAGCCCAACTGGCGCATCTGTCCGGCCGGCCAGCGGTCCTCCGTGAAGCTCTCCCATCCGGCGCAGGGGCGTAGCGAGCAACTGCAGGCCTGCGGCTTGGCGTCCTGGCCAATCTGCCTGAGCGATGCACTGTCCAGTGGTTGTGTCATGGGCAGGCCTTAATTGCGAAAGCGTTTGCGCGTCAGTGCCAGCGCGATCCAGAAACCCGCCACCGCATACGCCAGCAGCAAGGCCAGGTTCAGCAGGCCGTCCGCCGGCCACTGGCCGAGAAACAGCGGGCGTATCAGTTCCACGGCAGCCGTCAGCGGCAGCCAGTCGGAGATAACCCGCATGATGCCCGGCAACTGCTCGCGCGGGAAAAACACGCCGCTCAAAAACATGGTGGGCGTGAGAAACAGCGTGAAGTAATAGGTGAAAAAGTCGTAGCCCTTGGCCAGGGCATTGAAGATCAGCGCAATGCACGCGAAGGTGATGCCAACCAGCCCGAGCAAGGGCACGGCCAGCAGCAGCATGGGGCTGTGGCTGATGTTCAGGGCCAGCATGACCAGCAGGATCACGATGGAGGTAAACAGCGACTTGAAGGCCGCCCACAGCATTTCCGCAAACACCACGTCGTCCAGCTGCACCGGCGCGTTCATGATGCCGTCCCAGGTGCGCTGCACCTGCATGCGCGAAAAGGCCGAGTACAGCGCTTCAAACGAAGCGGCATTCATCGCGCTCATGCAGACCGAGCCGCTGGCCAGAAACAGGATGTAAGGCATGGTTGTGCCATTCAGCTGGACCTGCCCGACCAGAGCGCCCAGCCCGTAGCCAAAGGCCACCAGCGTGATCAGCGGCTCGGCAATGTTGCCGACCAGGCTGGGAATGGCCAGCTTGCGCCAGACCAGCAGGTTGCGCCTGAAGACCGGCAGCCAGCGCCAGCTGATGTTTGGCGCGCGGAACAGCGAGGGGCTTGTGTTTTGTGCCGCGGCCATCATGCGTCCTCCCTTATTTGCCGGCCTGTGAGTTTGAGAAACAAATCCTCAAGATTGGCCGGTCGGTGCAGCGTGCGCAGCTGCGGGAAATCTGCCAGGGCGGCCATGAGCTTTTTGGAGTCCTGTGTATAAAAAAACACCGTTTCGCCGCTGACCTCGGTACGCGAGGCCAGGGCCTTGAGTGGCGAATCCACCAGGGCCAGCGCGCCCGCGCCGTAGACCTCGATAACGTCGGGCTCCAGGTTGTCGGCAATCAGCTGGCGTGGTGTGCCTTCGGTCATTTTTTTGCCATGGTCCAGCACCAGCAGGCGGTTGCACAGGCGCTCGGCTTCATCCATGAAATGGGTGGTCAGCAAAATCGACTTGCCCTGTTGCACCAGCCTTTGCAGGCGTTCCCACATCAAATGCCGGGCCTGTGGGTCCAGGCCGGTGGTGGGTTCGTCGAGCAGCAGCAGTTGCGGGTCATTGACCAGCGCACGCGCCAGGCTCAGTCGGCGTTTCATACCGCCGGAAAGCTCGCTGAGTTTGGCGTCGGCCTTGTGCGTGAGGGCTGCGAACTCCAGCAGCCTGGGGATGCGCTCCCGGATCACCGAATCCTTCATGCCGAAATAGCGGCCGAAGACCAGCAGGTTTTCCGCGCAGGAAAAATCCGGATCCAGGCTGTCAAACTGGCTGACGATGCCCAGCCTTTGTTTGATGGCCAGCGCATCCTGCGGCATGCGCAAGGCCGCACCGCCAGGTGTGAATGTGATCTCGCCTGCATCCGGCGCGGTCAGGCCCAGGCACATGCGTATCGTGGTGGTCTTGCCGGCGCCATTAGGCCCTATGACCCCCAGGCATTCGCCGGGGGCGATGTCAAACGACAGCTTGTCAACAACCGTTGCCTCGCCGTAGCGTTTGGTCAGGCCTTCGATCTTCAGTAGTGCTTCACTCATGGCGCTATTGTTGCGCACGAATGGCGATTCCTCCCTCGGGTTTTCGCAAGTAGGGGCCGCGGAACTGGCTTTGCCAGGCCGCAGGCGCAGCGGCCCCCTCGGGGGGCAGGAAGCTACACGAAGTGAGCGACCGTGGGGGCTCAATCCTCGCCGTAGTCGTGATCGGGGTGGTTGACCGTGTCCAGCTTCCAGTAGCCCCGGCCGACGATCTGGCTGCGGTTGATGTCGAGTTCGTCAATCAGCAGTTTGCGGATGCGACGCATGGCTGCGGCTTCGCAGGCCAGGTAGATCTTCGTCTCGGCCGACACTGGCGGCATGGCTCGCAAGGCTTTTTCAAGCGGCTGCCCGGCCGAGCGATGGTCGGTGCCGCGCGGCAGCCACTGCGCGCTGACTTTGGCGGGGCTTTGCAGGGCACGTTCTTCCTGCGCGCTGATGACCTCGACCAGCAGATGCACGCTGGCGCTGGCGGGCAAGGCCGCCAGGATGTTCTCAATCGCCGGCAAGGCGCTGTCGTCGGCGATCAGCAGGTGTTGGGCTGCGGTCTTGTCCAGGGCATAACCCGGGCCTGGGCCCATCAGGTAGATCACCTGGCCAACCCTGGCCTGGCTGGCCCAGGTCGATGCCGGGCCTTCGCCATGCAGCACAAAGTCCACATCCACTTCATGCGCCTCGGGCCTGACGGCCAGCGGTGTGTAGGTGCGCATGGATTTTGGCCGCGGTGCGTCGGGCAGCGGTCGGTCGGGTTCGCTCTGACCCGGCTCGGGGAATATAAGTTTGAGGTAACTCGCGGGCGCTTCAGGCGCAAAGCCTTCAAGCTCGGCGCCCTTGAATGTGATGCGGCGCATGGCCGGGCTGAGGACCTCGACGCGGCTGACTTCTACGCGGCGCGGTGGCCGGCGTTTGCGTGCGGGTGGTGTGCCCGCCGCTACGTTATCGGGGCTTGGAGATGGTGTTGAAGACATGAAAACCTCTTTGATATTGGCCGATTTAATTGAGAATGATTATCATCAAATAACAATAAACCGACACGCCCCAAGGGCAAAGTAAAAGGCGGTGAGGGGTAACGCTTGACGATACTGACGCAAGGCGTTACTATTCCGGCATGATCCTGAGCTTCAGATGCAAAGACACCCAAGGCCTTTTCGGCGGCAAGCGTGTCAAGCGATGGGTGAACATTGAAATGGTTGCGATGCGCAAGCTGGCGATGCTTAACCGGGCGGCTTCCCTGACTGACCTGAAGATTCCGCCGCAAAACAAGCTGGAAGCCTTGAAGAAGGACCGCAAAGGCCAACACAGCATCCGGATCAATGACCAGTGGCGGCTTTGTTTTCGGTGGACTGCCAATGGCCCGGAAGATATTGAGATTGTGGACTACCACTGAGTCACCAGCTTTGTTATTTGAAACCTTTGAAGTTACCCAGAAAGGGGCTGCCATGAAACGCCAAATCCCTTATCCACATCCTGGCGATATCCTTGCCGAGGAATTTTTGAAGCCGATGCAGATCACACCTTATCGCCTTGCCAAGGAAATACATGTGCCGTTGACCCGCATTGCCGCAATCCTGGCCGGCAAGCGTTCTGTAACTGTCGACACAGCCTTGCGCCTGTCCCGCTTTTTTGGAACCAGCGAGGGTTTCTGGAGTGGCCTGCAAATGGACTATGACACCGCAGTCGCAAAAGATGCGCTTTCCGAAGAATTGACGGCTATAGCAACGTATAACGACGAACGCTTTGTCCTGGCGGCCTGATTTATCACCGCAACCTGCATTTCTCCTGCTTGCAGGATGTTTCCCTGATTTTATTTTTGATGACTTTTATGACCACATTCGGCACCCCTTTGTCTCCCCATGCAACCAAAGTCATGCTGCTCGGCTCGGGCGAGCTGGGCAAGGAAGTGCTGATCGCGCTGCAGCGCCTGGGCGTGGAAACGATTGCGGTGGACCGTTACGAGCATGCGCCTGGCCAGCAGGTCGCGCACCATGCGCGCACCATCACCATGAGCGATCCGGCGCAGCTCAAGGCGCTGCTTGAAAAGGAAAGGCCGCATTTGGTGGTGCCTGAAATCGAGGCGATTGCCACGCCCATGCTCGAAGAGCTGGAGGCCGCGGGCACTGTGCGCGTGATTCCCACGGCACGCGCCGCGCGCCTGACCATGGACCGCGAGGGCATACGCCGCCTCGCCGCTGAAACCCTGGGTCTGCCGACCAGCCCCTATGTGTTTTGTGATTCGCTAGCCGAGCTGCAGGCCGCCATTGACTCCAAGATCGGTTACCCCTGCATCGTCAAACCCGTCATGAGTTCGTCCGGCAAGGGCCAGAGCAAGATTGCCGGCCCGGCGGATGTCAAGGTGGCCTGGGACTACGCCATGGCCGGCGGCCGTGTCAGCCATGGCCGTGTGATTGTTGAGGGCTTTATTGATTTTGACTACGAGATCACGCAGCTCACGGTGCGTGCGCTGGGCGCCGATGGCAAGGTCGAAACCCATTTCTGCGACCCTATCGGCCATGTCCAGGCCAGCGGCGACTATATTGAAAGCTGGCAGCCGCACCCCATGCGCCAAGCCGCCCTGCAAAAAAGCCGCGACATCGCCAAGGCCGTGACGGACAACCTGGGCGGCCAGGGTATCTTTGGAGTCGAGCTGTTTGTGAAGGGTGACGACGTCTGGTTCAGTGAAGTCAGCCCGCGCCCGCACGACACCGGCATGGTCACCATGTGCACGCAGTGGCAAAACCAGTTTGAATTGCATGCGCGCGCCATCCTGGGCCTGCCGGTCAACACCGCGCTCAAGAGCCCGGGCGCGAGCGCGGTGATCTACGGCGGTATCGATGCCACGGGCATTGTGTTTGAGGGCGTGGCCGAAGCGCTGCGCGTGCCCAACTCCGACATCCGCCTGTTCGGCAAGCCCGAGAGTTTTGTCAAGCGCCGCATGGGCGTGGCGCTGGCCTTTGATGCGGATGTAGAAACCGCGCGCAGCAACGCCAAACTGGCGGCTTCAAAAGTCAGGCCCCGCGCGGCCTGACAGTGCAGCTGATGAATTTCCCCGAACTGATGGCCTTGCTCAACTGGGCGGACGATTCATCGCTGCGCCTGCTGATCGTTGCGCTTGTCGCCGTGGTGCTGGCCCTGCTGGTGCACGGCGTGGGCGCGATGGTGGTGCTGCGCGTGACACGTTCCATGCCGGTGATGGCCATGGTGGCCCGTCAAAGCAGGGGGCCGGCCCAGCTCTTGCTGCCGCTGATCGCGTTGCAGGCAGTCTGGCAGGGCGCGTCCGACGGGTTTCCATTGATTGCCGGTATCCGCCACGCCAATGTCCTGTTGCTGCTGCTGGCCTTGACCTGGCTGGGCATGCGCGCCGCGCGCGGAGTGGCGCTGGGCGTCATCGGCCTGCATCCCGTCGATGTGGCGGACAACCTGCAGGCAAGGCGCATCCATACCCAGACCCGCATGCTGGCCCGTACCGCCATGTTCATGGTGCTGCTGGCCGGGCTGGCCCTGATGCTGATGACTTTCCCCGGGGCGCGCCAGTTCGGGGCCAGCCTGCTGGCTTCGGCCGGCGTGGTCGGGCTGGTTGCCGGCATTGCGGCACGCCCGATTTTCAGCAACCTGATCGCCGGGCTGCAGATCGCGCTGGCCCAGCCTATCCGGCTCGATGATGTGCTGGTCGTCCAGGGCGAATGGGGCCGGGTCGAGGAAATCACGGGCACCTACGTCGTGCTGAAGATCTGGGACGAGCGCAGGCTGGTCATACCGCTGCAGTGGTTTATTGAAAACCCCTTCCAGAACTGGACGCGCAAGAGCGCCAGCATCATAGGCACGGTTTTTTTGTGGGTGGACTACCGCATGCCGCTGGCACCGCTGCGCGCCGAAGCGCAGCGTGTGTGCGAGGCTTCGCCCGAATGGGACCAGCGCCTGTGCAAGCTGCAGGTGGTGGAGGCGGGCGAGCGCAGCATGCAGCTGCGCGTGCTGGTGACGTCCGCCAGCTCCGGCCAGAACTGGGATCTGCGCTGCAAGGTGCGCGAGTCTATGGTGGACTTCATGCAGCGCGAGTATCCGCAGCATTTGCCGCTGCTGCGTGCGGAGCTTGGGCCTGAAACGCCGGCCTGAACGCACGGACAGCCGGAATTTGCATGAAAAGTGCCCGCAGCCCCCGCCGAATGTGCGCAATCAGCTATTAAAAGCGTAGCATTAAAACAGCCTTGCGGTCGCCTGCCCTCAGGTGCTGGCGGCCAGGCAAGTCTCAAACACCTCGCTGCTGATCAGCGGAAAATCATGCGCGTCGGGCAACTGGTAGTGCCACCACTCGTTCGGGTGGTGCACAAAACCGGCCTCCAGCATGATGGTCAGCAGGTACATGCGGTTGACCAGTATGGCCGCAGGCAGCGCGGCGTAAAAATGGTGTGAGGCCGGCGTCATGGTGTCTACCGGCGTGCCCATGTCCAGCGCTTGCCCGGTGGTGAGATCCAGCAGCGTCAGGTCAAGCGCCACGCCGCGCGTGTGGTTGGAGCCCTTGACCGGGTCGGCCACATAGCGCGCATCGGGCATGACGGCCCACAGCGCTTCATGGGCTTGCTGCGACCTGTAGGCGTCGAATAGCTTGAGCCTGAAGCCAAACCCCTTGGCGGCGGCGACCGCCTTGCGCAGGCTGGCCTCGGCCCGGGGATGTAAAAAACAATCGGCATGCGGGTACACCACATGGCCCGTGAAGTTGTCAGCGCGGGCATACATCATGTCGATGGCGACATCGTGCGTTTGCCCGGTGATCAATACCAGGGGTGATGGGGGAAGGGGGCTTGCCATCAACATGGTTTTACTGGAAAGCGACTTCCGCAAAACTGCGCAGCTTGCGGCTGTGCAACTGGTCTATGCCCTCGGCCCGCAGCAGCTCGATGGCGCGCATGCCTATGCGCAGGTGCTGATCCACCCGCTCACGGTAGAAGTGATTCGCCATGCCGGGCAGCTTGATTTCGCCGTGCAGCGGCTTGTCGCTCACGCACAGCAATGTGCCGTAAGGCACCCGGAAGCGGAAACCGTTGGCGGCGATCGTCGCGCTTTCCATGTCCAGCGCAACCGCGCGGCTCTGGCTGAAGCGGCGCTGCGGCTGGTTGTTGGGCAGCAGCTCCCAGTTGCGGTTGTCGGTGGAGGCCACGGTGCCGGTGCGCATGATGCTTTTAAGGGCCGCGCCTTCCATTTTGGTGACGTCCTTGACGGCGCGCTCCAGCGCTACCTGGATCTCGGCCAGTGCCGGTATCGGTACCCACAGCGGCAGCTCTTCATCAAGCACGTGGTCTTCACGCACATAACCGTGGGCCAGCACGTAGTCGCCGAGCTGCTGGCTGTTGCGCAGGCCGGCGCAGTGGCCCAGCATGATCCAGGCGTGCGGGCGCAGCACGGCAATGTGGTCTGTGATGTTTTTGGCGTTGGCCGGACCCACGCCGATATTGACCATGGTGATGCCGGTGCGGTCGGCTCGCATCAAATGGTAGGCCGGCATTTGCGGCAGGCGCGGCGGCGGCGAGCCCAGCTCGTCACCCGCCAGCGGGGCGGTGCCGGCGCGGCGCGTGACCACATTGCCGGGTTCCACAAAACAGCTGTATTCGCTGTCCGGGTCGGCCATGGCTTCGTGGCCCAGGCGCACAAATTCGTCGATGTAGAACTGGTAGTTGGTGAACAGCACAAAGTTCTGGAACCAGTCGGGCGAGGTGCCGGTGTAGTGGCGCAGGCGCTGCAGCGAGTAGTCGACTCGCGCCGCGGTAAACAGCGACAGCGGCTGCGGCTCGCCGGGGCGCGCCTCGTAAGTGCCGTTGGCGATGCCGTCGTCCATGGCCGCCAGGTCGGGCAGGTCAAACGCGTCGCGCATCAGGTTGCGGCGGGCCGCAGTGAGATTGCCCTCGATATGGTCATGCTCGGCAAACGAAAAGTGCACCGGTATCGGCTGGGTACTGGTGCCGATTTCAAGCTCTACATTGTGGTTTTGCAGCAGCAGCCGGAACTGTTCAAGGTAATAGTTGCCATACAGGTCGGGCCGCGTCAGCGTGGTTTCAAAGCGGCCCGGGCCGGCCACAAAGCCATAACTCAGCTGCGGGCTGTCGGGTGTGGCCTGCGCGCGCGCCACGGTGTCGGTGTGAACGCGCACAAAGGGGTAGCAGGCGCGCACATGGCCGGGCAGCGTTTCGCCCGCCACATAACGCTGCATGGCGCTGCGCAGATGGCCGATCTGCTGTTCGTAAATCAGCTGCACCTGCGCGAGCGCGGCGGCTGCGTCGGTGTAGCGGGTCGGGGCGATGAACGTTGGCAGGTAGGGCATGTATTGGGCTCAATGGTTAATAAACGGACTGCGTCGCAAACGCGATAGCCTTGGGAGCACACATCAATTCAAGCCGGGGCCGCGGGACTGGCCTTGGCCTGTCCTGAGCCTGTCGAAGGGCCAGGCCGCAGGCGCAGCGGCCCCCTCGGGGGGCAGGGAGCTAAGCGGAGCGACCGACCGACCGTGGGGCTCATAGGTTTACGGGTTCACGCATGGTCACAAACTCTTCGGCCATGGTCGGGTGTATGCCTATGGTGCTGTCAAACACGGCCTTGGTCGCGCCGGCCTTCATCGCCACCGCAAAACCCTGCACGATCTCGCCGGCGTCCGCGCCCACCATGTGCAGGCCCACGACACGGTCGGTGGCGTCCTCGACCAGCAGCTTCATGAGTGTGCGTTCGGTGCTGCCGCTCAGCGTGTGCTTGAGCGCCTTGAAGTCGCTGCGGTAGACGCTGATGCCGCCGAATTTTTTGCGTGCATCCGCTTCCGAATAACCGACCGTGCCGATATTCGGGTGTGTAAACACCGCCGTGGGAATGAAGTCATAACTCATGCTGCGCTTTTTCTTGCCTGCCGCCGGGCCGAACAACTGGTCCACCACGACCATGGCCTCGCCCAGCGCCACAGGCGTGAGTTGCATGCGCGCCGTCACGTCGCCCAGGGCGTAGATCGACGGCACCGAACTCCGGTAGTGTTCGTCTACCTGGATGGCCCCGGCGGCATTGACGGCAACGCCCGCGGCCTCCAGCCCCAGTCCGCTGGTGTTGGGGACGCGCCCGGTTGCATACAGCACGGTGTCCACGGTAAAACTCGCCGTCTGGTCCTTGACCTTGACCAGCAGGCCATCAGGCGTTTTTGTGATGGATTCAACCTCTGTTTTTAACTGCAGGTTGACACCGATCTTGCTCATCTCGCTGGCAATAAAACCGCGCACGTCGTTGTCAAAACCGGTCAAGAGCATGTCGCGCCTGTGGATCTGGGTGACCTGTGCGCCCAGGCCGTTGAAGATCGATGCGAACTCGCAGGCAATGTAACCGCCGCCCACCACCAGCAGGCGTTTGGGGAAGGGCTCCAGGTCAAACATGTGGTCGGAGGTCACGACGTGCTCACGGCCTTCAACGGCCGGCACGGTGGCCGTGCCGCCTGTGGTGACCAGTATGTTTTTGGCTGTGAATTTTTCGCCGTCCACCTCAATGCTGTGCGCGTCCAGCAGACGCGCCCAGCCCTTGATGATCCTGACCCCGGCGCTGTCGAGCAACTGCACATAAATGCCGTTCAGGCGCGAAATCTCGCGTGCGCGGTTGGTTTTGAGCACCTCCCAGTCAAAGGCCGGCGCTTCGCCGACCCAGCCAAAACCATGTGATTCCTCAAACGCTTCTGCATAGTGGGCGGCGTAGCTGTAAAGCTTTTTCGGGATGCAGCCAACGTTGACGCAGGTGCCGCCCATGTCCGCGACTTCGGCCAGCGCCACCCGGGCACCGCGCTGCGCGGCCATGCGCGCGGCACGCACACCGCCGCTGCCGCCGCCTATGACAAAGAGGTCAAAGTCAAAAGTTTGCATACGCTTTTCTTCTTTCTGGGCTGGAAATCTTTGAATTTTCCAGATTACCACTGACTTGAGGGCTTTTGCCTGCGACCGTCATTGAACGCCCTGGATGTGGGGGCTTGATCGCCAACGGCCACGCGGCGGTCCTCCCGCGTGTAGCGGGTCGTACGGTCATAGGCGGCCCCGGACCGCGCCCAAAGGCATGGCACCGATAATCGGGGGATGACTACCTCTTCCCTCGACTTCAGCGCCTTGTCCCTGCCAGCCCATGTGCTGGCCAATCTCCAGCAACTGGGTTACCTCCAGATGACGCCCATCCAGGCGGCCAGCCTGCCGGTGGCGCTGCTGGGCAAGGACCTGATTGCGCAGGCCAAAACCGGCAGCGGCAAGACGGCCGCTTTCGGCATTGCGCTGCTCGCCAACCTCAATGCGCGGCGTTTTGCCGTGCAGGCCATGGTGCTGTGCCCCACGCGCGAGCTGGCCGACCAGGTCGCCACCGAAATCCGCCGCCTGGCGCGCGCCGAGGAAAACGTCAAGGTGGTGGTGTTGTGCGGTGGCGTGCCGCTGCGCAACCAGTCCGCCAGCCTGGAAAACGGCGCCCACATCGTGGTCGGCACGCCGGGCCGGATCATGGACCACCTGGGGCGCGGCAACCTGAACCTGGAAGCCCTGAACACGCTGGTGCTCGATGAAGCCGACCGCATGCTGGACATGGGATTTTTCGAGGATATCGCCACCGTCGCCAAACAATGCCCGAAAGAGCGCCAGACCCTGCTGTTTTCGGCGACCTACCCCGAAGGCATTGCCAAGTTGAGCCAGCAGTTCATGAAAACGCCGCAAACCATCACAGTGCAGGCGCAGCATGAAAAAACCAAGATACAGCAGCGCTGGTACCAGGTGCCGGACAGCGACCATGACGAAGCCCGCTTGGGCGCCGTCGCCCAGGTGTTGCGGCACTTTCGCCCGGCCAGCACGCTGGCTTTTTGCAATACCAAATCGCAATGCCGCGCGCTGGTGGCCTATCTGAAGGACCAGGGCTTTAGCGCGCTGGCACTGTTTGGCGAGCTGGAGCAGCGCGAGCGGGACCAGGTGCTGGTGCAGTTTTCCAATCGCAGCTGTTCGGTGCTGGTAGCCACCGATGTGGCCGCGCGCGGCCTGGACATCGCGCAGCTGGCCATGGTCATCAACGTTGATGTCACGCCGGATGCAGAAGTCCACATCCACCGCATAGGTCGCACCGGCCGAGCCGATGAAGAGGGTTGGGCCATCAGCCTGGCCAGCATGGACGAGATGGGTTATGTCGGCAAGATCGAGGTTTTGCAAAAAGCCGAGTCCGAATGGCACAAACTGGGCGAGCTGACGCCCGCCAGCAACGAGCCGCTGCTGCCGCCCATGGTCACGCTACAAATCGTAGGCGGCCGCAAGGAAAAAATCCGCGCCGGCGACGTGCTGGGCGCGCTGACCGGCGAGGCGGGCAATGTCCCGCCTTTCACGCGGGAACAGGTCGGCAAAATCAACGTCAACGAGTTTTCAACTTACGTGGCGGTGGACCGCGGCATCGCCAGCCTGGCTCAGCAAAAACTCAGCGCCGGAGGGGTCAAAGGCAAAAGCGTCAAGGTGCGTTTTATGGACGAGGCCTGAGGCAAGCCGGTTTTTTTAATGAAAAATGCCTGAAGTCGGTGTCCTGTGCGCGCAGCATGCTATCAAAAATGTAGCGAAAGCGACAAGACGCAGAAAGCAGAACGCGCCGGACAAGCGGCGCGTTTTGCATTGGAGTAGCGGTTTCAGGCTTGTGATGAAGCGTTGCGCCGGCGTTCCCTGAAGGCAAGCAACTCGCCGACCACACCCTTGCGGAAGGCCAGCACGCAGAGTACAAAGATGGCGCCAATGATCACCGTGACCCAGGAGCCGACCTTGTCGGCCAGCAGATTTTGCAGTGCGATCACGATGCCCGAGCCCATGACCGGGCCAAAAAAGGTGCCCACGCCGCCCAGCAAGGTCATCAGGATCACCTCGCCCGACATGGACCAGTGCACATCCGACAGCGTGGCAAAACCCATGACCAGCGTCTTGAGCGAGCCGGCCAGGCCGGTCAGCGCCGCCGACAGCACAAAGGCCAGCAGCTTGTAGCGGTCCACGTTGTAGCCCAGCGAAATCGCGCGGGGCTCGTTTTCACGAATCATCTTGAGCACCTGGCCGAAAGGCGAATGCACGATGCGTGAGATGAACAAAAAGCAGCCGACAAACACTGCCACCACCAGGTAATACAGCGAGATATCCGACTCAAGCGAAAACAGCCCGAACAGCTTGCCGCGCGGTACACCCTGCAAACCGTCTTCACCGCCGGTAAAACTTGCCTGCAGGCAAACGAAGTAGATCATTTGCGCAATCGCCAAAGTGATCATGGCGAAGTAAATGCCCTGACGGCGGATCGCAACAAGGCCGACCAGCAGGCCGATGAGGCCGGCTGCAATCGCACCGGCAATCAGGCCCAGCTCGGGCGTCCAGTTCATGGACTTGATAAACCAGCCGGTCACATACGCCGCCGAACCGAAGAATGCGGCATGGCCGAAAGACAGCAGGCCGGTGAACCCCAGCAGCAGGTTGAAGGCGCAGGCAAACAGTGCGAAGCACAGCAGCTTCATCACAAACACCGGGTACAAGCCGAGGAAGGGCGCGGCCAGTGCAAAGGCCAGCAGCACGATATATGTGATACGCGTGATTTTTGCGGCTTTGGACAAAAGGGAGTTTGATGTTGAAGTCACGGTTTCAGTGGTGGTTGCGGTCATGGCTCAGACCTCTTTGCCAAACAGGCCGACAGGCTTGACCATCAGCACGATGACCATGATGACGAATACCACGATGTTGGAGGCCTCCGGGTAAAACACCCGCGTCAGGCCTTCGATGATGCCCAGGCCCAGGCCGGTGATCACCGAGCCCAGGATGGAGCCCATGCCGCCTATCACGACAACGGCAAACACCACGATGATCAGATTGGAGCCCATCAGCGGGTTCACCTGGATGACGGGTGCGGCCAGCACACCGGCCAGTCCGGCGAGCGCAGCGCCGGCGCCGTAGGTCAGCATGACCATCAGCGGCACGTTGACGCCAAAGGCCTGCACCAGCGGCGCGTTTTCGGTACCGGCGCGCAGGTAGGCACCGAGGCGGGTGCGTTCAATCAAATACCAGGTGCCCAGGCAGACAACCAGTGACACCAGCACGACCCAGGCGCGGTAGTTGGGCAGCACCATGAAGCCGAGGTTGGTTGCGCCCGACAGCAGTTCCGGTACGCTGTAGTTCTGGCCGGAGGCGCCGTAGATTTCGCGGAAGATGCCTTCCATGACCAGCGCCAAGCCGAATGTCAGCAGCAGGCCGTACAGCGGATCGAGCTTGTACAGGTGCTTGAGGAAAAGCCGTTCAATGATGACGCCAAGAATGCCGACAGTGAGTGGCGCAAGCACCAGCGCAAACCAGTAATTGATGCCGAATTGGTCGAGCATGATCCAGGCGGCAAAAGCGCCCAGCATGTAAAGCGCGCCGTGCGCGAAGTTCACGATGCCCAGCAGGCCGAAGATGACGGCGAGGCCCAGACTCAACATGGCGTAGAACGCGCCGTTGACCAGGCCCAGCATCAGCTGGCCCATAAATGCTTGCAAAGGAATGCCGAAAATTTCCATGAGTACCTAGCAATACACAGGGAAGATACGGAGCTTAAAAAACCAGCCGGTCATGCAGGCATGACCGGCTGTAACGAGCCCTCGTTCTTCCCCATTTTTCCCGTTTTTACTTTTTGATTACTTCTTCAGCAGTGAGCACTTGGACTCGGCAACGGTCGTGAAGGCCTGCTCGCCGGGCACCTTGGCAATGGTCTTGTAGTAATCCCATGGCGTGCTGGATTCTTTCGGGCTCTTGACCTGGAACAAATACATGTCGTGGATCATGCGGCCATCGGCACGGATCTGGCCCTTGTTGTAGAAGTCGTCAATCTTCATGGATTTGAGCGTGCTCATGACCTTGTCGGTGTCCGTCGTGCCGGCGGTCTGCACGGCCTTGAGGTAGTTCATGGTGGCCGAGTAGTCGGCGGCCTGCAGGCTGGAAGGCATGCGTTTGTATTTGTCAAAGAAACGCTTGGCGAACTTGCGCGATGCATCGTCCTGGTTCCAGTACCAGCTGTCTGCCAGTTGCAGGCCTTCGGTGTTGGCCAGGCCCAGGCTGTGCACGTCGTTGATGAACACCAGCAGGCCGGCAACCTTCATGGTCTTGCCGATGCCGAATTCCTTGGCGGCCTTCATGGCATTGGTGAAATCGCCGCCGGCATTGGCCAGCGCCAGGATTTGCGCCTTGGACGATTGCGCCTGCAGCAAGAAGGACGAGAAGTCCGATGCATTGAGCGGGTGACGGACGGCGCCGACGACGGTGCCGCCATTGTCTTTCACAACCTTGGAGGCATCGCCTTCAAGCGAGTAGCCGAAGGCATAGTCGGCCGTCAGGAAAAACCAGCTCTTGTTGCCGGCCTTGACCAGCGCGGAGCCGGCCACCTTGGCCAGGGACACGGTGTCATAGGCATAGTGAACGGTGTAGGGCGAGCAGTCTTCATTCGTCAGGCGGGCGGAGCCGGGGCCGATGGCGATGAAGGGCTTTTTCTTTTCGGTCGTGACCTTGGACATGGCCAGCGCGGTACCGGAGTTGGTGCCGCCTATCAGCATCTGCAGGCCATCCTTGTCGATCCATTCACGCGCCTTGGAGGATGCGACGTCGGCCTTGTTCTGGTGATCGGCGCTCAGCACCTCGATCGGGCGGTTCAGCACCTTGCCGCCGAAGTCCGCTGCAGCCCAGCGCAGCATTTCAGCGCCGGCCGGTCCGTCGATGTCCGCGTACAGGCTGGACATGTCGGTGATGATGCCGATCTTGACCGGGCCGGTGTTCTGCGCCAGGACCGGTGCGGAGGCCACAGCGCCCATACCAAGGGCCATGGCGGTGACGAGAGCTTTGAGTTTCATGAGAGTCTCCTGTTAAAAGTGTTGTGAAGGGGATCGAAAAAATGCGGGCTGTCGGCCAAACCAGGGTCAGGCCGGTCAGACCCCCAGGTACTCTTGCAGCATGCCCATGTTGGCAGACAGCTCGTTCTGGGCAAACTGTTTGACGATACGGCCATGCTCCATGACATAAAAACGGTCGGCCAGTGGCGCGGCAAAACGGAAGTTCTGCTCGACCAGCACGATGGTGTAGCCCTTGGCTTTCAGCGTGAGGATCATTTCGGCGAGCTTTTGCACGATGACGGGCGCCAGGCCCTCGGAGATTTCATCGAGCAGCAGGAGCCGCGCGCCGGTGCGCAGGATGCGCGCCACGGCCAGCATCTGCTGCTCGCCGCCCGACAGCCGCGTGCCGGGGCTGGTGGCGCGCTCTTTCAGGTTGGGGAACATGGCGTAAATCTCGTCAAGGCTCATGCCGCCGGGGGCAATCGTGGGCGGCAGCATCAGGTTCTCTTCGGCCGACAGGCTGGCAAAAATGCCGCGCTCTTCCGGGCAATAACCCACGCCCAGCCGCGCAATCTTGTGCGGCGCCAGCTTGATGGCTTCTTCGCCCTTGATCCGGATCGAGCCCTTGCGCGAGCCGGTCAGGCCGACGATGGCGCGCATGGTGGTGGTCCGTCCCGCGCCGTTGCGGCCCAGCAGCGTGACAACTTCGCCTTCGTTGACGGTCAGGTTGACACCGTGCAGGATGTGCGACTCGCCATACCAGGCGTTGAGTTCTTCTATCTTCAGGAGCTCGGTTGTCATGCAGGACTCCGCAGGGCCGCCCCAAGGCAGGCCTGGGCCCCCTCGGGGGGCAATGCATTACACGAAGTGAAAAATGTGGGGGTAAACATCTAGTGCGCCCCTTGAAGCTCAGTATTGCTTGTACCCATATAGGCTTCGATGACCAGCGGATTTTTGGAAACTTCCGAATAGGGGCCGTCGGCAATGATGGCGCCGCGCTGCAGCACCGTGATGCGGTCGGCAATCGACGACACCACATTCATATTGTGTTCAACCATGAGTATGGTGCGGCCTGCGGAAACCTTCTTGATCAGTTGCGTGACGCGGTCCACGTCTTCGTGGCCCATGCCCTGAGTTGGCTCGTCAAGCAGCATCAGCTCGGGTTCCAGCGCCAGGGTGGTGGCGAGTTCGAGTGCGCGCTTGCGGCCATAGGGCAGGTTGATCGTCATTTCGTCGGCGAAGCTGCTCAGGTCAACGGCTGCCAGCAGTTCGCGGGCACGTTCATGCAGGTGGAACAGCGTGTCTTCGGCTTTCCAGAAGTGAAACGAGGTGCCGAGGTTGCGCTGCAGGGCGGCGCGCACGTTTTCAAGCACCGTCATGTGCGGGAAAACGGCTGAAATCTGGAACGAGCGCACGATGCCGCGCCGCGCGGTTTGCGCCGGTTGCTCGGAGGTGATGTCGGTGCCGTTAAAAACGATGGAGCCGCGCGTGGGCGGCAAAAACTTGGTCAGCAGGTTGAAAAACGTGGTTTTCCCCGCGCCGTTGGGCCCTATCAATGCATGGATATGTCCGCGCTGGACCTTGAGGTCCACGTTGTTGACGGCAACGAATCCCTTGAATTCTTTGGTCAGACCGCGCGTTTCAAGAATGAACTCAACTGGCAAATGATTCTCCGGCAGATGGGGGTGGAATCTGCGGCGCGGCAGGCCGCCTTCACAGGCAAAAATGCCGAACCCCGTGCATCACAGGAGGTGATAGTAGCCAGCCCCCATGGGCGGCGATACCGGGTAAGACCCTTAGGTAGTTTTGCGTCATGGGCGACCCTGAGGGGCCGATTGTCATCAGCCCGACATTTGAGATGCGTTGATCCGGCCGGGCCTGAGGCGCTTGCCGGCATGCACGCCTTGATGTGCCCCGGCTTGGTGTGTGGGGACTGTTGAATGCCGGCTTGCCGGTGAGCTATCAGAAAAAAAGACCTCTCCGGCATGCGTAGCAGGCGCAGCCAGCTATCAAAAACATAGCGACCAGACTCTCATGGTTCCCGCTTGCGGTTGGCGCCGGCGTCCGGCTGCGGCTCGCGGGCCGGGCCAGGGTCGGTCCGTCTGGCCTGCTGCCTTTCTTCTGCCTGTCGCGCATGTTGTTGTTCCCGCTGCGCTTTCTGCCGGTCTTGCACCTGTTCGCGGTCCTGCCTTTGCTGCTGCGCTTGCTGGGCATGTTGTTGGTGCGCTTCTGCCTGTTGTCTGCCCTGTTGTTCTTTCTGCACCTGTTGTTGCTGGCGCTGCTGCTGTTCGCGCTGCAGTGCTTGCCGGGCTTGCGCTTCCTGTGCTGCGCGCTGGGCCTGGCCGGCTGCGGCGCGGGTATCCGGCTGGGCTGGCACGGCGGCGGGCGGCGAGGGCTGCGGGCCGGCTTGTGCTGCCTGGCGGCGTTGCGGTGCGGGCTCCCGGCGGCTCTGGCCGATAGCGGTCTCATCGGTGTTGCGCCTGGTGGCCAGCGGGTTAACCGGGGCTGCAGGCGTTGCATTGACGGGCGGGCTGATGGCCGGGCCTGGTCTTGCGGCCGGCGCGGCGGTTTGTGGCAGGGGGGCCTGGGCCAGCGGACTGGCGCCGCTGTTGCGGGGACGTTCATCCCTTTGGGCGTCGCGCCTGTCATGGCGATGCGCTTCGCGGCTGTCCACCACGGGGCGTGCCGTCTGCACGGCTGCCGGCGGCAGCGCGGCGGCCGGGGCCGGCCTGGCCAGTTCATGCCTGTCCGGGCCTTGCGGCAGGGCGCTACGCTCTGTTGCGCTGCCCGTCACGACCTGGGCGCGCCTCAAATCACCGGCGTTCAGGGCTTGCTGCTTGCCGCGAACCGGCCGGCCGCTGGCAAAGTCGGCCGCGCTCAGGGCCGTCACGGCAGCCGGCTGGCGCTGGTAGCGGTAGACATTGGTGATGTTGTTCACCACGATGTTGTTGTTGATCTGGGTGACATAACGCGGGCTCGCCCGGTAGGCGGGGCGAAAGACCTCACCCGGAGCCAGCGGGAACCAGCCCACGCTGGGCCGTGGCGGGCCGCCTGAGCCGATGGAGATGTTCCAGCTGACGCCGCCGGAGTTCCCGCCTATGAAGGCGACCAGCGCGGGCGCATACACCGGGCGCGCTGCCAGCCGTCCCGGCACCCAGGCCCAGCGCGGGCCGATCTGGGCCCAGCGGCCATAGTGAAACGGTGCAAAGCCCCAGGGCGCGTCGTCAATCCAGGTCCAGCCCCAGGGCGCGATCCAGCTCCAGTGGCCATAGCTGTAGGGCGCCCAGTTGACGGGCACGGCGCGCGGCAGCCACACGGCGCCGTAAGCCGGGTCCTGGCTCCAGTCGCCGTAGTTGTCGAGTTGCTGGTAACCGACGGTTTCGCGCGGCACATAACGCGCCGACACCGACTGGTCTTCGCGTTGGTCGCGTACCCTGGCCCAGGCGTCAAAACTGTCCTGCACGCTGGCGCCCGGTGCTGCCGGCGTCAGGTCGGTGCCGGTGAAGCTGCCCTGCTGCTGGTTGTCCAGGCTCAAAGGCATGCCGCTGTCGCCGTAGATCACGCCGGCCCCCGATTGCGCGACCACCCGTGTGCTGTTGCTGGCGGGGTAGGCGTCCACGCGGTAGTCGCCCGGCTGTGAGATGACAAACGCCAGGTTGGGCGTGTCCACCTCCAGCCGCTGGCCTTCAAACAGGGCGCGCACGCGCAGCTTGACCGTGCCCTGCGCCAGCCTGAGCTGGGTCACGTTGTCGTCCAAGGTCACAAAATCCAGGCTGGTCTGCTCGCTCATGCGGATTGCGGTCGAGCCTGTGTGCAGCTCCGTGCGCGCCTGCTGGCCGGTCCACAGGCGGTCGCCGCTGGTCAGGGGCCGGTTCAACTCGGCAGCTGTCCAGGCCTTGTCCCCTGGGGCCGCTGCGGCGTCGGCCGGCGTAAAACTGACCGGGCCTTCAATCAGGTTGAGCCTGGCAACGCGGCCGGGCGGGTCCAGTGGCGCGTTGGCCGCTGCAGCCTGGGACCAGGCTGTGCCCTGCAACACCAGCAGCAGCGATGCCGCGATGCAGCGCGAAAACCCTGAACGCAGGCGGTCAAACGGGGAATGGGTGCTGGATAAAAAAGTTGTGGATGTGGTCATGGTGCATGCTCTCCGGCTGTGTTGTGCGGCCCTGGCTTGAATGCAGGCAAACACAAGCATGTCTGTACAACGCTTCAGCAAAAGGCCGGGCCGCTAAGGGCGGGTAAAGATTGCGCCATAAGCTGACACGGCGGAAACAGGATGTAATCGGCTTTCCCCCGCCGCAGCGACCGCCTGGCTATGGTTGTAAGCAAATAATGCCTTTGGTCGGCGTGGGGTTTGCACGGGCAGCTATCAAAAAAGGAGCAAGTCAGGCGATTGTCAAAGGACGGCTTTATCTATGCGACGATTGCAGCCATGCAAATTCCCCGGCCTGCGGCTGCGCCAGCCCCGTTCAAGCTCCAGTACAACGACCGCGGCTGGTTAAGTCCCACGCCGGACTACCTGCGGCTCTTCCTGCGCCGGCCCGAACTGGTGCCCGTGCCCGAGTCTTGCCCGGCCGAGCTGGCCCTGCACGCCGCGTTGCTGGCCGATCCCTCCGCAGCCGTCCCTGCTGCCGGCCTGCAGGTATTGCGGGACGCCGATGCGAGGGAGAGCTACACACTGTTTTTGCGTTTTCGTGATGGCCTGCTGGCGGCCGGAACGCTGGAGGCTTATTACCTGGGTCTGTTCCCCCGCAGCGGGGGCGGCGGCATCAACATACCGCCGCTGTTTATTGACCTGCTGGCCGAGGCCATCACGCACAACCTGCTTGCTGACTCGGCCGATGTCTACGAGATGCGCGCCGCGGAGCTGCTGTTTCGCAGCCAGCGCATCAGCACGCAGGATGGCCAGGTGCTCAGCGGTGACCGCGACACGCTGGACATGTTCAATGAAACCGCCGGCCTGGGCGATATCGGGCGCTTCCTGGCCGAAGCCAAGGCGCCCATGCCTGTCATCAACATGCAGGTGCTGGCGGACGACAACGCAGCGGCTTTCCTGCTGGCCCGGGACAAGCCAGGCCAGTACCCCTTCCTGCTGGACCTGACGCATGAAATCAGCAATGACCTGAGCCACGGCCTGGTCCTGACCATGACCCGGGCGCGCTCCGGCCTCAAGGCGCTGGCAAGCGTGCTGCAAAAATGGGTGCAGCATTTCCTGGGCGTGGCCGTCAGCATCCGGCCGCTGCAAAAGATTGACGATGCGGCCTGGCGCTGGCATGTGGGCCTGGACGCGGAGGCGAGCGCGCTGCTCAACGACTTGTACGAGGGCCGGGAGGTCGAGCCGGCGCGCCTGCAGCGGCTGGTGAGCCTGTTCCGCCTGGACTTTGCCGACCCGCGCGAGATGCGGGCCGATGTGGCCGGCAAGCCGGTTTACCTGGGCCTGATGATGAACGCCGAGGGCGTGCTCAGGCTCAAGCCGCAGAACCTGCTGGTGAACCTGCCGCTGCGCCAGGCGGTGTAGCCCGGGCATGTAGCCCGGTGCGGACGCCCATCGCCAAACAAGAGGTCTCCATTTGCGGGTTAATGCAGCTTCGGGGTGCAGCTTGCCGCCCCTTGAATAAAATGCGGGACCGGCTGGCAGCAGCTTTGTGCGTGTTCATTGTGTGCACGTGACGCTTGTTGACCACCTCAGGAGACTTCTTTTATATGTTCCGGAAAATTCTTCCCCTTGCCTTTCTTGCGCTGGCCGTGACCGGCGTGCACGCGCAATCGCCGGCACCCGCGTATCCCGCCAAACCGATACGTTTGATCGTGCCCTTCCCCCCGGGCGGCGGCACCGACATCCTGTCGCGCCTGGTCGCCACCAAACTCACGGAAGTGAGCAAATGGAATGTGATCCCCGACAACCGTGCGGGCGCCGGCGGCACCATAGGCATCGTCGAAGCCGTGCGCGCCGCGCCCACGGGCTACGACATGGTCATGGGCCAGAAGGACAACCTGGTGGTCGCGCCCTGGCTTTACAAAAAGCTCAGCTATGACCCGACCAAGGACCTGGTGGCTGTCGCCCACGTGGCCTACACGCCCGTCGTGATCGTCACCGGCGTGCAGTCGCGCTTCAAGACGCTGGCCGACGTGGTGGCCGCTGCGAAAGCCGCGCCCGACACCATCACCTACGGCTCGCCCGGCAACGGCACCACCATCCACCTGGCCGGCGAGATTTTCAACGGTGCCGCCAACATCAAGCTGCGCCACGTTCCCTACAAGGGCTCCAACCCGGCCATGATGGACGTGCTGGCGGGCAATGTGGACCTGATGGTGTCATCGCTGCCGTCGGCCATAGGCCAGATCAAGTCCGGCAAGCTGCGCCCGCTGGCCGTCACCTCGGCACGCCGCAGCACCTCGCTGCCGGACATCCCGACCGTGGCCGAACTCGGCTTCAAGGACTTTGACGTCAGCACCTGGTATGGCCTGTTCATGCCGGCCGGCACGCCAAAGGAAATCGTCACCACCGTGAATGCCGAAGTCAACAAGCTGCTGGCCACGGCCGACATGAAAGCCGCCATCCACGCGCAGGGTGCCGAAGTGCAGAACATGTCGCCCGAGCAGTTTTCAAGCCTGCTCAAGACCGACTACCAGAAGTGGAAGGGCATTGTGCAGGCCTCCGGCGCGACCATCGAATAAAAACCGGCGCTGGGTACAAAGCCAGGGACGGCCGGGATTGGCCGCCTGTCTGGTACGCCTGGGAGGGCCGGGATACTGGTGCCGGCGCCCATTGGCTTAAAATCACTCTTTCAGCCATTTTTAACCCGGAGTCTTCCATGTCCAAGAAAATCAGAGTCGAAGCCGACATCTGCGCCCCAAAACCAGTCCCGCCCAAGGGCTACACCATCACGACCGGCCGCGGCCAGAAGATCAGCCTGGAGCGCGGATCGCACACCCGCAGCAAAAAGAACCCGGGCAAGCGCCCCCATCAGGGCTGAGCCGGCTTTGCTGATGCGGCCCCATTGGGCTGCATCCATGAAAGAGCGCCTCTTGAAGGCGCTTTTTTTATGTCCGCAGGCCTTGCTCAGTTTTTCCTTTTGGCTTTGACAACGGTTCTCGGAGGAAGTCCTACTGCCGAGCGTGCAAGTGCATCTGCCGCAATGTTGCGATGGCCCGGTATCCAGACAACATCGGCATGCTCAAACGATGCCAGCATGGCGCGTATGCATTCAAACAGCTCTTCGAGGCGGTCAATCCTGCGGGTGTCCAGCCCTGAAAGTTGGTCAATCACCACGCGGCTGTCGCTGTGGATTCGCACACTTCTTGCGCCCAGCAGTTTGGCGTGCTCCAGCGCCAGCATCATGGCGCGGGCCTCTCGTTGTTGCATCCTTTCCCGCTTGCTGCAATGCATAGCTGGTGCTTTTCACCATCCGGTCTGATCAGGCTTGCACCGAGGCCCATGTTGCCGGGGTTCGGAAACGCGCTGCCGTCGCAGTGGATCAGCCATGTGCCATCAATGGGGGCGGGTCTGGATTCAGGAGCTTGCAGGTGCATGAGCCCTGATTTTCACCCGGACCGGCAAGCGCCCCAACAGCTTTATCGACTCGTTGAACGTTTCTTGCCGGGAGGTGCAGGCAGGATGGCGTTAAAGAATGCACTCACCATGCGCATCTCACGTCGTTCCGCAAGACATAGCACGTGGGCATAGGTATAAATTTCTGCATCGCTGATCTTCACCATGCTCAGACCGGGGCCAGGCGCGTATTCCACCAGGGAAACGGCTGCGATGCCAATGCCCTGGGCTACTGCCTCACGGATGACTTCACGGCTGCCGATCTCCATCACGACATTCGGCGTAATCGCGGCCTGGGCCAGGGCCTGCTCCAGCGCCCTGCGGGTGGTCGAGCCCTGTTCCCGAAGAATCATGCGTTCTCCCTGAAGATCCGCCATGCGGATGCTGCGCCGTTTTGCAAACCGGTGCGAGGACGATGTGAAGATCACGACCGGGTGTTTGCTGAACGGTACGGACAGGAAGCGTTCATCGTGCACCAGCTGCGCCAGTACACCCACGTCGGCTCGATAGTCCAGCAGCCGGTCCAGCACATCCTGCGAGTTTCCGGTACTCACGGATACCTGGATTCCCGGGTAATGCTGATTGAAGTCCACCAGCAATTTCGTGACATGGTAGGGCCCGACGGCTGCCACGCGAAGATGCCCCGAGCGTAGCTCGCCTGCATCTCCCAGCAAGTGAACGGCGTCGGCCTCAAGACTGAAGATCTGCTGCGCCAACTGCATCAGCTGTTCACCGATGGCCGTCAATTGCACGCGTCTTCCCTTGCGATGAAACAGCTCGACGTTATAGCTTTCCTCAAGAAAACGGACCTGGGTCGTGATGGTCGGCTGGCTCACATGCAGGTGCTCGGCCGCCCGCGTGAAGCTGCCCATGCGGGCCACGGCATAAAAAGAACGCAGTTGTGTCAGGCGCATGGCTGTTTCTTTGTGTGTTCAAACTATAGATTCAGTATATATAAAAGGCAAAAAAATTGAATTTGACCAATGAATCGCCTGGATGTTTTACTAGCAACCAGAACGAAACGGCATCCCAGAAGTTGCTGATCGTTTGCGATTAATGTCTTTTCATCACGGCGTCACAGAAGGCGTGAAAACTCTGCAAGGGCCAATGGGGCCTGTAGAAATGAAAGGACTATTGATATGACCAAACCACAACTGGAGACAAGCATGATGAAACGAAGAAGTGTTCTGACGAACGCCGCAGCGCTTGCGGCCTCGGCAATTGCATTCCCGGCCCTGGCTCAGCCACAGGTACTTACGGTTGGCCTGATTCCCTCTGAGGACTCCCGAGCAATGATCGCCAACAGCCAGGCGATGATGGACATGCTGTCCAAGGCCTTGGGAATGCCTGTCAAGCCCTTTGTTGCGGCAGATTACAACGGCGTGATCGAGGCATTGCGCTCCAAACGACTCGACGTGGCTTACCTTGGCCCGTTTTCTTATGTGCTGGGCACAACGGTCGCCGATATCGAGGCCTTTGCTGTCGCTGAAACAAAGAAGGCGGGGCGTACTTCCTATTACAGCCAGATCATCGCCCACAAGGATAGCGGCATCAGGACGGTGAATGATCTCAAGGGCAAGACCTTTGCTTTCGTCGATCCAAGCTCTACCTCCGGCCATCTCTTTCCCAAGGCGGGTCTGATGAAGGCCGGCTTCAATCCCGACAAGGATTTTGGCCGCGTCATTTTCTCTGGTTCGCATGACTCCAATGCGATTGCCGTACAGAACAGGAAAATCGATGCCGCTGCCATTGCCGACCGTATCCTGGATGCGGCCATTGCCAAGGGGCTTGCCAAACGCGAGGACATTGTGGTGGTCTGGAAATCGGACCCTATCCCCGAGTCGCCTACCGTCTGGCGCAAGGATTTGCCTGCCGAGCTCAAGAAGCGCGTGCAAGCGGCATTCCTGCAAGTGAAAGACATCCCCTGGTCTGACCAGGGCCTGCTCAATGGCTTTCACCCGACCAACGATGCGGCCTACGACATCATCCGCGACACGGCCAAGTCCCTGAACCTTGACCTGAGGAAGATGAAATGATCAGGATCCGGGGCCTGTCCAAAAAGTATGGTGACTTTGAAGCCCTGCATCACATCGACCTGCATGTGCGCAAGGGGGAGTTTCTGGTCATCCTCGGAGCATCCGGTGCGGGCAAGTCCACGCTGCTTCGTTGCATCAACCATCTGACGGAGCCCACCAAGGGTGAAATTCATGTGGATGGTGAGAAGTCTTGCGGCGATCGTGCAGGGTTGCGCCGCGTGCGGCGCGATGTTGCCATGATCTTTCAGCACTACAACGTGGTTCCGCGGCTGTCGGTGCTCAAGAACGTGCTGACGGGGCGGCTCAGTGCCATGCCCAGCGTGCTGTCATGGTTCCAGCTCTTCCCGCGGCGGGACATCGAGATAGCCAGCGAATGCCTGCGCCGAGTCGCGCTCGACTCAAAGGCCGACGTCCGCACGGACACGCTATCGGGCGGGCAGAAGCAACGCGTTGGCATCGCACGGGCGCTGGCGCAGCAGCCCAAGGTCATCCTGGCCGATGAACCTGTGGCCAGCCTTGATCCAAAAACCTCACGCAGCGTGTTGAACTACCTGCGCCAGGCCAGCCGCGAAACCGGCATCACGGTGATCTGCAACCTGCACCAGGTTGACTATGCCCGGGAATTCGGTGAACGCATTATTGGCGTTGCAGGCGGGCGCATCGTCTTCGAAGGTCGGCCAGATGAACTGACCGATGAAGCCTTGCAGCGCATTTATCCGGGTGGCCTTGATCCGCACGAGCCGGCGGCACCTGCTTCGACGAATGAAGCCTTGGCGGCCAGCCATGCGTCCTTGCACCGGCCCGCCGCCATGCCGATGGCGCAGCAACTTTCCATGGAGAAATCATGATCAGCATCGGACGCTACAACCTTCTTGTGGGACCGAGTGCGGGCAATGCCGGCTGGTGGAAATACCTCGGCATCGCTGCAGCTGGCCTGGGTGTTGTCTGGTGGGCCGCCATCGGCAGCGAGGTTAGCGTGGGTGAACTCGTCAAGGGCTTGCCGTGGATCGCAGACTTTCTTGGCCGCATGCTGCCCCCCAACTGGGAGTTCATGCAGAAACTCGTGAGACCGGCTATCGAGACGGTACAGATTGCGATTTGGGGAACCTTGCTGGCCATTGTGCTGGCGGTCCCGGTCTGCTTTCTCGCGGCGCGCAACATCTCTCCGAATCTTGTGGTGTTTCACGCCATGCGCCAGGTGCTGAACATCGCGCGCGGCATCAATGAAATCATTCTTGCATTGATTTTTGTGGCAGCGGTGGGTTTGGGCCCTTTCCCCGGCGTACTGGCATTGGCCCTCCACGGCGCAGGCATGCTGGGCAAGTTTTTTGCCGAATCCATTGAGGATATCGACCAGGGGCCGATTGAAGCCCTGCGCTCAACAGGCGCAGGACCCATCCAGATCATCATTTTTGGCGTGATACCGCAAGTCATTACGTCCTGGATTGCGGTGGTCCTTTATCGCTTTGAGACCAATCTTCGCCAGGCCACCGTGCTGGGCATGGTGGGTGCCGGCGGGATCGGCTTTGAACTGGTTGGCAGCATGAAGCTGTTCCAGTACCAGGACACCGCCACCTGCATCCTGGTGATCGTGTTGATGGTGATGGCGGCAGACTACATATCCAGCAAGCTTCGCGCCTGGGTGCAACAAGGAGCACATTAATGACCCACAACCCCCCCGTGGTGCTGGCGAACGGCCGGGCCTACAAATCCCCGAAACAACCCGTTGTGGTGATCTGCGTGGACGGCTGTGAGCCGGACTACATCACGCAGGCAATCCAGGCGGGCGTCGCCCCTTACCTCAAGCGCATGCTGGCGATGGGCTCCTCGCTCATCGGAGATTGTGTGGTGCCAAGCTTCACCAATCCGAACAACCTGTCGATCGTGACAGGCGTCCCACCGTCGGTACACGGTATTTGCGGCAACTACTTCCTCGATACCAGAGTGGGCAAGGAGGTCATGATGAATGATCCTTCCTATCTGCGTGCCGGCACCCTCCTGGCGGCATTCTCCAGCGCCGGTGCCAAAGTGGCCGTAGTCACCGCCAAGGACAAGCTGCGTACTCTTCTGGGCCACCAGATGAAAGGCATCTGCTTTTCCGCCGAGAAAGCCGACAAGGCTACATTGGCTGATGGCGGCATTGAGAACGTGCTGGAACTCGTGGGCAAGCCTGTGCCCTCGGTTTACAGCGCCGACCTGAGTGAATTTGTTTTTGCTGCCGGCGTGAAGCTGCTGGAAAAACACAGGCCGGACCTGATGTACCTGTCGACCACCGACTACGTGCAGCACAAGTGCGCGCCCGGCACGCAAGGGGCCAACGACTTCTACGCGATGATGGACGGCTATCTGGCCCAGCTTGATCAACTGGGCGCGGTCATCGCCATCACTGCTGACCACGGCATGAGCCCAAAGACCGACGCAGCGGGCAAGCCGCGTATCGTGTTCCTTCAGGAAGTATTGGATGCCCTGACGGGTGCGGGGAAAAGCCGCGTGATACTGCCGATTACCGATCCCTACGTGGTGCACCATGGTGCGCTCGGCTCGTTTGCCACGGTATACCTCGACGCTTCGGCTCCCGCTTCGCAGGTGATAGAAGCGCTCAGCACTACCGACGGCATTGAGGCCGTGTTAACCCGCGATGAGGCTGCGGAGCGCTTTGAATTGCCACCGGACCGGATTGGCGATCTTGTGGTGGTCTCGGACCATCTGACTGTGCTCGGCACTCGTGCTTCCGAACATGACCTGAGCGGTCTGACCGTGCCCTTGCGCTCGCATGGCGGCCTGTCGGAACAAAAAGTGCCCTTGCTTTTTAATCGCCAGCTTCAGGGCGTTGCTGCAGGCCGAAGGCTGCGCAATTTCGACATCTTTGATCTTGCGTTGAATCACGTTCCCGCAACGACCTCCTAGAGGGCCTTTTATGACTGCCAATTACTTCAACCCCGTACAAAGCGTGTACGGGGCAGGGTCCCTGCTGTCCCTGCCAAAACTGCTGGCGGGCCGCAAGGCTGCGTTGGTGACCTTCCCGGAGGCTCGCGCCATTGGCCTGCTGGCCCGGCTTGAAAAAATTCTGGAAGGGCAACTGAGCTGCGTGATCGACCAGGTGCGTCCCAATCCGGATGTTGCCGAACTGACCGAAACCTGGGAGAAGTTCTGGCGCGAGCATCCGGACACTGAGGTCATCATCGCCGTCGGCGGCGGCAGCGTCATAGATACCGCCAAGGCCTTGATGGTGGGCAATGACAGCGGCAAGTTCGATGACCTTCTGGCCGGCCTGGCGGGCGAGAAAGCCTTCGCCCCTACCCGGTTCAAGGCCTTGATCGCCGTGCCCACGACAGCGGGAACCGGCAGTGAAGTCACGCCCTGGGCCACCATCTGGGATCGTGAGCAGCAAAAGAAATACTCGCTGCATTTACCGCAGACCTGGCCTTCTTATGCGGTGATTGATCCTGAGTTGATGCTGTCGCTGCCCGCCTCGGTCACTTTGCAAAGCGGGCTTGACGCGCTATCGCACGCGCTTGAATCGATCTGGAACGTCAACGCTAATCCGGTCTCCGACACCTTTGCGGTGGCTGCTGTGCGCGAGACGATGGAGGTGCTGCCCCAGCTCATGCAGCAGCCCGGCAACCTGGCGTTGCGTGGTCGCATGGCGCTGGCGGCACTCAAGGCCGGCATGGCATTTTCCAATACCAAGACAGCCCTGGCGCATTCCATTTCTTATGAAATGACACTGCGCTACGGCTTGCCGCACGGTATTGCCTGTTCCTTCCCCTTACCGATGGTGCTTGAGCGCGCCATTGGCCGCCACGCCGACCGCGACCTCGTGTTGGCGCAGGCATTGGGGGTGCCGTTGACCGACGCACCGCACCACCTCGCCAATTTCATCGAGAAGCTCGGAGTGAAAACACGCTTCACCGACTATGGCGTCAGCGATGAAGAGGCAGAAAAAATGGTCCTGCATGCCCAGGCTGGTGCACGCGGGAAAAATTTCATTGGCACCCTGAAAGCGGAGATAGCAGCATGACGACCAACCCACCCCTCAAGGACAGCGTACTGTTTCGCAAGGAGGCGCTGCGCATAGGCGGCGAGCGCGTTGCACGCGAACGCACGCTCAACGTCTTCAATCCCTATAACCGCGAACGGGTGGGAACAGTCCCTCTCGCAACGTTGGAGGACGTGCGCGAGGCTTATCGCATGGCGCATGCTTTCCGTCCCACGCTTTCCCGCTACGAGCGTTCTTCCATTCTCAACCGGGCGTCGACCCTGCTTCGTGCGCGCGCTGAAGAGGCTTCAACGCTGATCACCATCGAATCCGGTTTGTGCAAGAAGGACTCGATGTATGAAATCGGTCGTGTCGCAGACGTGATGGTTTTCGGTGCCAACGAGGCACTCCGGGACGATGGGCAGGTGTTTTCATGCGACCTCACGCCGCACGGCAAGAAACGCAAGGTCATCACCACGCGTGAGCCGCTGCTGGGCGTGATTTCCGCCATCACGCCTTTCAACCACCCGATGAACCAGGTTGCCCACAAGGTCGTGCCCAGCATTGCCACCAACAACCGCATGGTGCTCAAGCCCTCGGAGAAGGTGCCGCTTTCAGCCTACTTTCTGGCTGACATTCTTTATGAAGCAGGATTGCCACCGGAAATGCTTCAGGTGATCACGGGAGACCCGCGTGAGATCGCAGACGAAATGCTCACCAACGAGCACGTGGACCTGATTACTTTTACCGGCGGCGTGCCTATCGGCAAGTACATCGCCGGCAAGGCCGGTTACCGCCGCATCGTCCTTGAGCTGGGCGGCAACGATCCGCTGATTGTGATGGACGATGCTGACCTGGACAAAGCATCTGATCTGGCCGTTCAGGGCTCGTACAAGAATTCCGGCCAGCGTTGCACTGCCGTCAAGCGGATGCTAGTGCAGGAGTCCGTGGCGCACGACTTTACGGAGATGGTGGTTGAAAAAACACGCCGCTGGCGTCATGGCGATCCGATGGATGCGGCTTGCGATATGGGTACGGTCATCAACGAGCAGACTGCCCGCAGTTTCGAGATGCTGGTGAACGAAGCCGTGTCACAGGGCGCACGCCTGCTCACGGGCAACCAGCGTGAGGGAGCACTCTATGCGCCTACGGTGCTCGACAATGTCCGGCCCGAGATGACCCTGGTGCGCGAGGAAACGTTCGGCCCGGTTTCTCCCATCATCAAATTCCGCGACATAGACGAGGCCATTGCCATCTCCAACGGCACGGCCTATGGCCTGTCTTCCGGCATTTGCACCAACCGGATGGATTACGCCACTCGCTTTGCCAATGAACTGAAGGTCGGCACTGTCAATCTGTGGGAAGTGCCGGGTTACCGGATTGAACTCACGCCTTTTGGTGGCATCAAGGACTCAGGCCTGGGCTACAAGGAAGGTGTGCAGGAAGCCATGAAATCGTTCTGCAATGGCAAAACTTTCACGATGCCCTGGGCATAAACAAGCCATATCGCCGCGCTGGCGACCTCTTTACATGTTCCGCCGGTACTGTCCGCCCACCTCGAACAGCGCGTTTGTGATCTGGCCCAGCGAGCAGACGCGCACCGCGTCCATCAGCACCTCAAACACGTTGAGGTTTTCAATCACGGCCTGTTGCAGGCGCTTGAGCATGGCCGGTGACTCGGCCGCGTGGCGCTGGTGGAAGTCTTCCAGGCGCTTGAGCTGGTTCTGCTTTTCTTCGTCGGTGGAGCGCGCCAGTTCCAGCTTGTCCTGCACCACTTCGCCATGCGGGTTGCGGAAGGTGTTGACGCCTATGATGGGCAGCTCGCCGGTGTGCTTGAGCATCTCGTAGTGCATGGACTCATCCTGGATGCGGCCGCGTTGGTAGCCGGTTTCCATCGCACCCAGCACGCCACCGCGCTCGGCGATGCGTTCAAACTCCAGCAGCACGGCTTCTTCCAGCAACTCGGTCAGCTCTTCAATGATGAAGGCGCCCTGTGACGGGTTCTCGTTCTTGGCCAGTCCCCATTCGCGGTTGATGATGAGCTGGATGGCCATGGCGCGGCGCACCGATTCCTCGGTTGGCGTGGTGATGGCTTCATCGAAGGCATTGGTGTGCAGTGAATTGCAGTTGTCGTAGATCGCGATCAGCGCCTGCAGCGTGGTGCGTATGTCGTTGAACTGGATCTCCTGCGCGTGCAGGCTGCGGCCTGAAGTCTGGATGTGGTACTTGAGTTTCTGGCTGCGCTCGTTGGCGCCGTACTTTTCCTTCATGGCCACGGCCCAGATGCGGCGCGCGACGCGGCCCATCACGGTGTATTCCGGGTCCATGCCGTTGCTGAAGAAAAAGCTCAGGTTGGGCGCGAAGTCGTCGATGTGCATGCCGCGCGCCAGGTAGGCTTCGACAAAGGTGAAGCCGTTGGACAGCGTGAAAGCCAGCTGCGAAATCGGGTTGGCGCCGGCTTCGGCGATGTGGTAACCGCTGATGGAAACGCTGTAGAAATTGCGCACGCGGTTGTGCACGAAATACTCGGCAATGTCGCCCATGACTTTCAGGCTGAACTCGGTCGAGAAGATGCAGGTGTTCTGGCCCTGGTCTTCCTTCAGGATGTCGGCCTGCACGGTGCCGCGCACGTTCTCCTGCACCCATTCGCGGATCTTGGCGGCTTCGGTCGCCGTCGGGTCGCGGCCGTTGTCTTTTTTGAACTTGTCCAGGTTCTGGTCGATGGCGGTGTTCATGAACATCGCCAGGATGGACGGCGCCGGGCCGTTGATGGTCATGGACACCGAGGTGGACGGGTTGCACAGGTCAAAACCGTCGTACAACACCTTCATGTCATCCAGCGTCGCGATCGACACGCCGGAGTTGCCGACCTTGCCGTAAATGTCGGGGCGCACATGCGGGTCGTTGCCGTACAGCGTGACCGAGTCAAACGCGGTGGACAGGCGTTTGGCGGCCATGCCTTCGCTGAGCAGCTTGAAGCGGGTGTTGGTGCGGAAAGGGTCTCCCTCGCCGGCAAACATGCGGGTCGGGTCTTCACCTTCGCGCTTGAAGGCGAATGTGCCGGCGGTGTAGGGGTAGCTGCCTGGCACGTTGTCCAGCATCAGCCACTTGAGGATTTCACCGTGGTCTTCATACTGCGGCAAGGCCACCTTGCGGATGGTCGTGCCGGAGAGTGATTTGGTGGTCAGCGCGGTGCGGATTTCCTTGTCGCGGATCTTCACCACGTATTCGTCGCCGGCATAGGCGGCCTGCATGTCCGGCCATTGGGCCAGCAGCGCTTTTGCATCACCGTCCATGCGCGCCTTGCGCTGGCCGGCCAGGTCAAGTGCGGCCTCGGCTGCGGTTGCCCGCTCGGGTTTGTCCAGCTGGAGCATGCCGGCAGCGGCCCCGAGCTGCTGGACCTCACGCGCCAGCTGTGCCTGGGCCCTGGCGCGCTTTTTGTAACCGCGCACGGTGTCGCTGATCTCGGCCAGGTAGCGTGTACGGGCTGCGGGCACCACCGGTGTCTGGTTGGTGCTGTGGCGCACGTCGACGACAGGCAGGGCGCCGTCGCCAAGCTTGAGGCCCAGCGCCGCCAGGCGGGGTTTGAGCGCCTGGTACAGGGCGGTGACGCCGTCGTCGTTAAAACGCGCGGCCATGGTGCCGAACACCGGCATCTTGTCGGTTGCCGTGGTCCAGGCTTCCTTGTTGCGCTGCACCTGCTTGGAGACATCACGCAAGGCGTCGAGCGAACCCTTGCGATCGAATTTGTTGATGGCGATGAACTCGGCAAAGTCCAGCATGTCGATTTTTTCCAGCTGGCTGGCCGCGCCGAATTCGGGCGTCATCACATACATGGGCACATCCACGTGCGGCACGATGGCGGCGTCACCCTGGCCTATGCCGGATGTCTCGACGACGATCAAATCAAAGCCGGCGCACTTGCAGGCGGCAATCACATCGGGCAGGGCCTGGCTGATTTCCGAGCCGAAATCGCGGGTTGCCAGCGAGCGCATGAAAACGCGCTGGCCGCTGTCGGCATTTTTCTTGCCGGCCAGCGGAACCGTCCAGGGGTTGATGGCGTTCATGCGGATGCGGTCGCCCAGCAGCGCGCCACCGCTCTTGCGGCGGGACGGGTCGATGCTGATGATGGCGACGCGCAGCCTGTCGTTCTGGTCAAGGCGCAGGCGGCGAATCAACTCGTCGGTGAGCGAGGACTTGCCGGCGCCGCCGGTGCCGGTGATGCCCAGCACAGGTATCTTTTTGGTAGCGGCCTGCTTGCGCAGCTTCTCGACCAATGCAGGGTCCGCCTTGTCATTTTCCAAAGCGGTGATCATCTGCGCCAGTGCGCGCCAGTTCATCTCGCCATGGCCTTCTATGGCCTTGACGTCCTTGGGGGCGAAGCCGGTCAGGTCCTTGTCGCAGCGCATGACCATCTCGCCTATCATGCCGGCCAGGCCCATCTTCTGGCCGTCTTCCGGGCTGTAGATGCGGGTCACGCCATAGGCATGCAGCTCGCGGATTTCGGGCGGCACGATCACGCCGCCGCCGCCGCCAAACACCTGGATGTGCTCGCCGCCGCGGCTCTTGAGCAAATCGACCATGTACTTGAAGTATTCGACATGCCCGCCCTGGTAGGAGCTGATGGCAATGCCCTGGGCATCTTCCTGCAGGGCGGCGGTGACCACTTCGTCAACGCTGCGGTTGTGGCCCAGATGAATCACTTCCGCGCCCATGCTTTGAAGGATGCGCCGCATGATGTTGATGGCAGCGTCGTGTCCGTCGAACAGGCTGGCGGCCGTTACAAAACGCACCTTGTGTATTGGGCGGTAGCTGGCTAATGCTTTGTATTCTGCGGACAGGTCGGTCATGTTGGTTCTCGGCTCCGGCAACTGATGTGGGTTCAATGTCAGATCAACATGATATTACGTTTACGTAAACGTCAACTAAAAATCAGGCAACAAAATTCATAAAAGCAGGGATTTGAGAACTCGATCAAGGGTAAACCCGCGGATTTATTTGTGCCATGCACCGTGTGGGTGCGCGTGAAGTTGTGCGTGAAATATTTTTTCGCACCATTTCAAAATGTTCACCGGGTCTGGCCGGGCATTGCTGTCGGTTTACTGAAAACACTAATCTTACTGTGTCATAAAATATGGCATGATATGAGCATCATTGATCCTGACTGGAGGCGTGATGGACATATCCAAGGAATACGGGCACTACATGACTCACTTGGCTGAAGGACTGGGTCATGCTGACCGACACTCAGGATTGAGCGGTTATTGCACCGGCCTGATGCTCCCCTTGTCCCGCAAGAGCGTGGAGCCGATGGCCGCGCGCGTTGACCCGCTGCACGCCAGCGCCCGCCACCAGTCCCTGCATCATTTTGTCGCCAAGGCCCAATGGAGCGACCCAGAACTGCTGCGGCGCGTGGCGCAGTGGGTGGTGCCAGTGATGGACTTCAGCGCTGGCGGCTGGTGGATCATCGATGACACCGGCTTTCCCAAGAAGGGTACCCATTCGGTGGGTGTGACCCGTCAATACTGCGGCGTACTGGGCAAACAGGACAACTGCCAAGTGGCTGTCAGCATCTCGTTGGCCTGCGAAGAGGGCAGCCTGCCGGTGGCCTGGCAACTGTACTTGCCTCACAACTGGGCCGAAGACGCTGTTCGCAGAAAGAAGGCGGGGATTCCCGAAGACATTGAGTTTGCGACCAAGCCTCAAATTGCCCTGCAACAGTTGCGCGACCTACTCGGTGACGGCGCACCCAGGCACTGCGTGCTGGCCGACGCTGGCTACGGCATCGACTACGCGTTTCGTCAGGGCCTGACCGATCTGGGCCTGGACTACGTGGTCGGTATCACCTCTGCTGTCGTGGTCTGGCCCCCGGGTGTGGAGCCGCTGCCGCCCAAACCCTATAGCGGCATGGGCCGCCCGCCGGTGGTGCCACGGCGAACTGCCAAACGCCAGCCCGTGAACGTCAAGACCTTGGCGCAGGGCTTGCCCGACAGTGCATTCCAGAACATCAGCTGGCGCGAGGGCACCAATGAGCGCCTGACGGGCCGCTTTGCCGCGCTGAGGGTACGCTGCGCTGGGAGCAATGTGGGCAAGGCGCGTCTTTTACCCCGGCAATGGCTGCTCATCGAGTGGCCCGCAGGTCAGGCTGAGCCTGAAAAATACTATCTATCCACACTGCCGGAGACAGCCGCATTGAACGATCTGGTGCGCGCCGCCCATATGCGCTGGCGCATCGAGCGCGATTACCAGGACTTGAAGCAGGATCTGGGGCTGGGTCACTATGAGGGACGGGGCTGGCGGGGATTTCACCACCACGCCAGTCTGAGCATTGCAGCGTACGGCTTCCTGATGGCACAGAGACTGAAGGCTGGCAGCGATGCCAGCGGTAAAAAAAACTTCATCGACCGCCAAGTGCCTGCCGTTCCCAAAGATTATGTCCCTCGGGGCAGCCCAGCGCGCGCAACGTCACGTGGCGAACTCCATCACAACGTTGCGCCTCCAACTGGGCGTCGCACTCGCAAGCGTCCTGGGGCACTGTCCGCACTGCAACTCGATAAATCTGCGTTTACGTTTGTGACACAGTAAGACTAAGACAACATACGATAAGTGCGATAGATTAGATGCTCACACCCGGGCGCCAAGATCCGGGCTTGCGCGGTGGACCGGGATGCTGGATAGGCCAATGCGCAAGCAGCGTTTATTTACCAACCCTGGAGACAACATGAAGATTCGATTTGTAAAACTGGCTGTGCAGGCAGCTGTAGCGTCAGCTGTGTTCAGCTTCGCCGGCATGGCCGTTGCAGCTGACCCGATCAAGATCGGTGTGGCGGGCCCTTTCACCGGTGGCTCCTCGTCCATGGGCGTGAGCATGCGTGACGGCGTCCGGCTTGCGGTCGATGAAATCAACAAGTCCGGTGGTGTCCTCGGCCGCAAGCTGCAGGTTGTGGAACGTGATGACGAAGCCAAAAACGAGCGCGGCGTGCAGATCGCTCAGGAGCTGATCAGCAAGGAAAAAGTCACCGCGGCGGTGGGATATATCAATACCGGTGTGGCACTGGCTTCGCAACGCTTCTTCCAGGAGGCGAAGATTCCCGTGATGAACAACGTGGCAACCGGCTCCATCATCACGCAGCAGTTCAAGGACCAGCCTGACAACTACGTTTTCCGGAACTCTGCGAACGACAGCATCCAGGCCCCCATGATTGTTGAAGAGGCGATTACCCGCCGGGGCTTCAAGAAGGTCGCCATCCTGGCTGACTCGACCAACTACGGCCAGCTTGGCCGCGAAGACCTAGAGAAAGCGCTGGCAGCCAAAGGCGTGAAGCCTGTCGCGGTTGAGAAGTTCAATATCAAGGACGTCGACATGACGGCCCAGTTGCTCAAGGCCAAGGAAGCCGGTGCCGATGCGGTGCTGACCTACGGCATTGGCCCCGAGCTGGCACAGATCGCCAATGGCATGACTAAGCTGGGCTGGAAAGTGCCCATGGTCGGCAGCTGGACGCTGTCCATGGCCAACTACATCGACAATGCCGGCCCCGGCGGCGAGGGTGCGCGCATGCCGCAAACCTTTATCCAGCAGCCCGACACAGCCAAACGCAAGGCTTTTATCGACGCGTACCTGAAAACTTTCAAACCCAAGAACAACCGCATCGACTCGCCCGTGTCGGCGGCCCAGGGCTATGACTCCATCTACCTGCTGGCAGCGGCCATCAAGCAGGCCAACAGCACCGATGGCCCGAAGATCAAGGACGCGCTTGAAAACCTGAATGCCAAAGTTGACGGGGTGGTCACGACTTACGACAAGCCTTTTTCCAAGACCGACCACGAAGCCATCACCGCCAACATCCCGGTGTTTGGTGAAGTCAAGCAGGGCAAGGTTGTCTATGCCTATGCAGAAGACATGAAAAAAGGCGGCGATGTGCGTGTGAAGGCCATGAAGAAGTAAATCTGGCGAATTGTTGTTGATCTGAAAGACAGGCACCGCGCTGGCCAACACGGCTTTCGCGGTGCCTTTTTTATATTCCGAGTTTCTACAAGGCCTTAAGGTCAATTTTCGCGGAACTGAAAATATGGAAATCCTGCTTCAACTTGTCTACAGCGGCATCGCACTGGGCATGATCTACGCGGTCATTGCCTTTGGCTACCAGCTGACATTCCAGACTTCCGACACCCTCAATTTCGGGCAGGGCGATGCGCTCATGCTGGGGGCCATGGTCGGCTTGAGCCTGGTCAACATGGGGGTGAACTACTGGCTGATGCTGCCGCTGGTGATTGTGTTTGGCCTGTTTCAAGGCGGGCTGGTCGAGCGCATCGGCGTGCGGCCGGCCATCAAGATCAAGAGCGAGTTCGGCTGGATCATGTCGACCATCGCGCTGGGTATTATTTTCAAGAATGTGGCCGAGAACGTCTGGGGCCGCGATGACCTGAGGTTTCCTTCGCCCTTGCCCGAGTCGCCGCTCAAGGTGTTCGGCGCCAATGTGTTGCCCATGGAAATCCTGGTGGTGACAGGCGCGGTGCTGATGATGCTGGCGGTGGAGTTTTTTAACCGCAAGACCATTTACGGCAAGGCCGTTGTGGCGACCTTTAACGACCGTGATGCGGCCAAGCTGATGGGCATCAACACCGGCCTGGTCATCACTTTTTCCTACGCGCTGTCGTCTGCGACTGCCGCGTTTGCGGGTGCGCTGATTGCGCCGCTGACACTGACCGGCGCGACCATGGGCGCGGTGCTCGGCCTGAAGGCCTTTGCGGTTGCCATCATAGGCGGGCTGACCAGCGGCATGGGCATCATCGTCGGCGGCATCATTCTGGGCGTGGCTGAAACAACCACCGGCTTTTACCTTTCCACGGGCTACAAGGACGTTCCAGGTCTTGTCCTGCTGCTGTTGGTGCTGGCCTTCAAGCCGGCCGGCCTGTTCGGTAAAACGGCGATCAAGAAAGTCTGAATCCGATGCAAAAAATGAACGCAATGAAATGGGTCGCCGGGCTCGTGACCGTCGTGCTGCTGTTTACCTTTCCGCTGGTCTCGGGTAATCCGTACTACATTCACCTGATCGAAACCATCATGATCTATGCGATCCTGCTGTTCGGGCTGGACATCGTGGTGGGCTACACCGGCCAGGTCTCGCTCGGTCACGCCGGCCTGTTTGGCATTGGCGCCTACACGGCCGGGGTGCTGATCACGAAGTTCGGCCTCTGGGTCCTGGTCACGCTGCCGGCGGCCATTGGGATCACCGCGGCCTTTGGCGCCTTGCTGGCCCTGCCGGCGCTGCGTGTGACCGGACCCTACCTGGCGATGGTGACGCTGGCCTTTGGCACCATCATCCAGATCCTCATCAACGAGATGGGTTGGCTGACCGGCGGACCCATGGGCATCACCCTGACCAAGCCCAAGCTGCTGGGCCACCAGCTCAATGAGACCGAGTACTACTGGTTCGTGGCCGTGCTGATGGTGGCTTCGCTGCTGTTTGTACACCGGGTGCTGCGCTCCCAACTGGGCCGCGCCTTCGAGGCCTTGCGCGGCAGCCCAGTGGCATCGGACTGCATGGGGGTGTCAGTCTACCGCTACAAGGTCTATGCGTTTGTGATCAGCGCCGGTTTCGCCGGCCTGGCGGGGGCGCTGTACGCTTATTCCGAGCAGTACATCTCGCCCAACACCTACAACTTCGAGTTGACGGTGCTGTTCCTGCTGGCCGTCATCATGGGCGGGCGCAAGACCCGTTCTGGTGCGTTGCTGGGCGCGACCATCATCGTGATCTTGCCCAAGCTGCTTGACGACCTGGAGCTTTTCCGTATCGTGGCTATGGCGCTGGCGGTGTTGATTGCCGCGGGTGCTGCGGTGGGCGTGTTCAGGAAGGTCACCACGCCCAAAGCCATGGCGATACCGGTTGTCGGCACGATGGCGCTTGCGGGCTTTTCCTTCTGGCTGGAGTCCATCACCGACTGGCGTTTGAGCATCTTCGGTTTGATGATTCTTTTTGTGGTGTATTACCTGCAGGATGGCATTGTCGGTTTTGCGCGCAGCCTGTTTGTCCGCAAGACCGTGCGTTCAGGCGCCAGCGCCATGGTGCCGGTGGATGGGGGCGAGGATGCCGTGATGATTGCTGCCAGCGCGGGGGCCGGTGAAGCCGGCAGCGATTTGCTGGTGGCGCAGGGCGTGCTGATGCAATTTGGTGGCCTCAAGGCCATCAACAATGTGGACCTGCGTGTCAGGCGAGGCACGATTCACGGCCTGATCGGACCCAACGGCTCAGGCAAAAGCACCGTGATGAATGTTCTGACCGGCATTTATGTGCCGACGGCGGGTAGCATTGATTTTGCCGGGAAGACAGTGGTGGGGCGAACTTCTTCGGATATTGCGCTGTCCGGCATCGCGCGCACCTTCCAGAACGTGCAGCTGTTCGGTGAGATGACAGCCCTGCAAAACGTGCAGGTGGGTTTGCACCATACCTTTGCCAGCAACATCCTTGACGTGTCCCTGCACACGCCGCGCTACAAGCATGAAGAGAAAGCCGCCGCCCTCCGTGGCCTGGGCCTGCTGCGTTTTGTGGGTCTGGGTGATCTGGCGACCGAGGAGGCGCGCAACCTGCCTTACGGCAAGCAGCGCCTGCTGGAAATCGCACGCGCGCTGGCGCTGGACCCGCAACTGTTGCTGCTCGATGAACCGGCAGCCGGCCTGACCGCACCGGACATCAAGGAGCTGATTGCCATCATCCGCAAGATCCGCGACCACGGCATCACGGTGATCCTGATCGAGCACCACATGGATGTCGTGATGAGCATTTGCGACTCGGTGTCCGTGCTGGACTTTGGGCAGAAGATCGCCGAAGGCAAACCCGCTGAAGTGCAGGCCGACGAAAAAGTCATTGAGGCTTACCTCGGCGGTTCGGCCGCTTAAGGGAGAGGGATACACCATGCTGAGTATTAAAAATCTCGAAGCCGGTTACGGCAAGGTACAGGTATTGCACGGTATTTCCATTGACGTTCCCAAGGGCAAGGTGGTGACACTGATTGGCTCCAACGGCGCAGGCAAGACGACTACCATGCGCGCGGTGTCCGGCATGATCAAGCCGACCGCCGGTGAGATCACGCTGCACGGCAAACGTGTTGATGGCCTGGAGTCATACGCCATTGCCAAGCAGGGCCTTGCGCATTCACCGGAAGGCCGGCGCGTTTTTGCCACCATGTCAGTGACCGACAACCTGTTGCTGGGCGCTTTTCCGCGCCTGACGGGCAGCCGTCCCAAGGGCGATGTTGCGGGTGACCTGGAGCGTGCGATGGAGCTGTTCCCGCGCCTCAAGGAACGCCGCACGCAACTGGCCGGTACGCTGTCCGGCGGCGAGCAGCAGATGCTGGCCATGGCGCGCGCGGTCATGCTGAACCCCGAGATCGTGCTGCTTGATGAGCCCTCCATGGGCCTGGCGCCCATACTGGTCGAAGAGGTTTTTCGCATCATTGCCAACCTGAAGTCGCGCGGTGTCACCATGCTGCTGGTCGAGCAGTTTGCCGCTGCGGCGCTGCAGGTGGCCGACTATGGCTACGTGCTGGAAAACGGGCGCATCTCGGTGCATGGCGAACCTTCAAAACTGCGCGACGATCCTGCGGTGAAAGCGGCCTATCTGGGCGGCGGCCACTGAAGCTGCCCCGGCGCGCATCCGCCCGGCTTATTTGACCTTGATGCCCTCAAGCGCAGGGTCGCCGGGCGGGTAGCGCAAATCGAGTTTTTGCAGGGCCTCGCGCACCAGGGTTGCGACCATCAGGTTGCGGTGCGTCTTGGAGTTGGCGGGCACGACGGTCCAGAGCGCCCACGGCGTGCTGGTGGCATTGAGCAGGTCTTCGTAGGCTTTCTGGTACTGCTTCCAGTGCTTGCGCGCGTCGAGGTCGCTCATGGCGAACTTCCAGTGTTTGGTGACATCGTCGATGCGTTCCTGCAGCCGCTCGCGCTGCTCGTCAAAGCTGATGTGCAGCATGAACTTGAGCACCACCGTGCCGGTCTCGCTGAGCATGCGCTCGAAGTCATTGATGTGCGCATAACGCTGCGCCGTCTGCTCCGGCGTGATCCAGCCGCTGACGGGCGGCACCAGCACGTCTTCGTAGTGGCTGCGGTTGAAGATCATGATCTCGCCGGCGCCGGGCATCTGCCGGTGTATGCGCCACAGGTAGTCGTGCGCGCGCTCGTCTTCCGATGGCGCCTTCCAGCCGACTGTTTGCACGCCCAGCGGTGTCATGCGGCTGAACACGCCGCGCAGGGTGCCATCCTTGCCGGAGGTGTCGGTGCCTTGCAGGATCACCAGCAGCTTGTAGCGCTTGTCCGCGTAGAACAGGTTTTGCAGCATGTCCAGCTCGCCGGCCAGTGCCTCCACCGCGGCCTTGTCAGCTAGCTTGTCGCCCGTGGAAAACGGTTTGGCGGCGGGGTCAAAGCTGCCCATGCTGCGGGCTTTGGCCTTGCCGCCGGCGATAGGCAGCCGCCATTGTGCCGTGATCCGGGCGAGTGCCCGGGCCGCCTTGCTGGGAGCGGCTTCAGGTGTGTCGGGGCGTGTAGCGGGCATCATGGTCTCCGGTTGACGGGCAGGCTTACCCGATTCTGCCGCAGCTTGCTGCGATTTATGCAATAAATCGCTTGGCGGCCCCCATCCCAATTGCGAGAGCAGCTATGAAAATGATAGCGTCCAGGCCGCTGGTGAACAGGGACGCGATGGCCGGGCCGGGGCAGTAGCCGGCCAGGCCCCAGCCCATGCCGAACAGCACCGCGCCGGCCAGCAGCCTGGCGTCGATATCGTGCCGGGTGGGCAGCTGGAAGGATTCGGCCAGCCAGGGTTTCCTGCCGGGCCGTGGTGTGACGGCAAACGCCAGCAGCGTCACGCAGAGCGCGCCGCCCATGACAAATGCCAGGCTGGCGTCCCATGCGCCAAAACGCGCGGGGTCGGCCATGCCCGCGACATTCAGAAATCCGATCACCTTGGCCGGTTGTGTCATGCCCGACACCACCAGCCCGGCGGCAAATAAAGCGCCCGCCAGCAATGCGGCCAGCCATTTCTTGATCATTGTGAGTCTCCGTCTTTCAGCCATCAGCCGCGGTAAAAGTTGACGGCCAGAACGGTCAGGACGCCGCTGCCCATAAACACCAGCGTGGCGACCAGGGAGCGGGCCGAACGGCGCCCCAGCCCGCAGACGCCGTGGCCGCTGGTGCAGCCCGAACCGAGCACCGTGCCAAAACCTACCAGCAGGCCGGCCACGACCAGCAGCCCCGTGGGCCGCAAGGCCGTCACGGGCGGCTGCAGATACCAGGCTGTGGCCGCGCCGCCCAGCACCAGCCCGGCCAGAAAGGCCCAGCGCCAGCCGCTATCGCCCCTGGAGGGCGGCAGCACGCCGGCCGCGATGCCGCTGATGCCGGCGATACGGCCGAGTGACGCCAGCAGCAGCCAGCTGGCAAGACCGATCATGATGCCGCCAAGGGCGGACTGGACAAAAGGGTGCATGGTGAGGGATGGAAAATGCAAAGCCACACTATACTCCATGGGGTATATATTTCAGCGACCAAGGGCCGCCTACAACATGTCACGACTTGCCGATCCCGCGAAGAAAAAAGCGCTGTGTGCGCGCCTGGCCCGCGTCGAGGGTCAGTTGCGCGGCATCCAGCGCCTGATTGACAGCGATGCCGATTGCGAGAAGATAGCCCAGCAGCTGGCCGCGGCCCGCAAGGCGCTGGACAAATCATTTTTCACCATGGTGGGCTGCATGATCGAGCAGGACGAGCTGTCGGGCGACCATGTGGCGCAGATGCTGGCGAAATTTGCCTGAGCCTGTCCGCTGGCCATTTATTCCATTTACCGGGGAACCCACATGAAACCAATCCAGCTCTTTGATCCCGCATCCAGCACTTACACCTATGTGCTGTTTGACGAAAGCACCCGCGAGGCCCTGATCATCGATCCGGTGGACGAGCAGATCGAACGCGACCTGGGCGTGCTGCGCCAATACGGCCTCAAGCTGCGCTGGACGCTTGAGACCCATGCGCATGCCGACCACATCACCAGCGCGGGCCAGCTGGCCGAGCATGCCGGCGCGAAAACCGCGGTGCCGGCGGGTTGCGGCATCACGACCGCAGCGGTGCAGCTAACCGATGGCGATGTGCTGGATTTCGGCGGCGAACACATCAAGGCGCTGCACACGCCCGGTCATACCGCCGGCAGCATGAGTTATTTGTGGCGCGACCATGTGTTCACCGGCGATACCTTGCTGGTCAACGGCTGCGGCCGCACGGATTTCCAGTCCGGCAGCGCGGCTGAGCTGTACCGCAGCCTGACCCAGGTGCTGTTTGTCCTGCCCGGCACCACTACCGTCTGGCCCGGTCACGACTACCAGGGTCGCAGCCATTCCACCATCGCGGCCGAAAAAGCCGGCAATGCGCGTGTGGCCGGCAAGACGCTGGCCGAGTTTGTCCAGACCATGGAGAGCCTTGGCCTGCCCAGGCCGAAACGCATGGACGAAGCCGTCCCGGCCAACCAGAGCTCCGGCCTGCGCCACGATGCCGGCGGCGGGGCGCTGCTGCAGGCGCGGCCGGCCCAGGGTTATGCCGGCGATGTATCGCCGCAACTGGCTTGCCAGTGGTGGCAGGCCGGCGAGGCGGTACTGCTGGATGTGCGCACCGATGCCGAGCGCGAGTGGGTGGGTTTTGTGCCGGGTGCCGTGCCCCTGGCCTGGAAGCAGTGGCCGGGCATGGCGCTGAACGCGGCTTTTGACGAGGGCCTGAAGGCGGCGGTGCCGGCCGGCAAAAAGGCCGTGATGTTGTGCCGCAGCGGCGTGCGCTCGATTGCCGCGGCCAAACGCGCGGCCGAACTTGGCATAGAGGCTTACAACATCCTGGAAGGCTTCGAGGGCGACCCGGACGAACAGGCGCAACGCGGCAAAAAAGGCGGCTGGCGTTTTGCCGGGCTGCCGTGGCGCCAAGCCTGATGTGCTGTTGCGTTTTTTACACGTCTTGTAACAAAAGAGGCCGCCAAAACGAATTTATAGCGGGTTTTTCGTAATGCCTTAGTTCCTATCAAGCAAATTAAAGCGCGGCTATGACCTTACCCCCTGTCAATTCTGACAGGGGGTAAGACGTATCAATCTGTTAGAGCGCTTTCAATGGGGGATTCTTTTACCAACGGAGTCTCCCATGCAAGTGCTAGAACGCAAACTTTCCCCCGTCGCCAGGACGCCCCGCAACCCGTCCCTCGGCCACCAGCTGACCGAACGCATCGCGCGGGATTTCAAACCCCGCTGGGACCAGCAATGGGGCGGCAAGTTCATGCTGCATGGCAAGGTGCCCAGTTCAGAAGCCATCCGGCTCGACGGCAACGACTACCTCAGCGTGACCGGCCATCCGCAGATCGTGCAGGCGCAGGTGGACGCCTTGCGCAAGGAGCAGGAGTTTGTCGTGCAGTCCGGCGTGTTCCACCTCAACCAGCATCCGACCCGCGCGCTGGAGATGGCGCTGGCCGGCTGGGTCGGCAAGGACGACGGTTTTATCTGCCAGTCGGGCTATTCCGCGAATGTCGGCCTGCTGCAGGCCATTGCCGATGCGCAAACCCCGGTCTATCTCGACACCCTGGCCCATGCCTCGCTGTGGGAAGGTGCGCACGCCGCGCGTGCGCCGGCCTTTGCGTTTCGCCACAACGACCCGGCGCACCTGGCGCGTGTGATCGCCAAAAACGGGCCAGGCATCGTGGTGGTGGACTCGGTCTACAGTACCACCGGCGCGCTCTGTCCACTGGTGGAGATCGTCGAGGTGGCCGAGCAGGGTGGTTGCATGATGCTGGTTGATGAATCCCATTCGCTGGGCACGCACGGCCCGCAGGGCGCCGGCCTGTGCGCGGAACTGGGCCTGTCGGACCGGGTGCATTTCATCACCGCCAGCCTGGCCAAGGCCTTTGCCGGGCGCGCCGGCTTTTTCACGGCGCCGGCGCACATGCGTTATTACATCCTGTGTTCGAGTTTTCCCAACATCTTCAGCTCCAGCCTGCTGCCGCATGAGATTGCCGGTCTGGCCGCGACGCTGGACGTGATCCGCAAAAGCGACGATGCGCGCAAGCGCCTGCATGCGCACACCCGGCGCCTGCGCGGCAGCCTGAGCGAGATGGGTTACCCGATACACCAGGGCAGCCAGCAGATCATCGCGCTGGAAGTCGGCCTGGAGTCCGACACCATGCTGCTGCGCGACCGGCTGGAGGAACGCAACGTGTTTTCCGCCATGTTCTGCGCCCCAGCCACCAGCAGCAAGCGCGCGATGATGCGGCTCACGCTGAACGCCGGCCTGATGGATTCGGAGCTTGACCATGTGGAGGCCGCGGCACGCGAGATCGCGCCCATCGTCAAACCCTGGGACTGGCCGATTGCGCGGCGCGCCCGCGCCGGGCAGACCGGGGACTAGGGTTCTGGGTTCAATCCTGCAATTGCCGCTCGCCGCGACTGGCGATGAAGCGCCCGTGGCCGGCCGCGGTGCCGGGGGAAAAAACCGCATCTATGGGGAACAGCGCGGTGTACAGCAGGGCCGGGGCCGAGCCCGCGGCAAAGGCTTCGCGCGGCTGGGGTTTGTGCCCGGCGCCCAGCGCCTGCTGCAATTCCAGGTCAATGAGTTTTTTCCCGGCGCGAATGTCCTGTACCGTGGCCGCATCCCAGCCCTGGGACTCGGCCATCTCCGCGAGTTCCGGCAGGTTTTCGGCGGGCTCCAGCTGCAGCCAGCTCACGCCAGCCATGGCGTCAAGCGCCAGCACGCCAAAGGGCGCGCCTATCACGACGTGTTCCACCCAGCCCAGTTTGCGGGCCTGGGCCTCCAGCGCCTCGGCGATGGCGGGATTGCACAGCAGCGCGTGCTGCTCACGTGACAGGGTGGCGCGCCAGGTCTGCTGGTGCCTGGCGTCCGGCGCGCGCAGCAGGTTTTCTATGGCATCGGTCAGGCGCTGGCGGATCTCCGGCGCCTGCTTGGGAATGAACTGCTCTATGAGTCCGCGATTGAAGGCCGACACCGCGAGCTGTTCATCGACACGGCCGGTCAGCAGCACGCGTGCGCCCGACCAGCCCGTCAACTCGCTGAGCACGCGCAGCCCGCTCATGGCCGGCATGGAATAGTCCACCACGCAGACCTGCGTGAGCCCGAAACGCGTGGTGCCGTCCTCGCTCCAGTACTGGAGGATTTGCGGAATCAGCGCGGTGCCTTCCCGCCAGCGGTTGATGATTTCCTGCTGGCACCAGGCATCGGCTTCCCACAGCGGGGGTTCCTTGAGCAGCAGGTCGATGCAGGCCACCGGACGGATGAACAGGCGCACATACCAGTCCATGGGCATCACTTCGGCCAGCATTTCGAGGTAGTCCGGATCATCGTCCAGGAAAACCACACCCCCGGGGCGACGGTAGAGTGCAAAAGACATGGTGGGCGGTCTAATGAGGGTTGTCAAAATCAGCCATGTATCACGGTTGCTGGCTGCCGGCTATGGGCAGCTCAATGGTAAACATGGCACCGACAGCATATTCTGATTTCACCTGCAGGGTACCGCCTGCACTGTGCACCACCTGCTGACAAAAAGCCAGACCGAGGCCGTGCCCCGTGCCCCGGCTGCTGGAGAAAAAAGGCTTGAAGATATGCGGCAGCAAGGCCGCCTCAATCCCCATGCCTTCGTCGATAACGGAAATGCGCCCGCGGTCATGCTGCATGCCGATGTCTATGCGCAACGCGCCATGCGGGTACTTGGAGTCGGCCGCCATCAGCGAGTGCAGCGCGTTCTTGATCAGGTTGTCCAGCACCTGCGCGAACTGCCTGGACGAGGACTTGAAAATGAAGTCGCTCTGCAGATGCACCTTCACGCATTCGCGCTGGCGGCTCGACTGGTAGGGGTAGGCCGCCACAACATCGTTGACCAGGCTGAAGGCCGACACCATCTCGGTGTGCCCGGGCAGTTGCAGCAGCTTGGCATTGGCGATCTGGGTGTCTATCTGGTGGTTCATGTTGCGCACCAGCGTGTGCAGGCGCAGCGCAAGTTTTTCCATCTGCGGCGCCCTGGGGTTGTCGGGCTGGCGCTGCACTTCCATCTTGATGGCGTCGCCCAGCAGGTCGGCCGTGGACAGGGGCGTACGCAGCTCGTGCGCCATGATGCCTATGGTGGTAAGGGTGTGGGCAAGCTGCGTGCGCCGCAGGTTGGCCGACGACAGGCTGAGCACCAGGGCGATTGACCAGGCAAACGCGATCACCACGGCATGCACCGTGCGCTGGTCTTCGGGCAGCGCCGGGACGGACGGCCCCAGCAACTGGAACAGGCCCAGGGCCAGCAGGCCGCCCGTGATGGTGCCCAGGGTGGCCAGCCGCCAGTCGGTGACATGGTAATAAATAAGTACCATGGACGCCAGCGTGGCCAGCCATACCGTGTTGCCGCTGTTGCACAGGTACATCCAGGTAAATAAAACCGGCAGCTCCAGCCAGAATACCAGGCCGAAAACCCTTTGCGTCAGGCGGCTGCCGGGGTCGTGGTTGACCCGGCGTGTCATCAGGCTATAACCCAGCAGGCTGGCCATGACCCGCAGCGGCAGGTTTTCATACGGTTGCGGCAGCCAACTGGACCAGATCCATGCAAACAGCGCGTTGCCCGAAAAAAAAGACAGGCCCAACCACCACAGGCGCCGCGGGGATGGATGCAAAATGGGTTCCAGTGGAGCGAGAAGCAGTTCCTCGCGCAACCACTGCAGCGAGGGGTGCTGTGCGAGCCACACACTGAAGCGGGCACTTCTCAATGTAAGTGCCTTTCCAGTGCAACCCGAAAACTGATGAATGCAGCATTTGACATTTGGCTGTATTGTCCTTGTTCTTTTTGGCACGAGTTGATGCAATTACCTGCTAACTTTGACAGTGTGAGCCTTGATGGCGTGGTCAGCGACTGGCTTTGCGCCCTGCGTGAGTTTTCCGTGGAGGCCATCCTCGTCCTGGGCCCCGACCCCTTTGGCGGCCAGGAGGACCGGCTGGTGCTGGCCTTGCACCCGCCGCGTTTGCTGGACGCGGCGGAAGCGCTGGCCGAGAGCCGGGACTTCGGCGCGCCCTGGCGCGATTCTGATGCGCCGCTGGTGGCCTGGCAGGACATTTCCAAGTCGGCTTTCGAAAACCTGGGCCGCTGGCGCAGGCTCTGGCTGGCGCACGGCTACCAGAGTGTGGTGCGCATCGCGTTTCCGCTGACGGTGGGGCGCGCCTTTGAGTGTTACCTGTTCAGCCCGCGCCAATGGCATGACCGCAGCGAGGCGGCGCTGCTGGCCTGGTCCGCCTTCAATATCTGGCCCTTGCTGAAACGGGCGCTGGCCGAAGCCCGCAGCCCCCTGAGCCCGCGTGAACTCGAATGCCTGAACCTGGCTTTCCAGGGCACGACGGCACGCGAAACCAGCGAGATATTTCTTTGCAGCGAGCGCACCGTCAACTTCCACCTGGCCAATGCCATGACCAAACTCAAGGTCGACAACAAGCTGGCGGCCATCCAGCGCGCCTGCTGGTTCGGCCTGATCTGATGCTCTGGAAACCTACTGGAAAACCTTTAGCGCAAAAACAGCCGCAGTTGGCTGGCACCCGGCAAACCTGTTCATAATCCCGTATGACTTTTCTAGCGCTTGATGTAGGCAACACCCGGCTGAAATGGGCCCAGTACGAATCGACCGCGCCGGGCGCCGGATTGCTGGCGCATGGCGCCGTGTTTCTGGAAAACATTGACAAGCTGGCCGAGGAGGAGTGGAGCGGCATGCCCGCGCCGTCAAAAATCCTCGGCTGCATTGTGGCCGGTGATGCCATCAAGCGGCGGGTGGTCGAACAGATGGAGCTTTGGGACGTGCTGCCGCGCTGGGTCGTGTCCGGTCCCCAGGAGGCGGGGCTGAGCAACGGTTATGACCATCCGGCACGGCTGGGCGCCGACCGCTGGGTGGCGATGATAGGCGCGCGCCACCGGCTTTTGCGGCGCGGCATCAACAAACCCTGCGTCGTGGTGATGGTGGGCACGGCGGTGACGGTGGAGGCCATTGACGCCAGCGGAAAATTCCTGGGCGGCATCATCCTGCCCGGCCACGGCATCATGCTGCGCGCGCTCGAATCCGGCACCGCCGGCCTGCATGTGCCGACCGGCGACGTCCGCGATTTCCCGACCAACACCAGTGACGCGCTGACCAGCGGCGGCACTTTTGCGATTGCCGGTGCCGTGCAGCGCATGGTGGAGAACCTCACCCGCCATTGCGGCGAAGCGCCCGAGTGCATCATGACCGGCGGCGCAGGCTGGAAGATGGCGCCCAGCATGTCCGTCAAGGTCGAACTGGTGGAGAGCCTGATTTTTGACGGCCTGCTGGAGATTGCATCGCAGCGCTTTGGCGCGTGAGCCGGCCTTTTTTTGCTATCAAATTAATAGCTGGTTGCGCCCGTTTTCAGGCGGTTGGCGGCCTGAAACGCTTGAAAATGGGCGAGAAAAGCGGTTTATTCGCCCCAGGGCAGCATCAGCGTCATGATGGACAGCTTGGCGAACTCCGGCACAAACTCGTCAATGATGCGCTGCGGCTCCGGGCACAACTTGCTGTCGGTGATCACGCCGAACTGCACGCCGCCACCGTAGCTCAGGATCGACACGCCCAGGCCCACATCGCCCGACTGCGGCACCCAGAACATGCTTTGCTCCAGCGTGGCGCCGCAAAACTTCAGTTTTTCGCGCGGCCCCGGCACATTGGTCATCACGGCCGTGGTCTTTTTGGCGAACAGGTTGAGCATCATGTCCTGCGCCGGCTTGATCAGGAGGCCGGCCACGGCCAGCATGCTGAAAGCCAGCAGCGGCTGGTAGCTGCCTTTCAGGGCGGCCATGCGGCGGCGCACTTCATACACACGCTCGATCGGGTTGTCCACGCCTATCGGCAGCACCAGCGGCACCAGGCCAAAGCGGTTGCCCAGCTTGTGGGCCTGGTCCAGCGGGCGCAGGTTGACCGGCACCATGGCGCGGATTTCCTGGCCGCTGACATCGTCGCCAAGCGACTTGAGGTATTCACCCAGGGCGCCGGCCACGCAGCTGAGCAACACATCGTTGATGGAGCAGTTGAGGGCCTTGCCGACGGCCTTGACCTCGTCCAGCGGAATCGGCTGGCACCAGGCGACTTTTTTGGCGCCGCCGGGTTTGCCCTTGAGCCGGGTTTTCGAGTCGTCCGGCATCAGCGCCATGGCGGCGCTGTCCTTGAGCACCTGCAAAAGAATCTTGGCCATGTCCATGGAGCCGCTCATGCCTTGCTCCATGCCTTTTTTCGGGTCGCCCAGCATGCCCAGGGAGCGCGCCGCGCCTTCGCCCACGGCGCCCAGCGCCTTGACGGTGATGTCGGTAAAGGGTTTGAGCAGCGTGTCGCGGAACATGTCGGCCAGCCAGTCGTCCGCGCCTGCGACCGCTGCGCTCTTTTTGCGGCGCTCCGGCGGCGGCGCACCGCCGTCGACCAGCGACATGGTCACCGAAATCAGCGCAATGCCGTCGGCAATGCAGTGGTGGATGCGCACAATCATGGCGCTGCCCCTGACGCCGTCGGGGCCGGTGTAGTCCTCCACCAGGTGGATTTGCCAGAGCGGGCGTTTCGGGTCCAGCCGCTGGGTGGCCAGCGCGGCAACGCGGTCCTGCAGGGCTTCCTGCTGGTTGCCGTCTGCCGCTTTCGGCAGTTTTTCCAGCACCACATGGTTCGCCAGGTCAAAGTTGCGGTCGTGCACCCAGGTGGCGCCGGCGGCGTCTTCCACCACGCGCTGCCTGAAGCGGTCGTATTTGAGCAGACTGTTCTCAATGCGTTCGCACACCGCCGCATGCTTGACGCCAGGCGCCAGCTGCCACACGCCGACGATCATCATGAGGTTGGCATCGCAGTCCATGCGCAGCCAGGCGGTATCGACCTTGCTCATGCGCTCGCCCGACAGGCCCAGGGTGCCGGAGACGGCGCGGGTCACGTTTTTCTGGACGTTTCTCGCTACTTTTTGCGCGGCCTGTTTACCCGCTGACCGGGCTGTAACGCGTGTGACCATGAAGCTTGACCCCTAAAAATGCACCCCAGACGGGTAAGCTCTCTATTTTGCAGGCTTCGGTCTGGCTAAGATACCGGGCAGTTACCCCAAGCACCTTCATTGGTGACCTTCTTCTAAAACGGAGTATTCCCATGTCAGACCTGAAAGCCGCTTTTGACAAAGCCATGGCCGATTCCAAAAACCTCAGCGAGCGGCCCGACAACGCCACCCTGCTGAAAATCTACGCCCTCTACAAACAGGGCAGCGCCGGCGACAACGCCGACAAGAAGCCGGGTTTTGGCGACATGGTGGCGCGCGCCAAGTGGGACGCGTGGAACAACCTCAAGGGCACCTCGCAGGACGATGCCATGCAGCAATACGTGGACCTGATTGCCGATCTGAGCTGAGTCATCGCCCACGCGTCCAGGAGTTACCCTGAATAAGCGTGGCTTGAGCTATGCCGCTACCGCGCAGCGAAGGGCCGCCCCGAGCAAGCGACGGCCCCCTCGGGGGGGCAGCGTAGTACGCGAAGCGACAAGCGTGGGGGCCTTATTTCTAGTCGGCCTTGATGTTCGCGACCTTGACAATGCGCGCCCACATCTTGCGTTCGTTCGCTTCCAGCGCGGCCAGCTCGGCGCTGCTCATGACCACCGCCTTGGCGCCCTGGTCTTCCGCGCGCTTTTTGAAGTTGTCTGATTCCACCACCTGTTTGATCGCCAACGAGAGCCGGTTCTGCAGGTCTGCCGACATGCCGGTCGGCCCATAAACCGCAAACCACGACGAGGCCACCAGCGGCACGCCCATTTCGGTCGCCGTGGGAATGTTGGGCAGCGCCGCCAGGCGGGTGCGCCCGGTCACCATCAGGGCCTTGAGCTTGCCGGCGCGAATCTGCGCCAGCAGCGGCGGCGGCGTGGTGATGGTGAAATCCACCGTGCCGGCCAGCAGGTCGTTGAGCGCCGGGCCGGTCCCGCGATACGGAATATGCACCATGAAGGTTTTGGTCAGGTCCTTGAGCAGCTCGGTCGTGACATGCTGCAGCGAGCCGTTGCCGCTGGAGGCGTAGTTGACCTTGCCGGGGTTGGCCTTGACGTATTTGATGAAGTCGGCAAAGTTGTCGGCGGGGAAGTTGGCGCGCACCACCAGCAACTGTGGCGCGTCTATCAAATGCCCCAGCGGCTTCAGGTTGATCGCGGGGTCAAAACCCGTGGCCGGCTGGATCAGCGGCGTGATGCACTGGTAACCCGAGTACTGCACCAGCAGGTTGCTGCCATCCACGGGGCCGCGCGCCACCATCTGGCCGGCGATATTGCCGTTGGCGCCGGCGCGGTTGTCCACGATCACGCTGGTTTGCAAAATTCTGCCCAGCGGCTCGGCCAGCATGCGCGCGGAGATGTCGGTGGTGCCGCCGGCGGCCGAGGACACGATCAGCGTGACGGGTTTGCCGGCAATTTGCGCACGCACCGGATTGAGCCAGGCGGCGCTGCTGAGCCCGGCAACGGTGAGCAGCGTCCGGCGTGAAATGAAAGTCATGGTCTTGTCTCCTATCGTGGTTTATGGGATTTATGGGATTTATGGGATTTACGGGATTTACGGGATTTACGGGATTGGCAGGTTTCAGGGCTGCCCTGGTCAGGCGGGTTCGGAAATTTCGATCAGGTTCAGGTCCGGGTCGCGCATATAGACCGAGCGGATTTTTTGCGTGGCGCCTGTGCGCAGCACCGGGCCTTCGATGACGGGCCAGTGCTCACGCGCCAGGCGGCCCATCACCTGCTGCAGCGGCACGCTGGCCATGAAGCACAGGTCCAGCGCGCCGGGCTGCGGCAGGTGAGCCTTGGGCTCGAACTCGCGGCCCTTCACATGCAGGTTGATCTTCTGCGTGCCAAATTTGAAAGCCTTGCGCTGCACGGGCGGCGTGCCGCCTGTGAAGGTTTCCAGCGTCATGCCCAAAACGCGCACATAAAAATCCGTGCAGGCCGCCTCGTCAGCGGTGGTCAGCACCAGGTGGTCCAGGTGGCCAATCATGCCGGGATGGTTTCAGGCGGCGCCGGATGCAGGTCGGTGATGCGTCCGGCCTTGGCCACCTGGCCTGGCACTTCGTGGCCCACGATGCCCGGCATCTGGCGCGCCACACCCAGCAGCCTGTCGATGTTGATGCCGGTGTCATAACCCATGGCGTCCAGCATGTGGATGGCGTCTTCGCTGCTGATGTTGCCGCTGGCGCCTGGCGCATAGGGACAGCCGCCCAGGCCGCCCAGCGAGCCGTCAAAACGTGTGATGCCGGCCTGCACACCGGCCAGCACATTGGCCAGGCCCATGCCGCGGGTGTTGTGAAAATGCAGGGTGAGCTGCAACTGTGCAAAGCGTTGTTGCACGGCTTCGGCCATGCGGCTGACCTGCGTCGGATGCGCCATGCCCGTGGTGTCGCAAATCGTCACGCCGCGTGCACCCAGGTCCGCGAAACGCTGCGCCCAGTCCAGCACATTTTGCTGCGGCACATCACCTTCCATGGGGCAGCCAAAAGCGCAGGACAGCGAGACGTTGATGGGCGTGCGGCCATCGACCAGCTTGATGACATCGCCCAGGGCCGCAAAGCTGTCGGCCATGGACATGCGCAGGTTGGCGCGGTTATGGGTCTCGGAGACCGACATGACGAGGTTGAGCTCATCGGCCTTGGCCTCCAGCGCCCGTTCGGCGCCGCGTTTGTTGGGTACCAGCACGGTGTACTCGACACCGGGCACGCGGCGTATGCGGCCCATCACCTCGTCGGCATCGCGCAGCATGGGGATGGCTTTGGGCGAGGTGAAGGAGGTGACCTCGATCTTGGCGTAACCGCATTCGCTGAGCGCATCGACCAGCGCGACCTTGGTATCGGTCGGGATAAAAGCTGGCTCTATCTGAAAACCGTCGCGTGTAGCGACTTCGTTGAAGTAAATTCTTTTCATGCCTGTGCTCCCGCAACAATGCCTTTGTCCTTGAGGCCCTGGATTTGCGCCGGGCTCAAGCCGAGTTCATGCAGCACCGCATCGGTGTCCTGCCCCAGCGCCGGTGCGTTGCGCCTGTGGCCGCCGGGCGTGAGTGAAAGTTTGGGGATGATGCCGGGCAGCGTCAGCAAACTGCCGTCATCCATTTGAGTCTGCGCCAGCATGCCGCGCGCCTTGTAATGCGGGTCTGCGGCGATGTCGGCGATGTTGTAAATGCGGCCGGCGGGCACCGAAGCGGCATCCAGCACGGCCAGCACTTCTGCCACCGTGCGCTGTGCCGTCCACTGACCTATGGCCGCATCGATTTCCTCCACGCGCTTCACGCGGCCGGCATTGTCGGAAAGCGCCGGATCGTTGCCGAGGTCATCGCGGCCGATGGCCTTCATCAGCCTTTTGTAAATACTGTCGCCATTGCCGGCGATCAGTGCATAACCACCGTCGCTGCAGCGGTAGGCATTGGTAGGCGCGATGCCGGGCAGGGCGCTGCCGGCGGGTTCGCGCACGGCACCGAAGGCGTCGTACTCGGGCAGCAGGCTTTCCATGCAATTAAAAACTGCTTCATACAGCGCGACGTCAATCACCTGGCCGACGCCGTGGCTGCTGCGGTGGTGCAATGCCATCAGGATGCCGATCACGCCGTGCAGCGAGGCCAGCGTGTCGCCCATGCTCACGCCCACGCGCACCGGCACGCGGCCGGGTTCGGCCGTCAGGTGGCGCAGGCCGCTCATGGCTTCGGCCACCACGCCAAAGCCGGGCCGGTCGCGGTAGGGGCCGGTCTGGCCGTAGCCGCTGATGCGCAGCATGATCAGGCGCGGGTTGAGCTTTTGCAAATCTTCCGGACCCAGGCCCCAGCCCTCCATGGCGCCGGGGCGAAAGTTCTCTATCAGCACATCGGCGTCGAGTGCCAGCTTGCGCACGATTTCCTGTGCTTCGGCCTGCCTCAGGTCCAGCGCCAGCGAGCGCTTGTTGCGCGACTGCACCTGCCACCAGACCGAGGTGCCGTCTTTCAGCAAGCGCCATTTGCGCAAGGGGTCACCCGCGCCCGGGGGTTCGATCTTGATGACTTCGGCGCCGAAGTCGGCCAGCGTTTTGGCCGCAAACGGCCCCGCGATCAGTTGCCCGAGTTCTATGACCTTGAGTCCGGCGAGCGGGCCGTTGTTGGCGGAGGGAAAGGGTGAAGAAGTGGTGTCCATGGCGGCGCAGTTTGCCGCTGCGGCCGCCCGGTGTCCATTACTGTTTGCGTTGCTTCGCCTTCGCAATTTGCGAAGGCTGGACCAGAAATTCAACCAGCGAAGTGATGGCCGCATCACGCTGGCCTTCGGGCGTGGCCACCAGCAGGCGGCGTTTGGCCCAGGCGTCTGCCAGCGGGCGCCGGCAAAGCTTGACGGGTGAGCTGATGGATTGCCCGGCGCCTATGGGCAATATCGCAATGCCCAGCCCGGAGGCCACCAGGTTGCACACCGCGTCAAAACTGCGCACCTGCATGCGCAGCTTGAGCGGCCGGCCGGCGGCGAGGGCGGCTTCCTGCTGCGTTTGCAGCATGGCCGCGCCGCTGGTCAGGCTGATCCATTCCTCATCCAGCAGTTCGGCAAATGCAATCGGTTTTTTTCCTTTGGCAAAGCGGTGCGTGGCTGGCAGAACGAGCACCAGCTCGTCGTGGCGAAAAACATGGGTGTCCAGCCCCGTGGTGTCCGGCCCCTCGACAAACACCGCCACATCCGCCCGGCCTTCGCGCAGCGTGGACACCACGGCATGCGAGACCTGCTCCTCCAGGTCCAGCCGGATTTGCGGGTGCATCTCGCCATAACGTGCCAGCAGCGGCGGCAGGAACTGGCTGATGGCGGCACTGCTGGCGCACAGGCTGATATGCCGCGCAATGCCCTGGCGCAAGTCGGCCAGCTCGCCGCCCAGCTGTTCCATGGTCTGCAGCAGGGCGAGCCCGTGTTTGACAAACACCCGCCCGGCCGGCGTCGGCAGCAGGCCGCGGGTATGGCGCTCGAACAGGGTGTCGCCCAGCGCGTTTTCAAGCTCGCGGATGCGCCGGCTGGCGGCCGCCAGCGCCAGGTGCGAATTGCGTGCGGCTGCCGTCAGGCTACCGGTCTGGGCGCAGGCCACGGCCAGGCGTATGGAGACCAGGTCAAACCTGGCCAGGTTGTAGGTGGCCACGGGTGTGCCTGCTCAGGCTTTTTTTGCCGGGGTTTTTTTCGCCGCAGGCTTGGCCGCGACCCCGCTTTTTGAAATCAGCGCATCGAGGTTCTTGACGATCTCGGCCTCTATCTTGTCCTTGAAGGCGCCCAGCAGGAAACCGAGTTTGGCCTGCAGCTCAAAGCTGTCCTTGGTGACGGTCAGCGTGCCGCTGACGCCTGAACGCGTAAAACTCACCTCGTCGGAGGTCTTGCCCTCTTCATAGGTGCATTCCATGTCCAGCTTTTCCTCGGCCTGTTCGGCCCATTTGAACGCGGCCTTGCGGGCCTGCGCCAGGCCCATGCCGTGCTGGCGTTCGATATGGATGTCAGCCATGGTGTCTCCTCATTTATCCGTGTTGTTTCTTCCGAGAGCCTGGTAGCGCTGGTCTTTTGGCAAGCCGGCCAGGCGCTTCACCGCATCATAAAACCGTTGCCAGTCGCCGGACTCGCGCTCAAACAAGGCTTCAAATCCGGGCACCAGTTCATCATAGGCGGCCAGTGCGGCCAGGGAGGCATTGTTGGCGCTGGCCACCCACGGGTCGTAGCCCGAAAAGCCGCCCCAGGACGCCTTGAGCTGGGCATAGCTGTTCCGAAAACGCTGCATGGCGGCGGTTTTTGCTTCCGATTTGATAGCTGTCTGCGCACGTGTATCGGTGGTTACAGCCTCTTTTTGCTCATAAATACCGGCCAGCTCGTGGCGTGTCTGCAGTGCCAGCGCCCGGAACGCCCGGCGGCGTTTGTCCAGCACGGCGTAGTCCTGGCGTGCCGCCTCACCGGCCTGGCTGGCCAGCCAGCGCTGGCTGCCCAGGCGCTCGACGGTGGTGGCAAAGGACTCGTTGAACTGGGTGTCGCCACCGGCGTAGGCGACCTGGTGCGCCAGCTCGTGGAAGATGATGCGTGCCAGCTCACCTTCGGGGTAGTTGATAAAGGTGTTGAGCAGCGGGTCGCCGCCGGCCCAGTTCAGCCAGCCCAGGGTGGAGTAGGCCGGCACGCCGTAGACGCTGACCTCCAGCCCTTCGGCTTTCAGCTTGTCCGCCTCGGCGCGCGCGTCGGCCTCGTTGAAATAACCCCGGTAGCCGACGCAGCCCGCGATCGGGAAACACCAGGTCTTGAGCGTGAGCGACAGCTCGGGCGCCGCCACCACGTTCCAGACCACGGCGCTGCGGTGCAGGTCGGCGTAGCGGTGGTAGCTGGCGTTGTCGGGCAGCTTCAGCTCCGTGACGGCAAAGCTGCGGATGCGCTGGCTCAGGGCCAGCCTGGCTTTCAGGCGATCCGGCGTTTGTGCGTCGCCCAGCCAGTCGTCCACCGGACGGGCGCTGTTAAGCATCTGCATGTGGCCGCTGACCGACTGCCAGTAGTAGCCGACGCTGGCGCAGCCGGGCAGCAGCAGCGCCGCCGTGATGGCCACCAGCGCGCTTCTGGCTGCTGAAAAAGTGATGACAGGCCTCACGCGTTTGGCCGTGCCGGCTGTGCCGCCAGTGCGACCTCCACCAGGCAGTCGTAAAACACCGGCCCGCGCCCCAGGTCGGTCAAGTGCTGGCTGGTGAGCTGGTTGACGTTGGTGCCGTCCAGGCCCAGCTTGCGCCACCAGATGCCCATGCCGTTGACCACGCCGGGCCGGGCGCGCTTTGACACCTGGGCCTTCACAAGGTAGTCGCCGCGCTGGTTAAAGACCCGGACCACCTCGCCGCTGCTGATGCCGCGCGCGGCGGCGTCCTGCGCATGGATCTCCAGCACCGGCTCACCTTCGATGTCACGCAGGCTTTTGACATTGACGAAGCTGGAGTTCAGGAAGTTGCGCGCCGGTGGCGAGATCATGGCCAGCGGGAATTCGCTGGAAGTCCCTATGGTTTCGTGATTGGGCACATGGTCGGGCAGGCCGTCCATGCCTTGCTTGACAAGCCGCTCGCTGAAAAATTCGCACTTGCCTGAAGGCGTCGGGAAGTTGCCCTTGGCATAAGGCGCGTCCGGCAGCTGGAGTGTTGCAAAACCCTTGTCCAGCAGTTTGTTGAAGTCCACCTTGTCGCCGTCCGGGTAACTGAAGGCCGCGCGGCACAGTGTCTCGTCGTCATCAGAAAAGCAGGCTTCGGTAAAACCCATGTGCGCAGCCAGTTCGCGAAAAATCTGTGCGTTGGATTTGGCCTGGCCCAGCGGCGCAATCGCCGGACGGTTGAGCAAAACATCGGTGTGGCCGTAGGCGCTGTGCACATCCCAGTGCTCCAGTTGCGTGGTGGCCGGAAGGATGTAGTCGGCATAGTCTGCGGTGTCGGTCTGGAAATGCTCCAGCACCACGGTAAACAGGTCTTCGCGCGCAAAACCCTGAACCACCTTGCCGGACTCGGGGGCAACGGCCACCGGGTTGCTGTTGTAGATGATCAGCGCCTCGATTTTCGGGCCGAACGTTGCTGACGTTTCTGCCAGCAGGTCGTTGCCTATGGTGACCATGTTGATGGTGCGCGGCCAGCGCCCGGCCAGCAGATCGGGCCGCTGCAGTGCGGCCTGGTTGACCGGGAACAGGCCCGAACTGCTGAGCAGCACACCACCGGCGCGGTGCCGCCAGGCGCCTGTCAATGCAGGCAGGCAGGCAATGGCGCGCGCCGCATTGCCGCCGCCGCGCACACGCTGCATGCCGTAGTTCATGCGGATGGCGGCGGGTTGTTTATTGACAAGGCATTGGCCGTAGTCATGCGCCAGGTTTTTGATTTGTTCGGCCGGCACGCCGCAAATGCCGGCTGCACGTTCAGGGCTCCATTGCAGCGCGCGTTCTTTCAGCGCCTGCCAGCCCACGGTGTGCTGCGCGATGTAGTCATGGTCCAGCCAGTCGTGGGCAATCAACTCATGCATCAATGCCAGTGCCAGGGCGGCATCGGTGCCGGGCAGCAGCGCGATGTGTTCATGGCATTTTTCGGCGGTCTCGCTTTTGCGCGGGTCTATGCAGACCAGTTTGGCGCCGTCGCGTTTGGCCTGTTGCGCATAGCGCCAGAAATGCAGGTTGCTGCCTATCGAGTTGCTGCCCCAGATGATGATGAGTTTGGATTCGGCAAAAAACTCCACACGCATGCCGACCTTGCCGCCCAGCGTCTGCATCAGCCCCTCGCCGCCGGCGGTCGAGCAGATGGTGCGGTCCAGGAAGGACGCACCGAGCCGGTTGAAAAAACGCCCGGCCATGCTTTCGCTTTGCACCTGGCCCATGGTGCCGGCGTAGCTATAGGGCAGGATGGCTTCGGGGTTGCGCGCGGCGATGGCCTTGAGGCGCGAGGCGATGTCCGTGAGCGCCGCGTCCCAGCTGACGGGCTCAAACCGGCCAGAGCCCTTGGGGCCCACACGTTTGAGCGGCTGCAGCAGGCGCTCCGGGTGGTAGCTGCGCTCGGTGTAACGCGACACCTTGTTGCACAGCACGCCGCCGGTCTGTGGATGCTCGGGGTTGCCCTGCACCCGGGTGGCCACGCCATCCTCCACCGTGGTCAGCAGCGAGCAGGTGTCGGGGCAGTCATGCGGACAGGCGCCCAGCACCTGGGTGGCCTGGCCTTCACCTTTCACGAGACTGACGCTAGGGGAGATGCTGATGGTATTGCGCATGAACGGACTCTATATTGATGATGTTCTGAACACTTGGCGACGGGAGACAACATGACAACACTTAAAACCGGGGTTCCTGCATTTCATGCCTTGGCGAGAACCCTCATCGTAGCGGCCCTTTGGCTGGTGGGCACGCCGGCCCAAAGCCAGGACGGTGTCAGCAAGAGCGCCATCGTGATCGGCCAGTCGGTGGCGTTGACCGGGCCGGCGGCGGCGTTGGGCGCGCCTTTTGCGCAGGGTGCGAAGCTGTTCTTTGACCGCGTGAACGCAGGCGGCGGCATCAATGGCCGCAAGGTGGAGCTCGTCACCCTGGACGATGGCGGCAACCCGGCCACCACCCTGGCCAACACGCAAAAGCTGCTGGCGCAGGGGGTGTTTTCACTGTTCGGGTATTACGGTTCGCCGCAAGTCACGGCGGCCTACCCGGCCATCAAGGACAGTGAGGTCATCCTGTTCGCGCCCATGTCTGCCGCCGACGAGTTTCGCGGCGCGGTCTACCCGAACATCTACACCATACGCCCGGGCTACTCCGAAGAAGCCGCCGCCATCATGCGGCATGCCGAAACCCTGGGCGCACGCAAGCTGGCCATTCTTTACGCCGCCGACGGCGAGTCCATGGCGGCGCTGGACTCGTCGGAGCGCACCATGCAGGGCCGCGCCAACCTGGTGATGCGCGCGCCCATCACGGACACCGCCAAGGCGCTGGCCGCCTTGCCCGAGTCGGTATTGGTCATAGGCGATGCCCGCGCGGCCGCCACCGCCATCCGGGAGCTGCGCGGCAAGGGCTTTCGCGGCCCGATTTACGGCTATTCGAATACCGGCGAAAGCCTGCTGGCCGAACAACTGGGCGCGGTGGGCGCCGGCGTGGTGGTGGTGCGCGTGGTGCCGCGCAGCGACAACCTGAAACTGGCGGTGGTGCGCGACCTGCACGCCGACATGCTGGAGGCCAGGATGGGCCGCTCCAATGTCTACATGCTGGAGGGTTACATCGCCGCGCGCGCCTACACCGAGGCCTTGCGGCGCATCCCCAAGGATCCGACGCGGGCCAAACTCCGCAAGGCACTGGATGGACTGGACGAGGTCAGCGTGGGTGGCTTTCGTATTCACTTCGCGCAGGACAGGGTGGCTTCCAAGCTGGTGGAGCTGAGTCTGATTGACTCGCAGGGGAAGATCCGGGAGTGAATTCCTGATGCGTGTGGATGCTTGTGATGCTATAAATTTAATAGCTGGCTGTGCCCATGTTCATTTGGCTAGAAGCACTTTTGGCTTAAATTTTTCGCGTTTGGTGGCGAAAAAAGCCTTCACATTGCGCACATTCGCATCGCTGGTAAAAAGCCGCTGCGCCAGCGCCAGGTAGCGCGGCATGTCGGCCACATGCACCATCAGCACAAAGTCCGGCCCCGGCGACACGCGGTAGCACTGCTGCACGGCTTCGTCGGCGGCAACGCGTGTTTCAAAGGCCTCCAGCTGCTCGGCACCCTGGCGGTCCAGCGTGATCTCGACAATCGCTGTCAGGCCATGCCCCATGACTGCTGCCAGCTTGTCGGGGCTCAGCAGCGCGATTTGCCGCTCTATCAGGCCCGCATCGTGCAGCCGCTTGACGCGCCGCAGGCAGGTGGGGGGCGAGATGTGCACGCGTTCCGCCAGCGCCTGGTTGCTCTGCGAGGCGTCGTCCTGCAAGGCATCAAGCAGTTTGACGTCAATGTCATCCAGTCCAATAATTGATTTAAGTTCCATAAATTTGATATTAATGGAATAAATAATCATTTTTATGTTGTTATGAAATAATATTTCATTTATGAAGAAAAAATAGTCACATTAAAAAACGCTCAAAAAGTAGCATCAGCCCATTATTTTTTGAAAGCTGACTATGTGTGGCATCGTTGCTGGGGTTTCCACCCGAAATATCGTTTCTGTCTTGGTCCAGGGTTTGCAGCGGCTTGAATACCGCGGTTATGACTCCTGCGGCGTGGCGGTTTATGCCGGCGGCTTGAAGCGCGCGCGCAGTACCTCACGCGTGGCGGAGCTGCAGGCACAGGTCGAGCAGGAGAAGATAGAAGGCGGCACCGGCATTGCGCATACCCGCTGGGCCACACATGGCGCACCGGCCGTGCACAACGCCCACCCCCACTTCAGCCATGGCACCGGGGCGGCAGGGCAAAAACCCGGCACTGATCCGGAGGGCGCTACTGGCAGGCCAGCGCGCGTGGCACTGGTGCACAACGGCATCATCGAAAACCACGACGAGTTGCGCGCCGCCTTGCAAGCCAGGGGTTATGTATTTGCCAGCCAGACCGACACCGAAGTCATCGTGCACCTGATGGACAGCCTGTATGACGGTGATCTGTTCGAGGCGCTCAAGGCAACGGTTGCGCAATTGCACGGCGCTTACGCCATTGCCGCGTTTTGCCGGGACGAGCCGCATCGCGTGGTCGGCGCCCGCTCGGGTTCGCCGCTGATTTTGGGCGTGGGCCGGGAAAACTCCGAAAACTTCCTGGCCAGCGACGCCATGGCGCTGGCCGGCGTGACCGACCAGATTGTCTACCTTGAGGAAGGCGATCTGATCGACATGCAGCTGGGCAAATACTGGGTCATCAACCGCGACCACAAGGCCGTGCAGCGCGAAGTCAAAACCGTGCATGCCCACAGCGGTGCCGCGGAGCTGGGCCCTTACAGCCACTACATGCAAAAGGAAATCTTCGAGCAGCCGCGCGCGATTGCCGACACCCTGGAGGGCGTGGAGGCGATAGTCCCCGAACTTTTTGGCGACGAGGCTTACCGCGTGTTCAAGGACATCGATTCAGTGCTGATCCTGGCCTGCGGCACCAGCTACTACAGCGGCTGCACGGCCAAGTACTGGCTGGAAAGCATCGCCGGCATCCCGACGCAGGTCGAGGTGGCCAGCGAATACCGTTACCGCACATCGGTGCCCAACCCAAAAACGCTGGTGGTCACCATCACGCAAAGTGGCGAAACCGCCGACACCCTGGCAGCGCTGCGCCACGCGCAAGGCCTGGGCATGACGCAAACGCTGACCATCTGCAATGTGGCCACATCCGCCATGGTGCGTGAATGCAAGCTGGCCTATATCACGCGGGCCGGCGTCGAGATTGGCGTGGCCTCCACCAAGGCCTTCACCGCGCAGCTGGCAGGCCTGTTCCTGCTGACCCTGGCGTTGGCCCAAAGCAAGGGTCGCTTGAGTGACGAGGAAGAAGCGGCCCACCTCAAGGCCATGCGCCACCTGCCCGCCGCGCTGTCAGCCGTGCTGGCGCTGGAGCCGCAGGTCATCAGCTGGGCTGAGGATTTTGCGAAGATGGAAAACGCGCTCTTCCTCGGCCGCGGCCTGCACTACCCGATAGCGATGGAAGGCGCGCTCAAGTTGAAAGAGATCAGCTACATCCACGCCGAGGCCTACCCCGCGGGCGAACTCAAGCACGGCCCGCTGGCGCTGGTCACCAGCGCCATGCCCGTGGTGGCCGTGGCGCCCAACGACAGCCTGCTGGAAAAGCTCAAAAGCAACCTCCAGGAGGTCCGTGCGCGCGGCGGCGTGCTGTACGTGCTGGCCGACGCCGACAGCCGCCTGGGCAGCGGCGAAGGCATCCACGTCATCCGCATGCCCGAACACTATGGTGCCTTGAGCCCGCTGCTGCATGTGGTGCCCTTGCAGTTGCTGGCCTATCACACGGCCGTGGCGCGCGGCACGGATGTTGACAAGCCAAGAAACCTGGCCAAATCCGTCACTGTAGAGTGACGGATTTTGGGCGGCAAGAAGTTGTTGTTCTGCGCAATTAAAGTCGTAAACAGTTCATTAAAGTCGTAAACACGGCTCTAGCATTCATGCGGCTTTGCGGGGCGTTGGATTTTAGAGACGGATTTCTAAAGCCGTAAACACAGTGTGTCGATCAACCGCTATGCAGCGGTTGCTGCCAGTCGCCAACGTCGGCTTTATGGTTGCTCAATTTGCCTTCAGCCATGAATCATTTATGGCGGGCAGCCTCGAAGCGAAGTCTGCCACGCGGCCCCGATTTTTTGCTCCGATCGACGAAACAGCATCTCGATTCATGTACGGGTCCTGGCCAGCGAATCCTCCCTCCGGTGCCTCATATGCGGGCCAGCCATGGATCCTCATCCCCGCTCTCCCGGCGGCCATTCAGTCCCGGTTCCAGGCCGAGATCAGCCGGTCAGAGGCATCGGCCTTGCCGGTGTCCCCATGATCGCTATTCACGTCGACCGCGGGCGCATCGCGTGAGCGATTGATGCGTGTCTTGCCCGCAGCGGTCGTTCTAGGGGGGGGGGGGCTTCGTCGGTGTGCCTTGTGTTTGCCTGAAAACCCCGGCACTAATACCCTAAAACGGGGGCAACTTGCAAGCCTGTTTCCCCCTACGTTTTCTCATTTTTTTTCAATTGCTTCAAGAGGTCAAACTGCTATGCTTCGTTTACTTACCTGTCGGCATGTAAGTTTATGAAATCCCTGATTTCACGGGCTTGCAGGCGGCGCTGTTTGCCAGGAGCTGCGGTTTAACCGGCTGCTTCCCTGGCACCGGAGACGAAGAAAGACGAAACGAAGATGATCATTTCGGGTTTGATGCAGCAGCAGCCGCTGCTTATTTCGGGGTTGATAGAGCACGCAGCCATGCACCATGGCAGCGTGGAGATCGTCTCGCACGTTTCCGACACCAGTATTTACCGTTCAAGCTGGGCTCAGGTGCGCAACCGGGCCAAAAAACTGGCCAATGCGCTGACCGATCTGGGCGTGCAGCCCGGCCAGCGCATCGCCACGCTGGCCTGGAACACGCACCGGCACCTGGAGCTGTACTTTGCGGTGTCCGGCATGGGCGCCATCTCGCACACCGTCAACCCGCGCCTGTTTGCCGAGCAGATCAGCTACATCATTAATCACGCGGCTGATGAATATGTGTTCTTCGACCTGGGATTTGCGGAGCAGCTGGTGGCGATTGCCAGCCAGTTGCCGACCGTCAAGGGCTTCGTCGCGCTGTGCGAGCGCAGCGAGATGCCGAAGCTGGACCTGCCCAATCTGCTTTGTTATGAAGACCTGATAGACCAAGCCGCGCCTGACTTTGAGTGGCCCAGACTGGACGAGAACACTGCGTCGTCGCTCTGCTATACCTCGGGCACCACGGGCAACCCCAAGGGCGTGCTGTACAGCCACCGCTCGACCGTGCTGCATTCCTGGACTGCGTGCACGGTGGACGGCCTGGGCCTTTCGACGCGCGACAGTGTGCTGCTGGCCGTACCCATGTTTCACGTCAATGCCTGGGGCATTCCCTATGCGTCGGCCATGTGCGGCGCCAAGCTGGTGTTGCCCGGCCCGGGTGTCAGCGGCGACAAGCTCTATGCCCACATGGTCAAGGAAGGCTGCACCTTCTCGTTGGGGGTGCCGACGGTCTGGCTGGGTTTCTTCAATTACATCGAAACCAATAAAGACAAGCTCGACCTGAAAGACATCAAGCTGGAGCGTGTGGTGGTGGGCGGCTCGGCCGCGCCGCGTGCCATTGTCGAGAAATTCGACGAGCTTTTCGGCGCCTACCTGATCCATGCCTGGGGCATGACGGAGACCAGCCCGCTGGCCACCATAGGCAACCTGCTGCCTGCACATGCCGCGCTGCCCAAGGCCAAACAGTTTGACATCCAGGCCAAGCAGGGCCGCGCCATCTTTGGCGTTGAAGTGGATATCTTCAACCCCGAAGGCGAGCGCCTGCCGCATGACGGCACATCCGTAGGCGAGATCAAGGTGCGCGGCCCCTGGGTGGTGTCGGCCTACTACGGTGACAAGCCCGGCGCGGCGCTCAATGACGATGGCTGGTTCAGCACCGGCGACGTCGCGCTGATCGATACCGACGGTTTTGTCCAGATCACCGACCGTACCAAGGATGTGATCAAGTCCGGCGGCGAATGGATTTCGTCGATTGACCTGGAGAACGTGGCAGTCGGCCATCCCAAAGTGCGCGAAGCCGCCGTCATAGGCGTGGCGCACAGCAAGTGGCAGGAGCGTCCGTTGCTCATCATCGTGCCCAAGCCGGGCGAAACCATCACCGCCGCCGAAATGACCGATTTCATGAAAGACCGTGTGGTGCGCTGGTGGCTGCCGGATGACGTGGTTTTTGTGGATGACCTGCCGCACACGGCAACCGGCAAGTTGCTCAAGACCAAATTGCGCGAACAGTTCAAGTCGCACCGCCTGAGCACGGACCCGGCCTGAGCAGGAATTTTTCCAGCGGATGTCCAAGAGACCAAACAGTCCTTTGAAAACATCCTTGGGTTTTATTAAAAGTCAGTAAGTCAATTAATCACAGGAGACAAGCATGAGAGTATTTCCATCATTGAAGAAGATGTCCCGGCTGGCCCTTGCGGTGGCTGGCAGCAGCGTGCTGTTCGCAGCCATGCCCGCACAGGCGCAAATCAGCGACGACGTGGTCCGCATCGGTGTGATGGCCGACCAGACCGGAACCTACTCCGGCAACGGCGGCCCGGGCTCCTCCGTCGCGGTGCGCATGGCTGTGCAGGACTTCGGCGGCACCGTCCTGGGCAAGACCATTGAAGTGGTTACCGCTGACGACCAGAACAAACCCAACGTCGGCATCAACATGGCACGCCAGTGGATTGAGAACGACAAGTTCGACACCATCGTCGGCGGTTCAGCTTCGTCCATCGCCTTCGGTGTGTCGAGCATGATGAAGGAAAAGAAAAAGCCTTACCTGATTGCCGGCACCGTGTCGTCCGACCTGACGGGCAAGGCCTGCTCGCCGATGACGGTCCAGTTCATTGTGGATACCTACCAGCTGGCCAATGCCGGTGTCACCGCGCTGCTCAAGCAGGGCATCAAGACCTTCTTTTTCATCACCGTGGACTACGCTTTCGGCGCGGCCCTGCAGGCAGATGCCACCAAGTTCATCGAAGCCGGCGGCGGCAAGGTGGTTGGCTCCGTGCGCCATCCGCTGGGCGCCTCGGACTACTCGTCCTACCTGCTGCAGGCCCAGGCCAGCAAGGCCCAGGCCATCGTGGTTTTGAACGCAGGCCTTGACCTGACCAACGCCCTCAAACAGGCCGCCGAATACAAACTGGCCCGCAATGGTCAGAAGGTCGGCGTGTTCGGCATGACCATCAACAGCGTATCGGCCATGGGCCTGGACGTTGCACAGGGCCTGCAGATCACTGCGCCTTTCTACTGGGACCGTGATGCCGATTCGCGTGCATGGGCCAAGCGCTTCACGGATAAAAACGGTGGCGTGATTCCCACCTATATCCATGCCGGCGCCTACAGCGCGACCATGCACTATCTGAAAGCCGTCAAGGCTGCGGGTACGGACGAAGGCGTGGCCGTGATGGCCAAAATGAAGGCCACGCCCATCAATGATTTTTCGATGAAGAATGTGAAAATCCGCGAAGACGGCCAGGTCATGCGCCCCACCTACGCCATCACGGTCAAGACGCCGGCCGAATCCAAGGGCAAGTTCGACCTGTATAAAGTCGGTGCAGAAATCCCCGGCGAGCAGGTGTTCCGTTCGCTGGCTGACGGCGGCTGCGATTTCGTGAAGAAATAAGCGCCAAGAAATAAGGACCTGAGCATGCCAGTCAGCGGAGTACCCCTGCAGGAAGCCGACGCCCACGGCGCAGCCCTGTTCCAGCCCTACAAGGTGCGTGACGTGGTTGCGCGGAACCGGGTTGTGATCGCGCCCATGCAGCAATATTCCGCTGTGGACGGCCACGCCACCGACTGGCATGTCGTGCACCTGGGGCGCTTCGCACTCGGCGGCGCCGGCATTGTGTTTGTCGAATCAACGGCCGTGGAAGCGCGCGGCCGCAATGCGCACGGTGACACGGGCTTGTGGAAAGACAGCCAGATTGAGCCGCTTCGCCGCGTGGCGAAAGTGCTCAAGGACAACGGCGCCGTGCCGGCCATACAGCTGGGTCACACCGGCCGCAAGGGCGCATTGCAACCGCCCTGGGCTGGGCACAGCCACCTGAATGAAAAAGATGCCGCGCGCGGCGAAGGCGCCTGGCCGGTGGTGGCGCCCAGTGCGCTGCCGGTCGGCGAGGGCTGGCAAGTGCCTCTGGCGCTGAGCACTTCAGAAGTGAAGACGCTGGTTCAGGCCTGGGGCGATGCCGCGCACCGTGCGGCGCAGGCTGGTTTTGAAGTGCTGGAAGTGCATGGCGCGCACGGCTACCTGATTCACCAGTTCCTGTCGCCGGTATCGAATGCGCGTACCGACGAATATGGCGGCAGTGTTGAAAACCGCCACCGTTTTGCACTTGAAGTGGCAGAGGCCGTGCGCTCGAAATGGCCCGCGCACCTGCCGCTGTTCTGGCGCATCTCACTCGCGGACCTGGATCATGAGTTGAGCATGGACGAACTGGCCGGCCTGCTGATGGCACTGAAGTCGCGCGGTGTGGACATTGTGGACTGTTCGTCCGGCGGCGGCATCTCAAATTACCCGACCGATGGCCCACGCGTGCCGCGCGGCCTGGAGTTCCGTGCCGAAGATGGCCAGAAGATCAAGGCCATGACAGGCATGGATGTGATGGCCGTGGGCCTGATCATTGACCCGCAGCATGCCGAAGCCCTGCTAAACGCCGATCAGGCCGACCTGATCGCCATAGGCCGCGAAGCATTGTTCAACCCCAACTGGGCGGTTCATGCGCAAATGTCGCTGGACGCGAACAAGGATTATGAACTTTGGCCACGCCAGCACGGCTCTTACCTGGCCAAGCGCGCTGGTCTGGCCGATCCCTTGCGCAATACCGTCCTGCAGCGTGACGCATCGCGCATGCTCGCCACCACGCCGAGAGTTGCCGCATGACCCGTATCGACATCGTTACCGAAAAACGCGATGAACTGGGCGAATGCCCGCTTTGGGATGAGCGCACGCAGTCGCTGTTCTGGATCGATTCGCACGCACGCCTGGTGCGACGCCTGAGCCCGGCCAACGGGCAATACCGTGAGTGGCTGCTTCCCTCGGCCATAGGCTCCATCGCCCTGTGTGACAGCGGCCGTTTGCTGGTCGCGCTGGCCAGTGAGTTCAGCTACCTCGACCTTGTCACCGGCCAGCTTGAGAAGATCGCCAGCGTAACGCACGCCGAAGAAAAAATTCGCATGAACGACGGCCGCACCGACCGAGCCGGGCGTTTTGTGGCCGGCTCCCTTGTGATGGGCCGCAATGAAAAGCTGGGTGCGCTTTACCAGCTGGACTCAGGCGGCAAAGTGAAAATTCTGGACCGGGGATTTGCCATTTCAAACGGCACCTGCTTCAGTCCCGATGGGCGCTGGCTGTATTTCACCGACAGCCGCACGCGCAAGATCATGCGCTACAGCTATGACACGGCCACGGGCCAGGCCGGGGCGCCAACGGTTTTTATAGATACCGACGCGCTCAATTCGGCCGGCGATGGCGCCACGATAGACAGCGAGGGTTGCCTGTGGACGGCGCTGGTGGAAATCGGCAAGCTGGGCCGCTTCACACCTGAAGGCAAGCTGGATCGCCTCATGGACATGCCGGTACGCTACGTCACCTGCCCGTGTTTTGGCGGCCCCGATCTTGACATTCTGTATGTCACCAGTATCAGCAACAGCGGCAATGTATTGAAGGATGAGCATCCCGATGCCGGCGCGCTGTTTGCCATTCACGGCACGGGCGTGCGGGGACTGCCCGAAGTGCGCTTTGCCGACAAGACCTGAACCATTCAAACAGACAAGACAAAGACAAGGAAAAAGAAGTGACTGAAGTAAAAAAACGCCTGGAAGGAAAAGTTGCCCTGATCACCGGCGGCGCCCGCGGTATCGGCCGCAGCATTGCGGACGCAATGGCCGCTGAAGGCGCAATAGTCGGTGTACTGGACCTGCGTGAAGACCTGGCCCAGGCAGCAGCTGACGAGATCAAGGCCACAGGCGCGCAGGCCATGGCCTTTGGCGGCAATGTGGCCGAGCGCGACACCTTCGTCAACGCAGTGAATGCCATGAAGCAGGCGCATGGCCGCTTCGACATCATCGTCAACAACGCCATCTGGGTGCGCTATGGCCCGATAGCCGACATCACGCCCGAAATGCTCAACCGCATGGTCGGCACCGGCTTCAACTCCGTCGTCTGGGGCATACAGGTCGCGGCCGAAGCCATGACCGAAGGCGGCAGCATCATCAATATCGCTTCGGCAGCAGCCTTTCTCGGCGTGCCTGAGGCCATGGTGTACGGCGGTGTCAAAGCCGGTGTGCTGGGCCTGACGCGGTCGTCGGCCGTGGACCTTGGCCCGCGCGGCATTCGTGTCAACGCGGTCTGCCCCGGCTCCGTGCTTACGGAGGGCATGCAAAACAATGTCACCCCCGAGAAGATCGCCGTACGCGCACAGCGCACGCCGCTGCGCCGTCTCGGTGAGGTGGAAGATATTGCCAGCGCCGCCATGTTCCTCGCATCGTCGGAAAGCAGCTGGGTCACGGGCACCTCCATCCTGGTGGACGGCGGCGTGACGCACGCAATGATCTGATACGCGCGGCAACAAATAGAAAACGGAGACAGGAATTGAACGACCAGGCTTTCCCCAGGCCGGCAGTCATGCCGGGAGTTATCGATGAGTGAGTCCTTCATTCTTGAGGCGACCGGGCTGAGCAAGCAGTTCCGCGGCTTTTATGCCGTGAAGGACGTGAATCTCAGCGTGCGCCGCCACACCATCCATGCCTTGATAGGCCCCAATGGTGCGGGAAAAACCACCTGCTTTAACCTGCTGACGACCTTTCTCACGCCGACGGCAGGTACCATTCTTTTCAACGGCACGGATATCTCAAAAAGCGACCCGGCGACCGTGGCATCCAAAGGGCTGGTGCGCTCCTTCCAGATTTCTGCCGTGTTCGGCCAGATGACGGTGCTTGAGAACGTTCGTGTCGCGCTGCAGCGCAAGGCCGGCATGACCTGGGCCTTCTGGCGCAAGGACAGCTCGCTGAAAGTGCTGGATGCCCGCGCGATTGAGCTGATAGAGATGGTGGGCCTGACGCGTTATATCGATACGCCGGCGGTGTCGCTGTCTTATGGCCGAAAGCGTGTGCTGGAACTGGCCACCACCATCGCCCTGGACCCTGAAATGATTTTGCTGGACGAGCCCATGGCGGGCCTGGGCCACGAAGATATAGGCCCGGTGATGCAGATCATCCGCAATGTGGCCAGGGGCCGCACCATTTTGATGGTGGAACACAACATGAAAGTCATCGCCGAACTGTGTGACCGCGTCACGGTGCTGCAGTCAGGCCAGATATTGGCCGAAGGCACTTATGACGAGGTGTCGCGCGACCCGGCAGTCATTGAAGCTTATGTGGGAGGCGCCAATGACTGAAGCCAACAGCATGGCATCAAACCAGCCGCTTTGCCTGTCGGTCAAAGGGCTCGTCGGCCACTATGGCGAGAACCTGGCGCTGCACGACATCAACCTTGAAGTTCGCAAGGGCGAAGTCGTTTGCCTGCTGGGCCGCAATGGCGCTGGCAAGACGACAACCCTGCGCGCGGTTGTGGGCCTGCTTGAAAAACGCTCGGGGCAAATAGAGATCAACGGCCAGCAGACGACATCCATGCTGCCGGAGGCGATTGCCAAACTCGGCGTGGCCTATTGCCCCGAAGAGCGCGGCATTTTCTCCAGCCTGAGCACCGAAGAAAACCTGCTGCTGCCGCCTGTGCTCAGGCCGGGTGGCCTCACGGTGGACGAAATCTACAAGCTGTTTCCCAACCTGAAGGAACGCCGTCACAGTCAGGGCACCAAGCTGTCCGGCGGCGAGCAGCAGATGCTGGCCATCGCGCGCATCCTGCGCACGGGGGCAAACTTTTTGCTGCTGGACGAATGCACCGAAGGCCTGGCACCCGTGATTGTGTCCAAGATAGGCCAGACCATACGCATCCTCAAGGAGCGTGGTTTCACCGTTCTGATGGTGGAGCAGAACTTCAGGTTTGCTTCCAAGGTGGCGGACCGGTTCTACGTGATTGAAGAGGGCGTGGTGGTCGACCACTTCCGCCGTGAAGACATCGCCGGGGATATGGCGCGTATTGAAAGCCTGCTCGGACTATGAAACTCATTACACAAAAATCCGCACGTTCAGGTGCGACGTTCCGCAGGGGACAAAGTCATGAATGATATTTTTGGCATACCGATGTCGGCTTTGGTCGGCCAGTTGGTCATAGGCCTGATCAACGGTTCGTTCTACGCGCTGATGAGCCTTGGTTTGGCCATCATTTTTGGCCTGCTGCATGTGGTCAACTTTGCCCATGGCGCGCAGTACATGCTGGGCGCCTTTGTGGCCTGGGGCCTGCTCGAATACTTTGGCATCAATTACTGGTATGCGCTGCTCATCACGCCCGTAGTGGTTGGCGCCATAGGCCTGGTGATTGAGCGCCTGATGCTCAGGCGCCTGTACAGCGTGGACCACGTCTATGCGTTGCTGCTGACATTTGGCCTGGCCATGCTGATGGAGGGTGCCTTCCGCTGGAAGTTTGGCGCCACCGGCCAGCCCTATCCCAACCCGATGTCGGGCGGCCTGGATATCGGCATCAGCTTTATCCCCGCTTACCGCATCTGGGTGATCGCCGCCTCGCTGATCCTGTGCCTGACCACCTGGTTTGTGATCGAGCGTACCAAGCTAGGGTCTTACCTGCGTGCAGCGAACGAGAATGCGTCGCTGGTGCGCACCTTCGGCATCAATGTGCCGCGCATGCTGATGCTGACCTACGGCCTGGGTGTGGGCCTGGCTGGTTTCAGCGGCGCCATGGCCGCGCCCATTTACCAGGTCAACCCGCTCATGGGCAACAGCCTGATTGTGGTGGTGTTTGCCGTGGTGGTGATAGGCGGCATGGGTTCCATCATCGGTTCCATCATCACGGGCTTCAGCCTGGGTGTGGTCGAGGGCCTGACCAAGCTGATTTACCCGGACGCCGCCGGCGTTGTTATTTTTGTCGTGATGATCATCACGCTCGCCATCCGGCCCAACGGCCTGTTCGGCCAGGAGGCCAGATGAAACATTTTTCCCCAGGCACCGTGCGCATCCTGCTGGCGATCTCGATTGCCCTGCTTGTCGCCGCACCGTTTTTTCTGTATCCGCAATTTCTGATCGAGATCCTCTGCTTTGCATTGCTGGCTGCCGCTTTGAACCTGCTGGTCAGCTACTGCGGCCTGCTTTCTTTTGGCCACGCCATGTTTTTTGGCGCCGCGGGTTATGTCACGGCGCATGCCATCAAGGTATGGGGTTTTGACCCGGCGTTGGGCATCCTGGCCGGTGTTGGTGTTGCAGTGGTCGTAGGTGTCCTCACAGGCTCGCTTGCCATACGCCGCCAGGGCATCTACTTCTCGATGATCACACTGGCGTTTGCCCAGCTGATTTATTTCATGGCACTGCGCCTGCCGTTTACCGGCGGTGAAGACGGCCTGCAGGACGTGCCGCGGCGCGCCATGTTCGGGTTCATCAACATGGGTAACAACTACGTGATGTACTTTGTGGTGCTGGCCCTTACGGCATTTGGCTTTTTTGCCATACACCGCATCGTCAATTCGCCTTTTGGCCAGGTGCTGAAGGCGATTCGCGACAACGAGCCGCGCGCCATCTCCCTGGGTTATAGGGCCAACCGCTACAAGCTCGTCGTGTTCATCCTGTCGGCATCGCTGGCGGGGCTGGCGGGCTCGATCAAGGCCGTGGCTTTCCAGGTCGTGACCTTGACCGACCTGACCTGGGTGACATCGGGCGAGGCCTTGCTGATCTGCATCCTGGGCGGCATGCAGACCCTCTTGGGCCCGGTGGCTGGCGCCATCCTGATTGTGTCCATGTCCCACTACCTCGCGTCTTACGCCGAATGGGTGCTGATGATTCAGGGCCTGGTTTTTGTACTCGTCGTGCTGCTGTTCCGCAAAGGCCTGGTCGGCGAGTTTTATGCATGGCTTGAAAGGCGCGCCCTGCGCAATGTGGCGCCGGCAACGCCTGCCACCGGCAAGGAATAAAAGCATGACAGCAACATCCCGTGATGCCGTGATGGGTGCGCTCAAGGGCGGCCCCTTGCTTAAAGGCAAGCTTGCACTTGTGACAGGTGCTGCCAGCGGCATTGGCCAGGCAATTGCGCTTGGTTTTGCTAACGCCGGCGCGCGTGTGATCGTCACCGATGTCACTGCCGAACGCTGCGAAGAGACACTCAGGCAGATTCGCTCTGCGGGTGGCGAAGCCTGGGGTTTTGCGCTGGACGTGACGGACGCGGATGCCTCATACGCACTTGCTGCAAAAGTTGAAACCGAGATCGGCATCGTCGATACGCTTGTCAACAACGCGGGCGTCATCATCCGTGAAGGCATAGACAGCCCAAAAGCGCAGGCGAATATCCACCGCGTCATGAATGTCAACCTGTTTGGCACCTTTAACGTGATTCACGCCTGGCTGCCGGCGCTGCGCAAGACGCGCGGCTGCATCATCAACATCGCATCCGGTGCGGCCTTTATCGGCCAGGCCGGCTCACTCGGTTATTCGGCCTCCAAGGGCGCGGTGAAGATGCTCACGCAATCGATGTCGATTGACCTGGGCGCAGATGGCATTCGTTGTAACGCTCTGGCACCTGGCGTGATTGAAACGCCCATGACCGACGTGACCCGCGCCAACCCGGAGCGGCTGGCCCGCTTCATGGTGCGCATTCCTTCTGGCCGTGTCGGCCAGCCGCAGGAGCTTGCGGGCGCTGCGGTTTTTCTTGCATCAAGCCTGGCGTCCTATGTGAATGGTGTGACCTTGCCCGTGGACGGCGGCACGCTCGCTGTCTAGCCGGCGCACACAAGTCCAATTCATTTTTAAAGTCAAAATTTTCTGGAGACGATATGAGCAGCAAGGATGTAACTCAATCAGCCGCTGGCGGGGTCAAGCGGCTGGATGTTGTCATTGTCGGTGGTGGCTTTGGCGGCATGTACGCCACCTACAAGTTTCGCGAGATGGGCCTGAAGATCCAGAGCTTCGAGGCCGGCGCTGACCTCGGCGGCGTCTGGTATTGGAACCGTTACCCCGGTGCCCGCGTGGACCTGCCCAGCATCGACTACAGCTACTCCTTCTCGCCCGAGATCGAACAGGAGTGGACCTGGTCCGAGCAGTTTGCGGCCCAGCCCGAGCTGCTGCGCTATATCGACTTCGTCGCAACCCGGCTGGACTTGCGCAAGCACTTCCAGTTCAAGACCCGCGTGACCAGTGCCGTCTGGGACGAGGAGCGCCAGCTGTGGACGGTTGAGACCGACCGCGGCGAACGTTACGAAGCGCCGTTCTGCATCATGGCCACCGGCCCATTGTCGGTGCCCAAAGTGCCGGACATTCCCGGCGTCGGGAAGTTCAAGGGCCGCCTGCTGCATGCGGCGCGCTGGCCGCATGAGCCGGTGTCTTTCGCCGGCCTGCGCGTGGGCGTGATCGGCACGGGCTCGACTGGCATCCAGATCGTGCAGGATGTGGGTCCGCAGGCCGGCGAGCTGTTTGTGTTCCAGCGCACACCGAGCTTCACGATGCCGATGCGCAACGTGGCGCTGACGCAGGAGTACGTCAGCGAAGTCAAGCGCAACTACGCCGGCATACGCGAGGCGGCACGCAACAGCACCGTCGGCGGCACGCGGCCCCAGTCCACGCGCGCCTTCTTCAGCGTGACGCCGGAGCAGCGCCAGTCCCTGCTCGAAGATGCCTGGAAGCAGGGTGGCCTGGCCATGCTGGGCACCTTCGGCGACCTGATGGTGAATGAGGAAGCCAACGAGCATGTGGCCGAGTTCGTGCGCGGCAAGATCGCTGAAGTCGTCGAAGACCCAAAGACGGCCGAGGCGCTCAAGCCCAAGGGTTACCCTATCTTTGCGCGCCGGCCGTGCCTGGACTCCAGCTACTACGAAACCTACAACCTGCCGAATGTGCACCTGGTGGATTGCCTGACGGACCCGATCGTCGAAGTCACCGAGCGCGGCGTGCGCAACGCCTCCGGCGAGACCGAACTCGACGTGCTGATCCTGGCCACCGGTTACGACGGCCTGACCGGTGCGCTGATCGCCTTCGACGTGGTGGGCAAGGGCGGGCGCACCGTGAACCAGAAGTGGAAGGAAGGCGGACGTTCACACCTGGGCATCATGATGGAAGGTTTCCCCAATCTTTTCATGACCACCGGCCCGAATGGTCCGTCCGCGCTGGCCAACATCATCCGCATCAGCGAACACGACGTGGACTGGATTGCCGCCGCCATCACGCATATGCAGAAAAACGGCCTGGCGACCATAGAACCTACGACGCAGGCCGAAGACGGCTGGATGGACGTCGTAAAGGGACTGGCCCAGAGCTCGCTGATCAACAAGGCCAAGACCTGGTGGGTAGGCGCCAATGTCCCGGGCAAGACACAGGGTCTCACGATGTTTATTGGCGGCTTTGCCAAATACCGTGAGCTTTGCGCGGCTGCAATCAACGACGGTTACCGTGGCTTCAGGTTCGAGCGGGTGGAAGAACCGGTCGAGGCCTGATGGCCATCCGCTGTTTGGGCAGCTTGAACGTGGCGGCATGGCACAAAGAATGACGCAGACCGACGCCTCCCGCGATTGACAACAACGGACCACAGGCCAGACAGCAGCGGCCAGATCCATGCACAGGAGACACGAGCGATGAAGAACCTGCAGGGTAAAACGGCTTTCATCACCGGCGGCGCAAGCGGCATCGGCCTGGGCATGGCGCAGGCATTTGCCGCGGCCGGCATGCGCATCGTCATGGCCGATATTGATCCGGCGGCGCTAGAAAAGGCCTCCGCCGATTTTCGGCAGGCCGGCACGGAGGTGATGAGCGTGGTGCTCGATGTGACGCAAGCCGCGGCATGGAGTTCCGTGGCTGATCAGGTCGAGGCCGATTTCGGTCCCGTGGATGTGTTGTGCAACAACGCGGGCATGGGGCAAGGACGCATGGCGTTCAACAAACACTACGAGTTGACCGACATCTCACGGGAACTCTGGCAGTTGCTCATGGAAACCAACGTTTCCAGCGTCTATTACGGAATCAGGACTTTCGCGCCACGCATGAAGGCGCGTGGCGCGGGTGGCCACATCGTCAACACCGCGTCCATGGCCGGTTTCCTGGCGCCCGCGGGCCTGGCGGTGTATGTGGCCACAAAATTCGCGGTGCTCGGCCTCTCGGAATCGGTGCGTGCCGAATTGCAACCCCACGGAATCGGCGTCTCGGTGTTGTGCCCGGGTGGCGTCCAATCCAACCTGGTGGCGACCAGTGCATCCATCCGTCAGGCCAGGCCGGAAACCAACGCAGGCATGCAAGCAGCGATGGTGCGGCCAGCGGAGTCTGACCCCGTGAAGATGAGCGCGCGCAAGGTAGGGGATCGCGTCCTCCAGGCCGTGCGAAACGACGAGCTGTATATCGTCACCCACCCTGAATACGCCCCTTTGATGGAGGAGCGTTTTGCATCGATCCTTTCCGCGATTGGCGAGTCGGCCGAGCCTGGCTATGCGGATACGCCGGCCATGCTCCAGCGCTCTCGCAGCCCGATCTACGAAGACCTGGCCACGCGCCTGGCACGCAAGGAAGGCAGCCGCGCATGAATGCCATGGAACGCCTGCTGGTCAAGGATGCCTGCATTGAGTTGATGACGGCCTACTGTACCCATCTCGACGCACGCCATGAGGACGAGTTCGTGGCGCTGTTCACGCCCGACGCTACCATCGCCAGGCTCGCCGAGCCGTCATACGAATCGGCCGGCCACGATGGGATCCGCCGCGTGTTCAGCGCCCGGCCGGCAAGCATTCTGTCCTACCACATGATGCTCAACCATGCCGTGACGGTGGCTGGCGAGACGACTGCGAGCGCACGTGCGCTGGGCATCGTGGTGCGCGGCAATCGCGATCGCGACGCCTGGCCCAAGCCTATTCGCGGGCTGGAACTGCTGGTCGAATACCTTGTTGATTTCCGTCTGGAGGCGGGTGGCTGGCGCATCCACCGCTGCGCCATACGCCGCCTGCTCGATGTCGAGGTGACGCAATGAAAAATGGCGCTGAAGGACATGCCGCGCAGCGCGGCGCGCGAGGCGGTCCGTCGTGCTGAGGTTCCTGTTGCGCAGGGCGGTGCTCGCCCTGCTCGTTTGCCTGGTCGTGGTGACTGTCAGCTTCATGCTGACGCGGCTGTCCGGAGACCTGGCGGTATCGATCGCGGGCCCCAATGCCACGGCCGGCGACATTGAGACCGTGCGCAAGGCCTACGGGCTGGACCGGCCGGTACTGATGCAGTTTCGGGACTGGGCCTTCAACGCACTGCGTGGCAATCTGGGGGACTCCTATTTCTACCATGCATCCGTGTCGCAGTTGCTGGTCGAACGGCTGCCGACCACGCTGACCCTGGGCATCACCGGCCTGCTCATCGCCGCTGCCATCGCCCTGCCCCTGGGGACGCTGGCCGCCATGCACGAGGGCACGCTGCTGGACCGCGGCATCACGCTGGTCGCGCTGGTGGGGCAGGCGTTGCCCAGTTTCTGGCTGGGGCTTCTCATGATCACATGGGTGGGGGTGTACCTGCAGTGGCTCCCGGTCTCCGGGGTGGCGACCTGGCAAGGCTATGTGATGCCGGGCATCGTGCTGGCCTTTTCGGCCATCCCGGCCCTGATGCGCCTGACCCGCAGTGGCATGATCGATGCGCTGGCTTCGGACTATGTACGCACGGCGCGCGCGAAAGGCCTGCTGCAGTCCAGCGTGGTCCTCAAGCATGCCTTGCGGAACGCGGCCATGCCGGTGGTGTCCATTGCCGCCGTACAACTGGGTTTCATGCTGAGCGGCTCGATCATCATCGAGACCGTGTTCGCGATCCATGGCGTGGGATTCCTGGCCTGGGACGCGATCAGCAAGAACGACTTCCCGGTGGTGCAGGCCGTGGTGATGCTGCTGGCGATCATCTTCATCGCGCTGACCTTGCTCTCGGACGTCGTCAACGCGCTGCTGGACCCGAGGCTGCGCGCGCCATGAACGCCATGCCTTCACTGCGCAGCTTCAATGCGCGCACCCTTTCCACGGGTCTCGGGCTGCTGATCGTCGGCGCCGTGTTGCTGCTGGCGCTATTCGCGCCATTTATTGCGCCCCACGACCCTTACCTGCAGAACCTCCAGCAGCGCATGGTGCCGCCGTTCTGGATGGCGGGCGGCATGCCCGACCACCTGCTGGGCACTGACCAGCTTGGTCGCGACTACCTTTCCCGGCTGATCTACGGGACACGCGTTTCCATGATGATCGGATTCCTCACCGTCATCACCTCGGGCATCATCGGCATCACATTGGGCATGGTGGGCGGCTTCTTCGGGGGCAAGGTCGACAGCCTCGTGATGTTCGTGATCACCTGCCGCCTGTCCATCCCACTGATCCTGGTGGCATTGACAGTGGTGGCGCTGATCGGCAACTCGCTCACCATCATCATCCTCACATTGGGCTTCCTGCTATGGGAGCGTTTTGCGGTGGTGGCGCGCACCACCACCATGCAGGTCAGCCGGCGCGAGTACATCGACGCCGCGCGTGCCTCGGGTGCATCGCTGTCCACCATCCTGCTTCGGGAGGTGCTGCCCAACATCATGCCGCACCTGGTGGTGGTGGCCACGCTGGAAATGGCCATTGCAATCCTGCTGGAGGCCGCGTTGTCCTTCCTGGGTCTGGGCGTCCCGGCGCCGCAGCCGTCCTGGGGGCTGATGATCGCGGAGGCACGAGACTTCATGTTCTTCACGCCCTGGGTCATCATGGTGCCGGGCATCGCGCTGTTCGTGCTCGTGCTGGGCATCAACCTGGTGGGAGACGGTTTGCGCGATCTCGCCACGGGAGGGCGCAGGCCATGACCGCGGTGCTTGATCTCAGGGATCTGCGGGTGTCCTTTGCGGGAGGAACCGAAGCGGTGCGCGGCATTTCGCTTGAAGTGCATGCGGGTGAAACCCATTGCCTGGTGGGCGAGTCGGGATGCGGCAAGTCCGCCACTTCGCTGGCCATCATGAATCTGTTGGCCAAGGGGGCGGTGCGTTCCGGCGGCCCCATCCGCTTTCAGGGGCAGGATATCGCGCCTTATTCAGACCGCCAGATGCGCCCCCTGCGCGGCAACAAGCTGGCCATGATCTTTCAGGAGCCGATGACCAGCCTGAACCCGGCCTACACCATAGGCTCACAGATGGCAGAGGTGTTCCAGCGCCATCGCAAGTCCACACGTGCCGCCGCGATGGACCGTGCGGCGGCGTTGCTGGAGCGTGTCGAGATCAGCGCGCCTGCCATGCGTCTGGCCCAGTATCCGCATGAGCTTTCCGGTGGCTTGCGCCAGCGCGTGATGATCGCCATGGCCTTGATGTGCGAGCCTGAACTGCTGATCGCCGACGAGCCGACCACGGCGCTCGACGTTACGGTGCAGGCGCAAATCCTCTCTCTGCTGCAGTCGCTCCAGAAGGAGACCGGTCTGGCGATCCTGCTGATTACGCACGACATGGGCATTGTTGCGCGCATGGCGGACCGGGTGTCTGTGATGTATGCGGGAGAAATCATCGAAACAGGGTTGACCAGGGACTTGTTCGCCCAGCCATGCCATCCCTACACGCGCGGCTTGCTCAATTGCATCCCGGTTCCCGGCAGGCAGCAGCGTGATCAGCCGCTGGCGATCATCCGCGGCGTGGTTCCGCGGATCACGTCGGGTTTCATGGGCTGTGGCTTCCGCGACCGCTGTGATTTTTCCGCCACGCAATGCACGCAAGCTGTTGCAATGCGTGCCAATGGAACACAGCACGCCTACCGTTGCCGTCTTGCACCCGGCTGGACCGAAGGGACACCAGCATGAGCGCCCGCTCCATGACCTGCGGCGCGTCCGCGCCGGCCATTGATGTGCGCAACGTATCGCGCATCTTCACCAGGACGGGCGGCATGTTTGGCCGGAACAGCGAACTGCGCGCTGTCGACGGCGTGTCCTTTCAGGTCGGATTCGGCGAGGTATTGGGCATTGTCGGGGAGTCTGGCTGCGGAAAATCCACGCTCGCACGCCTGATCCTGGGCTTGTTGCCCGTCACGGCGGGAGACATCCTGATCGATGGCCAGAACCTCGCCAGGCTGGACCGGCGTGCACGGGCGCGTCTGATCCAGCCCGTCTTCCAGGATCCCTTTTCGTCGCTGAACCCCATGCGCACCATCATGGACATCGTGGGCTTGCCTTTGGCCGCGCAAGGCGACGTGGCTCCGGCGGAGCGGACACGGCGCGTGCTGGAGATGCTGGAACGCGTGGGGCTCTCCGCCGAGATGGCGCGCCGCTATCCCGCCCAGCTCTCGGGGGGGCAGCGCCAGCGGGTGGCCATTGCCCGTGCCTTGGTGTTGCGCCCGCGGATCGTGGTGTGTGACGAGCCTACCAGCGCCCTGGACGTGTCGGTGCAGGCACAGATACTGAATATGCTGGCCGAGCTGCGGCGCGACATGGGGCTGACGCTGATCTTCATCAGCCACAACCTGGCAGTGGTTGAACACATCGCCAGCGAGGTGGCTGTCATGTACCTGGGGCGTGTCGTGGAGCGTGCATCCAGCGAGGCCTTGTTTGGCGCGCCGGCGCATCCCTACACCCGCGCATTGCTGCGGTCGGTATTGACGCCTGAACCCGGCAAGGGCATTCCCGACGTGGGCCTGGGCGACCTGCATGCTGACCCCAGCAATATTCCCCCGGGCTGCCGCTTTCATCCACGTTGTCCCGTGGCGGTGGAGGCCTGCTCCGTGAGCACACCGGCCGGGCAGACGCTGACGGGCCGTTACATCGAATGCCTGCGTGCCGGTGAAACCCCTGCGGCCAGCGCTCGCGGCCTCGCGGCTGTGGCCAGTCCCATCTGAGAGCCACACAAGAGGGTTATTTCGGTATCACCCATTCAATAACGCACCATCCGGAGACACCATGCGCATCAAACATCTTCTGGCAAGCGCCGTCCTTGCAGCCTTCGCCACCATGCCCGGCTGGGTGTTGGCGGGCAAGGCCGATGACACGCTCAACGTCACCCTTCGGGATGCCATCCCCATCGTCGACCCCTACTACAACACCCAGGCGGCGGGGCTTGTTGTCATGGTGCATGGCTGGGACACGCTGGTGGAGCATGACCCCACGACCTGGGAACTCAAGCCTGCGTTGGCAACCGAATGGAAACGTCTGGACGACCGTACGCTGGAGTTCAAGCTGCGCCCGGGCGTCAAGTTCCACAACGGGGATACGTTCTCCGCAGATGATGTGGTCTACACCTTCAATACCATTCTCACGGACAAGAAGGTCGCGGTGCCCAGCAACTACAACTGGATGGAAGCCGCCGAGAAGGTGGATGCCATGACCGTGCGCGTGCGTTCGAAGAAGCCTTTCCCGGCGGCGATCGAATACATCGCGGGCGCCATGCCGATCTGGCCGAAAACTTATCGCGAGCGTGTGGGCGAAGCCGAATACGCCAGGAAACCGGTGGGTACCGGGCCATACAAAATCATCGCGCTGGGGAGTTCGGGTGAAATCCGCATGGAGCGTTTTACCGACTACTACACGGCCAGTCCCAAGGGCCGTCCTGCCATCAAGAACCTGGTCATCCGGGCCGTAGCCGATCAGACGACCCAGATGGCGGAGCTGATCACCGGCAAGTCGGACTGGATCCAGGACATCGACGCCAACCAGTTCCAGAGCCTGGCCAAAATGCCCGCCGTGCAAACGGCGCGAATCGAAGTACGACGTATCGCCTACCTCAATATCGCCGGTGGCGGACGGGACAACCCAAACAGCCCGCTCAAGAACGCCAAGGTGCGCCAGGCGCTGTTCTACGCCATAGATCGCAAATCCATGGCCGAGCAGTTCATGCCCGGAGGGTCGCGTGTTCCGGATGTGGTGTGTTTCAGCGGGCAGTTCGGGTGCAACGCATCCAATGCGGTGCAGCACTACGACTACGACCCCAAAAAGGCAAAGGCGCTGCTGGCCGAGGCGGGCTATCCCAACGGGTTCGACACCGAGCTTTTCACCTATTTGACGCCGGCCTGGGGCGGAGCGCTGCAGAACTACCTGCGCGCGGTGGGGATCAACGCCAAGCTGCAGCAGTTGCAAGTAGCCGCCGTGATCCAGGCCGCGCAACAAGGCAAGACCCCGCTCGCATTGGCAGGTTGGGGTGGTTTCGGCGTCAACGAGGTTTCGTCATATCTGCAATATTTCTTCACAGGCACGCCCTTCGACCAGGCGCTCGACAAGGACATCCACGCGCTGGTCAATTTGGGTGCGTCATCTACAGATCCCAAGGTTCGCGCAAAAGCCTATGACGATGCTTTCCGGCTTGTCAGCGAAAGGGCCCATTTCATGCCGCTGTTTACCTACGTGAAGAACTTCGGCATGTCGAAGGATCTCAACTTCAAGCCTCATTCGGATGATCGTGCGCGCTTTTACCTGGCCAGCTGGAAATAGATATCAAGCCTCGCGATACGGCCGCCAGGAGCGACGTACAAGGCTGGCCCGGTCACTTTTTATTTCAAACAGGAGATATTCATGCGTGCCATTGTTACTGGTGCAGCCCGCGGCATAGGCCGTGCCATTTGCCTGAAGCTGGCGCGTGACGCCCAGGTTTCGGGCGGCGCGAAGCTGGTGCTGTCGGACCAGCATGCCGACGAACTCAAGAGCCTGATAGAGGAAATACGCGGCTTGGGCGGCCAGGCAGTTGCGGTGCCGGGCGATATATCGAACCCCGCACTGCCGGCCGCCATCGTTCAGGCGGCTGAAGCCTTTGGCGGGCTGGACGCGCTGGTCAGCAATGCCGGTTTTGCGATTCCAGGGCCGCTGGCCAGCTACGAGGTGGAGAACTGGGACAAGGTGTTTGCCGTGCATGTGCGTGCGCCGTGGCTGCTGGCGAAGGCCGCCTATCCGGCGCTAAAGCAAAGCCGTGGTGCGATTGTGGTGACGGCATCGATCTCCGGCACCAACGCGCAGGCGCCGCTGGGGGCCTATAGCGCGAGCAAGGCCGCGGCGCTGATGCTGGTGCGGCAGCTGGCCAATGAGTGGGGTCCTGACGGCATACGGGTCAATGCCTTCTCGCCGGGCCTGACCATCACGCCGGGCACGGCTGCAGCTTACGCGACACCCGATGCACTTGCGCAACGTGAAAGCCGTGTGCCCCTGCGCCGCATGGCCGAGGCCGAGGACATGGCGAATGTTGTGGCCTTTCTTCTAAGCAAGGATGCCGCTTACGTTCATGGTGTTGACCTGCTGGTGGATGGCGGCTTGTCCAACACCGTGATGGCCTCGCTGGATATGAATGGCTGGAAGAAATAGCGCGCACCGAAGTAGAAACCCGGTACGCGGCTGGTTTTCTATTGAATGTCAATTCGAGAACGGTACTTCTGAAAGCAATGCGTACCACGCGTCGTCCGGTTTCATCCTGCCGTTGGGGCTGCGTGCGCCAAAGCGTTGGGATTCGCTTCCGTCTGTTGCGGGCGTTTGTTTGATCCAGTCGTAAATCAGGGTACGTTCTGCGATGCGCCATTCCCCGTCACGGTTTTCAAAACGGTTGATGTAGCGGCCGCTTAAAAATGTTTCGAGCAACCCGGCCTGTGGGGCAGCGTCGTACTGGAATGCCTGGAACAAACCTTCAACAGCGGCCTGCCTGTCCTTGAGCACTATGGAAATGTTGCTTACATGGTGGCTCATGCGCAGCCCCTTAGTACGGGCCTTCACCGCGAAGTCTATGAAACCGCTGCCGCTCTCGCTGTAGGCGCCCTGGCTATGGGTTGCGTCCGGCCAGTAGACCGAGCGCAGCGCAGCCTCATCGCAGCGATCAATGCCACGGCAATAGGCATACATGACCTCACGTATGGCTTCACGGTCCAGCAGGGTCTGCAGCAGGTCTTCGCCCGATTCAGTCATCACAAATCCTTTGGTTTGAGCACGCGGGACTGTCACCGCATAGCGGCTGGTGGCGTTTTCGCGCCACCAGCTGTTTTGACGCCGGTGCTTGCGGCGAATTCAGGCCGAGAAGGGCGCTTGTCCCAGCAGGGTGTACCAGGCATCATCCGGTTTCATCTTGCCGTTGGGGCTGCGTGCACCAAAGCGTGTGGCCTCGTCACCTTCCGGTCCAGGGGCTTCCTTCATCCAGTCGTAAATCACCGTGCGCGCCGCAATGCGCCATTCGTCGCCGCGCTTTTCAAAGCGGTCGGCATAGCGGCCGCACAAAAAGGTTTCGCGCAGCTTGCCTTGCGGATCGTTGTCATACTGGAAAGCCTGGAAATAGCTTTCAACGGCTGCATGCCTGCCCTTGAGGACGATGGAGATGTTGCTGACCTGGTGAATCATGCGCGGGCCATTGGTGCGGGCCTTGATTGCATGGTCGATAAACCCGCTGGCACTGCCGTTATAGGCGCCATGCCTGTCCGTGGCGTCTTCCCAGTAGGCCGAGCGCAGTGCGGCCTCGTCGCAGCGGTCAATGCCGCGGCAATAGGCATACATGGCTTCGCGTATGGCTTCGCGGTCCAACAGGCCCTGCAACAGGTCTTCTTTTGATTTATCCAAGAGCTTGTCTCCTTCTTTTTGTGCGGGGTTTAACGCAGCGTGATCACCGCATCCAGGCAGACCGCGCCTTTTTCGCGCACCACCAGCGGGTTCACATCTATGCTTTCCAGCACGTCGGCATGCGCCTCGCCAAACTCCGAGAGTTTGCAAATGGCATGCACAAGTGCCTGCTCGTCATATTGCGGGCCGCCGCGCCATTTGCGCAGCAACCGGGACGACTTCACCGAATCAACCAGTTCCCGTGCACGCGATTCGGTGACGGGCGCAGAGGCAAAGGCCACGTCCTTGAACAGTTCCACTGCGGTGCCGCCGGAGCCAAACATCACCATGGGCCCAAAGGTTGGGTCCATGTGTATGCCCATGATGGTTTCCACTCCGCCCTTCAGCATGGGCGTGACCAGCACGCCGTCTATGCGCGCATCGGGCACGGCTGCCTTGGCACGCCTGAGCAGTTCGTCATAGGCAAGGCGCACCGCTTCGGCATCCTGCAGGTTCAGCATCACACCGCCGACTTCGGTCTTGTGCGGGATGTCTGGCGAGGAAATCTTGGCGACCACGGGAAAGCCGAAAGTGCTTGCTGTGGTGGCGGCTGCTTCGGCACTTTTGCAGACACTTTCGGGCAGCATGGGCAGTCCGGCATCGGCCAGCACCTTTTTGGCGGCGGCTTCGGTCGACACATCGCCCAGCGCCTTGGCCGAAGGTTTGGCGGTCGACGGTGAGAATAGTGTCGCGCGCCGGCGTGCCAGTTGATAGGCGCCGGCAAGTGCCAGCACTGCGCGCGAAGGGTCGGCGAAGGTGGGAATGCCATGCGAATCGAGCACAGCCGCCACCTCTTTGGTCGCCAGCATCACCATGATGATGCAGCGCTCGGGGAATTTGGCCTTGAGCGCAACCAGCTCGTCGCTGGTGGACTGGAAGCGGGTTGGCGACAGGCCCACATGCGCGAGGTAGGCAAATACGGTGGCGCAGGATGAGTGGCTTAGCAGTGCATCGAGTGTGCGTGTCACGCCGCTCTTGACGGCGGTGACCTGTGCGGTGGTGTCCAGCGGATTGGCTGCAACGGCAAAAGGCAGCACTTCAAGCACGGCCGCGCTGCCTTCAGTCGACAGTTTGGGCAATGCCAGGCCATGGTCGCTGGCATGGTCGGCCATCAATATGCCTATGCCGCCCGAGCCTGTCAGGATGGCGACGTCCGCATTTGTAGGTAGCGAACCGGTGACGGCGCAGACATAGGCGATGTCCAGCATCTCTTCAATCGACTGCGGCCGGAAAGCGCCGCACTCGGCGAACACGGTGTCATACACCGTGTCGTTGCCGGCCAGCGAGCCGGTGTGGGTGGCGGCAGCGGTAGCGCCGACTTCTGTGCGGCCGGCCTTCATGATGAGCACGGGCTTGCCCGCTCTGGCTGCCTTGAGCAAAGCCAGGCGCAGGCGCTTGCCGTCCTTGCAGGATTCGACTGCGGCGCAGATGACTTTGGTTTCAGGGTCTTCGGCCAGGTAATCTATGCATTCGGCCACATCAACGTCGGCTTCATTGCCGGTCGCCACGATTTTGGAAAAACCCAGGCCGCGCAGCGAGGCCATTCCGTAGGTGGCCGAGCCAAAAGCCCCGCTCTGGGTGGCCAGTGCGATGCTGCCCTTGACGGGCCGCAAGCCATTGAGCGCGGTCGAGAAGGTGGCCGAAAACTTGTTCGACAGGTTGAGCAGGCCAAGCGAGTTGGGGCCCAGCATGCGCACGCCGTTCTCGCGGCAGATGTCTACCAGCTTTTGCTGCTGCAGCTTGCCGGCTTCGTCGATCTCGGCAAAACCCGCAGTCAGGATCTGTACCGACTTGATGCCCTTGCCCACGGCTTCACGCAGGGCAGTTTCGACACCGGCTGCCGGGACGATGATGATGGCCTGGTCAACCGTGCCTGGCACCTCGGTGATGTTTTTATAGGCCTTCAGGCCCTGTACCAGTGCTTCGCCCTTGTTGATCGGGTAAATGGTGCCCTGGTAGCCGCCTTCAAGCATAAAGCGCAGCACGCGGCCGCCTATGCGCTCGGGGTCGGACGAGGCGCCTATCAGCGCCACCGACTCGGGATAAAAAAGTGAATGTAGTGTGTGCATGTTGAAAGCCGTGCAGGCAGGTGTCAGGCCGGCAGGGCGGCGGTTTTTGCATCTTCCGCCATCTGCGATGACAGCGAATCAAGGTAGTGAAAACGATCACCATACTGCAGGTTGCACATCAGCGTGTGCATGGCCAGGCGGGCGGCCGGCATTTCCACCGTCATGCCCATGCCGCCGTGCAGCTGGATGGCGGATTCTGCGACGGTGCGGCCCACGGTTGCCAGATACAGTTTTGTGAGTGCCGCGTCGCGCTGGCCCGACGCGGGGTTGGCGGAGAGTTCTTCCGTCACCTGCTTGACCAGGCCGCGTGCGCTTTCATACGCCACATACATTTCAACCACCCGGTGGCGCAGCGCCTGGAAGGTGGACAGCGCCACGCCAAACTGCGTGCGTGTTGACAGGTATTCAATCGTCTGTTCAATCATGGCGCCCAGCGCGCCCACGGTTTGCACGCTGGTCATCACGGCTCCGGTGGACATGGCGGCCTTGACAGCGGCGGTGACGGCATCACCTTGTAGCAGCACCTGGTCGGCTTCGACGGTGACACCGTCCAGCGTGATGTCGGCGGTACGGCGGCCATCGAGGCCTTCAAAATAACGCACAGGCTGTGTCAACTCGCTGGTTGGCAGCAGGAGCAGTACCGGCGTTGAGCCAGGGCCGGAGAAAGTGTTAAACAAGAGATGGCTGGCGGGCTCCGTCAGGTCTGCGCCGCGCAGCACGCCTTTGAGCTTGAGGCCGCCGCCGGCAGGACTGGCTTGCAGCGAATCCGCATGGCCCGATTGCAGGACCGGGCATACCGACGCCTGCCCGGCCGATACCTGTTCCAGCAACTTGAGCGTGGTGGCCTTGCTGCCGGCAGCCGCCAGCAGCATGGGGGCGACAACGCAGCGCGCGGTCAGCGGCAAGGCCATCGCATGGCGGCCGGCGGCTTCCGCAATGGCGGCAAATTCGGCCAGTGTGGCGCCCACACCACCGGCTTCTTCGCTGACCAGAACGCCTTGCCAGCCCAGTTCAAGTATTTGTGCCCATTTGGCACTGCCCTGGTTTTTGCCATCCGGCCATGCGGGTGCGGCGGTGGCGGCCATGCGGTCCGTGCTGTCGTACAAATCGCCAGGGAACATCGGGGTAACGGTAAAAGGCATTTTTCTCAGGCTCCAAAGAGGTCGCGGGCAATCACGTTTTTCTGCACTTCGCTGGTGCCGCCGGCAATGGAGCGTGAGCGGTAGAAAAGATAGGTGTGGGTCAGCTGGCGTTCGATGTCCATGTCATCGGCACCATCAGCCGCTTCAATTTCAGGCACAAGGCGGGCGGCGTATTCAGGACCGGCAATGTCAAAGGCGATGCCGACGATTTGCTGCGAAAGCTCCGATGTGTGCAGTTTTAAAGCGGACGACTTGGACGATGCCAGTGTGCCGTGCATTTCTTCCTGGATGGCGCTCAGCAACATCTGGCGCGAGCCCTTGGCGGAGGCCTGCGCGATAAAGAGCCGCTCCTGCAGGGAGTGGATGCTGGGCAGGCCGGGATTGGTTTTCATTTTCTGTGCCAGCAGTTCCGACACCTGCTCCAGCTGGCGCGCCAGGCGCGGCACGGTGGCTGGCGAGAGGCGCTCGCGGTCCAGCAGGAACTTGGCGCATTTCCAGCCTTCGCCTTCTTCCCCGACCAGGTATTTGGCGGGCACACGCACGTCGTTGAGGAAAACCTCGTTGACATGGTGCCACTGGTCCACGGTATGGATGGCGCGAATCTCTATGCCCGGTGTGTTGAGCGGCACCAGCAGCAGCGAGATGCCGGCCTGCTTGCGGCCTTCGCTGGAGGTGCGCACCAGGGTGTACATCATGTCGGCTTCATGGGCGTGCGAGGTCCAGATCTTCTGGCCGTTGAGCACGTAGTCGTCGCCGTCGCGCACGGCAGTGGATTTAAGCGAGGCCAGGTCCGAGCCGGCGCCCGGTTCGGAATAACCCTGGCACCAGTGCTCGGTGCCATCCAGTATGCGCGGCAGGAAGCGGTTCTTGATCTCGTCGCTGCCGAAATGCATGATGACCGGCCCGATATGGCCTATGCCGTGGTGGTACTGCGGCGGGCAGTCCGCCGCTGCCGTGACTTCCTCAAACAGGTAGCGCTGCTGCAGATCCCAGCCGGTGCCGCCGTATTCGACCGGCCAGTTGGGCGCGCCCCAGCCTTTGGCAAACAGGGCCTTTTGCCATGCGCTGAACTCGGCGCGTGACAGTTTCTGGTTGGTGCGCACAATTTTCTTGAGCGGCGCCAGCGCCGGGGACTCGGTAAAGGCGACAAGTTCCTGGCGGAAAGCGGCATAGGGGTCGCTCGCGGCCTTGGTCAGTTCGGCGGAGCTTGGGGGAAGGGTGTTGGTTTGTGTCATGGGGGCAATAAAAGAGAGGGGCCGGTAGCCGGTCAGTGGTAACTGCGGCCGCCGTCAACGGCCAGTGCAATGCCGGTGACGAAGGAGGATTCGCCGCCTGTGAGGTAAAGCGCGGCGCGTGCGATTTCGATGGGCTCGGCCACGCGTCCCAGCGCGTAACGCGGACCGACCTGGGTGCGCAGCACCTCGTCGCTGTAGCCGGAGCGCACCATGGGGGTGTCGACTGCGCCGGGGCAGATGGTGTTGACGCGAATCGGCGCCCATTCCATGGCCAGGGTTTTTGAAAGCGAGATCACGCCGGCCTTAGATGCCGCATAGGCGCCGCGCCTGACAAAAGGCTGCAGGCCCTGACCGGAAGAAAAATTGACGATGGTGCTGTCCTGCACTTTTTCGAGCCAGGGCAGGCAGGCGCGGCTCATCAGGAAACTGCCGGTGAGGTTGATGTCTATGGTGCGTTTCCAGTCCGCCAGGCTCACATCGCGCAGCAGGTCGGTATTGGACACGCCCGCCGCATTGACCAGGCCATCGATGCCGCCCAGTGCTTCTGCGGCACGTATGACGGCGTCGTGAACGGAGGTTTCGTCTGCGATGTCGGCTTTCAGCGCAATGCCTTTACTGGCATCAACGGTCTTGAACCAGGACTTGATGCCGTCTTCATTGCGGTCTATGGCCGCCACCTGCGCGCCTTCGGCGATGAACAGCTGGGCAACTGCCGCACCTATGCCGGAGCCGGCCCCGGTGACCACAATGCGCCTGCCCTTGAGACGGCCAAGCGCGGGCATTTCCGGGATGGAGGTTGTCTTGTGTTCCATGTGTCTGCCTGTCTCTCGTTGTTGTTGCTTGTCTGGCAAAGCTGTGGGCGGTACCCGGGTATCAGTCGAGGCGGATCTTGCGTTCGCGGATCACGGGCCCCCAGGTGTCCAGGTCCTTTTTCAGGTAGGCGGCAAAGTCGGCTTGCGACATCAGCGCCGGCTCCAGCCCGGCCTTGAGGATGGCCTCATGCACGTCTTTGGTTTCAAGCACCGCACGCACGTCGGCATAAATCTTCTTTTGCAGCTCGATGGGGGTTGAGGATGGCAGGAACATGCCGAACCAGCCGCCGGCCGTGAAGTCCGCGAGCGCCGGCACGCCGGACTTCGCAATCGGCACCACATTCGGTGAACGCGCAATGGGCTTGGGGCTGCCGATGCCCAGCACCTTGAGCTTGCCGCTGTTGACAAAACTCATGGTGGCCACCGTGTCGAACAGCGCGCTCACCTGGCCGCCCACCAGGTCGTTGATGGCTGGGCCATTGCCTTTGTAGGGCACATGGATCATGTCGATGCCGGTGCGCCAGGCAAACAGTTCGGCCGCGATATGCGGGCTGGAGCCGTTGCCGGAGGATGCAAATGTGAGCTTGCCGGGATTGGCTTTGGCGTAGGCAATCAGCTCCGGCACGTTGTTGGCGGGCACAGCCGAATTGACGTAGAGATAACTGTAGGAGTCGGCCAGGATGGACAGCGGCGCCAGGGCCTGCGGGTTGTAGGGTAGGTTGGGCACCAGAATCTGGTTGGCCGTGTAGCCGAATGCGGTGATCAGCAGGGTGTGGCCGTCGCCGGGCGCGCGTGCGGCGGCGGCCGTGCCTATGACGGTGCCGGCACCGGGACGGTTGTCAACGATGACGGGCTGCTTCCACTTGTCTGTCAGGCGCAGCGCCACGATGCGCGCCAGGATGTCCGTTACGCCGCCGGCTGCATAGGGCACGATGATCTGGACCGGCTTGGCCGGAAAGTTTTGTGCCGGCTGGGCATAAGCTGCCGCTGCGCAACAAAAGGCGGCGATACCTATGCTGAAACGTCGAATGAACATGGTGCGGCAATCCTTCTGTCAAAAAGTGCAATGGCATGCGCCCATGCGTGTGGGCGGGCTGCATGCCTGATGGGATGAATTTATTTTACCGTTCGGCAGGTAAGTAAAAGATTGGTGATAACCCTAGGGTGTGTGGTGAACGTTCCATGAGCTGGTCTTGAGCACGGGCGGCGGATAGCCCGGCGATGGGTTCGAGAAGGCCGGTCTCTGGCCGGTCGGCCTTGATTTTTATGCGAAAAGTGTCTGGGATCGCCTAAATACGGGCGTGGGAAGCTATTGTTTTAATAGCAAATCAAAGGGGCCAGGGACGGCAAGCACCGCCCCAAACCGGCCATCCATGCGCGTGCATGGATGTGTCGCAGCGGCTCAGGCCCTGGCCGGCGCCTGCAGCCCGTGCAGGGCCATGTCCAGGTATTGCTCCACCACTTCACGGGTAGACAGCGAGCCCTTGGGTTTGTGCCAGCGGCTGATTTGGTTCAGGGTTGAAAGCAGAAAGCGGCCGGTCAGTGCGATATTGCTGGGCCTGAACTCACCGGCGTTGATGGCGTCTGTGATGCAGCTGCGCAGCAAGGTCTCGTATTCATTGCGCAACGCGATCGCCAGCGTGCGCGGCTCGCTCTCGGCGCCCATCCAGAAGGCATTGGAGCCGGCCACCCAGGAGTCGCGGTCGGCGTCCATGAAGTCGGCGGAAACCAGCATGTACTGGCGTACTTTTTCCAGCGGTGTGGGCGCGGCGTCAACCGCTGCGCGCACGGAGTCGATCAGGGCACGCAATGAGTCCAGCACGATGCGGTGGTACAGCGCCTCCTTGTTGGGGAAGTGGTAGTACAGCGCTGCCTTGGTGATTTTTGCTTCTTCGGCGATGTCCCTCAGGGACGTGCCCTCGTAGCCGCGCTTGGCAAACAGGCGGCAGGCTATGCCAATGATTTGTTCCTGGCGGTTGTCTACGCGTGGCCTGAAACCGTCGGTCGCTGCGGCCGTGTCTTCTGTCGGACGACGAGTTGCCATCGTGTACCCATGTTCTTCTATTGGAGGAAAAAGTATAGGCGAACTTCACAGCCCGCCTGTTCCCGTTGTCAGGGTCAGCGGCCAGTGTAAACAGGTGCGCGTTTTTCCAGGAAGGCGCGCTGTGCCTCCTTCGAGTCCTCTGTTTTGGACAGCGCCACCGTGTTGCCTTGTTCATAGCGGTAGGCATCGCGTGTCGGCATGACTTCGGTCATGCGCGCGGCTTCTTTCGCCAGGCGCATCGCGATCGGGCTCTTGGCGGCGATCTCTTTTGCGATTTCCATGCAGTAAGGCATCAGTTCGGCGGCGGGCAGGCAGGCTTCGACCAGGCCCAGGCGGTACAGCTCCTGTGCGGAGACCTTCATGCCGGTGTAGAACATGCGGCGCGCGCGTGAGCGGCCAAACACCTTCTGCAAAAAGGTCACGCCGCCGGCCAGGCCGACGTTGATCTCGGGCATGGACACATAAGCGTCTTCAGACGCGACCCAGATGTCCGAACCCATGACCAGGCCAAAGCCCGCGCCCAGTGCCGGGCCATTGATGGCGGCAATGATGGGCTTGGAGCACTCGACCAGGGCGTAGTAGGACTCGCGCACGCGGCGGTTGTGTGCGCCGTAGGCGCCCGGTGTGTCGGCCAGGTTGGGCCGCTCGCGGATGTCGGCGCCGGCCGAAAATGCCTTGCCTGCGCCCGTCAATATGACGCAGGCCACGTCGGCACGGTCGGACAGCACGTCAAACACGCGGGTGATTTCCTCGCGCAGTTCGATGTTCTGTGCATTGACGGGCGGGCGGTTCAGCGTGACGACGGCAACGCCCGCGTCAACGGTCAGGGTGATGGTGTTGAGTTCCATTTTTAAAGTCTCCTTTTGCTAAATCAAAGTAATTTACCTGCCGGACGGTAAGTTTTGTGCAAATGCTAACCGCTCATTGGGAAGTCTGCAAGTTTTCTGGGGCGGAAAACACGTCTGCTGCGTCGCAAAAGTGACCGCCGTCAGAGGCTTAGGAGGACGTACTAAGTGTTTTCCCTTAATCACTTGGCCCGCCGGAAAGTCGGCGCCACAAAACAAAATGCGGTGCCCTTTTGGGCACCGCATCTGTATTTTTGGGGCTGCTGGTACTCAGCGCGGCCGAATCACTTGACCTTGGCGCCAACACCCGTGATGGCTGCGCGTTTGGCCAGCTCGATTTTTGCAATCGCATTGCGGTGCACTTCATCCGGGCCGTCCACGATGCGCACCGTGCGCTGGTGGGCATAGGCCTCGGCCAGCGAGAAGTCACCACTCACACCGGCCGCGCCATGCGCCTGTATGGCCCAGTCCACCACCTTGCAGGACATATTGGGCGCCACCACCTTGATCATTGCAATTTCGGCGCGCGCGGCCTTGTTGCCGGCCACGTCCATCATCTGCGCCGCCTTGAGGGTGAGCAGGCGGGCCTGGTCAATCATGCAGCGTGACTCGGCAATGCGCTCATGCCAGATCGACTGGGTGGACAGCGCGCTGCCAAAGGCGGTGCGCGACTGCAGGCGGTCGCACATCATCTCCAGCGCACGCTCTGCCGCGCCTATGGAGCGCATGCAATGGTGAATGCGTCCCGGGCCAAGGCGGCCCTGGGCGATCTCGAAGCCGCGGCCTTCGCCCAGCAGTATGCTGCTGGCCGGTACACGCACGTTCTCCAGCAGCACTTCCATGTGGCCGTGTGGCGCATCGTCATAACCAAACACTGTCAGCGGGCGCAATACCGTTACGCCTTTGGCATCGCGCGGCACCAGCACCATGGACTGCTGCGCATGGCGTGGTGCGTTCACGTCGGTCTTGCCCATCACGATAAAAATCTTGCAACGCGGGTTGCCGGCGCCAGACGAGAACCACTTGCGGCCATTGATGACATATTCGTCGCCGTCCCGGACTATGCTGCACTGGATGTTGGTGGCATCCGACGAGGCCACGGCGGGCTCCGTCATCAGGAAGGCCGAGCGGATCTCGCCGCGCAGCAGCGGCTCCAGCCACTGGTCTTTTTGCGCCTTAGTGGCGTAGCGTTCCAGTGTTTCCATGTTACCGGTGTCGGGCGCCGAGCAGTTGAACACCTCGCCGGACCAGGACACCCGGCCCATGATCTCGCACAGCGGCGCGTAGTCGAGGTTGGAGATGCCCTCAATATCGCCATGGGCGTGCGGCAAAAACATGTTCCACAAACCAGCCTTGCGGGCAATCGCCTTGAGCTCGTCCACCAGTGGTACCGGCTGCCATGGGTCGCCTGCGCGGCGAAAGGCGTTCATCTCCTCGTGGTGCCGGCCCTCGTTGGGGTAGATGTGCTCTTCATAAAAAGCGTTCATGCGCTTGAGCAGATCGGTGGTTTTGGCGGAGTGTTCCCAGAGCATGTCTATTCCTTGGTGTGAGTCAGGTCGGATCGGCGGATTGTCGGTCTTGCAGGGCTCAATTCAAACATTGACTTCACGCAAAGGCAGTCACAGACGTGACCTGCCGTTTCATGGGCCGGCCAGCGGGTTTTAAAAAGCCAAAATGCAAAGCCCGGGGCAGATGGGATAAAAACAGCCTATTTGATCCGGTTGAAAGCAGTCATGGCCAAACCCTTTTCAGGCAACATCGTCCGCAATACGGAGGCCATCACACGCTGGCTGGCGCAAACGCCGCGCGAACCGGCATTGGAGCCGGCGTTGCCCATCATCGACGCACACCATCACCTGTGGGATGTCAAAGCGGCGGCCAACCGCTATCTGCTGGACGACCTGCTTGCAGACATTGCGCAGGGCCACAATATCTGCGCCACGGTGTATGTCGAGGCCCATGCCATGTACCGCGCGTTTGGCCCGGCGCACATGAAGCCTGTGGGCGAGGTCGAGTTTGCCAATGGCAACGCGGCCATGGCGGCCAGCGGCATTTATGGCAAATGCCGGGTGGCAGAAGCCATCGTCGGCCACGCCGACCTGATGCTGGGCAGTGCCGTGCAGGAAGTGCTGCAGGCGCAAGCTGCGGCCGCCGGCGGTCGTTTGCGCGGTATCCGTTATGCCGCGCCTTATGACGACGACAGCGAACTCAAGCGTTTCCTGGCCAGGCCCGTACCACCGCATCGGCTGTCAGACTCGGTATTTCGCCAAGGCTTTGCGCAGCTTGCAAAGTTCGGCCTGAGTTTTGACGCCTGGCTTTACCACCCGCAATTGCCCGACTTGCTGGTGCTGGCCAATGATTTTCCCGACACGCAGATTGTTCTTGACCATGTGGGTACCGTGCTGGGGGTGGGCGCATACGATGGCCGGCAGGCCGAATCGCTCAAGCGCTGGGCAACTGACGTGCGCGCGCTGGCCGGGTGCAAAAACGTCACGCTCAAACTTGGCGGACTGGGCATGCCTGTTGTGGGTCTGGACTTGCATGAGCGCGAGCTGCCGCCATCGTCGGAAGACCTGGCCACGGCATGGCGACCTTATATAGAAAACTGCCTGGACATCTTCGGAGCGGATCGCTGCATGTTTGAAAGCAACTTCCCGGTCGACAAACAATCCTGCGGCTACAGCGAACTCTGGAATGCGTTCAAGCAACTGACGGTGAATTATTCAGATACTGAACGCACAGCGCTTTTCAGCGGCACCGCGGCCAGGGTCTACAGGCTGCTGCCCGTCGATTTACCGGCCGGCGCCTGATGAACCCCGGGTGAACCTTGCATGAAGGCCACGATCGCAAGTGCCACTTCAGCCCCCTTGTCCTCCTGCAGGAAATGCCCGGCATTGCGTGTAATGGCATGCGGCTGGCCTTGTGCGCCCGGCACCAGTTTTTGCCATGCCTTGTAGCCGCCGCGCGTGACCGGGTCGCGGTTGCTGAACAAGGTCAAAAAGGGCTTGTCCCAGCGTTTGAAAAACTCCCAGGCGCGCTGGTTGTTCTGATGTTCGGGGTCCCGGGGACTGGTGGGCACAAAACCGGGGAAGATGCGGGCCGCTACCGCGTAGCGACCGGAGGGGAAGGGTGCGTCATAAGCCGCGATTTCCTGCGGGCTCAGGCCTCCCACGCAACCGGTCTTGACAATGCGTCCAATCGGAAACCAGGGGCTGAAACGGGCAAAGGCGCGCCAGACTCTGAAAGCACGGGGGACTTCTTCAACACCGGTAGGCAGGCCGCCGTTGGCCAGCACAATGCGGTCAAAGCGGTCCGGCGTTTCGGCCACCATGCGCAGGCCTATAAGCGAGCCCCAGTCCTGGCAAAACAGGGTGATGCCGCGAAGGTTATTCGCCTGCAGCCAGGCGCTCATCCACAGCACCTGGTTCAGGTAGGAGTAATCAGACTTGTTGGCCGGTTTGTCGGAGCGCCCAAAACCCACCAGGTCGGGCGCGAGCACACGGTAGCCGGCGTCCACCAGCACCGGAATCATCTTGCGGTACAGGAATGACCAGGTCGGCTCCCCATGCATCAGCAGCACGATGGGCGCATCACGCGGCCCTTCGTCAATGTGGGCGATGCGCAGGCCGCCGATTTCGGTGTAGTGCGGTGTGTAGGCAAAGTCCGGCAGGCTGGCGAAGCGCGCTTCCGGGGTGCGCAGCGCCTGGGTCACAACAGGTAGTTTTTGCATGTCAGAAACGCCTGCTTGTTTTGATCTCGGTTGAACCTGCAGGCAGGCTCAGGAAGTCGCCATCCATGCCTACACGTATGGGGCCGCTGTAGATGTCGGGTGCGTGGCCGAGAAAAGCCTTTTTCATGCCGGGCAACGGTAGCGGCGGCACGATGTGGTTGAGCAGCAGGTAACCTGCCTTGGCGTCGCGTGCGGTCTCGGCGGCTTCTTCGGGTGAGGCGTGGTAGTTCAGTATGTCGTCGAATATTTTTGCGAGGTTCATGCGGCCAGCCTTGACGGCGCCGTCTTTCAAAATACCCACCATGGGGGTGGACAGTGCCTCATGCACCAGCACATCCACGCCCGCAGCCTCGCGCCGCACGGCCGCTGATTTTTTGGTGTCGCCGCTGATCACCAGGCTGCGCCCCTTGTAGGCAAAGCGGTAACCCACGGCCGGGTGCGCCGGGCCGTGGTCCACCGTGAAGGCGGTGATTTCCAGGCCGGCGTCTTTCAGTACAACGACGCGGCCATCGGCAGCGGGCGTGAAGGGCATGGGCTTGCCGCCAAAGCCGCTTGAAGGAACCGCAGCCTCGCCGTGGTGCGCCACGCGGTACTTGCTGTCCTGGCGGTAGGCCTGCATAAAACCGGCCACCACCGTTTCGACACCCTGTGGACCATACACCGGCACAGGTGCGGTGTTGGCCGCGCTGCCCCAGCGCTGCAGCATCAACTCACCCAGGCCGTCTATATGGTCGGAGTGGAAATGGGTCAGGAATATGGCCTCGATGCGGCCGTGCTGGAAACCCATTTTGCCGATGTTGCGCGCGCTGCCGCTGCCCGTGTCAATGATGAACAGCCGCTTGCCTGCGACCACCAGTGTGCACGGTCCCGAGCGCTTGTCATCGGGGAACGGTGAACCGGCGCCGCACAGGCCCACATGCAGGCCGTCGGGCAGCTCATTCAGGGCATCGAAGGCCAGGCGTTCGGCTGCGGCTCTTTTGGCCAGCATCAGGCTGAGCGGCGCCCTGAAGACAAAGGCCGCGAAGGCGGCGATGGCCACAAGCGCCGCGATGGAGAGAAGAAATCTTTTCATTTCAAGCGCCTTTTGAGAACACCCTGCTGCCGCCACCTGCCGGGCCAAAACCCGGGCCCCGGAGATGCAATGCCCGACACACGACGTGTTCCGGGGGTCTTTTTTTCAATCAGTTTTTTTCTACAGTGCCCGCATCTGGCGGCGCCTGCGTACAAACACCAAAACGGCCACAAGCAGAAGCAGGCCCGCCAGTATGGGCAGGCCGGTGCGTTTAAATCGTGGGAGATAGACGTTGATCAGCGCATTGGTCTGCACCTGCTGTATGGGGTCATAACCCTCAGGCATTGGCAGTACACCATTGGCCTTGGCATAAGCCGCGTAGTCGGCCTGCATGGCCCTGAACACGTCGGGCACCTGGTTTTGCAGGTCTCTGGTTTCGCCCGGGTCCTTGCGAATATCGTAGAGGTGCCACTGCCCGTCGCCCACGGGCGCCATGTTCTTGATCAGCTTGAGGTCGCCCTTGAAAACCGCCTGGTTGCCGGACAACTCGTAACCAATGGCCTCGTCCGGCGCGTGTACCCGCTGTGCTTGCCCCATGAGCACAGGCAGCAGGCTGGTGCCCGTCATGGCCTCGACGGCCTGGCCTCTGTAGGTTGCGCCGGGTCGCGCAACTTGCGCCAGCTCCAGCAGGGTGGGTGCGATGTCATTGACATGCGCCAGGCCGTTAAAGGTCTGCTTGTGCTGCATGCCGGTGGCGCCCGAGATGATCAGGGGCACGCGTATGCCGCCTTCGCCCGAATAAAACTTGTAGGTGCTGAGCGGCGATGCCGCGGCGCTGGCCCAGCTTGGCCCGATGATGCTGTAGGCGCCCTTGGCACCGAGTTGGTCCAGGCCCCTGTTGTATTTCCAGTCCAGCCACAGGCGCGCGCTCAGCACCGTATAGGGGTCGGACGCTTCCGCGCCGTTGTCCGACATGAAGACAAACACCGTGTTGTCGTACTGGCCGGTTTCCTTCAGGTAGGCCACCAGGCGGCCCACCTGGTAGTCCATCGCATCGGCCATGGCGGCATAAACCTCCATGCGCCTGGCCTGGTACTGCCTGTCTTTCTCGCTCAGCGCATCCCAGTCGGCGGTGGTGCTCATGGTGACCATGGGCGTGTCCTTGGGGATCAGTCCCAGCGCGATGGCCTTGTCGCGCCGCGCCTGGCGCAGCGCCGTCCAGCCCCTGTCGTATTTGCCCCTGTACTTGTCTATGAATTCCCTAGGCGCCTGCACCGGGATGTGGTTGGCCTGGAAAGCGACGTATGCGAAGAAGGGCTTGTTGTCCTTGGCGCCGGATTTGATGTAGTCGATGGTCCTGTCCACAAAATACTGGGACGAGTAATAGTCCGCGGGCATGGCGGCTTCCTTGCCGTCCTCAAACCAGCTGACCTTGTCAGCCAGGTCCAGGTAGCGTTTGGCGGGCTCCCAGTTGTCCGAGCCGCTGTCGCCCTGCACGATGGAGCGGTCAAAACCGCGCGCCGGCGGCAGGTTGTGCGGCTCCTTGCCGACATGCCACTTGCCCGCGACATAGGTGCGGTAGCCGCTGTCCCTGAGCAGGCTGGCAACGGTAACCACATTGGTGTCCAGCGCGCTGAGGTAACCCGGTTTGCCCACATGTGCCTGCGGAATGGTTTCGCGCATATTGCCCACGCCATTGCGATGGTTGTCCACGCCGGTCAGCAGCATGGCGCGCGTTGGCGAGCACGACGCGCTGACGTGGAAGTTCGAAAAACGCATGCCGCGCTGTGCCAGCTCGTCCAGGTTGGGCGTGGCTATCTCGCTGCCGAAGGAGCCCACATCGCTAAAGCCCCAATCGTCGGCCAGCAGCAGGACAATGTTGGGCCGTGCCCTGTCGGCCGCCACGGCGGCGCAGGCGGCCAGGCCCAGGAGCGCGACCAGAAGTTTTGTTTTCAGCCGTCCGCTCATGGCATCAGTTCCCTTTCTGCATGCTGGCGTGTTGATCTGCCAGGGGTTTCCAGTGCAACAAGCCAAACAGCAGGGTCAACAACACGCTTGTTGCCAACAGGCCGCGATAAAGACGCACATGTTTGAACATGAGCAGCAGCTCCAGCGCATGGACGATCAGCATCACGGCTGCGATGTTCCGTATGGTGTGTGCAAAACCGTCCGGCAGCAAGCCCGCCGGGCCTGCCAGACCCGCAATGGCCAGTGCATAAATCGCCAGGCAAACCACTTTCAGGAAAAGGAACATGGCTGCATGCCTTTCAGTAATTCGTTCTGCACGGCCCACAAGCGGTCCTGGCCCCACACCACGGTATTGCCCACGTGAAACGAAGGCACGCCCCACAAACCCAGGCGGAACATTTCCTCGCGGTTGTGTTCAGCCGTCTGGCGCCAGGCCTCGTCCTGCAAGGCAAGGCGGGCCTGGCCCCAGTCGAGTCCGGCGCGTTCAACGATCTTGCGCAGGCCGCGATCGCTTCCGGCATCCAAACCCTCGGCCCAGACACCGCGCATAAAGGACAGCAGGTAGTTTTCGCCTTGACCCGCACGCTCTGCAAAAGGCATCAGGGCCAGCCCGCGCTCGGTGGGCCGGCCTACAGGGTCGTTCAACCGGCCAAAGGCAATCCCGCGCACAAAGGCCTCGCGCGCTGCATCCAGGCTGATGTAGATGCGCTTTTCGCGTGGCACCGGCAGGCCGCGCATGACCATGGGCAATACAAAGCGCAGGCGGACCGGCGCGCCCGTGCGCTGGCCCAGCGCGAACACGCGCGGCGCAACAATGGCCGAATAGGGGCTGCGCAGCGAGACAAAAAAATCGATGGCCGCAGGCGCTGCAATCCGCACGGGGGCCGGCAGGTCGATGCCGGGCGGGAACATCAGGTCCTGCCGGCCGGAGCGCTGTATGCCAAGCGCCTGCAGGCGCCGCTCCAGGTGATGCAGGCGATCGATGCCCCAATACCATTCACCGCCATAAAAGAAAGTCGCGCCCAGGTAGTGCCCCAGCTTTTGCCGCAATGCTTTCGATGCCGCCAGATGCGCGGCCGCCTCGGCAGGCGTCACCATCGCCTGGTGTTGGGCGGCGTGGGCCAGTGCTGCCGGGTCTTGCCACAGGTCTGAAGAGAGTTTGCCTGCCAGCTCAGTGAAGCGGCCATCCCGGATTGCGCCCACCAGCAAGCGCGTGGCCAGCGCTACATCCTGCCCTGCCGGCTGCGCGCCGCTATCGTAAAACGCCAGGTGGTCCAGGTGGTAGTGGCTGGCCAGCAGTTGCGCGTCCTTGCGGCTATAGGCGACCAGCTTGTCGCGCTCGGGTGCTGCGCTGTCGGGTGGCGGGCCGACCACATGCGGGGCAAGTGTGATGGCATAACGCGCAAGCAGCTGCGGCAGGCAGGCGGCGGCCAGGGCGCTGTAGGGGTCATCGGCCTGGTGGAAATAATGCAGCTGATGCGGCTCGGCCCGTGCGGCCCGCGCGTGTTCCGCGCGCGCGCGCCGCTTCAGCAGGCGCCCCCTGGCGAGCAGCCGCTGGCTGATCGCGGGCATTAACAGGCTTTTGAGCGACGTCACACGGTGTATTCCTATGCCTCGGTACATTGCTGTATTGCCCTGTGGAATATAACATCACAATACATTAGTGTATTGTTTGGGTTGACAGGCTTGCGCCAAACGTAAACTGAAGCGCCATTTGACCGACAATCAAGGACAAGATGAGGGCAAATAAAAAAACAGCAAAACCGGGCAAGCCGGTGGAGGCATCCAGGCTGACGCGGGATGACTGGCTGGATGCCGCCTTCGCGGCGGTGGTCGAGGGCGGTTTTGACAAGGCGCGTGTGCTGATGATTGCCGACGCGCTGGGCGTCACGCGCGGGAGTTTTTACTGGCACTTCACAGACCACGCCGATTTGATCTCCGCCTTGCTGGCGCGCTGGCTGGAGCGGGAGCTTGAGCTGGACCGGCACTGGCGCTCCGATGCCACGTCCACGCCGGACCCCAGGGCGGACCTGGAGCGCTTGCTGGAGGCGGCCCTGGCCCACGCCGGCCCGGACCTGGAGAACATACGTTTTGAGCTGGCCTTGCGCGGCCTGGGCCGGCGCGACGCGGCGGTGGCGCAAATGCTGGTGGAGGTGGACCAGGCGCGCATGGGCCTGTTTGTGCAGAAGTTCCAGCGTCTGACGGGCGATCCAAAAAAGGCGTCCGAACTGGCGGCCCTGTTTTACCTGGCCATCGTCGGCAGCTACCAGGCCCTGAGCCGGCCTGTGAACCCGCCGCAGGTCAGCGAGTACCTCATGGGCATCATCGCGAACTACCTGATTCACCAGCAGGCGCCGGCGCCACCCACGCGGCGGCGCTCCGGCGGCAAGGCTGCCTGAGGCTCCGCAGCGGCTTTTCGGCCATTTTTGACAAGCTTTCAGGCCTGTAGCCGAAGAGGGATGGGCGCAGCCAGCTATTAAAAACATAGCGACCATCCAGTGGCATTGGCCTTCACCGCAAGGGTTGTGACTTATTTTGGCGGCGCGTGCGAGCTGCTGCCCAGCACTGTTTCGGCACGGCGTGATCGTTTGAGCGGGTACACAAACTGGGCCAGCCAGGGCTCTGGCCCGTGCGCACGGTCGTCGGCCAGGCCGTAAGCCGGCGGGTAGCGCCGCGTGATGTGGGCGCTGCCAAAAAGCACATCCCACAGGAACAGCAGGTTACCGTAGTTGCCGGTGTAGTGGCCGATACCGTCGTCCTGCACCAGCGCGTGGTGGGCGAAATGTGTGGCGGGCGTGGAAATCACCCGCTCGACCAGCCAGGCCAGCGGGTGCAGCACACGGTAACGGTAAAGCCACTGGTCCCAGCGCACGGCCGAATGCGCGCCAATGATGACTGTCAGCTTGACGATGGTGTAGCCGACATAAACCCAGCCCAGGCCCATGTAAAGCAGCATGCCCGACAGCCACAGCCCGGGCATCAGTGCGTAATAAAAAGCGTTGTTGCGGTAGACGATGCGCACGCTCATGTAGGCAGCGGAGTGGTGCGCGCGGTGCAGCGGCCACATGAAGGAGGTGTGGCTCAGGCGGTGCCAGAAGTACTGCGTCAGGTCGTCGGCCAGCAACAGCAGGAGCAGCATCTGCCACACCGGCCATGGGGCCAGCGCATCGCGCTGCGCCGGCAAAAGCCAGGCGCACAAGGCGCTGGAAGCCGCCAGCACTGCACCGGAGATCAGCGGAAACAGCAGCGTGACCGCGATGTCCAGCCGGTTGTCTTCCCGGCTCGCCTCGCCGGGGAAGAAGCGCCGCTGCAGCAGTTCGGCCAGGCCAAAGGCGCATAACACCGCGCCGATGGCAAGTGCCTGCACAGTTTGGGCTTGCATGGGTTCGACCTTGTTCGCTCGCTTCAGTCTGCGATGTACCTTGCGGCATGTTCAATACATGAGTGTATTGAGTGAAAAATCCAATGTCAAGAACGGCGGGCTCGCAGGTCTTGCCCGTCGGCGATGCCGCGGCCTGCGGCATTTGACAGGCGCGGGACAGCTCATTACAGTACACTTGTGTATTGAGGCGTGGCCTGGTTGCCCAAAATGCCGCAAACAGCCCGGGCCAGCAGCCAGCCTTGCCCCGAATCTGAACGGAAATCCGCATGACAAACCTCGTTGTCCGACGCCTGTTGATAGACCTGACCACGCCCATCCATGGCCGCTGGAATGGCGGCGATGCGTTTCGCTCCGCTTTTTTCAGCGCCCTGTCCATGAGTTTTCCGGTGGGCGAGCAGTACTTTATCGACTCGTTGCGCGACGGCCTTAAAACCCTGCCTGCGGCGGTGCAGGAAAAGTATGCCGCCGAAGTGCAGGGTTTTATCGGCCAGGAAGCGACGCACAGGCGGGTGCATTTTTTGTTCAATGGCCACCTCGAAGAACTCGGTTACCACAATGAAATAGAACGCCGGGCGCGCAGGCGGCTGGCGGCAAATGCCCACCGCGACCCCCGCATGCATGTTGCCGCCACAGCTGCGACCGAACATTTCACCGCGCTCTTTGCCGACTGGATGCTGCGCCATCCCGAGGCCCTTGAAGGTGCGGAGCCGCGCCTGCAGACCTTGTGGCTGTGGCACAGCGCTGAAGAGTCCGAGCACCGCAGCACCGCCTTTGATATCTACCAGGCGATGGGCGGCGATTATCCGTGGCGCATACGGATCTTTCGCTATATCTCCTTCGTTTTCCTGTCCGACGTGCTGCGCCAGACGGTGCGCAACCTCTGGCACGACGGCAGCCTGCTCCGCTGGAGCACCTGGCGCAGCGCGGCCAGGCTGCTGTTTGCCAGGGACGGCATGGTACGCGGCAACTACAGGCTGTGGCGCGACTATTTCTCGCCGGACTTTCATCCACGCCAGCATGACGCGGGCTTGTCCCGGCAGTGGCTGCACGACAATGCGGCGCAGTATGCCGCTGTGGGGCGGGCAGCTTAGGCGCGACGCTCGACACGCATCTTTTCCATGGGAGTATTGACATTGGTGGCCTTGATCATCACGACAGCGCTGGGGCTGTTTTTCTGGCTCGGATTGCCGGCCACGCTCAGGGCGTTTGGCCTGCATCCGGCCTACCACGGCCCCTTGCATGTATTGCCGGGCGGCAGGGCGCTGATCGTCACCACCAGCCACGCCACGCTGGGCGCCAGCGGCAAGGCCACCGGCGTGTTCGGCTCTGAAATGACCGCGCCTTATTACGAGTTCCTGGATGCCGGCATGCGGGTAGACGTGGCCAGCATACGGGGCGGTGAAATACCGGTTGAGCCGGACTCGTTTCGCTGGTTTCTGGCGGCACCTTCCGACAAACGCTACCTGAGGGATGAGGTTTTTCAGGCCAAGGTCAAGGCCTCCAGCCGGATAGACGCGCTGGACTTTGCCCAGTACGACATCATCTTCCTGGCGGGCGGCTGGGGCGCCGCCTATGACCTGGGCAACTCCAGCGTGCTGGGCCAGCAGATCACCCAGGCCTGGGCTGCCGGCAAGGTGGTGGGCGGTGTCTGCCATGGGCCGCTGGGGCTGTTGCTGGCCACCGATACCAGGGGCCAGCCGCTGGTCAGGGGCAAGCGCCTGACGGCGGTCACCAACCGGCAAGTCAAACAGCTGGGCATCCGCACTACGCCGCAGCACCCGGAGCGCGAGCTCAGGGCTGCGGGCGCACTGTTTGAAAGCGCCAGCGCCGTCCTGGAGCCCTTTGCCAACCTCACGGTGGTGGATGGCCGCTTGGTGACGGGCCAGAACCAGAACGCAGGTGTTGAAACCGCCCAGAAAATGCTGCTTGCCGCCGGTGGCACGCCGACGTCCTGAATCCATAGCCGCCATAGCAGCGAGAAAAAATCCATGAAACTTCGCAAAGCCCTGGCCACCCTTGTGGTGGTGCTCGCGGGCCTCACGGCACTGGCTTACGCCAACCGGCTTTACCTGCTGCAGTATTCACTGGGCTGGTATACCGACATCGTGCATCCGCGCGCCGCCAACCATCCGGTGCCGTGGGTGATGGGCCCGGCAAGCGCGGATAAACCCGTGACGCAGCGACCGCCCAACATCATCGTGATCCTTGCGGATGACCTCGGCTTCAACGACGTCACGACCTATGGCGGCGGTTATGCCCAGCAGGGCGTGCCCACGCCAAACATAGACTCCATCGCCCGCGACGGCGTGCGTTTTGACCAGGGTTATGCGGGCGCGGCCGTGTGCACGGTGTCGCGCGCGGCGCTGATGACCGGGCGTTATCCGTGGCGTTTTGGCGTGGAGTTCACGCCCACGCCGGGGGCCATGGCCCGCGTCGCGGGCGGGCTTTATGCCGATCCCAACAGTCCCTATCCGGTGATCATCGACCAGCAGAAAGCCGGCAATGCCAAAAACTTCAACGACCTCGGCATGCCGGCATCCGAGCAGACCGTGGCCGAGTTGCTCAAGGCGCGTGGTTACCACAACATCCACATCGGCAAATGGCACCTCGGCAGCACGCCCGCGATGCGGCCGAACAACCAGGGTTTCGACGAGAGCCTGTTCATGGAAAGCGGGCTTTACCTGCCGGAAAACGATGCCAACGTCGTCAACTCCAAGCAGGGCTTCGACCCCATAGACAAGTTCCTGTGGCCGAATATGCGCTTTGGTGTCAGCTACAACGGCGGCTCATGGTTTGAGCCCGCCAAATACCTGACCGACTACTTTACCGACGAGGCGGTGACCGCGATCAGGCGCAACAGGAACCAGCCCTTTTTCTTATACCTGGCGCACTGGGGCGTGCATACGCCGCTGCAGGCCAGCAAGGCCGACTACGACGCGCTGCCCAATATTCCCGACCACAAGCGTCGTGTTTATGCGGCCATGGTGAAGTCGGTGGACCGCAGTGTCGGGCGTGTGCTCCAGACGTTGCGCGAAGAAGGCCTGGATGAAAACACCATCGTCATCTTCACCAGCGACAACGGCGCGCCGGGCTATATCGGCATTCCCGAAGTGAACAAGCCCTACCGCGGCTGGAAGCTGACCCAGTTCGAGGGTGGCGTGCGGGTGCCTTATGTGGCCAAGTGGCCGGGCCGCATTCCGGCCGGCACGCGCTACCAGCAGCCGGTGTCCAACATCGACATACTGCCCACGGTGGTCGCCGCGGCCGGCGGCAGTTTGCCGGCGGATCGCGTGATCGACGGTGTCAACCTGCTGCCATTCCTGGGCCCCAATGCCGCGCCGCAACCCCAGCGCCCCCTGTTCTGGCGTGACGGCCCTTACCGCACGGTGCAGGACCAGGGCTGGAAGCTGATCACGGCGGAAAAGCCCAAAAAGGACTGGCTTTTCAACCTCAACAAGGACCCGACCGAAAAAGTCAATCTTGCGGCGACGCAGCCGCAAAAACTGGCGCAGCTAAAGGCCGAGCTGGAGGCGCACCATGCCCAAATGCCGCCACCGCTTTGGGAGTCCTTTATTGAGTTGCCGGTTGCGATCGACAAAACGCTGGACCAGAAGCAGACTCCGGAAGACGAATACACCTATTGGTATAACTGAGGCCGGCCCAGCCGGCCGTACACCGTTCTTTTTTAATTCAACGGAGCATCACATGGCCATCACCATTCCTTTTGACCTGGCGTATGAGTTTGAAGTCAACGCCCTCGCGCCCGACGTGTTTGCAGTCCTCTCCGACGTGCCGGTCTCGGCCAGCCATTTCCCCAAGGTGCACCAGTTGGTGGACCTGGGCGGGCAGGCCTACCGCTGGGAAATGGAAAAAGTGGGCACCGCGCAAATGAACATCCAGACGGTTTATGCGTCCCGCTACGTGGCTGATCAAAAAAAGGGCACGGTGGTCTGGACGCCTGTCGCGGGCGAAGGCAATGCCCAGGTCGGCGGCAGCTGGACGATCACGGACAAAAAGAAGTTCACCCACCTGGTGCTGAAAATCAGCGGCAAGCTGGAAGTGCCTTTGCCCAGCCTGATGAAGGGCATAGTCACGCCCATCGTGGTGGGTGAAAACGAAAAACTGGTTGAAAAATACATTGCCAACCTGATCAAGCGCTTTGGTGGCGAGCACTAAAAAAACCTGTGAAAAGCCGCTGCCAATGCCCGCGCGACAAATAAAAAACTTCTGGCGACTGGCCGCTGCCCTGGCGGCGTTGCTGCTGCTGGGAGGGGCGTGGATGTGGTGGGGTGCGCAAGGCAAGCCGATTGCAAAACGTCTGGCGCCTGAAGCCATGTACTGCGCACTGCCCGCGCAAGCTGCGCAGGGCCCGCATCCCGGCATGGTCTGGGTGCCCGGTGGCAGTTTTGAATTGGGTGACACCGTTTACCCCGAAGAGCTGCCGCTGCGCAAGCTTGGCGTGCCCGGTTTCTGGATGGACCGCACCGAGGTCACCAATGCCGAGTTTGCCGAGTTTGTAAAGGCTACGGCTTATGTCACCGAGGCCGAACGCGGCCCCGACCCGAAGTTATTTGCCAGCCTGCCGCCCGAGATGCGCAAGCCCGGTGCAGTTGTGTTTGTGGTGCCGCGTGACGTCAACACCCAGGGCAGCGCCACGCAGTGGTGGCGCTATGTGCCCGGTGCCAGCTGGCGCCACCCCGGCGGCCCGGCCAGCAGCATAGACGGACATGAGGCGTTCCCTGTCGTGGCCGTGACTTTTGCCGATGCCGAGGCCTATGCAAAATGGAAAGGCCGCGCACTGCCCAGCGAGGCGCAATGGGAGTGGGCCGCCCGCGCAGGCCAGCCGCAGGCCGCCAGGGACCATGAGCAGCCCAAAGAGGCCAATACCTGGCAGGGCGTGTTTCCGGTGCTGAACTCGGCGGAGGACGGCTTCCTGGGGCTGGCACCGGTGGGGTGCTACGCGCCCAACGCGCTGGGCCTGTTCGACATGATTGGCAATGTGTGGGAGCTGACGTCGGACGCCTACCAGCCCGGCCACGCTGATGCGGGTGACGGCCCGCCCGACCAGGTACCGCGCGGCATGGGGTCAAACTCCGCGGCGCAGCGTGTGATCAAGGGCGGCTCCTATTTGTGCTCGCCGGACTACTGCATGCGCTACCGCTCCGGCGCGCGCCAGCCGCAGGATGATGACCTGGGCGCCAGCCACCTGGGCTTTCGCACGGTACTGAAGGCACCTGGGCCCTGACTGGCAAACCCGCTCGTGACAAAACCATCCCTGTCACTGGCGGGCAGCCTTCAATACCTCAAGCGCCTGAAAGGCGTGCTGCTTTTTCTGCTGGTTTCCGGCCTGCTTGTCGCGGGCGTCCTGTACACAAAAGGGGCGCAAATTATTCTGGGTGCCGAAGGCTATATTTTTGGCTACCCGCTGGTGCTCATGGACGCCACCCGCGCCAATGCCGCACGGACGGTGGCGCCTGAAAACACGCTGCACAGGGTGCGCCAGTTCCCCGACGCCAGGTTCAAGGACGTGGTCAGGCCCAATGTCGATACCTTGTACACCACCAGTTTTATAGACATGGCCAAAGGCCCCTGGGTGTTCGAGATGCCGGCCAACGACAGGCGTTACGAGCTCATGCCCTTTATGGACTCCTGGACCAATGTTTTTGCGGTGCCGGGCACGCGCAGCACCGGGACGGCGGGCGGGCGTTTCCTGCTGGCCGGCCGTGACTGGGCCGGTCCGGTGCCCCAGGGGCTGACGCTGTTGCGCGCCCCGACGCAAATGGTCTGGCTGGTAGGGCGCATCCAGACCAACGGTGTTGCCGACTACCCGCTGGTGCACCAGTTGCAGGACGGCATCAGCCTGCGCTCGCTGGCGGACTGGCAAGCCGGCAAACCGGCGCCCGTCGTGGCGTGGCAAGCGGCCGCAGGTCAATCCGTACCACCCGTGGAGCAGATGCGGTCCATGGGTGTGGAAACCTTTTTTACGCGGCTTGCCATGCTGATGCCGGGCAATCCGCCGGCTGCGGCAGACGGCCCCATGCTGGTCAAACTCTCACGCATTGGTGTCAGAGCCGGCCAGCCACCCAGGTGGAGCACGCTGGACCGCTGGGCGATAGCGCTGGGCCGCTGGCTTGCCGATTTCACGGTGGCCAGGGAGCTGAAAAAGCCGCGCGACCTGGTGCGTGGCTGGTCCACCCCGCCGGCCATCCTGGGCAACTACGGCACGTTTTACAACGCCCGCGCCGTCGTGGCCATGATAGGGCTGGGTGCCAACCTGCCGGCGGATGCGATATATCCCAATACCGGCCTTGACGGCAGCGGGCAGGCGCTGGACGGCAGTCGCCGCTACCGCCTGCATTTCAGGGCCACGGAACTGCCGCCCGTGAACGCCTTCTGGTCCATCACCGCCTATGGCCGCGACAATTTTTTTATAGACAACCCGCTGCATCGCTACGCCCTGGGCGACCGCGACCCACTGGTTTACAACGCCGACGGCTCGCTGGACCTGTGGGTGCAGGCGGATGCCCCCGCGGGTGACAAAGCCAGCAACTGGCTGCCCGTCAAACCAGGTGAGCCGTTTTTGCTGAACGCACGGCTGTACTGGCCCAAACCGGCGGCACTGAATGGCGCCTGGGGTTTGCCGGCGCTTGAGCGCGTGGACTAGTTTGACGAGGGTAGGATGCCCCGCCAAAAGCTGAGCAGAACCTGACCTAGCGGCTTTGACTGCAAGGCCTTGCAGAACTTTACATACCCGGTCATTTTGCGTTCCCGCCAGGCGTGCAGTTATTTGCATGACAGGGTTTTTCAGGTCGTCCCGGCAGCCGCCTGCCGCGTTGGAAAAAGGCCCGCCGCATTTAAACAATCCAACCATGACACCTCACCACCTTTCGCGCACATCAGGCCTTGCACGCTGGAAGCTGCTGGTGCTTCTGCTGTCCTTGTCCGGGTGCGCTGCAACCGGCTCTTTGCCCGGCGCCAGCGTTGCTACGCCGGCAGCGCCCGTCGCGGCAAACGGTGAGGGCTACAAATGGCTGAACCGGCTGACCTGGGGCGCGTCACCTTCCATGGTTGATGCCAATGCAGGCAAGGGCTTTGATGCCTACCTGGCGCAGCAACTGCATCCGCCGGCCGCCCGCCTGCCCGAAGCCGTCAATACACAAATACAGGCCATGACCATCAGCCAGCGCCCCATGGCCCAGCTGGTGCAGGAACTGGAGCAGCGCAACAAGGATGCCAACGCGCTGACCGATGACGAAGCGAAAAAGGCCGCACAGCAAAGTTACCAGCAGGAGCTGAACCGCCTGGGCCGCGAAGCCGCCACGCGCCACATCCTGCGTGACCTGTATTCACCCAACCAGGTGCAGGAGCAGATGAGCTGGTTCTGGCTCAACCACTTCAGTGTCTTTCAGTACAAGAGCAATATCCGCCCCATGCTGGCCGACTATGAAGACAGCGCCATCCGGCCGCGTGCACTCGGCAAATTTCGCGACCTGCTCAAGGCCGTGGCCTTTCATCCCGTCATGCTGCGCTACCTGGACAACGAACAAAACGCATCCGGCCGCATCAATGAGAATTTTGCGCGCGAGCTGATGGAGTTGCACACGCTGGGCGTGGGCTCTGGCTACAGCCAGCGCGACGTGCAGGAACTGGCGCGCGTGCTTACCGGCGTGGGCGTCAACCTGCAGCCCAACAACCCAAGCCTCAAGCCCGACCTGCAAGGTTATTACGTGCGGCGCGGCCTGTTTGAATTCAATCCCGCGCGGCACGACTTTGGCCCCAAGCAACTGCTTGGGCAACCCTTGCATGCGAAGGGCCTGGCCGAGGTAGACGAAGCACTTGACCGCCTGGTGCGCCAGCCCGCCACGGCTACTTTTATCAGCCGCAAGCTCGCGCAGTACTGGCTGGCCGACGAGCCGCCCAAGGCCCTGGTCGAACGCATGGGCCAGACCTTCCAGCGCACCGATGGCGACATCGCCGAGACGCTTAAAGCCATGTTCACCGCGCCCGAATTTGCGCAGGGGGCAGGGCGCAAGTTCAAGGACCCGATGCGTTACGTTATCTCCGCCGTGCGCATGGCCTACGACGACAAGACCATACTCAACGCTGGGCCCATCCTCAACTGGCTTAACCGAATGGGCGAACCCCTTTACGGCCGCCAGACGCCCGACGGTTATCCATTGAACGAGTCCGCATGGGCCAGCCCCGGCCAGATGGCCACGCGTTTTGAAATCGCCAAGGCGATTGGCTCGGGCAATGCCGGGCTGTTCAAGTCCGAAGGCCCGCAGCCGGTAGAGCGCGCCGCCTTCCCGCAACTGAGCAATGCGCTGTACCACCAGTCCATCGCCCGCACCCTGAGCCCGGGCACGCGCAAGGCGCTGGATCAGGCCACGTCGCCGCAGGAGTGGAACACCTTTTTGCTGTCATCGCCCGAGATGATGACGCGCTGAAATTCACGGAAGCCGAGCTCACAGGAGTCACCATGCAACGCCGTCACTTCGTCCAGTCACTCGCAGCCTCTGGCCTGGCCATGGCCGGCGGGCAGCTCTTTGCAGCCGGCCCTGGTCAGAGCAGCCAGCCGCGTTTGCTCATTGTGTTTTTGCGCGGCGGTTACGACGCGGCCAACCTGCTGGTGCCCGTGAGCAGCAGCTTTTATTACGAGTCGCGGCCCAACATCGCCATTGCCAAACCGTCGACGGAGCTGGATTCGGCCCTGCCGCTCGATGCCGACTGGGGCCTGCACCCCGCGCTGCGCGAAACCATGTACCCCCTGTTCAAAAACGGCGAGGTGGCTTTTGTGCCCTTTGCCGGTACGCCGGACACCTCGCGCAGCCATTTCGAAACACAGGACAGCATTGAGCTCGGCCAGCCGCTGGACCAGAGCAAAAACTACCGCTCGGGTTTTCTCAATCGGCTGGCCTCCACACTGCGCGGCGCAGAAGCCATGTCCTTCACCGACCAGTTGCCGCTGGTCTTCCAGGGCAGCACACGCGTGCCCAACACGGCGCTCAAGTCGGTGGCCAAGCCCTCGGTCGACAACCGCCAGAGCAGCATCATTGCCGCCATGTACGGTAACACGCCGCTGGCCGCTACGGTCAACGAAGGTTTTACCGTGCGCGACGAGGTCATGCAGGACATGAAAAACGAGATGGACGCCGCCAACCGCAATGCAGTCTCTGCCAAGGGTTTCGAGCTTGAGGCCAGGCGCATTGCACGCCTCATGAAAGACCGCTACAGCACAGGTTTTGTAGATGTGGGCGGCTGGGACACCCACGTCAACCAGGGTGGCGCCAACGGCTACCTGGCAGGCCGCTTCGACGAACTCGGCCGCGGTCTGCTTGGCTTTTCGCAGGAGATGGGAGCCCTGTGGAAGAACACCACGGTCGTTGTTGTCAGCGAGTTCGGCCGCACCTTCCGCCAAAACGGCAACCGCGGCACGGACCATGGCCACGGCACCGCCTACTGGGTATTGGGCGGCAGCGTGCGCGGTGGCAAGGTCGCGGGCGAGCAGGTGAGGGTGGAGCAATCCACGCTGTTCCAGAACCGCGACTTCCAGGTGCTCAATGATTACCGGGCCGTGCTGGCGGGCTTGTTTGCGCGGCAATACGGCCTGAGCGTTGCGCAGAACGAGCAGATTTTTGCAGGCATCAGGGCCAAAGACCTAGGTCTGCTTTGACTTCACGGCTCCCGCCATTGTTCAGGTCTGTCATGTTTCCAGGTCACAAAACTTTTGCCCGATCCTTGCGCCTGCTTGGCGCGGCGCTGCTGTGCGCCAGTGCGCTCGCGTCCCTGGCACAAACCCGCCCCACGGAAATCCATGACCGCATCAGCTCGGGCAGCGGTGCCGGCAACCGCGTTGCGCTTACGCTGGATGCCTGTTCCGGCGCTTTTGATGAAGACCTGATCGCCTTCTTGATCCGTAACCGCATTCCCGCCACCTTGTTTGCGACTGAAAAATGGCTGCTTAAGAATCCCGCCGGGCTGACCCTGCTCAAGGCCCACCTGGACCTGTTTGATATTGAGGACCACGGCGAAAACCACATACCCGCAGTCATAGGTGCAGGTCGCACGGTGTATGGCATTCCCGGCGAACCGGACATGCTGCATTTGCGCCGCGAGGTGCAGGAAGGCGCCCGCGCCATCGAGGCGGCCACCGGTGTGCCGCCACACTGGTACCGCGGCGCCACGGCTGAATACGACCAGCAGGCGGCCGACGAGATCCGGCGCATGGGTTACAAGATTGCTGGCTTCTCGGTCAATGCCGACGCGGGCGCTACGCTGAACCGGGCGCAAATCATCGAACGCCTGAGCCACGTGAAGGGCGGGGACGTCATCATTGCCCACATGAACAAGCCCGCCTCGGATACGGCAGAGGGGCTGTCCGCCGGTTTGACCGGGTTGCTCCGGCGCGGGCTGGTGTTTGTCAGGCTGGATGAGGTTGAGCTGACGGAGGTGAAAGCCGGTCCGCCGCGCTGAACGGCTTTGGCGTCGGCGCCCGCTGCCACCAGATACCGCCTCATGGATGGATTGCTGTTGAAATGATAGCTGACTATGCAATGCAGACGGTGGCCAAGCGCCTGTCAGGCCTGAGCTTCTGTTGGCGGAGGCGTTTGGCGGCAGCTTTTTGGGTTTTCGGGTAATGCATGCCTTTCGAGCGCCTCAAAGCATTTGTTCTGGCCGGCCTTGCTGCGCGGTAGTATGGGAGCACCCTGTCTGTCCCATAGCTGCCCGCCTCCATGAAGAACTACCTAAGCCTTTCTGCGACCCTGCCTCTTGATTCACCTGATGCGCTGCTGATAGGCCGGGTCTGGGCCGAGGTGCCGGGGCGGGGCACCGGGCCTGTCGTGGCGCTGGTTGACGCCACCGGTGTGTATGACCTGTCCAGCGTGGCGCCCACGGTCAGCCAGTTGCTGGAGTTGCCCGATGTGGCCGCCGCCGTGCGTACCGCCGTGGCCTCACTCCCGCGCCTGGCGGGCACGGCCGAGGTATTGGTCAATTCGGCCGCTGATGCGCGCAAGCCCGGCTTGCCCTGGCTGCTGGCGCCATGTGACCTGCAGGCGATCAAGGCGGCGGGTGTGACTTTTGTGGCGTCCATGCTGGAGCGTGTGATTGAAGAACAGGCGCGCGGTGATGCCAGCAAGGCCGAGGCCGTGCGCGCGGCGGTGGTTGGCGTGATAGGCGACAACCTCGGCAGCATCAGGCCCGGCTCGCCCGAGGCGGCAAAACTCAAGGAGGTGCTGATTGCGCAAGGCGTGTGGTCGCAATACCTCGAAGTCGGCATCGGCCCCGATGCAGAAATTTTCACCAAGAGCCAGCCCATGAGCGCGGTGGGCACCGGCGCCGAAGTCGGTATTCACCCGCACAGCCACTGGAACAACCCCGAGCCGGAGATCGTGCTGGCCGTGAATTCGCGCGGCGAAGTGCAGGGCGCTGCGCTGGGCAACGATGTGAACCTGCGCGACTTCGAAGGCCGCAGTGCCTTGCTGCTGGGCAAGGCCAAGGACAACAACGCATCGTGTGCGATTGGCCCTTTCATACGCCTGTTTGATGCGCATTTTAATATTGAGCATGTGCGCCGCAGCGACCTGAGCATGACGGTGACAGGTCCGGAAGGCTTTGAGATGAAGGGCGGCAGCTCGCTGAGCAAAATCAGCCGCGACCCGCTGGACCTGGTGGCACAGGCCATTGGTGCCAACCACCAGTACCCGGATGGTTTCATGCTTTTCCTGGGCACCATGTTTGCACCGACGCAGGACAGGCATGGCCCGGGCCAGGGTTTTACCCATGTGGTGGGTGATGTGGTGAGCGTGTCAACGCCGCAGCTCGGCACGCTGGTCAACCGTGTCACCACGTCCGACCAGGCCGCGCCCTGGACTTTCGGGATTTCAGCATTGATGAAAAACCTGGCGCGCCGGGGTTTGATCTAATCGGGGTCTTGAGAAAACGATATCCCATGCATACCTCAGCACTTGTTTTATTTTCCGGTGGGCAGGACTCCACCACCTGCCTGGCCCAGGCGCTCTCCAAATACGAGCGGGTTGAGACCGTGGCGTTTGACTATGGCCAGCGCCACGTTGTGGAACTGGAGGCGCGGCTCAATGTGCTGCGCGAAATCAAAACGCGCTTTCCGCACTGGGCCCCCAAGCTGGGCGAGGACCACCTGCTGGACCTGGCCGTGCTCGGGCAGGTCAGCGACACCTCGCTGACGCGCGATGTCGCCTTCAAGATGGAAAGCTCGGGCCTGCCCAACACCTTTGTGCCCGGTCGCAATTTGCTGTTTTTGACGCTGGCGGCGGCGCTGGCCTACCGGCGCGATTTGCAGGTGCTGGTCACCGGCGTCTGCGAAACCGATTTTTCAGGTTACCCCGACTGCCGCGACGACACCATCAAGGCCATGCAGCTGGCCTTGTCGCTGGGCATGGACAAGCGCTTCCTGATCGAGACGCCGCTGATGTGGATAGACAAGGCCGACACCTGGCGACTGGCGCATGCGCTGGGTGGCCAGGACCTGGTGGCGCTGATTGTGGAACACACCCACACCTGCTACCTGGGGGACCGCACACACCGCCAGGCCTGGGGTTATGGCTGCGGCAAGTGCCCGGCCTGCGAGTTGCGCGCGCGCGGGTTTGAGCGCTATCAGGCGAGCTCCAGGGTCTGAACGGAATTCGGGAGAAAGGTGCCGCGCGCATCTACGGGCTGTCCCCGGAGCAGGTGGCGGCTAGGTTTTCGCCGGGCCTGTGATGATGTAACGGCGAACCGCAGGTGGATCTTCCGCAGTATGGAAAGCCAGTTTGCGCACGCGCAGCGCCACGTCGCTGGCCGTCACGCGGTCAAAGTGCCGCAGGTGTTCCGTCCATGACTCGTCGGTGATCTGCTCCAGGTAGCGGCCGGGATGGCCGACGTCGTGCAGCAGATCCCACTGCAGCGCGCCCCGGCGCAGGCGGCTGCTGCGGCTTTCCTGCATCAGTGCCTGGAAGCTATCGCTGCGCGCCGGGTCTATCAGGTATTCAATGGTCACCACCACATGACCGGCACCGGGCGGCGCGTGAGTCACCGGCACCTTGAACTCGCGTGAAGGCGTCAGGTCTTCTTCAATGCTCAGGTCCACCATGCGCCGCTGCGCCAGCAGCATGGCGACGGTGCCGCTCGCGGACGCCACCAGCAGGCTTACGGCAATGCTGGTCATGGTGGCAATCTGGCCCCACAGGGCGGCGCCCAGGGCGCTGGCGCCCATGATGGACATCTGGTACATCGACATGCCGCGCGCGCGCACCCAGTCGGGCAGCGACAGCTGGGCCGAGACGCTGAGCGAATTGGCGGATGTAATCCAGGCCGCGCCGTTGAGCAGCATGGCCGGGACTGCGATATAGATATTCGGTGCAAACGCCACAATGGCGGTGGACAGCGATTGCGCCATGGCCGAGCGCAGCACCAGGGTGTCGCGTGGCATCAGCTGGCGCAGCCGCGCCAGGTTCAGCGCGGCAACAATGGCGCCTATGCCCATGGAGGCCAAGAGCAGCGTGAAGGTGCCGGCGTCACCGCCACGCATGTTGCGCGCCACCAGGGGCAGCAGGGCCAGCAGGGCCGTCGAATGAAAAAAGAACAGCGACACCTGCAGTAGCACGGCACGCAGGCGGCTGGACTCGCGCACAAACTGCAGCCCCACGCGCATGGCGCTGACCAGCCGTTCCCGGCCCAGCGGGCTGGGCACATGGTTGCGGCGCCAGCGCATGATGAGCAGGCCTGAAATGACCGAGAGCACGGCATTGAGCACAAACACGTATTCGGTGCCCGCGCTGGCAATCAGCGCACCGGCCAGCAGCGGGCCGATGATGCGCGAGGCATTCATGGCCACGCCGTTGAGGGCCAGCGCGGCAGGCAGGTGTGGCCGCTGGACGAGTTCCGGCATGAGGGCGGAAAACACCGGCCAGCGCATGGCCAGGCCGATACCGTTGGCAAAGGTCAGGGCCAGCAGCAGCGGCGGCGTCATGACACCGGAGATGACGGTGATGCATATCAAGGTGGCCACCGCCGCAACCCAGAACTGCGTCATGATGAAATAACGCCTGCGGTCCAGGATGTCGGCCAGCGCGCCGCTGGGCAGGCCAAGCAAAAATACCGGCAAGGTGGAGGCCGACTGCACCAGTGCCACCCAGATCGGCGAGGTGGTCATGGACGTCATCAGCCAGGCCGCCGCGACGTCGTTCATCCACATGCAGGTGTTGGCGACCAGCCAGGTGCTCCACAGCATGCGGAACACCGGGACCTTGATGGGGTCCCAGGCAGAAAGCTTTTCGGTTTCGGGCGCTGTGCTGGCCGCTTGGGCGGTGTCCTCTGGCATCGAGTTATTTCTCAGGGCTGTTGTTGCGGGGCATATTCGGGCAGCACGCTTTCATTGAGCATGTATTGTGCGGCTGATCCATCGGGCTGTTTTACCAGTTCCCACTGCCGGTTGTGAAACGCCGCCACGCTGGGCCGGTGGGCGATGGACACCATACCACCGTGCACCGCGCAGACCTGCGCCTGCAGTTTTTCGTAAAGCGTTTTTTCAGCGGCTTCGTCCAGCGCGGCAGTGGCCTCGTCGGCAAAAATCCAGGATGGTTTTTTCAGCAGCACGCGTGCGATGGCCAGGCGCTGCTGTTCGCCGCCCGAGAGTTTCTGGCTCCAGGCGTCGCTGTCGTCGAGCCGGCTGGCCAGTTGCGGCAGCAGGGCGTCGGCCAGCGCCTGTTGCAGCGCCTCGTCGCTGTACTGCGCGGCGGCTTGCGGGTAAGCCAGCGCATCACGCAGTCGCCCATCGGGGAAATAGGGGCGCTGGGGGATGAACATGGCGTCTTGCGGCAAATGGCTCTGGCCTTTGGCAAACGGCCAGATGCCGGCAAAAGCGCGGAACAGCGTTGACTTGCCACTGCCCGAGGGCCCCTTGAACAGCACGCTGTCGCCGGGGCTGGCCTGCAGCGAGACATCGCTCAGCAAGGTCTGGCCGGCGGGCAGGCTCAGGCTCAATTTGCTGGCCGAAAGCGTGTTGGCGCCGATGCCTGCACTTGCGTTGTCTGCTATCGAATTGGTAGCTGATTGTGCCCGTGTTTGCTGGGTTGCGGCAACGATATTGTCTTCAAAACTGGTCAGGCGGTCGGTTGTGGCGCGCCAGGCGGCAATATTGCTGTAGTTGTCGACCAGCCAGCTCAGGGAGTCCTGCACACGGCCGAAGGCCGACGATATCTGCATCAGTTCGCCGAGCTGGATGGCGCCGCTGAAAAAACGCGGCGCGGCCACGATGAAGGGGAACACCACGGCGGCCTGGCCGAAGAAGTTGGTAAACCAGACCAGGTTTTTCTGCTTCCTGATCAGCGCCAGGTAATTCGCCAGCACGGCTGAAAAGCGCGTGTCCAACTGGGCGCGCTCAACCGGTTCGCCCTTGTCCAGTGCGATGGCCTCGCTGTATTCGCGCACGCGCACCATGTGGTGCCGGAAGTCGGCCTCGTAGCGCTGCTGCTGGTAGTTGAGTTTGATCTGCGGCCGGCCTATGTAGTGCGTGATCACGCTGCCCACCACGCAGTACAGTACGGCCATCCAGACCATGAAGCCGGGGATGTTGTAGCTGGCGCCGCCCAGGGTGAAGGCAAACGCCCCCGAGAGCGACCACAGGATGCCGACAAAACTCACCAGCGTGACCACGGCATTGAGCAGGCCCATGCTCAGCGAAATGCTGTAGGTGGTGAAGAGGTTGATGTCTTCCTGGATACGCTGGTCGGGGTTGTCCGCGGTGTTTTTCTGGGCGCCCGAAAATCGCGCCAGCTCCAGGCTGTAAAACGCATGGTCGGCCAGCCAGCGCTGCAGGTAGTTGGCCGTCATCCAGGCGCGCCAGCGCACCTGCAGCAACTGTGTGAGGTAAAAGCGGTACACCGCGATGATGATGAAGGCAAACGCCAGGTAGGTGAAGCGGCCCAGTTGGGTCCAGAACACCGCCTCGTTCTTGTTTTGCAGCGCGTCGTAGAACACGCGGTTCCAGTCGTTGAGCAGCACCAGCATATAGACCGCGGCCAGGTTCAGCACAACAATGGCCAGCAGCAGGCCGCGGGCTTTCCATTTGTCCTCGGACTTGAAGTAGGGCGCGGACAGGGCCCAGACCCGCGTGCTGAACTGCCTGAATGCGCTGAGCTTGCTGCTGATGCCGGTGGCCGTGCTGGTGGTCGGGTTCATGGGGTGTGCACTCAGGTTGCCTGGTTGGAAACACCGCTGGCCACATGGCCTGCGGGAACATGCTGGGCGGCGGCGTCTACGTGGCCGGTCTGGTCGTCAAAGAAAAAGTCGGGCTCGAATTCGCGCAGGAATTCCGCCTTTGCCAGGCCGCCCAGGAACATGGCTTCATCGACCTCGATGTTCCAGCCCATCAGCGTGCGTATGGCGCGGTCGGCGGTGGCCAGGCCGCGTGCCGTGACCAGCGCCGTGCGTATGCGTATATGCGGCGTGCCCGCCTGCTGCAGCCGGTGCAACGCTTGCAGCAGGGGCATGAAGGGGCCGGGGGGCAGCGGTTTGCTGGCCAGCTTGCGCTCGTGTTTCTGAAAGGCATCCAGCCCGTCTTTCTGGAACACCCGTTCGGCCTGGTCTGAAAACAGCACGGCGTCGCCGTCAAACGCAATGCGCACTTCGTTGGGGTAGGTGTTTTTGGCATGCGCCGCATGGGTGGCCACGGTGGCGGCGGCAAAGCCGGCGTTGAGCGCGGCGCGCACGTCTTGCGGATTGGCCGATAAAAACAGGTTGGCCTGTAGCGAGCGCAGGTAGTCGTAGGGCGCCCGGCCCTTGGTAAACACACCGCGCTCCAGCGGCAGCTTGTTGACTTCCGCCGAGCGGAAAATCCGCAGGCCCGAGACCGGGTCGTTGCGCGACAGCATGACCACTTCAACCCGTTTGACATCGGTATTGAAGGCCAGCAGCTTTTTGACCAGTGAAAAAGCCACGCCCGGCTTGGCGGGCTGCTCCAGCCGGTCGAGTTGCAGCTTCATGTAGGCGCGGTCGTCGGCCTGTTCGAAAACGCGGTTTTCTTCTTCAAGGTCAAACAGCGCGCGCGAGGAAATCGCCACGACCAGTTGTCCGTCCAGGTTGGTTGCCATGTGGTGCTTTTGTTGGGGTGTTTTTTCGGGCTTTAACGGCTAATTGATATGTCAGGCAGATCTGGCAGGTCCAGTTTGCACCATTGTCCATAAGCCGGGGCCGCGCTGGGCCATTGATCGGCGCGATCGATGCGGCGCACGCCGCGCGCAATCAGCCCTGCGGCCCGGATCACGCCGGCGTGGGTGATCCACAAGGTGTCGGTGTCGCGCGCCAGCGCATCAAAGGCCGCGGCGACGCGGGCCATGAACTGCATGACGCTTTCGCCGGTTTGTCCCGCCACGTAGCCACCGAAGCCGGCCGTCCAGCCGTCCAGTTCGGTTCTGGGAATGTCCGCCCAGGCCAGGCCTTCCCAGCGGCCGAAGTTCATTTCCTGCAGCCGGGCATCGGTTTTACAAGCCAAATCCGGCCTCAGCCCCCGTAATACGTGCACAAGCTGCTCACATCTTTGTAGCGGGGAGGTGAAAACTGAAATCGCTGGCGGGAGTATTTTTGCCAGCGTTTCGGCGCAATGGCGTGTCGCGTCTGTATCGGCGGCCATGTCCAGCTGGCCGTAGCAGGTGCCGGGCGCCACCAGCGGCTGTGCATGGCGGACTAACCACAGGCTCATAAACTGATGGCCAAACCCAGGTAGAAGGCGATTTCGCAGACTTGCTGCGCGGCGCCCAGGCAATCGCCTGTAAAGCCCTGCAGGCGGCGTTTGAAAAGCCGGGCCATCCACAGCAACGCGACCGCGGCAAAACTGCAGGCCACTATTAAATTAATAGCGTCCAGCACACTGCCGACGCCGAGCAAGACCACAAAACACCATGAAAACGCGAGCAGCAGGCTGCCCGGTGCGATCTGGTCGGCCAGCGGTTTGGATTTGGAGCTGGCCGTGTCGCCCACATGCGGCAGCAGGTAAATCAGCAGCAGCGGCAGGCCGCGCGACACCACGTGGCCGGCCCACAGCGCGGCGCAGATATACCAGGCGCTGAACGGGGCTTCTTCCCAGCCGGTAGGGGCGCCGTCAACCGAGCCCAGGATGGCCAGCAGCGCGACCTTGCTGAGCAGGGCCAGCACCAGAGCCATGGCGCCAAAGGCGCCCACGCGCGAGTCTTTCATGATCTCCAGCGCACGCTCCCGGTCGCGGCCGCCGCCCAGCCCGTCGCTCACGTCTGCCAGGCCATCCTCATGAAAACCGCCGGTCATCAGCACCGTGACCACCGTGGTCAGCGCCGCTGCCACCAGCGGCGTGAAAGTGGCGTCGGGCAGCAGGGCCAGCAGCAGTGCGTACGTCGCGGCCGCCACGGCACCGACCAGGACGCCTACGCCTGGGAAATGACCGGCACTGGCGCGCAGCATCTCGGGGCTGAAACCCACCCAGTCCGCTAGCCGCCCGGTGATGGGGATGCGGGTGAAGAATTGCACCGCGAGAAGGTATTCCCGCACAAACTGGCTGATGGCTTTCATGTTGGCGTCATGGCGGTTTAAACGCCTTCTTTCCCGCTGATGCCGGCGGAGGCAAAGCTGGCCATCTCGTTCATCAGGCGTGCGGCCGACTGCAGCAGCGGCCAGGCCAGCAGCGCGCCCGTGCCTTCGCCCAGGCGCATGTCCAGGTCCAGCAGCGCCCTGGCCTTGAGGTGGTCCAGCAGCAGGCGGTGGCCGCGTTCGGCCGAGCGGTGGCAAAACACCATGTAGTGCAGCACCTGCGGCGCCAGCTTGTGCGCCACAAGCGCCGCCGCGCCCGCGATAAAACCGTCAACCAGTATCACCCGGCGCTGGCTGGCGGCCTGCAGCATGGCGCCGGTCATCATGGCGATCTCGAAGCCGCCGAGGGTGGCCAGCGCCTGCATGGGCTGCACGGCATCCGGGTGGCGCAGCAAGGCAAGCATCAGGACCTTGCGTTTGTGCCTGAGCTGGGGATCGGTCAAACCGGTGCCGCGCCCCGTTGCATCTTTCAGCGCGATGCCCGTCAGCCGGTTCAGCAGCAGCGCTGCGGCAGAGGTGTTGGCAATGCCCATTTCACCAAATGCGACGACATTGCCCGGCAGGCTTTTCACGATGTCGGCGCCGGCCTGCAGGGCTGCGTGCAACTGTTCTTCGGACATGGCCGGGTGTTTGCAGATGTTTTTGGTGCCGTAGCCGATTTTCTTTTTGATCAGTTGGGGGTGATCCTCCAGGTCGGCGGCCACGCCGGCATCGACCACCTGCAGGGCAAAACCATGCTGCCTTGACAGCACGTTGATGGCGGCGCCGCCGGCCAGCATGTTGGCCACCATCTGCATCGTGACGGCTTGCGGGAAAGCCGAAACCCCGTCAGCCGCAATCCCGTGGTCGGCGGCAAAGACGACCATTTGCGGGTCCTGGAAGGTCAGCACATCGCTGCGCTGTATCAGGCCCAGCTGCAGGGCCAGGTCTTCCAGCTGGCCTAGCGAGCCGACGGGTTTGGTCTTGTTGTCTATCTTGTGCCTGAGCTTGGCTTCAAGGCGCACATCGGTGACGGGATCAATCGGCGGAAGGGCGAAGGTCATGGCTATCGATTAGTTGTTGAAGGCAGGCGGGACAGAGGCAGCCCGCCTGTTTTGTTTGGTCCTTGGAAGGCACGGGAATCGTATGCGGCATGGCAAAACACCAGCAGGGCGCATCCCCGGTAACCATGCCGCAGCGCAGGCCCGCCCCGCATTTTGGGCATAGTGACGAGTCTGGCAACTCGACGTTTTCTGGCAGGCCCGGTGCAGTCATGGTGGTGTGGCTCAGCTTTGCAGAAACAGCCGGTACACCGGGTTGTCGGTTTCTTCCACATGGGGGTAGCCCATGGTGTCCAGGAAGGCCTTGAAGGCCTTGTTGTCGGCCTTGGGCACCTGCAGCCCGACGAGGATGCGGCCGTAGTCCGCGCCCTGGTTGCGGTAGTGGAACAGGGAGATGTTCCAGCCCGGCTGCATGCTGGACAAAAATTTCATTAGCGCGCCCGGCCGCTCGGGGAAAACAAAACGCAGCAGGCGCTCGTTTTTTGACAGCGCACTGTGGCCGCCCACCATGTGGCGTATGTGCTCCTTGGCCAGCTCGTCATGCGTCAGGTCAAGCGCCTTGAAGCCGTGGCGCGAGAAGTTGGCGGCTATTTTGGTGCTCTCGCCCCTGGCGGAGGTGGTCAGGCCGACAAACACATGCGCCCTTGAGTCGTCGCTGATGCGGTAGTTGAACTCGGTCACCGAGCGCGGCCCACCGGGCAGGTCGCCTATCACCTCGCAAAAACGCCTGAAACTGCCACGCTCTTCGGGAATCGTCACGGCAAACAGGGCTTCGCGCTCCTCGCCGACCTCGGCCCGCTCGGCGACAAAACGCAGGCGGTCGAAGTTCATGTTGGCGCCGCACAAAATGGCTGCGTAGGTTTCGCCCTGGGTCTTGTGGGTCGCCACGTATTTCTTGATGGCGGCCACGCTCATCGCGCCCGCGGGCTCGACGATGCTGCGGGTGTCGACAAACACATCCTTGATGGCCGCGCAGACCGCATCGGTGTCAACGGTGATGAATTCATCGACCAGTTCGCGGCTGATGCGGAAGGTTTCCTCGCCTACCAGCTTGACGGCGGTGCCGTCTGAAAACAGGCCCACGTCGCTCAGGGTGACGCGTTTTTTTGCCGTGACCGATTGCATCATGGCGTCGGAATCGTTCATCTGCACGCCTATGACCTTGATCTCGGGCCGCACCGCCTTGATGTAGTTGGCCACGCCGGAAATCAGCCCGCCGCCGCCAATCGCGACAAACACCGCGTCGAGGCGGCTGGAGCCCAGGCTTTGCAGCTGCATCAGGATTTCCATGGCAATCGTGCCCTGGCCGGCAATCACGTCCGGGTCATCAAAGGGATGCACAAAGGTCAGGCCCTGCTTTTTCTCCAGCGCCGCGGCGTGGGTGTAAGCGTCCGAGTAGCTTTCGCCGTGCAGCACCACGTCTGCGCCCCAGCTCCTGACCGCGTCAACCTTGAGTTGCGGCGTGGTCGTTGGCATGACCACCACGGCGCGGGTGCCGAGTTTTTGCGCGCTCATGGCAACGCCCTGGGCGTGGTTGCCAGCAGAGGCGCAGATCACGCCTTTTTTGAGTTGGGCGGCGCTCAGGTGCGCCATCTTGTTGTAAGCCCCGCGCAGCTTGAAGCTGAACACCGGCTGCTGGTCTTCGCGTTTTAGCAGCACGGTGTTTTTCAGGCGCAGGCCGAGGTTTTTGGCTGGCTCCAGCGCCGACTCCACGGCCACGTCATAAACCCGTGCCGTGAGGATTTTTTTCAGGTAATCGGCGGGTTGCAGGGCCTTCTGGACAGCTTTGCCGGCACCCTTGGCTGAGGCTTTGACGGGAGGCTTGGCAGGCGGTTTGGTGGGGGCTTTGGGCGCAGGTCTGGTGTGTGATGGCATGTTTTTCTCGCAGCCTGACATCATAGTGTCCGCCAGAGAGACAGGGCCGGCCAAGAAAAAAGGCCCAGACCTTGCGGTCTGGGCCTGTAAATCCACCCTTAGAGGAGGTGGAGGAGACAACCAGTGCAAAAATACTTTGAAAAAAGCATTGGTGCGATGATTCAAGTATAGCGGAGCCATGCTGCGCTGCACAATATCCTGTCGTGAAAAATTCACACTTCTGCCGATATTTTTGGGTTTTCAGGTATAAATTTTTTGCATAAGGAAAGATGTTTATGGAATGCACAGTTAGCTGGACGGGTGCCAGCGCAAACACCGGCTCACGTTCAGGCATGACTTTTGTGGCCGAAACCGGCAGCGGCCATACCCTGGTGATGGACGGCGCGCCGGATGCCGACAAGCCGGAAAACGGCGGCGCCAACCTGGCCCCGCGCCCCATGGAAACCGTGCTGGCGGGCACCGGCGGCTGCACCGCCTATGATGTGGTACTGATTTTGAAGCGCGGTCGCCATGACGTGCGCGGCTGCTCCGTCAAATTGAGCTCCGAAAGGGCGGCGGTTGACCCCAAGGTCTTCACCAAAATCCATATGCATTTTGTGGTGACGGGCAAGGGCCTGGCGGCCAGTGCCGTGGAGCGCGCCATTGCCATGAGCCATGACAAATACTGCTCTGCCACCATCATGCTGGGCAAGACGGCGGAGATCACCACCAGTTTTGAGCTTCAGGAGGCCTGAAGCGGCCGGTCCAGCGCTGTAGGCCTGGGCGGGCGCAGTTCAGATGTAATGCGCGGTGCTTGTCATGACCTTGGCTGCCGCGCCCATCAGGGCCTTGACGGGGCCGGGTAACTCAAGCGCCCCGGCGCCAGTGGCCTCCAGCGCATGGCGCGCTTCGTCATCTTTCATTTGGGCCACGATGGCACGCGATTCGTGGTCGCCCTGGGGCAGCTTTTCCAGGTGCGTCGCCAGATGGGCCTCGACCTGCCGCTCGGTCTCCACGACAAAACCCAGGCTGAGCCGGTCACCCAGCCGGCCGGCAATCAGCCCCAGTCCGAACGCCCCGGCATACCACAGGGGATTGAGCAGCGAGGGCCGCGCGCCCAGCTCGTCGAGCCGCTGGCGTGTCCATGCCAGATGGTCGCCTTCTTCCTCGCTGGCCGCGATAAAGTGCTGGCGCAGCGCGGGGTCCCGGGTGCTCAGGGCCTGGGCTGCATAAAGCGCCTGGGCGCAGACCTCCCCCACATGGTTGACCCGCATCAGGGCCCCTGCCAGCGTTTTGTCCGGGCCTGCCAGTTCCGTGCCCTGTTCGGCCACGGTCGGACAGGGCCGGCTGGCGCGCGGTTTGGCAAACAGGGTGCGCAGGGCGTTATCAGTGGCATTGATCAGGACATCCATGGGGCAGGCGGCATTTCCGTGTTGAAAGTGCAAGTCTAGCGAATTGCGCAGCTGGCGGCCCGCTCCCGGGCGCAAAGCGGGGCTGTGGCGTAGCTCCCACGGTTGGGTTGCAGTTTGTTGCATGGGTGCAACGAAAACGCATTTTTACGGGTGATTTGCCCCCAATTCCTTTGCCTTGGCGTGCTGCGTCTGGTGCAATACATACAACTTCCTAAATGGAGGTTGGCCCGGGGATCCAAAATCCTGGAGCCCTATGTTTAACCTTGGAGAAACTCTCAATGAAAAAATCCCTGATTGCTCTGGCTGCACTCGCAGCTGTTGGCGCAGCATCTGCCCAGTCCTCCGTGACCCTGTACGGCGTTGTGGATATCGGCTACGGTTCGCACAAAGTTGAAAGCCGTGACGGTTCGAATTCGGTTCGCTCCTCTGGCGTGATGGACGGTGCCAATGCTGGTAACCGTATCGGTTTCCGTGGTACGGAAGACCTCGGCGGCGGCCTGAAAGCCAACTTCGTGGTTGAGCAGGGCATCAGCCCAACGAGCGGTGCTCTGTTCGGCCAACGTGCAGCATCTGCTGGTCAGCAAGGCGCCAATCTGTACCCTGTCGCCAGCCCCAACATCGCTGGTGCTGCTACTGCTTTCTCTACCGCCACCAACCGGTCGTCCTATTTGGGTCTGTCCGGCGCCAACTGGGGTACCGTCAACATCGGTTACCAGTACACCAACCTGTATGAACTGGCCACCCTGTCCGGTTACAACATTGGTTCAGAAGGCAACGCTGGTGCTTACACGTCCCACCTGCACGGCTTTGGCTACGCTGGCGGCACCCGTGCCAATGGCTTTACCTACATCAGCCCTAACTTCAGCGGCTTCACCGTTCGTGCGCAGTATGGCGCCATTGGTGCTGCTAACGAAACTTCCGTGGCTACAACTGCTGGTGCAACCACCGCAGAAACCACCGGTCGTCGTTATGGCCTGATGGGTCAGTACGCAAATGGTCCTCTGTCTGCAGCTCTGGCTTACACCAACGTGCGCGCAACGAACTTTGGCGGCGGCAACAACGGCAGCCGTAGTGGTAACCTGACCCAATTGGGCGCAAGCTACGACTTCGGCGTGGCCAAGCTCGCTGGTACCTACAACAACGGTAAAGACGGTGGCACTGCAGCCACGACGACCAGCTCCAAGTACCGCGCTTACCAACTGGGCGTGTCGGTTCCATTTGGCGCCGTCGTTCCTTTCATCAGCTTTGGCCGTGCATCGACCCAAGCGGACGGCGCAGTTGCTCGTAGCCTGGACGTCAGCCAACAGCAAGTCGGCGTGCGTTACAGCCTGAGCAAGCGCACCACTGCCTATGCTTTCTATGGCCAAACGAAGGACAATGCTGCAACCGTGGCTAACGGTCTGGCATACAAAGACAGCAAGACCGTTATTGGTCTGATGCACTCGTTCTAATTTCACTGGCTGGCTAGTCCAGTCGTGAATTAGTCGATAAAAACCCCGCTGCTTGCAGCGGGGTTTTTTTATGGAACCAAGCATTTTGCGGGTTCTGCCATGTGTTCCGTCGGTTTTTATTGGGCGCAGTGTCCTTGCTTATCCACATGATTCGTATTGCAGTCAAGGGTTTGGCCATCTGGGCCCTGCTTCAGCTTGCGGCCTGTTCATCGATGGCTCCAGCGTCCGCGGATGTGGCCGATGGCGCTATCCCCGGCACCACGCCATGGGCCCGGGCTTCCGTTGGCAGTGACCATGCAGCGGCGTGGCAGCATTTCAGGTTTCCCGGCAAGCCGTCCAGCCAGTTCAGCTACGTCCGCGAGGGTGGGCGTGACGCCGTCGCGGCCACTGCCAGCTCCTCCGCCAGCCTGTTGCGCCAGGTGGTGCGCATTGAGCCGGCTGAATTGGGCCGCATCAAGTTCTCCTGGAAAGTGCCAGAGCTGATATCTGGCGCCGATATGGCGTTGCGTGATGCCGATGATGCGCCGGTTCGTATCGTGCTGGCGTTTGAGGGCGACCGGAGCCGGTTCTCGGCCAAAAACGCCATGCTGTCCGAGTTGGCGCGTTTGCTGACTGGCGAGGAACTGCCATACGCCACACTGATGTACGTGTGGGGCAACAAGCGCCCACCCGGCTCGGTGATTGTGAACCCACGCACAGACAGGATACGCAAGCTGGTGGTGGAGTCCGGTGCGTCCAGGCTGAACCAGTGGGCCGATTACGAGCGTACTATCCGTGCCGATTTTGAAAAGGCATTTGGCGAGGCACCGGGCGCACTGGTGAGCATCAGCCTCATGACCGATACAGACAACACCCGCAGCACGGCCCGGGCCTGGTATGGGCCCCTGACGCTGGTGCCGGATACGCGGGGGCACAAGGGCGCTGCTTTTCCGTGACCCGGGGCGACAAAGGGCAGGCTGCCGATGGGCGCTGGAGTGCTATATATTTTGTAGCAGCCTGCGCCTGTACTTATTGGGTTACAGCAACTTTTTACATGAATTTAGGCTTGCCAGGGCTATTTTCCGGCCTTCTCAAGCCGGCGTCTATGTATAACGCTTGTTGCGCAGGTTGTTTTTCATTTCCTTGAGCAGCGGCTGCAGCTTGCCGCCTATGCGCAGCGCCAGGCAGGTGGCCAGGACGTCGATGATCATCAGGTGCAGCAGGCGCGACACCATGGGGCTGTAGCGGTCATACCCTTCCGGGTGGTCGGCGGCCAGGTGGATGTTTCCGGCCGTGGCCAGCGGGGAGCCGGTCGCGGTGATCACGATGGTGGTGGCGCCGTTTTTGCGTGCGATGTCGCAGGCGTCCATCAAATCCCGCGTGCGGCCTGAGTTCGAAATCACCACCACACAATCCTCCGGCCCGAGCAGGGATGCGCTCATGACCTGCATATGGCCATCGCTGTAGGCGATGGTGTTGACGCCCAGGCGGAAGAACTTGTGCTGCGCGTCCTGCGCCACGATGCCGGAGTTGCCCACGCCAAAAAACTCTATGCGTTTGCCCGCGTTGCAGGCGGCCTCCAGCGCATCGGTGGCTTTCTGGATTGCGGATGACGAGGCGTCGTTGCGGTATTTCAGGAAGGCCGCGACGGTGTTGTCTATGACCTTGACCAGGACGTCACTGGTCTTGTCGTCCACATCCACGCTGCGGTGGATAAAGGGCACGCCCTCACTCACGCTGCCGGCCAGCTTGAGCTTGAAATCGCTCAAGCCGTCATAACCCATGCTGCGGCAAAACCGCACCACGGTCGGTTTGCTGACATGCGAGCGCCTGGCCAGTTCGGTGATCGGCAGGTTGGCAAAGGCGCGGGGGTCTGACAGCACGACGCGGCCCACGCGCTGCTCGGCGGGGGCGAGTGAGGGCAGCGACGCCTTGATGCGGTCAAGCATGTGTTCCACCTGTCATCCCGGGCTTGACCCGGGATCCATGCCTGCTGCGGCGCTGGCATGAATGCGGGGTCATGGATTGCGGATCAAGTCCGCAATGACATCTTGACGGGCCAAATATGTCTAGCATTCTTCGGTCCAGCAATAACCATCGCGCGCAATCATGGCGCTCGATGCGCTCGGTCCCCAGGTTCCTGCCGCGTACTGACGGGGTCCTTCTGCGTCGTTTTTCCAGCTGTCCATGATCGGCTCGACCCAGCGCCAGGCTTCTTCCTGCTCGTCGCTGCGCACAAACAGGTTGAGCCGCCCGTCAATCACGTCCAGCAGCAGGCGTTCGTAGGCGCCTACGCGCTCTGCGCCAAAACGCTTGTCAAAGTCCAGGTCCAGTTGCACGGGCGCCAGTGTCTGGCTGGTCTGCTGGCGGTTCTGGCGGTTGTCCTGACCTTGCGCCAGCAAATGAAGTTCCAGGCCGTCCTTGGGCTGCAGGTGAATCACCAGCCGGTTCGCCGCGCCCAGGGGGGATTTGAAAATCGCATGCGGCGCCGGCCTGAAGTTGACTTCAATATAGGCGGATCGCGCCGCCAGCCGCTTGCCGGTGCGGATGTAAAAAGGCACGCCGGCCCAGCGCCAGTTGGCGATCTCGGTGCGCAGGGCCACAAAGGTCTCGGTATGGCTGCCTTCGCTTACGCCCTTTTCCTGGCGGTATGCGCAAGCCGGCAGGCCGTCTATGGTGCCCGCACTGTATTGGCCCCTGACCACGTGCTGGCGCAGTGTCTCCGGGGTCCAGGCCTTCAGCGAGCGCAGCACCTTGAGCTTTTCGTCGCGTATCGCGTCGGCATGCGCGTTGATGGGCGGCTCCATGCCTATGGCGCAGAGCAGTTGCAGCGCATGGTTTTGCACCATGTCGCGCAGTGCGCCCGTGCTGTCGTAAAACGCACCGCGCTTTTCAATGCCCAGTTCCTCGGCAATCGTGATCTGGATGTTGGCGATGGTTTCACGCCGCCACAGGGGTTCGAACAGCACATTGCCAAACCGCAGCGCAAACAGGTTTTGCACCGAGGGCTTGCCGAGGTAATGGTCAATCCGGAAGATTTGCCGCTCGCTGAACACGTGGCGCACGCTGGCATTGATGGCGCGGTTGGACTCCAGGTCATGGCCCAGGGGCTTTTCCAGCACCACCCGCATCTGCGGGCCGTTCAATCCGGCCACCGCAATCTGTTCGCAGAAGGTCGTGAAAAGCCCGGGCGCCGTGGCCAGGTACATCACCACCGTATCGGCTGTGTGCTCCTGCAGTTTTGCAGCCAGCCGTGGATAATCGGCCGGGCTGGAAAGGTCCATGCGCAGGTAAAACAGCAGGTCGGCAAAGCGCGCAAACTCTTCTTCACTAGGGCGCTTGGCGAGCTCAACCTCGTCAAAGCGTGACTTGATCAAGGCGCGGTACTGCGCATCGGACAAATCGTCGCGCGCCACGCCGACAATGCGCCCACCGGCTGGCAGCGAGCCGTGGCGGAAGGCCTGGAACAGCGCCGGCATCAGCTTGCGCCAGACCAGGTCGCCGGTGCCGCCAAACAGGATCAAATCAAAACTCATGGTTCAAAATTCCAGCTTGGGAGTGTGGATGAGTGTAATAAAGTTTCACGAATGCTGGGCATAATGGTAACTCACACGAGCCGCATACGGGCTCCTGCCTGACAGACTAGCCAGCGATTGCCAAATACACTTTTGCCATGAACCAACTCGACGCGCTCAAAAAGTACACCACCGTTGTTGCCGATACCGGCGACTTCAAGCAGCTGGGGCAATTCAAGCCGCAGGACGCCACGACCAATCCCTCGCTGATCCTCAAGGCCGTGCAAAAAGCCGATTACCAGCCCCTGCTGACAAGCACGGTCAGCCGTTTCAAGGGCCGCGCGCTTGATGAAATCATGGACCGGCTGCTGGTGCGTTTTGGCTGCGAAATCCTCTCCATCGTGCCGGGCCGGGTATCGACCGAGGTGGATGCCCGCCTGAGCTTTGACGCCAACGCCACCTATACGCGCGGCGAGCGCATCGTCGAGCTGTACCAGGCCGAGGGCATACATATAGACCGCGTGCTGATCAAGGTGGCCGCCACCTGGGAAGGCATACAGGCCGCTGAAAGGCTGGAACAGCGCGGCATCCACACCAACCTGACCTTGCTGTTTTCGTTCTGCCAGGCGGTTGCCTGCGGGCAGGCCGGGGTGCAGCTGATCTCGCCTTTTGTCGGCCGTATTTACGACTGGTACAAAAAGTCGGCGGGCGCCGCCTGGGACGAGGCCGTCATGGCCGGCGCCAACGATCCGGGCGTGAAGTCGGTGCGCGAGATCTACAACCACTACAAACACTTTGGCATAGGCACCGAGGTCATGGGCGCGAGCTTTCGCAACGTCGGCCAGATCACGGCGCTGGCAGGCTGCGACCTGCTGACCATCAGCCCCGAGTTGCTGGCGCAACTGGCCGCATCGGATGCGCCGCTGGCCCGTGCGCTGGATGCTGGCGCGGCGAAGGCGCTGGACTTGCCGGCCGTGAATTTTGACGAGGCCGGTTTCCGTTATGCCCTCAACCAGGACGCCATGGCCACCGAAAAGCTGGCCGAGGGCATACGTGCATTCGCCGCCGATGCCGTCAAGCTTGAACAGCTGATGCTGGCTGTTTGATGCCTTCCATGCGTTTGCGTTGTGACCAGACCGCAGCCTGGGCGGCATTACAGGCACTTTTTGATGCCAAGGGCAAGGACTTTGACCTGCGTGAAGCTTTTGCCGCCGACCCGCGGCGTTTTGAAAGCTTTAGCCAGGACGCGCCCCATGTGTTTGCCGACCTGTCAAAAAACCGGCTGGACGCAAGCGCGCAGGCGCTGCTGTTTGAGCTGGCGCGGCAATGCGGCCTGGAGTCATACCGCGACGCCATGTTTGCCGGGGAGTTGATCAACAGCACCGAACAACGTGCCGTGATGCACTTTTTATTGAGAAATCCGGCTCTGGGCTCCGGGCAGTGGGTGCAGTCAGCTATAAAAAACATAGCAAGCCTGCAGGCCGAAGTAGACGCGGCGCGCGAGACCATGCTGGCCTACGCCGAACAGGTGCGTGCCGACGCGACCATCACCGACATCGTCAACATCGGCATAGGCGGCTCGGACCTGGGCCCGCAAATGGCCGTACTGGCGCTCGCTGAATTTGCCACCACGGGCAAACGCTTTCACTTTGTCTCCAACGTCGACGGCCAGGAACTGTCCGCTGTGCTGGCGCAACTCAAGCCGCAAAACACGCTGTTCCTGATTGCTTCCAAGACATTCACCACTGCCGAAACCATGGCCAATGCGCGCTCGGCCAAGGCCTGGTTCGAGGCCAGCGGCGGCCATGACATCGGCCGGCATTTTGCCGCGCTGACGAGCAATGTGGCGGGTGCAAAAGCCTTTGGCATCAGCACCACCTTTGGTTTCTGGGACTGGGTTGGCGGCCGTTATTCGCTCTGGTCCGCGATCGGCCTGCCCATCGCGATGGCTATTGGCGGCCAGGGCTTTCGCGAATTGCTGGCCGGTGCGCATGCGATGGACGAGCACTTTCGCTGCGCGCCGCTGGAGCAAAACCTGCCGGTCCGCCTGGGCCTGCTGGATATCTGGTACCGGAATTTTCACCGTTTTACCAGCCGCAGCATCGCGCCCTACAGCAGTGCCCTGCGCCGCCTGCCGGCCTATTTGCAGCAGCTTGAGATGGAGAGCAACGGCAAGCGGGTCGACAGCCAGGGCCAGGCCCTGCCGTTTGAGACCGCGCCGGTTTTGTGGGGCGAGCCCGGCACCAACGGCCAGCACGCTTACTTCCAGGTGCTGCACCAGGGGACCAGCGTGGTGCCGGTCGAGTTTGTCGCGATTAAAAAATCAGCTTCCAGCCTGAAGGGCCACAATGACAAATTGCTGGCCAATGCATTGGCACAGGCGCAGGCGCTGATGGTGGGTAAAAGCGACGCCGCCGGGCCGCCCCAAGGCGACGAAGCCCCCTCGGGGGGCAGTGAGCCACACGAAGTGAGCGAGCGTGGGGGCGCCATGTTTTCGGGTGGTCACAAACATTTCCCTGGCAACCGGCCCAGCACCTTTTTGCTGCTGGAGCAACTCACGCCGGCCAGCCTTGGCGCCCTGCTGGCGCTGCAGGAACACCGCGTGTTTGTCAGCGGGGCGATCTGGGGCATCAACAGCTTTGACCAATGGGGCGTGGAGCTGGGCAAGGTGCTGGCGCAAGACATTGAGCCACGCCTGAAAAGCGGCGATATTGATGGCCTGGATGGCTCCACCGCCGGTTTGTTGCAACGCCTGCGCTAGCTGGCGCGCTGCTCTGCGCCTATCATGGGCAGGGAATCAACTCCATCACAACACCCCAGGAGGAAAAATGAACTTCGGCCAAGCCATTTCTGCATGCCTGTCCAAATACGCCACTTTTACCGGACGCGCGCGGCGGTCTGAATACTGGTGGTTCTTCCTGTTTGAATTTCTTGTGATGGCCGCGGCTTCGACCATCAACGACAAGCTCTCCGGGCTGGTGTCGCTGGCTTTGCTGCTGCCTGCGCTGGCGGTGGGCGTGCGCAGGCTGCATGACATCGGCAAGAGCGGCTGGTGGTTGCTGTTGAGCCTGATACCCGTGATCGGCTGGATCGTGCTGCTGGTCTGGGCCGTGCAAAAAAGTGACCCGGACGCCAACGCTTTCGGGCCTTCAAGCACCACAGAGCCGATTGCATTCGTGCCGCCAGGCGCGGTCTGATGTGTCGCTGACTGCAAAGGCCGCAACGTTCAGGCGCTGCGGCCTTTTGCATTTTGCGGCCTAGCTGCGAAGCGGTTTGCCAGCTTTGACTGCATCCAGTCCAGCAAGGCCTGCACCCGCGCCACTTGGACGCGGCTCTCGGGCACCAGCGCCCTGAGCCAGAGGTCGGCTATGGGATAGTCGTCCAGCACGCGGACCAGGCTGCCGTCCTGCAGCGCAGGCGCGGCCAGATAAGCGCCCAGAATCGCAATGCCATTGCCGGCCAGGGCGGCAGACAGCAGGAGGCGGGCCTCGTTGGTATTGAGGCGGGGTTGCAGATCGATGCGCGCCGGGCCGGTGCTGCTGGCGAATTCCCAGGCGTTGCCCGACGGCAAAAAGTTCAGCGTCTCGTGGTCTGCCAGCTCAGCCGGATGCAGCGGTGTTCCCCGCAGCGACAGGTAGGCCGGCGAGGCGCACAAATGGCGCGGCATGGCGCAAAGGGGAATGTCGAGTACGCCGCCAAAGGTTGAGGGAATCAAGGTGAAGGCCACATCAAACCCTTCATCCATCGGGTTGACGGCGCGTTCCAGCGCCATCACCTCCAGCCGGATCAGCGGGAAAGCCTGCGCAAAACCATCCAGCAGCGGGCCCAGCAACACCGCCGCCACCGTCCCCGGCACCTTGATCCGGATGCTGCCCTGCAGCGTGTCTGCCGACCCCTGCACCTCGCTGAAAAGATCATCCATGTCTGCCATCAGGCGTTGCACCGTCGGCAGGTAGCGCTGGCCGGTTTGGGTCAGGCTGACGCGGCGCGTGCTGCGCTCAAACAGCGGGCTTTTCAGCCGCCATTCGATCTGGCTGATGCGCTTGGTGATGACCGAAGGCGCGACCTTGAGTTCACGTGCGGCCGCGGCGAAGCTGCCGGTGCGTGAAACCGCCAGAAAGGCTTTGAGGTTGGCAAAGGTGTCCATGGCGCCTTAATTGTTCTCAAAACGAGAAGTTTAAGTTCTTATTTTGCATTATTGTTTCCTTTAATCAATCAACCTAGGATGAACACCTGATCAACAAACCAGGACAAGCAGCATGCAAACAAGCCTTCAGGCCGTGACAAAAAACCTGACCGAGCCAAGCCGGCAGACGCCGGTATGGGGCGACTATGACGTGGTCGTGCTGGGCGGTGGGCCAGCCGGCATGGCGGCAGCCGCCGCAGCGGCCAGTGCCGGCCAATCCACCCTGCTGATCGAAAGCTACGGCTTCCTGGGCGGTATGGGAACCGCTGCCGGCGTCACCAACTTTTGCGGCCTGCATGCCAATGTCCATGGCGCCGTCGAGCAGGTGGTGCATGGGGTGGCAGACGACCTGCTGGCCCGCATGCGGGACCTGGGCGGTCTGAACGAGCCGCACATGCTGTTTGGCAACAAGACGGCTGCGCAGGCTTATGACAACGCGGCCTTCAAGGTGGCCGCCGACGCCATGGTGCTGGCCAGCGGCGCGCAGCTGCTGTTTCATGCGCAAGCGGTGGGCGTCATCATGAAAAGTGGCGTCGAGATTGCCGCCCTGTTGATCGAAACCAAGTCAGGCCGTTATGCGGTTACAGCCCAAACCTTTATCGACTGCTCGGGCGATGCCGACATGGCGACCCAGGCAGGCGTAGCGTTCGAAAAAGGCAAGGGGCCGGACGGCCAGGGCGAGGACATGATGTACCCGTCCACCATGTTCCGCGTCAACGGCGTGGACCCGGTGCGTGCCGGTGATGCCTTCAACCACTTTGACCGCCTGATGGACGAAGCTGAAAAGCGCGGTCGCACTTTTCCGCGCAAGACACCCATCATTCGTCCGCAAAAAAACCCTGCCGAATGGCGTGCCAACGTCACGCAACTGGCCAACGCCGATGGCAGCCCGGTGGATGGCACCAACGCCGCGCAGCTGAGCGACGCTGAAGTTCAGGGACGCCGGCAGATTGTTGATTTTTTTGGCTTCCTGAGGGAATGCGCGCCGGGTTTTGAGAAGTCCTACATCCTTGAAATTGCCCCGCAGGTCGGCGTGCGCGAGACGCGTCGCGTCGTGGGCGAATACCAGCTCAATGAAAACGATGTGCTGCAGTGCGTCAGCTTCGACGACACCATCGGCGTGAACGGCTGGATGATTGAAGAGCATGTCGCCGGCAACATCAGTTTCAAGTGGCAGGACATCCCCAACTGCCGGGGCTTCAACCACCTGCCTTACCGCATGCTGCTGCCGCTGCAGGTAGACAACCTGCTGGTCGCCGGGCGCTGCGCGTCCATGACCCATATGGGGCAGTCCGCTGCCCGGGTATCCGGCGCCTGTTTTGTCATGGGGCAGGCGGCAGGCACCGCCGCTGCGCTGGCCATACAGGCCGGTGTGCGTCCGCGTGACCTGGACGTCAAGGTTCTGCAGGCAAGACTTGAAGCTGACGGTGCCTACCTCGGGCGTGACCGCTGATGGGCGGGAAATAAATGCCCGCATTGACCCCTTGCTTTGGCGCTTTTGCGCATTAGCGCTGCAAGCGTTTACCAACCTCAAAAGAAAGTTTCTGTCATGACAAGAAGACATCTCATCCTATGGGCAGCTGCGGCGATGTTCGGCCCTACGGCATTGACGGTGCATGCAGCCACGCCTGAAGTCTGGCCGACCAGGGCGGTACGCATCCTGGTGGGTTTTCCGGGCGGCTCCACGCCCGACATGGCTGCACGCGCACTTGCCGAACCGCTGTCGCGCGTACTCGGCCAGCCTGTGATCATCGAGAACAAGGCTGGCGCCTCGGGCAATATTGCGGCGGACCAGGTTGCCAAGGCCACCGACGACCACACGCTGGGGGTTGTCATCAATGGCAACCTGACTTCGGCTCGCATGCTCAATCCGAAGTTGCCTTACGACCCGGCAAAGGATTTCACATACCTGTCACTGCTCGCCACCGCGCCGCTGGTGTTGGTGGCGCCGGCCAGCGCGCCGGATGGCGCGGCATTTTTCGCAGCGGCAGTGAAGGGCGGTGACCAGTGGAACTACGGCTCGGTGGGCAACGGTTCTGCCGCGCATCTGGGCATGGAGCTGCTCAAATCCAGAATCCGCGGCCTGACGCCCATGCACATACCTTTTCAGGGCAACCCCGCCGTCATCACTGCCTTGCTGGGCGGCCAGATCCAGATGGCGCTGGTGCCGCCGGGTGTTGCCATGCCGCAAGTCCGGACCGGCAAGCTCAAAGCCATCGGCCTGACCAGCGCACGAAGCGCGCTGGTGCCCGAGGTCGCGCCACTGGCCGATGCAGGCGTGCGCGATTTCAACCTGGAAGTGTGGACAGCGCTGGTCGGCCCCGCCGGCCTGTCAAAAGCCGCCAGAGACCGGCTGAACCTCGAAGTGCCGAAAATTATCCGAAACGCCGACACCCGGCAAAAACTTTTCAACCAGGGCTGGCAGGCAGTCGGCACCTCACCGGAGGGGCTGAAGACCCGCATCACGGAAGAGTCTGCACTGATGAAAGCGATTATTTTGGCGCGCGGCATCAAGCTGGAATAGACGGACGACTCGAACAGGCCCGCTTAAAAAGTCCTGGCAAATAAAAACCCCGCAGGACTCGCGCCTTGCGGGGTTTTTTGTCGGCGATTTGCGCTTCACATGTATTGCTACAGCTTCAGCGCAAACCAGACAGCGGACATTACATGCCCATGCCGCCCATGCCGCCCATACCACCCATGTCGCCGCCCATGCCGCCAGGCATGCCGCCAGCTGCTTCGTCTTTTGGAGCTTCGGCAATCATGGCTTCGGTCGTCAGCATCAGGGATGCGACGGAGGCTGCGTTTTGCAGTGCGGTGCGGGTCACTTTCGTGGGGTCCAGGATACCCATTTCGATCATGTCGCCGTAGGTGTCGTTGGCTGCATTGAAACCAAAGTTGCCCTTGCCGGCCAGCACGGCGTTCACTACCACAGAGGCTTCGCCGCCTGCGTTGTAAACGATTTCGCGCAGGGGGGCTTCGATGGCGCGCAGGACCAGCTTGATGCCGGCTTCCTGGTCAGCGTTGTCGCCCTTGATGACGCCAGCGGTTTGCTTGGCGCGCAGCAGAGCCACGCCGCCGCCGGCGACGATGCCTTCTTCCACGGCAGCGCGGGTAGCGTGCAGTGCATCTTCAACGCGGGCTTTTTTCTCTTTCATTTCGACTTCGGTGGCAGCGCCAACCTTGATCACGGCAACACCGCCGGCCAGCTTGGCCACGCGCTCTTGCAGTTTTTCACGGTCGTAGTCGCTGGTCGCTTCTTCGATCTGGACGCGAACCTGCTTGACGCGGGCTTCGATGTCCTTGGCTTCGCCGGAACCGTCGATGATGATGGTGTTTTCCTTGCCCACTTCGATGCGCTTGGCCTGGCCGAGGTCAGCCAGCGTTGCTTTTTCGAGCGACATGCCGACTTCTTCAGCGATGACCTTGCCGCCGGTCAGGGTGGCGATGTCTTCCAGCATGGCTTTGCGGCGATCGCCGAAGCCTGGAGCCTTGACGGCCACCACTTTCAGGATGCCGCGCAGGGTGTTGACCACCAGCGTTGCCAGTGCTTCGCCATCAACTTCTTCAGCGATGATCAGCAGTGGACGGCCAGCTTTTGCGACTTGTTCCAGCGTAGGCAGTAGGTCACGGATGTTGCTGATTTTCTTGTCGTAGAGCAGGACAAACGGGTTGTCCAGGATAGCCGACTGCTTCTCTGGGTTGTTGATGAAGTAAGGCGACAGGTAGCCGCGATCAAACTGCATGCCTTCGACGACGTCGAGTTCGGACTCAAGCGATTTGCCGTCTTCAACGGTGATCACGCCTTCTTTGCCAACCTTGTCCATCGCATCAGCAATGATCTTGCCGATGGTTTCGTCAGAGTTGGCGGAGATCGAGCCGACCTGGGCGATTTCTTTGGAAGTGGTGGTGGCTTTGGAAGCTTTTTTCAGTTCTTCGACCAGGGCCGAAACAGCCTTGTCGATACCGCGCTTCAGGTCCATCGGGTTCATGCCGGCGGCGACATACTTCATGCCTTCGCGCACAATGGCTTGAGCCAGAACGGTAGCGGTCGTGGTGCCGTCACCAGCGATGTCGGAGGTCTTGGAAGCGACTTCCTTGACCATCTGCGCGCCCATGTTCTGGAGCTTGTCCTTCAGTTCGATTTCCTTGGCGACGGACACACCGTCCTTGGTCACGGTAGGGGCGCCGAAAGAGCGCTCCAGCACCACGTTACGGCCTTTGGGGCCCAGGGTAACCTTGACTGCGTTGGCCAGGATGTTGACACCCTCGACCATGCGTGCGCGGGCTTCGCCGCCGAAAATGACGTCTTTTGCTGCCATGTTTAATTCTCCAGATTCAGTTAATTAAGGATTTGGGGTGTTGAGAAATTACTTCTCGACCACTGCAAACAAATCTTCTTCTTTCATGACGAGCAATTCGTCGCCGTCAACCTTGACCGTTTGGCCGCTGTACTTGCCGAACAAAACGCGGTCACCGACCTTGACGCCAACAGGCTGAACTTCGCCCTTGTCGTTTTTCTTGCCTGGGCCAACAGCCAGGATTTCGCCTTGATCAGGCTTTTCAGCAGCGCTGTCAGGAATAACGATGCCGGAAGCGGTTTTGGTTTCGTTTTCCACGCGTTTGACGATCACGCGGTCGTGCAAAGGACGAAGTTTCATGAGAGCTCCTTGTTTTTAAACAATGGTTTTAAGAAAACAAAAATGCCAACTAAAGGGGCTGGCACTTGTCAAACTGCGGGCTTGAGCGGGCTTGTTAGCACTCAATACCGTCGAGTGCTAATCATAGGGGCATTTTGGCCGGGTTTCAAGCTACCGGCCGAAAATGAATGCGGGGTTCCGCGTCACTGCACTTTCTCCTGCTTGATTTATTCCATATTATGAAAAAAATATGGCTGAAGCGGCGACCAACATTTGTGGAGTTCGCGGCGAAGTTTTGGCAACAGCCAGCCGAAGTAGCGTGCAGCTTCACGACTTGGCGGGAACAACCTCTTGCAACTCAACAGTGAGCATAGTTACTAATAGTGGCATTCCGAGATGCACTCTGGGCGCCTAGCCAACCTGGGTCGAGCTGATCACGTGCCTATGACGACTGAAACGGAAGAGCCCGATGGCAATCCTTGCCTGTATTGCGCTGCGCCTTCACCTGCCGTCTGCCGCAGCCAGGTCCTTCACGATGTCCTGGATTAGCTGTTTGACGGAGCGGCAAGCCAGTGTTAAGGGTGCGTGGCGTGACAGGGCCAGTGCGATGTAGCGCGTCATGTCCGGCTCCACGATGCGCGTGGCCTGCAGCTTGCCCGAGCGCAGGCCATCTGCAATCGCATAGGGTCCCAACACCGCATAGCAGCCGCCCCTTGAAACAATCTCTGTCTGCAGGATCAGCGAATCAGCCTCCATCGCGGTGTTGATGGTGATGCCGTTCTGGCGACCCAGTTCGTCGAGCTGGTCCCGCCAGCTATTGGGCCGGCAGAACTGTACCAACGGCAGGTTGTCGAGTTTTCTGAAAGCGATGGTCGGCTTGCGGGTCAGTTTGTCCCTGGCGCTGCCCACCAGGTAGGTGTCAGTCTTGATCAGCCAGACCTCGCCATCACGTGGCTGCGTGCCGTGGCGAAAAACCAGAGCCAGGTCCACCAGACCGTTCTCCAGCCAGCTTTCCAGTTGGGAGCCCTGGCCTTCGCGCACGACCAGCTTGACCAGCGGAAAACTCTCTTTCAACCGGTAGTACAGCGTGCTCACCAGCGGGTGTGCCGTTGACGGCAGTACGCCGATACGTACCGTGCCCACGGGCGTACCCGATGCCTTTTTGATGTCGTTGAGCAACTGGTCGGTGTCCATCAGCCAGGCGCGCACCCGAGGCATGATCTGCTCGCCCAGCGCCGTCAGCACCACGCCACGCCCGGTGCGCTGAAACAAACGGCCACCGCACTCGCGTTCCAGCTCGCTGATCTGTCGGCTGATGTGCGGCTGTGTCGTGCGGTATAGCAGGGCCGTTTTGGTCAGGCTGCCGAGCTCGGACACATCGATAAAAAGTTTGAGCGCCGCGTGGTTCATGGTGATTTTTGGTCTGCAAAAAAGATATGCCTAAAAAAGCATGTCTGAGATACATGTCAGGCAGGTATTCGAATAGCTGCTTAAATTTTATACTTTTTGAAAACCACCCGATCACTGAGACTACGGAGATAAAACACATGAAACTGGTGACATTTGAAGCCGGCGGTAAAACCAGCTACGGCAGCCTGGCTGGCGACAGGATCATCGATCTGGGAAGCAGCCTCGGCCAGCGCTACCCAGACCTTCGTGCTGTGCTTGAAGCCGGCGCGTTGCCCGAACTGGCCAGGCTGGCATCAGTCACCTCCGCCACACACTTGCTGGCAGACGTCAGGCTGCTGCCAGTCATCACCAACCCACACAAGATTTTCTGCGTCGGCCTGAATTACAAAACCCACGTTGCCGAGACCAGGCGCTCCGATTCCGAATATCCGGCCATCTTCACCCGTTTTGCCGACACGCTGGTGGCACATGATGCGCCGCTTCTCAAGCCCGCCATTTCAAGCCGTTTCGACTTTGAAGGCGAGCTGGCGGTTGTCATTGGCCGGGGCGGCCGCAACATCACCCAGGCCAATGCGCTGGGCCATATCGCCGGCTATGCCTGCTTCAACGACGGTTCGGTACGTGACTGGCAGCGTCACACCCATCAGTGGACGCCTGGCAAGAACTTTCCCGGCACCGGGGCTTTCGGCCCCTGCCTGACCACGCCTGACGGGGTGTCTGACTTCGGCGCGCAGACCATCACGACGCGTCTCAATGGAGAGCTTGTGCAGCACGCATCGCTGTCCGACCTGATCTTCACCCTGCCGGTCATCATCGAATACCTCTCTGCCTTCACCCCGCTGATGCCAGGCGATGTGATTGCAACTGGCACGCCTGGCGGCGTGGGTGACAAACGCGAGCCGCCGCTTTACATGAAGGATGGCGACGTGGTCGAGGTGGAAATCACCGGCATCGGCCTGCTGCGCAATGTAGTGAAAAACGAAGGCTGAGAAGGCCTTCCGATATTTTTTAGGAAAACCATGACAACCAACGCAAAAGCGCCCGCCACCGGGCAGCTCCGCATCGCCGTCGACATAGGCGGCACCTTTACTGATATGGCTGCATTTGACGAAGGCAGCGGCGAGTTGCTCTTTGGCAAGGCGCTCTCCACCCACGGTGAATTGGTCAAGGGCATACAGAACACACTGGACGGTGCTGGTGCCAGCGTGAAAAACGGCAACCTCTTTCTGCATGGATCGACCATTGTCATCAATACTTTGCTCGAACGTAGCGGTGCGCGCACGGCGCTGTTGATTACCGAGGGCTTTCGCGACATCTATGAAATCGGCCGTGTCAACCGTCCCGATGCCTACAACCTGTTTTTCTCTAAGCACGAGCCGCTCATAAGGCGCTCGCTGCGTTATGAGGTGAGTGAGCGCCTGCTGGCCGACGGAAGCATCTACAAGGAGCTGGATGAAGATGCGGTACGGATTTTGGCTCGAAATCTGAAGGCGCAGAACATTGAGGCCGTCGCGATCTTGTTGTTGCATTCCTACCGTAACCCGGCCCATGAGATGCGCGTCAAGGCCATCGTTCAGGAGGAAATCCCAGGCATTTTTGTCACGGCGTCACACGAGCTGTCGCAGGAGTACCGCGAGTTTGAGCGTGTCTCCACTGTAGCGGCCAACGCTTATGTAGGGCCACGCGTGTCCGCCTACCTCGGCGAGCTTGAAACGCATTTGACCGAACAGGGTTTCAAAGGCGACTTTTATGCGGTGCAATCCACGGGCGGTTTGTTCCCCTTGGACGATGCGCGCCGCGAATGTGTCCGGATGCTGGAGTCCGGACCGGCCGCCGGCGTGATAGGCGCGCAGGCGATTTGTGAGCAACTGGGGTTGGGGGATGCGATTGCCTTTGATATGGGCGGCACCACAGCCAAGGCTGGGGTTATCAGTGAAGGCAAGCCGCTCACGACAGGCAGCGCGCTGATTGGAGGCTATGAAAAGGCGCTTCCCATCCAGATCCCGATGATGGATATTTTTGAAGTCGGCACGGGCGGCGGCAGCATTGCCCGGCTGGAAGTCGGAAACTCATTACGCGTCGGCCCGCAGAGCGCGGGTTCCAGTCCCGGTCCGGCGTGCTATGACCGCGGTGGTGCGGAGCCGACCGTGACGGACGCCAATCTGCTGCTCGGTCGCCTCGATGCGCAAAACTTCCTTGGTGGTGAGATGCCGCTTAACCTACCAGCCGCCCAGCGCGCCATGCTGGACAAGGTCGCTGGCCCGTTGGCCATGGATCCGGTGCAAGCGGCCGACGGAATTTTGCGCATTGCAGTGACCGCCATGTCGCATGCCGTGAAGGCCGTGACAACCGAGCGCGGCCTGGACGCCGGCCGCTTCACCATGGTGGTGTACGGTGGCGCCGGGCCATTGCACGCATCGGCGATTGCACGCGAACTCGGCATTAAAAACGTGCTGATCCCGTTTGCGCCTGGATACTTCTCGGCGTACGGCATGCTCTTCAGCGACCTGCGATACGACTATGTACGGTCGGTTTTCCGCAAGCTGGACGATGTGTCGTTTGATGATATTGAAGCTATTTATGCGGGAATGGAGGCTGAGGGCATGAGGGCGATTGGCGGCTCTGCCGTCACGCCTGAAGCCGTGGTCGTTGAGCGTGCTGCGGATATGCGCTATGTCGGCCAGGAGCATGCCGTAACGGTGGACCTGCCTTCCGAGTTCTTCAAAAAACAGGATCGCCAGGCCATCAAGAAACATTTTGATGAATTGCATGCCGTGCGCTACGGTACCTCGGCCCCCAATGAGCCGGCGGACCTGGTCAGCCTGCGCGTGACCGTGCTTGGCCGCATGCGCAAGCCACCACGCCAGGCTGTTGCAGAGGGTAGTGAGCAGCCAGCAGCGTATGCGTTGCGAGCACACAAGCCCGTGTACTTCCGAAGCTCGGGTTTTGTGTCCACACCGGTTTACAAGCGTCCCGCCCTGCGCAGTGGTAACCGCATCAGAGGCCCGGCCCTGGTGGAGGAGCACGCATCGACCACTGTGGTGCAACCGGGCGACACCGTTGTGGTGGATGCATTCGGTAACTTGCAGATCAGCGTAGGAGCAGAAAAATGACAGAACCCACAATCACCACCCGTATCTCAAATGCTGCCAGCACCGCCAATGCTGCGGCTGTTGATGCCGTGACCGTCGAGATCATCCGCAACGGCCTTTTCGCCGTGACGGAAGAGATGAAAACCAACCTCACGCGCACAGCCTACAACCTGATCATTTACGAGGCGCTGGACTTCACCGTCGGCCTGTTCACGGTTGAGGGCGACACCGTATCCATAGGCTTGGGTTTGCCCATGTTCATTCGCGGCATGTCGGAAACCGTCAAGGCCAAGATCAGGCACTTCGGGCTGGAGAACATCCATCCCGGTGACATCCTGGTGACCAACGATGCCTACACCACGGGCAGCCATTTGAATCACTTCACCTTCACCATGCCGGTATTTCATGAGGGCGAGCTGATTGCCTTTACCTGCTGCATGGCGCACTGGCTGGATGTGGGCGGTACGCTGGGCAACGTCACGACAGATATCTATTCGGAAGGCATACAAATCCCCATCGTGAAGTACCGCAAGGCCGGAGTCGTGAACCAGGACCTGGTGGACATCATTGCCATGAACGTTCGCCTGGCGGATCGCGCCATGGGTGATTTGCGTGCGCAAATCACGGCCATTACCACTGGCGAACGGCGCTTTAGCGAACTGGTGCAGCGTTACGGCTGGCCGGCGGTGCAGGGCTCCATCGTGCAGATCATGGATCACTCCGAAGCCGTAGCGCGAGCGAATACGCTGAGCATTCCCGATGGCACCTATGAGGCCGAGTCGTTTATGGATGACGACGGCCTGGACATCGGCCAGCGCATCCCGATCAAGGTCAAAGTCATCGTGAAGGATGACGAAATGACGATTGATTTGTCGGATGTCAGCCGTCAGGTGCGCGGCTTTTATAACTCCGGCTTCACGACAGGTATTGCCTGCGCGCAGGTCGCCTACAAGTGCCTGACCACGCCGACGGACTACCCGGTCAACGATGGGAGTTTTCGCCCGCTGAAAGTCATCATGCCCATGGGCACGGTGGTCAGCGCCGAGCGCCCCTTCCCGATGCGGGTGTGGATGACAATCCCGATGACGGTGATCGACACCATCTTCAAGGCGCTGGCGCTGGCGATTCCTGATCGCTCGATTGCCGCGCACCATGCCGACCTGGTTTTCCCAAACATTCATGGCATTTCACCGGAAGATGGTCGCCTGTTTATTGTCGGCATCGGTCCGCTGGGCGGTGGCTGGGGCGCCAAGTCAAAAGAAGACGGTGTGTCCGTAACAGTCTGCATCAATGACGGCGACACCCATAACAGCCCGACCGAGCAGCTTGAGTCCAAATACCCGGTGCTGGTCGAAAGTTATTCGATTCGGGAAGACAGCAGTGGCGCGGGCCGCCAGCGCGGCGGCCTGGGCGCCGAAATGGTGGTGCAGGCGCTGTCGCCTTTTTCGGTCACTACACGAATTGATCGCGTGCACTGCAAGCCCTGGGGCCTGGAGGGTGGCGGCGAGGCGGCCGGTAACGGCATTGCCATCCGCCGCAAAGGCGAGTGGGACAGCAGCATGCCGAACGCCAAGATCTTCAATGTGCGGCTGGCGCGCGGCGATGCCTACAAGATGCAGTCCGGCGGTGGTGGCGGCTTTGGCCTGGCTACCGAACGTGACGCAGCGCTGGTGGCTGAAGACGTGCGGGAAGGTTATGTCAGCGCCGAAGTGGCGAACAAGGTTTATGGCGTTGCATTCACTTCGGCTGGTGAGGTTGATAGCGCAGCCACAGCCAAAACTCGCAAAACCCTGCAGGCCCATTGAGCATAGTGATGACGGATCTGCCAGCAAGCACCAGCGTGGTCGCCGTGGAAGCCCGGCGCCTCTGTGCGCAATGGGAAAACCTTTCCCGCCAGCATGTGTCCATGGCGTCCGGCTGCGCTTGCGGAGCGGGCGGCGTCAGTCTGTTGCTGGAGGACTTTGAGCAAGACATTGCCGATTACCTGCTTGGCGAGGCGGAGCGCAACAAGCGCGGCGAAACGATTGCCTTTTTGCAGGCATATGCCTTCAACGAAGAAACGAAGTTATGGAGCCTGTCGGGTCTTTTAAAGGCGTTGATCGACGAAGACGGCCGCGTGCAGCCATCACCAGATGTCGGCGCCGGCCTGCTGCAACGGCTGGGCCGCACCTTGTCTTCATTCGCAAAACTGCATGGATAGGAAAGCAACCGCAATGACCAAGGCCATACCGGTGACTGTGCTCACCGGCTTTCTCGGTAGCGGCAAGACCACGGTGCTGGCGCGGCTGCTGAAAAATCCGGCGCTAAAAAGAACGGCCATCATCGTCAATGAGTTCGGTGAAGTCGGGCTGGATCATGACCTGCTTGAACGCGCCGATGAGGACTTGATATTGCTGGCGAACGGCTGCGTCTGCTGCACCGTGCGCGGCGACCTGATTGGGGCCTTTCACCAGTTGGAGGCGCAGCGCGTAGCCAGCACAGGCGGTGCATTTGACCGTGTCATTATTGAAACCACCGGCCTGGCTGATCCCGCACCGATTTTGCACACCATGATGAGCGATGCCTTTGTCACCAGGCATTACCGTCTTGAGCAGGTCATCGCCACGCTGGATGCCGTCAATGCCATGGGCACGCTGGACCGGCATCTGGAAGCGGTCAAGCAGGCGGCTGTGGCTGACCGTATTTTGCTGACAAAAACCGACATGGTGGGTGAATACCCCCTGAAAGAACTGCGCATGCGGATTGCCACACTGAATCCGGCTGCGCCTGTGATCACGGTCGTCAATGGTGAAGTCAATGTGCGGGATTTTTTCGGCAGCTCGGCCTTTGACCCCGCAGGGAAAACCACCCAGGTGCAGGACTGGCTGCGTATTGAGGCCTATGAACCGGACGCACATCACGACCATGGACAGCATGGGCACGACCACCTTCACGTTCACGAAGATGATGAAGTGGATCGCAACCGCCATGACGATCACATCAGCGCGTATTCAATCATTCGGGAGCAGCCGATTTCATGGGCGGGATTTTCGGCCTGGCTGGACATGATCAGCAAGATGCGTGGTGACGATTTGCTGCGCGTCAAGGGCATCGTCAACGTTATTGAACATCCTGACAGGCCGGTGGTGATACACGGCGTCCAGCATGTATTTCACCCCCCGGTATTTCTTGACCGCTGGCCGGGTGATGACCATCGCACGCGCTTGGTGTTCATTACCCGCGGTATTGATCGCGAGGACATCGACGCCACCCTGCAGGTTTTTGAAAACCGCAGACCCCGATCCGCCAGCCGCACCAACTAAACCAGATTTTCAGAAGGAGACAACCATGAGAACAGCAAGACGAACCCTGCTTGGCGCTTTGGCGCTGGGCCTTTCCACACTCGCGCCGCTGGCCTTCGGTCAGGCCTACCCGACCAAGCCGGTGCGAATCATCGTGCCTTACGCGCCGGGCGGCACGGTTGACTCGATTGCGCGCACACTGGCCGTCAGGCTGTCAGAACAGCTGGGTCAGCCTTTTGTGGTTGAGAATCGCGCGGGGGCCAGCGGTGCCATTGGCAGCGACGTGGTGGCGAAGTCGCCAGCAGATGGCTACACGCTGCTGATGCAGGCTTCCACGTTTGTCGCATCTGCGCTGCTGGTCAGGCACCAGCCTTTTAACATTGAGAAAGACTTCACACCGATTGCACACCTCGGCTCGGTGCCGCTGGTGATGCTGGTCCATCCCGGCCTGCCTATGAAAAACCTGGGTGACTTCATCAAGGCCGTGAAGGCCGCACCTCAAAGATACACGCTGGGCACGGCGGCCATTGGCTCGGCCAGCCACCTGGCGGAAGAGGCCATCCGGCATGAAGCAGGCCTGGATGTGCAGATCATTCCATACAAAGGTACGACGCCAGCCGTGATTGACGTACTGGGCGGACACTTGACGGGCATGGTTGATGCCGTACCGTCGCTGCTGCAACACATCAAGTCAGGCAAGGCCCGCGCTTTGGCCGTCACCAGTGCCAGGCGTTTGCCCTCTTTGCCTGATGTGCCAACGGTGTCCGAGTCAGGTTTGCCTAATTTTGAGATGGTGTCGTGGTACGGCATTTGGGCGCCGGCCAACATGCCGGTGGACCTGGCTACGCGACTGAACAGGGAAATCAATACGGCCATGCAGTCGCCGCAGGTGGTGCAAAACCTGGGTGCCCAGGCCTTTATTTTTTCCAATACAACGGCTCCCCAGTTCGGCGCATACGTGAAACAGGAGTCGGCCAAATACAAGCAGTTGATCGAAAAGGCCAACATCAAGGTTGATTGATTGCGACTTGCATAACTGGTTTCCGGAAACCGCCAGTCACTTCGGGCAAGCTGCAGGGCAAATAAAGAGTCCTTGGGTACCCATACACCCGTTTTGCCCAGGTTCAGTGCTTGCCCGGGGTGTTTATCGACTGTGCTGCGGTGGTCATCGTGAGGTGGACGGCCGCCAAAAGCTCCGGGTGCTACCATTCACGCCGTTGACAAGCATTTCATTCCCATCCATGCATTCCGTTTTCTCTCCCCTTTGCGCGGGCGCCATGAGCCGCCCGCCCGTAGGGAGGTGCGCGGCAGTGTGCGAGATTTGGCCATACAAGCCGGTCACACATTCCTCAGCCCGGCGATAACTTTTCCTCTCTTTTGCGCAAACCATCCATCGCTGGGCACCCGCTCAGCGCGATAGCGGCCGTCTGCTGACAGCAGGCAGATCTACCCGCAGCCGATGGAGATGCGTCATGTACCCCAAATAGCGCCAGTGAGCGCGTGCTGGCCGCACGGGACTTCGTTCGATTCTCAAAATTCGATGGCGGTCGAGGCCTCGAAGGCTTGAGCACGGCTGGGGTCTCGCACGACAGCTGCTCGAAAAACCTGCTCGCCAGACTTCAGGCCCAAGCCTGCGTTGAAGTCAGGGCGACAAATTTTGTTGTTATCAAAAAATGCGCACTGCGCTGACCGGCAACTGCTGGTCTATCGGCATTGGCGGTGCGCATCGTGACTGGATTGAATACGATGGAACTCACCAAGAAATTTATCAGGGCCAAAAGTCCCTGCGCTGACGGTTTTCGCTGGTTTCTCCGCAACGTCGAGGACGGCAGCGGTTACCAGGACACCCTGGACAAGCTGGTCAGCGCCGGGCGTGTGGATGATGCGTGCTGGCTTTTGACGCAGTTTGGCCCAACCAACGAAGTCCTGAGAGTTGATTCGCTGGACGCCGCGGCCATCGTCTTTGCTGGCGCCCTGGAGGTTCGCGGCGGCATTGATGTTGACACCGTCGTTCAGGCCGGGCGATCGATTCGCGCGGGTGGCGGCGTACGCGCGGGTTGCGCCATCGTGGCCGGCGAGGACATCCGGGTTGCTGGCGGCATCCGTGGCCAGGGCAAGCTCCAGGCCGGCGGTGATATCCGGGCCGATTGGGGCATCGATATACAGGAACTCATTCGTTGCGGTGGCGATGTGCGCGCTGCCTGGGATTTGATTTGCCACGGCAAATTGACACTGACAGGCAACGCATTCGCCGGGCAGGACCTGATCGTTCACGGAGGGATTGAGTGCGGCAAAAGCCTGAGCGCTGGCGGCGCCATTGCCGGCGCTGACAGCATTCGGGTTGGGCAGGGCATCGTAGCTGGGGGTGCGGTCAGCAGTGGCATGCATCTGGAGGCCGGCTGGGGTATCAAGTCCGGCGAATCCATTCACGCGAAAGGCTCCATCAAAGCCGGCGAAAGCCTGTCTGCTGTTGATGACATCCGCGCTGGTGCCGGTTATGGCGTTTATGCGGGCCTGAGCGTCCAGGTCGAGTCCTGGGATTCCAGTGCGTTGGTGAGCGCGCAGAGAAAGCCGGAGGGGCTGATGAGTGGCTGTTGGGCGGGAGCACGCATTCTGTGAGGTCGGCCTGGCGGGTGTCCTACGTCACTTTCGTCGAAATCTGACAAGCGGCCCCGCTGCGCCCGCCTACGCTTGCATCGATTGGGCCTGACAAGCCGGGACAAGCCAGATCTTCAGGAGAACATCATGAGTCAGTTCAGCATCGATTTGGTTTCCAGCCAATCCAGACCTGGGCCCGGTGAATCGGTGGCCGGCAGGTACATGGTCACGGGTGGATTGAGCCGCTTGACACGCCCGGCCTGGCCCTTTCTGGTGACATTCCGAGCTGTGCCTGAAGGTCAACAAGCGCCGCAAGAGCGTTGCGGCCCGTCGAGTTTCTCTAGTTGAAGCTTGTCCAGGCAGCAAGAAAAAAGCCACCTGAGCAGGTGGCTTTTTTGCTGTTGGATTGGCGTTGTGTTTACAGGCCGGCTGCAGCCCGGAGGGCCGCAGCCTTGTCGGTACGCTCCCACGTGAATTCCGGCTCGTCACGGCCAAAGTGGCCGTAAGCTGCGGTCTTCTCGTAGATCGGGCGCAGCAGGTTCAGCATCTGGATGATGCCCTTGGGGCGCAGGTCAAAGTGCTCCTGCACCAGTGCCGAGAGTTTCTCGTCGGAGATCACGCCCGTGCCTTCGGTGTAGACCGTCACGTTCATCGGATGCGCCACACCGATGGCGTACGCCACCTGGATCTGGCATTGCTTGGCCAAGCCGGCCGCCACGATGTTTTTGGCCACATAACGCGCTGCGTAAGCGGCCGAGCGGTCCACCTTGCTGGGGTCCTTGCCGCTGAATGCGCCGCCGCCGTGCGGGCAGGCGCCGCCGTAGGTGTCAACGATGATCTTGCGGCCGGTCAGGCCGCAATCGCCCTGCGGGCCGCCGATGACAAAACGGCCTGTCGGGTTGATCAGGTACTTGGTGTCTTTCAGCCACTCCTTGGGCAGCACCGGCTTGATGATCTCTTCAATGATGGCTTCGGTAAACGAGGCCTTCATCTTCGTTTGTGTCTCGCTCTGGTCTGGGCTGTGCTGGGTCGACAGCACCACGGTGTCAATGCTGTGCGGCTTGCCGTCCACATAACGCATGGTGACCTGGCTTTTGGCGTCGGGGCGCAAAAAGGGCAGGCGGCCGTCCTTGCGCAACTGCGCCTGGCGCTCGACCAGGCGGTGTGCGTAATAAATCGGCGCTGGCATCAGCTCGGGCGTTTCGTCGCAGGCATAACCAAACATCAGGCCCTGGTCGCCGGCGCCGGTGTTGAGGTGGTCGTCGGACGCGTGGTCCACGCCCTGGGCGATGTCGTTGGACTGCTTGTCGTAGCAGACCATGACCGCGCAACCCTTGTAGTCGATGCCGTATTCGGTGTTGTCGTAGCCGATGCGCTTGATGGTGTCGCGCGCGACCTGGATGTAGTCCACATGCGCGTTGGTGGTGATTTCACCAGCCAGCACGACCAGGCCAGTGTTGGTCAGGGTTTCAGCGGCCACACGTGACAGCGGGTCCTGCTTGAAGATGGCATCGAGGATGGCATCGGAGATTTGGTCGGCGACCTTGTCGGGATGGCCTTCGGAGACGGATTCGGAAGTAAAGAGAAAATCGTTCGCCATTGCGTACACTCCATTTAGTTTGTCGGCGCGTTGCCGGCTGGTGTGCCTCGGCGAACGCTTTAGCAGTTTGGTTTAATGTCGCTCTGCAAGTTGTTCAATAACTCAGCGACAGCCGCAATTATATGATGCTGCGCTTTCGGCCGTATTTGTAATTCCCTACCCGCCTATCCCTCCATTCCTAGATGCTCTGGTTATTCCGTTTTTTCGCTCTCTGGCCGCTGTCGGCCCTGCATGCCCTGGGCGGGGCGTTGGGCTGGCTGGTCTGGGCTGCCAGCCCCGCTTACCGCGCGCAGTTTCGTGCCAATGTCGCGCAAGCCTGCCTGGACTTTGAGTCGGCACAGCCGGCGATTGCCGAAGCCGGACGTTTTGTGGCAGAGCTGCCCAAGCTGTGGATGCGGCCGCAAAACGAATCCTGCCTTGGCAATGTACGGGTCGAGGGCCAGGACAATGCGGCGCAGGCTTTTGCCCGGGGCCGGGGCGTGATCTTTTTTGGCCCGCATTGCGGCAGTTTTGAGCTTGGCCCGCAGGCGCTGGCGGAGCTGTACGGCCCGATCACGGCGATTTACCGGCCCGCGCGCAAACGCTGGCTGGCCGCGATTGAGCAGCTCACCCGGCAGCGTCCGCAATTGACGGTGGTGCCCGCCAGCCTGAGCGGCATACGCCTGATGCACAAAACCCTGAAAGCCAACCAGGCCGTGGCCTTGTTGACCGACCAGGTGCCGCCCGAGGGCCTGGGCGTCTGGGCGCCGTTTTTCGGCAAACCCGCCTACACCATGACCCTGGCCGCGCGCCTTGCCCTGCAAAGCGGCGCGGTGCTGCTGCCCGTGAGCTGCGAGCGCCTGCCGCATGGCCGCGGTTATTTCGTCAAAATCTGGCCGGCGCTTGACCAGCCCGATGAAACGCCCAAAGAAACGCTAAAAACCGAGCTGCTGGCCGCCGTGACGCGCATCAACCAGGCGATCGAAGCGATTGTGCTGAGCCAGCCCGGCCAGTACCTGTGGGGTTATGGGCGCTACAAGACGCCGCGAAAAGAAGCCGCGCAGCACGAAGCCGAAGCATCGGCAAAGGATCTCCATTGAGAAGGGCACGCCAATGGGCCAGCTACCTGTTTACCCGGGGCGGCATCCTCTTTATGCGGTTGTTGGCGGCCTTGCCCTTGGGCCTGGTGCGCGCCATGGGCAAGGCGCTGGGCTGCTTCCTCTACCTGGTGGTGGCTTCGCGCCGCCGTGTTGTCCAGACCAATTTGTTGCTCTGTTTTCCGGAGCGCTCCGATGAGGAGCGGCGGCAGCTGGCACGCCAGACCTTTGTGTATTTTGCGCAAGCCTGGTTGGACCGCGGCTGGATCTGGCATGCCTCCGCGCAAGTTGTGCAAAACCGGCTGCGGCTGACCGGCGCGCTGCAGGAGCTGGCCGGCGAGCAGTCCACCGTGATTTTTTCACCGCATTTTGTGGGCCTGGATGCCGGCTGGGCGGCGCTGACGCAGCAGGTCACGCGCGCTTTCACCACCATTTACACAGACCAGGCGAATCGCCTGCTGGACCGCTGGATTTTGCGCGGGCGCAGGCGTTTTGCGGACCTGCCCGGCGGCGGCGCGCGCCTGTTTGGGCGCATCGAAGGCGTGCAGCCAATATTGAGCGCGCTGCGCGCGGGCCAGCCCCTGTACCTGCTGCCAGACATGAACTTTGGCCCGGAAGAGTCGGTGTTTGTGCCTTTTTACGGCGTGCCCGCCGCCACCGTGCCGTCGCTGTCGCGGTTTGCCAGGTTGGGCCGCGCAAAGGTGGTGCCTGTCATCAGCCGCATGACGGCCAGCGGTTATGAGGTGCAGGTGCTGCCTGCCTGGGAGAACTTCCCGACCGGTGATGTGGTGGCCGATACTGCTCTGATGAACAAACGGCTGGAGGGCTACATCAACACCATGCCGGCGCAGTACTACTGGGTGCACAAGCGTTTCAAGAGCCGGCCTGAAGGCGAACCCTCGGTTTATTGATCGGGCCGGGTCAACGCCGCTTTTTTGCCTCTTTTATGGGTAAAAAATGCCTGTAGACGCCGTCGGATGTACGCAGCTAGCTATGGTTTTAATAGCGCTTTGCAGCCGCTGTCAGGTCAGGAACTGCTTCAGGTAACGCGCCACCAGTTCGGGCTGTTCGTGCACCAGCCAGTGCGTGGCGTCTTCAACGCGCTGGAGCGTCAGCTGCGGCACATAGTCGTCCAGTCCGTCCAGCAGCGCAGGCGGCAAGGCGATGTCGTTCATGGCCCAGACCACCAGCGTCGGCAGGTGGACTTCCAGCAGCCCGCGCGGAATCGTCACCGCCGCCGCGGCCGGGTCGTTGTGCGGTGGCCCCGGCCGGGGCGGGCGCAGGGGTGAGGCCCGGTAGTAGTTGAGCTGGCCGCTCAGACCGCGCTGCCAGACCTCGCGGTATTGCGCCCTGACACTGTCCGTCAGCCAGGCATGGGCGCCCTCGGCTGCGCCCATGTTGGTAAAAAAGGTCCAGAGTCTTTGGTAGTCATTGGCCGCCAAGAGCGTTTCGGCGTCCGGGCGTATCAAAAAATTCATATAGGCGCTGGCGGCCTGCTGCGCCGGGGAATGCTGCAATTCGCGCAAAAAAGTCCCGGGGTGCGGCGAATTGATGATGGCCAGCTTGTTGATCAATTGCGGCTGGCTGGCGGCCAGGTTCCAGGCCACGGCGCCGCCCCAGTCGTGGGCAATCAGGCATTCGAGCTGTGCACCTTCGACAGCGATAAGCGCCGCAATGTCCTGTACCAGGTGTTTGGGGCGGTAGGCGGCAACGTCGGCTGGCGCGCTGGACAGCTCGAAACCGCGCAAATTCGGGGCAATGCAGCGAAAGCCGCCGTTCTCAGGTTTTGCAAAATGCTCAAGCAGGCCGTCCCAGACAAACGCGGCCTCGGGGAAACCATGCAGAAACATCAGCACCGGGCGGCCCTTTTCGCCGCTGCTGCGGCATGACAGGGTGATGCCGTGCGGCAGGGTTTGCAGGCTGGTTTCAATCATGGCGCTATTTTATTGATAGCTGGTTGCGCACAATCCACGGGACTTAAGAGCATATTTTCCTTGAATTCCGTGGTGCAGGGGGCCTGGAGGCGCTCAGTCCGCCGCTGCGTCGCCGCTTCCGGCATCCGCATCGGGTTTTGGGGCTTTTACCGCCTTTTCCGTTGGATGCGCCCAGTCCCACAGGTGCTGGGCCACCTCGTCAACACCTTGCTTTTTAAGCGCGGAAAAGAGCTTGACGTCGCCGCCGCCGGCCTGCAGTTTGACAATTTGCAGGGCTTTGGCGGCTTCGGTCTTGTTGAGTTTGTCGGACTTGGTCAGCAGCACCAGAAACTTCAGGCCTTCTTCCACCCGTGGCCGGATCACGTCCAGCAGGATTTCGTCCAGTTCGGTCAGCCCCAGACGCGGGTCGCACAGCAGCACCACGGCCTTGAGGTTGTCGCGCGTCTGCAAATAGTTGCCCATCACCTGCTGCCAGCGGTATTTGGCTTCCTTGGGCACGGCTGCATAACCATAACCAGGCAGGTCGGCCAGCACCGCATCGGTCACGCCCTGTTTACCCAGGGTGAACAAATTGATGCTTTGTGTGCGCCCCGGCGTTTTGGAGGCGTAGGCCAGCCGGTGTTGCTGCGTCAGGGTGTTGATGCAGGTGGACTTGCCGGCGTTGGAGCGGCCCACAAAGGCAATCTCGGGCACCTCCAGCCGGGGCAAATGCTTTAATTCCGGGGCGGTGGTGAGGAATTTGGCCGTGTGCAGCCAGCCCATGGCGATCTTGGGATCGACGCTGGATGCGGCCTTGCCGGCTGGGGGTTTTGCACTGGCGGCGGAGGGGGCGGAAGTGGATGCGGTCATGGTCGGGCGGTCCCTGAAGGTATGTCGCCAAACGCTGCGCGGCGTTGGCATGTGGTGGCGGGCTACCGCGGCAATACCCCAGAAACCGGGGAATGCCTTGAAGCCATTGTAAAATCAGAAAGTTATAAGTTTTGTGCGCCAACCCATTAAAACATCCCCCGATATGAAGCTGTTTGTTACTTCCCTCCTGGCCGCCGCTCTGTTTGTGCCCGCCATGTCCTCGTTTGCTGCTGGTGAAACCGCAGCCGAACACGGCAAGGCCGAAGCTGTAGCACCCGCTGCAGCCGCCAAGGTCACCAAGCCTGACCTGGTCAAAGGCGGGGCCAGCTTTGCCGCTGTGTGCGCCAGCTGCCACGGTGTCGATGGCAATTCCGGCACGCCGGCCAACCCCAAGCTGTCACAGCAGCATCCTGAATACCTGGTCAAGCAGCTTCAGGAGTTCAAGGCCGGCAAACGCAAGAGCCCCATCATGCAGGGTTTTGCTTCGGCACTGTCCGATGACGACATGAAAAACATCGCCTATTGGGTCACGGCCCAAAAAGCCAAACCAGGTTTTGCAAAAGACAAGGACCTGGTGGCGTTGGGTGAACGCATTTACCGTGGCGGTGTCGCCGATCGCCAGATTGCCGCCTGCGCCGGTTGCCACAGCCCCAACGGCGCCGGCATTCCTGCACAGTACCCGCGCCTTTCGGGCCAGCATGCCGACTATGTCGCCACGCAATTGACCTCTTTCCGTGATGGCGGCCGGACCAACAGCCTGCCCATGACGCAGGTGGCGGCCAAGCTCAACGACCGCGAGATTCGCGCGCTGGCTGATTACATCGCGGGCCTGCGTTAAGCCAGGCCGCATTGGCGGGTTGACGGGGATTTTTTTACTGAAGATGTCTTTAGTTCCCCGATAGTTATTGAACCCACAGGCGTAAAACCAGTCACAGCAGGGCGGGTCTTTCTGACGAAAGCCCGCCTTTGTCTTTTTCCAGCGTCCCTGTTCCCGCCACCCCATCCAAGTCCCAAGCCCGACCAACCCAAGATCCATACGCATGACAGTTTCCACCCAAGGCATGAACGTCAACTGGGGCTCCCGCACCGCGCGGGCGTCGGTGGAGTTGCTGTCGTCCATGCGCTTTTCCATTTCGCTGCTGACGGTTATCTGTATTGCGTCTGTGATCGGCACGGTGCTCAAACAGCAGGAGCCGCTGGGCAATTACGTCAACCAGTTCGGCCCGTTCTGGGCCCAGGTCTTCAGCCTGGTGAGCCTGAACACGGTGTACAGCGCCTGGTGGTTCTTGCTGATCCTGGCCTTCCTGGTGATTTCGACTTCCCTGTGCATCGCCCGGAATGCGCCCAAGATCCTGGCGGACTTCAATGAATTGAAGGAAGACCTGCGTGAGCAAAGCCTCAAGGCCTTTGGCCACCGGGCTGAAAGCGCGCTGGCCGAGTCGCCCGAGGTGGCCGCGCACCGCATAGGCCAGACCCTGGTGCAAAGCGGCTGGAAGGTCAAGCTGCAACACAGGAACGCGGGCTGGATGGTGGCCGCCAAAAAGGGCAGGGCCAACAAGCTGGGTTATATCGCGGCGCACAGCGCCATCGTGCTGGTGTGCATAGGCGGCCTGCTCGACGGCGACATGATTGTGCGCTTGCAGATGCTGTTGCACGGCAAAAGCACCTACACCGGCGGCGGGCTGATCGCGGACGTGCCGGCGCAGCACCGCCTGAGCGAGAGCAACCCGACCTTTCGCGCCAACCTGCTGGTGTCCGAGGGCGCGCAGTCCAGCACCGCCATCCTGAACCAGCCCGGCGGTGTGCTGCTGCAGGATTTGCCGTTTTCGATTGAGCTGAAGAAGTTCATCGTCGAGTACTACTCCACCGGCATGCCCAAGCTTTTTGCCAGCGACATCGTCATCCACGACAAGGAAACCGGCGACAAGATCCCGGCGCGGGTGGAGGTCAACCACCCGGCCAGCTACAAGGGCGTGGAGATTTACCAGTCCAGCTTTGACGATGGCGGCTCCAGCGTCACGCTCAAGGCGGTGCCCATGGCCGCCGCCAGCAAGCCGTTTGAAATCCAGGGCACGATAGGCAGCTCCAGCGCGTTGACCAACGGCAATGAAAAACTCACGCTTGAATACACCGCCCTGCGCGTCATCAACGTCGAGAACTTCGCACCGGGCGCGGGTAGCGCTTCCGGCGCGGATGTGCGCAAGGTCGACCTGCGCCATGCCATAGACACGCGCCTGGGCTCGGCCAACAAGACCGCGACCCAGAAGGAGCTGCGCAACGTGGGCCCCAGCGTGGGCTACAAGCTGCGCGATGCGGCCGGCCAGGCCCGCGAGTTCAACAACTACATGCTGCCCGTCAAGGTGGACGACAGCGAAAACAGCCCGGCGGTCTACCTGCTGGGCGTGCGCGAAAACCCTGTCGATGCCTTCCAGTACCTGCGCATCCCGGTCGATGCCGAGGGCGGCATGAACAGCTTTTTGCGCATGCGCGCCGCACTGGCAGACCCGGTCCAGCGCGAGCTGGCCGTCAAACGCTACGCCCGCCTGGCAATTGGCGCAGACCGCCCGGAACTGGTCCAGCAGCTGTCGGCTTCGGCCTCACGTGCCCTGGCCCTGTTCGCGGGCGCCGGCCCCGAGCTTTCCCCGTCGGTTGCGGATGGCAAAAAGGTCGCGGGTTTGCAGGCCATCTCCGACTTCATGGAGGTCAACGTTCCCGAGGCCGAGCGCAACCGGGCTGGCGAGGTGCTGGTGCGCATACTGAACGGCGTGCTGTTTGAACTGGCCCAGATGACACGCCAGCAGGCCGGACTCCAGCCGCTGCCGCAGGATGAAAAAACCCAGGGCTTCATGGCCCAGATGGTGCTCAGCCTGTCCGATGCCCACCATTACCCGGCGCCCATGGCCTTTGAACTCAAGGACTTCACGCAGGTCCAGGCCAGTGTGTTCCAGGTCGCACGCGCGCCCGGCAAGACCATTGTTTACCTGGGTTGCGCCTTCCTGATCCTGGGTGTGTTTGCCATGCTGTATGTGCGTGAGCGCCGCGTCTGGGTCTGGCTGGCGCCAGGTGACGGCAAGCCGGGTCATACCGGGGATGGCAGTGGTGTTGCGCAATCGGTGCCAGAATCGGCCGGAAGCAGCCACGCCACCATGGCTTTGTCCACCAATCGCAAGACCATGGACGGTGACAAGGAGTTCGAGATGTTGAAAACGAAACTGTTGCAGGCGCCTTTATGAATACCACAAGCATCAACACCACCACCCTGAGCGCCAAGCGCAATCCAGGGCCGGGCGACACGCTGAGCCTGAACAAGGGCTACTTCGCCAGGCGCAATGCGCTGGACTGGGTGTTCGCCGCGCTGGTGACCGTGGGCCTGCTTTACGCCTTTGGCCGCTACGGCGCGTTCATGGACGTGTACGAAAAAGGCATCCTGCTGGCAGCCATTCCGGCGGCGATCGCCATGGGCTGGTTCTGGCGGCCCCTGCAGCTGCTGATGGTGGTGGTCGCCGGCTTTGCCCTGCTGGGCATCGCGTCCTACCAGGGCGACCTGGCACGGTCCGAACAGGTGTTCTGGCTCAAGTACTTCTTGTCCAGCCAGTCGGCCATTTTGTGGATGAGCATGCTGTTTTTCATGAGCACCATTTTTTACTGGCTGGGCATGTTCAGCAAGAACCAGAGCAATGCCTTCGAATCCCTGGGCTCCAAAATCGCCTGGGTGGCCGTTGGGATGGCGCTGATAGGCACGCTGGTGCGCTGGTACGAAAGCTACCTGATTGGCGCCGATATTGGCCACATCCCGGTCAGCAACCTGTATGAAGTGTTTGTGCTGTTTTGCTGGATGACGGCGGCTTTTTACCTTTATTTTGAAGCGCAGTACAAAACCCGCGCGCTGGGCGCATTTGTCATGCTGGTGGTCAGCGCCGCCGTCGGTTTCCTGCTCTGGTACACGGTGATACGTGAAGCGCATGAAATCCAGCCGCTGGTGCCCGCCCTCAAAAGCTGGTGGATGAAGCTGCACGTGCCGGCCAACTTCATAGGCTATGGCATGTTCTCGCTGTCGGCCATGGTGTCGCTCGCCTACCTGGTCAAGCAGCAGGCCGGCGAAACGCGCTGGTACAAGCTCACGCCGCTGTGGCTGCTGGGTGTGGTGCTGTGTTTTGTGCCGATTGTGTTTCGCAGCAAATCACCGGCCGACGTGGGCGGCAGCTACTACTGGGTCGGTTACCTGGCCGTTTCAGGCCTGATCGCCGCCGGCATCCTGCTGGGCCGTCAGCGCATCGCCGCGCGCCTGCCCAGTTTTGAAGTGCTGGACGACGTGATGTACAAGGCGATTGCCGTCGGCTTTGCCTTTTTCACGATTGCCACCGTGCTGGGCGCGCTGTGGGCGGCAGAGGCCTGGGGCGGCTACTGGAGCTGGGACCCGAAAGAAACCTGGGCGCTGATTGTCTGGCTCAATTACGCTGCCTGGCTGCACATGCGCCTCATGAAGGGCCTGCGCGGCACCGTCGCCGCCTGGTGGGCCCTGGTCGGGCTGGTTGTGACTTCTTTTGCCTTCCTCGGCGTCAATATGTTTCTCTCCGGCCTGCACAGTTACGGAACCTTGTAGCGACAAAGTGAATCCTTGTAAGCAGCCGCCGCGTATAAATACGAAGCCCTCACCGCATTTACAAGGATTTCAGCATGCTCATCAAGACCAACGCCAGCGGGTTTAACCATCCGCTTTCCAGCGAGATCACGCCCCAGGCCGCTTATCGGGGACGCCGGGACATGATCCGTTTGATGGCGACAGGCGCTGCGGGGGCCGCACTGGCCGGCTGGGCCGGGCGCGAAGCCCTGGCGCAGGCGGTGCAAAAACCCGGCAAGCTGGCAGCCCTGTCCGGCGGCAAGTCGGTTGTGTCCGGTGCGGTGACCATGGAAAAAATCACCGACTACAAGGATGCCACCTCGTACAACAACTTTTATGAGTTTGGCACCGACAAGGCCGATCCGGCCAAAAACGCCCACACGCTGGTGAGCAAACCCTGGTCTGTGGCCATTGAAGGCCTGGTCAAGCAGCCCAAAAGCTACACGCTGGAAGATCTGATAAAGCTCAGCCCGCAGGAAGAGCGTATTTACCGCCTGCGCTGTGTCGAGGGCTGGTCCATGGTGATTCCGTGGGTGGGCTATTCGCTGTCGGAACTCATCAAGAAGGTCGAGCCGCTGGGCAACGCCAAATACGTGGAGTTCATCACCCAGGCCGATCCCAAGACCATGCCTTTTGTCGGTTCACGCGTGCTGGACTGGCCTTATGTGGAGGCCCTGCGCATGGACGAAGCCATGCACCCGCTGGCCTTGCTGACCTTCGGCATGTACGGCGAGGTGTTGCCCAACCAGAATGGCGCGCCGGTACGCATGGTGCTGCCCTGGAAATACGGCTTCAAAAGCGGCAAGAGCATCGTCAAGATCCGCTTTACCGACAAGGAGCCGCGCACGGCCTGGAACAAGGCCGCTGCGCAGGAGTACGGGTTTTATTCCAACGTCAATCCCAATGTGGACCACCCACGCTGGAGCCAGGCGACCGAACGCCGGATTGGCGAAGACGGCCTGTTTGCCAAAAAGCGCAAGACGCTGATGTTCAACGGCTATGAAGCACAGGTAGGCCAGCTCTACGCCGGCATGGACCTGAAAAAGAATTTCTGACGCACAGATGATGTCGCGCCAGAAGCTTTTGCTGCATCCTGCAGCAAAGCCCATACTTTTTTTAATTTGCCTGCTGCCGTTTGCCTGGCTGGCCTGGAATGTTGCGCAGGCCCAGATGGGCAATGCCAATGTGTTGGGCGCCAATCCGGCGGAACACCTGATTCGGGCCACCGGCGACTGGACGCTGCGTTTTATCTGCATAGTCCTGGCGGTCACGCCTTTGAGAGTGATCAGCAACACGCCGACGCTGGCCCGTTTTCGGCGCATGCTGGGCCTCTTTGCCTACTTTTATGTGGTGCTCCATCTGCTCAGCTACAGCTGGTTTGACATGGGTTTTGACGCAGCCGACATTGCCAAAGACATCGCCAAGCGGCCTTTTATCCTTGTGGGGTTTTCCGCGTTTGTGCTGCTCACGCCGCTGGCCGCCACATCCTTTAACGCCGCGATCAAGGCCATGGGCGCCAAACGCTGGCAATGGCTGCACAAGCTTGTTTATGTGGTTGCGGGCCTGGGGCTGCTGCACTTTTTCTGGATGCGCGCGGCCAAAAACAATTTTGCCGAAGTGTTTGTGTACGCCGCCATCATCGCCGTGCTGCTGGGCTGGCGCATATTGCAATATCTAAGGAAAAAGAGGCTGCAGCCCAATAGGGTAGGGCGCAGTCAGCTATCAGGTTGATAGCGGTTTTGTGCCCTTATCCAGCCACCAGGTGCTCATGGCGCATCTGGTCCTGTGAGTTTTCACGCTGCCTGATCAGGTGCACGGCTGCACCGTCAACCAGGATTTCGGCGGCCCGTCCCCGGGTGTTGTAGTTGCTGGACATGCTCATGCAATAAGCGCCAGCTGAGAGCACAGCCAGGCGGTCGCCGGCCGCTACGGCCAGTTCACGGTCGCGGCCAATCCAGTCGCCGCTTTCACACACGGGGCCGACCACATCGTAAGTGGCTGCCGGTGTTTCCCTGGCATCCGGAGTGACCGGCACGATGGCATGAAAGGCCTGGTACATCGCCGGGCGCGGCAGGTCGTTCATGGCCGCATCGATGATGCAGAAGTTTTTCTGCTCGCCGGGCTTGATGTACAGCACCTCGGTCAGGCAGACGCCGGCATTGCCGACCAGTGAGCGGCCGGGCTCTATCATCAGTTTTTTGTTTCCGTAACCACGCGCATCCAGCTTGGCCAGCAACTGCTGCCAGAGCGCGTCCGCTTCGGGTGGTGTGTCGTTGTTGTAGTTGATACCCAGCCCACCGCCGAAGTCGATGTGCTCCAGCGCAATGCCTGCAGCTTCAATCGCGCCGACAAGGTCCAGCACCCGGTCCATGGCATCAAGGTAGGGCGTGGTGTCGGTAATCTGCGAGCCGATATGGCAGTCGATGCCGGTGACCTTCAGGCCCTTGAGTGATGCCGCATGCTGGTAAATACGCAGGGCGTCCTCATGCGCCACGCCGAACTTGTTGTCCTTCAGGCCGGTGGAAATATAGGGGTGTGTTTTCGGGTCCACATTGGGATTGACGCGAATGCTGACCGGGGCAGCCAGGCCCATGTCCAGCGCGACGTCCGACAGCACCTCGAGTTCGGCTTCGCTTTCCACGTTGAAGCAGCCAATTCCGGCTGACAGCGCCTGCCGCATTTCGGCACGTGTCTTGCCGACGCCGGAAAAAATGACTTTGTCCGCCGCACCGCCAGCGGCCAGCACGCGGTCCAGCTCGCCGCCGGACACGATGTCAAAGCCGCAGCCGGCCCGGGCAAAGACCTGCAGCACGCCCAGGGAGGAGTTGGCCTTCATGGCGTAGCAAATTTGCGCATGGCGACCGGCAAAGCCGCGCTGGTAGGCGGCCAGCGCGGCCAGCATGGCGGCTTTGGAGTAGACAAACAGCGGCGTACCATGGGTCGCGGCCAGCGCATCGAGCGCGACGTCTTCCATGTGGAGTGCTGTGCCGCGGTAGGCCACAAAAGGGTGACCGGGGAGCTGAAGGGGAAACTGGCCCTGCGGGGCGGAAGCGGTGCTCATTTGGAAGCCGATGCCGGCAATGCGGGCGCCGCTACCGCCGGCTGGGGCGCTGAAACCGTGGGCACAGGTTTTACTGGCGGGGGCAAAAACAGCGGGCCTTTTTGCCCGCAACCGGCCAGGCCTGACAATCCCAGAACTGCAACTGCAAGCCCATGGCGCCAGAAGGCGCTTGGCTGACGGCCTAAAATTTGAAATGAAAAAACCATGATGGGATTGTAATGACCGAGCTTGAATATCTGGACCATGCCGAGAAGGCCTTGAAGGCGGTTGAACTGGCGTGCGACCGGATCAACGATGAGACCGATGCCGACGTCGATAACCAGCGCACCGGCGGAATGATCACGCTGACCTTTGCAAACCGCAGCCAGATCATCATCAACCTGCAAAAGCCACTGCAGGAAATCTGGATGGCCGCCCGGGCCGGCGGTTTCCATTACAAGTTCAACGGCAGCCAGTGGACGGATACCAAGGATGCCAGTGAGTTTTTCACCGGCTTATCGCGTTACGCCAGCGAGCAGTCCGGGCAGGCGCTGGGTTTCAAGCCGCTGGACTGACAAGACTCGCCCAGCGATCCGGGCGGCCTGGCTTCAGTTCTTGAACAGGTCCAGAATCCGCTTCTTTTCATCCGCGGGCGGTAAAACGGAAATCGGCGCACCGGGCGTTGATCCTGCCGCATTGGCTGCCGGGTCCTGTTGCGGCTGCCCCAGCCCCACGCTGCTCACCCCGGCGCCCTTGGCGTATTCGTCGTAATACCACTCGCCGCCGACATTGACCACGCCTTCGGGCACGGGGATATCGGTGACGGGTATGCCCTTGAGCGCATAGCCCATGAAATCAATCCAGACCGGCAGGCTCAGGCCGCCGCCGGTTTCGCGGTCGCCAAGGTTTTTGGGGGTGTCAAAGCCCATCCAGACTGCGGCGGTCAGTGTTGGTTGAAAGCCGACAAACCAGGTATCAATCGAGTCATTGGTTGTTCCGGTCTTGCCATAGATGTCCGGGCGTTTGAGGGTGGCTTGCGCCCTCGCAGCGGTACCGGAGCGCGCTACTTCCTGTAGCAGGCTGGACATGATGAAGGCGTTGCGTGCAGGGATGCCGCGTGTTGCATCACTCGGCACCGGCGTTGGGGTTTCGACCAGCACCTTGCCTTTCTGATCGGTAATTTTGCTGATGAGGTAAGGATTGATGCGGTAGCCGCCATTGGCGAACTCCGAGTAGGCTGTGGCCATTTGCATGGGTGTCACCGAGCCCGCACCCAGCGCCATGGTCAGGTAGGCGGGGTGCTTTTCGGCTTCAAAACCGAAATGGGTGACCCACTCTTGGGCATAAGGCGCGCCTATGGCCTGCAGTATGCGGATGGAAATCATGTTTTTTGATTTCTTCAAACCGTTGCGCAGGGTCATCGGTCCTTCAAACTTGCCGTCGTAGTTTTTAGGCTCCCATGGCTGGCCGCCGGTGACACCGGCATCGAAAAACAGCGGTCCATCGTTGACCACCGTGGCGGGGGTGAAACCCTTTTCAAGAGCGGCGGAGTAAATGAAGGGCTTGAAGCTGGAGCCCGGCTGGCGCCAGGCCTGGGTCACGTGGTTGAACTTGTTTTTTTCAAAGTCAAAACCGCCGACCAGGGCCCGGACTGCGCCATCGCGCGGGTCCAGCGCGACAAACGCGCCTTCCACTTCGGGCAACTGGGTGATTTCCCAGCTGCCTTTGGGTGTTTTGGCGACGCGGATCAAGGCTCCTCGGCGAATCTTGATGTTGGGCGCGGCCTTGTCGGACAGGCCGGACTGTGCGGGTTTCAGGCCGTCACCGGTGATTTCAACGCTCTCGCTGTTTTGCCGCAATGCCAGGATGCGCTTGGGATTGGCTTCCAGCACCACTGCCGACATCACGTCGCCGTTGTCCGGGTTGTCGGTCAGGGCGTCATCGATCGCATCTTCAACTTCCGCCGGGTCGGCCGGGAGCTCCACGAATTTTTCAGGCCCCCGGTAAATCTGGCGGCGCTCGTAATCCATGATGCCCTTGCGCAGCGCCTTGTAAGCCATGGTCTGGTCGGTTGCGCGCAAGGTGGTGTAGACATTGAGGCCGCGCGTGTAAGTCTGGTCGCCATACTGGTTAAACACCAGCTGGCGCACGGTTTCCGCAACGTATTCGGCATGCACACGGCCCGCGTCAGGACCGGACCGGACGGCGAGTTCCTCCGCCTTGGCCGCGGTGGCCTGGGCGCTGGTGATGAAGCCGTTTTCCTCCATGCGCTCAATGATGTAGAGCTGCCGCGAGCGCGCGCGCTTGGGGTTGATGATGGGGTTGTAGGCCGATGGCGCCTTGGGCAGGCCGGCCAGCATGGCGGCTTCTGCAATCGAGATGTTCTTGAGCGGCTTGCCGAAATAAGCCTCGGAGGCGGCCGCGAAGCCATACGCCCGGTTACCCAGAAAGATCTGGTTCATGTAGATCTCAAGGATCTGGTCCTTGGTCAGCAGGTGTTCCAGCTTGAAGGTCAGCAATATCTCATAGATCTTGCGGGTATAGCTTTTTTCGGCTGACAGGTAAACATTGCGGGCTACCTGCATGGTGATGGTCGAGGCGCCCTGGCTTTTGGCCCGGCCTACGTTGGCCAGGCCCGCGCGGATCACGCCGAGATAGTCAACGCCGCCATGCGAAAAGAAACGTGCGTCTTCGATCGCCAGCACGGCATCTTTCATGACCTGGGGAATGTCCTTGATAGGTGTCAGGCTGCGGCGTTCCTCTCCGAATTCACCAATCACCACGCCATCGGCGGAGTAAACCCGCATGGGCAGCTTGGGCCGGTAGTCCGACAGGTCGGAGATATCGGGCAGGTTGGGATAGGCCACAGCCAGCGCCACGGCGACCACCATAAGAATGCTCAAGGCGCCGGCCAGCGCCAGCCCGCCACCCCAGAGGGACAGTTTGATCAGCCAGCGAAGCCACAATGGACGGCCTGGAGGGCTGGGTTTGGAGTCAGGGGAAGCTGAAGAGGTGGGGTTTGGCGGCATGTAGGCAATCGTAAGGGCGCGCAGCCATTATAAAAATCCGGAACACCGGAAACTATGGCTTGGTAAGTGCAGGGCCGCACTTTTACCTTTTGAAGCCCTAAAGTGCTTGGGCGTGGATTTTCCTGCTTCGTAAAAAGCGTCGGGTTTTGACAACGGTAATGGTACGCGAAACAGGAAAAATCCTTACTGTACAAGGGGCTTACTGATAGTATTCAAGTGATTTCTTAAGTATGCAAGGCTACTCATTAGCCGTCATTTGGGGACCGTCTTGATCTCTTTGGGGTCTTTATTCAACCGCCAGGAACCGCCATTGCTGGGTCTGGACATCAGTTCGTCCAGCGTGAAGCTGGTGGAGTTGAGCCGGGACAAAACGGGTCAGCTTGTGCTGGATCGCTGCGCCATCGAGCCGCTGGAGCGCGGCTGGATTACCGATGGCAATGTCGAAAAATTCGACGAAGTGGCTGAGGCTGTGCGCCGCGTGGTCAAAAAAAGCGGCACGCGTACAAAACATGTGGCCATGGCCTTGCCCGCCTCGGCCGTCATTACCAAAAAGATCATTTTGCCAGGTGGCCTGAGCGAGTCCGAGCTTGAAATCCAGGTGGAGTCCGAGGCCAACCAGTACATTCCCTTTTCGCTTGATGAGGTAAGCCTGGATTTTTGCGTGGTGGGGCCAAGCGCCACATCCAGCGGTGATGTGGAAGTTCTGATCGCCGCATCCCGCAAGGAGAAGGTACAGGACCGCCAGGGCCTGGCCGAAGCCGCCGGCCTCAAGCCCGTCGTCGTGGATGTGGAGTCCTATGCTTCCCGGCTGGCCACCGCGCGCCTGATCGAAAACCTGCCCAACAAGGGCGTGGACACCATGGTGGCGCTGTTTGAAGTCGGCGCCCTGACAACCAGCATGCAGGTCATCAGGAATGACGAAGTGCTGTATGAGCGCGACCAGGCTTTTGGCGGCGCCCAACTGACGCAGTTGATTGTGCGCCAGTATGGCTTTTCGCCTGAAGAAGCGGAAAACAAAAAGCGCAGCGGTGACCTGCCCGACGACTATGAGTCGGGGGTTTTAAAACCCTTTGTGGAAAGCATGGCCCAGGAAATCGGGCGCGCCCTGCAGTTTTTCTTTACCAGTACGCCGCACAACAAGGTCGACTACGTCATGCTGGCTGGCGGCTCTTCGGCGCTCCCGGGGCTCACCGAGTCGGTGACGCAGCAGACCTCGTTTGCAAGCATGCGGGCTGACCCTTTTGACGGGATGACGATAGGCGACAACATTCGCGAAAAGAAGATGCGGCGTGAGGCTGCATCGTATTTGACGTCCTGCGGTTTGGCTTTGCGGAGGTTTTTGCGGTGATTCTGGTCAATCTGCTCCCCCATCGTGAAGCGGCGCGCAAGCGCAAGCGGGAACTGTTTTTTACGGCCCTGGGTGTCGCTGCCCTGGTGGGCGGGCTGATTTGTGGTGCCGTGTATTCGTGGTACCAGGCCCAGATATCGGCTCAACAGGACAGAAACACCGTCCTTAAAACCGAAATCACCAAGCTTGAAGGACAGATCAAGGACATTGCCGGGCTGCAGCAGGAAATCGCCGCGCTTCGCGCGCGTCAGAATGCGGTCGAGGATCTGCAGGGCAACCGGAATTTGCCGGTCTACCTGCTGTCCGAACTGGTCAAGCAGTTGCCTGATGGCGTGTATATCAACAGCATGAAGCAGGACAACCAGATTGTGCTGTTGACCGGTGTTGCCCAGTCCAACGAACGTGTATCGGAACTGCTTCGCAACCTGGGCAATAACAGTCAGTGGTTGACCAAGCCTGAACTGATTGAAATCACCGCAGCCAGCGTGGCGCTGTCGGCGCGGGATCAACGCCGGGTGTCCAATTTTTCCATGCGCGTTTCGCTAAAACGTGCAAGCGATCAGCCGAAATCCCCAGCCTCAGCAGCTGTCATTAAGCCAGTGCAACCTGCCTCTGGTGCTGCAAAGATTTGATTCAGGCTTGATCATGGCAAAAATTCCTAAACCCAATATTGATTTCGCCGGCCTTCAGGCCAGTCTGAAGGCGCAGTTTTCAGGCCTTGACCCGAATGATCCGCCGTCCTGGCCGGCCTTGCCGCGCTATCTTCTGTGTGTGGCGGTGACCGTGTTGGTTGTCGTCGGGCTCTGGTTTGTATGGCTGAGTTCCTCGGACGAGGAGTTGACTGCAGCGCGTGAGAAGGAGACGCAGCTCAGGGCTGATTTCACCAAAAAGCTCTCGGAAGCGGCCAATCTGGATGCCCTGAAAAAGCAGCGCGAACAGGTTCAGCAATACGTCACGCAACTTGAAAAGCAGTTGCCCAGCAAGGCGGAGATGGATGCCCTGTTGTCGGATATTAACCAGGCCGGATTGGGGCGCAGTTTGCAGTTTGAACTGTTCAGGCCCGGGCAGGTGAGTGTGAAAGAGTATTACGCCGAGTTGCCGATTGCGGTGCGCGTGACGGGCCGCTACCACGACATTGGCGCCTTTGCCGCGGACATTGCCAACCTCTCCAGAATCGTGACCTTGAACAACCTGACCCTGGTTCCGGCCAAGGACGGTGCCCTGACGATGGACACCACCGCCAAAACCTTCCGTTACCTGGACAACGACGAAGTTGCCCTGCAGCGTAAAACGGCCGGGCCTGCCAAGGGAGGCAAGAAATGAGCTCCTGCAAACAGTTGTCCATCGGGGCCTTGCTGCTAGTTTTTCTCATGGGACTGGCCGGATGTGGCGCATCGGATGATGAGCAGTTGCAGCAGTGGATGACCGAGCAGCGCAACCAGACCAAACCCAGGGTTGCGCGGCTGCCTGAGCCCACCAAATTTTCCCCGCAGCCTTATACCCAGGAGGGCTCCACGGAGCCGTTCAGCAGTCAAAAACTGGCGCAGGCCCTGAAACGGGATGCAAACCAGGTGACGGCCAATGCCGCATTGATTGCGCCTGAGCTTGCCCGGCGCAAGGAGCCGCTGGAGGCCTCCCCGCTGGATGCTGTCGTCATGGTCGGCAGCCTTGTCAAAATGGGACAACCCGTTGCGCTTGTACGGGTTGACAACCTGCTTTACCAGGTTCGTGTGGGCAACTATCTGGGCCAGAACTATGGCCGTATTACCAAGGTTTCGGAGACGGGCCTGACTTTGCGTGAAATTGTCCAGGATGCCGCAGGCGAATGGATAGAGCGAGCGGCGACTTTACAGCTTCAAGAGGGGAAAAAATGAACACGCAGGCATGGACATCAAAAACAGTTGCTGGAAGAGGCCGCCCGCAAGATTTGCTTGGCGCTGTGCTGGGTTGCGCTTTCATTTCGATTGCATTGTTTGCGGCTGTGCTTTCGCCATCGGCACAGGCCCAAGCGCAGTCCCAGGGGGGCAATGTGATCCAGTCCGTAACCGGCTCTGTCCAGGGCGGTTCTGAAATTATCCGGATTGACCTGGCGGAACCATTGGCAGCGGTCCCAACGGGTTTCAGCATCCAGACGCCGGCACGCATTGCGCTAGATTTCCCGGGAGTTGGCAGTGCCGTGGGGCGCTCTGCCGTCGACATCAATTTGGGCAATATGCGTTCAGCCAATGTGGTCCAGGCCGGGGGAAGAACGCGGGTGGTACTGAACCTCAAGGCATCAACGGCTTACAAGGCGGAAATTCAGGGTAAATCACTTTTGATCACGCTGGATCCCGTGGTTGTGGCTGCCCCTTCGGCCATTGCCGCACCGGTGTTTGCCGAAAACCGCAATCGTGACATCCTGCCTCTGAAGGACCTTGATTTCAGGCGCGGCCCTGACAGTTCCGGGCGTATTGTGGTGGACCTGCCGAATAACCAGGTGGGTGTTGATATCCGGCAGCAGGGCCAAACCCTGGTGGTTGAGTTTTTGAAGACGGCGTTGCCTGAGGGCTTGCGCCGCCGTCTGGATGTGGCCGACTTTGGCACTCCGGTGCAAAGCGTGACCACGTTCCAGGCCGGCGACAAGGTGCGCATGGTGGTCGAGCCCAAGGGCTTGTGGGAGCACAGCGCCTACCAGAGCGATAACCAGTTTGTGCTGGAAGTGCGTCAGCAAAAAGTTGACGCCAACAAGCTGACGCAAGGACCGGGTTACAACGGCGAAAAGCTGTCCCTGAATTTCCAGAATATTGAAATCCGTTCCCTGCTGCAGGTGATTGCAGACTTCACCAACTTCAATGTGGTGACCTCCGATACGGTCACGGGCAATGTCACCTTGCGCTTGAAGGATGTCCCATGGGACCAGGCGCTCGACATTATTTTGCAGGCCAGGGGGCTGGGAATGCGTAAATCAGGCAACGTCCTGCTGATCGCGCCCAAGGATGAACTGGCTGCCAAGGACAAGCTGGACCTGGAGTCGAAAAACACCATCCAGAGTCTTGAGCAGCTTCGGACCCAGGACTTCAAGCTCAACTATGCCAAGGCTTCGGAAATCGCCACCAATTTGCGGGGCGTGGGTGCTGGTGCGACCAAGATGCTGTCGGCCAGGGGTAGTGTGATTGCTGAAGTACGGACCAATCAGTTATTTGTAACGGATGTGCCTTCCTCGCTTGAGCAGGTACAAGCCTTGATCGCCAAGCTTGATATTCCCGTGCGCCAGGTTTTGATTGAGGCACGTATCGTGGAGGCCGCCGACACATTCGGGAAGTCTTTGGGCGTCAGGCTTGGAGGGCAACCGTTTAACCAGAATAACAATAGCTCCTTTGGTGCCACCTATAACGCAACCGCAGCCGGCACAACCGCAGGACAGTTTTTAGCCTTGCCTGCTGTCGGGCAGAACGGGTTTCCCGCAGCCACATTTGCCGTTTCCTTGTTTAACGCTGCAAAAACCCGGTTCCTGAACCTGGAGATTTCCGCAGCGGAAGCCGACGGTAAAGGCAAAATTGTGTCCAGCCCCCGAATTGTGACGGCCGACCAGGTCAAGGCGGTGATTGAGCAGGGCACTGAATTGCCATACCAGCAGGCCACATCCAGCGGCGCGACAGCGATTGCTTTTCGCAAGGCCAATTTGAAGCTGGAGGTCACTCCCCAGATTACGCCCGAGGGAAATATTATTCTCAACGTGGACGTCAACAAGGACAGTGTGGGCCGCTCGACGGCCAACGGTTTTGCCATCGATACCAAACACATACAGACGCAGGTGCTGGTTGAAAATGGCGGCACGGTGGTGATTGGCGGTATTTACGAGCAAAACGACCGCGAAGATGAGACCAAGGTGCCATTCCTGGGCGACCTGCCTGGCATAGGCAACCTGTTTAAAACCAAGACCCGCACGGCGACCAAGAACGAGTTGCTGGTGTTTATCACGCCCAAAATGCTGACAAATGGCGCGCCTTTGCGCTAAGGCTCTGGTACTGCGGCTGTAGCTTATAAAAAGGATCCCTGATCCACCGATCGGGCTGATGCAGGGCTCCTGATTTACACTTCCCATCCTCGGCGGGACAGGTGACGCGCCTTGACCGCAACAGGCTGAAAGGCCTGCCTCCATTGACTGAACTGCAAATTACAAAGTGAATGCACACCCGGCCAGAATTGCCTGTGTGGGGTTACCTGGCTCGGGTAAGTCCACGATCGGCAGGCAGCTTGCCAGGCGGCTTGATGTCAAATTCATTGACTCTGACCAGGTCATAGAGCAGCGTATCGGCTGCTCCATCCGTGAATTCTTCGAGCGCGAAGGCGAGTCCGCATTCCGTGACCTTGAGGAAAGTGTCATGGATGAGTTGACGCTGGAAGGCGCTTGTGTGCTTTCCACCGGTGGCGGCACCATTTTGCGGCAGGCCAATCGCGACCATTTGCGCCAGCGGACCCAGACGATTTACCTGCACTCCGCGCCCGAGGATGTGTTTCGCCGCCTGCGCAACGACCAGAACCGTCCCCTGCTGCAGGTGTCCGACCCGCTGGCCCGCCTGAAGGAGCTGTACGGTGTGCGTGATCCGCTGTACCGGGAAACCTCGCATTTCGTCATAGAAACCGGGCGTCCTTCGGTGTCCACGCTGGTCAACATGATCCTGATGCAGCTTGAGTTGGCGGGCATCGTTCCGGCGAAGGCGCAATAAAGCGTCCAAACGCCGGCTGTGGTGATGCGCGGGGGCAGGTCCATGGTTTCCGGTGAGTGCCTCTACACTTGGGCCTTATGCAAGCAAATTCCCTTTCTGCCAGGACGCAAGTCCATATCAATCTGGCTGAGCGTAGTTATCCGATTGCCATCGGCCCGGGCCTGCTGGGTGATATTTCCGGCTACCAGGACCTGCCGGCGGCGAGCACCGCGCTGATCGTTTCCAACACCACCGTGGCGCCGCTTTACGCGGCCCAGCTTCAGGCCGCGCTGAAAACCCGCTATGGCAAAGTGTTGCTGACGACCTTGCCCGACGGCGAGGCGCATAAGGACTGGCCGACACTTCAGCTGATTTTTGACGCGCTGCTGGAAAACGGTTGTGACCGTAAAACCGTGCTGTTTGCCCTGGGCGGCGGCGTCGTCGGCGACATGACAGGCTTTGCCGCCGCGAGCTATATGCGCGGTGTGCCTTTTGTGCAGGTGCCAACCACCTTGCTGGCGCAGGTGGACTCTTCGGTGGGCGGCAAAACGGCGATCAACCACCCGCTCGGAAAAAACATGATTGGCGCTTTCTACCAGCCGCAACTGGTGGTGTGCGACCTGGATGTGCTCAAGACCCTGCCTGCACGGGAGCTCAGCGCCGGGCTTGCCGAAGTCATCAAATATGGGCCCATTGCCGATCTGGCCTTCCTGGACTGGATTGAAAACAACCTGGATGCCTTGCTGGCGCGGGATCCTGCAGCGCTGGCCCATGCCATCAAACGCAGTTGCGAGATCAAGGCCTGGGTTGTGGGCCAGGACGAGCGTGAGCTGGGTTTGCGCGCCATTTTGAATTTCGGCCACACTTTTGGGCATGCCATCGAGTCCGGGCTGGGTTACGGCGAATGGCTGCATGGTGAAGGTGTGGGCTGCGGCATGGTGATGGCAGCGCACTTGTCGCAGCGCCTGGGTCTGGTCGACATGCCCTTTGTCGAACGCCTGGTGCAACTGGTACGGCGGGCCGGGCTGCCAGTCAAGGGGCCGGTACTTTCAGGGGCTGACAACGCCGGCCGTTACCTGGAACTGATGCGGATTGATAAAAAATCAGAGGCCGGTGAAATCCGCTTTGTGCTGATCGAAGGTCCCGGCAGTGCAACGGTCCGGACCGCACCGGACGCCCTGGTGCGCGAGGTCATAGATGCCTGCTGCGGTTAATCGGTATGTGCATTGCACTTTAAGTGCTCCTTATTTAATAGCTGCTTGCGCCCGTCCTCACTTGGCTGCGGCCTGTTTTTTCATTAATTCATGACCCTGGCAGCTTACGCCTGTGACCCGGGCTCGTCGCGTGGCCGCAGATTTTCCGAGCCGGCGGCGCCTACGCGATCGGACTTCCAGCGCGACCGCGACCGGATTGTCCATTCCACGGCATTTCGCCGGCTGGTCTACAAGACGCAGGTGTTTTTGAACCACGAGGGCGACCTGTTCCGCACGCGGCTGACGCATTCGCTGGAGGTGGCCCAGCTCGGCCGCTCCATTGCCCGTACCCTCAAGCTCAATGAAGACCTGGTGGAGGCGATTGCACTCGCCCACGACCTGGGCCACACCCCTTTCGGGCATGCCGGCCAGGATGCGCTGAACAACTGCCTGAAAACCCACAACCCCGAGAGCGCGGGCTTCGAGCACAACCTGCAGAGCCTGCGCGTGGTCGATTCCCTGGAAGAGCGCTACCCGGCCTACAACGGCCTGAACCTCACGTTTGAAACCCGCGAGGGCATTCTGAAGCACTGCTCCCGCCGCAATGCACGGCACATTGAAGCCCGCGAGCCCGGCGGTGTGGCCCATCGGTTTGTGGCGCAGGATTCCGGACCCCGCTGGCAGCAACCCAGCCTGGAGGCGCAGTTGGCCAACCTGGCGGACGAGATTGCCTACAACGCCCACGACATTGATGACGGCGTTCGTTCGGGAGTGCTGGGTATGGATCAACTCGAAGATGTCGCGCTGTTCAGTCAGTACCGCCGCGAGACAGAACTCGCGCATCCAGGGCTGCAGGGCCGGCGGCTGCTGTTTGAAACCATACGCCGCATGCTCAGCGCGCAGGTCTACAACGTGATGGATGCGACGCTGGACGCAGTGCAGAAAGCGGCGCCGGCCAATGTCGATGTGGTGCGCCAGCATCCGCCGCTGGTCTGCTTTAGCGAGGAAATGGCCTCGCAGTCGGCGTCGCTCAAGCGCTTCCTGCTACAAAATTTATACCGCCATCCGCAAGTCGTGCAAACCACGCAGGCCGCCAAACAGGTGGTGCGCGATTTGTTCGAGGCCTATATGGCCGACCCCGCACAGATGCCGCAGGCCCATATAGACCGCTTTGACGGCATAGACATGCCGCATGCGGCGGGTGCAAAACCCGAGCGGGTGGTGGCTGACTACATTGCAGGCATGACAGACCGCTTCGCTGCGAAAGAGCATGAACGCCTGCTGGGGCGCAGCGTCTTCCCTGCCTGAGCCTTGCGGGCCAGCCTTTTCAGCTTTTGACCTGATTGTTTGATGTGAGTTACCCAAAACCCGGCTCTGCCCCCAGGCCCAATCTGCCGGCGGCTTTTTGCGTGGTTGCAGCAGGCCTGGTCGCCGCGCTGCATATCGGTAAACTGCCGCCGGCATTGCCTGTACTTGAGCGGGTGCTGGGCATTTCACTGCTGCAGGCAGGCTTTTTGCTGTCGCTGGTTCAATTGGCTGGGATGTCGCTGGGGCTGCTTACTGGCCTGGCCGTGCAGCGCATGGGCCTCAAACGCAGCATGGTGGGTGGCCTGCTGCTGCTGGGTTGCGCCAGCGCGCTGGGCGCGCTGGCCGACAGCGCCGCGTGGCTGCTGGCTACCCGCGCCCTGGAAGGCCTGGGCTTTTTGTGGGTGGTGTTGCCCGGCCCGGGCATGCTGCGCCAGCTGGTGCGCCACGATCGCATCAACAGCATGCTGGGTGTATGGGGCACCTATATGCCGCTGGGCACTTCGCTGGCTTTGCTGCTTGGGCCATGGGTCATGCTGCTGGGCCCCGCTGATGATGGCTGGCGGGTGTGGTGGTGCCTGCTGGCCGCGGTGACCGTGGCGACGGCCGTCGCCTTTGGTTGTTATGTTCCGCCAGACCTGCCTGTTCATGACCGACCGGCTGCAGGAGGTGGTTCACCTGACAGGCCCCGTCAGGGCAGTTTGCTTGGCCTGACCCTGCGTTCACGCCCGGTCTGGCTGATGGCGCTGACCTTTGCCGCTTATTCGGGCCAGTGGCTGGCCGTGGTGGGCTTTTTGCCGTCGATTTATGAGAAGGCCGGCATTGCCAGCACCATGGTCGGATGGCTGACCGCGCTGGCCGCGTCGCTCAATATGGTGGGCAATGTGGTTGCCGGGCGTTTGCTGGAGCGCCGGGTGCGGCCGCTGACGCTGCTGGTCACGGGTTTTCTGGCCATGGGCTCGGGCGCCATGCTGGCTTTTGGCACGCACGCCGGTCCGTGGGTGCAATATGCCGCCGTGCTGGTTTTTTCCATGGTGGGCGGCCTGATTCCGGCCACCCTGTTCAGCCTGGCGCTCAGGCTTGCGCCCAGCACCGCGGCCGTGTCCACCACCGTCGGCTGGATGCAGCAGTGGTCGTCGGCCGGGCAGGTAGTCGTCCCGCCGCTGGTGGCTTGGGTGGCAGTGTACGCCGGCGGCTGGCAGTGGACGGGCTGGGTGTGTGTGGTTTTGTGCGCCGCCGGCCTGTCGCTCGCGGCCCGGATACATGCGGAGTTGTTACGCAGGCAGCATTCCTGAATTTCCGGATCACACCGGTTTGCATGCGCAGCAAAGCCGCGCATCAAGGCAGAAAAAGGGCATGAATGAATGGGGGTCAGATCCCCATTAAACTGGGCAGATATTCTTGCTTGAACAGTCTGTTCTCCCCACATGGCCCGACTTCCCCGCCTGACACTGCCCGGCTATCCGCACCACGTGATTCAGCGCGGCAACAATCGCCAGCCGATCTTCACGACGACGGACGACTACCGCCATCTCCTTGGGCTGCTGCACGAGAACGCGAAAAAGTTCGATGTTGCCATCCATGCCTATGTGTTGATGGGCAATCATTTCCACCTGCTGGCGACGCCTCAAACCGACAAGGGCCTGCCGCAGATGATGCAGGCCGTGGGTCGCAGCTACGTTCGTTACTTCAATGACCTGCAGGGCCGTTCCGGCACCTTGTGGGAGGGGCGTTACCGCTCCACGCTGATCCAGGCCGATCGCTACCTGCTGACTTGCATGGCCTATTTGGACCTCAACCCGGTGCGCGCGGGTTTGGTGGTGGAGGCTGGGGACTATCCCTGGTCCAGCCACGGGCACTATGCCGGCCTGCGTTCCGACAAACTCATCACGCCGCACCCGCTTTTCTGGTCGCTGGGCAACACCCCCTTTGCCCGCGAAGCCGCTTACGCCGAAATGGTGCGCGCCGGCGTTCAGCCCGACCAGCAGGCGGCATTGACCCAGTCCGCGCTCAGTGGTTGGGCGTTGGGGGGGGCGAAATTTGTTGCTGATCTGCAAAAACAGACTGCGCGCCGTGTCCAGAAAGTCCAGGCGGGACGGCCCGTCAGCATCCCTGCAGCGGATCAAGGTTGAAGCAAGTCATTGATTTGTTTTGGATTTTTGTTCCTATTTAATACGTCCCCAATTAAATTCATATGAATTTAATCGGAAATTAATTGGAGTCTGACCCCAATTATTTAATTTGGCATTGTTGTTGCTGCGCTTTATCATCCCTATCCCCGCGAAATAAATTGACTAGGAGTGCGCCATGACCACGGCTGCTGAAATTAAAGATCTTCAAGACCATGGCCTGTACTCAGGCAGCAACGAGCATGACGCCTGTGGCGTTGGCTTTGTCGCGCACGTCAAGGGACATAAATCCCATGCCATCGTCCAGCAGGGTTTGAAGATTCTTGAAAACCTGGACCACCGGGGTGCGGTCGGCGCCGACAAGCTCATGGGTGATGGTGCCGGTATCCTGATCCAGCTGCCCGATGCGCTCTACCGTGAAGAGCTCGCCAAACAGGGCGTGCAGCTGCCGCCTCCCGGCGAATACGGTGTGGGCATGGTGTTTTTGCCCAAGGAGCATGCCTCGCGCCTGGCTTGCGAGCAGGCGCTGGAACGCGCTGTCAAGGCCGAGGGCCAGGTGCTGCTGGGCTGGCGCGACGTGCCGGTCAACCGCGACATGCCGATGTCGCCCACCGTGCGTGAAAAAGAACCCATACTGCGCCAGATCTTCATAGGCCGCGGCAACGACGTGATCGTGCAGGATGCGCTCGAGCGCAAGCTGTATGTGATCCGCAAGACCGCCAGCGCGGCCATCCAGCGCCTGAAACTCACCCACAGCAAGGAATACTACGTTCCCAGCATGTCCAGCCGCACCGTGGTCTACAAGGGCTTGCTGCTGGCTGACCAGGTCGGAACGTATTACCTTGACCTGACCGACACGCGCTGTGTTTCGGCCCTGGGCCTGGTGCACCAGCGTTTCTCGACCAACACCTTCCCCGAATGGCCGCTGGCCCATCCTTACCGCTATGTGGCGCACAACGGCGAGATCAACACCGTCAAGGGCAACTACAACTGGATGAAGGCGCGTGAAGGCGTGATGTCCTCGCCGGTGCTGGGCACCGACCTGCAAAAACTCTATCCCATCAGCTTTGCCGACCAGTCCGATACCGCAACCTTTGACAACTGCCTGGAACTGCTGACCATGTCGGGTTACCCGATCAGCCAGGCCGTGATGATGATGATTCCCGAGCCCTGGGAACAGCACACCACCATGGACGAGCGCCGCAAGGCCTTTTACGAATACCATGCCGCCATGCTGGAGCCTTGGGACGGCCCGGCCTCCATCGTCTTCACCGACGGCCGCCAGATAGGCGCGACGCTGGACCGCAACGGCCTGCGGCCCTCGCGCTATTGCGTGACCGATGACGACCTGGTCATCATGGCCTCCGAATCCGGCGTGCTGCCGGTGCCCGAACACAAGATTGTGCGCAAGTGGCGTTTGCAGCCCGGCAAGATGTTCCTGATCGACCTGGAACAGGGCCGCATGATCGACGACGAGGAAATCAAGGCCACGCTGGCGCACAGCAAGCCTTACAAGCAGTGGATTGAAAACCTGCGCATCAAGCTCGATGACGTTCCGCAAAAGGCGATCGCATCGGGCGACGCTGCCAAAAACCTGGCTGCATCCGAGGTCACCCTGCTCGACAGGCAGCAGGCCTTTGGCTACACACAGGAAGACATCAAGTTCCTGATGTCGCCGATGGCGACCAATGGCGAAGAAGCCACGGGCTCCATGGGCAACGACAGCCCGCTGGCCGTGCTGTCGAACAAGAACAAGCCGCTGTACAACTACTTCAAGCAGCTGTTCGCGCAGGTGACGAATCCGCCGATTGACCCGATCCGCGAAGCCATCGTGATGTCGCTGGTGTCCTTTATCGGCCCCAAGCCCAATCTGCTGGACATCAACCAGGTGAATCCGCCCATGCGGCTGGAAGTCAGCCAGCCGGTATTGAACGTTGCCGACATGCAAAAGCTGCGCGACATCGAGGCGCACACGCAGGGCAAGTTCAAGAGCTACACGCTGGACATCACCTACCCGCTGGCCTGGGGCCATGAGGGTGTGGAAGCCAAGCTGGCCTCGCTGTGCGCGGAAGCCGTGGATGCGATCAATACCGGCAAAAACATACTCATCGTCAGCGACCGCGGCGTGACGGCCACGCAGGTGGCGATTCCCGCTTTGCTGGCGCTGTCGGCGATCCACCAGCACCTGGTGAAAGAAGGCCTGCGCACCACGGCTGGCCTGGTGGTGGAGACCGGCTCGGCGCGCGAAGTGCACCACTTCGCCGTGCTGGCGGGTTACGGCGCGGAGGCCGTCCACCCTTACCTGGCGATGGAAACCCTGGCCGAGTTGTCCAGGGGCTTGCCGGGCGAGCTGGGCACCGACAAGGCGGTGTACAACTACACCAAGGCCATCGGCAAGGGCCTGTCCAAGATCATGTCCAAGATGGGCGTGTCGACCTACATGAGCTATTGCGGCGCACAACTGTTCGAGGCGATTGGCCTGAACAAGGGCACCATCGCCAAGTTCTTCACCGGCACCGCCAGCCAGGTCGAAGGCATGGGGGTGTTCGAGATCGCCGAAGAAGCCCTGCGCATGCACAGGGCGGCTTTCAGTGACGATCCGGTGCTGGCCAACATGCTGGATGCCGGCGGCGAATATGCCTGGCGCGTGCGCGGTGAAAACCACATGTGGACGCCTGACGCGATTGCCAAGCTGCAGCATTCCACGCGCTCCAACAACTGGAACACCTACAAGGAATACGCCCAGCTGATCAACGACCAGAACCGCAACCACATGACCTTGCGCGGCCTGTTCGAGTTCAAGATTGATCCGTCCAAGGCCATCCCGATTGAGGAAGTCGAGTCGGCCAAGGAAATCGTCAAGCGTTTCGCCACCGGCGCCATGTCACTGGGCTCCATCAGCACCGAGGCCCACGCCACGCTGGCCGTTGCCATGAACCGCATAGGCGGCAAGAGCAACACGGGCGAGGGTGGTGAAGACCCGGCCCGTTACCGCCAGGAGCTCAAGGGCATCCCGATCAAGAAGGGTGAAACGCTGAAAAGCGTCATCGGCGCGAAACAGGTCGAGGTCGACCTGCCGCTGCAGGACGGTGATTCGCTGCGTTCCAAAATCAAGCAGGTGGCTTCCGGCCGCTTTGGCGTCACGGCTGAATACCTGGTGTCGGCCGACCAGATCCAGATCAAGATGGCCCAGGGTGCCAAGCCCGGTGAAGGCGGCCAGTTGCCAGGTGGCAAGGTCAGCGAATACATTGGTGCGCTGCGCTACTCGGTGCCTGGCGTCGGTTTGATTTCGCCGCCACCGCACCACGATATTTATTCGATTGAAGACCTGGCCCAGTTGATCCACGATTTGAAAAACGTCAATCCGCGCGCCAGCATCAGCGTCAAGCTGGTCAGCGAAGTCGGTGTCGGCACGATTGCCGCGGGCGTGGCCAAGGCCAAGTCCGACCACGTGGTGATTGCCGGCCATGACGGCGGCACCGGCGCCTCGCCCTGGTCGTCCATCAAGCATGCCGGCTCGCCCTGGGAAATCGGCCTGGCCGAAACCCAGCAGACCCTGGTGCTGAACCGCCTGCGCGGCCGCATTCGCGTGCAGGCCGACGGCCAGATGAAGACCGGCCGCGACGTGGTGATTGGCGCGCTGCTCGGTGCTGATGAGTTCGGCTTTGCCACCGCGCCGCTGGTGGTTGAAGGCTGCATCATGATGCGCAAGTGCCACCTCAACACCTGCCCGGTCGGTGTCGCCACGCAGGATCCGGTGCTGCGCCAGAAATTCAGCGGCAAGCCCGAGCACGTGGTCAACTATTTCTTTTTTGTCGCCGAGGAAGCGCGGCAACTCATGGCGCAGCTGGGCGTGCGCAAGTTTGACGACCTGATTGGCCGCGCCGACCTGCTCGACACGCAAAAAGGCGTTGCCCACTGGAAGGCCAGCGGCCTGGATTTCAGCCGCCTGTTCTACCAGCCTATCGTGCCGGCCGACGTGCCGCGCATGCATGTGATGAACCAGGAGCATGGACTGGAAAAAGCGCTGGACGTGCGCCTGATTGAAAAATCCAAGGCCGCGCTCGAAAAGGGCGAAAAAGTCCAGTTCATCGAAATCGCGCGCAACGTTAACCGCACGGTGGGTGCGATGCTGTCGGGTGAACTGACACGGCGTCATCCCGAAGGCCTGCCTGACGACACCTTGCGCATCCAGCTCGAAGGCACGGGCGGCCAGTCCTTTGGCGCCTTCCTGGCCAAGGGCATCACCATGTATTTGATTGGCGATGCCAACGACTACACCGGCAAGGGCCTGAGCGGCGGCCGCATCGTGGTGCGCCCCAGCATCGACTTCCGCGGTGAGTCGCATAAAAACACCATCGTCGGCAACACCGTGCTTTACGGCGCGACCACCGGCGAGGCCTACTTCAGCGGCGTGGCCGGCGAGCGTTTTGCGGTGCGCCTGTCGGGCGCGACGGCGGTCGTCGAAGGCACGGGCGACCATGGCTGTGAATACATGACGGGCGGCACGGTCGTGGTGCTGGGCAAGACCGGCCGCAACTTCGCGGCCGGCATGAGCGGCGGCGTGGCTTATGTCTACGACGAAGACGGGAAGTTTGCCAGCCGTTGCAACACCGCCATGGTGTCCATGGACAAGGTGGTGAGCACGGTTGACCAGCACAGCCACGACAAGGCGGACTGGCACGCCGGTGAAAGCGATGAGGAATTGCTCAAACGCCTGCTGCAGGACCACAACCGCTGGACCGGCAGCAAGCGCGCCCGCGAGTTGCTGGACAACTGGAGCGAGTCGCGCCTGAAATTTGTGAAGGTCTTCCCGAATGAATACAAACGGGCCCTGATCGAGCGCAGGGAGCGCCGGCTGGAGGCTTCGACCGAAACGACAAGTGCGCAAGTGGCGACCAACCAGGAAGCCGTAGCGGCCAAATAAGGCCGGGCACCTGAACACCTCCAGCTTGCACTGAAAAACACAATCGAATCGACAGGATTTCATTATGGGAAAAATCACCGGCTTCATGGAATACGAGCGCATCGAAGAGGGCTACAAGCCCGTCACCGAGCGCCTGAAAAACTACAAGGAATTTGTCGTCGGTCTGGACGACGCGCAGGCCAACAAGCAGGCCGCACGCTGCATGGACTGCGGCACGCCGTTTTGCAACAACGGCTGCCCGGTCAACAACGTCATTCCCGACTTCAACGACATGGTGTTTCGTGCCGACTGGAAAAACGCCATCGACACGCTGCACAGCACCAACAACTTCCCAGAGTTCACCGGCCGCATCTGCCCCGCGCCCTGCGAGGCTGCCTGCACGCTCAACGTGAATGACGAGGCTGTCGGCATCAAGTCGATTGAACACGCCATCATCGACCGCGCCTGGTCCGAAGGCTGGGTCAAGCCGCAGCTGGCCAAACACAAGACCGGCAAAAAGGTTGCTGTCGTCGGTTCCGGTCCCGCCGGCATGGCCGCTGCACAACAACTGGCGCGTGTCGGCCACGATGTGACCCTGTTTGAAAAGAACGACCGCGTCGGCGGCCTGCTGCGTTACGGCATTCCCGACTTCAAGATGGAAAAAATCCATATTGACCGCCGCGTCGAGCAGATGCAGGCAGAAGGTGTGACTTTCCGTTGTGGCGTGATGATCGGCAGCCTGCCGAAAGACTCCAAAATCACGAATTGGGCGAAGGAAACCATCACCCCTGAACAGCTGCAAAAAGACTTCGATGCCGTGATCCTGACCGGCGGCGCCGAGCAGTCGCGTGACCTGCCCGTGCCCGGCCGCGACCTCGACGGCGTGCACTTTGCGATGGAGTTTTTGCCCCAGCAAAACAAGGTCAATGCCGGCGACAAGGTCAAGGGCCAGCTGCGCGCCGATGGCAAGCACGTCATCGTGATTGGCGGCGGCGACACCGGCTCCGATTGCGTCGGCACCAGCAACCGCCACGGCGCGGCCAGCGTCACGCAGTTCGAGCTCATGCCCCAGCCGCCCGAGGAAGAAAACCGCCCCATGACCTGGCCTTACTGGCCGATCAAGCTGCGCACCAGTTCCAGCCACGAAGAGGGCTGCGAGCGCGAGTTCGCCATCTCGACCAAGGAGCTGATTGGCGAAAAGGGCAAGGTCACCGGCCTGAAAACCGTCCGTGTCGAATGGAAAGACGGCAAGATGGTGGAAGTGGCCGGCTCCGAGCAGTTGCTCAAGGCGGACCTGGTATTGCTGGCCATGGGTTTTGTTTCGCCGGTGGCTTCGGTGCTGGAGGCCTTCGGTGTCGAGAAAGACAACCGCGGCAACGCCAAAGCCAGCATGGAGTTCACGGGCGGCTACGCCACCAATGTGCCCAAGGTGTTTGCGGCAGGCGATATCCGGCGCGGCCAGTCACTGGTGGTGTGGGCGATTCGCGAGGGCCGGCAAGCCGCCCGCGCTGTCGACGAGTTCCTCATGGGTTACAGCGATCTGCCGCGCTGAGCTTGCGTAGCGTGAGGGGCCGGCAAGCCGCGTGCGGTTGACCAGTTCTTGACAGCTTCTAGCGATCTGCCTTGCCAGGTTTTGCTATAAAAACAATAGCTGCCTGCGCAAACCTGACGCTGGCCCTGGGCATATTTGATTCATAAATCAGGCGGTTTTGACGGTTTCTGCTGTCAAGACCGCCTGGTTTTGTTTTTTCTGTGAAGTCAAATTGGCCTGCAGCCCAATAATGACGGGCACGGCCAGCTATTAAATCAGGAGCAAAACTCGGGCCAATCCAGGCCGGAACCCTTGGGCCGCCAGCGGATGGGCCAATGCCCTTATCATTCAGGCACCTGTTTACAAGGCCCAAGCCTCATGTTGGCGCCGCGATCTTTTAATGTCCGATACCCCCATGTCCCCTGTTTCCGCGCTGGTTGAATTCAAGGACGTGACCTTTTCCTACCCGGCATCGGTGGGGGATCGTGTCATTCTCGACAAGCTTACTTTTTCCGTACCGCGTGGCAAGGTCACGGCGCTCATGGGCGCTTCCGGTGGCGGCAAGACCACGGTGCTGCGCCTTATAGGCGGGCAGCAAAAGGCCAGCCGCGGCGAAGTGCTGTTTGACGGCAAAAACGTGGCCCAGATGACGCAGCCGGCGCTCTACGCAGCCCGCCGCCGCATGGGCATGCTGTTCCAGTTTGGCGCGCTGTTCACCGATCTAAGCGTGTTTGACAACGTCGCCTTCCCGCTGCGCGAGCACACGGCGCTGGATGAGCGCCTGATCCGCGACATCGTGCTGATGAAACTCAACGCCGTCGGCCTGCGCGGCGCTCGCGACCTGATGCCCAGCGAGGTGTCCGGCGGCATGGCCAGGCGTGTGGCGCTGGCGCGCGCCATAGCGCTGGACCCGGAACTCATCATGTACGACGAGCCCTTTGCCGGGCTGGACCCGATTTCGCTGGGCACCGCCGCGCAGCTGATTCGCCAGCTCAACGACACCCTGGGCATCACCAGCATCGTGGTCTCGCATGACCTGGAAGAAACCTTCCGCATCGCCGACCAGGTCATCATCCTGGCCAACGGCGGCATCGCGGCGCAGGGCACGCCCGATGAGGTCAGGCACTCCACCGACCCGCTGGTGCACCAGTTTGTCAACGCGCTGAGCGAAGGGCCTGTGAAATTCCATTACCCCGGGCCGGACGTGGCCGATGATTTTGGCAACCCGGCCGCCACGCGCAGGGGAGATCGATCATGAGCGCCGCGCCGGGCCGCCCCAAGCAAGCTCGCACCGCAGTGCGCAGCACGAAGGTATGCCAATGAGCCCTTACAGCCCTGTGCGATTGATCTCCAACCTCGGTTTTGCCGTGCGCGAGCAGCTGGCCCATCTGGGTTATGCCACCCGTTTGCTGTCGCGCCTGCTGGCGATGACCGGGCCGGCGCTGGCCCGCTTTGGGCTGGTGCGCGACCAGATATTCTTTCTGGGCAACTATTCGCTGGCCATCATCTCGGTGTCCGGCCTGTTTGTCGGTTTTGTGCTGGGCCTGCAGGGTTACTACACCTTGCAGCGTTACGGTTCGTCCGAAGCGCTGGGCCTGCTGGTGGCGCTGAGCCTGGTCAGGGAGCTTGGCCCTGTTGTGACCGCCTTGCTGTTTGCCGGTCGCGCCGGCACGGCCCTGACCGCCGAAATCGGCCTGATGAAGGCCGGCGAGCAGCTGTCAGCCATGGAAATGATGGCCGTGGACCCGGTCAAACGCATCCTGGCGCCGCGTTTTTGGGGCGGCATCATCGCCATGCCATTGCTGGCGGCGGTGTTCAGCGCCGTCGGCATCATTGGCGGCTGGATTGTTGGCGTGGTGATGATAGGCGTGGACGCGGGGTCGTTCTGGAGCCAGATGCAGTCGGGTGTCGATGTCTGGCGCGACGTGGGCAACGGCGTCGTCAAAAGTTTTGTGTTTGGCGTGACCGTTACCTTTGTGGCGCTCTACCAGGGTTTTGAGGCCCAGCCGACGCCCGAAGGCGTCTCGCGCGCCACCACCCGGACGGTGGTCGTGGCCTCGCTGGCCGTGCTCGGGCTGGACTTTTTGCTGACCACATTGATGTTTAGTGTTTAAAGCGCCGGCATACCCGCCCAAACAAGCCGTGCGAGAATCAGGACAAGGCCTTTTCGCACCTTTTTTGCACCCTGAACCTGGGCTGCCAGGGCACTGAAAGAAAAAAACGATGCAACGCTCGAAAAATGATCTCTGGGTTGGTTTGTTTGTCCTGATCGGCGGGCTGGCCATTTTGTTTCTGGCCCTCAAGTCCGCCAACCTGCTTTCCCTGAACTTCGACACCTCATACAAGGTCACGGCCAAGTTCGACAATATCGGCGGCCTGAAGCCGCGCGCCGCTGTCAAAAGTGCGGGGGTTGTGATCGGGCGGGTTGAAAATATCACGTTTGACGACAAGTCGTATCAAGCCAGCGTCAACCTGGCGATGGAAAGCAAATATGTTTTCCCGAAAGACAGCTCGCTGAAAATTTTGACCAGCGGCCTGCTGGGCGAACAATACATCGGCATTGAAGCCGGTGCCAGCGATAAAAACATGGCCGCGGGGGACGTGATCAAACAGACGCAGTCCGCCGTGGTGCTTGAAAACCTGATCAGCCAGTTTTTGTACAGCAAAGCGGCGGACAGCAGTTCCGGGTCAGGGGCTGCAGCGCCGGCAGGGACGCCAGAAAAAAAATGACGATACGAACCACCATGATGAAACCGGCATTGCCCCTGCCACTGCGTATGGCCGCAGCGGCCCTGACCCTTGCGCTGGTGCAGGGTTGCGCCACCGGCCCGAATGCCAATCCGGCCGACCCGCTGGAGCCCTTTAACCGCAGCGTCTTCAGTTTTAATGAAGGCCTGGACCGTGCCGTCCTCAAGCCTGTGGCAACGGCTTACCGCGATATCACGCCGTCACCGATCCGTACCGGCGTGACCAATTTCTTCGGCAACATCACCGATGTCTGGTCGCTGGTCAACAACGTCCTGCAGCTCAAGCCCAAGGAGTCCGTCGAGACGCTGATGCGCATCAGCTTCAACACCATATTCGGGTTTGCCGGCGTGATTGATATCGCCACCGAAATGCGGCTTGAAAAGCACACCGAAGATTTTGGCCAGACCCTCGGTTATTGGGGTGTGGGCTCGGGTCCCTACGTGGTGCTGCCCTTGTTTGGGCCGTCTTCTGTTCGCGACACGGTAGGCACGGCGGTGGACATCAACTCCGACCTCGTCAACCGGACCGACAGGGTGCCGGTGCGCAATTCCCTGGCCGCCCTGCGCCTGGTCAACCTGCGCGCCAATTTCCTGGATGCCGGCAATGTGCTCGACCAGGCCGCGCTGGATAAATACAGTTTTACCCGCGACCTCTACCTGCAGCGCCGCCAGAGCCTGGTTCGTGATGGTGCGCCTGAACCCGAGGAGCGTTTTGACCTCCCGGAGGCCGCACCGGCCCCAAATGCCCCGCCGCCTGCGGCCAAATAAAAGCACTCGATCTCACAGGGTTTACAGGGCTGTCATAAAACTTGACCGTTTTTGGCCCGCCAATGCCTGAGAATGGGTGTTCAAGCACTGCTTGCGGGCAGCCTGCCCAGGACGGGCTGGCCTTTCGGGTGCACCCGTATCGTGGTGGCGCGTTATTGATAAACGCATATTCGCTATTGAAGGAAAAAACATGAACCGTAGAAACCTGGCCCATCTTTTTACCGCTTTTGTCGGCGTGGCCCTGTTGGCCGCCGCTCCGCTGGTGCGCGCTGCCGACGAGGCACCGGACGCGCTGATCAAGCGTGTTTCCGCCGAAGTGCTGGACAACATCAAGACTGACAAGTCCGTGCAGGCCGGCGACATGAGCAAGGTGATTGCGCTGGTTGACAGCCAGATCATGCCCAACGTCAACTTCACCCGCATGACGGCGTCCGCTGTGGGCCGTAACTGGCGCCAGGCCACGCCCGAGCAGCAAAAACGCCTGCAGGACGAGTTCAAGACCCTGTTGGTTCGCACCTACTCGGGCGCGCTGGCGCAGGTCAAGGAGCAGACCGTCAATGTCAAGCCCTTGCGGGCAACGCCTGCGGATACCGAGGTGACGGTGCGCACGGAAGTCCTGGGCCGCGGTGACCCGATACAGCTCGACTACCGCATGGAAAAAGCCGCCACCGGCTGGAAAATCTATGACCTCAACGTGCTGGGTGTCTGGCTGGTTGAAACCTACCGCACGCAGTTTGCGCAGGAAATCAGTGCCAAGGGCATAGACGGCCTGATCGCATCCCTGGTGCAGCGCAACCAGGCCAATGCCGGCGGCAAGAAATCCTGAGCAGGCCTTCCGCCGTGCTGACACTTCCTTCCATCCTGACGCACGCCGTTGCCGCCGAATTTGTGCGCGGCCTGAAACCGCTGGTGCTGTCGCAAACCGCGGACATGGCGGTTGATGCGAGTGCGTTGCAGGAGTTTGATTCGTCCGCGCTGGCGGTCCTGCTCGCCTGCCGGCGCGAGGCGCTGGCGGCGGGCAAGGCGTTTTCCGTGCGCGGCCTGCCGGCGCGCCTGCGCCAGCTGGCCGGCCTTTACGGTGTAGCCGAGCTGGTTCCGGCGACGGCCTGAGGCCGTTTTCAGCCGTCCTCTCGCGCGGCCTGTCCGCGTTGCGCAGGGCTTTCCTGGAACCCGCCGGCCCGAAAAGGCAGCAGCCCCTTAAAATGGCGGGCTAATGCCAGATATGCCAGCCATTTCATTCCAGTCCGTCTCCAAAACCTACTCATCTGCACGAAGTCAAACGGGCCCCGTGGTCCGGGCCCTTGACGACGTGAGTTTTGACATCCGGCAAGGTGAGTTTTTCGGCCTGCTGGGCCCCAACGGCGCGGGCAAGACCTCGCTCATCAGCATCCTGGCCGGCCTTTCGCGGGCCAGCAGCGGCGCCGTCAAGGTGCAGGGCAGCGATGTGGTGACCGATTACGCCAGCGCCCGCCGCAAGCTGGGCGTGGTGCCGCAGGAGCTGGTGTTTGACCCCTTTTTCTCCGTGCGCGAGGCGCTGCGCATCCAGTCGGGTTATTTCGGCATCAAAAAAAACGATGACTGGATTGACGAGCTGCTGGTCAGCCTGGGCCTGGCGGACAAGGCCGATGCCAATATGCGCCAGCTGTCGGGCGGCATGAAGCGCCGTGTGCTGGTGGCGCAGGCGCTGGTACACAAGCCGCCGGTGATCGTGCTGGACGAGCCGACGGCTGGCGTCGATGTTGAACTGCGCCAGACCCTGTGGCAGTTCATCGCCAAACTCAACAAGCAGGGCAGCACCGTGCTGCTGACCACCCATTACCTTGAGGAGGCCGAGGCTCTGTGCAGCCGCATCGCCATGCTCAAGCACGGCCGGGTGGTGGCGCTGGCGCAGACGTCCGAGCTGCTCAAGGCCGCCTCGTCGAATGTGCTGCGCTTCAAAATTGATAGCGAACTGCCGAAGCATCTTGCTGATCAGGCCCGGATTACCGGCCGAATCGTGCAGTTCCCGGCACACAGCGCCCGTGAGATCGAGCAGTACCTGGCGGCGGTCCGTGAGGCAGGGCTGGTGGCCGAAGACGTCGAAATCCGCAAGGCCGACCTGGAAGACGTGTTTCTTGACGTGATGGCCGAGAAGGCCGTGGAAGAACCATTGGAAGTCAATTTTTCCGGAGTCGCAGAATGACCGGCTGGCAAACGCTTTTCTACAAGGAAATCCTGCGTTTCTGGAAAGTCGGTTTCCAGACGGTAGGCGCGCCTATCCTGACGGCCGTGATGTACATGTTGATCTTCGGCCATGTCATGAAGGGCAAGGAACTGGTCTATGGCCAGGTCAGTTACACCGCTTTCCTGGTGCCGGGCCTGGTCATGATGAGCGTGTTGCAAAACGCGTTTGCCAACAGTTCTTCGTCCATAGTCCAGAGCAAGATGATGGGCAACCTGGTTTTTGTGCTGCTCACACCCTTGTCGCACTGGGCCTGGTTCTGGGCTTATATCGGCTCGTCCGTCGTGCGTGGGCTGGCGGTGGGCGCCGGGGTGTTTGTGGTGACGGTATTTTTCGGCCAGCCGGGTTTTGTTGCGCCGCTCTGGATCATTGTGTTCGCCGTGCTGGGCGCTGCGCTGCTCGGCGCGCTGGGGCTGATTGCCGGCCTGTGGGCCGAGAAGTTTGACCAGATGGCCACCTTTCAAAACTTCATCATCATGCCGCTGACGTTTTTGAGCGGCGTGTTTTACTCCATCCATTCGCTGCCGCCGTTCTGGCAAAAGGTCAGCCACCTGAACCCGTTTTTCTACATGATCGACGGCTTTCGCTACGGGTTTTTCGGCGTGAGTGACGTGTCGCCGTGGATCAGCATAGGCATTGTCGGCACGGCCTTGCTTGTTGTCAGCGCCATTGCCGTCAACATGCTGCGCACCGGCTACAAGATAAGACACTAGATATGGCCCCCACGTTCGCGCACTTCGTGTCGCTCTCTGCCCCCCTAGGGGGCGCTGCGCCTGCGGCCTGGCGAAGCCAGTTCCGCGGCCCCTGCTTGCGAAGACACTCGTCTCATGCCCCAATAGATAACCTATGACCAGCGAAGAACTTCAATCCATCATCATGGCGGGCCTGCCCTGCGAACACATAGAGCTGTCCGGCGACGGCAGGCACTGGTATGCCACCATTGTGTCCAGCGCCTTTGAAGGCAAACGCCTGATACAACGCCACCAGAAGGTGTATGCCACCCTGGGCGGGCGCATGCAGACCGACGAAGTGCATGCCCTGTCGATGAAAACCTACACGCCTGCCGAATGGGCAGTCAACCCCCAGTCATAGCCCAGTCATAGACAAGCCTCAAAACATGGACAAATTACTCATCAAGGGCGGCAAGTCGCTGGCCGGCACGGTCACCATTTCAGGTGCCAAGAACGCCGCACTGCCGGAGTTGTGCGCCGCGCTGCTGACGGCCGATACCGTCACTCTGCAGAACGTGCCGCGCCTGCAGGACGTCAGCACCATGCTCAAGCTGATCCGCAACATGGGCGTGACGGCAGAGCACAGCCCGGGCGAGACCGGCACGGTCACCCTCAACGCGGGCGCCTTGAGTTCGCCTGAAGCACCTTATGAACTGGTCAAAACCATGCGCGCCTCGGTGCTGGCCCTGGGCCCGCTGCTGGCGCGTTTTGGCGAGGCCACGGTCTCGCTGCCCGGCGGTTGCGCGATTGGCTCCCGGCCAGTGGACCAGCACATCAAGGGCATGCAGGCCATGGGTGCCGAGATCGCGGTGGAACATGGCTACATGATTGCCAAACTGCCGGCCGGCCAGAAAAGGCTCAAGGGCTGCAGCATCACTACCGACATGGTGACGGTGACCGGCACCGAAAACTTTTTGATGGCGGCCAGCCTGGCCGAAGGCGAAACCATTCTGGAGAACGCCGCGCAGGAACCCGAGATCGGCGACTTGGCCGAAATGCTCATCAAGATGGGCGCCAACATCGAAGGCCACGGCACACGCCGCATCCGCATCCAGGGCGTGGAGCGCCTGCACGGCTGCACGCACCAGGTGGTGGCCGACCGGATTGAGGCTGGAACCTTTTTGTGCGCGGTAGCTGCGACTGGCGGCGACGTGGTGCTCAAGCACGGCCGCGCCGACCACCTTGACGCGGTGATAGACAAGCTGCGTGAAGCCGGCGCCACCGTGACGGCCGGTGATGGTTTTATCCGCATCCAGGCACAGGGCCGCATGAAGGCGCAGTCCTTCCGCACCACTGAATACCCGGGCTTCCCGACCGACATGCAGGCCCAGTTCATGGCGCTCAATGCCATTTCAACCGGCTCCAGCACGGTCACCGAGACGATTTTTGAAAACCGCTTCATGCATGTCAACGAGATGGTTCGCCTGGGCGCAAAAATCCAGATCGAAGGCAAGGTCGCTGTCATGGAGGGCGTTGAAAAACTCTCCGGTGCCACCGTCATGGCGACTGATTTGCGCGCCTCCGCAAGCCTGGTGATCGCCGGCCTGGTCGCCAACGGCGAAACGCTGGTGGACCGCATTTACCACCTGGACCGGGGTTACGACCAGATGGAAGCCAAACTGCGCGGCATTGGCGCAGACATTGAGCGAGTCAAAGCATGATCAAAATTGTGAGCCCCCACGCTTGTCACTTCGTGTACTGCGCTGCCCCCCGAGGGGGCCGTGCTTGCTTGGGGCGGCCCGGCGCTGCGCACTTCTATCCGGAGATTTCATCTTGATCACACTAGCTCTCTCCAAAGGCCGGATTTTTGACGATATCCTGCCGCTGCTGCGGACCGTTGGCATCGAGGTGCTGGATGACCCGGACAAGTCGCGCAAGCTGATCCTGGACACCAACCAGCCTGATGTGCGTGTGGTGCTGGTGCGCGCCACCGATGTGCCGACCTATGTGCAATACGGTGGTGCCGACCTCGGTGTGGTTGGCAAGGACACGCTGCTGGAGTCCGGCAACCAGGGCCTGTACCAGCCGCTCGATCTGCAGATTGCTAAATGCCGCATCAGCGTTGCCGTGCGTGAAGGTTTTGATTACGCCGCTGCTGTCAAACAGGGCTCGCGCCTGACCGTGGCCACCAAATACGTGGCGATTGCGCGCGAGTTTTTTGCATCCAAGGGTGTGCACGTGGACCTGATCAAACTCTACGGCAGCATGGAGTTGGCGCCGCTGACCGGCCTGGCCGATGCGATCGTGGACCTGGTCTCGACCGGCAACACGCTCAAGGCCAACCACCTGGTGGAAGTCGAGCGCATCATGGACATCAGCTCGCACCTGGTGGTGAACCAGACCGCGCTCAAGCTCAAGCAGGCGCCGATCCGCAAGATTATCGATGCCTTCTCGGCCGCAGTGAACAAATAAGATGCCGTAAATGCTATGAAATTAATAGCTTCCCCCGCCCGCCTGTCAACCGCTGCAGCCACTTTTGATGCTGAATTCAAGGCGCGCCTGCATTGGTCGGCGGATACCGATGCGGCGATTGAGCAGCGGGTGGCCGACATCCTGGCAGACGTGCAAAAGCGCGGCGATGCGGCGGTACTTGAATACACGGCACGTTTTGATGGGCTCAATGTTGCCGGCATGGGCGCGCTTGAACTCACCCAAGCCGAGCTGAAAGCGGCGTTTGATGCCATTCCCACCGCCCAGCGCGATGCGCTGCAGGCCGCTGCCCGCCGTGTGCGCACCTACCACGAGGCGCAAAAGAAAGCCAATGGCGAGAGCTGGAGTTACCGCGACGAAGATGGCACCTTGCTGGGCCAGAAGGTCACGCCGCTGGACCGCGTCGGCATTTATGTGCCCGGCGGCAAGGCGGCATACCCCTCGTCGGTGCTGATGAATGCCATTCCGGCGCATGTCGCCGGTGTTGGCGAAATCATCATGGTCGTGCCCACGCCCAAGGGTGAAAAAAACGCCCTGGTGCTCGCCGCCGCCTACGTGGCCGGCGTCACCCGCGCCTTCACGATTGGCGGCGCGCAGGCCGTGGCCGCGTTGGCCTACGGCACACAGACCGTGCCTAAGGTCGACAAGATCACCGGCCCCGGCAACGCCTACGTGGCCAGTGCCAAAAAGCGTGTTTTCGGCACGGTCGGCATAGACATGATCGCCGGCCCGTCGGAAATCCTGGTGCTGGCCGACGGCACAACACCGGCCGACTGGGTGGCCATGGATTTGTTCAGCCAGGCCGAGCACGACGAACTCGCGCAAAGCATTTTGTTGTGCCCGGATGCGGCCTATATCGATGCGGTGCAGGAAGCCATCAACCGCCTGCTGCCAAGCATGCCGCGCGCAGAAATCATCGCCAAATCGCTCACCGGCCGGGGTGCATTGATACACACCCGCAGCATGGAAGAAGCCTGCGAAATCAGCAACCGCATCGCCCCTGAACACCTTGAGGTGTCCAGCAGCGACCCGCACAAATGGGAGCCGCTTCTCAAGCATGCCGGCGCCATCTTCCTGGGTGCCTACACCAGCGAAAGCCTGGGCGACTACTGCGCCGGCCCCAACCATGTGCTGCCCACCAGCGGGACGGCACGCTTTTCCAGCCCGCTGGGTGTCTACGACTTCCAGAAACGCTCCAGCCTGATTGAGGTGAGCGAAGCGGGCGCCCAGGTGCTGGGCAAGATCGCCGCCGAACTGGCTTACGGCGAAGGCCTGCAGGCGCATGCGCGTGCCGCTGAAATGCGTTTGAAGTAGGTTTAAAAATAACACGAATTTCGTGCTGCACGAATTTCGTGTACTATTCGGGATATGAAAAACGTCACCATTACCGTTGATGATGCAGCGCTCGAATGGGCGCGCATCGAGGCGGCACGGCGCAACACCAGCGTGTCGCGCCTGGTGGGTGAGATGCTGGCCGAAAAGATGCAGCGCACCGACGCCTACCAGCGCGCCATGCACGACTGGCAGACCAAGGACAGGCTTTGGGCCTCCGATGGGCGGGCCTATCCCAAACCCGCAGACCCTGAGGGGCCAGGCGTATGAGCGGTGTTTTTGTAGACACCGGCATCCTGCTCCGCAGCGAAGACGGCGCCGATCAAATTCGGCACAAGGCTTCGCTGGCGTGGCTGGATGTGCTTTGGCGGCGCGGCATGGGCCGCATCAGCACGCAGGTGCTCAATGAGTTCTATGTGATGGCTACGCGCAGGATCACCCCGCCCATGCCCGCAGGCGACGCACGCGCCGAGGTGCGCCGCTACGAACTCTGGCAACCCTGGCAGACCGACCACGCCACCGTCGAATCCGCCTGGGCCATTGAAAGCCGTTATGGCCTGCCTTACCGCGACAGCCTGGTGCTCGCAGCGGCCCAGCACCTGGGCTGCCGTTATTTGTTGAGCGAGGACATGGCGCATGAGCAGCACTATGGCGGTGTCCAGGTGATTAACCCTTTTAAAACCGGCCTTGAACTGCTGGAGCAACCCTAATGAACGCGCAAGATACAGGCTTGGCCCCGCAACTCAAAAAACTGATACGCCAGGACGTGCAGTCCATGCACGCCTACGCCATCCAGGACTCGGCCGGTTTGGTCAAGCTCGATGCGATGGAAAACCCGCACCGCCTGCCTGCCGAACTGCAGGCCAAACTGGGCGAGCGGCTGGGCGCGCTGGCGCTGAACCGTTACCCGGATGGCCGTGTCAACGACCTGCGCCGCGCGCTGGCGGCCCATGCGCGCATGCCCGAGGGTTTCGACATCATGCTGGGCAACGGCTCGGACGAGCTGATCTCGCTGCTGGCCATGGCCTGCGACGTGGCCGGCGGCTCCATCCTGGCACCCATGCCCGGTTTTGTGATGTACGGCATGAGCGCGCAGCTGCAGGGCCTGAAATTCATAGGTGTGCCCCTGACTGCCGACTTTGAACTGGATGAGGCCGCCATGCTGGCCGCGATAAGCGAACACCAGCCGTCCATCATCTACATCGCCTACCCGAACAACCCGACAGCGAACCTGTGGGATGACGCGGTGATTGAAAAAATCGTTAACGCGGCACCCGGCCTGGTCGTGTTTGACGAGGCCTACCAGCCGTTTTCCAGCAAGAGTTATGTTGATCGCATGGCAAAACACAGCCATGTGCTGCTGATGCGCACCATGAGCAAATTCGGCCTGGCCGGCGTGCGCCTCGGCTACATGATGGGCCCGAAAGCCCTGATTGCCGAGATAGACAAGGTGCGCCCGCCCTACAACATCAGCGTGCTGAACTACGAATGCGCCCTGTTCGCGCTTGCCTACCAGGAGGTGTTTGCGGCCCAGGCCCAGGCCATACTGGCGCAGCGCACGATGGTTATGCAAGCGCTGCAGGCGCTGCCCGGCGTGAAGGCCTGGAAAAGCGATGCCAACATGATCCTGATCCGCGTCCCCGATGCCAGCAAAACCTTTGAGGGCATGAAGGCCAGGGGTGTTCTGGTCAAAAACGTTTCTAAAATGCATGCATTGCTGGCCAATTGTTTGCGCCTGACCGTCGGCACCGCGGATGAAAACACGCAAATGCTGGCGGCGCTGAGAGAATCCCTATGACTACCCCCACCACCATCGCCCCCCGTACCGCCGAAGTCTCGCGCAACACTGCCGAGACCAAAATCACCGTCAAGCTCAACCTTGACGGCAGCGGCAAGTCCAGCCTGTCCACCGGCATAGGCTTTTTTGACCACATGCTGGACCAGATCGCCCGCCACGGCCTGATCGACCTGGACATCCACGCCGAGGGCGACCTGCACATTGATGGCCACCACACGGTGGAAGACGTGGGCATCACGTTTGGCCAGGCGGTTGCCAAGGCGGTAGGCGACAAAAAAGGCCTGCGCCGTTATGGCCATGCCTATGTGCCGCTCGATGAAGCCCTGTCGCGCGTGGTGGTCGATTTTTCCGGCCGTCCGGGGCTGGAGATGCATGTGCCCTTCAAGAGCGGCATGATTGGCACTTTCGACAGCCAGCTCGCCTACGAGTTCTTCCAGGGCTTTGTGAACCACGCCTTTGTGACGCTGCACATAGACAACCTGCGCGGTGACAACTCGCACCATCAGGCCGAAACCGTGTTCAAGGCCTTTGCCAGGGCCCTGCGCATGGCGCTGGAGATAGACCCGCGTGCCGCCGGCGTGATCCCCTCGACCAAGGGTTCCCTCTAGGGTTTAAAACATGTTTTCAGGCATGATTTTGACCTCCAGCCCAATCAGCACGGGTGCAATCAGCTATAAATTCAATAGCATCCAACAACTCGCGCAACGCTCTTGGCTCTGATGACAAAACCCAAAACAGTGGCGGTGGTCGACTACGGCATGGGCAATCTGCGTTCGGTCTCGCAGGCCGTGCAGCATGTGGCCCAAGGCAGCGGCTTTGAGGTAGTCGTCACTTCAAAAGCCGAGGACGTGATGAATGCCGAGCGCGTGGTGTTGCCCGGCCAGGGCGCGATTGCCGACTGCATGCGCGAGCTGGCCGAGTCCGGCATGCAGGAGGCGGTGCTGCACGCAGCCGCCAACAAGCCGCTGTTTGGCGTCTGTGTCGGCATGCAGATGCTGCTGACCCACAGCGAAGAAGGCGTGCCCGGTGATGGCGGTGCGGGCACCAAAGGCCTGAACCTGATTCCCGGCGAAGTCATCCGCTTTGACCTGGCGGGCAGGATTCAGCCCGACGGCAGCCGCTACAAGGTTCCGCAAATGGGCTGGAACCAGGTTTACCAGTCGGCGCCTGCCCATCCCGTCTGGGCCGGTGTGCCCGATGGTGCGTATTTTTATTTCGTGCACAGTTTTTATGCCCATCCGTCTGATGCGCGCCACACTGCGGGCGAGGCGGAGTACGGTACGCGCTTTACGGCGGCGATTGCACGCGATAATATTTTTGCAACACAGTTCCATCCGGAAAAGAGTGCTGACCAGGGTTTGGCCCTGTACCGCAACTTCCTGCACTGGAACCCGTGACCTGCCGCCACTCCCTTTCTTAAACCGCTAACTTTTCCCGTTTCCTTTACCGCAACATGCTACTTATCCCCGCGATTGACCTGAAAGATGGCCACTGCGTTCGCCTCAAACAGGGCGACATGGATCAATCCACCGTCTTCAGCGAGGATCCGGCCGCGATGGCGCGCAGTTGGGTTGACAAGGGCGCGCGCCGCCTGCACCTGGTGGACCTGAACGGCGCTTTTGCCGGCAAGCCCAAAAACGAGGCCGCCATCAAGAAAATCCTGGCCGAGGTCGGCAGCGAAGTCGACGTGCAACTGGGCGGCGGCATACGCGACCTGGACACGATTGAACGTTACCTCGATGCCGGCCTGCGTTACGTCATCATCGGCACGGCCGCAGTGAAAAATCCCGGTTTTCTGCAGGACGCCTGCACCGCATTTGGCGGCCACATCATCGTTGGCCTGGACGCCAAGGACGGCAAGGTCGCCACCGACGGCTGGAGCAAGATGACCGGCCACGAGGTGATAGACCTCGGCAAGAAGTTCCAGGACTACGGCGTTGAAGGCATCATCTACACCGACATAGGCCGCGACGGCATGCTGACCGGCATCAACATGGAAGCCACCGTCAAGCTGGCCCAGGCCTTGACCATTCCCGTGATCGCTTCGGGCGGCTTGTCCAGCATGGCGGATATTGAAGCGCTGTGTGAAGTCGAGGACGAAGGTGTTGAGGGTGTGATTTGTGGGCGTTCCATCTACAGTGGCGACCTGGATTTTGCTGCCGCGCAAGCGCGCGCCGATGAATTGAATGGTTGAACCCATTCAGCCAATGCTCGCCAAACGAATCATTCCCTGCCTTGACGTTACCGGTGGCCGCGTTGTCAAGGGCGTCAATTTCACCCAACTGCGTGATGCCGGTGATCCGGTGGAAATCGCAGCGCGCTACAACGAGCAGGGCGCCGACGAACTCACTTTTCTTGACATCACCGCAACCAGCGATGGCCGCGACCTGATCCTGCCCATCATTGAAGCCGTGGCTTCGCAGGTTTTTATTCCTCTGACAGTCGGCGGCGGTGTGCGCACCGTCGAGGACGTGCGCCGTTTGCTTAATGCCGGTGCCGACAAGACCAGTTTCAACTCGGCCGCCATCGCCAATCCGCAGGTGATTGAAGATGCCTCTGCCAAATACGGCGCGCAGTGCATCGTGGTGGCGATTGATGCCAAACGCCGCAGCGCGGAAGACGAAAAACGCCTGACGCCCGCGGGCGAACACGTCGGCCCGGGCTGGGATGTTTACAGCCACGGCGGGCGCAAAAATACCGGCCTCGACGCTGTCGCCTGGGCCACCGAAATGGCGCGGCGCGGCGCCGGCGAGATTTTGCTGACCAGCATGGACCGTGACGGCACCAAGTCGGGCTTTGACCTGGCCCTGACCCGCGCGGTGAGTGACGCCGTTAATGTGCCGGTGATCGCTTCTGGCGGTGTCGGCAACCTGGAACACCTCGCCGACGGCATACAGACAGGCGGCGCAGACGCGGTGCTGGCCGCGAGCATTTTTCATTACGGCGAATACACCGTGCAGCAGGCCAAGCAGCACATGGCCGAACGGGGCATCCCGGTGAGGTTGTAACCCCCGTCGGACGCTCACTGCGTGTAGCGCCTTCCCCCTGCCGGGGCGACATCTGCGGTCCGGCTGAGCCGGTCCCGCGATGTCCTTGCTTGATCGTGTCCTTTTAAATCCGTGACAATTGCCTCATGACTCCAAATTGGCTAGACGACATAAGCTGGGACGACAAAGGCCTGGTTCCCGTGATTGCGCAGGAAGCCTCCAGCGGCGATGTGCTGATGTTTGCCTGGATGAACCGCGAGGCGCTGCAAAAAACCGCCGAGCTGGGTCAGGCGGTGTACTACAGCCGCTCGCGTGGGCGCTTGTGGCACAAGGGTGAAGAGTCTGGCAACCAGCAGACGGTGCATGAGATCCGCCTGGATTGTGACAATGACGTGGTCCTGCTCAAGGTGACGCAGCTTGGCCACGAGCCCGATCAACCTGGAATTGCCTGCCACACCGGCCGCCACAGCTGCTTTTTCAGCGTGTATAAAGACGGCCAGTGGGTAGTGACCGAGCCGGTCCTGAAAGACCCGAAAAGCATGTACAAACAAACCCCCGGCAAACATGACCACGAATGACTCCCTCCAGCGCCTGGCGCAGATCATTGAAAGCCGCAAGGCGGCCAATGGCGGCGATCCGGAAAAAAGCTATGTGGCGCGCCTGCTGCACAAGGGCCCGGACGCCTTCCTGAAAAAAATCGGCGAGGAAGCCACCGAAACCGTCATGGCCGCCAAGGACATCGACTGTGCTGTCAGCCACGGTGCAGCCACCCCGGAGCTCAAGGGCAAGCTGGTCGGCGAGGTGGCCGATTTGTGGTTTCACAGCCTGATTGCGCTGGCGCACTACGGCCTCAGCCCGCTTGACGTGATTGCCGAACTGGAGCGCCGCGAGGGCACCAGCGGGATTGAAGAAAAAGCGCTGCGCAAGGCGCTCATTCGAAGTGCTCGCGACGCGGCTGAAAAGCCCTGAGCCGCCGCCATTTTTTGTTGACCCTTACCCGGACAGGAGCCAAAACCATGGAAACCGATCTGGCCGAATTTGAAGCCAAGGGCCCGAACGACCGCACCATCATGCATGTGCTGTACGGCCTGCACACGTTGGCCTGGTTCAGCGGCGGCGTGTTTGCGCTGATCGCGGTGATCATCAATTACATCCGTCGTGCCGACGAGCATGACGCGTTTTACGTGAGCCACCACAACTACATGATTTCCACCTTCTGGTGGACGCTGCTGTGGCTGGTGCTGCTGTCGCCGCTCTGGCTGCTGTTTATTTTTCCGGGCGCGATCGCTTACGGCATCGTCTGGCTCTGGTACCTGTACCGCTGCGTGCGCGGCTGGATGCGGTTTAACAGCCACCAGCCGGTTTGACACAACAACATTTACAGACTTACAAACATTCGTATGAGTCATTCTGACAACTGCATTTTCTGCAAGATCGCCGCAGGCACGATTCCCAGCCGCAAGGTCTACGAAGACGAAGAGCTGTTCGCCTTTCACGACATCAACCCCTGGGCGCCGGTGCATTTCCTGATGATTCCCAAGGCGCATATCGCCTCGATGGCGCAGGTCGGGCCCGAGCATGAGGCCCTGCTGGGGCGCATGCTGGTGCTGGCGCCCAAACTGGCGCTGGAGCAGGGCTGCAGGCCCTATCCCGAGGGTGGGTTCCGCATCCTGACCAACACCGGTGCAGAAGGCGGGCAGGAAGTGCACCACCTGCACTTTCACGTGATAGGCGGCCCCCGGCCCTGGCTGAAAGGCTAGCCGGCCGGAAATCAAGGGAACCCCGGGGCTGCATGGCACACTAACCCGGGAGGTCAATGTGTGTAATCGGCGATCCACCGGGCGTGGCCTTTAGAATCGCCAGAGTTATCTGCAAAACCTGCAATTTTAGGATTAGGAGCAAAACATGGGTTCATTTTCCATTTGGCACTGGTTGATCGTGCTGTTGATCGTGGTCATGGTGTTCGGCACCAAAAAGCTCAAGAACATGGGCAGCGACCTTGGTGGCGCCGTCAAGGGCTTCAAGGACGGCATGAAGGACGGCAGCCAGTCTGCTGAAGACAAACCGGTTCCACCGGCCGGCCAGGTGACCAACGCCCAGGCAGCAGCGGACAAGACCACCATCGACGTCGAAGCCCGTCAAAAGTCCTGAACTGAATGTTGGCCACCACGCTTGTCGCTACGCGTACTTCATTGCCCCCCAAGAAGGCTGTTCCGCCTTGGGGCTGCCCGGCGGCGGAACGGGCTAGCATGGCCGGTTCCTCATGATTGATCTAGGCGTCTCCAAGATCGCCCTGATAGGCGCGGTCGCGCTGATCGTGATCGGCCCCGAAAAGCTGCCGCGCGTCGCGCGCACGGTTGGCACCTTGCTGGGCAAGGCGCAGCGTTACGTGGCCGACGTCAAGAACGAAGTCAATCGCTCCATGGAGCTCGACGAGCTCAAGAAGATGAAGGAAACCGTCGAGGGCGCGGCCCGCGACGTTGAAAACTCCATCCAGACCAATGCCAGCGATTTTGAAAAATCCTGGTCCGAGGCGACCGGTGACAACTCCTCCAGCGCGCTGCCCGGCATGGAGATCTTCCCGGAATACAAACACCCCAAAAAGAAGTGGCGGCTTAAAACCGGCGCCACGCCGCAGTGGTACAAGGCCCGCTCAGGCACACGGACCAGGGCGCAATCGGGCGCGGCGCGTGTGGCGCGCTTTCGTCCCCAGCCGGGTTCGCGCTCCGGCGGCAACGCCTGAGCTGCTTTAATCCACTTCCGCGCGCTTAACCGGCGCGACTCACACGGCGCAAACTTCTTCCCATGAGCGATTCCAACACCGACAAGCCTGACGAACTCGCAGGCACAGAGCAGCCTTTTGTCCAGCACCTGATGGAGCTGCGCGACCGGATGATCAAGGCGGTGATCGCCATCGGCGTGGCCGCCGCCGTGCTGGCGATCTACCCGGGCGCCAGCGCGCTGTACGACATCCTGGCCGCGCCGCTGGTGGCGACCCTGCCCAAGGGCGCCACGCTGATCGCCATCAGCGTGATCACGCCGTTTGTGGTGCCGATCAAGATACTCTTCATGGCGGCCTTCATGATCGCGCTGCCGGTGGTGCTCTACCAGGTCTGGGCCTTTGTTGCGCCGGGCCTGTATTCGCACGAGAAAAAACTCGTCATGCCGCTGGTGATTTCCAGCACGTTGCTGTTTTTTGTCGGCGTTGCTTTTTGTTATTACTTTGTGTTTGGCCAGGTCTTCAAGTTCATCCAGAGCTTTGCGCCCAAGTCCATCACCGCAACGCCGGACATAGAGGAATACCTGAGTTTTGTGCTGGGCATGTTCCTGGCCTTTGGCCTGGCCTTCGAGGTGCCGATCGCCGTGATTTTGCTGGTGCGCATGGGCATACTCAGCGTTGCCCAGCTGCGCCAGTACCGCGGTTATTTCTGGGTGATTGCGGCCATAGGCACGGCGCTGGTCACGCCGCCCGATGCCGGCTCGATGATCATGCTGCTGATGGTGGTGGGCGGGCTGTATGAGGTCGGCATCCTGGCCGCGCAGCTGTTCGTCAAACACACCAAGGCGCCCGACGCGGGCAGCGACAGCGATACCGAAGCCGCCAAACCCTGAGTGTTTTGGCCTGTAGCCCGCATTGGATGGGTGCAGCCAGCTATCGTTTGGATAGCAAAACAAACCGGAAAATACCTGCGCTGATCAGCGCGCCACCCTGGGCCGCTGGCGTTTTCCGGGGGTGATGGCGATGTCCGTGGTGCTGTCCTTGCGCAGCACGGTCAAGGGCGCGGCAATACCTGGCTTGAGCATGGCCACGGCGCCCAGCAGTTCAGTGACATTGCCCACCGCCTTGCCGTCCACCGCCGTGATCACGTCGCCGGGCCGGATGCCGGCCTGCGCCGCCGGGCCGTTTTGCAGCACGCCGGTGATGATCACGCCGCCTTTTTGTACCGCGCTTGCCTTGATGTTGAAGGTTTCGGCCAGCTCGGCATTGAGTTCCTGGGGTTCCACGCCAATCCAGCCGCGCGTCACCTGGCCGTCCTTGACTATGCTTTCCAGCACCTGCTTGGCGGTGGACACGGGGATGGCAAAACCTATGCCCATGGAGCCGCCCGAGCGCGAGTAAATCGCGGTGTTGATGCCCATCAGCGCGCCGTTCACGTCGACCAGCGCGCCGCCAGAGTTGCCGGGGTTGATGGCGGCATCGGTCTGGATGAAATTCTCAAAGGTGTTGATGCCCAGTTGGTTGCGACCCAGCGCGCTGACAATGCCGCCGGTCACGGTCTGGCCTACGCCGAAGGGGTTGCCTATGGCCAGCACCGGGTCGCCCACCTGCAGCGCGTCGGAATTGCCCAGCACGATGACCGGCAGCTTGTCCAGGTCTATCTTCAGAATCGCCAGGTCGGTGTCGGGGTCGGTGCCAACAACCTTGGCCCTGGCCTTGCGCGTGTCGTTGAGGATGACCTCGATCTCGTCAGCGCCTTCGACCACATGGTTATTAGTCAGGATGTAGCCGCTGGGGCTGATGATGACGCCGCTGCCCAGGCCGCCCTGCGGTTCGCCGCGGCCCTGGTCACCGAAGAAAAACTTGAACCACGGGTCATCGGCCTGCGGGTTTTTTGCGGCAGCCTTGCTGGTGTTGATGCTGACCACCGCGGCGGATGCGATTTTTGCCGCCGAGCTGAAGCTGCCGACTGGCCCGGTGCTGCGCTGCACGCTGCTTGCGGGCGCCTCCATGACCGACACGGCGGTGAAGGACGGCCTGCGGTCCAGCCACTGCGGCTTGAGCGTGGCCACCACAAAATAGGCCGCCAGGAACACCGTGACGGTTTGGGAAAACAGGAGCCAGAATTTGCGCATGATCAAAAGGGGAGGCCGGTAGGTCGTAGGGAGCATGAAGGCCGCGGCCTGCTGGCCTGCGAACTGAGGCGATTTTCGCCCAGTTTGTACCCACTGGTGTCACTTGCCCGGCAAGACCATGAAAAGCGCTGCATTCCCTGCCCCACGGGGCATACTCGTGTCCTGTATGACCCGTTGACAAAATCAGGAGACCGCCATGAAAGCTTCCAGTGTCCTCGCCACGATAGGCAACACGCCGCATATACGCATCAACCGCATTTTTGGCGCGGCTTGCCAGTCGCACCAGATTTACGTCAAGTCCGAGCGCAGCAACCCTGGCGGCTCCATCAAGGACCGCATCGCCCTGAGCATGGTCGAGGCCGCCGAGAAGTCGGGTGCGCTGAAACCCGGCGGCACCATCATCGAGCCGACGTCGGGTAACACCGGCGTCGGGCTGGCGGTGGTGGCTGCCGTCAAGGGCTACAAGCTGGTGCTGGTGATGCCCGAGAGCATGAGCATTGAGCGGCGCCGCCTGATGCTGGCCTACGGCGCGAGTTTTGATTTGACACCGCGTGAAAAAGGCATGAACGGCGCCATCGCACGCGCCAAAGAGCTGCTGGCGCAAACGCCGGGCTCGTGGATGCCGCAGCAGTTTGAAAACCCGGCCAACATCGAGGTGCATGCCCGAACCACGGCGGCAGAAATACTCGCCGATTTCCCCGACGGCGTGGACTACCTGATCACCGGCGTCGGCACAGGCGGTCACCTGACCGGCGTGGCGCAGGTGCTCAAGGCCAAATTCCCGAACACAAGGGTCTTTGCTGTGGAGCCATCGGCCTCGCCCGTCATCAGCGGCGGCAAACCTTCGCCGCACCCCATCCAGGGCATAGGCGCGGGTTTTATCCCGGTGAACCTGCACACCAGCCTGCTGGACGGCGTGATCCAGATCGAGGGCGATGCCGCCAAGGACTATGCGCGCCGCAGCGCCGCCGAGGAAGGTTTGCTGGTCGGTATTTCCTCGGGCGCAACGCTGGCCGCGATTGCCCAAAAATTGCCGGAAATCCCGGCTGGCAGCACGGTGTTGGGCTTTAACTACGACACCGGCGAGCGTTATCTTTCGGTTGAAGGTTTTCTGCCCTGAGCCCCGGCATTGACCCTGCAAGGCGGCGTCAATGCTGAAATAGGTAAAAACCCTTACAATAAAGGGCTGGCTGTGCAAGCCGACCTGTTCCTCGCGGCTGTCCTCACTTCTGGCGGCCGCCCGTCCTAGCGCCAAACCCCGGCGCGCCTGAACGGCCGCTGGCAGCAGGCGGTCACCCCGCCTGTCCTGCGCGCGCAGCACGCTTCCAATCCTGCAGATTGCATAGAGACGCCACATGACCACCTTGAACCCCGCTGCCGGGGGCGCTGCGCCTGCGCCTTCGCGTTCCCTGACCTCCCACGATTACCAGACGCTGGGGCTTTCCGCCCTGGGCGGCACGCTGGAGTTTTACGACTTCGTGATTTACGTTTTTTTCGCCACCGTGCTCGGCAGCCTGTTTTTCCCGGCCGACATGCCCGACTGGCTGCGCCTGTTGCAGACCTTTGGCATTTTTGCCGCCGGCTACCTGGCGCGCCCGGTAGGCGGCATTGTGATTGCCCACTTCGGCGACAAGCTGGGCCGCAAGCGCATGTTCACCCTGAGCATTTTCCTGATGGCGGTTCCCACGCTGGTGATTGGCCTGTTGCCCACTTACGCCAGCATTGGCGTGGCGGCGCCGCTGCTGCTGCTGGCCATGCGTGTGCTGCAGGGCGCGGCAATCGGCGGTGAAATGCCCGGCGCCTGGGTGTTTGTGGCCGAGCATGTGCCGGCCAAGCGTTATGGCCTGGGCATAGGCACGCTGACGGCGGGCATCACCGGCGGCATCCTGCTCGGTTCGCTGGTTGCGATCGCGCTGAACAGCCACTACACCCCTGTCGAAGTGCATGACTTTGCCTGGCGCATTCCGTTTATCCTGGGCGGCATTTTTGGCCTGATCTCGGTCTACCTGCGCCGCTTTTTGCAGGAGACCCCGGTGTTCCGGGAAATGGCGGCGCTGCGCAACGTGGCCCGCGAGATGCCGGTCAAAACCATTTTGCGCGAGCATCGCGCCGCCAGCGTGCTGGTCGGCCTGCTGACCTGGGTGCTGTCGGCCGCCATCGTGGTGGTGGTGCTGTTCACGCCGACCTACCTGCAAAAGGTGCACCACCTCCCGGTGACGCTGGTGCTGGAAGCGAATGCCCTGGCCACGCTGATGCTGACCTTGGGCTGCGTGCTGGTCGGCTGGGCGGTGGACCGCTTCGGCACGCGGCCGGTGATGCTGGTGAGTTTTACCGGCCTGTTCATCAGCTCTTACCTGTTTTATACCGGCCTGCCGGGCACGCCGACTTCGCTGGTGCTCAGCTACGCTCTGGTGGGCCTGTTTGTCGGCATCATCGCCGTGGTGCCCATGGTCGGCGTGCGGGCGTTCCCGGCGGCCGTGCGCTTTTCAGGCCTGTCCTTTTCCTACAACATGTCCTACGCGATTTTTGGCGGCCTCACGCCCATCATCATCACGACCTGGCTGCAAAAGGACGTGATGGCCCCGGCCCACTATGTAGGCGGGCTGGCCGTGCTGGGGTTTGTGCTGGGCCTGCTGCCGCTGAGCCACCGCGGTTACATGGGTAAAAAAGACGGTTCAGCCAGCTAAGGCCTGCCTGTCGCCGAAGGCCCCGGGCCTGAGACAATCGGGCCATGAGCATTTCCCCATCGGTCACCCGACAAGACCTGCTGCAGGCTTTTGATGCGCTGCTGCAGCCCGAGCGCTTCAAGGACTACGGACCCAACGGCCTGCAGGTCGAAGGCAAGCCTGAAGTGCGCAAGATCGTCTCCGGCGTCACAGCCAGCCGCGCGTTGATCGCGGCGGCCATAGAGGTGCAGGCCGATGCGATTTTTGTGCACCACGGCTTGTTCTGGCGCGGCCAGGATGGGCGTGTCACCGGCTGGATGAAGCAGCGCCTGGCCTTGCTGCTGGCGCATGACATCAACCTCTATGCCTATCATTTGCCGCTGGATGCGCACCCGCAGCTGGGCAACAACGCACAGCTTGGCTTGCAGCTGGGCCTGACGGCGACGGCGCGTTTCGGCGAGCAGGACCTGGGCTTTCTGGGCGGCAAAACCGATGGCGGCAGTTTCAGCTCTGCCGAAGCACTCGCTGCAATCCTGGAAAATGCATTAAAAAGGCCTGTGGTGAGCGTGGGGACTGCGCAGTCAGCTATTAAAAATATAGCATGGTGCACTGGCGGCGCGCAAGGTTATTTCGAAGCGGCGATTGCCGCCGGGGCCGATGCCTTTATCACTGGCGAAATTTCCGAGCCGCAAGCGCATTACGCGCGTGAGATGGGCGTGCCCTTTTTTGCTTGCGGCCACCATGCGTCCGAGCGCTACGGTGCGCCTGCTGTGGCTGGGCATGTGGCGGCGCAGTTGGGCCTGGCGCACGAATTTATCGATATTGACAACCCTGCATGATGAACAAATCTTTGCTGATCACCATGGGCGATGCGGCCGGCATAGGCCCTGAAATCATCGCCAGGGCTTTCCGTGATTCACCAGCGGAGCTGCAGGGCTGTGTGGTGGTCGGCGATGTGGCGACCATGCGGCGCGCTGCCGCGCTGACGGCCGCACCGCTGGCGCTGGCCGTGGCGCAGCTTGATGCCTTGTCCGATGGCTTTTCGGCGCCGCCGCGCTGCATCCCGGTGCTACAAAAATGTGAGCTGACTGCGCCCATCCCTTTTGGGCTGGTGAGCGCTTTGGCTGGACAAGCCGCGGCCGACTGCATTGCCTGGGCGGCGCGCACCGTGCTGGCCGGCGAGGCGGCCGGCATGGTGACCGCGCCGGTTCACAAAGAGGCGCTGGCGGCTGCCGGGGGCTGGGTGGCGAAATTCCCGGGCCACACCGAAATGCTGCAGGCCGAGGCCGCCGCCTTCCTGGGCAAGGCCGTGCAGGATGTCCCGGTGCGCATGATGCTGGCCAATGACGAGCTCAAGACCGTGCTGGTGAGCATTCACATGTCGCTGCGCAAGGCGATAGATGCGGTGACTTTTGACAATGTGCTGCAAACCCTGCGCATTACGCATGCGGCCGTGGGCGCCAGCCTGGGACGGCCGCCGCGCATAGGCGTGGCGGGCCTGAACCCGCATGCGGGCGAGGGCGGCCTGTTTGGCGACGAGGAGCAAACCGTCATCGCGCCAGCCATCGCCGCTGCGCGGGCCGAGGGCCTTGATGTGAGCGGTCCCTTCGCGCCCGACACCGTTTTTATGCGTGCCCGCAACACAGCGGACAAGCCCGGCGAGTTTGATGTGGTGGTGGCGATGTACCACGACCAGGGCCTGATACCGGTCAAATACCTGGGGGTGGAGCAGGGCGTCAACGTGACGCTGGGCTTGCCGCTGGTGCGCACCAGCCCGGACCACGGCACGGCGTTTGACATTGCGGGTACAGGCCGGGCCGATGCTTCCAGCCTGATTGCCGCTGTGCGCATGGCGCGAAAACTGGCCCCTGAAAAGGCATAAAAGGCTTAAAAGTTAATGCTGGTGGGCGCAAGCAGTTACTAAATCAATAGCATCGCTATGTCTTCGCAAGCAGGGGCCGCGCGTCCGGCTTTGCCGGCGCGGAGGCGCCGCCCCTGGAAGGGGGAAGGCGCTACACGCAGTGAGCGTCCGACAGGGTGAACTGATCTTGCCAGCCGCAGGCGCCATCCCCTGCAGGGGAGAGGCCGCTACACACAGTGAGCGGCAACAGGGGGGTGCTATTTCTTCAGGCTGTCGCGGATCTCGCGCAGCAGCACCACGTCTTCTGGCGTTGCGGCCGGGGCGGCGGCCGGGGCTTCCTTCTTGAGGCGGTTCATCTGCTTGACCATCATGAAGATGATGAAGGCCAGGATGATGAAGTTCAGAGCCACGGTGATGAAGTTGCCGTAGGCGAACACGGCGCCGGCTTTTTTGGCGTCGGCCAGCGGCAGGCCGGCGGCCTGTCCGGCCAGTGCGACGTAGTAGCTGGAGAAATCGAGCCCGCCAAAGATCTTGCTGACCAGCGGCATGATCAGGTCGCCGACGATGGAGTCGACGATCTTGCCAAAGGCGCCGCCTATGATCACGCCGACGGCCAGGTCCATGACATTGCCCTTGACTGCAAATTCCTTGAATTCCTGCATCATTCCCATGAAGTTCTCCTCTTGTTGATTGACTGTTGGCCCAGGATTGGGCGCTGCACCTTCGCGAGATTTGAAAAAAAGATTTTTCGAAACCGATTATGGGTGCTGGGCCGCTTTCGGCAAGACGCAAGAGCGCTTTGCATGAAACAATCCGTTGCAGGCCTGCAAAATGCACGAAGTTGTGGCGGCGGCGCACCCGGAGCTGGCTGTCCGGCCTTGAAAACCGGCTTCTGGCTCCGCTACAATCGGGGGTTGTCCCCACTAAGCCTTTTTCAAGCCAGTTCTTGAAGGACTCTCATGACCCAAGCAAGCGTGAACGGTACGCCCCAAGGCGCGCCTCTAGATAAAGATAAAAGAAACTGGATCGTCGCCACAGCCGCTGTAGGTGGCATTGGCGCAGTCGCCACGGCAGTCCCCTTCGTCAGCACTTTCCAGCCCTCCGAAAAAGCAAAAGCCGCCGGTGCCGCCGTAGAGGTTGACATCTCGGCCGTCAAGCCTGGTGAAAAAATCACTGTCGAATGGCGTGGCAAGCCGGTCTGGATCGTCAAGCGCACCCCCGAGCAGCTGGCAGAACTGCCCAAGCTCGATGCGCTGCTGGCCGACCCCGAATCCAAACGCAAGCAGGACGAACTCACGCCCGTGTATGCACGCAACGAAGGCCGCTCGATCAAGCCTGAAGTCTTTGTAGCGGTCGGTATTTGTACCCATTTGGGCTGCTCGCCTTCAGACAAGTTCCAGCCCGGTGCGGTTGGCGGCATGCAGTCGGATTGGGGTGGCGGCTTTCTCTGCCCCTGCCACGGCTCCACCTTCGACATGGCCGGCCGCGTTTATAAAAACAAGCCCGCGCCCGACAACCTGGAAGTCCCCCCGCACATGTACCTGTCAGACACACGGCTGCTGATCGGTGAAGACAAAAAGGCCTGAAGGCGTCTCAATCCACCCTGAGTCCCCTCAAAAGACCTTGTAGCCAGCGCCCGATACCGCATAACAACGAACAGGCGCTTGCCATAGAACCCCACCGAACCAGGATCAGTTATGGCTGAATTCAAAGAAATTTCCCCCGATGCACCGCTCGCCGACAAGGCGATGAACTGGATCGACAACCGCTTCCCCGCCAGCAAGCTCTACAAAGAGCACATGAGCGAGTACTACGCACCGAAGAACTTCAACTTCTGGTACATCTTCGGCTCGCTGGCCATGCTGGTACTGGTGATCCAGATCACCACCGGCATTTTCCTGACCATGCACTACAAGCCCGATGCCGCGCTGGCATTCGGTTCGGTCGAGTACATCATGCGCGATGTGCCCTGGGGCTGGTTGATCCGCTACATGCACTCCACCGGCGCTTCCGCATTCTTCGTGGTGGTTTACCTGCACATGTTTCGCGGCCTGATCTACGGCAGCTACCGCAAGCCGCGCGAACTGATCTGGGTGTTCGGCTGCGCGATTTTCCTGTGCCTGATGGCCGAAGCCTTCATGGGCTACCTGCTGCCATGGGGCCAGATGTCCTACTGGGGCGCCCAGGTCATCGTGAACCTGTTTGCGGCCATTCCCTTCGTCGGTCCTGACCTGGCGCTGCTGATTCGCGGCGACTATGTGGTCGGTGACGCCACCTTGAACCGCTTTTTCGCCTTCCACGTGATTGCCGTGCCGCTGGTGCTGCTGGGCCTGGTGGCCGCGCACATCATTGCGCTGCATGAAGTCGGCTCGAACAATCCCGACGGCGTGGAGATCAAGGGCCCCAACGCGCCCAAGGACGCCGCAGGCCATCCACTGGACGGCATTCCTTTCCATCCCTACTACTCGGTGCACGACATTTTTGCCGTCAGCATGTTCCTGATGGTTTTCACCGCCATCATTTTCCTGGCGCCGGAATTCGGCGGTTATTTCCTTGAGTACAACAACTTCATCCCGGCTGACCCGCTGAAGACGCCGCTGCATATCGCCCCTGTCTGGTATTTCACGCCGTTCTATTCGATGCTGCGCGCCATCACCAGCGAGATGATGTATGCGCTGATCGCCTGCGTTCTGGCCGCTGCTGTGTTTGGTGTCGTCAAGGCCAGGATTGCCGGCCTGTTCAAGGTTGTGATCGTTGTTGCCGCCGTTGTCGTGAGCGCTGCGATGCTGATGATAGATGCCAAGTTCTGGGGTGTGGTGGTTATGGGTGGTGCGGTCATCATCCTGTTCTTCCTGCCATGGCTGGACAACAGCCAGGTCAAGTCGATCCGCTACCGCCCAAGCTGGAACAAATACCTCTACGGCATTTTTGTGATCAACTTCCTGATCCTCGGTTATCTGGGTGTGCAGCCGCCATCCCCGATTGGCGAACGCGTGTCGCAGGTGGGAACGCTCTTTTACTTCGGCTTTTTCCTGCTGATGCCGTGGTGGAGCCGCCTGGGTACTTTCAAGCCCGTTCCTGACCGCGTGATTTTTTCCGCCCACTGAGCTGGAGAACTAGAACAATGAAAAAACTGATCCTCGCCCTGATTACAGCGGTCGGCCTGGTGGCTGGCGCACAGGCGTCCGAAGGCGGCATTGCCTGGGACAAGGCGCCCAACAAGACCAATGACCTGGCTTCCCTGCAAAACGGCGCCAAGCTGTTTGTCAATTACTGCCTGAACTGCCATTCGGCGGCCTTCATGCGTTTCAACCGCCTGAAAGACATCGGCCTGACCGATGCGCAGATCAAGGACAACCTGTTGTTCACCACTGAAAAAGTTGGTGACACCATGAAGGCCGCGATCGACCCGAAACAGGCCAAGGACTGGTTTGGCGGCAACCCGCCCGACCTGACCGTGATTGCCCGTTCGCGCTCGGGCGCCCATGGCACCGGTGCCGACTACCTCTACACCTACCTGCGCACCTACTACCGCGACGATACCAAGGCGACGGGCTGGAACAACCTGGCTTATCCCAACGTGGCCATGCCCAACGTGTTGTGGGAGCTGCAGGGCCAGCGCAAGCCGGTCTACGACGAGCTGGAAGAGCACGGCCACAAGGTGTCCGTCTTCAAGGGCTGGGAGCAGGTCACGCCCGGCACCATGAGCCCCTTGCAATACGACCAGGCTGTGGGTGACCTGGTCGGCTACCTGCAGTGGATGGCCGAGCCGGCGCAGAATACCCGTGTGCGTGTGGGTGTCTGGGTGCTGATGTTCCTGCTGGTCCTGACCTTTGCCGCGTGGCGCCTGAACGCCGCGTTCTGGAAAGACGTCAAGTAATTTTTCGCCGGGGCCTGTTTCCCGGCACCTTCTGGAGTGGATGCTTTTGATGTATCCACTCCTTTGCATTTAGGAGTTCCGAACCATGATGGTCCTTTATTCAGGCACAACCTGCCCTTTCTCGCACCGCTGCCGTTTTGTGCTGTTTGAAAAAGGCATGGATTTCGAAATCCGGGATGTGGACTTGTACAACAAGCCCGAAGACATCAATGTCATGAACCCCTATGGCCAGGTGCCCATCCTGGTCGAGCGCGACCTGATCCTGTACGAGTCGAACATCATCAACGAGTACATCGACGAGCGCTTCCCGCACCCGCAGCTGATGCCCGGCGACCCGGTTGACCGCGCACGTGTTCGCCTGTTTTTGCTGAACTTCGAAAAAGAGCTGTTTGTTCATGTCAGCACGCTGGAATCGCGCGCTTCCAAGGGCAACGACAAGGCGCTTGAAAAAGCCCGCTCGCACATCCGTGACCGCCTGACGCAGCTGGCGCCCATCTTCCTGAAAAACAAATTCATGCTGGGCGACAACTTCTCCATGTTGGACGTGGCGATTGCACCGCTGCTCTGGCGCCTGGACTACTACGACATCGACCTGTCGAAAAATGCGGCGCCGCTGCTCAAATACGCCGAACGCATTTTTTCACGCCCGGCTTATATCGAGGCACTGACGCCGTCCGAAAAGGTCATGCGCAAGTAATTGACCATCCGGCATTTACACCGCTAACTTCTGCTTGAACCTTGGCTGAATTCATGAACGCGCTGGACGCAACGTCAACGCGCCCCTACCTTGTGCGGGCGCTGTACGAATGGTGCACCGACAACGGCCTGACGCCTTATGTCGCCGTGGCCGTCGACGAGACCGTGCAGGTCCCGCGCGAGTACGTGAAGAACAATGAAATCGTGCTCAACATCAGTTTTGACGCGACCTCGTCGCTCAAGCTGGGCAACGACTTCATCGAGTTCCGGGCCAGGTTCGCCGGGAGCGCGCGCGAGATCATGGTGCCCATAGGCCGTGTGATTGCCATTTACGCCCGCGAAAATGGCCAGGGCATGGCCTTTCCCTTGTCCGGGCCATCATCGTCCGACCCGGTTTCGCCGGCCGAAGCGCCGCAGGCGGATGCGGCCGGGCCGGCGGCAACAGCGCCGGCATTGGCGCCGGCTTCGCACGGGTCCGGGCCTGAAGGCCGGATCGTGCAACTGGTGCCGACTGACAGCAGTTCTTCTTCCTCTGCGCCAGGTGATGGTGATACGGAACCGCCGGAACCACCAAAACCGAAACAGGGAACCCGTCCTTCACTCAAGCGGGTCAAGTAAAATAGTTTTTGTGCCGATTTAGCTCAGTTGGTAGAGCAACCGCCTTGTAAGCGGTAGGTCATCAGTTCGATTCCGATAATCGGCACCATTTTTTCGTTCAAAGAGATCCAAAGAAGCTTAACAAAGCCGCTTCCCCAGAGGGAAAGCGGCTTTTTCTTTGCCCAAAGAGTTCCAATGAGGTCCAACCAGATACCGTCAATTTTGACGGTATATTTGACGGTACTTTTTTGTTGTTTAGAAAAATACCGTCAATATGCCCCTCACAGATCTGAATTGCCGCACGATCCCGTTATCTGATGCTCCCAAAAAGCTAGCAGATCAGAACGGTTTGTACCTGCTCGTAAACCGTGCCGGTAAGTACTGGCGCTGGGACTATCGGCACTTGGGAAAGCGCAAAACGATGGCCTTAGGAACATATCCCGAAGTAACGTTAGTGAGCGCTCGCAAAAAATTGACTGAGAACCGGCAGGTCCTGCTGGACGGGCGGGATCCTATGTCGGCCAGGAAGATAGCAAAGTTCGCGGCCGTGGCAGCGTCTGGCAATTCCTTCGAGGAAGTGGCGAGAGCTTGGCACAAAGGAAAGTCGAAAAAATGGGCCAAGATCACCGCCGATAAAACAATGGGGCATATGGAGGCCGACCTGTTCCCGACGATTGGAAGTCTCCCAGTCACGCAGATTGGTGCGCCGCTTCTTCTCGCTGCCCTCAGAAAAGTGGAAGGGCGGGGCGCGGCGTATACCGCCACTCGTTTACGTGAAATCTGCGGCCAGATTTTTCGGTACGCAATTGCCACGGGCTTGGGTACGCACAACCCGGCCGGCGATCTAAAGGGTGCTATTGAAACGCCTTCAGTGGTTCACAGACCCGCCATTACAGATCCAAAAGAGCTGCAAAAATTCTTGGCGGATTTGCGCACTTGGGATGCTGCAGATCAGTTGACCCTTTCCGCGACCAAGCTTGCTCTTCTTACTTTTGTGCGCTCCCAAGAGCTACGGCTTGCACAGTGGGACGAAGTCGACTTTGAGAAGCGTGAATGGCGCATCCCTGCTGAACGAATGAAAACCGGGAAAGGTCTTCGTCAAGCCCACATTGTTCCGCTTTCCAATGAAGCCGTGGAGGAGTTTAGGCGTATCAATGAGGATTCCTTCGGATCCGACTACATATTCCCCAATGTCCTAGGCGACGACAAGTGGATGAGCGAGAACACGATCGGCAGGTTGCTGGTGCGAATGGGATACGGTCAAAAGCAGACCTTACACGGGTTCAGGGCCACTGCGCGCACTCTGCTCTCCGAGCGAGGTTGGTCAGACGCAGCCTTGGAGCGGCAGCTAGACCATAAAGAGAACGACATGGTCAAAGCTGCCTATGCACGCAGTAAGCATTTAGTTGAGCGAAGGCTCATCATGGACGACTGGGGGCATGTCGTGAGGTGCCTGGAAAACGGGGAGGGCATGCCCCCGGTGCCAACAGCGACGTCCTCATAATCCTTTGGTCCACAGTTCCCCCGATGGCCACCCAAATTCCCCCGGGTATGGCCACTTCAAACTCCCCCACCTG
>JAZKCE010000012.1:0-153290 GCA_040388255.1 Pseudomonadota bacterium | reverse complement strand
GGTCGTTGATGAATTTACTGGCCTGGTCGCGTTCCATTTGCGACTCCTTTCAAACAGATTCTTGTCTTGTCGGCAAGCGAATATTAATGGGGGTCATGTTTTTCCGACGGGCCGCCCCTAGGAAAAATGCGCCCCTCGGGGGGCAGCGTATTACACGAAGTGAAAAGCGTGGGGGCCATATTTCTAGCCTGGGAAGTTATCCGGAATTTTTGCCTTGCCGCGCGCTTCCGCCGCAGAAATGACATTGCGCTTGACCAGCTCGGTCAGGTTCTGGTCCAGCGTCTGCATGCCCACGCTGTTGCCGGTCTGTATCGATGAATACATCTGCGCCACCTTGGCTTCGCGGATCAGGTTGCGGATGGCGCTGGTGCCCAGCATGATTTCATGCGCGGCGACGCGGCCGGCGCCGTCCTTGGTCTTGCACAGCGTTTGTGAAATCACCGCCTGCAGCGACTCCGACAGCATGGAGCGGATCATTTCCTTTTCCTCGGCCGGGAACACGTCGATGATGCGGTCCACCGTTTTGGCGGCGCTGGAGGTGTGCAGCGTGCCGAACACCAGGTGGCCGGTTTCCGCGGCCGACATGGCCAGGCGTATGGTTTCAAGGTCGCGCATTTCGCCGACCAGGATGGCGTCAGGATCTTCGCGCAGCGCGGACTTGAGCGCGGCGTTAAAGCTCAAGGTGTGCGGGCCGACTTCACGCTGGTTGATCAGGCACTTTTTGGACTCATGCACAAACTCGATCGGGTCTTCCACCGTGAGGATGTGGCCGTATTCGTTTTCATTCAAATAGTTGACCATGGCCGCCAGCGTGGTCGATTTGCCCGAGCCCGTCGGGCCGGTGACCAGCACCATGCCGCGCGGTTTCATCGCCAGCTCGCCGAAGATTTTTGGCGCGTTGAGCTGCTCCAGCGTCAGGATTTTGGAGGGAATGGTACGCAGCACCGCGCCGGCGCCGCGGTTGTGGTTAAAGGCATTGACCCGAAAGCGTGCCAGGCCGTCGATCTCGAAGGAGAAGTCAACCTCCAGGAATTCTTCGTAGTTTTTGCGCTGGGTGTCGTTCATGATGTCGTACACCATGGCATGCACCTGCTTGTGGTCCAGCGGGTCGACATTGATGCGGCGGACATCCCCGTGCACGCGGATCATGGGGGGCAACCCGGCTGACAAATGCAGGTCAGACGCCTTGTTTTTGACGCTAAAAGCCAGCAGCTGGGTAATGTCCATCCCGGGAAATCCTTAAAAGGGGTGCGGAAAACTGAAGAGGGTTGAATCTGAGTTTACAGTCGGATTATGACCATGATTGTGCGCAACCTCCAGCAAGTCCGCGACCGCATTACCACGGCGAGCATGGCCGCCGGACGCAACCCGGCCGGCGTGCGCCTGCTGGCGGTGTCCAAGACTTTTGGCGCCGATGCCGTGATGGACGCCATGACGGACGGCCAGCGCGCGTTCGGGGAAAACTACATCGCCGAAGGCGTGGAGAAGATACGCGCGCTTAGAGCCTTTCAGGCGGCGCAGCCCGGCGCGCCATCAGCCGCGCTGGAGTGGCATTGCATAGGTCCGGTGCAGAGCAACAAGACCCGCCTTGTGGCCGAACACTTTGACTGGGTGCAGTCGGTGGACCGGCAGAAGATCGCGCAACGTCTGAGCGAGCAGCGCCCGCCGCACTTGCCGCCGCTGCAAATTTGCCTTCAGGTCAACATCGATGGCGGCACCAACAAGTCGGGTGTGGCGCCTGACGATGTGCTGGCGCTGGCCGGCGAGGTCGCGCAGTTGCCCGGGCTGGTGTTGCGGGGCCTCATGTCCATCCCCGAACCTGCTATTGATTTTGTAGCTGCCTGCGCAATCCACGCAAGGACAAAAGCGCTTTTTGATCAGATAAATGCAGCCGGTGTGCTGGCCACGCCCATGGATACGCTGTCCATGGGCATGACGGCCGACCTGGAGGCGGCTATCCATTCGGGCAGCACCATGGTGCGAGTGGGGACGGCGATCTTCGGGGGAAGGTAAATAGGGCCCCCACGCTTGTCACTTCGTGTACTACGCTGCCCCCCGAGAGGGCTAATTTTTCTAGGGGCGGCCCGTCGAAAAATTGGTGGCCCCCACATCCGATCATCCTGAGCTTGTTGAAGGATGCTTCTTTCCTGCGCTTTCCGCGCCGCGCTATTTACTGTTTGGGCACAGCCATGGGCTTGAGGGTTCCGCAATCGCTGCCCAGCCATTTGCCGGATGCGTCTATCGTGGTGGTTTTCGGCGCGCCTTTGACCGTGCTGGTGACCTTCATGTTCATGGTGTAGGCGCTGTCGCCCTGAAAGGTGTACAGCCCTTCACCGCTGGAGGCCGGGTTGGCGCAGGTGAAATTCATTTTCATGCTGCGGCTGGTCTTGTCGGTGATGGTGGTTTTGCAATTGCCTTGCTGCTGCGACTGCATTTCGCCGCGATCAATCATTTCCCGGGTGATGCAGGCTTTTGCGCTCATGCCGCCGGCGCCCATCGCGACGCCCTGTTTGCCCAGCATGTCTTCCATCTGCTTGCGCTGTGCCGGCGGCATGCTGGCCATCTGCTGCTGCATCTGGGCCATGGCCTTGTCCATCTCCGGGTTGCCGCCCACCTTGCTGGTGGTTTCCCACAGGCCGGGCTTGATGCTCTGGGCACCCGCTGAAGCAGTGCCAAGGGCCAGGGCCGCGGCCCAGATCAAAGAATGCAGTTTCATCAGAAGCTCCCGGTGTATGGCTTGGTTGACGGATGGGTGAATGCTGGATGCTGGACGGAATTATTCCCCGCAGTGCTGCGCCATGCAAGCCGGGATTGCCGCTAGACCCCCAGCGCCAGCCTGAGCCTGGAGATGCGCCCGTCCTGCCGCAGCACATTCAGGCTTTTCAGGTCGATGCGACCGATTTTGGGGTTTGCATCGTTTGTCACCAGTGAATTGTTTTGTGAATTCAATAAATCCAGCGGGAAATTTTCTGTCTTTCAAGCCGCCATGGGCAGATTGAAGGGCTCCCCGGCGTTTGCCTTTCCCCTGGCGGCCTGAGGCGGGCGTGGTGGCCGCTTAGCCGCCCTTGCCGCGCATGATGGCCGCTGACACATCGGCCGGCGTTTCGGCATAACGCCGGAATTCCATGGTGTAGGTGGCTCGGCCCTGTGTCAGCGAGCGCAGGGTGGTGGAGTAGCCGAACATTTCCGACAGCGGCACCTCGGCGCGCACCAGCTTGCCGCCACCGCCCGCGATGTCTTCCATGCCCTGCACCATGCCGCGGCGCGAGGACAGGTCGCCCATCACATTGCCCATGAAATCCTCTGGCGTTTCCACCTCCACCGCCATCACCGGCTCCAGCAGCACCGGTTTGGCGCGGCGCATGCCCTCCTTGAAGGCCAGCGAGCCGGCCATGCGGAAGGCGTTTTCGTTGGAGTCCACGTCATGGTAGGAGCCAAACACCAGCGTGGCCTTCACGTCCACCACCGGATAGCCCGCCAGCACGCCGGCCTTGAGCGTTTCAAGGATGCCCTTGTTGACGGCCGGAATGTATTCGCGCGGGATCACGCCGCCCTTGATCGCATCGACAAACTCATAACCCTTGCCCGAAGGCTGCGGCTCCAGGTTGAGCACGGCATGGCCGTACTGGCCGCGGCCGCCCGACTGCTTGATGAACTTGCCTTCGACGTCGTTCACCGCCTGCCGTATGGTTTCGCGGTAGGCGACCTGCGGCTTGCCGACATTGGCTTCCACGCTGAACTCGCGTTTCATGCGGTCCACCAATATCTCAAGGTGCAGCTCGCCCATGCCCGAGATGATGGTCTGGCCGGATTCCTCGTCGGTGTGCACGCGAAACGAGGGGTCTTCCTGCGCCAGGCGGTTCAGGGCTATACCCATCTTTTCCTGGTCAGCCTGGGTCTTGGGCTCTACGGCCTGCGAAATGACGGGCTCGGGGAACACCATCTTCTCCAGGATGATCACGTGGGCCGGGTCACACAAGGTGTCCCCGGTGGTAGCCTCCTTCAGTCCCACAGCGGCGGCGATGTCGCCAGCGCGCACCTCCTTGACCTCGTTGCGCTCATTGGCGTGCATCTGCAAAATGCGCCCCAGACGCTCGCGTTTGCCCTTGACCGGGTTGTAGACCGTGTCGCCGGCTTTGATGACGCCCGAGTACACGCGAAAGAAAATCAGCTGCCCCACATAAGGGTCGGTCATGATCTTGAAGGCCAGCGCAGAGAAAGGCTCATCGTCGTTCGGGTGACGCTCGGCCTCGCCGTCGTCTTCGGTATGGCCGAGTATGGCCGGCACGTCCGCCGGCGAGGGCAGGTAGTCGATCACCGCGTCCAGCATGGCCTGCACGCCCTTGTTCTTGAAGGCGCTGCCGCAGAGCATGGGCACGATCTCGTTGGCCACTGTGCGCTGGCGCAGGCCCTGCCTGATCTCGTCCTCGCTCAGCGCTTCGCCCGCCAGGTATTTGGTCAGCAGCTCGTCATTGGCTTCGGCCGCCGCTTCCACCATTTTTGTGCGCCACTCGTTGGCGCTGTCCAGCAACTGCGCGGGGATGTCGCCGTATTCAAAATGCAGGCCCTGGCTGGTGTCGTCCCAGATGATGGCCTTCATCTTGACCAGGTCCACCACGCCCTGGAAATGGTCCTCGGCACCGACCGGGATCTGCACCGGCACGGCCACGCCCTTGAGGCGCTCGCTGATCTGGCGCTGCACGCGGAAAAAATCGGCACCCACGCGGTCCATCTTGTTGACAAAGGCCAGGCGCGGCACCTTGTATTTGTTGGCCTGGCGCCAGACGGTTTCAGACTGCGGCTGCACGCCGCCCACCGCGTCATACACCATCACCGCTCCGTCGAGCACGCGCATGGAGCGCTCCACTTCGATGGTGAAGTCCACGTGGCCCGGCGTGTCTATGATGTTGATGCGGTGCTCGGGGTAGTTGCCGGCCATGCCTTTCCAGAAGGCGGTGGTCGCTGCCGAGGTGATGGTGATGCCGCGCTCCTGCTCCTGCTCCATCCAGTCCATGGTGGCCGTGCCCTCGTGTACCTCGCCGATCTTGTAGTTCACCCCGGTGTAAAACAGGATGCGCTCGGTCGTGGTGGTTTTGCCGGCGTCGATGTGCGCGCTGATGCCGATGTTGCGATAGCGCTCTATGGGGGTGTGGCGGGGCATGGCGATCTCCTTTTTTCCCGGCAGGCAGGTTTTTGGCATGGCCGGCTTGCCAGTGTGCGTCAAAGCGCAGATTTTTGCTTGCCTATGATAGGAAACAATACAGTCTGTCGGACGGGAATAAGGTCCGTCGGATGGTTGAAATGAACAATGTCCGGCATTTGCATACTCGGGTGTGGTCGACCAGCTGGGCCGATTCTCGCCGACCACTTCACGTCAATATTCCGGTGATGACCAGCATCGGCGCTGGAAAGCGCGATTGATTAGGCTCGGAACACAGATGCATTGACCTTGCCGAATCCATCTTGGCGCGAGGTCCGGGACGCCATTTTCGCGGTGCCAGTTCAACGTTGCGGCGTACGCGGCGCCTCATGCCTTTGACATACGATAGGCTCACGCCAAAAAACTCGGCCGCTGCTTGTGGCGATTGACCTGAGCATTGGCATGCATGAACGACTTTACGACGCAAGTCCAAAGAATAAGGGGCAGCCATGATTGCTCCAATTTCTCAGTAACGTCATGCTTTGACACCGATGTCCTCCCCAAAATTCCCTGGCCTTCAGCTATCTAAGAATCCGCTCTAGACCTCCGTGAAGGTCGCTCCCAATGCGAATCCGCTGCTGGGAACATCCTTCCAGAAGCGGGTGGCCGATGAATACAACCAGTGGAAGCCGGTGGTGTGGCGCGCCCGATCCACTGGTCTGCGCTCCTCAGGCGGGCACCTCGCCCTTCAGGGTTACCCGGTTCAGCACGCGCTCTTGCGTGCCGTAGTCATGCACCGCATAGTGCATGGTGCACCGGTTGTCCCACATGAGGAAGTCACCGGCACGCCACATGTGGCGGTATACGTTGTCCGGCTGAGTGCTGTGCTCATACAGGAAATCCAGCAAGGGCCGACTTTCGGCCTCGGTCATGCCTTCGATGCCTTGTACGTTGTCGGCGTGACCGATGTAGAGCGCCTTGCGGCCGGTCTCCGGATGCGTGCGCACCAGCGGATGCACGGCGGTGGGCACGTCGGCCCCGGAGGCGCCCTGGAAGCGGGCCAGTCGCGCGCCTCGGAAATGCACACGCAGGCCTTGCAGCATGCGTTGCATCACCGGGGACAGGCGCTCGTAGGCGAGGTATTGGTTGCTCCACATCGTGTCGCCACCCGCCGGTACCACCTGCGCGCTGAGCATGGTGACCTTGGGCGGCACGGGCGTATGTGGCGCGTCGTAGTGCCAGGCCTCGGTCGAGACGAGATCCTTCGGTGCCGTTCGGATTTGGATCACTTCGGGATACTCCCCGAGTTGCAGCTTGGAGAGCAAGGCCGAAACCATTGGCTCGCCCCAGAGACGGGCGAAAGCGAGTTGAGGCGCCGGAGCGAGGCGCTGGTCGCGGAACACCAGCACGCAGTGGTGCTGGAATGCATCGCGCAGTTGCTCGAACTGCTCTTTGGCCACGGGCTCCGAGAGCGACATGCCCTCGACCGAGGCTCCGACCGACCCGGTGAGCGGTGTTATCTTCAGGTTCATGCTTATCTCCTTCGTCGCATGCAGCGACATGGGTTAGGGTTATGTGCTGGCTTCCATTGCGTTCTCATGAACAGCCAGGATGATCTTGCCGAAGTGCTGGTCGCTTGCCATGTAGGCATGGGCCTGCACGATGTCGTCGAGCGCGAAAATGCGGTCGATCGGCTGCTTGAGGCGCCCTTCGCGCAGCAGCGGCAGCACGTCGCGCGCGCATGCTTCGATCAGGATGAGCCGTTCTTCCTCGGTGCGAGTGCGGAACGTGGTCCCGATCACCTTCAGGCGATTGACCCACAGCTGCTTGAGGTCGATCTGGGCAGTCTCGACACCGCTCATGCGCGCGATGATGACCAGCCGGCCGCGCACGGCCAAGCTTTTCAGGTTGGCGTCGAACACCGATCCGCCCAGGAAGTCGATGATCACGTCCACGCCGCGCCCGTCGGTGGCATCCAGTACGGCCTGCGTGGTGTCCGGTTGCGAGGCGTCGATGACGTGCGTCGCGCCATATTCGCGCAGCCGCGCCAGTTTCGCCGCCGAGCGCGAGCTGCCGATGACCCGGCTGGCGCCGAGCTGGGCGGCCAGCTGTATGGCGGCCAGACCGACGCCGCCGGTGGCGGCATTGACCAACACGGACTGGCCGGCGCGGAACTCGCCATTGGTGACCAGCGCGTCGTGTGCGGTAATGAACACATTGGGGAATGCGGCTGCCTCGGCCCATGACAGCGTGGCCGGCATCGGCATCAGCGCGCGTGCCTCGGCCAGCACATATTCAGATTGCCCGCCCCAGCCGTGGCCGGCGACGCGCTCGCCTTCGCGCACGCCGTGCACACCCGGCCCAACCTGGCTGATGATGCCGGCGAATTCGATGCCGGCCAGGATCGGGGTCCCGCTTTTCGCTTCACGCACGCGATTCAATTCACCCCGGTTCAGACCCGAGGCCATCACCTGCACGAGCGCCTGGCCGAGGCCAGGCGTCGGGCGAGGAATCTGCTGGATTTCCAGGCGGCCGCCTTGCGGGCCTGAAACAATCACGGCTGCTTTCATGGCTGACTTATCTCTTTCAAGGTTGATGAGGCTTCATTGCTTCAGGGCGAACGTGCGGTTCAGCGTGCCGAAGTGGTCGTAGTCCAACTGCAGGCGCTGCGCGAACTGCTGCAACGAATCGGGCAGGACCGGTTCGAAGCCCATCCGGGCGATCTGGTCGTGGAACGGCGCCAGGCCAGCGACACGGCGCGTAGCGGCGTAGAGTTTTTCGACAATGGGAGCCGGCACCTTGGAAGACACCGCGATGCCCTGCCAGCCGCTGAAATCATTGAACTCCGGAAACCCTTGCTCGGCGAAGGTCGGAACCTTCGGCATGCCGGCATAGCGGGTGGTGCCAGCGATGGCCAGCGCCTTGAGTTTGCCGCCTTGCAGCAGGGGGCCAGAGGTGACGACGCTGTCCAAGACCATCGTGATCTGCCCGGACATCACCGCGTTCAGCGCAGGGGGCGTGCCTGAAAACGGTATGTGCTGCATGTTCACTCCGAGTTTGCGATTGAGGATCTCGCCACCGAACTGCGCGACCGTTCCGGGGCTTGGGGACGCAAAGCTGCTCTTGTCCGGCGCAGCCCTGAGCTGGCGTGCCATGCCGGCCAGCTCATCCGCGGGATAGTCCTGCGCAACCACCAGCACGTAACGGTACTTTGAGAGTGCTGCCACCGGCCGTACGTCCTTCATCGGGTCGAAGGGCGGCTTCATGGCGTACGGTATTTCGGTGAGCACATTGGAGCTGGTGTACAGGATCGTGTGCCCGTCGGCCGGCGCGTTCAGCATGGCCTGCACGCCGATGGCTCCCCCCGCGCCAGCCTTGTTCTCGACGATGACGGGCTGGCCGACCTCCTTGGACAGGTAGTTGGCAAAGACGCGAGCAGGCACGTCCATGTTTCCGCCAGGTGGCGCGGGGACGATGACTTTGATGACCCGTTCGGGCCAGGCCTGGGCCAGCGATAGCGATGCGCCGGTCAGGAACAATGCGGCGAGCGCGAAACGAAAAAACACGTGGATCGAAGTCTTCATTGATGTCTCCTTGAGTTGTTTCAGGCGGCATGGCGTCCCGCGGGCATTTTGATTCGGTCTGCGGTTCGAATCCGTGAAGCCCACCACACACAAACCGTCGTGGTTATTGAAAAAATCTGCTATATAAATGATGGCGTGCTTTTCTCTTTTTACGTCAGACGGATATGGAGTGTGCCGAAGCGGTCAACAAGCTTGGCGAACATATTGGTCACTTCACGGCTGGACGAAATGTCGCAGCGCAAGGCCAGGCAATTGGCGCCAGCGGCACCACGTCCTCGGCTTCCTTGACCCATTCGCCCTGGGCATCGCGGCGTTTCGGGTCATGCTTGTAGACAATCTCTAGGCAGCTTGGCCGAATTCAGCGCTAGCAACAAAAAAAGCCCCTAAGAGGTGTGTGCCCCGTCCGGGCAATCACTTCGCCATCGGCTTGTAGCCCACGGCATTCAGAAGTTCGCCCGTGACCTTGTATTCCTGCTTCAAGCTCGCGCTCATTTCCTCAGACGTGCGTGGGTTCTCCGTATCCACGGAGAGGCCCAGCGACGACAAGCGTTCTTTGATGGCCGGCGTTTTGAGGGCCTTGAGGGTTTCGTCTCGCACGCGCTGCTGAATGGCGTCCGGAACGCCGGGGAGCGTCCACAGTCCCATCCACGAAACCCGGGTCATTTGGGCAAAGCCCAACTCGGCGAAGGTCGGGACGTCCGGAGCTTGCTCAATGCGCTTCGGCGTGCTGACGGCGTAGGCCTTGAGTTTGCCGGCCTTGATCATGGGGAGGGAGGTGGCGGGCGTATCCATCATGAATTGGACGCTGCCGCCCACCACATCCACCAGGGCAGGGCTCGATCCGTTGTATTGAACGACGTTCATGTCCAGACCGGCCAGCTTGTTGAGCTGGAGGGCGAGGATGTGCGAGGCCGTTCCCGGTGAGTAGGACGCGATGTTGATCTTGCCCTTGTTTTCCTTGGTGTAGGCAATCACATCCTGCAAATTCTTGGGTGGCAGGTTGGCATTGCCCACCAGCAGGGGGCCGAATCCGCCTACGTCGACCAGTGGCTTGACGGCTGTGAACGGGTCGTACTTGGGCTTGAAGGTGTAGGGCAGCTCGGACACCAGGCTGCTGATGGACAGCAGGAATGCATGTCCGTCAGCAGGCTTTCTCAGGAAGTAGTCCATCGCCACGGCGCCACCCGCACCGGGCTTGGGCTCCACGATCACGGGTTGGCCCAGGCTCTTGGAAAGAGCGTCGGCCACAGTGCGGGCCAGGATGTCGGCGGTTGCACCTGGCGTGCCAATGGCGACGATGGTAATGGGGTGGTTCGACAACGGCTGGGCTACGGCCATCGTTGCGGATGCCGCCAGCAAGCCTGCCATGGAGGTGAGCACGAGGCGACGCTTCAGTTGATTCATTTTCAGATTTTTAGAGGATTTCATATCTTGTTTTCCGGTAAGAGAGTTTCCTTGGCGAGAAGATCGGGCATCACGCAGGCTGGTCGGGGGTGGCTTGGCGCTCGCGCAATTCCTCTTGCAACAGGGGCGCCGCCAGGCTCATGGTGTGCAGCCCGAGCGTTGCCGTGAGTTGCAGCACGGCCATGATCTCCTCGGTGCTCACGCCGAGGTCGAGCGCGCGGCGGATGTGGCGGCGCGTCCCCGGTGCGAACATATGGGTCACCGATGCATCGATCGCAATGCAGACCAGCTCGAAAGTGCGTGCATCGAGCGCCGGTGAATTCAGCGGGATGCTGACCATGCGCATGAACTGCTCGGTCCAGTCTGGAGACAGAGCCGCCATGGCGTCCCAGTCGGAGTTCCAATGACCCTCCGCGCGCAAGGCATCACAGGTCGGCGTGTGCGCGCGGCTCATGCGGGGACTCCCGGCACGATGCGGCCTTCGGCCAGCTCGCGGACCAGCTCGAGCGCAGCGGGCCAGGGGCCGAAGCCAGAGGCCGGATTCAGGTGGCCACTTTCTCCCAGGTCGAACAGGCGGGCACCCCAGTCACGCGCCAGTTCGCTGACGCCTTCGTAGGAGCCCAGGGGGTCGTTCCTGCTCGCCGCCACGATGCTGCGAAACGGCAGTGGCAAGCGGGGAACTGGCGCCCAGCCGTGGCGCTGAAATTCGGCAAGGTCCGGAAACTCGGGTCCCAGCGGGCCCTCGAGCAGCGGCGGCGTCGCCAGCAGGGCGCCGTGGATGGCGGCGCGGGTACGCTGGGCCCAATGCGCCGTGGCGATGGCACCGCCGCTGTGCGCGACCACCAGCACAGGCCCCTTGATGGCCTGGACAGCCTCTTCGATCTGCACCAGGCGGGCTGCCAGATCGATATTTTTGCGGCCCAGCGCCGGCAGCGACACCGCGCCCGGCCATTGGCCGGCGAGGATGGTCTGCCAGTGGCCCGGCGTCTCGTCGCGCAGGCCGGGTATCAGCAGCAGCGTGGGGGCTGCGGTCATGCCGCCACCTTGCGTTCGGCCAGCGCCGGCCGAACCGGACGGCGAGCGCTGGGATAGCGCAACTCGGCGAGCGTCTGATCAACCGTCTTGTATTGTGTGCCGACCTTGAAGATCGTGCGCGCCTCTTGGGCCGACGCGACGTCTCGTCCCAGTTCCCGCGAGATGCGCACCAGTTGCTCGATCTGCTTCACGCTGCTCATGTGCTCGCCGCTGGGACCCCAGAGCGTGTCCTCGATGCCGCAGCGCACGTGCAGGCCCATGGCGATCGCCATGGCGTTGATCGGCAGGCAGGCGCGCATCTGCGCTTCCAGCGTGAGCGTCGAACCATCGGGGACAAGGCGAATGAACTCCATCATGCTGTAGGGATCGGGATTGTCGAAGCCGCCGCTGAGCGCGACCCAGTTCACGTTGAGCGGGCCCTTGTAGATGCCCTCCCGGATCAGGCGCTCGAGGGTGACCAGTCCCGACTTCTGCGTGATCTGGAAGTGCGGCTGGATGCCGTTGGCGGACAGTTGCGCGAGATGTTCCCGCAGCCAGGCGGGTCCGGCTGGCACGATCATCTCCTCATAGGCATCATAGACCGCCTTGCGCGCGAACGAGGTTCCTGCGCGGTCCTCAGGGGTCATGAGCTCCACCATGTTCATCTGGCCGGTGTTGATGGCCACGGTGATCTGCTCGGGCGTCGGCTTCAGGCGCGCCAGCATGTGACGCGTCTCGTCGCTCAGCCACTCGGCGTTCGCGCCTTCCTCGACGGGCGCGAACGAGATCGAGCCGCCGACCTGGATGATCATGTCGGGCACGGCCTGCTTCAGGCGCGAGAGCACCTCGTTGAAGCGGTCGAGGTTCTTGCAGCCGGAACCATCGTCCTCGCGGACATGGAAGTGAAGCACCGTCGCGCCGGCGTTGTAGCAATCCACCGCCTTTTGCACCTGCTCCTCGATCGTGACCGCGATGTCGGAGGGGAAGTCGCCCGGCTCCCATTGCGGGCCGTAGGGGGCAGCGGTGATGACAAGTTTCTCTTGGTTTTCGGGAAGGAGGGCCCCGTCGAGGAAGTGCATGGTGTTCCTTGGTAGCTGCGGCGTCTGCGATGACAGGCTGTGACCGCGCTTGCCGTTATGATGCGTACCGTTGCCCCCGCTGAATTGATCCGTTGTTGCAACGAATTGATTAGTTATCGCAAGCGGCATCGGAGATTTCCATGACTCAGACTTCCCATCTCATCCGCAGCGCCAGCCTGACGGGGTTCACGGACCTGGCGCAGTCGGCCGGACTCGACCCGTTCGCGATGCTGCGCCAGGCGGGCATTTCGCGCCATTGTCTCGACGACAACGAAACCCTGGTCGGCATGGAGGCGGTGTGCCGCTTGCTCAGCGATTGCGCGCAGGCCGCAGAGATGGAGGCCTTCGGCCTGAGACTGGCCAGCCGCCGCCATATCTGGGAACTCGGCCCCGTCAGTCTCGTGCTCAAGCAGGAGAGCACGGCGCTGGCAGCGCTCAAAACGCTGCTGAGCTACAACCGAGTGCTCAACGACGCGCTGCTGGCGCGGGTCGATGAAGAAGGCGACGCCGTGGTCATCCACGAAGAATTGATGCTGGGCAAATCGGTTCCAACGCGCCAGGCGATAGAACTGACGGTCGGGGTGATGTTCCAGGTGCTGCGTGACCTTCTGGGCCCCGGGTGGCAGCCTCGCCTGGTCTGCTTCACCCATCGGCCGCCGCACGACCTGCGCTTTCACAGGTCTTTCCTCGGCAAGAATCTTGAGTTCAACAGCGCTTTCAACGGCATCGTCTGCGCCGCCAGCGACATGGCCCGTGAACTGACCCCGACGCAGCCCGGGCTGGCCAGTTTTGCGCGCCGCTTTCTCGACACTGCGCTCAATCAGCGCAAACCCGCGCGGCGGGACACCGTGCGCCACTTAATCATGGCCTTGCTGGGCAACGGCCGTTGCACGGTCGACAAGGTGGCGCAGCACCTGGGGGTCAGTCGGCAGACCTTGCACCGGCAACTGAGCCTGGAAGGCGAGCAGTTCAAGTCGGTGCTGGATTCTGTCCTCCGCGAAGTGGCGGTGAAGCTGTGCAACGACAGCGACCATTCGCTGGAAGACGCGGCCGCCATGCTCGGTTTCTCCTCTGCCAGTGCCTTTGCGCACTGGTTCCGCGCCAGCTTCGGCACCAGCTTCATCCGTTCCCGGCGGGCGCACCGCGAATGAGACAGAAGAACAATTCGGTGTAACCGCCAATCAATGGGCGCAGATCGGACGATCGCATGATTTCACGGACACGAAAACCCAAGGAGGCAAGAGCATGGCACGCATGAAGATGGTCGACACGAACACCGTGGACCCGGAACTGAAGGACGTCTTCGACAAAATGAAGCAGCGCGGCACGGTGATGAACGTCTGGCGGATGATGGCCTGGTCCCCGGCGCTCGCCAAGGTGTGGGCGCCGTTTGCGCGCGGCCTTCGCAACGACCTGTCGGTCTCGCGCAGGCTGCGCGAGCTGCTGATCGTGCAGATCGCCTGCCGGCACGAATCCAGGTACGAATACGGACACCACGCGCACATGGCGCTGACAGAAGGCGTTACGCCGGCACAACTGGCCGCATTGCCGAATTGGCGTGACAGCGCGCTGTTCGACGCCGACGAATCCCTGGTTCTGCAGCTCGCGGACGACCTGACACATGCCAGCGGCGCGACCGCGGCGACCATGAAGGCCTTGCTGGAGCGCTTCGGAGAGAAGCATGTGATAGAGCTGCTCGCGACCGGCGCGTTCTATTGCGCCGTGGCGCGCATCGTCAACTCGCTGGACTGCGAACTCGAACCCGAAGCAGGCTCCCCCCACGCTCTCCCGCCGGCGGCCTGAACATGAAAGTCGTACTGACGGAGATTGGCCCGCGCTTCGAGGAGCGCCAGCTCCAATGCCTGGCTCGTCGCGCGCCTGCCGAGTGCTTCGATCAGTGCCATTCGCCTTAACTGCGCATCAGGACTGCCGAGCTTGATGTAGCACTCGACCGCTCGAATCCTGTCTTCGTATGAATACATGAACTACCTCCTGGTAGTCCAAGTTTTGTCCGCATCCCCCTCGGGGCAGACTTCAGTGCAATTCAACAGACAAGTCTTACCCGGCTTCGACAGACTACATTCCAAGGCATTCAATGCCGCCGGCTAGCGCTGACAGTCCCGACAGCTTTTGTTGCGGTTTCGCCAATTTCCCATGTCAATAAAAAAAATGGGTTAGGCAACAGCTACCGAAGACTCATTTTTTTCTATCACCTATCCGCCGGCGGCTGCGCGTGGCCTGGCTCAGGCGGGCAGCTTCGCCATGAAAATTTCCAGCTCGTCGATGGGCAGTGCGCGGCAAAACAGGTGGCCCTGGTAGCTGTCGCAGCCAAAGCGTGCCAGCAGTTCGCGCTGGGCCTCGGTTTCCACGCCTTCGGCCACCACGCCCAGGCCCAGGCTTTGCGCCAGCCCGATGATGGTGCGCGCAATCGCCGCATCATTGGGATCGGTCAGGATGTCCTTGACAAAATTGCGGTCGATTTTCAGCTGGTCCAGCGGCAGGTGCTTGAGGTAAGACAGGGCCGAATAGCCTATGCCGAAGTCGTCTATGGACAGCGTCACGCCGGCGCGCTTGAGCGTGCCCATCTTGGCAACCGTCACCTCCATGTCTATGGCCAGCAGGGTTTCGGTCAGCTCCAGCTTCAGCAGGTCTGCCCGAATGCCGGCCTGGCTGATGGCTGCCATCACCATGTCGACAAAATCGGGATGCCGAAACTGGCGCACGCTGACATTCACGGCAATGCTCAGGTTTGCCGTCACCCGGCGTTTTGCCCACTGTGCCAGCTGGGCGCAGGCTGTCTCCAGCACCCATTGCCCAAGCGGCAGGATAAGGCCGCTTTCTTCCGCCTGGGCAATGAAGTCGTCGGGATACACGACGCCGCGCTCCGGATGCTTCCAGCGCACAAGTGCCTCGACGCCGAACATGCCCTTGCGGCCTACCTGGGGCTGGTAATGCAGCAGGAAATCCTGCTTTCGCAGGCTCTGCCTGAGTTCCGAGCTCAGCGCCGCGCTTGCGGTTGCCGCCGCCTGCATCTGCGGGTCAAAAAAGCACAAGGCGTTGCGCCCCGCCGCCTTGGCCTGGTACATCGCCAGGTCGGCCTGTTTGAGCAGGTCCCCCATGCTTTGCTGGTTCGGGTGTATCAGCGCGATGCCGATGCTGCAGGTGCCGTCATAGGTATGGCCGGCCAGCTCGCAGGGTTCGCACAGGGACGCCAGGATTTTTTGGGCGACGATCCTGGCCTTGTCCCTGGCGATGTCCGGATCGTCGCCGAGGTCTTCCAGCAGGACCACAAATTCATCGCCGCCCAGCCGCGCAACGGTGTCGCGCAGGCGCACACAGGCGTTCAGCCGGGAGGCAACTTTCTGCAGCAGCAGGTCGCCCGTCGCATGACCGCGCGTGTCGTTGAGCACCTTGAAGTTGTCCAGGTCAATAAACATCAAGGCCCCGATTTTTTCGGGGTGAGCCGTGCGCGACAAGGCCAGCCGCAGGCTGTCCATCAGGAACTGGCGGTTGGGCAGTTGTGTCAGGGCATCGTAAAACGCCAGGTGCTCAATTTCATCCTCGGCGGCCTTGCGCTCGGTGATGTCGCGCGCGACGGCAACCCAGTGCGTGTGCCCGCGGCTGAAATACTCCACCGGCACGATCTCCAGTTCCAGCCAGAACAGCTCGCCGCTCTTTTTGTAGTTGATGAGCTCCGCGCGCACCGGCTGGGCCTGCCGCAGCGCCGTCCGGATGCGGTCCAGTTCGGTGCGCTGCGTCCGCGGCCCTTGCAGCAGGCGCGGTGTCCGGCCCAGTGCTTCAGCGCGGCTGTAGCCGGTGTGCCGTTCAAAAGCATCGTTGACAAAAACAATGCGTGGCCCGGGAGCATCAAGGGTGCCGGCCTCGGTGATGATGACGATGTCGTTCAGGCGTGAAATGCTGGTTTGCAGCAGCAGCAATTGCTCCTGCGACTGCCGCCAGGCCGTGACATCGCGGAAATACACCGCAATGCCTTCCTCGAAGGGGTAAGCCCGCAACTCCAGCCATTTTTCGAGGGGTGCGTAATATTCCTCGAACTCGACGCTCAGCCCGCTTTGGCACACGGCGTGGATTTCACGGCGCAAGCGGCCGGTGCCGGCCGCGTCGAGTTCATCCCATAACTTGCGCCCCAGCAGTTCGGCGCTCTCGCGTCGCAGCAGCCGCTCGCTTTCGCGGTTGACATAGGTAAAAACGCCTTTCTTGTCGATGGTGACGAAGGCCTCCTCAATGCTGGCCAGGGTTGTGCTGAGCCGCATGGTGATGCCCATTGATTCGTTCTCTGAGCGTTTTTTTGCCGTGAGGTCCTGCAGCATGCCGTGGATGCCCACAACCGCGCCTGAAGCATCACGGACCGCCTCACCGATGACCCGCGTCCACAAACGCTGGCCATGGGCCGTGGTGACATGCACCTCTTCATCAAACCGCCGCGCGTTTTTCGTGCATACATCAAACGCCGCGACCATCAGCTCACGCGATTCGGCCGCATAAAACTGCAGCGCCTCCTCCAGCGACAGCACGGGCGCCGATCCCTCGTCGTGGGAAAGCCCCAGCAGCTCGGCAAGCGGCTTGCTGAAACTCATGCGCCGATCGGGCAGTTCCAGTGTCCATGTGCCCGCGCCGCTTGCAATTTCCATCATGCGCAACAGGCTTTGAGCCGGATGGGCTGTTGCCGCCTGGACCTTTTGTTGCGGCCGGTCTGGATGTGGGGAAGGCATGTTGCAGAAATTGGGTTGGAAGGCGTGAGGTGCTGAAAGAACCAGGGGACAAGGGCACAAGGGCAGGCCCGGCAGATGAGCTTAAGGCCTGGGTGCTGGCATGAAGGTCGAACTGCGGTTGTGTCCTACAGGAAGGAAAGCACTTTCCTCATGATTTGCCGTGGGCGCCGCCGTCCCAATCGGTATTTACAAATAAAAGTAAGCGGAGGTGACAAGGCCTCGCCAATTCACAAACCCACAAGGACGTATGAAGCACTTACTTGAACCACTTGAAAATTGCACTGAGATCAGTGAGCTGAGACCGGCGCTGCATCTGCTGTGCGACCGCTTCGGCAGCATCGCGCGGCTGGACATACTGCCGGCGAGCCATGTCGGCAGGCGCCAGGCGCTGTGCTTTCTGCGCATGGCCTCGGCCGAACAGGAAGAAACGCTGGTGCGCGAGCTGGGCATTGGCCGCTTTGGTGGCGCGCTGGTGCTGGTGGTCGACCTGCTGCCCCGCGCAAACGCAGGCACCGCCGCGGTGTTGTCCATGCCGTCCATTTCCCCAGCGCACGAGCAGCAGGGCGTGGGCTGATGCCAGCTGTTCCCCGCATCCCGCATTCCTTCCCGCAGGCAGGCCTCTTTCGCTTCCAGGCCAATCCGTTTTTACATTCAAATTCAAAAGGCAGTTCATGATCAACATCCTCATCGTCTCCGGTACACGCCCGGAAATCATCAAGCTGGCGCCTGTGCACCATGCGCTGCGCCAGGCTGGCTGGGCCAGGGTGCAATGGCTTCACACCGGCCAGCACGGCGAAATGGCCACGCAGATACTGGACTGTTTTGACATCGTTCCCGATATCACGCTGGATCGTGCCGGCAGCAGCCTGCTGGAGTTCAGCGTCGGGTGCCGCCAGCAGATCGATGCCGTGATGAGCGCGCGCGAGTGGTCTCTTGTCATGGTCCAGGGCGATACCGAAAGCGCTTTTCAGGGCGCCCTTGCCGCGTTCTACAACCGCGTGCCGCTGGCGCATGTCGAGGCGGGTTTGCGTACCTACAACCTGGGCCGTCCTTTTCCCGAGGAGGGCATCAGGCAGATGATCAGCCGCGTGACCCGTTTTCATTTTCCGCCGACCGAGCGGTCGCGCATTGCCCTGCAAACCGAGGGCATTGCCGATGAACATATTTACCTGACGGGCAATACCGTGATTGATGCGCAGCAGTGGACCTGCGCGCATCGCGGGGTCAAACGGAAGGCAGAAGGCCGTGGCCACCTGCTTGTCACCGTGCACAGGCGCGAGAACTGGGGTAATGACATCGCCGAGATTTGCCATGCCATTGCCGATATCGCGCAACAGCAGCCCGATCTGCAGGTGCTTTTTCCGGTGCATCTGAACCCGGTGGTGCAGGGGCCTGTGCATGCCATTTTGAAAGGCATCGCCAATGTCAGGTTGACGCCTCCGCTCGACTACACAGAGATGCAGCAGGCCCTTGCCGATGCCTGGCTGGTGCTCACCGACTCCGGCGGGCTGCAGGAGGAAGCGCCTACCTTTGGCGTGCCGGTGCTGGTGCTGCGCGAGGAAACCGAGCGGCCCGAAGCTGTTGATGCGGGTTGCGCGCTGCTGATAGGCCCGACCCGCAGCGCCATCGTCAGCGAAGTGACGCGGCTTTCGAAAGACCGCGCCGCCTATCTGAAGATGTCGCAGGCGGGCAACCCCTTCGGCGACGGCACCGCCTCGCGGCGCATTGTGGATGTGCTGGCCCGCGGCCTGGCCGGCGGGCAGCAGGAACAGGCCGAGCCGGCCCGTGCCGTCACGGTTTGATGGCGTTTGATGACATTACCTGGACAAGCCACCATGCAATACCAACTCCCCCAGCTTCTGCCATCGCCTAATGCAGGGCTGCAAAAGCTGGCGGTCCTGCTGCGCCAGCCGGGACTGTGCCTGGCCCATATGAGGGCTCTCACACTGGTCCCCGCCATCTGGGCCATGAGCGCGCTGCCCGCGCTGGCCCAGCCCCAGCGCATAGGAATCCCGGGCGATCCGCTGGCTCCTCTCATGCCGGTCCCGCTGCTGCCCACGTTCAAGGACTACCCGGTCGCCGCCGTGATGGCATCGCTGCTTTGCCTGGTTGTGGTGATCATGACGCTTTACGGCATCCGGCATTTCATGTTCACCATGAACCGCCTGATCGGCGTTCAGCGCCATCCCTACATCGACATTTCCGTGGCGCGCTGGCCCATGATCACGGTGTTCATCGCTGCCCACAACGAGGAGAAAGTGATTGCCGGCTGCATTGAGGCGCTGCTCAACACCGACTACCCGGCTGACCGCCTGAAAATCATCCCGGTCAATGACCGTTCGAAGGACGGAACCGGGCGCATCATCGACAGCTATGTGGCGCGTTATCCGTCACGCATCTCGCCGTTTCACCGCACAGCCGGCAAGGCCGGGAAATCCGCTGCGCTCAAGGATGCCCTGCATTTCGCGGAAGGTGACATCGCCATTATTTTTGATGCCGACTACGTGCCCGGTCGCGGTTTGCTCAAGCAACTGGTGGCGCCGTTTTTTGACCCCGAGATCGGGGCCGTGATGGGGCGGGTGGTGCCTGTCAACAGCGGCGCCAACCTGCTGACCCGCATGCTGGACCTAGAGCGTTCCGCCGGTTACCAGGTCGACCAGCAGGCGCGCATGAATCTGAACCTGATGCCGCAATACGGCGGCACGGTGGGCGGCGTGCGCCTGTCGGCGGTGGAGGCGGTGGGCGGCTGGCATGACGACACACTCGCGGAAGACACCGACATCACTTACCGGCTGATGTTCAATGGCTGGAAAACGGTCTACACCAACCGCTCCGAATGTTATGAGGAAGTCCCCGAGGACTGGAGCGTGCGCATCAAGCAGGTCACGCGCTGGGCCAAAGGGCACAACCAGGTGATGGCGCGCTACTGGTGGCAGTTTGCCACCAGCCGTTACCTGACCATGGGGCAGCGCATCGACGGCTTGCTGCTGCTGTTTGTGTTTGTGATCCCGCTGGTCATGCTGGCCGGCTGGCTTTTGGCCCTGGGGCTGTATTTTCTCAATGCCGGTTCGCTGCTGTCGCAGGTAATCCCCATCTTTGCACTGATGGTCTATGGGACGCTGGGCAACTTTGCGGCCTTTTTTGAAATAGTGGTTGCGGTGCTGATCGACGGTAACCGCAAGCGGCTGCGCCTGCTGCCTTTTAACCTGCTCGGCTTTTTTGTCAGCCTGTTTGCCATTTCCGGCGCGGTCTGGAGCCTGATGCTGGACAGCCTTCTCAAACGCGAGATGGTCTGGGACAAAACCATTCGTTACCGTGGAGGTGCTGCCAAATGATGACGCAAAACTACCTGACCTACACCGCGTTCGCGCTGGTCTGCCTGGCCTTGCTGACGCTGCCGTTTGTGCCGGCGGTCAGGGAATGGCTTTATCCGACCGACTCGGTGGCACTGCCTGTTTCAGCCAATTACACCAGCGACATTGACCACTTCGCCAGGCGCCTGCGCGCGGACGTGGCGGCCAAACTGGGCCAGGGCGAGCCTACGGGCTACGAGGACTTTGATTTTGTCGACAGCCCGGTCGGGGCCATGGACTGGGGCCAGGCCGGCAAGCGGTTGATCTCCCGCGGCAGCATAGACGTGGTGGCACCCATCCGCAGCACCCGGCCGCTGTATGTCGAAGGCGATATCCATGCTGGGGTCGACTCCGCTTTTGCCGCGCTGTACGCCAGCGGGGACATCCATCTGGATGCGGAAAGCACCATCCATGACTGGGCACACGCCGATGGCGTGCTGCGCCTGGAGCACAAGAGCGTGGCCCTCAGGCGCATCTCGGCGGGCAAGGCCATTGAGCTGGGCAATGAGGTCTGGTTTGAGCGCCTGCATGCGCCCAGGGTGCATTTTGGTGTCGGCAACAGCTGGAAGTCCCCGCCCGACGAGGCCAGCCAGACCCAGGCACGTTATGCCGACCTGTCGGATGCCGTCCAGCAGACCCCCGCGCTTTTTGTCATCCGCGGCGACTGTGCGCTTCCCCCGGGGCGGATCTACCGGGGCTCCCTTGTAGTAGCGGGATTTTTGACCATAGGCGCCGGGACAACCGTCATCGGCGACATCAAGGCGCGGCACGGCGTGAGTATCGGGCCGCGCGCCTGGGTGCAGGGCGCCGTGACCTGCGAAAAGCGCGTGTATGTGTTCAAGGATGCGCGGGTGTTCGGACCGGTGATTTCCGAAAGCGACATCCTGATTGGCTCGGACGCCGTGATAGGCCTGCCGGATGCGCCGACCACCGTGAGCGCTGCCAACATCATTGTCGAGAGCGGTGTTGTTGTGCACGGAACGGTCTGGGCGCACGAAATAGGAATGGTGAAGGCAGCATGAAACTCAAACTCAAACTGAAACTGAAACTTAAACATCTCATGTCGGGCGGGGCACTGGCCCTGCTGCTGGGGCATGCGGCGCTGGTCCATGCCGCACCCCGGCTGGAGCTTGACGGCTACATGGATGCCGATGGCGCCATCACGGTATTGCACGGCGGCGACTCGGCCGATCCGTATTTTGCAATGCAGGCCCTGCTGCTGGCGCATGAAAACGGCATGGATATTTCTGCATCCGCCGAGAAGTTTGCCAACTGGCTGGTGACGCGGCAAAAACCCGACGGCACTTTCGACCGCTTTTGCCGGGACGGCAATAAAAACTGGGCCTCATGCAAGACCGCCGATGCCGACGACTCGCTGCTGGCCATCTGGATGAAGCTGCTGGAAGCCATGCCGGAGCCGCTGAAAAAAAATCCCGCGCTGGTAAAGAGTTATGCGGTTAGCAAGAATGCGTTGGAGCACCTGTTCCAGCCCTCACGCGGCATTTACATGGTGTCGCCCGTGTACCTGCATGGCCTCTTCATGGACAACCTGGAGGTCTGGTCGCTCAAGAGCCATCTGCAACAGCCGGCCCGGCGGGCCGAGGCGGACAAGCTGGCGCGGGCGATTCAGGACACCTTCTGGGACCCGGTCAACAAACGGTTTCTGGTGTCAACGCAACTTGAACAACGATCGGAAAAACCGGTGTTTTACCCCGACCATGTGGCGCAGGTTTTCCCTCTGCTGGTGGGCTTTTCGCTGCTGCCCGAGGATGGCCGGGCCTATTACCGCAAGTGGATGAACTTGCATCGCGCAGACTGGCTGAGCCAGGGGAAAACCGACTATCCGTGGGGCCTGCTGGCCGTGCTGGCCTTGCGCCAGAACGACAAGGCCAGCGCACGTTGCTGGTTGCGTGAATCGCAGGCGCTGCGGCATTCGTCGCGCTGGGCCGTGACCGACGAGGCGGCCTACCAGATTCTGGTGGCGCGAAACCTGGCGCCGGCGCCCGGCAAGGCCAACTGCCTTTGAGCTAGCGCACATACAAAACACCTCCAATCCAGATATACACATTGTTCTCATAATTTTTAGAGGGAGTCCACATGCTCAAAAAAGCGATCATTACCGCATTCTCCATACTGGTGAACGCAAGCCCCGTCCTGGCCCAGGCCCTGAACGATAGCCAGGCGGTGTCCATTGCCGCGCCGCCTGCGCAGGCTGTTGAAGAGAACAAACGCAGCCTGGAACTCAGCACCAGCCCGCAAAGCCTCAGTGCCGGTTATGGAAACTGGCAGGACGTGACTTTGAGGGGCAGCTATGGATTGCCCTCGCATGTTTTGCAGGGTGAGTTGTCCGCGCAGCACAAGTTCAACAAGGACGGCGCGTTTGTGGGCCTGGGCGACACCTACACCTTTGACGAGGACTGGTACGCGTCTTTTGCATTGGGCGCGGGTGATGGCGCTTTTTACCTGCCGCGTTACCGGGTGGATGCAACGCTTTACAGAAAATTACTGGCGGACCGCCGCCTCGTGAGCTCGGTCGGTTTGGGTTATTACAAGGCGCCTGACGGCCATACCGACAGCAGCGTTTCTTTGGGCCTGGTTTATTACTTCCAGTCGCCTTGGATCGTGGAGGGCGGCGTGCGCATGAACAGCAGTAACCCCGGCAGCATACGCACCCAGCAGCAGTTTGTGGCCCTGACCTACGGCCATGCCAGGCAGGACCTGGTGACGGCACGCTACGGATGGGGCGGCGAGGGCTATCTGGCCATTGCTGCCAACACGCAGCTCGTCAACTTCAAAAGCCGGGAGGCCAGTCTGGCCTGGCGCCATTGGCTGAGCCCGGGTACCGGTGTGTTGCTTGGTGTGAACCGCTACACCAATCCGTCGTATAACCGCGCTGGCCTCAGCGTCGGTATTTTTCATGACTTCTAAGAGTGCGACATGAACTCAAAAACAATCTCCGTCTCCGACGAGGCCCGCGAGCATGACCGTCATTTTCATGCGGCGTTTTCCGCCGTCAAGGAAGCCCGGAGCCGTCATGTCAGGATACGTCCGCACCGCGCCATCACGCCCCTGACGGTGACGCCCTACCTCTTGGCACAGGCGCTGGTATTGCCCATCGTGTTGTGCGGGCTGTTGTTCTGGGCAAGGCTGCCCTTGCTGGACTTCTGGCGCAATTGCATTTTGTTCTGGTCTGGCGGCCTGAATTTGCCCTTCAGCCTGTCCACACGGCTCAATGAGGCCGGGCAATTCAGCCTGCAGCTGGCGGGTGAACTGGAGGGTTTGCAGATGCCGGGCGTGACCACCCTGGTTGTCACCACGGTGCTGACGCTGCTCGCCTTCGCGTTGTCGCTGCGCATGAAAAATGCGATGCTGCCGCTCAAGTATCCGGTGCGTATCGTCTGTGTCGTGCAGCTTGTCACGCTGGTTTATTTCTGGTTGACGCCGGGCACATTTCCCTACAGCATCGCACGGCACAGCGAAGAACTCATGACCATAGGGTATGTTGTGATCCTGGCGACGCCCATCATGCTGGCGATGGGTTATTACATCCTGAACCAGAGCCTGGCGATCAAGCTTTTCCACACCGCGCTGATCCTGCTGTTTCTGATCATCATGGTGCCGCATCAGGTGCTGGCACAGGCTTTTATCATGCAGCACCTGTCCGTGTTGTTCATGCCGGTGCTGTACATCTGCTTTGGTGCGGTATTTGACGCGCTGGTTTTTGTTGCGCTGTATTCGTGGGTGGCCAGCAATGCGCCAGCCAACGCTACGGTATGAGCAGGCCCGGCAGGTTAAGCCGGCCGTTTTAATAACGGACCGTGCAAATCTCCAGTGCATTAAGTCCGAGGTCTGTGATGTTGTGGCCGCCCTGCCCATCCCCGATCAGAAAACCATGTTTTGACAGGGAAGCCACGGTTTTCAGGCCGTGGGCACGGGTTTTGTACGCTTGCGGCTGTCCCAGCCCGGAGGGCGGCACGCCGACAATCGTGAAGCCGTAGCGTGCATCCTCCAGGCATTCGTACTGTTTGTAGGTCAGTATTTTGACCGGCAGCGTGCCGGTGCTGTGACCGCTCCATTCAAATTGTGGCGGTGCATAACTGACCTGGTAGGCCTCCTGGTCCGTCTTGGACACAGGCGGGGGCAGTTTGGCTTTGCTGCGCCGGTACAGCCAAAAGCCAAGTCCCCCCAGAAGTACCAGCAGAAAAATGACAAGCAAGACTAGAGGCACTGGCAGCTCCGTTGATGAACCGGTTTGATTATCGATACAAAGCGTAGCATTTGATGGATGTTTGGGGCGGTGCCTGTCGCGTGAATGCGCCACATCAACTGTCGGGGCCGCAGCGCCGCCTGCCGGCTATCGCCAGTTCGGCAGCGTTTCAGACGCCCAGCTCAAAGTGCGCATCCCCCATGTAGCGTTCGGCGCCAAAAGCCGCCTGGGTGGCCGCCAGTTCGGCTTCTTCCCACTGGTCCGCCAGCAACTGCTCGGCGGGCGTGACCGGCCAGGGGCGAGGGTGGTCGCCATGGGTTTGCAGCAGCTGGAGATAAGCCCGGTAGACCGGCACCACCAGGCTTGCATCACCCAGCGATGTTTCGAGGGCGGTGCGAAAGCGCTGCGCGGCTTGCTCGCGGGCGGTTTCGCTCACCTCTTCGGCGGTGAAGATTTTTAATGTGTAGGACATGGCGGCTGACTATAGCGCCAGGCTTGTGCGCGCACGCTGGCCTGTGTGTTTGCGCGAGAGCCCTTGAAAACGCTGCATGTAAGAATTAATTTCGTTACCTCTCTTGCATTAGGCGGGGGTTTTTAATTTTTTGCAGACGTACCATGCGTTCTTTTTCAAGGAAGAGTCACATGGCAACACCGTTTTTTGGCAAACGCGATATTGATACCCCGGCCACCTCAAACCATTTGCGCCAGGGTGCATCCAATGGATACGGCGGCAGCGCTTCTTCGTCGGGCACGCCACAGGCCGGCAACCAGCAAGGCAGTGCCAAACCCGTGGTCGAAGCGGTGCCATCGACCGCCGCGAGTATCGCCAAGGAAGGCGGCAGCAAGCTGACCGTCGGCCCCAACATCAAACTCAAGGGCGTTGAAATCACCGATTGCGACACGCTGGTGGTGGAAGGCCTGGTCGAGGCCACCATGGATTCGCGGGTAATCCAGATTGCAGAGCAGGGTGCCTTCAAGGGCTCCGCCGAAATCGACGTGGCCGAAATCCGCGGCGAGTTCAATGGCAACCTGACGGTGCGCCAGAAGCTGGTGATCTACTCGACCGGAAAAGTCACGGGCACCATCCGTTACGGCAAGCTGGTGATAGAAGAAGGCGGGCAACTGGCCGGGGAAATCCTGTTTGGTGCAGTAGCCAAGGCGCCAGCGCTGGCCAAGGTGGGCTAAAACAGCCTGAAGGCAAGCGGCATCAGCAGGGACGCCAGCACCACCTGCAGGCCCAGCGCCAGTCCGGCATATGCGCCGGCATCGGCATTGACCTGCAGGGCGCGCGCTGCGCCCAGGCCATGGGCCGCGGTGCCCATGGCAAAGCCGCGCGCCGCCCAGCCCGCGCGGTCGGTCGGTATGCGAAGGGCCGCAAACAAATACTTGCCCGCGAGGGCGCCCACCAGGCCGGTAATCACCGCAAACACCGCGGCCAGCGCGGGGATGCCGCCGATTTTTTCGGCAATACCCATGGCCACCGGCGCCGTGACCGACTTGGGCGCCAGCGACAGCATGACTTCCATTGGCAAGCCAAAAGCCCAGGCCAGCAACAGTGCCGAAGCGCTTGCCGTTACGCCGCCCGCCAGTGCCGCGAGCAGCAGGCGCCCCCAGCGCTGGCGCAATTCCTCGCGCCGCTGCCATAGCGGCCAGGCCAGTGCCACCACGGCGGGGCCAAGCAGGAAATGGATGAACTGCGCACCGGCAAAGTAGGTGGGATAAGGCACGCCTGTCGTCAGCAGGCCGCTGGCCAGAAACACCACGGTCCAGAGCACGGGGTTGGCCCATGGCGCCTGGCCCAGGCGCGCATACGCGGCCTGCGCGAATACATACACCACCAGCGTTGCCGTCAGGCCAAACAGGGGCGTGGCTGAAAGATAGACCCAGAGCTCTACAAATTTAGGCATCGGGCTTGCCCTCGCCGGATGGGTTGCCGCGGTCCTGCAGCCAGTGCAAACTCAAAACCGTCACCAGCAAACCGGCCAGTGTGGACAGCACGACGACGGCCAGCATGCGCAAACCGTACTGGCTTACCAGCGACATATGGGTCATGACGCCCACGCCGACAGGCACAAAGAGTAACGAAAGGTGCGAGAGCATGAAGTCGGCACACAGGCCAACCGGTTCGCGCACCATGGGCCAGCGCAGCGCGACAAGCAGCAAAACCATGCCAATCACCGGTCCGGGAAACGGTAGATGCAAACCGCGTGCGAGCAACTCACCCACAGTCTGAAGGGCGAGCAACCAGGCCAGGCCGCGCAAGGCTTGCATGGTGCTAATTATCTCGGGTGCGAGACGGCCGCAGCGCAGGGCCGCCCCAAGCAAGGCCAGCCCCCTCGGGGCGCAGCGCATTACACGAAGTGAAAAGCGTGGGGGCCATTAATAGCGGGGCAGCTCAGGATGAGCAATCCGCCCGCCTCGCACCAGCATTTTTCCGTATTCGGCGCAACGGTTGAGCGTCGGAATCACCTTGCCGGGATTAAGCAAACCCCTGGCATCAAATGCACGCTTGACGCCAAACATCTGCTCGTTTTCTTCCGCTGAAAACTGCACGCACATGGAGTTGAGTTTTTCCACCCCCACCCCGTGCTCGCCGGTGATGGTGCCGCCCATGGCGACGCTGGTTTCCAGGATGTCGGCACCAAACAGCTCGCAGCGGTGCAACTGGTCGGCATCGTTGGCATCAAACAAAATCAGCGGGTGCAGGTTGCCATCGCCGGCATGAAACACGTTGGCGCAGCGCAGTCCGTATTTTTTCTCCATCCCGGCAATCGCCAGCAGGATGTCGGCCAGGCGCTTGCGCGGAATCGTCGAGTCCATGCACATGTAGTCGGGGCTGATGCGGCCGGAGGCGGGGAAGGCATTCTTGCGGCCGCTCCAGAAGCGCAGGCGTTCGGCCTCGTTCTGGCTGACCGCAATCGCCGTGGCGCCGTGGTTGCGCAACACGGCGCTCATGCGGCCGATTTCTTCCTCGACCTCTTCCGGCGTGCCGTCGCTCTCGCACAGCAAAATGGCCTCGGCGTCGAGGTCGTAACCCGCATGCACAAAGTCTTCGACCGCGGCGGTCATGGGTTTGTCCATCATCTCCAGTCCGGCCGGAATAATGCCGGCTGCAATGACGGCGGCAACCGCATCACCCGCCTTGCGCAGGTCGTCAAAGCTGGCCATGATGCAGCGCGCCAGTTGTGGTTTGGGAATCAGCTTCACGGTCACTTCTGTCGTTACCGCGAGCATGCCTTCGCTGCCGATGACGATGCTCAGCAAGTCATAACCCGGTGCATCGAGTGCTTCACTGCCAAATTCGACTTCTTCACCTGCGATGGTGAAGCCCCTGACCTTGAGCACGTTCTGCACGGTGAGGCCGTATTTGAGGCAATGCACGCCGCCGGAGTTTTCAGCGACGTTGCCGCCTATGGTGCAGGCGATCTGGCTGGAGGGGTCGGGTGCGTAATACAGGCCGTGCGGCGCCGCGGCTTCGGAGATCGCCAGGTTGCGCACGCCGCCCTGCACGACGGCGCTGCGGCTGGCCGGGTCGAGCTTGATGATCTTGTTGAATTTGGCCAGCGACAGCGTGACGCCCAGCTTGTGCGGCATCGCGCCGCCCGAGAGGCCGGTGCCCGCGCCGCGCGCCACCACCGGTACGTCCAGCGCATGGCAGGTTTTGAGCACGGCCTGTACCTGGGCGTAGGTTTCCGGCAAGGCCACAACCAGCGGCCGCTGGCGGTAGGCGGTCAGGCCGTCGCATTCATAGGGTGTGGTGTCTTCGCTGTTCCACAGCAGGGCATGTGCCGGCAATACGGCCATGAGCGCCTGCACCACCTGTGACTGCCGCTCTGCCCTTTTGATCAGGTCGTGCTGCTGGGGGAAGGTGGCTGCGTTCATGGTCTGGCTCCTGGTGAACTTGAACTATAGGGCGGGTTTTTGTTTGTGGGTTGAGGAAATTTAAAGGCTGGTGTGAAAAGTGGTGCTTTGTTGGGGAGGTGCCCTTCACTGCCAGGCCGGGTCTCGCCCCGGCGGGCGAGGCACTTTGTCTTTGCTTCGCCAAAGAAAAGTACCCAAAAGAAAGGCGAGCCGCAGTCAGGGCCACTACGCTGCGCTGCGTGGTTCCTTGCGCTGCTCGGAGGAGTCGGTAATTTCAGAAACTTGTCTGCTGCGCAGCCTTCGGACATCTGAAATTTTTATCCGCCTCCTCCTCCGCTGCTCAGCCCTGCCAGAACGGCACTGCGGGAGCGGGAACCAATACGGGAGCGGACCCCGCAGAACGCGTCGCGTTCTGCTCCCCGAACTTTTTCTTAAAACCCATCCCAGCCTGGAAGTGAAGGGCAACAAACTGGTTTAAATACGAAGCGGGCCGGCAGGGCTGGCGCCCTATCCCAAACTCTTGCGCAACCAGTCCGCAAAAGCCGCACACTCCCACCGGTCCATGGTTCCAGTACGCCAGCAAAGATAGTGGGCGTGTGGGCTGGGAATATTTTTTGTGAAAACCTCGTTGTTGCCGAGCCGTACCAGCGAGCCGTTTTCCAGCCAGGGCGCGCCCAGCTTGAGGCGAATCAGCGCGATGCCCATGCCTGCCGCCGCCGAATCGCACATCAGGCCGATGTCGTTGAACTGCGAGCCGTCCGGCGGCTCGGGCCAGTCAAGGTGGTTGGCTGCGAACCAGGTGCGCCAGGGCTCCAATGGGGAGCGCAGCAGGCTTTCGCCTTCAAGGTCCTCGGGCGACTCAAATGGCCCATGCTCACGCACAAAAGCCGGCGAGGCCAGCGGTGTGACCTCGTCTTTCATCAGGCACACATGCTCCAGGTCGGCATAACGGCCGGTGCCAAAACGCACGATCAGGTCGGCATCCTCGGCCACTACATCGAGCAACGGAATCGACACCTGCAGGGTCAGGTCTATCTCGGGGTAGGCCTCGGTGAACTGGCGCAGGCGCGGGATCAGGATGGAGCGCGCAAAGGTTGGGGTGACGGCCAGCCGCAGCTTGCGCTTGCCGGGTGTGCCGCTGGTGCCGGCCGCGCCGGGAAACTTCTGCAGGGTGGCCAGGCCCTCGCGCACATGCGCCAGGTATTCGCTGCCCTCGGTGGTCAGGGAAAAATCGGACCGGCCAAACAGCTTGGTGCCTATGATTTGCTCAAGCTGCTTGACACGGTGGCTGACGGCGCTGGGCGTGACGCAGAGTTCTTCAGCGGCCTGCGTGACACTGCGCAGACGCGCCAGCGCTTCAAAGGTCAACAGGCACTGGATGGGTGGAATGCGGACAGTCATGTGACTGGAGCGCCGGCGCTAGGCGCCGCAGCACTTCTTGAACTTGCGTCCACTGCCGCAGGGACAGGGGTCGTTGCGCCCGACCTTAAACTCGGGCCGCAGATACGGCAGACCGAGCGCTCGGGATTCCTCCGGGCTGCTTGCGCTGCCGTACTTTGTCCATGGAGCGGGCTGGGTGTCCCTTGCCTGATCGGGCTCCTCATTGAACCAGGCCCACCAGCCGATTTCCTGGACGGTGCAACCGGGTAAAGCGGCGCGCTGGAGCTTTGGCGCTCGGATTTCGTCGAGCACCCCGTTGTAGGTGACGACGCTCTGGTCGATCAGCCCGTCTTCGTACCATTGCCGAATCTGCGGCAGTGCATCTTCAGGCAGGCCGACGTCCATCAGGGTGCAGAGCGCGAGTCCCATGAATCCGGGGGCGTCCATGAAGTCTTCCGGCTCCTCCCGGCAGCCATGCTGCGCAACGTCCTGCATGACCTCCAGGCACAAGGCCTGAAACTCGTGGCCCGCGTAGCCGTCGGAGCCGCAACGGGCAAGCGCTTCCAGCGCAACATGTCGCTTGCCCGCGAAGAGCGATGCATCCATCGCACAACCGGCCAGCCACTTAATGCGCTCCGGCGCTTGGCAGCAAAACGCAGCCAGCCAACACGCCAGGGTTTCGTGCCAGGAATCGCCCAGCATGACGTGCAAGGCGTCCAGCGGCAACGCCATCCATCGTTGCACGATGTCAAACGACTGGGCGTCGCGGTGCTCGGCCAGCAGGCTGCCAGCAAAAATATGCAAGGCATAGCGCCCGTCCTCGCACCGGATCGGGTTTTCGGTGCAGTCTGCCAGCGCCTGCCTAAACTGCGACGCATAGTCAGGCCATGCCGCCTGCGCGCAGCGAACAGCTTCCAGCGGAAAGGCGGGAGGGTTGGACACGTATTCGAGGCGGCTCTTCAGTGCGTCCCAACTTGGCTTGGAGATGCCATGCTCCCGAACCCAGAGCAAAGCTTGCGGATTGGCATCCGGCCACCAGAGTTCGGTCGGGTCGGATAGAGGCGCAGCCGGGGTCATTTGAATATCACGGTCTTGTGGCCGTTTAGCAGCACGCGGTGCTCGCTGTGCCACTTCACGGCACGGGCCAGCACCTGGCTTTCGGTGTCGCGGCCCATGGCGGTCAGGGCCTCCACGGTTTTGCTGTGGTCGGCGCGTGCCACGTCCTGCTCGATGATCGGGCCTTCGTCCAGGTCAGCCGTCACGTAGTGGGCCGTTGCGCCTATCAGCTTCACGCCGCGGTCGTGCGCCTGGTAATAGGGCTTGGCGCCCTTGAAGCTGGGCAGGAAGGAGTGGTGGATGTTGATGGCACGGCCTGACAGTTTTTTGCACAGATCGTTGCTCAGCACCTGCATGTAACGGGCCAGCACCACCAGCTCCGCGCCTTCGGACTCGATGATTTCCAGTTGTTTCGCCTCGGCCTGCGCCTTGGTGTCGGCCGTCACCGGGATGTGGTGAAAGGGTACGTTGTAGCTGGCGGCCAGCTGGTAAAAATCGCGGTGGTTGCTGATGATGGCGCGCACATCCACAGGCAGCAGGCCGGACTTGGCGCGGAACATCAAATCGTTCAGGCAATGCCCGTCGCGGCTGACCATGATCACCGTGCGCATGGCCGATTCGGTGGAGTGCAGCTTCCAGTTCATCTGGAAGGGCTGGGCAAACGTCGCCAGTTGCGCCTTGAGTTCTTCAAACGTCAGCTTGTCGCAGGCAAACTGCACGCGCATGAAAAACAGGCCGGTGTCATGGTCGTTGTACTGCGCGGCTTCTTCAATATTGCCGCCGTTTTGCAGCAAAAAACCGGAAACAGCGTGAACAATGCCCATACGGTCCGGGCAGGACAAGGTCAGGATGTATGCGTGGTTCATAGGACGGCAATTGTCGCAGGTGGCGAAGGGCGCTGCCCGCCGGGGATTGAATTCCCGCTGCATCCGCTGTTCAGGAGTGCCAGAATGCAAAAACCAATGCAGGAGACCGTCATGGCCTATCAGGATTTCAATATGGAGCACCACTGGCTCCCCTTCACACCGAATCGCAGCTTCAAAAACGATCCGCGTGTTTTTGTCGCCGCCGAGGGCATGCATTTCACGACCCATGACGGCAAACAGGTGCTGGACGGCATCTCCAGCCTGTGGTGCGTGGGCGCAGGGCACAAGCGCAAGCCCATCAATGAGGCCATCAAAAAGCAGCTCGACACGCTGGACTACGCCACCGCCTTCCAGGCCAGCAATGACCAGGCCTTCAAGGCGGCCGAGATGATCGCCGCCATGGCGCCCGGCGATTTGAACAAGGTGCTGTTTTGCAGTTCGGGCTCGGAGGCGGCCGACACCGCGCTGAAAGTGGCGCTGGCCTACCACCGGGCTCGTGGCGAAGGCCACCGCAATGTGTTTATCGGCCGTGAAAAGGGTTATCACGGCGTCGGTTTTGGCGGCATGAGTGTGGGCGGCATCCCGGCCAATCGCAAGGTGTTTGGCGCGGCCCTGCTGCCGCGTGTGGACCACCTGCGTTTTATCCATGATCCGGTGAAACACGCCTACGTCAACGGCGTGGAGCCCGAATGGGAAGAAGACCTCCTGCTGGAACTTGAAAACCGCATCCTGCCGCTGCACGACCCAGGCAATGTCGCCGCCGTGATCGTGGAGCCGGTGGCCGGCAGCGCGGGCTGGTATTTGCCGCCCAAAGGTTATTTGAAGCGCCTGCGCGAGATTTGCGACAAACACGGCATTTTGCTGATTTTTGACGAGGTGATCACCGGCTTTGGCCGCCTGGGAACCGGTTTTGGCGCCGATTATTATGGTGTGGCGCCCGACATGCTGACCTTTGCCAAATGTGTGACCAATGGCGTGATCCCGCTGGGTGGCGTGATCTGTTCGGGCCGCATTTACGACGCCATGATGCAGGCCAACCAAGGCGCGCCCGAGCATGCGATCGAATTCTTTCACGGCTACACCTACTCGGGCCACCCGGTGGCCTGCGCTGCGGCGATTGCCACGCTCGATCTGTTCAAGGCGGAAAAGCTGTTTGAGCGCGCCGGGCAGATGGGCAGGGTGCTGGGCGACGCCATGCACGGCGGCCTGAAGGGCTTGCCCAATGTGACCGGCATCCGTTGCCTGGGCCTGGCCGGCGCGGTGGAGCTCGCGCCGATTCCGGGCGCGCCGGGCAAACGCGCTTATGACATCTTCATCAGCTGTTTCCACAAGGGTGTGCTGGTACGGCCTGCCGGTGAAAACCTGGTGCTCGCGCCGCCTTATATCGTGGAGCAGTCCCACATTGACCAGATGGTCGGCACACTGGCGGACGCGATCAGGCAGCACGCCTGAATAACCCCCGCAAACCAGTCGGATATTAATTGACAGGAAAAGGCATAAGGCAAACAATGAATCTTTAGTGAATCAATGTTTCACTAATGAATCAAACAATCCATTCAACAGCCACCTTCCTGAAGAGAAAAGCATGAGCACTTCAACCGGCGATCAAGAGTTTCCATGGCATGAGGTCGCATCGCGCGACCAGCTCGATCCAGACTTCCCGGTGGGGGTTGAGGTTAATGGCCAAAAGCTGGGCCTGTTCCTGCTGGGCGAGGAGGTGCATGCGCTTGAAGATGTCTGCCCCCATGCCTACGCACTGCTGTCCCAGGGTTTCCAGGAGGACGGCGTGATCGAATGCCCGCTGCATGCGGCGCGTTTTGACATCGCCACAGGCAAGTGCCTGGTTGAAATCGGCCAGCGCGACCTGCACTGCTACCCGACCCGGGTGCAGGACGGCCGTGTCCAGGTACAGATCCCCATCATGAAAGTTGCAGCATGAGCACCGTGACCGCCGGCACGCCGGCCATTGAATTCATAGGGGTGGACAAGCGCTTTCCGGCGCGCGGCAACTCCAAGGAAGTCCTGGCCGCGACGAATGTCAATTTCTCGATTGCGCAGGGCGAGGTGGTGTCCATCATCGGGCCTTCAGGTTGCGGCAAAAGCACCCTGCTCAACATGGGCTCCGGCCTGGCCAAACCCAGCGCCGGCATCGTCAAGGTGGCGGGCCAGGTGGTGGAGGGGCCGAATGCGCATGTGTCCTTCATGCTGCAAAAAGACCTGTTGATGCCATGGCGCACGATTGCCCAGAACATCGAGTTCGGGCTGGAATTGCGCGGTGTTGCCGCGGCGGAGCGGGCCAAGGTGTCGGACAAGCTGCTGGCGCAATGCCATCTTGGCGGCTTTGGCGCGAACTACCCGCACCAGCTTTCCGGCGGCATGCGCCAGCGCGCGGCGCTGGCACGCACGCTGGCAGTCGATCCGCTGGTCTTGTTGATGGATGAGCCCTTCTCGGCGCTGGATGCCCAGACCAAGATGATCCTGCAGCAGGATCTGGCCAACACCGTTGCCGAGCACAACAAGACGGTTTTGTTTATCACCCACGACCTGGTCGAAGCGGTTGCCCTGTCGGACCGCATCCTCGTCATGAGTGAGCGCCCCGGCACCATCATCGAAGAAATCATCGTGGACCTGCCTGAGCGCAGCAACCCCATGGCCAGGCGCAAGCGGGTAGAAGTGGGGCCTTATGTTGCCCGGCTGATGGACCTGCTGAAGATTGACGCCAGCACCGAAGTCCACTGAGCCTTACCTCCTTTTTCGACCAGCAACCACCCCTCCGGAGAATTTCATGAACCTGAAAACCCATCCTGTTTTGCGTCGCACCTGCCTGGCCCTCCTGGCCGCCACGGCGCTGTTCGGGCCACTGGCCGCGCAGGCCCAGCAGCTGCAGAAGATTACCTATCTGTTGCCCGCACCGGGAACCTTGCCGGCGTTCGGCCCCTGGATGCTGGCGCAGGCCAAAGGTTATTACGCGGCAGAGGGCCTGGAGGTTGAATTCGTGACCGGCCGCGGCGGTGTGGACGTGGCCAAGCAGGTTGGTGCCGGCAATGCCGTCATCGGCGGCGCGATCGGCGACACGCCCATCATCGCGCGCGCCCAGGGCATCCCGGTCAAGGCCGTGGCCATACTTGGCAGCGGTTCATTGACGCAGCTGGTTAGCCACAAGGAAGACCACATTGAAAGCCCGCGTGAACTCAAGGGCAAGACCGTCACGGTCATTTCCTACACCGACACCACCTACTACGCCTTGCTGGGCATGCTCAGCAAGGTCGGCCTGACCAAGAACGACGTCAACATCCAGGCGGCCGGACCAGCCGGTGTCTGGCAGCAATTTGCCAGCAAGAAAGCCGTCGCCATGGCGGGTGTGCCCGACTGGACCGTCAGCGCGATGGAAACCGGCGCCAAGGTGGACATCCTGCCGGCCGACGTCTACTTCAAGAGCATGGCGCAGTCCATACTCGCATCCGACGAAACCATACAGAAGAATCCGCAGCTGGTGCAAAAGCTGGTGCGCGCCACGCTCAGGGGCATGAAAGACATCATGGCCGACCCCAAGGCCGCCACCGCGGTCTATGTCAAGCATGTGCCCATGTACAAGGGCAAGGAAGCCTCCATCCTGCAGGCCTTCGAGATGTACAACAAGTACGTGTATGCCGGCCAGAAAGTGCCTGGCACCATGGATGAAGCCCGCCTGGGCGAGCTGCAGAAGTTCTACGTCAGCAATGGCGTGGTGCAAAAGGAAGCGCCGCTCAAAGACCTCTACACCAACCAGTTTGTCGGCGGGAAATAAATGAACGCGAACCGCGACCGCCTTGTCACCACCAGCTGGAGCCTGCTGGTCCTTGTCCTGTTCCTTGCTGCATGGCAGTGGGGCCCGGGGCTGATCGGTGTCCCCGACTTTGTGCTGCCGCACTTCAGCAAGGTGTGCGCCGAGGCGGTGCGTATCTGGGGCTCGGAAAATCTGCTCTGGCACGCCGGGGTGACGGCGGCCGAGGTGGTGATCGGTTTTGTCCTGGGCTCGGTGATGGGCGCGCTGATCGGTTACGCGCTTGGCCTGTCGCCGCGCGTGGAATCGGTGCTCTCGCCCTACCTGCTGGCCTTGCAGATTGCGCCCAAGGTGGCGTTTGCGCCCCTGTTCGTGATGTGGATGGGCTACACCATGTACCCCAAGATACTGGTGGCGGTGCTGATTGTGTTTTTCCCGGTGCTGATCAACGTGCTGTCGGCCATGCGCACCATGGACGTGGACATGATCAACCTGGCGCGCTCGTTTTCGGCCACGCGGCTGCAGGTTTTCCGCAATGTTGAATACCCGACGACCATGCCGGCGCTGTTCTCCGGGCTGCGCATTGCCAGCACGCTGGCGGTCATCGGCGTGGTGGTCGGTGAGTTGGTGGGTGGCAACATGGGTCTGGGTTATTTGCTGGTCTTCTTTGAAGGCCAGGGCAATACCGCCGCGGTGTTTGTGGTCATTGGCGCATTGACGGTGATCGGCATCATTGCCTATTACGCGGTGGTGATTGCCGAAAAACGCGTGCTGCACTACCTGCCCAATTCCGAGCGCCGTTCGGCCTGAACCCTGAATCGAGAAAAAGCAAGCCATGACCAACACTCCCGAAATCATGCTCACAGGCCGCAAGGTGCTGGTCACGGGCGGCGCGCGCGGCCTGGGCGAGGCTTTTGCCCGCGCGCTGGTGGCCGCCGGTGCCGGCGTCGTCATCAGCGATGTGCTGCATGAGCGTGGACAAGCCCTGGCCGAAGAACTCGGCGGCAAGGTGTTTTATGTGCCCATGGATTTAAGCGACGCCGCTGCCATCAAGGCCGGCGTGGACGCCGCCGCCAAACACCTGGACGGTCTTGACGGCCTGATCAACAACGGCGCCATCACCAACTCCGGCGGCAAGCTCATGGGCGACATCGCGGTTGAGACCTGGGACCGCGTCATGGACGTCAATGTGCGCGGCACCTGGCTGGCCACCGTGGCGGCGCAGCCGCACCTGGCGGCGTCGGGTTTCGGGCGCGTGGTCAACCTGGCTTCGGACACCGCGCTGTGGGGCGCAACCAACCTCATGGCCTATGTCGCCAGCAAGGGCGCCGTGATGGCGATGACACGCGCGATGGCACGCGAGCTCGGCCCCCAGGGCACCACGGTGAACGCGATTGCGCCAGGCCTGACGCTGGTGGAGGCCACCGAATACGTGCCCCAGGCGCGCCACGACCACTACCGCAATGGCCGCGCGATCGAACGTGCCCAGGTTCCTGAAGACCTCACGGCCGCCGTGATGTTCCTGCTGTCTCGCGGCAGTGGCTACATCACCGGCCAGGTGCTGCCCGTCAACGGCGGCTTTGTGATGAATTGATAGAAGGAGATTTTTATATGAATGCCCCCGCTGCAAATCAAGCTGTCTTTAATGAACGTGGCCTGCTCGATGCCACCATTCCTCCCGAAGCCGACATCCAGCGCAGCATGATGCCCGCTGAAGGCCAGAGCTTTTCGGACTGGCTGGACGGCCGTGTCGCGCGTTTTGCCTCGCGCAAGTACGACTGGGACGCGCTCAAGTTCCAGGCCGATTACGACCCCAGCTACCGCCGCGCGCAGATGCGTTACGTGGGCACCGGCGGCACCGGCGTCGCCAATGATGTGAACACCGTGCCTTCGGCGCACTTCACGTTCTCGACCATGGTGATCCCGGCCGGCAATGTTGGCCCGCTGCACATTCACTATGACGTAGAAGAAGTGTTTTTTGTCATGCGCGGCAAGATGAAAATCGTCTGCGAAAAAGACGGTGAGCGCTGGGAGTCCATCCTGAATGAGCGCGACCTGGTCTCTGTGCCGCCCGGCGTGTACCGCGAAGAAACCAATATCGGCGACGAAGACGCCCTCATGTGCGTCATGCTGGGCACACCCAAGCCCGTCACGCCGACCTATCCGCCCGACAGCCCGCTTGCAAAAATCAAGCGGGATGCTATGAAATAAATAGCTGGTTGCGCTCGTACCACGGGCGTTGTGGCTACTTTTCATACTAAAACCAGCATCCAGGCGCATTCATGAACCCTGCCCTATCCCCCACCGCGGTCCTGGCCGAACGCATTGCGCGTTTTGCGCCCGTGCGTCTGGCCACGCCTGCCGGCGAGGTGGAATTCCGCCAGGCGGGTGCCGCCGCTGCGGGCGTGACCCATGTGCTGCTGCACGGCATAGGCTCGGCTTCGGGCAGCTGGCTGATGCAGCTTGAAGCCGCTGCACGCAGCCATGGCGCCGGTGTGCTGGCCTGGGACGCGCCCGGCTATGGCGCCAGCAGCCCGATCAGCGCGGCCCATCCGGATGCCGGCGACTACGCCAGCCGCCTGTGGGCCTGGATGGATGCATTGAAGATCAACCAGCCCGTGACGCTGGTCGGCCATTCACTGGGCGCCCTGATGGCGACCCGCGCCGCCGTACAACGTCCTGCTCAAGTGGCGCGGCTGGTGCTGCTCTCACCGGCCCAGGGTTATGCCCGGGCCAGCGAAGCAGAGCGCGCCAAAAAACTCAATGACCGCCTGGCCAACCTGCAGACGCTGGGGCCGGCCGGCATGGCGCAAAAGCGCGGTGCGGCCATGCTCTCGCCCAGGGCTGATGCCGGGCAGGTGGCTTATGTGCAATCCATCATGGCGCAGGTTCATGTGGCTGGTTACACCCAGGCCTCGCATCTGCTGGCCGGTGGCGATTTGCTGACCGACCTGGCCAAAGTGAGCTGCCCGGTAGCGGTTGCCAGCGGGCAGGCCGACACCATCACCCCTCCTGCCGGTTGCCAGGCCGTTGCGGCCGCAGCCGGTGTGCCATGGACAGACCTCGGTGATGCCGGCCATGCCTGCGCGCTCGACGCTTTCGGCCGGGTCAACACCCTGCTGGGCCTGCCAGATCCAGGCAATCAACAAAAGGCATCCCCATGACTGCTGAAGCTGACGACCGTTACACCGTACCGGCATTGCAGCGCGGGCTGGATCTGCTGGGCCAGTTCAACCGCCACACGCCGGAATTGAGCGGCGCCGACCTGGCGCGCCAGCTGGATTTGCCGCGCGCTTCCGTGTTCCGCATATTGCACACGCTGGAAAAATCCGGCTTTGTGGAGCGTGTCGGCGACAGCAACAATTACAAGCTCAGCCTGGGCGTGCTGCGCCTGGGCTTTGAGTACCTGGCGTCCATGGAACTGACCGAGCATGGCCGTCCGGTGATAGACGCGCTGCGCGACCAGTGTGGTTATTCGGCCCACCTGGTGGTACGCGACAACCGCGACGTGGTGTTTGTGGCCAAGGCCACGGGCCGCAGCGCGCTGTTCCATTCGATACAGGTGGGTGCCCGGCTGCCGGCCCATGCCACCGTGCTCGGCCGTTTGCTGCTTTCGGACCTGGACATGGCCGGGCTTTCCGAGCTCTACCCGCACACGCCCCTGCCGGCCCACACGCCCAGGACGCCGACCACGCTGGTCCAGCTCAAGGCGCTGATCGATGTGGACCGGGCCAATGGCTACGGCATCAGCCAGGGCGGTTATGAAACCGGTATTTCCACCATTGCCGCGCCGGTGTTTAACGACAAGCACGAGGTGGTGGCCGCCGTCAGCATCACCGTGCCGGCGCAGCAACTCGACGCCAGCCAGACCGACGTGCTGGTGCCCCAGGTACAGCAGGCGGCTGCCCAGTTGACGCAGCGCATGAGCCATCTGCCCGAACTCGGCCATCGCCCTTCAAAACAACAGACTCAACAGGAAAAGATAGCCGCATGACCACAATGACCCCAGCCTCCAGCCCGACGCGCATCACCGTGGGCGAGCTTGCCGCCCGCTTCCTGGAGCAGTGCGGCGTCAAAGCCGCGTTTGGCGTGATCTCCATCCACAACATGCCCATACTGGACGCCTTCAACACGCGCCAGAAGATCCGTTTTGTCTCGGCCCGCGGCGAAGCCGGCGCCTGCAACATGGCCGATGCCTATGCCCGCGTGACCGGCGTGCTGGGCGTGTGCGTGACCAGCACGGGCACGGGCGCGGGCAATGCCGCCGGTGCGCTGGTTGAGGCACTCACGGCCGGCACACCCATGCTGCACCTGACCGGGCAGATCGAGTCCGACTACCTGGACCGCGACCTCGGTTTCATCCACGAAGCCCCGGCACAACTGGCCATGCTGCAGGCCGTGGGCAAGGCGGCCTTCCGCATCCGCAACCCCGAGACCGCGCTGGCGACCCTGCGCGAGGCGCATCGCCTGGCGTTCACCGCGCCCTGCGGGCCGGTCAGCATTGAAATCCCGATTGACATCCAGGCCACGCTGCTGGACCTGCCGGCAGACCTGGCACCGCTGGCCCTGACGCCGGTGCAAGCCGGCGCTTCCGAGGTGGATGCGCTGGCGCAAAAACTGCTTGCCGCCAAACGCCCGCTGCTCTGGCTGGGCGGCGGTGCGCGCGGCGCGCGCGCCGCGGTGGAGCGTTTTGTGAAAATGGGCTGGGGTGTGGTCACCTCGGTCCAGGGGCGCGGCATCCTGGCCGAAGACCACCCGGCCAGCCTGGGTTCCTACAACCTGCAAAAATCCGCGGAAGAGCTCTACCAGAGCTGCGACGCCATGCTGGTGGTCGGCTCGCGCCTGCGCAGCAATGAAACCCTGCGCTACAAACTCAGGCTGCCCAAGGCCCTGTACCGCATCGACGCCAATGCGCTGGCGCACAACCGTGGTTACAACAGCGACTATTTTGTGCAGGGCGATGCGCTGGCAACGCTCAATGCGCTGGCCGACAAGCTCGAAGGCCGCATGCAGGTCGATGCGGCGCTGGCAGGCGATGTCAAAAAGGCCCGCGATCAAGCCGCCGGCATGGTCGACGCAACGCTGGGTGCCTACGCTGCGCTGAAAAACGGCCTGGCAACGCAGGCCGGCAAAGACCTTTGGTGGGTGCGTGACATCACGCTGTCCAACAGCATGTGGGGCAACCGCGCGCCCATGCTGGACCATCCGCGCGCCGGCGTGCATGCGCTGGGCGGCGGCATTGGCCAGGGCCTGGCGATGTCCATTGGCACGGCGATCGCCGACACCGAACACCAGCTTGGCCGCAAGACCGTGGCCCTGATAGGCGACGGCGGTTTCATGCTCAATGTGGGCGAACTCGCCTGTGCTGTGCAGGAAAAAGCCAACATCGTGATGCTGGTCATGAACGACAGCTGCTACGGCGTCATCAAGAACATCCAGGACGACATCTACGGCAGCCGCCACTGTTATGTGGACCTGCACACGCCCGATTTTGCGCAGTTCTGCGCCAGCCTGAAAGTGACACACTTCCGCCTCGGCGAACCCGCGCAGACAAAAGACGTGCTGGCCAGGGCCTTTGCCGCCAGCGGCCCGGTGGTGGTCGAGGTCGACATGAAGGCCTGGGGCCCGTTCGCCGCCAAGTTTGCCGGCCCCATCCTGAAGAAGGACTGAGCGTGAGCGACCGCAAGATCCGGCCCGTGCAGACCGTCACCCTGATAGGTTTCGGTGCCATAGGCCACGCCATCTTCCAGCGCATCGCCAGCAACCCCGGCGTGCGTATCACCCACGTTGTGGTGCCTGCCGAATATGCAGCGACGGCCCAGGCCGCGGTCGGTGATGCCGTCCGCGTGTGCCAGCAAGTGCCGCTGGAGGCTTCGCTGGTGATGGAATGCGCCGGCCATTCGGCCTTGACGGAGCATGTGATCCCGGCACTGGAGCGCGGCATCGAATGCGCCGTGCTGTCCATAGGCGCGCTGTCCGGCCCCGGCGTGGTTGAGCAACTGGCCCAGGCCGCCGAGCAGGGTGGCACCCAGGTGCACCTGCTGTCGGGCGCCATAGGCGGCATAGACGCGATCGCCGCGGCCCGCCTGGCCGGCCTTGACGAGGTGCGCTACACCGGCCGCAAGCCGCCCAGCGGCTGGCGCGACACCCCGGCCGAACAGGTCTGCGACCTGGGCGCGATCACCGAACCCACCGTGATCCTGGAGGCCACGGCGCGTGAGGCCGCCCGGCTTTACCCCAAGAACGCCAATGTGGCCGCCACCATCGCCCTGGCCGGTTTGGGCCTGGATGCCACCCGGGTCAGGCTGATCGCCGACCCCACGGTGACAGAGAACATTCACCACATCGCCGTGCGCGGCGAGTTCGGCGAGATGGAGCTGACCATGCGTGGCAAGCCCCTGGCCGACAACCCCAAGACATCTGCGCTCACCGTGCTTTCGGCGCTGCGCTTCCTCAACAACCGGGCCGCCGCGACCACCATATGACCACGCCATCCATACCCCATCTGCAATCCCTCATTGCCGGCCAGTGGCGTGATGCCTCGGGGCCGTCGTATGCCACCGACTATGCGCACGACGGCAGCACCGTGGCCACGCTGCATGCGGCCACGGCAGAAGATGTGAACGAAGCCGTGCTGGCCGCGGAAAAGGCCCGTATGCAGCCGGCCTGGGCCAATCTCAAGCCGCATGAGCGCGCCAGCATGCTGCACCGCATTGCCGCCGGCATACGCGAAAGCGGTGAAGAGCTGGCCCAGCTGCAGCGGCTCGACAACGGCAAACCTATCAAGGAAACCCGCGCGCTGGTCGCCAGCGCGGCCGGCACCTTCCAGTTTTTTGCTGCCGCCTGCGAAACACACGAAGACAGCATCACGCCGCAGCGTGGCGACAGCATCACCATGAGTGTGCATGAGCCGTTGGGCGTCGTCGGCGCCATCACGCCGTGGAATTCGCCTATCGCCAGCGAGGCGCAGAAACTCGCGCCGGCTCTGGCGGCCGGCTGCGCCGTGGTTTTCAAGCCGGCCGAGATCACGCCGCGCATGGCCATTGAACTGGCGCGCATTGCGCAGCAGGCCGGCGTGCCGGACGGCATCATCAGCGTGCTGCCGGGCAAGGGCTCCATCGTCGGCGAGGCGCTGGTGCGCCATCCGCTGATCAAACGCATTGCCTTCACGGGCGGCACCAACGTCGGCATGGGCATTGCGCGCATAGGCGCCGAAAAACTCATGCCCACCTCGCTGGAACTGGGCGGCAAGTCGCCCACCATCGTCTGCGCCGATGCGGATCTGGACCATGCGGTGGCCGGCGTTTTGTACGGCATCTTCAGCTCCTCCGGCGAGTCCTGTATTGCCGGCTCGCGCGCCTTTGTGCATGCCAGTGTGTATGACGAGTTCAAGTCGCGCCTGCTGGCCGGCGTCAAGGCCTTGCGTGTCGGCGACCCGATCAGCGAAAGCACCCAGATGGGTCCGCTGGTCAGTCAGAGCCACCGCGCTTCGGTTGAAAAATATGTGCAGCTCGGCATTGACGAAGGCGCCAAGGTTTTGTTCGGCGGCGCGCGACCCCAGGGCGCGACCTTCGAAAAAGGCAGTTACTACACCCCCACTGTCATGGAGGGCCTGGCCAACAGTGCCCGCATGTGCCAGGAAGAAATCTTCGGCCCGGTGCTGGCCATGCTGCCATGGCACGACGAGGCCGACCTGATTGCCCAGTGCAACGACAACGTCTACGGCCTGGCTGCAGGCATCTGGACCAAGGACTACAAAACGGTCTGGCGCCTTGGCCGCGCCCTGCAAACCGGCACCGTCTGGGTCAATACCTACAAGGTGTTCTCCGTCAGCACGCCGTTTGGCGGCGTGAAGATGAGCGGCACCGGCCGCGAAAAAGGCCGGCTCGGCATTCTGGAGTACACCACCCAGAAGAGTTATTACTGGGGCGTGAACGAAGCGCCCATGCCATGGAGCACAACATGAACCTGACCCGCAGGCAAACCCTTTTTGCGGGCGCCGCTGCGGCCCTGGGTTCGGCCGCAGCCTGGGCCCAGCCGGCATTGCCTCCGGCGGCCTGGCGGACCGGCACACACATCGTGTTGCTGGGCACCATGGCCGGCCCGGTGCTGCATCCGGCGCGCATGATGGCCAGCCAGGCCCTGTTCGTGAATGGCCGCGGTTACCTGATCGACTGCGGTTACGGCGCCATCGCGCGCATGACCGAGATGGGCATGCGCCTGCCCGAGATATCAAACGTGTTCATCACGCACCACCATTCGGACCATAACGCCGACTACCCCAGCCTGGTCAACCTGTCGTGGATCCTGGGCATCAAGGGGCAAATGAAGGTGATGGGCCCGCCGCCCATGAAACGCATACACGATGCCTCGATTGCCGTGCAGCGCGAAGACATAGACATTCGCATCAAGGCCACCGGCCGCCAGCCGATTGAAAAGAGTTTTGACGTCAGCGAGATCAGCGCACCTGGCGTGGTGTTCATCGACGACCGGGTCAAGGTGACCGCTGCGCGCGTTGACCACGAGCCTTTTGAAGTGGCGCTGGCCTACCGTTTTGACACGGCCGACACCAGCGTGGTGTTTTCCGGCGACACCTCGCCGGTGGCGTCCACCGTGGCGCTGGCGCGCGGTGCGGACACCCTGGTGCATGAGGCGATGCTTGTTTCGGGCATTGACGCCATGCTGGCGAAGCGGCCTTATGTGCCGCCCAACCTGAAGAAGTTTTTGCTGGCCGGACACACAACGGCTGAAGACGCAGGCCGCATCGCGGCCGAAGCCGGCGTGCGCCGCCTGGTGTTGACCCATCTGCTGCCCGGCGATGAGCCGATTGCCGACGAGGTCTGGCGTGAACACGCTGCTCGCCATTTCAAGGGCGAGATCATCGTGGGTCGGGACAAACTGGTTTTATAAGGTTTAAAAAATGATCGAAGGTATTGACGCCATCACCTATTCCACGGACAAGTGGGATGATTCGGCCCGCTTTTTTGCGGACTGGGGACTTAAAAACCTCAGCCAGTCGGACACGCTGCAGGAATGGGAAACGCTGAACGGCGCCCGCGTCAATGTGCGCCGCACCGACGACGCCTCCTTGCCGCCGCCCATGGAAGCCGGCCCGACCTTGCGCGAAGTGGTGTGGGGCGTGCAAAGCGATGCCCAGCTTGAGGCACTGGCCAAGGCCATGGCCGGCGCGCCTGGATTTGCCGACAACCGCGCGACCAAGGGCACACTGCAGGCGCTGGATCCGCACGGCCTGCGCATCGTGTTCCAGAAAAGCATCAAGCGTGTTATCGACATTGCCGGCGTACCCAGCAATACCTGGGGCGATGTGCGCCGCATTGACACGCCGTCGCCGATTTACGAGCGCGCGCAGCCGGTGGAAATCGGCCATGTGGTGCTGTTCACCGACAAGCTGGATATTGCCGAAGCGTTTTACAGCGGCCTGGGGTTCACCACCTCGGACCGTTACCCTGGGCGCGGCGTTTTCATGCGCTGCTCGGTCAACGGCGGCCACCATGACATCTTCCTGCTGCAGCTGCCCAACAAGGCCAGCGGCCTGAACCATGTGGCGTTCACCGTGCGTGACCTCCATGAGGTTTTTGGCGGCGGCATGAACATGAGCCGCAAGGGCTGGAAGACCCAGCTCGGCCCGGGCAAACACCCGATCTCCTCGGCGATTTTCTGGTACTTCGAAAACCCTTGCGGCGGACTGATCGAATACAACGCCGACGAAGACCACCTGACCGAAAACTGGCAGGTGCGCGAGTTTGAACCCAGTCCCACGGCATTTGCCGAATGGGCGATTGACGGCGGTATTGACGGCAACACGCGGCGCCAGCCCAAGGTGGAAGTCGGCAGCGGCTTCCTGACCGAAAAAAGACCGTCGTCCAAATAAGGCCTGCATGAAATCGCTGGAACGTGGTGTCCTGGTTGTTGGCGGCGGCATTGCCGGGTGTTCACTCGCCATCGCGCTGGCGCAGCGCGGCATGCGCGTGACCGTGCTGGAAAAACTCGATGCCTGGCGCTTTCACAGCTCCGGCATCTTCATCTACAGCAACGGCCTGGCGGAGCTGCAAAAGCTGGGCGTGCTGCCCGGCATACTGGACAGTGGGTTTGCCATAGCGCAGGGCCGCAACCTCTACTATGACCAGCACGGCGAGCTGATTGTCGAGACCCGTTACCCGAGCGCACCCGGCACCACGCTGCCGCCTGTTCTGGGCATCCGCCGTGCCGAAATGCATCGGGTCCTGGCAGACCGCATGCGTGCGCTGGGTGTGGAAATACGCCTTGGCAGCACGGTGGCTTCCATTGAAGACAATCCCGCGCATGACGCCGTGGTGGCAACCCTGAACGACGGCAGCCAAATCGAAGCCAGCCTGATGGTGGGTGCGGACGGCATCCGCTCGCAGATTCGCGGCATGCTGTTTGGCGATCTTGAGCCCGAAGACACCGGTTTCGGCGTCTGGCGCAGCATTCATCGCCGCCCACCCGAACTGCGCGAAAAAATCCTCATGATGGGTGTGGGCAAGCGCCTGGGCATCATGCCCATCAGCGAAGACCAGCTCTATATTTACGCGACAACCAACGAGCCCGGCCATCCGCGTTACGACCCCGCAAACCTGCACCTGACCATGCGTGAAAAGTTCGCCGAGTTCTCGGGGCCGGCGACGGCGCTGCTGGAGGACATACGCGACCCGTCGCAGGTGTTTTACACCGCGGTCGAAGAAATCCGGCTGCCCCAGCCCTGGAGCCGGGGCCGTGTGCTTTTGATCGGCGATGCGGCCCATGCCTCAACGCCCTTCATGGGCCAGGGCGGCGCAATGGCGATTGAAGACGCCAACGTGCTGGCCGGCATGCTTGAACAGGGCGGTGATGTTGCGCAGGTGTTGCTGGCCTTTGGCGCATACCGCCAGCCCAAATGCCAGTTTGTGCAGGACGTGTCGCGCAGCGTGGGCGAGGCCGGTGGTCTGGAAAATGCCGATACCTGTATTGCCCGCAACACTCGCATGCGCGAGCAGGCCCAGGCCGATGTTGATAATTTTTACCGGAGGCTGCATGCGTTTGACCTGGCTGTTGCCTGAGGTGTTTTCCACTCGTGGGTTTGCCGGAGCTGGCGTTGCCGCGCTGACGCTGCTGGCTGCGATGGTTGGCGGGCCCGTGGCCGCCCAGGCGCCTGCTGAAATGGCCCTCGCAGCGGAGCCTTTCCGAATCATTGCGCCCTTTCCGCCGGGCGGTCCGGTGGACTCGCTGGCACGCCTTCTGGCCGCCGGCCTGGGTGAGCGCTACAAACAGGCTGCCGTGGTGGAAAACCTGGCCGGCGCGGCGGGCAATATCGGCATCGAAAAAGTCAAACGGGCCAAACCCGACGGCCATACCCTGCTGGTGGTGCCGGCAGGCAACCTGACCATCAACCCGACCCTGATGCCGAATTTCCCGTTCAACATAGAACGCGATTTTGTAGCCGTCACCATGCTGGCCAGGGCGCCCAATGTGCTGGTGGCCAACCCTTCGCTCAAGGTCAAAAACGTCCGGGAGCTGATCGCCCTGGCCAAGGCCAAACCCGGCACCCTGGCCTATGCATCGCCAGGTGTCGGCAGCGGGTTGCATCTTGCCGGCGAGCTGTTCAAACAACAGGCGGACATAGACCTGCTGCATGTGCCTTACAAGGGCACGGGCCCGGCTCTCAATGACGTGCTGGGCGGCCAGGTGCCGCTGATGTTCAGCAACCTGCCGGGCACGCTGGCCTACATCAAAAGCGGCAAACTGGTGGCGCTGGGTGTTACCGAAGCCGCGCGCAGCGCCAGCGCTCCAGACATTCCAACGCTGGCCGAACAGGGCGTGAGCGGTGTGGTCGTGACTTCCTGGTACGGCCTGCTGGCCCCAGCGGGCACACCGTCTGCCACTGCAGAGCGCCTTGCCAGGGATGCGGCAGACATTCTCGGCCAGCCTGCCGTGCGCGAACAGCTCAAGGCCCAGGGCTTGACCGGGACGCTCATGAAGCCCGCCGAATTCGCTGCCTACATGCGCAATGAAACCGCGCAGTGGACAAAGGTTATCAAAGCCCGCAACATTGTTGCGGAGTAATTTTTCTGTTTCAGGAGACCCCACATGACCATGAACAACATACCCATCCATGCCTTGCCAGAGCGTTACCTGAACCAGCACCAGGCGCGCCAGCGGCCGCCCACCACGTATGAAGACCTGCTCGGGGACTCCATAGAGCGCGGTTTCGCCGCCGGCCATTGGGAGCTTGATGCTCTGGTCGCCCATCTGAACAAGGGTGGCCCGCTGGGCCCCAATGGGGCGCCGTGGACCGCCGAGTCCTTTCAGACCGTGATGAAAACATTGGGAGAGTGACATGAATACCGCAACCGCTACTGCAAACGCCGCCCCCACTGCTGCCGACGTCGACAAGCTGCTCGAACGCGGCCTGTACGACCTCTGGTACCCGATCTGCCCCTCGCATTTCGTCAAGGAGCGCCCGGTGTCCATGCGCCGCCTGGGTTACAAGATCGCCGTCTGGCGCGATGCGACGGGTGCCGTCCATGCGCTGGAAGACCACTGCCCGCACCGCGGCGCGCCGTTGTCCATGGGCGTCAACCTGGGCGACCGCCTGGCCTGCCCTTACCACGGCGTTGAAGTGCGCTGCGACGGCACGGTGACCAAGGTCCCGGCCAGCCCCGGCTGCACGCTGGAAGGCTCGCGCGCGGCACGTTCCTTCCATGTGGTCGAGGCGGCCGAGTCGATCTGGCTCTACAACAGCCGCGAGTATGTTGAAACACCGCCGCCGTTGAAACTGCCCGAGGAAATCAGCGGCCCCGATTGGAGCTCTTTCCTTTGCTACGTCGAATGGCGCGGTGACTACCGCTACGTTGCCGACAACGTGATGGACCCCATGCACGGCAGCTTTGTGCACAAGCAGTCGCACTCCATGAGCGAGGGCGACATCAGCGCCAAGTTCAAGCTGCGCAAGACCGATACCGGTTTCATGTTTGAAAAAGACGGCCAGCGCGACGTGAACTTCGACTGGGCCGAGTGGGCCGATACCGGCACGCAATGGATGCGCCTGGCGATTCCTTATCCAAAAACCGGCGGCCCAGGCGGCAGTTTTACCGTGATCGGCAGCTACACCCCTGTGAGCCCGCAACTGTCGGTGGTGTTTTTCTGGCGCTGCCGCAAGGTTAGCGGCTGGCAGCGCGACGTCTGGCGTTTCCTGTACCGCAACCGGCTGGAAGAGCGTCACTGGGTGGTGCTGGAGCAGGACCGCGTGATGCTGGAAACCATGGAGCCCGATGCCAACCAGCGTGAGCACCTGTATGAACACGACGTCGGCCTGTCGCGCCTGCGCAAGACCATGCAGAACCTGGCCCTCAAGCAGCTGAGCGCAAAGTAGGCACCATGGATTTCGAAATTGCCGGCCGCAAGGCCCTGGTCTGCGGCGCCAGTGCCGGTCTGGGTTTTGCCTGCGCCCAGGCGCTCGCAAAAGAAGGTGCTGAACTGGTGATTGCCGCGCGCACCGAGGCTCCGCTGCAGGAGGCCGCCGCAAGGCTGGCCGCGCTTTCGAAGGCGCCGGTCTCATGGGTCGCCGCGGATGTGACCACGGCAGAAGGGCGCGCGCGCATTTTTGCTGCGCACCCGGACTTTGACATCGTGGTCACCAATGCGGGCGGGCCGCCGCCCGGTGATTTCCGCGACTGGGACCGCGAGGCCTGGCTGCGTGCGCTGGACGCCAACATGCTCAGCCCCATAGAGATCATCCGTCAGACGGTGGACGGCATGATGGCGCGCGGTTTTGGCCGCATCATCAACATCACGTCGAGCGCGGTGAAGTCGCCGGTGGACGGCCTGGGCCTGAGCACCGGCGCGCGCAGCGGCCTCACGGGTTTTGTGGCCGGGCTGGCGCGCACAACGGTAGGCCGTGGCGTGACCATCAACAACATCCTGCCGGGCACGTTTGATACCGCGCGGCTGGCCGGCAATTTTGCGGCGCAGGCGCGGCGCGAAAACGCCAGCGTGGACGAGGTCCGTGAAAAGCGCCTGGTCAAACACCCGGCGCACCGCTTCGGCCGGCCGGAAGAGCTTGGCGCTGCCTGCGCTTTTTTATGCAGCGCGCATGCGGGTTATATCAACGGCCAGAATTTGCTGATGGATGGCGGCTCTTTCCCCGGCGCCTGGTAATTGCGCCGCGCCTCAAAGGCGATAACTGCGTTGTTTCGCCTTGCCGTGCTATAGCACTGTCTGCGGCTTTACACCTTGTTCTCACCTTTGATGCGGGGCGCAATCATGTTGCCTACTGCCCGCTCTGGGCCTTGAATTTCGCGCAATAGTCCACTTCAGGCACGGCCGTGGTGACCCAGGTGGCGTCGAAATTTGCTATCTTTTCAGTAGCTGGCTGCGCACGTTCCGCCTGCATCAGAACCGCTTTTGACTGAATTTTTTGCGGCAGGTGCTGCGGCACGCCCAGCGTGCGGTCCGCATGCCCGCTGCCTGCCAGCAACACCACCACCTTGCCCGGCAGCATTGCCTGGCCCAAGGTGGTGGCCATGCTGATGTCCCTGGCAATCTGAGTGCGTGTCATGGGCGTGATCTGGTTTTCGGGCAGCAGATTGCAGTGGCCGATACGAATCGACTGCTGCTGCGCTTTCAGGGCCGGGCCGGGCAACTGCATGTCCAGCTTGCTGTCTTCCATGCTGGCCTGCATTTGTGCGCGTGGCAGGTTGGCGCCCAGCACCGGCACGCCGGCGCGCACGGCGGTCATCACTGCGGGGCCATAGGCTTGCCACGGCCAGCCCTTGTTGTTCCATTTCAAGGCGCTTTGCACCTGCTGCTCGGTGGAGCTGGGGTGGAGTTTGGCGGTGCTCACGCCGGCATCGGCCATCTCCAGCGCCACCGCTGCCAGCTGGCTGCGTGCCGCCAGCAGTGCGATCACCTGCTGCTCTATCTGCTGGTGTTCTGCTGCGTCGTGCTGTTCGCCCAGCAGCAGGACGTCGGTGGGTAAAAGTGAGTCCAGCCGGGCCGCGGTTGCGGCGGCTGCACTGTCGCTCAGCGGCCGCAGCACTGGCGCCTCGGGCTGGCCGGCACAGCCGCCAAGCAGCGCCGCTACGGCGAGACACATCAGGGCCTGGGACGGGCGTGGCAAAAAGAATGGGGGCATCGGTGGATACTAATGCCTTGGAGCCTGTTTTGTGTGCATGCCCGCCCGCCGCGCCCGCTTCCTTTTTTATCCCTGCCATGTCCCAGAACTTCAGCCAGCGCTTTTCGACCCAATCCCGATTTGCCCCCGCCCGTATTGCCCTGACCTTGCTGCTGGCTCTTGCGGCAGCGGAACTGTGCGTCATGCTGCGCACACCCTTGCCGTGGATGATTGGCCCCCTGATGGCGACGGCCGTGCTGTCCATGCTGGGCACCCCGACGCAAAGCTGGACGCCGCTGCGCAACATCGGGCAATGGACTATCGGCTGCGTGCTTGGGCTTTATTTCACGCCTCAGGTGGTGGCGCTGGTGGCCGGCCTGTGGTGGGCCATCGTGCTGAACATCGTCTGGGCGCTGATTTTGGGGCTGGTTTTTGGGGCGTGGCTGCATCGTGTGCACGAAGGGCCTGGGCCGTTTCACATCAGCGGGCTGTCGCGCATCACGACTTATTTTGCGGCACCTGTGGGTGCAGCCTCGGAAATGACGCTGATGGCCGAGCGCCACGGCGGGCAGACCGACCTGGTGGCTTCGGCGCACAGCCTGCGGGTGCTTCTGGTCACGCTGATCATTCCCTTCGGCTTTCAGTGGGCGGGGCTGCATGGCCTGGACAGTACGCTGCCCGGAGCGCGCGTCGTGCAGTGGTCGGGCCTGGCGCTGCTGGCCGTGCTGACGGGCCTGGGCTGCTGGGCCATGCTCAGACTCAAACGTACCAATCCGTGGTTTATTGGCGCACTGACCGCGTCCCTGTTGCTGACCGTCTGTGGCGTCACCCTGTCGGCCGTGCCGCAGGCCATGACCAATGCCGCGCAATTGGTGATAGGCGTCAGCCTGGGGGTCAGGTTCACCAGCGGTTTTGTGCATCTTGCGCCGCGCTGGCTGAGCTCGGTGGCGCTGGCGACGGTCGGACTGATCGTGTTGTGCGCCGGTTTTGCCTGGGCCTTGGCGCATTTCATGCCGGTTCACTGGGCGACCCTGCTGCTGGGCACGTCACCGGGCGGTATTGCCGAGATGGCGATCACCGCCAAGGTGCTGCAGCTGGGTGTGCCGCTGGTCACGGCGTTTCATGTCACGCGGCTGGCGGCGGTGTTGCTGATTGCCGAGCCCATGTACCGCTGGCTGTACAAAAAAGAAGGCCAGCCGACGGGCTAGCCTTTTTGTCTGCCCGCGCGTGGCGTGGCTATTAGTGCAGGGAGATGGGCGTATTGGCCAGCCCGCTGTAGCTTTCCAGCGTGTCTTCAATCTCCTGCTGGGTCGGCGTGTTCTGTTCCCAGGCGCTCAGGCGCAGCTGGAACATCTCTGCCCAGGAGCCATCGAGGTAGACCTCCTTGCCGGAGCGTTTGTCGACAATCTCAAAGCCGTTGCGGGCGAGTTGGGGAATGGTGGGGGCGGGCGCCGACTCTTCTGGCGCGTTGGCGTGAATTTGCACCACCACAAAAGATTCCGAGTCGTAGAGCATTTGCATGAATGTTGTCCTTTGTATTCAGATAGCAACGATGGTGCCAAGTTCAAGGCCTGCGAGGTAAATCTGCGCGAGCGCCCTAAATCCCGCCTTTAAAGCGAAAAAATGCACACTTTCGATGGATTTATTCAGGGCCTGATGAGCTTTGTCAGCTGCTGGTCGACGAAATCGCCGTTTTGCTGGGTGATGCGGTTGCGTACCGGTAGGTAGCCCAGTGATGGCGCGTACCAGACCTCCACCTTCTGGTCGTACTCGCGGCGCGGCACGCGTGTCAGTTTGAACGTGGCCATCTCCCCGCTGGGCAGGCTGAGTTTTTCCTCGGCCTCCACGGTGAAGGTCCAGGTGTCCGCATCGCGCGGGCCGGCGGTGTAAAGCGTGATGCTGCTGCCCAGCGGGAAAGCGCCGGGTTTTCCGGCGAGCATGCCGCCCAGTTGCATGAACACGCTGACACGGTCCTGCGCGCCTTCTATCCACGGCGCCTCCGGGGTGTTGGCGCTGAAGGTGATCCTGCCTTTTGCCGCGTCGAAATGCGCGGCCTGCTCGCTCCTGAACTTGTCGGCAAAACGGGTGGGCGCCAGCCCGCCCGGTGTGACCTGGCCGGTGCTGGTCATGCTGCGCGAGCCTATAAAAAGCGCGCTGACTTTCATGCTGGCCTCGTACTGGCTGCCGCTGTTCCTCCACGCCAGTTCAGCATCCGCCCGGTAGGTCAGTCCTTTGGAGGCGCCTGTTGCCTGGTACTCAAGCAGGACGGAATCCGGCAGGGCCATGGCGGTGACCGGGGTGGTTTTAGGGCCGGCGGGCAGGGTGCTTGCCGTCGCGGTCGGGCTGCTTGCTGCGGGCTGGCTGGGTGTCGCGGTCAGCGTCGGGCTGCCGGCAGGTGTGCTGTCCGCGGGATTTTGCAGGGCGTCAGGTGCTACAAAATCGATAGCTGTCTGCGTAGGTTCCACGGGCGCCAGGGGCTGATTTGATGCTATTTCTGACGCTGTGGCCGCCTGTGTGACGGGTTTTGGCCGTGCGGGCCTGACGGGTTTTACGGGCCGCGCCGCCGGGGCTGGCGCGGCCTCGGGTGCGGGTTTTGCCTCGATAGTCCGTGTCGAAAATGCCCGGGTGCTGAAGGCATCGGGGTCCAGCCTGGCGCCCAGCCGGGCCGGCGAGGCCTGCAGGACCAGCACATGGGCGGCCAGCACCAGTCCGGCCAGCGCCAGCAGCAGGCGCCAGGGCGGCGATCCTGAACTTGTTGCCGTTGTCATCGCCTCATGCCGCCATAAAACCCAGGTCAGCAGAAAGCTGCACGGCCGCCGCCTTGAGCGGTGTGGCGATCGCGCCGTCCCAGGCCGGGTCAAATGTCGCCAGCGAACCGAGTGCCACCATGCCCAGCACCATGTGGCCATCGGCATCAAAAACCGGCGCGCAAAAGCCGGCCACGCCGGGCAGCAATGTGTCGACCACCCTGGACAGACCGTGGCTGCGCACTTCGTCGAGTTTTGCCATGACGCCGGCCATGCTGTCGGGCACATCCTTGCGCCCCAGTTTTTGCGCCCTGGCGAGCTCTTCCCTGAGCAGCACGGCAAGCCGGTTTTGCAGCGCATTCTGGCGCGCCATCATGAAGGCCGAAAAGCACAGGCCGGTGGCCGATGACAGCAAGGGCATGACGTCCCCTAGCCGCAAATTGACCGTGATGGTTTGCGGTGATTCTTCCCAATGCACCATGGTCGGCCCCTGGTTGCCCCACACGGCGAGCGCCAGGGTCTGGCCTATCTGTTCCATCAAGGGGCCAAGGCGCTGGCGTGCCAGTTTCACGCCGTCAAGCCTTGACAGGGAGGCAAGCCCTAACTTCAATGCGGCGGGGCCGAGGTCGTAGCGGGTGCTGCCGGGATCCTGTATGACCAGTTCCAGGCGCTGGAAGCTGACCAGGTAGCGGTGCGCCTTGGCGGCGCTCATGCCTGCGGCGGCGGCCAGGTCGCGCAGCATCAGCGGGCCCCGCGACGCAGCGAGGACTTGCAACAAGCTGAAACCGACCTCCACCGACTGTATGCCCGCGCGCTGTGGCGCCAGCTCTGCCAGGGAGGCGTCTGCTGCTGCTGGATTAACTCGCTTGTTCATGCCGTTGAATCAGGATTTGGAATTACATTTAGGTAAATTGATTTCACTTATCGTAATCCAGAATATCCCATGAAGGCTCGTCTTGATAGACTGACCCGGCAACAGGCTGAAAATTCACCGACAGGAAACTGATGAAACTCGCTACTTACAAAGATGGTTCACGCGACGGCCAGCTCGTCGTGGTCTCGCGCGACTTGTCTACCGCGCATTATGCGACGGGCATCGCCAGCAAATTGCAGCAGGTGCTGGACGACTGGAACTTCATGTCGCCCCAGTTGCAGGACCTGTACGAGACGCTGAACAACGGCAAGGCGCGTCATGCCTTCCCGTTCGACCCGGCCCAGTGCATGGCCCCGCTGCCCAGGGCCTACCAGTGGGCCGACGGCTCGGCTTTCATCAACCACGTCGAGCTGGTGCGCAAGGCGCGCAACTCCGAGGTGCCGCAGACCTTTTACACCGATCCGTTGATGTACCAGGGCGGTAGCGACGATTTCATCGGCCCGTGCGACGACGTGGTGGTTGCCAGCGAGGACTTCGGCATAGACTTTGAGGCCGAAGTGGCCGTCATTACCGCCGACGTGCCCATGCGCGCCACGCCCGAGCAGGCGCTGGACGGCATACGCCTGGTGATGCTGGCCAACGACGTCTCGCTGCGCAACCTGATTCCCGATGAACTCGCCAAGGGCTTTGGTTTTTTCCAGAGCAAGCCGGCCACGGCTTTTAGCCCGGTGGCGGTCACGCTCGACGAGCTGGGCGATGCCTGGCAAGGCGGGCGTCTGCACCTGACGCTGCAAAGCACCTGGAACGGCCGCAAGGTCGGCATGTGCGAGGCCGGCCCCGAGATGACTTTTCATTTCGGCCAGCTGATCGCGCACATCTGCAAGACCCGCAACGTGCGCGCCGGCAGCATCGTGGGCTCGGGCACCGTCAGCAACAAGGACTGGAGCCACGGCTACAGCTGCATCGCCGAAAAGCGCGCGATTGAAACCATTGAAGACGGCAAGCCGAAAACCGAATTCATGAAGTTCGGCGACTCCATCCGCATAGAGGTCAAGGGCAAGGACGGGCAGACGGTGTTTGGGGCGATTGACCAGAAGATCGTGAACCGCTACGGTTAAGGCAGGGTTAAACACCAAGCCGCGCGCTATTTGCGCCGGCGTGGCCTTTGACCAATAATGCCCATATTGATTGCAGGCGAACAGTCGTTCGTCCCGGAGACCTGATGAAAAACGACAGACCATTGATTTGGCGTTTTATGGCGGTGCTGGCCTTGGCTTCGTTGCTGGCGCCTGCGCTGTGGGCACAAACGACCCTTGAAAAGGTGAAGGGCCGCAGCCTGCTGGTGGTTGGCTACCTTGACAACGCATCGCCGTTCTCGTTCACGAACGGCAAGGCGGCGGTGGGCTACAGCATTGACTTATGTGCACCCATCATCGAACGCATCGCCCGCGCTTCTGAAGCAAAAGACCTGCGTGTGGTGTATCAGGCGGTTGAACTGGGGCGCGCGGTCAACCTGCTCAGGAACGGTGCGATTGACCTGATGTGCGCCAACCTGAGCGATACCGAAGCCAGGCGCAGGCTGGTGGCTTTTTCCCCGCCGATTTATTACGCGGCGGTTCGGGTGCTGGTACGCAGTAGCGACAAGCTGGGCTCGGTGCAGCAGCTGGCGGGTAAAAACCTGGTGCAACTTGGGGGCAGCACGGCCAGAAGCGCGCTGGATGCCTACGCCGCAAGCAAAGGCCTGAAATGGCAGATCTCCAACGTGCTGGAGCACGATGCCGCCATGAGCCAGCTGCTGCTTGGGCAAGCCGATGGTTATGCCCGAGACGACATACTGCTGGGCAATGCTGCACTGGCCCTGAAAAATCCGCCGGAATTTATGCTCTTGCCCGAGCGCCTGTCGTCCGAGCCCATTGCCATCGCCTACCGAAGGGCAGACCCGGCACTGCAAAAGCTGGTGGATTTGTCGATTGTGGCGGCTATGCGCAGCGGTCAGTTCAGCGAAGCTTACGAGAAATGGTTCACCAGGCCGATACCGCCGGCAAACAAGGCACTTGATCTGCCCATGTCGCCCGAGCTGCGGAGTTTGCTGGCAGCGGCCAAATAACTTTCAGCCCTTCGCGCAGGATGACCTTAATGCGCCGCTCAGGGGCGACGTTGCGCAATGCGTTGACGAAGATCGGGATGTTGCCGAACGGGTCGGTGACCAACAACAGAAGTATGGTGGCGGATGCGAAGGCATACGTCATGTTGCGTAAACAGCTTCCATGTTTCTGAACCCCTTGATTTCCATTGGGTTGCCGAAGGGGTCGCAGAAAAACATGGTCCACTGCTCGCCGGGCTGGCCTTCAAAACGCACCTGGGGCTCCAGCACAAACTCGGTTTTGGCGGCCTTCAGGCGTTCGGCCATGGCCTGCCATTCGGGCAGTGCGAGCACCAGGCCGAAGTGCGGCATGGGCACCAGCTTGTCGCCGACATGGCCGGTGCGTTCCGTCTTGAAGGGCTCACCCAGGTGCAGTGAAATCTGGTGGCTGAAAAAATCAAAATCCACCCAGGTGTCGGTGCTGCGGCCTTCGGCGCAACCGAGTACGCCGCCATAAAAACGGCGCGCCACATCCAGGTCCCTGACATTGAAGGCGAAGTGAAACAGGCTTTTCATGTTTGAAGCTTATCAGTCTGTGGTCAGGATACGGGCCGAGCCGCGCAGCACCAGCGAGGGTGCAAAACGCGATGGCTGCGGGCAGGCATCACCGCCGCCCGCCACGCGCGCAAGCTCGGTGCGCGCCAGCAGCAGGCTGGTGACATAGGCGCCCATTTCCTGCACCGGTAGGCGCACCGTCGTCAGCCCGCTGCCCATCAGTTCAAACCAGACCGGGTCGCCGTAACCGACGATGGAGACATCGTCCGGCCACTGCAGGTTCAGGCTGCGCAGCGCCTTCAGCGCGCCTATGGTCAGGCTGGAACTGCCCATGACCAAGGCGGTGGGGCGCTGGCTGCCGCTCATGAGCCCATGCACCGCATGGTGCGAAAACTCGGGCCGCGGCTGGCCGAGGGCGACGCGGTCCGGGTTCAGCCCATGCTCGATCATGACGGCGCGAAAACCTGCCAGCCGGTCCCTGCCGCAACTCAGGTCGGTGCCGGTGCCCACATAGGCAATGTCGCGATGCCCGTAGGTCACCAGATGCCGGGTGGCGGCGCTGACGCCCAGGTAGTCGTCTATGACCACGGCTTCGTGCGGCAGGCGTTCGTCCTGGCGCACCAGTTGCACGGCATTGGCGCCGGCCAGCAGTTCCAGCGTCTGCGCCTTGGGTGAGGCGGTGGGTGTGATGATGATGCCGGCGGCCCGCGCGACGATCAGCGCGCGCAGGTCGTCCATCTCGCGCTCCGGGTTGTCTTCGGTCACGCTCAGTGTCAGCTGGAAGCCGCGTGCCGCTGCCGCATCGGCCACGGTCTTGGCAATCGATGCATAAAAATCGTTCTGTATGTCCGGGATGATCAGCCCTATGGTCGGCCCGTGCTGGCCGCGCATGCTTTGCGCTGAGCCGTTGGGCACGTAGCCCAGCTCCCGGGCCAGTGCGCGCACGCGCAGCTTGGTTTCGGCCTTGATTTTCGGGTGGTCCGCCAGTGCGCGCGACACCGTGGTGTGCGACAGCCCTAGCGTGCCGGCCAGGTCGCGTATGGTGACGACGGGTTTGCTGCTTACAGTGTCCAAGGCCGCTCCAGTCCGTCAAGGCGTGCAAACGCCGCAATGTGTTGTTCCATCTTCAGGGTCAGGGCGATTTCATCGGTGCCGTCCAGCAGGGCGCGGCGGCGGCCTTCGTCCATGCTGAAGCCGTGCACGGCTGCATCCGGGCCCGTGACTTCCCTGCGCAACAGGTCTACGCGGCAGTGTACGCCGGGTGTGGCCTGGATTTGCCGCAGCATGGCCGCGACCGTGCTGTCCGGCAGGACCACGGGCAGCAGCCCGTTCTTCAGGCAGTTCTCGTAAAAGATAGGGCCGTAGCTGGGCGCTATCACCGCGCGTATGCCGTAGTCCAGGTGTGCCCACACCGCGTGTTCGCGTGAGGAGCCACAGCCGTAGTTGGCACCGGCTATCAGTATGTTCGCGCCGCAGTAGACCGGCTGGTTCAGCACGAAGTCCGGCCTGTCCTTGCCCTGCTCGTCGTAACGCCAGCTGCCGAATAAACCGGCGCCCAGGCCGTCGCGCTCCACGGTGACCAGCCAGCGCTGCGGCACGATGGCATCGGTGTCCACGTTTTCGCGGTCCATGGGCAGGGCAATGCCGCTGACCTGATCGAAGGCTTGCATCTCAGGACTCCAGGGTTCTGTGGTCCACGATCGCGCCGGCAATGGCCGCTGCGGCTGCGCTGGCCGGGCTGGCCAGGTGGGTGCGGGCGCCCGGTCCCTGGCGCCCTTCGAAATTGCGGTTGGAGGTGGCGACGCAGCGTTCGCCGGCGGCGACCTGGTCGGCATTCATGCCCACGCACATGGAGCAGCCGGAGTTGCGCCATTCAAAACCGGCATCCAGGAAGATTTTGTCCAGCCCCATGGCCTCGGCCTCGCGCCGCACTGTCATGGAGCCCGGCACCACCATCGCCCGCACGCTTGCAGCGACCTTGCGGCCCCTGACCACACGCGCCGCGGCGATCAGGTCGGACAGCCGGCCGTTGGTGCAGGAGCCTATGAACACGCGGTCAATCGCCAGTCCCTCCAGTCGCTGCCCGGGCTGCAGGCCCATATAGGCATAAGCCTTGGCCAGCACCGCACGCTCGCTATCGCTGGCGGATGCCTCAGGCGTCGGCAGTGGTTCGCAAATGCCAACGACCTGGCCCGGATTGGTGCCCCAGGTCAGCTGCGGCGACTGCAGGTTGATATCCAGTTTGAGTTCGGTGTCATAGCTGCTGCCCGGGTCGGAATACAACTGGCGCCAAGCCTGAAGGGCTTGGTCCAGCTTCGGGATTTGCCGGCCATGCGCAGCCATATAGGCCAAGGTGATCTCATCGGGTGCGATGCAGGCGGCGCGTGCGCCGGCTTCAATCATCATGTTGCACAGCGTGAAGCGTGCTTCCATTTCCAGTGCCGTGACAAGCGGGCCGGTCAGCTCCAGAAAACCAACCGAAGCGCCGCGTACGCCAATGCTGCGTATGACATGCAGTGCCAGGTCCTTGGCCGTCAGGCCAGTGGCCAGCGAGCCCTCAAGCGTCAGCCGCATGGACTGCGGGCGCTGCATGGCCAGGGTTTGCGTGGCCAGCACATGCTCGACCTCGGATGTGCCTATGCCCCAGGCCCAGGCACCGAGCGCGCCCAGGGTGCAGGTGTGGCTGTCGCCGCAGACCAGCGTCATGCCGGGCTGCACCAGGCCTTGTTCGGGCGCCACCACATGCACGATGCCCTGGTCGGGGTGGCCGATGTCGAAGTGCCGGATGCCGAATTCCCGCGCATTGCGGCGCAGCGCCAGGATCATTTCCGTCCCGCCGGGAACGGTGGCGTCGCTGCGGTCCACGTCGGTCGAGACGATGTGGTCGGCAATGGCCACGGTTTTTTCAGGGTGGCGCACGGTACGCCCGGCCTGCCGCAAGCCGGAAAACGCCTGCGGACTCGACAGGTCATGCAGCAGGTGGCGGTCTATCTGTATCAGGCTGCGCCCGTCATCAAGCCGGGCGATCTGGTGCGATGCCCACAACTTGTCGAACAGGGTGCGCGCGTGCTGGGGGGCGGTTTGGGACATGGGTTTGCTGTGAATCGGTCTATGCGCTTGGGGTGGTCAATGAAATTGCACACGTGTGCTTCTTGCGATTGAAATAATACTCCATGAGGCTATTGAAGGGAATGACCGTGTTGACAGCCGATTTGAAAACACGTAAATTCCAAATTAATGCACACGTGTGTATTTTTCTAAAACCAACCTGAACAAGAGACAAAACCATGCAGCCTGCCCAGCGAGCCTTCCGTTTCCGTACTGTTCTGGCGATGTGCCTGGCCGGCTTTACCTGTCTGATCGGCCTTGGCCAGTCGGCCTGGGCGCAGGCTGACGCCGCCAAAAGCTACCCCAACAAGCCGATACGTCTGGTCGTGCCGTTTGCCGCAGGCGGCACCAGCGATGTGCTGGCCCGCCTGATTGGCCAGAAGCTGGGCGAAGCGCTGGGCCAGCAGATCGTGGTGGACAACCGGCCCGGGGCCAACGGCAATATCGGCAGCGATGCAGTCGCCAAGTCCGCCGCCGACGGCTACACGCTGCTGCTGGCCGCCGACGGCACGGTGGTGATCAACCCCAGCCTGTACGCCAACCTGCCCTTCAACCCGGAGAGGGATTTTGTTCCGATCACCCGCGTGGCGCTGGTGCCGCTGGTCCTTGTGGCCAACCCCGCGCTCAAGGCCAATACCGTGAGCGAGCTGATCACCCTGAGCAAAAAACCGGACTCGCAGCTTGACTTTTCCTCGGCCGGGCCCGGCAGCACCGGCCACCTTGCGGGCGAGTTGCTGAAAAGCCAGTCCGGTCTGCGCATGACGCACATTCCCTACAAGGGTGGCGGCCAGGCCATCACCGACGTGGTTTCCGGCCAAGTGCCCTTGCTGGTGACGGCGCTGGCAACGGCCGGCCCTTTCCTCAAGAGCGGCCAGCTCAAGGCGATTGCCGTGACCTCCAGCGCACGCATGCGCAGCGCGCCTACGATCCCAACGGTGAATGAAACCGGCGTGGTCGGCTTTAATGTCTCGTCCTGGTACGGCATCATGGCGCCGGCTGGCACACCCGCGCCGGTCGTGAAACGACTGCACACCGAACTGATGAATGTGTTGAAGCAACCCGAAGTCAAGGCCAGAATGGAAACGCTGGGCGCCGAACCCATGGGTGACACGCCCCAGGAGTTCGCCGCCGTCATCCACAAGGACCTGGCGCGCTGGGCACGCATCATCAAGGTCGCCAACATCAGTTTTCAATAAGGCACGGCACGCATCCATGCGCATCACAGACATCCGGGAGCTTTCAGTTCCCCTTCAAGGCAATATCGCCAACGCACTGGTCAATTTTTCCGAACACACGGTCTCGCTGGTCGCCGTGTTCACCGATGTGGTCCGCGACGGCAAGCCGCTTGTCGGGCTGGCCTTTGACTCCATAGGCCGCTATGCGCAGGGCGGCATCCTGCGCGAGCGCATCATCCCGCGCGTGATGGCGGCGGCGACGGCATCGCCCGACAGCCTGCTGGATGCGGCCGGCACCGGTTTTGAGATTGCAAAGCTGCTGCAGGTGATGCTGCGCAACGAAAAACCCGGCGGCCATGGCGACAGGGCAGCCGCCATAGGCGCGCTTGAACTGGCCTTCTGGGATCTGAACGCCAAGCTGAACGATGAACCAGCCTGGCGCACCATCGCCCGCCAGTTTGGCAGCGAGCCTGCCGTGCAGGGCGTGCATGTGTATGCGGCCGGCGGTTACTACTATCCGAATGACACCACGGCCCGCCTGCGCGATGAGTTCCGGGCATACCAGGACCAGGGCTTTAACGCCTTCAAGATGAAGATAGGCGGCGCCACACTGGCCGAGGACATGGCGCGCATCGAGGCCGCGCTCACGGTGGCGGGCAGCGGGCAACACCTGGCGGTCGATGCCAATGGCCGCTTTGACCTGGTCACGGCGCTGGCCTATGCCTGCGCCATCGAACCCTATGGCCTGCGCTGGTACGAAGAAATCGGCGACCCGCTGGACTACGACCTGAACCGCCGTGTGGTTGAAAGCTACGCCGGCCCGGTGGCCACCGGCGAGAACCTGTTCTCGGTGCCCGACGTCAACAACCTGCTGCTGTTCGGCGGCATGCGGCCGGGGCATGACGTGTTCCAGATGGATGCTGGCCTGAGCTACGGCCTGGGCGAGTATGTGCGCATGCTCAGCGCCATGGAGGCGCGTGGGTTCAGCCGCAGCGATGCGCATCCGCATGGCGGGCACCTGATCAACCTGCATATCGCGGTAGGCCTGGGGCTGGGCGGCTGCGAGGCTTATCCCGGCGTGTTCCAGCCCTTTGGCGGTTATCCGGCGGGTTGCGCGGTGGGCGGCGGCCTGGTCAAGCCGACCGGGGCGCCCGGCTTTGGGCTGGAAGAAAAAATCGAGTTGGCGCAATCCATCCGGCTGCTGACAAACTGATGAAAAACGGAGAAGGCAAATGAAGATTGCAATCGTCGGCTGTGGCGCCATGGGTTCGGTTTACGCTGGTTTGCTGGCTGGCGCGGGCAATGAAGTGATGGTGGTGGATGGCTGGCAGGCACATGTGGATGCCATCCGTGCAAACGGCTTGCGCATCGAAGGCGCCAGCGGCGACCATACCGTCAGGCTGCGGGCCTACACACAGCCGCCGTCCGAAACCGTTGACCTCGTCATCGTCGCGGCCAAGGCCGTCCAGGTGGCTGGCGCCGCGCAAACCGCGGTGAAGCTGATGGGGCCGGACACCGTGGTGCTCACCATACAAAACGGTTTGGGCAGCGCCGATACGGTTGCCGATGCCGTTGGCCAGGACAGGCTTGCGGTCGGTATTGCCGCAGCCTTCGGCGCTTCACTGCGCGGCCCCGGCCATGCGCATCACAACAGCATGAATGCCGTCAAGATGGGCGCTTATGCCGGCCTGGCGCCAGCGCGTGTCGAAGAGGTGGCGGCGCTCTGGCGCGGTGCCGGTTTTACCGCCGATGCGGTGGCCAATGTGGCCGCCATGCAGTGGGAAAAGCTGATCTGCAATGTCGCCTTCAGCGCGCCCTGCGCCCTGACCGGCCTGACGGTCGGGCAGGCCATGGACGACGCGGACACGGGACCCATTGGCCTTGCCGCCGCAGTCGAGGCCTGGCAGGTCGCGCTGGCGCGCAAGGTGCCCATCAGCGTGACCGACCCGGAGGCGCATGTGCGTGCGTTCGGTGAGCGGGTGCGCGATGCCAGGCCGTCGGTGCTGCTGGACCACGATGCGCGCCGGCCCAGTGAAATCGACGTCATCAACGGCGCCGTGCCGCGCGAAGCCGCCAAATGCGGCCTGGCCGCCCCCGTCAATGCCACGCTGGCGGCGCTGGTCAGGCAGCGGGAGCAACGCTGGCATGCCGCCCCTGTCTGAAAGGGGGGCACGCATGATTCTTGAAGTCGCCCATCTCCATATCGTCCCGGGCCGGGAAGCCGGGTTCGAGGCGGCGTTTGCCCTGGCCTGCGGCATCATCGCCGGTGCGCCTGGCTATCTGTCGCACCAGCTGCAGCGCTGCGTGGAGGAGCCCGGCCGTTACCTGTTGTTCGTGAACTGGCGCACGCTGGAAGACCACACCCTGGGTTTCCGGCAAGTGCCGCAGCACGACGAGTGGAAGCGGCTGCTGCACCCTTTCTACCAGCGTCAGCCCGTGGTCGAACACTACGCCATGGTGGCCTGATCGGCTTGGTTGGGTGATTGGGTGCTACTTAATTGATAGCTGACTGCGCAGGCTTTGCGGACGCCGCAGGGCTTTTTTATGCTGAAAATACCTGAGGCGAAGCTGTCCGGCACCAGGCGCCTGTGTGTGGGTCAGGCGCTGCGGGCATGAAAAAATGGGTTGACGACACGCGCTGGCGTTGCACAATGAAGGTGCCTGCCTGGGGCTGCAATGCAGGGCAAGCCATCCAGACAGATGCACTATTGCACAACTCGCCAGGAGACAACCATGAGTGACGCGGACAACCCTTCTTTTCCCGGTTTCGGCAAGTTTGTGCCCGGCTTTGATTTTTTGCAGAATCTTGCAACCCAGGCGGCGGGCAGCGCGGCGCAAAAGATCCCGCAGTTGCCCAACCTCGGCAACTGGGTCGCGCCCACCCTCAATGTGGAAGAGCTGGACAAGCGCATTGAGGAGCTCAAGGCGGTGCAGTTCTGGCTGGACCAGAACGCCACGGCACTCAAGGCCACCATCCAGGCGCTGGAAGTGCAGAAGATGACGCTGGCCACGCTCAAGGGCATGAACTTCAACATGGGCGACGTGGCCAACGCCTTCAAGCTCAAGGTGGCCGACAGCATGGCCGGCGGCGTGCAGCGTGTGGCCGACAAGGCCAGGAGTTTTTCCGGGCTGGAGATTCCGCCTTCAAGCTTCCAGGCCGGCCAGCCCGAGGCCGCCGCCGAGCCCAAACCCCGGGCTGCCAAAGCCAAAGCGAAAGAAGCGCCAGCCGCCAGCGGCGTGGTGGACCCCATGCAATGGTGGGGCGCGCTGACCCAGCAGTTCCAGGCGATTGCCACGGACGCCATGAAGGACGCAGCCAAAAAGACCGCCATGGATGCGACCAAAAGCGTGGCCACGGGATTGGCCAAGGACGCCATGAAAACCGCCACAGGCATGGCCAGGGGCATGGCGGAGAGCGCCGGCAAAACCGTGGCGGGCGGCGCACGCGCGGCCATGAACACGGCCTTGCGCAGCAGCCAGGCCTGGCCTTCACCGGTGGCCGCCAAAAAAACCGCTCCAGCCAAAACCACCACGCGGGCGAAACCAAAAGCGGCACGCAAGACCGCGCGGTAGTTGTTTGCGCAAGCCGTTTTTATAGTCCTGTCCACAAGCCATGAAGCTTTTCCCCTACGGCCACGCCACCCATCCGCAATGGCAGATGGCGGCCGGCCTTGTGCTGGCGCAATTGCGCGCGCACATGGCCCTGCCCGGCTACGCCAGTGCGCCCACGCTGGCGCTGCTTTACATCACCGACCATTACGCCTCGCAGGCGCAGGACATTCTTGATTACTTAAGCGCCGAGCTGCCCGAGGTGACCGACTGGAGCGGCACCGTGGGCGTGGGCATTGCGTCGAACAATGTCGAGTACTTTGACGAGCCGGCGCTCGCCGTGATGCTCTGCGAGTTGCCGCACGACCAGTACCGCGTGTTCTCGGGCGTGTCGCCCTTGCCGCCCGCGAGCCAGGGGCTTTTCAAGGCGCACACGGCGCTGGTGCATGCCGATTCGGGCACACCCGATGTGGCCGAGCTGATAGACGAGATGGCCCAGCGCACCGAGAGCGGTTATGTGTTCGGCGGCCTGGCGTCCAGCCGCTCCGCCACCGTGCAGTTTGCGCTCAGCGGCCATGGCAACGTCAAGGGCCAGGGCGCGGCCAGCGGCGTGTTCAGCGGCGGCCTGAGCGGCGTGGCTTTTGCGCGTGACCCTTCCGGCGGCATGGCGCTGATGTCGCGTGTCACGCAGGGCTGCCAGCCGATATCCGGCGGCCATGAAATCACGGCCTGCGAAGGCAATGTGGTCACCGGGCTGGACGGCAAGCCCGCGCTGGACGTGATGCTGGCCGACCTGGATGTGTCGCTTGATGAACCCAGAGAGGCCCTGGCCAAGGTACGCAGCACGCTGGTTGGCCTGACGCATCCGGGCGATGTGTTGAACGACATGCGGGTGCGCCATGCCGGACAGTTTGGCGCTGAAGTTCTGGTGCGCCACCTGATAGGGCTGGACCCGGCGCGCAAGGGCATTGCCATCACGGATGCACCGGCGGTCGGCATGACGCTGGCGTTTTGCGAGCGCAACCGTGAGGCCGCAAAAGCCGACCTGATCCGGGTGTGCGCCGAGATCCGCGAAGAACTGGAGCCCGAAGAACTCACGCTGGAGGTCGCCAGCGCCCTGAGCGCGCCCGAAGCCGAGTCGGCGCCACACGCCGCCCGGCGGATTGCCGGCGCAATTTATGTCAGCTGCTCGGGACGCGGCGGTCCGCATTTTGGCGCGCCCAGCGCCGAGCTGCAGATTGTGCGGCGCGCCCTGGGTGACGTTCCGCTGGTGGGGTTTTTTGCCGGTGGTGAAATTGCACGCCACCATCTCTACGGTTACACCGGCGTGCTGACGGTATTTACGGAGACGCAGGAGTCATGAGCATGGGCTTGTTCAAAACCACGATGCGGGCATTGATGGCTGCGCTGTGCGTTGCCGCCATTTTTGCCGGCAGCGCAGGCCAGGCCGCTGCCCAGTCCAGCGAATGTGTCGTGGACCAGTACAACAACACGGTCTGCCCGCCGGCCAAAACGTTGTGCCTGATGGAAAGCAACAGCCGCCAAATCAAATGCTCACCGCCCGACGGCGGTGTGATCGTGGACCGTTATGGCAAGGCGCAGTGCGGCGTGGGCCGCTGCGTGCTGGACATTCGCGGTGAGCCCTTCTGCTCAACAGACAGTGGTGGCGCGGCGGCCAAGGGCCAATACGGCGATGCCGTGTGCACCGGTGGTTGCGCAAAAGCGCAGGCATCCCTGTGCACAACGCTGACGCGCTGACCGCATTCCGCGCACCGGGGCAAGCGGCCATCGCCGCAATGCGGCAAAGGCTCCGACTTCCCAGCTTTGCATGGCCAGCAACAGGGCTTCGCCCTTTCCGCCAAAACCGCCTGCAAAATAATAATCCAGCAAGGCATGGTCACAAAATCAGGGCAGAATCGCTCTGGGTTTGCCGGCGCAGGGCGTCAAGAATGCCGGGGAGCAAGCACTGCCGCCATCCATTCATTAAAACAACTGACAAGAGGAGCCATGCATGCGTGTTGATCCAGCCGGACAGGACAGTCCCGCACCCGCGCCGCTGTTGCCGCCGCCTCTGCAGCAGCACCCGAACCAGTTTGCGCTGTTGAAGCAGCGCCGCTTCGCACCTTTTTTCTGGACCCAGTTTTCGGGTGCCGCCAACGACAACCTGTTCAAGTTCGGTTTTACCGTGATGGTGACCTACCAGCTCAGTGTGAGCTGGCTGCCGCCCGCGCTGGCTGGTCTGGTGATTGGCGCGCTGTTCATCCTGCCTTTTTTGCTGTTCTCCGCCACCAGCGGCCAGCTTACCGACAAGTTTGAGAAAACCCGTGTGATCCGCTTTGTCAAAAACCTGGAGGTGGTGATCATGCTGATTGCCGCCTTCGGTTTCATGAGCGGCAACATCAATGTGCAGGTGCCTGTGCTGCTGGGCTGCACGTTTTTGATGGGCCTGCATTCCACGCTGTTTGGTCCGGTCAAGTTTGCCTACCTGCCGCAGGCCCTGAACGAGCGCGAGCTGACGGGCGGCAACGGCATGGTCGAGATGGGCACTTTCGTGGCCATTTTGCTGGGCAATATCGTGGGCGGCCTGATAGTCGCCATACCCCAGGTCGGGCCTGACTATGTGGCGATAGGCTGTGTGCTGCTGGCATTGGCCGGCAGGGTGGTGTCCCAGTTCATTCCGCTGGCCCCCAGCACAGACCCCAACCTCAAGATCAACTGGAACCCCGTCACCGAAACCTGGCGCAACCTCAAGCTGGCCAACAGCAATGTGGTGGTGTTCCGCTCCATGCTGGGCATCAGCTGGATGTGGTTTTTCGGCGCCGTGTTCCTGAGCCAGTTCCCGAGTTTTGCCAAGGAGGTGATGCACGGCAATGAGCAGGTGGCGTCGCTGCTGCTGGTGGTGTTTTCAATCGGTATTGCCACCGGCTCGCTGCTGTGCGAGGTGCTCAGCAAACGCCACGTCGAGATCGGGCTGGTGCCGCTGGGCGCCATAGGCATGAGTGTTTTTGCGATAGACCTGTATTTCGCATCGCGCGGCCTGCCGCCCTCCGACATCATGGGCGTGACCAGTTTTATGTCCCGGCATGAGCACTGGCGCGTGATGCTTGACCTGGGCCTGCTCAGCCTGTTTGCCGGGCTTTACAGCGTGCCCATGTATGCGCTGATCCAGTTGCGCAGCCAGCCCACGCACCGTGCCCGCATCATTGCCGCGAACAACATCCTCAACGCGCTGTTCATGATCGTCTCTTCGATCCTGGCGGGTGCGCTGCTAGAGGCCGAATTCAGCATCCCGCAGATTTTTCTTTTTGTCGGGCTGGCCAATGCGGTCGTGGCGTTTTATATCTTCATGCTGGTGCCCGAGTACCTGCTGCGTTTTGTTGCGCTGCTGGCCTCGCGCTGTGTCTACCGTTTCAAGGTGAGCGGCGATGACAACATTCCAACGCAGGGTGCCGCCGTGCTGGCCTGCAACCATGTCAGTTTTATAGACCCGGTGCTGCTGATGGCGGCCAGCCCGCGGCCCATCTATTTTGTGATGGACCACCGCATCTTCAAAATGCCGGTGCTCGGCTGGCTGTTCCGCCTGGCCAAGGCCATTCCCATTGCGCCACGCAGCGAAGACCCGGCGCTCTACGACGCGGCTTTCGAGGCTGCGGCCAAGGTGCTGCGCGACGGCGACCTGCTGGCCATCTTTCCCGAGGGTGGCATTACCAAAAACGGCGAGCTGCAGGTCTTCAAGGGCGGCATCATGAAGATACTTGAAAACGCCGGGCGTGACGGCCTGGATGTGCCCGTGGTTCCCATGGCCCTGACCAATTTGTGGGGCTCCTTCTTCAGTCGCGTCGAAAGCGGAACCGCCATGGTCAAGCCCTTCAGGCGCGGCTTCTGGAGCCGGGTGGGGCTGAATGTGGGTCTGGCCACTGCAGCCACGGACATCACCCCCGAGGTTTTGCAAGCCAGGGTTTCTATCCTCTTGAATCGAACGGAGCAATAGCCATGAGCAAATCCCTGCGACTGACAGAAAAATGGATGCACCGCGGCCTCTGGCTGGTGGCCATCGTGTTTGCCGGATTCCTGATTGGCCTGGGCGGCACGCTGGTGGGCGACCTGCCGCAGGTGGAACGAAAGCTCTCGCTGGACGACTACATGGATGCCGGCACCACCAGTGTGCTGCGCAACAGCATTAAAAACGCCGAGCGCGCCGGTCGGGATGCCGATGAAGCGCTGGAACAGGCCCAGCTCAAGCGCCGGGCGGCCCAGGCTGATTCCGCCGCAGTCCGCGAAACCTTTAACAACTGGCTGTCAACGCGCCGCGCCACGCAACTGGCCGAGCAGGACCCGGAACTGCTGGCGCGCACCCGGGCGCTGGACGCCCTGAAGGATAAGGAGCGCGCCGCCGGTGTGGCGGTTGAAGCCCAGCAGCAGGCCGCGCTGGATGCGCGGCAGACGGCCCAGCGCGAGCGCCGCAAACTGGACGAGCTGCAACAGGTAGCGCAGCAGCAGCTCAACGCCGAATATCGCCGCGTGGAGTTGCGCGTCTTTTTGTACCGCCTGGCGCTGACGCTTCCCCTGCTGGTGGTAGCGGGCTGGCTGTTTGTGAAAAAACGCAAGGGCACCTACTGGCCCTTTGTCTGGGGTTTTGTCATCTTTGCCCTGTTCGCGTTTTTTGTCGAACTGGTGCCCTACCTGCCGAGTTACGGCGGTTATGTGCGCTACATCGTCGGGATAGTCGTCACGGTGCTGGTGGGTCGCCAGGCCATCGTGGCGCTGAACCGTTACCTGGAAAAGCAGAAACTGGCGGAACAGCTACCCGATGTGCAGCGCCGCGAAGAACTCAGTTACGACACGGCACTGACGCGCCTGTCCAAGGGTGTCTGTCCGGGCTGCGAGCGTGCTGTGGACCTGAAAAACCCGGAAATTGATTTTTGCCCGCATTGCGGCATAGGCCTGTTTGACCACTGCCTGAAATGCACGACACGCAAGAGTGCGTTTGCCAAGTTCTGCCATGCCTGCGGCACGGTCAGCGGCCAACATCAAGCCGAGGCCAAAGCCTGAATCTCAGGGCCGCTCCACCAGGTATTCCTTGGCGTACCAGAAGGTCTCGGGGCTGGTGAGCGCGGCCCAGGTACCTTCTTTCGGGTCCTGCCGCGAGCGCACATCCCAGCGCACGTCAATGATGCGGCACTGCGCACACGGTGCCTGTTCTGCGCGCCGCGCGACCAGCGCGTAGCGGCTGGTCTTGAACAGGGCCTGGACATCGGCGTCGCTATAGTCCACCGGCTGCGGCGCATCGTAGGCCACGATTTTTGCGCCTGTGAGCAGGAACTGGTAACGCTCAAACTGGCCGTTGAAGTTGTTGGGCACGCTGATTTGTTGCCCCTTCATTTGGGCCACGGTTTCGGGGCGGAAGTGACCCAGTTCAGCATTAAACGGCGCAGTGGTCCAGGCCAGCGCAAACAGCACGGCAAAACCGGCGATGGCCGTCATCGGCTTTGTTGCGCCTTTTTTCACGAAACCAAAAACGCAGGCGATGGTTGTCAGGAGCAGCAGCAACCAGAACAGCGGCGAATAAGCCCCAAGGTCTTGCGTGGCACGCAGCGCGCCATAGGCAATCAGCCCCATTGCCATCGCGCCCAGCAGGCAGAACAGCAGGGTCAGACTGAACCAGATGCGTGCGATGCGCTCCCAGTACAGCGCGATCAGCACCGCTACCGCCGGCATGGCGGGAATCAGGTAGCGAGCGGAGCGCTGATCGGGCAGCATGAACACCAGCGCCAGTGCCAGCAGCCAGAGCCACAGGACTTTTTCGCCATCAGCGATGGTTTGTGTTGTGCCCCGGCGCAGGCGATAGCTGCGCCATGCGGTCCAGGCGCAGCCCACCGACAGCGGAAACAGCAGGCCGGCATTGACGAAATAACCGGTGAGTATGGTCAGGATGCCGCCCGAGCCGCTAAAGGCCTGTTTGAGGTAGCCAGGTGATGATTTGAACTTGCCGGCGTTTTCGCCGACCACAAACTCGCGCCACACCTCGCCGGGCAGCGGGTCCACCGCAAACCACAAACCGAACACGGCCAGCGCAAGGGCGCAGATGGCGGCCACCTTGACGCCATCAAACACAATGCCGCGGCGAAAGATCTGCCACGGTGCCTTGCGCGCATGCACTACCTGGTAACACAGCGCCAGTCCCAGGCCTACAGGCGCCACCATGGCAAAGGATTTGTAGAGGCAGCCTATGCCTATCGCCACGCCCGCCAGCAGCGGGAACTTCCAGCGTGATGCCATCAGGTGCGAAGGCGACCACGCCAGGGCAAAAAACACGCCGCACAGCCAGAAGGTTTCGGGTGCGCTGGTCAGGTAGGGCCGGCCATAACGATAGGTGCTGAAGAACGAAAGAAAGACAATGGCCGCGATGGCACCCATGACCGTGGCCTGGTGTTTGGGGCGTGCACCGGTATTGTTGCTGTCGGCACGAACAATCTTCCAGGTCAGCAGGCCAGCCAAAAGCGCGGTGGCCCATAAATACACCACGCTGGGCAGGCGCAGGTTTAACAGCGTCCAGTGGTCGCCCCAGCCGCCCGCCAGCATGGCTTGCCAGAACAGCAGCGGTGGTTTGGTGTTGCGCATGAAGTCGTAAGAGCTCACCAGCGGCAGCCAGTGGCCGCTTTCCGCCGTCAGGCGTGCAATGTGCGCGTAAACAAGTTCATCACCATTGCGCGGAATGTGGTCGCCACCCAGCTGGAACAGGTAGCCGAGCGCCACCACCAGTGCCAGAGCCAGCCATAACAAATGCGCAGGCGCGCGCGCTTTGGGTTGCTGCTGGCTGCTCATGGGTGGCCGATGGGTGAGTCCGATGGATCGGGCGCTTCGTTTTTACGCCGGCGAAATGTCAGCCGGTCGTTGGCCAGGAAGTTGAAGGCGCTGGCCAGTGCAATCGCGAGGATGTTGGCAATCGCGTAATGCAGGTAAATGGCCAACCATTTCGTCACCAGGAACTGGATCAGGATGGAGAGTGCCGCCGCCATCACATATTTGGCAAACAGCACCAGCGCGGATTGCTGCACGGCGTTCTGGCGGTCATGCCAGGTCATCCTGCGGTTCCAGTAGAAGTTGCTGATGGTCGCGATGGTGATGGCCAGTGCAATCGAATAATTCAGGCGGTCATGCGAGTCGGCAATGTGCCGGAACAAAAACTCCTGCGAGAAGGCCAGCACGGCAATATTGATCACCGTGCCGCTCGCACCCACCAGGCCGAACTTGATAAAACGCCAGCGCGCCATGGGCTGCAGCTTTGGCGGCAGCAGGGCAATCAGCTTTTCGGCTAAGCGCCTCAAGACGCTCATGTGGCAACCGCCTGGTCTTGTTGCAGGCATTCACGCGCCTTCGCCAGCACTGTCTCGGGTGCGATCACCTTGAGGCACTGGTTATCGCCATCGCAGTAAGACGAGCGGTGGTTGTAGGCCGTCAGGCAGGGTGAGCACGGGTACTGGCTGTAAAAAGAGTGGCAGCGAGGCGTCAGCGGTGCGTAAAGGCCAGGTGTCTCGGGGCCGAACAGCATCAGCGTCCAGATGGGCGTGAGCGCGGCAAACTGGCCCGGCCCGCCATCATTGGTCACCAGCAACTTTGCGACATGAAACAGCGCCAGCAATTCTGCAATCGACCGGGTATAGCCGGTCAGGTCAATCGCAGCGCTACCTGAGGACGCCGGGAATGCCTTGTTCACATTGGCCACCAGTTGCTGTGCGAGTGCCCGGTCATCCTTCAGCCCTATCACTGCAACGGCATAACCGTCCGCAACCAGGCCTTCGCACAGCGTGGTGTAGGACGCCAGCGGCCAGGCGCGTATCGGCAAAATGCCGCCACCCGGGTACACCAGCACCAGCGGTTTGCCGCTTATGGCGGGAAAGTCCTGCGCCAGGCGGTGTGTTATGTCACGCTTTAATGCCAGGTCAAGTGGCACATGCGGCGGCGCTTTGCCGGCCAGCATCACCGGCAGTTTTGACTTGGGCACGGCGGTTGAGTCAATCGCGCGTGCCAGTGTCAAAAACTGTGCGCTGATGTGATGGTAGGGGTTGTAGGGCACCGGCCGGTTGATGTGCGAGCCGCGGTACAGGCCTTCCTGCGTATGCCGGTGAAAACCGATGCGAACCGATGCGCCGCTGGCAAAAGACAGCAGGCTGCTGATGCGCGAAAACAGCTCGCAGTCAATCGCCACGTCCACATGGGCCTGGCGCAATTCCTTGATGGCCTTCCAGAGGCTGGACAGCAAGCCGGACAGCGATTTGTCATCCACCGTGTGCACATGCTCGGGCTCGACCACCTGCATCAGGTCGAGGATCTCGCGGTTCTTTCCGAACAGCAGGGCGTGCAGCTGCGCATCGGGGTAGCGTGTTTTCAGGCGCGTGAACATGTCATGCGCCAGCACCAGGCTGCCCATTTCAGACAGCAGGATGATCACGATGGCGCGCGGCGCCTTGTCCGCAACGCCCGAGGGCCTGAACGGGCTGGTGATGGCGTTTGCCAGCGAGGCGGCCGCGCACAGCGGTATGCCCACCCAGCGGTCTATCCAGCGCTGCACATTGATGTTCATGGCCTAGACGCCCCGCTTGCGGTCGGCGTGGAACTGGACCACAAATGCGCCAAAGCGGCCGGCGTCCAGTGCATCGCGGACTTCCTGCATCAGGTTCAGGTAGTAGTGCAGGTTGTGGATGCTGTTGAGCATGGGGCCCAGCATTTCGCCGCAGCGGTCCAGGTGGTGCATATAGGCGCGGCTGAAGTTTTTGCAGGTGTAGCAGCTGCAGGTCGCATCGACAGGTGCATCTTCGGACTTGTAACGTGCATTGCGGATTTTCAGGTCGCCAAAACGCGTGAACATATGGCCGTTGCGCGCATTGCGCGTGGGCATCACGCAGTCGAACATGTCGACGCCGGAGGCCACGCCTTCGACCAAATCCTCGGGCGTGCCCACACCCATCAGGTAACGCGGCTTGTTGGCCGGCAGGCGGTGCGGCGTATGGGCCATGATGCGCTGCATCTCTTCCTTGGGTTCTCCCACGCTGACGCCGCCAACCGCGTAGCCGGGGAAATCCATCTCGACCAGTGCGTCCAGCGACTCCTGGCGCAGGTTCTCGAACATGCCGCCCTGCACGATGCCAAACAGTGCGTTCGGGTTGCCGAGTTTTTCAAACTCGGTCTCGCAGCGCCTGGCCCAGCGCCGGCTCAACTCCATGGAGGAGCGTGCCTCAAGCTCGGTGGTGATGTGGCCCTTGGTGTCGTAGGGCGTGCATTCGTCAAACTGCATGACGATGTCGCTGTTCAGTATGCTCTGGATCTGCATGGAGATCTCTGGCGTCAAAAAGAGCTTGTCGCCGTTGACGGGCGACGCGAACTTCACGCCTTCTTCGGAAATCTTGCGCATCTCGCCGAGGGACCAGACCTGGAAACCACCGCTGTCGGTCAGTATGGGTTTTTGCCAGCTTTCAAATTTATGCAGGCCGCCAAACTGTTTCATGATGTCCAGCCCGGGCCGCATCCACAAATGAAAGGTGTTGCCCAGGATGATTTGCGCGCCCATGTCGAGCAGCGACTGCGGCATCACGCCCTTGACAGTGCCGTAAGTACCCACCGGCATGAAGATTGGGGTTTGCACCACACCGTGGTTAAGTGTCAGTTTGCCGCGCCGGGCGTGGGTGCCGAGGTAGGCACCCTGGCTTTCGGTGCCGGCCGGGTCGGTTTTCAGGACTTCAAATTCAAGCATCGCTCAATTGTCGCAGGTGTGCTTTTCCCGTCAGGCCGCGGGTTTTCGCGCCAGCAGCATGGAATCCCCATAGCTGAAAAAGCGGTAGCGCTGGGCAATCGCATGCCGGTACAGCGCCATGATGTGTTCGTAGCCCGAAAACGCGCTGACCAGCATCATCAAGGTGCTTTTTGGCAGGTGGAAGTTGGTCAGCAGCAGGTCCACCACGGCGAATTCATAACCCGGCGTGATGAAGATATTGGTGTCATTGCAGTCCGGGCCGAATTTGGCGTTCGACTCCAGCGCCCTGACCGTAGTGGTGCCAACGGCCACCACCCGTCCGCCGCGCGCCTTGCATTCGGCAATCGCCTGCAGCGTGGCGGGCGGCACTTCAAAACGCTCGAAATGCATCACATGGTCGGCGATGTTCTCTGCCTTCACGGGCTGGAAGGTGCCGGCGCCCACATGCAAGGTCACGCTGGCGCGCTGTATGCCGCGGGCCTCCAGTTGCGCCAGCACGACTTCGTCAAAATGCAGCGCGGCGGTGGGTGCGGCGACTGCGCCGGGCGCCCTGGCAAACACCGTCTGGTAACGCTGCTCGTCATCTGCCGAATCCGTGTGCGTGATGTAAGGCGGCAGCGGCACATGGCCGTGCTGGGCCATCAGGGCATAGGGGTCGCTGCTCAAACGAAAGTGGTACAGCGGCCCGTCAACATTGGGCCAGCGGCCCAGCAGGGTGGCGGTAAAACCACCGTCCATCTGCATCACGGCGCCGGGCAGGGGCTTTTTGCTGACTTTCATGTGGGCCGCGACTTCATGGCCGGCATCGGCATGGGGTGGCAGCACGCGCTCGATCAGCAGCTCCAGCCGGCCGCCGCTGGACTTTTGCCCGAACAGCCGCGCCTTGACCACCTTGGTGTCGTTGAACACCAGCAGGTCGCCCGGCATCAGCAGCCCCGGCAGCTCGGTAAAACGCCGGTCTACGGGCGCGGGCTCGCGCCCATCCAGCAGGCGGGAGGCGCTGCGCTGGGCGGCGGGGTGCTGGGCGATGAGTTCGTCGGGGAGTGTGAAATCAAAATCACTGAGGCTGAAATGCGTCTTCATGAAGGCACAATTGTCCCATGCCGCCACCTGCCAAACGGGCCCCCGAATCCGCTGCCAGCCCAGCGCCCGAAACGGCCGCCAAAGCGCAGGCCGTGGGGGCGCCCAAAACGCCGCCATCCAAGTCGCAGCCGCAGAAGGCGCTGGAAAAAATGGGCCTGCGCCGCGACATCGACCTGGCATTGCACCTGCCGCTGCGTTACGAAGACGAAACCCGCATCGTGATGCTGAAAGACGCACGCGACGGTGAGATGGTGCAAATCGAGGGCCAGATCACCAACAGCGAAATCACCTTCCGGCCGCGCCGCCAGCTGCGCGTGACCCTGGATGACGGCAGCGACACCTGTGTGCTGCGCTTTATCAATTTTTACCCTTCGCACCAAAAGACCCTGAGCGTCGGAGCCCGCGTGCGTGTGCGCGGCGAGATCCGGGGCGGTTTTGTGGCGCGTGAAATGGTGCACCCCAACTTCAGGCTGGCGGGCGGCGAACTGCCCGGCGCGCTGACGCCGGTGTATTCCACCGTGGCCGGTTTGCCCCAGGCCTATCTGCGCAAGGCCGTGCTGGGCGGTCTCGGCCGGGCCGACCTGAGCGAAACCATTCCCGCCCCATTTTTAAAGAAAATACCCTCACAGCCCTTGCTGAGTCTGCGCGATGCGCTACAGTTTTTGCACCACCCGACGCCGGATGTGGCACTTTCCACGCTCGAAGACCATAGCCATCCGGCCTGGCAGCGCTTGAAAGCTGAAGAGTTGCTGGCTCAGCAGCTGTCGCAACTGCAGGCCAGGCGGGTGCGGGCCGCGATGCGCGCGCCGGCACTCAGCGGCCCGGCGATGCGCGGACCCGCCGCCGATGGTGCGTCCCTGCAGGGACCGCAGTGCACGCTTTATGAGCAGTTGCTTGAACGGCTGCCGTTTCGGCTGACCGCCGCGCAGCAGCGGGTTTGCGCCGAGATAGCGCTAGACCTGCAAAAAAACATCCCCATGCACCGCCTGCTGCAGGGCGACGTGGGCTCCGGCAAAACCGTGGTGGCGGCGCTGGCGGCGGTGCGCTGCATGGACGCCGGCTGGCAGTGCGCGCTGATGGCGCCCACGGAGATCCTGGCGGAGCAGCATTTCCGCAAACTTATTGCCTGGCTGGAGCCGCTGGGTATCAGGACCGCATGGCTCACCGGCAGCCAGAAGGCGAAAGAGCGGCGCGAATCGCTGGCCATGATCGCCAGCGGCGAGGCGGCGCTGGTGGTGGGGACGCATGCGGTGATCCAGGACAAGGTCGTTTTCAAAAACCTGGCGCTGGCCATCATCGACGAGCAGCACCGCTTTGGCGTGGCGCAGCGACTGGCCCTGCGCAGCAAGATGACCGAGGGCGGGGAAGAACCCCACTTGCTGATGATGACCGCCACGCCGATACCGCGCACCTTGGCCATGAGTTATTACGCCGACCTCGATGTGTCGACGATTGACGAGCTGCCGCCCGGCCGCACGCCCATCGTGACCAAGGTGGTCAACGATGCGCGCCGTGACGAGGTGATAGAACGCATTCGCGGCCAGCTGGCCGAAGGCCGGCAGGTGTACTGGGTTTGCCCGCTGATTGAAGAAAGCGAATCGGTTGACCTGGTCAACGCCACACACACACATGAGGCGCTGAGCGCCGCCTTGAATAGCCCCCACGCTCCACCGCTACGCGGGTCGCTGCCCCCCGAGGGGGCTGGCCCCGCCTTGGGGCGGCCCGGCGGCGGAGCCGGCGTGCTGGTCGGCCTGCTGCACTCGCGCATGTCGGTCGCCGAGAAAAAAGCCGTGATGGGGCTGTTTACCGACGGCCTGATGGGCGTGCTGGTCAGCACCACGGTGATTGAGGTCGGTGTGGACGTGCCGAATGCCTCGCTGATGGTGGTGGAGCACGCCGAGCGTTTTGGCTTGTCGCAACTGCACCAGCTGCGTGGCCGGGTCGGGCGCGGGGCTGCGGCTTCTGCCTGCGTATTGCTCTATTCAACCGGCGATGCGCCGCGGCTGGGGGAAATGGCGCGGGCCAGGCTCAAGGCCATGGCCGAGACCAATGACGGATTTGAAATCGCCCGGCGTGATCTGGAGATTCGCGGGCCGGGGGAGTTTCTGGGGGCCCGGCAGTCGGGTGCGCCTTTGCTGCGTTTTGCCGATCTGGCGGAGGATGCGGACTGGCTGGCCTGGGCGCGGGATCTGGCACCCAGAATGCTGGACCGGCATGCCGAGTTGGCGCATCGGCATATTTTGCGTTGGCTTGGGGGGAAGGCGGAGTTTTTGAAGGCTTGAGTTGTGACGGTTAGCGTTTGCGTTAGCCGCCACCTGCGGTGAGGCGAATGGATGTGGGAGATAGAACCTGGATAGCAATGGGTTCCATCAGCTGCGCTTTCGCCTTGAACCAGTCTCGGAGTGCCGTTCCGCCCATTACCCTCGGTGTGCCGTTGGTGTTCGCTCTGCGATTGATTGTCCCCAAGACTGGCTGACGTGCATCGCCGAGGAAGAGCTCTATCATTTCGCCATCGGCGCCAAGATACCTCTGGTCTGAAACCCCCACGTTAAAGAAGCCAGAGCGGAAGTAGGTCGCTTGCAGAATGAAGTGGAACGTTTCCGTGAAGGCGACGGGGGATTCAGGGTTTGGCTCGTCATCGACGAGGAGTGTGTCCGGTACTTTCTCAGTTTTACCGCCGTTCCACACGGGATCAAGTTTTCTGATGATGTCGTCTTCGAGTGCAGCGGCAAGGTTCAAGTGAAACCTCCCGTAGTGCAACAGGCCATTGTCGGGCAGCGCAAAGATTTCGATAGCGGAGCCACGGGTGAGCACTTCAATTATTCGTTGGTGGTTGTTGATGTTGGTCGTTTGCGTTTTGCCGGGCGTCTTGTACCCAGACATTCGAGTTGCAAGCATCTGAATGGTTTTTCCTACGTACATGACATCGCCGTCGGAAACAAAGGCGTAGAGGATGTTTGTTTGCGTCGAATGTTGCGTCAGCTCAAACCTGAGCTTGCCGTCTTCGAGCAGCCAGTGACCAGCAGGTTTAAATCCGATTTCAAGGAGGCGATTCATGTTTAACGAATAGAAGTGATTATCTGTCGCAAGGCCAAGCTGCTAGAAACCAAGAGCACCTCCTGCGGCAGATAAACCTTGTTGGACTGAATCGCCGGCCGGGATGGCTGATGGTGGGGCATAGGGGTTTGTAATCTTCACCCTGTCTGCCTGAGCAAATTATGACTGGGCTTTTTTCACTGATGGCGGCGACTCATGCCCCATTGCGTGAATTGACATGGCCATAACAGCGAGCCGAATTTGAGCGACAACCGTGGCTTCATGCATCAAAATGGTAGCTGGCCCTTTGGGATCGGGCGTGAACAGCTACTGAATTTGTAGCGCTATCAGGGCTCCGGGCTGGACTTATTGAGGTCGCCTCTGGTTTGGCCGGGTTGCCCTTCACTACCAGGCCGGGTCTCGCCCCGGCAGGCGAGTTACTTTTCTTTTCTTTGCTTCGCCAAAGAAAGGTACCCAAAAGAAAGGCGACCCGCAGTCTGGGTCCCTACGCTGCGCTACGGGCAACCTGCGCTGCGCCAGAAAAGCGGGGGTCCGCGCAAACTCGCTTCACTGCGTTGCGCTCAAACAGCGCGCGGCCCTGATCCCGCTTTTCTGGCGCAGCACAGGCCCAGCCAGGACGGGCTTGGGGGGAAGAAATCAGAATCGGGGAGCAGAACGCGCAAGGCGCGTTCTGCGGTATCTGGCTGTTGGTATTGGTTTTCCTCATCCCTGTCTGTGCGGATTCAGAAGCATCTACCCTCAATGACTATTGCACCAGGTGCTATAAGTGACTAAAATTTGTCAATGAAACGAGTCTTCAAAACCAAGACCTTTGACCGCTGGGCGCGCAAGGTGGTGAGCGATTTACTGCTTTGCCAGGCCGCCAGCGAGATCGAGCAGGGTTTGTTTGAAGCGGATTTGGGTGGCGGGGTGTGCAAGAAGCGTGTGGCGGTGCCCGGACGGGGCAAGAGTGGATCGACCCGTACCCTGGTGGCCAAGAAGCACAAGGAGGCCATTTTCTTTCTGGCCGGGCGTGAGAAGAGCCAGCCGGGGTCTGATTTTTCGGACAAGGAAGTGGACGCCACGAAAATCATCGCGTCTGGACTGCAAGCTGCAGACGCTCAAAAATTGGATGAACTGCTTGCGGCTGAAATCCTGAAGGAGATTTGTAATGGCAAATAAAAAACCAACTGAAAAAAACCGCGTTCTGGACGAGATGATGGAGATGGCGCAGGCACTGCAAGGGCACGCACTTATCTCCAAACAAGACATGGCCAAAATGAAACTCATCTGCCAGAGGCCACCCGAATACACCGCCGAAAAGGTCACGGCCATTCGCGTGGGACGAGCAAAGGTCAGCCAATCGGTGCTGGCATCCATCTTGAACGTGAGTGTTTCAGCCGTTCAAAAGTGGGAGTCACCCAGTTCAGGCAAGCACCCCAGTGGCGCTGCGGCCAAGCTGCTTCAGCTGATTGACAAAAAAGGCCTGGAATCCATCGTTGCTTGAAGAGGCGAGCGCAGCGCATATCGCTTTCCCCGGGCAAAAAGCCGCACAATCACCCCATGACGCTGACCGAACTCAAATACATAGTCGCCGTAGCCCGGGAAAAGCATTTCGGCAAGGGCGCCGACGCCTGTCACGTCTCGCAGCCAACCCTCAGCGTCGCCATCAAGAAGCTTGAGGAAGAACTCCAGGTCAAGCTTTTCGAGCGCAACGCCAATGAAATCACCGTCACCCCGCTGGGCGAAGAGATCATTCGCCAGGCGCAGAGCGTGCTGGAGCAGGCCGACAACATCCGTGAAATCGCCAAGCGCGGCAAGGACCCGCTGGCCGGCGCGCTGCGGCTGGGGGTGATCTACACGATTGGCCCCTACCTGCTGCCAGACCTGGTGCGCCAGGCGATTGCGCACACGCCGCAAATGCCGCTGATGCTGCAGGAGAACTTCACCATCAAGCTGCTGGAGGAGTTGCGCAACGGCGAGATCGACTGTGCCATCCTGGCCGAGCCTTTCCCGGACACCAACCTGGCGATTGCGCCGCTGTATGACGAGCCCTTCATGGCGGCGGTGCCCAGTGCGCACCCGCTGGCGGCGCGCACCAGCATCACGGCTGAGGAAATCAAGAAGGAAACCATGCTGCTGCTTGGCAACGGGCATTGCTTTCGCGACCATGTGCTGGAGGTTTGCCCGGAGTTCGCGCGCTTTTCCAGCAGTGCCGACGGCATCAGCAAAAGTTTTGAAGGCTCCTCGCTGGAGACCATCAAACACATGGTGGCGGCCGGCATGGGCATTACGCTGGTGCCGCGCCTGAGTGTGCCCAAGGAGGCGCTGGCCGAGCAGTCCGCTGGCAAAAAAGGCGGCAAGAGCAAATCAAGGGTGGCGGCGGAGCAGCCGTCGTTTATCAAATACCTGCCTTTTGACGGGCACATCCCGAGTCGGCGCGTGGTGCTGGCCTGGCGCCGCAGCTTCACGCGCTACGAGGCCATTGCCGCGCTGCGCAACGCCGTTTATGCCTGCGAGCTGCCGGGTGTGACCCGGCTGTCCTGAGGTATCTATCGCTGTCATGGCCTTGCGGCGGTTGCCGTGCCCGGTCTGATTTTGTAAAGTCACAGTTCCAGCAGAGTTACCGTAAAGTCGTTTTCAAAAAAAGGAAAAATCCATGGCCAAAGCCTCAGCCAAACCAGCGCCTTCCATCAACATCGGCATCAGCGAAAAAGACCGCGCCGCGATCGCCAAGGGCCTGAGCCGCCTGCTGGCCGACACCTACACGCTGTACCTGACGACGCACAACTTTCACTGGAACGTGACGGGGCCGATGTTCAACACCCTGCACCTGATGTTCATGACGCAGTACACCGAGCTGTGGGCTGCGGTGGACCCGGTGGCCGAGCGCATCCGCTCGCTGGGCCATCCTGCGCCTGGCTCTTACGCGCAGTTCAGCAAGCTGGCCTCGATTCCCGATGCGCCTGCCACGCCGCCCAAAGCCCTTGAAATGGTGCGCATCCTGGTGCAGGGCCATGAAGCGGTGGCGCGCACCGCGCGCGAGCTGTTTCCGCTGGCCGACAAGGCCAGCGATGAGCCAACGGCCGATTTGCTGACGCAGCGCCTGACGGTGCATGAGCAGACCGCCTGGATGCTGCGCTCGCTGCTCGAAGAGTGATGCGCGGTATGGCGCGATGGGTGGGCGCCGTGTTTCCCGGGCTGGAAAGCCTGTCACCCGCGTATTTCGCCATGGTCATGGCGACCGGCATTGTCTCGCTGGCCGCGCAGATGTACGGCCGCTCCGGGCTGGCCATGGCATTGCTCGGGCTCAATGCCCTGATGTGGATGGTGTTGTGGGGACTCAGCCTGCTGCGCATGCTGTGTTATCCGCGCCGTTTTTTCGGCGACATGACCGACCACCTGCGCGGCCCGGGCTTTTTCACCACTGTGGCGGGTACGGCGATTCTGGGCAGCCAGCTGATTGTTTTGCAGGCCAACTACAGCTGGGCGCTGCTGCTGTGGGGGCTGTCGCTGGCCTTGTGGCTGGTGCTCACTTACGGCATCTTTGCGGCGCTCATCATCAAGCAGGACAAACCCACGCTGGACCGCGGCATCAGCGGCGCCTGGCTGCTTGCCGTGGTGTCGGCGCAGTCGCTGGCGGTGCTCGCTGCCTTGCTGGCCGCGCACGCGGGCCAGCCCTGGAAGCTGGCGCTGAATTTCTTCGCATTGTCCATGTGGCTGTGGGGCGGCATGCTTTACATCTGGATGGCATCGCTGATCTTTTACCGCTACACCTTCTTTGCGTTTTCACCGGGCGACCTGCAGCCGCCTTACTGGATCAACATGGGCGCCATGGCGATTTCCACGCTGGCCGGCTCGCTGCTGATTGCGAATGCACCGGATGCGCCGTTTTTGTATCCGCTGCTGCCCTTCCTCAAGGGCTTCACGGTGTTTTACTGGGCCACGGGAAGCTGGTGGGTGCCCATGCTGCTGGTGCTGGCGGTGTGGCGTTATGTGCTCCGGCGTTTCCCGCTGAAATACGACCCGATGTACTGGGGTGCGGTGTTTCCGCTGGGCATGTATGCCGCCAGCACGCATGAAATGGCGCGGGTGCTGGGGCTGGACTTTTTGGGTTTTCTGCCGCCCATCTTTCTTGTCGCGGCGGGGCTCGCCTGGCTGGCGGCATTTTTCGGACTGGCGCGCCAGTTACTGGGGCGCGTGCGCCAGGCCGCGCAGCGGGCCTGATGGGGCCTGATGCCGTATAAATACAGCTGTTCCAGCGCATTTCGCCTTTTCGTTCGTACCGTTTATTGCCTGGCCCTCACATGACCGTTTCCCTCCGCAGCCGCTTGGGCTTGTATCTTGATTTGATTCGCTGGAACCGCCCGGCCGGCTGGTTGCTGCTGCTTTGGCCCACCTTGTCGGCGTTGTGGGTGGCCGCGCACGGTTTTCCCGGCTGGCACCTGGTGCTGGTGTTCACGCTGGGCACGTTTTTGATGCGCAGCGCGGGTTGCTGCCTTAACGATGTGGCCGACCGCGACTTTGACCGCCACGTCAAGCGCACGGCGCAGCGGCCCGTGACGAGCGGCAGGCTCTCCAGCAGGGAAGCCCTGCTGGTGGGTGCGGTGCTGGCGCTGCTGGCCTTCGGGCTGGTGCTGACGACGAATACCGCCGCGATCACGTGGTCGTTTGCCGCACTGGCTGTCACGCTGATCTATCCCTTTGCCAAACGTTATGTGTCCATGCCGCAGGCGGTGCTGGGCGTGGCCTTCAGTTTTGGCATCCCCATGGCCTTTGCGGCGGTGCAGTCGCGCGTGCCCCTGCTGGCCTGGATTTTGTTGCTGGGCAACCTGTTTTGGGTGATTGCCTACGACACCGAATACGCCATGGTGGACCGCGACGACGACCTGCGTATAGGCATGAAAACCTCGGCCATCACCCTGGGGCGCTTTGATGTGTCCGCGGTGCTGCTTTGTTACCTGATTTACCTGTTGGTTTGGGCTTTGGTGCCCGTCGTGCCTGCGCAGTCAGCTATATATTTAATAGCAATTATCCTGGCCGGGCTGCAGGCGCTGTGGCATGGCTGGCTGATCCGCCAACGCGAGCGGGATGGTTGTTTCAAGGCTTTTCGCCTTAACCACTGGCTGGGCTTCACGGTGTTTGCCGGGATTGCCGGGTCATGGCTGGCCGCCTGAAGCCAGGGCTGAGGGCCATGACAGGCGCAAAAAAGCCCGCGGATAGCGGGCTTTTTGATGCCTGGACCAATCTGCCGGGTCGCCCCGGCAGGTCAGTCAGTGCCTGTCCTTGATCAGGCGGCTTTTTTGGCAGCCTTGGCTTTTGCTTTGTGCTTGGCTTTGTGTTTTGCCTTGGCCTTGGCTTTTGCGGGTGCAGCAGCAGGAGCGGCGGCCGGGGCGGCAGCAGGTGCTGCTGCGGGAGCGGCAGGTGCGCCGGTTTGGGCCGATGCTGGCGTGGAGATCACGGCCAGTGGCATGGCCAGAACAGCAGCGCTTGCGAGGATGGACAGGAATTTTTTCATGGTGACTCCAATGGATTGATGGAACTTGCTTTTTCGCCCCTGTCGCTAACTTTCGGGCTAACGGCGGCAGCAGGACACTTCCTTAACGCAGGCACATAAATTTCGGTTGACTGGCCGATGCCGGCTTTAATGCGCGGGGCTCAGGTCGAGCCGAACTCGTCGCCCAGCTCCCGGGCGCGCTGTTTGGCGGCGTGCATGGCCCGTATAAAAAGCAGTTTGACCTGGTCCTGCTCCATGGAGGTCAGGGCTGCGTAGGTGGTGCCGCCCTTGGAGGTGACCCGGGCGCGCAGGATTTCCGGCGGCTCGTCGGATGCCCGGGCCAGTGCCGAGGAGCCGACAAATGTGCCCACCGCCAGCTTGTGCGCCTGCTCGCGCGACAGGCCCATGCCCATGCCGGCCTCGATCATGGCCTCGATGAAATAAAAAACATAGGCCGGGCCCGAGCCCGAAATCGCCGTGACCGCATCCAGGTGGGTTTCCTCGTCCAGCCAGACATATTCGCCGGTGGTCTTGATCACACCTTCCACCACCAGCCGGTCGGCGGTCGTGACGGCGTCGCGTGCGAACAGGGCCGTCATGCCCTTGCCCAGCAGTGCCGGTGTGTTGGGCATGGAGCGCACCACGCGCTCGGTGCCCAGCCAGTGCGCGATGCTGTCCGAGCGTATGCCCGCGGCCACGCTCAGGTGCAAGGCGGTCTTGGTGTGGAAACGGGCATGCAGCGCCGCGTCCTTGAATGTTTGCGGCTTGACGGCCCAGACCACCAGGGCGGCGCTGGCCAGGTGCGCGCCAGGGCCTTCGCTGAGCTGTACACCGAACTGCTTTTTGAGCTTGGCGCGCTGAGCCTCCAGGGGTTCTATGACCTGGATGCGTGCCGCGGCCACGCCCTGCTTGAGCAGGCCGCCTATGATGGCGCTGGCCATGTTGCCGCCGCCTATAAAGGCGATGTTGTCGCTGGTGTTGGGTGCTGAGGTCATGGATGGTCAATCAAAAAATTCAAAGGCCAAAAACTGGGTGATCTGCCGGGCGTTGAAATTGTCATCGCTGATAAAAACCAGGCTGCGGTTGCCGTTGGGCAGGCGCGGCCCCCAGCTCATGCCTTCGGTATTGTCCAGCCGCTCCAGCCGCGGGCCGGCGCCCGGGCCGATAAAGGCCGAGAAATCGGCCAGCAGCAGTTTGTTCACCGGCTGGTAGGCCGCGCCCTGCAGGGCGGGCAGGGCCAGCGTGTCGGAGCCCTGCTGCGTGTCTATCAAATACAGGCGCAGCGAATTGCTGGCGTCCGTGCCGTAGCCGGCCATGTAGGCGCGTTCCAGCACCAGCATGCGGTCCGCGTCCAGCATCAGGATTTCGCTGATGCCGTTGTCGGCGCGGGTGGCGGGCGGCACAGGCGCATGCGGAATCGCGTCGGGAATGTAGGCGATCTGACGCAGCGCGCGGCCGCTGGCCAGGTCGATCTGGGTAAACCGGCAGGGCCCGCCCGGTGCCTGCACGGTCGGCAGCGGGCCGTCCTGCAGCATGGGGCCTTCCATTGAAATCCAGGCGCTGTTGCCGTCCGGCGTGAGCGTCAGGCCTTCGAAGGTGAGGTTGCTGCGCGGGCCTTGGGTCAGGCCGAAGTCGAACATCGCGGGCAGGGTAAATTTGCGCAGCAGCGTACCGTCCAGCCGGGTTTCACTGAGCGACGGCGCCACACCCGCCAGCGCATTGCCCTCGCTGGTCCAGAACAGTGTCCGGCTTGCCGCGCGCCAGCGTATGGATTCCGGGTCCAGCACCTCGCGGCCCTGCAAAATGGCTGGGTAGGCGGAGCCGTCGGCCTGGCGCAGGCTGGTCACGCCGGTGATTTCCGGCTGGCCGAGACGGCCGGCATCCAGCGGGATTTTTGCCGTGTAAAAGCGTGCCGGGTTGCGGCTGGAGCCGTCGTCGCTGAGCAAAAAATACTGGCCGCTGGCCGGGTCGTAGTCAATGCCCGACAGGCCGCCCACGGTGGTGCCCTGGAACTGCAGGCGGCTGGGCAGCCTGGCCTCGCCTATCAGGCGCAGCCGGGCGCTGGCCGGCGCAGCCGGCACCGCTGGCGTAGCCGTGACGGGTGTGGTTGGCGCGCAGCCCGGCAGGCCCAGCAGGGCGCTTGCGCCTGTGGCCAGGAGCAATTGGCGCCGGCTTAGCGCGGCGCCGGTTTTTGGTGCAGGGGACATGGTGCTTTCAGCTACTTTGACGAGGGAGACCCGCAATGGTAGCTGGGGAAAGTGATGCCCATGCGTCACGGCCCAATGCGTTACCCTTGATTGCCATGAGCTACATACTCGCACTTGACCAGGGCACGACCAGTTCGCGGGCCATTTTGTTTGACCATGCAGGCCGCGTTGTGGCGCTGGCGCAGCAGGAGTTTGGCCAGATATTCCCCCAGCCCGGCTGGGTCGAGCACGATGCACGCGAGATCTGGGCGGCGCAACTCGCCGTGGCCCGGGAGTGCATGCAAAAAATGCCTGCGGACGCCGGTAATCAAGCGCAGCCAGCTATTGATTCGATAGCAAATCCGATGAGTCCGGCCAAGAAAGTCGTCGCCATAGGCATTACCAACCAGCGCGAAACCACGGTGTTGTGGGACCGCAAGACCGGCGAGCCGGTTGCCAACGCCATCGTCTGGCAGGACAGGCGCACCGCCGGCCGCTGCGACCAGTTGCGCGAAGCCGGCCACGCCGGCCTGATCCAGCAAAAAACCGGGCTGCTGCTGGATGCCTATTTCTCTGGCACCAAACTCGAATGGCTGCTCAATGAGGTGCCCGGCGTGCGGGCTCGGGCCGAAAAAGGCGAACTGGCTTTTGGAACCATGGACAGCTGGCTGGTCTGGAACCTGACCGGCGGCAAGGTGCATGTCACCGACGCCAGCAATGCCTCGCGCACCCTGCTGTTTAACCTGCACAGCATGCAGTGGGACGATGAGCTGCTGGCACTGTTCAACATTCCCGCCTCGGTGCTGCCCAGGGTGGTTGCCAGCAGCGGTGTGATGGCAGAAACCGATGCGGCGCTGCTGGGCGCGCCCATCAAAATCGCCGGCATGGCGGGTGACCAGCAGGCCGCGACTTTCGGCCAGGCCTGCCTGTCGCCGGGCATGGCCAAAAACACCTATGGCACGGGTTGTTTCATGCTGATGAACACCGGCAGCAAGCCGGTGGTCTCCAAAAACAAGCTGCTGACGACCGTGGGCTGGCGCACGGATCGGGACACTTATTGCCTGGAAGGTAGCGTTTTTATGGCCGGCGCCACCATACAGTGGCTGCGTGACGGCCTGCAGATCATCAAATCGGCGGCAGATGTGCAGCAGCTGGCTGAAAGCGTGCCGGACAGCGGCGACGTGTACCTGGTGCCGGCCTTTGCCGGCTTGGGCGCGCCCGATTGGGACCCGTATGCCCGCGGCGCGCTGCTGGGCATGACACGCGGCACCACGCGCGCCCACATCGCCAGGGCCGCGCTGGAAGCCATCGCACTGCAAAGCGCCGATGTGTTTGCCGCCATGAGCCGGGATGCCGGGCTGCCGCTGCAGGAGCTGCGCGTGGACGGCGGCGCCAGCCGGAACGACCTGCTGATGCAGATCCAGGCCGATTTCCTGGGCGTGCCGGTAGTGCGCCCCCAGGTGACCGAAACCACCGCACTGGGCGCCGCCTATCTGGCGGGGCTGGCGGTCGGCTTTTGGCGCGATACGGACGAAATCGTCGCCCAATGGCGCGTGGACCGCCGCTTTGAACCGCAAATGGCCCCGGCTGCCCGCGCGGCCAAGCTGGCGCGCTGGCACAAGGCGGTGGAGCGCTCCAGGCAGTGGGCGGAAGCGGGCTGATTTTGCTATAAAAATAGTAGCTGATTACGAAGGCTGCACGGCGGCCAAGCCCTTAAAGAGGCATAAAAACCGGCCGTTTCTGGCGCTAGTGATGGTTTTTGCCCCGGGATTCGGATAAGAAAAGGGCCGTGATCCAATAACAACGCGCGGAGCCAGCTATTAAATAAGGAGCGCTGAATGGCTGCAACGCTGCTGCCAGTGCTCTTACACTGGATGCCATGAACCGTGCCCACCTGATTGCACAACTCGCCAGGCCTGTGAGCTATGACCTTGCCGTGATCGGCGGCGGCGCCACCGGGCTGGGCGTGGCGCTGGATGCCGCGGCGCGCGGGTTCTCGGTGCTGCTGGTGGAGTCGCACGACTTTGCCAAGGGCACCTCGTCCCGCGCCACCAAGCTGGTGCACGGCGGCGTGCGCTACCTGGCGCAGGGCAATATTTCGCTGGTGCGCGAGGCGCTGCATGAACGCACGACCTTGCTGGCCAACGCGCCGCACCTGGCCCAGCCGCTGGCTTTTGTGATGCCGTCCTACAAGTTCTGGGAGGCGCCGTTTTACGGCGTGGGGCTCAAGATGTACGACGCGCTGGCCGGGAGGGCCGGGCTGGGCGCAACGGAGTTTTTGAGCCGCGCCGAAACCCTGGCCCTGCTGCCCAATACCAAACACCGGGGGCCCAAAGGACATTTAAAAGGCGGCGTGAAATACTGGGATGGCCAGTTTGACGATGCGCGGCTGGCATTGGCGCTGGCCCGCACGGCCGCCGCGCAGGGCGCGCTGCTGATTAACTACTGTGCGGCGACCGCCTTGCGACACGAAGGCGGCAAACTGGTCGGACTGCAAGTCAGGGACCAGGAAACCGGCCAGGCCTATGAAGTGAAGGCTAACTGCGTGGTCAATGCAGCGGGCGTCTGGGTAGACCAGTTTCGCATGGAAGACGGCAAAGCCATAGGCCGCGACGTGAAAGCCATGGTGGCGCCCAGCCAGGGCGTGCACATCGTGGTGGACCGCTCGTTTTTGCCCGGCGACCACGCCATGCTGATCCCCCAGACCGCCGACGGCCGGGTGCTGTTTGCGGTGCCCTGGCTGGGTAAAACAATTCTGGGCACCACCGATACGCCGCGCCACGACCTGGCACGCGAGCCGCTGGCCTTCAAGGAGGAGGTCGACTTCATACTCGGCGAGTCGGCCCGCTACCTGACCAAAGCGCCCGGCCGGGCGGACATCAAAAGCATCTGGGTCGGCCTGCGCCCATTGGTCAAACCCGCAGATGACGACGGCGACAACACCCAGGGTTTGTCGCGCGAACACACCGTTCTGGTGAGCAAAAGCGGCCTGGTGACGGTCACGGGCGGGAAATGGACGACCTACCGGGCCATGGCCGAGGACGTGCTGGACAAGTGTTTTGCCGTAAAACTGCTGCCGGCGCGGCCCGGCGCGGTGACCACGCAGCTGCGGCTGGTTGGTTCACAGGCCGGCATGGTCCGCAGCGCGGGCCGCAGGATCAGCGATGCGCCAGGCATACATCTATATGGCAGCGAGGCGGCGGCCGTGCTGGCCTTGCCCGGTGCCGGCCGGCTGCTGGGCGGCGGCCTGACCGAGGCCATGGTGCGTTTTGCCGCCCGCCACGAATACGCCAGGACCGTGGAAGACGTGCTGGCGCGGCGCTCCCGGCTGCTGTTCCTGGATGCGGCGCTGGCCAAATCGCTGGCACCCGAGGTGGCCGGCCTGTTGCAGATGGAGACCGGTGTCGATCCCGCGCTGCAGGCGTTTGTGGCGCTTTGCAAGCAGTATTTGCAGCTGCCGGACTGATTTCGCCGGCGTTTGCGGCTGCCTTTTCGCCCTTTTTGCATTTCTTTGGCGTTTCGCCCTGTTTTGTGGGGATATTTCCACCAAAGGGTGTTGACAGGCGATTTGGCTTTGATGATAATCGTGGGCTTCGCTCCAAAAAGCGGAGAATTCTGACTTAAATAGCCTAATTGGAAGCACTGCAAGTGGTTTGCAGTGTGGACGACGGGCCCAAGACTGATTGGTCTGCTGCTTTAAAAGGTGGCAAACCGGTGCAAGTTGGGAACAAATTAAATGATTCAAACGCAATCCAAACTCGATGTTGCTGACAATACGGGTGCTAAATCCGTGATGTGCATCAAGGTGCTGGGCGGTTCCAAGCGCCGGTACGCCAGCGTCGGTGACGTCATCAAGGTCAGCATCAAAGAAGCCGCTCCACGTGGCCGCGTCAAAAAAGGCGAGGTTTACAGTGCTGTGGTCGTTCGCACCGCCAAGGGCATCCGCCGCGGCGATGGTTCGCTCGTCAAATTCGATGGCAACGCAGCAGTGTTGCTTAACGCCAAGCTGGAGCCCATCGGCACCCGCATCTTCGGACCGGTCACGCGCGAACTGCGCACCGAGAAGTTCATGAAGATCGTGTCCCTGGCTCCTGAAGTTCTGTAAGGACACGCCATGAACAAGATTCGCAAAGGCGACGAAGTCATCGTTATCGCGGGCCGCGACAAGGGCAAGCGCGGAACGATCACGCAGCGCACCGACGACAGCCATGTGCTGATCGAAGGCATCAACACGGTGAAGAAACACACCAAGCCAAACCCCCTCAAGGGTACGACCGGCGGCATTGTCGCCAAAAGCATGCCGATTCACCAGTCCAATGTCGCCATTTTCAATGCGGCATCGGGCAAGGCGGATCGTGTTGGTATCAAGCTTCTGGCTGACGGCAAAAAAGTGCGCGTCTTCAAGTCCAGCGGCGACGAAATTAAGGCTGCATAAACATGGCACGCTTGCAACAACAATACCGCGAGAAAATCGCACCTGCGCTGATTGAAAAATTCGGCTACAAATCGCCGATGCAGGTCCCCCGCATCACCAAGATCACGCTCAACATGGGTGTGAGCGAGGCGGTTGCCGACAAGAAAGTCATGGACAACGCCGTCGGCGACATGACCAAGATCGCTGGCCAGAAGCCTGTGGTAACCAAGGCCAAGAAGGCTATCGCCGGTTTCAAGATCCGCGAAGACCTGCCAATTGGCTGCATGGTGACCCTGCGCGGCGTGCAGATGTATGAGTTCCTGGACCGTTTCGTGACCGTGGCCCTGCCGCGCGTTCGTGACTTCCGCGGCATTTCCGGCCGCGCTTTTGACGGCCGTGGCAACTACAACATCGGCGTGAAAGAGCAGATCATTTTCCCTGAGATTGAGTACGACAAGGTTGATGCCTTGCGCGGCCTGAATATCAGCATTACCACGACGGCCAAGACCGATGAAGAGTGCAAGGCACTCCTCACCGCCTTCCGTTTTCCGTTCAAGAACTGAGGCGGGCCATGGCAAAACAAGCATTGCTGCAACGTGAACTGAAGCGCGACAAACTCGTCGCCAAGTTCGCCAAGAAACACGCAGAACTCAAGGCAACGTCCAACGACGCCAAGCGCTCCGATGAAGAGCGCGCTCTGGCCCGTCTGGAGTTGCAAAAGTTGCCCCGCAACGCGAACCCGACCCGCCAGCGCAACCGCTGTGCGATCACGGGCCGCCCGCGCGGTACGTTCCGTCAATTCGGCCTGGCTCGCGCCAAGATCCGCGAGTTGGCTTTTGCTGGTGATATCCCTGGTATCACCAAGGCAAGCTGGTAAGCATAGGAGAACCACAAAATGAGTATGAGTGATCCTATCGCCGACATGCTGACACGCATCCGCAATGCACAAATGGTTGAAAAAGCCGTTGTGCTGGTGCCGTCGTCAAAAGTCAAGGTTGCCATTGCACAGGTTCTGAAGGATGAGGGCTACATCGATGGCTTCTCCGTCAAGACCGATGATGGCAAATCCCAACTGGAAATCGCCCTGAAGTATTACGCAGGCAAGCCCGTGATTGAGCGCATCGAGCGCGTCAGCCGCCCCGGCCTTCGCGTTTACAAAGGCCATGGCGCCATCCCTCAGGTCATGAATGGCCTGGGCGTGGCAATTGTCACGACGCCCCAGGGCGTCATGACGGATCGCAAAGCACGCGCTACCGGTATCGGTGGCGAAGTTCTTTGCTACGTGGCCTAAACGGCGGCATTGAGGAGTAACTGAAATGTCTCGTGTAGGAAAAATGCCAGTGTCCTTGCCCCAGGGTGTGGATGTGGCCTTCAAAGACGACCAGATCAACGTCAAGGGCGCCCTCGGCACCCTGGCTCTGGCACAAAATGCGCTGGTCACCATCAAGAATGATGCTGGCAAGCTGACGTTTGCCCCCGCGAATGATTCGCGTGAAGCCAACGCCATGAGCGGCACCATGCGCCAGCTCGTGAACAACATGGTGACCGGCGTCACCAAGGGTTTCGAAAAGAAGCTGAGCCTGATCGGCGTGGGTTACAAAGCCCAGGCACAAGGCGCCAAGCTGAACCTGACCGTGGGCTATTCGCACCCGGTCATCATGGACATGCCCGCAGGTATCACGGTGGCAACACCTACGCCTACGGAAGTGCTCATCAAGGGTTCTGATCGCCAGCGTGTCGGCCAGATCGCCGCTGAAGTTCGTGCTGTTCGTCCTCCCGAGCCTTACAAGGGCAAGGGCATCCGTTATGCGGATGAGAAGATCACGATCAAAGAAACCAAGAAGAAATAAGGAGCTGCATCATGTTGACCAAAAAAGAGCAGCGCCTTCGTCGTTCACGCCAGACCCGCATCCGCATTGCCACGCAAGGTGTTGCCCGTCTGACGGTGAATCGCACCAATTTGCATATTTACGCCAGCGTTATCTCTGGCGACGGCACCAAGATCCTGGCATCTGCCTCGACCGCGGAAGTCGAAGTTCGCAAGGACCTTGGCGCTTCGGGCAAGGGTGCCAACGTTGCTGCTGCGCAGGCCATTGGCAAGCGTATTGCCGAAAAGGCAAAAGCGGCAGGTGTGGAAAAAGTAGCGTTTGACCGCGCTGGCTTTGCGTACCATGGCCGCGTCAAAGCGCTGGCCGAGGCTGCCCGCGAAGCCGGTTTGCAGTTCTAAGCAGACTGGAATTAAGTATGGCTAAGTTTCAAGCAAAATCGAACAACGACGCTCCAGACGATGGTCTGAAGGAAAAAATGATCGCGGTCAACCGCGTGACCAAAGTGGTGAAGGGCGGCCGTATTCTCGGTTTCGCAGCACTCACGGTGGTTGGCGATGGTGACGGCCGTGTCGGCATGGGCAAGGGCAAGTCGAAAGAAGTGCCAGCAGCCGTGCAAAAGGCAATGGAAGAAGCGCGCCGCAACATGACCAAAGTGTCATTGAAGAACGGCACGATTCACCACAACGTATTCGGCCATTGGGGCGCCGCCAGCGTCATGATGATGCCGGCAGCCAAGGGTACCGGCATCATCGCCGGCGGCCCGATGCGCGCAGTCTTTGAAGTGATGGGCATCACCGACATCGTGGCCAAGAGCCATGGTTCGAGCAACCCTTACAACATGGTGCGTGCAACGATGGATGCGTTGAACAATTCCACCACGGCTTCCGACATTGCAGCCAAGCGCGGCAAGTCAGTCGAAGAAATCTTCGGCTAAAAGCTGCCCAGGAGCATTGAAATGACGACAGAGAAAAAAGTTAAGGTTCAGCTGGTTCGCAGCCCGATTGGCACCAAAGAGTCACACCGCGCCACCGTGCGTGGTCTGGGTCTGCGCGGCGTCAACAGCACCAGCGAACTGCAGGACACGCCCGCAGTGCGCGGCATGATCAACAAGATCGCGTATCTGGTCAAGATTGTCTAAGGACTCATCATGGAATTGAACGGAATCAAGCCTGGCCAGGGCTCAAAACATGCCAAGCGCCGTGTCGGCCGCGGCATTGGATCTGGCATTGGCAAAACAGCCGGACGTGGTCATAAAGGCCAGAAGTCCCGTGCTGGTGGCTACCACAAGGTCGGTTTTGAAGGCGGTCAAATGCCTATGCAACGCCGTCTGCCAAAGCGCGGCTTCAAATCGCATTTGCTCAAGTTCAATGCCGAGGTCACCCTCACGGCACTGGAGCAGCTCGGTCTGGCTGAAGTCGACCTGCTGGCGCTGAAAACCGCCGGTTTGGTGGGCCAGCTCGCCAAAAACGTCAAGATCATCAAAACCGGTGAACTGACCAAGGCTGTCAAGCTGAATGGCATTTCTGCAACCGCAGCAGCCAAAGTTGTGATTGAAGCCGCTGGTGGCTCGATCGCTTAATAACTGACTGGATAAATCAGTGGCAACCAACTCGGCTCAAATTGCAAAAACCGGCAAGTTCGGTGATTTGCGGAGCAGGCTCGTGTTTCTGCTGCTGGCGCTGGTGGTGTACCGTGTTGGTGCACATATTCCAGTGCCGGGGATTGATCCTGGACAGCTCAAGGAGCTGTTCAAGGGCCAGCAGGGCGGCATATTGAACCTGTTCAATATGTTCTCCGGTGGTGCGTTGTCGCGGTTTACGGTGTTTGCGCTGGGCATCATGCCCTACATTTCCGCCTCCATCATCATGCAGCTGCTCACCTATGTCCTCCCGACATTCGAGCAACTGAAAAAAGAAGGTGAATCTGGACGCCGCAAGATCACCCAGTACACGCGCTACGGCACGCTGGGCCTGGCGCTGTTCCAGTCGATCGGCATCGCGGTTGCGCTTGAGAGCTCGCCCGGTCTGGTTCTGGTGCCTGGTTTTGGTTTTCGCATGACGGCGGTGGTGAGCCTGACCGCAGGCACGATGTTCCTGATGTGGCTGGGTGAGCAGATTACCGAGCGCGGCCTGGGCAACGGCATTTCGATCCTGATTTTTGCGGGCATCGCCGCCGGCCTGCCGAATGCGGCAGGCGGTTTGCTGGAATTGATCCGCACCGGCGCCATGAGTATTCTGGTGGCCATCGTGATCATTGCGGTTGTGGTGCTGGTGACTTATTTTGTGGTGTTTGTCGAACGCGGCCAGCGCAAGATTCTTGTGAATTACGCCAGGCGCCAGGTGGGCAACAAGGTTTATGGTGGCCAGTCATCTCACTTGCCGCTGAAGCTGAACATGGCTGGTGTCATTCCGCCCATCTTCGCTTCGTCGATCATCCTGTTGCCGGCGACGGTGGTGGGCTGGTTCAGCAGTGGTGAAAGCATGCGCTGGCTGAAAGACATTGCCAGCACGCTGACGCCGGGACAGCCCATTTACGTGATGCTCTATGCCAGCGCGATTGTGTTTTTCTGCTTCTTTTATACCGCCCTGGTATTTAACAGCCGTGAAACCGCAGACAACCTGAAAAAGAGCGGCGCCTTCATCCCGGGTATCCGCCCTGGTGACCAGACGGCACGTTATATCGACAAAATCCTGGTGCGTTTGACGCTGGCAGGTGCGGTTTACATCACGTTTGTGTGTCTGCTGCCGGAGTTTCTGATTTTGAAATACAACGTGCCGTTCTATTTTGGCGGTACGTCGTTGATGATTATTGTCGTGGTGACCATGGATTTCATGGCCCAGGTTCAAAACTACATGATGTCGCAACAGTATGAGTCGTTGCTTAAAAAGGCGAACTTCAAGACGTCATTGGGTGGTTAATTGGGCAGCTGATGGGGTATGTCTAAAGATGACGTGATTCAGATGCAGGGTGAGGTTGTAGAAAACCTTCCCAATGCAACTTTCCGGGTCAAACTGGAAAATGGACACGTTGTTCTAGGGCACATTTCAGGAAAAATGCGTATGCACTACATCCGCATCCTTCCCGGCGACAAAGTGACAGTTGAATTGACGCCTTACGATTTATCTCGTGCGCGTATTGTGTTTCGTGCCAAGTGAGCACAGTGGACAAGTTTTAGGAGAAAGTAATGAGAGTTTCAGCTTCGGTCAAGAAAATTTGCCGCAACTGCAAAGTCATCCGCCGCAAGGGTGTTGTTCGCGTGATCTGTACAGATCCACGCCATAAACAACGCCAAGGCTGATTCAAAGAGTTTTAGAGGACGAACATGGCCCGTATCGCTGGTATCAATATTCCGCCGCAGCAGCACGCCGAAATCGGCTTGACTGCAATCTTTGGCATCGGTCGCACCCGTGCTCGCAAAATTTGCGAAGCATGTGAGATCGCCTACTCCAAGAAAGTCAAAGACTTGACTGACGGGGATCTGGAAAAAATTCGTGATCAGATCGCACTGTTCACCATCGAGGGTGATCTGCGTCGTGAAACCACGATGAACATCAAGCGCCTGATGGACATCGGCTGCTATCGCGGTTTCCGTCATCGCCGTGGTCTGCCCATGCGCGGTCAGCGTACGCGTACCAATGCCCGTACCCGCAAGGGTCCGCGCAAGGCCGCTGCTTCGTTGAAGAAATAATCAAGAGGTCCTATGGCTAAGTCACCAAGCAATAACGCCGCACAGCGTGTCCGCAAGAAAGTCCGCAAGAATGTTGCAGACGGCATTGCACACGTGCATGCATCTTTCAACAACACCATCATCATGATCACGGACCGCCAGGGCAACGCCTTGTCCTGGGCCTCGTCTGGTGGCCAGGGTTTCAAGGGTTCGCGCAAATCGACGCCCTTTGCCGCTCAGGTAGCCTCCGAAGTCGCCGGCCGTGCCGCGATCGAACAAGGCATCAAAAACCTTGACGTTGAAATCAAGGGTCCCGGCCCCGGCCGTGAGTCTTCGGTTCGCGCCCTGGGCGCACTCGGCATTCGCATCAACTCGATCGCCGACGTCACCCCGGTTCCGCACAACGGCTGCCGTCCTCAAAAACGCCGCCGTATTTGATTCCGTTGTCCTGACCGGACTGCTTGCCATGCGCAATCAGCCCGGTGCGGGACGTTTAACCAAGCCCACCGCCGTTAGGCTCACGCCGAAGGCTCCTGCAGCAATGCAGCAGATGACATAAGGACACTCAAGTGGCACGCTATCTCGGCCCCAAGGCCAAACTATCCCGCCGTGAAGGCACCGACCTCTTCCTGAAGAGCGCCCGTCGCGCAATTGCCGACAAAGCCAAGTTTGATTCCAAACCAGGCCAGCATGGACGCACCTCCGGCACCCGCACCTCCGACTTCGGCCTGCAACTGCGCGAAAAGCAGAAGGTCAAGCGCATGTATGGCGTTCTGGAAAAGCAGTTCCGCCGTTACTTCGAGGAAGCTGACCGCCGTAAGGGCAACACCGGCGCCAATTTGCTGTTCATCCTGGAATCGCGCTTGGACAATGTGGTTTACCGCATGGGCTTTGGCTCGACCCGCGCCGAAGCGCGCCAGCTCGTGTCGCACAAGGCCATCACGGTCAATGGCGGCTCCGTCAACATCCCTTCGTACATGGTCAAGGCCGGCGACATCATCGCTGTTCGCGACAAGTCGAAGAAACAAACCCGCGTGACCGAGGCTCTCGAGCTGGCCAAGCAGGTTGGCATGCCAGCCTGGGTTGATGTGAATGCCGACAAGGGCGAAGGCACCTTCAAGAAGACGCCTGACCGCGACGAGTTTGCCGCCGACATCAACGAATCGTTGATCGTCGAGTTGTATTCACGCTAATTTCGTTCCTGCGGCACGGATCCCCGTCGCCGCAGGTTCTGCTTCGCCGGCCTTATCGGTGTAACGAGCCGAGGGTATTGAGAGGAAGATTGCATGCAGACTAATTTACTGAAACCAAAAACCATTAACGTTGAGCAACTGAGCGCCAACCGCGCAAAAGTGACGCTCGAACCCTTCGAGCGTGGCTATGGTCACACGCTGGGTAACGCGCTGCGCCGCGTTTTGCTGTCTTCCATGGTCGGGCATGCCGCCACTGAAGTGACTATTGCCGGCGTGCTCCATGAGTACTCCTCCATCGATGGCGTCCAGGAAGATGTCGTCAACATTTTGCTGAACCTCAAGGGTGTGGTGTTCAAGCTGCACAACCGTGACGAGGTGACTCTGAGCCTGCGCAAAGATGGCGCCGGTCCTGTCACTGCTGCCGACATCCAGACCCCGCACGACGTCGAGATCATCAACCCCGAGCATGTGATTGTGAATTTGTCGCACGGCGGCAAGATCGACATGCAGATCAAGGTCGAAAACGGCCGTGGTTATGTGCCGGGCACCGTTCGCCGTTATGGCGACGAGTCGACCAAGTCGATCGGCCGCATTGTTCTCGATGCATCGTTCTCGCCGGTCAAGCGCGTCAGCTACACCGTTGAAAGCGCCCGCGTCGAGCAGCGTACCGACCTCGACAAGCTGGTCCTGGAAATTGAAACCAACGGCGCCGTGACCGCAGAAGATGCAGTTCGCGCTTCGGCTAAAATCCTGGTCGAGCAGCTGGCAGTGTTTGCACAGCTCGAAGGCAATGAGCTTGCCGCGTTTGACACCCCCGTCCAGCGCAGCTCGCAGCAGTTTGACCCTATCCTGCTTCGTCCTGTGGACGAGCTGGAACTCACGGTTCGCTCTGCCAACTGCCTGAAAGCCGAAAACATTTACTACATCGGCGATTTGATCCAGCGTACTGAAAACGAGCTGCTCAAGACGCCGAACCTGGGCCGTAAATCGCTCAACGAAATCAAGGAAGTGCTTGCATCGCGCGGCTTGACGCTGGGCATGCGACTTGAAAGCTGGCCGCCTGCCGGGCTGGACAAGCATTAAGCAATTTAGTTAAACCGAAGACCATCTTTCATATGGGATGGCGCACGGGCAGTACCTGATACGGCTGCCTGAATATTAAAAAGGAAATCACCATGCGACACGGACACGGACTACGTAAACTCAACCGCACCAGCGAGCACCGCCTCGCCATGCTGCGCAACATGATGAATTCGCTGCTCCAGCACGAAGCCATCAAGACCACCCTGCCAAAGGCCAAGGAATTGCGCCGTGTTGTCGAGCCCATGATCACGCTGGCCAAAGAGCCAACGCTGGCCAACAAGCGCCTGGCATTTGACCGCCTGCGCGACCGCGACATGGTCGTCAAGCTGTTCGCCGAACTCGGCCCACGCTACAAGGCACGTCCTGGTGGTTACACGCGTATCCTGAAAATGGGTTTCCGCGTTGGTGACAATGCACCGATGGCATTGGTTGAACTGGTTGATCGTCCTGATGTGGCAGATACCACTACAGCTGACGCGGCCAAGGCAGAGTAGGTTATAATAAACACATATCGCGCGGTGGAGCAGCCTGGTAGCTCGTTGGGCTCATAACCCAAAGGTCGTAAGTTCAAATCTTGCCCGCGCAACCAACATCCAGATCACCAGGTCTGGTAAGCAAAACGCCCACTTCATGTGGGCGTTTTGCTTTGTGGCGAGATCATCAGAAATCTATTGCAGGAGCGGATGCTTTCAACGTCCACCCAAGGCGGGAAGTGGTCATACGGTTGCCCAGACCGGCTGATGAACGTCTCGGGTCTTGCGAACGTTTCGGCTCAAGGCCCGACCGCCCTTATTCCCAAGTTGCGACCTCAAAAGAATGCATTTGCACCGGAATTTCAGCAGTTCACGACTGGTTCGCCTGCTCAGTGATTTGGGCTCCGTGGATGTTGAGGCATCGAAGCAGGACGTTGCGGAACGACTCGGCGAGTGGCTGGGTGTTTTCGATGCCATCACGCTTCATGCCGCGCACCAGGCGATTCAAGCGTTTGACGACAGGAAAGCATCGAATCCGCTGTCGACCAGAGCCCCTGCTCTGGAGGACGAGTTCCATCGGGTGAGAACGACCCTGGTGAAGGCCATCACGGCAAGCGGTGCCGCCCCAGCCAGCGAAAAACAGCTCAGGAACCAACTCCCCCGGCCGGAAGCCGCCACGGAGCCGGACGCTGCTTATGCGCCGTATCACCAGCGTTATCTCGCCCAGCAACGCCAGATGGCATTGAGGATTGATGCCTTGCGTGCCTATGTCCGGCAAGCCATCACAAAGCTATCTCCGCAACTCGGGCAACTGGCAAGTTTTGATAGCGCGATGGAGCAGATGCTCGGTGCCCGGGAGCAAAAACTGCTGTCAACGGTGACTGCACTGCTTGAGCGGCGCTTCGAGCATTTGCGCAAAACCCATGAGCGCGAGCTGGCCACTGCGCCACAGCAGGACGCCCCGGCCTTGTCGCTACAAGCGCGCGCCTGGCAGGACGTCTTTAGCCAGGAGATGCAGCAGGTCTTGCTGGCGGAACTGGAAGTGCGCTTGCAGCCGGTGGTGGGATTGATTGAAGCATTCAGTAACGAGGTCAAGAAGTAGCCATGAACAGAGTTTTTTTTGCAGTCGCCTTTGCCATCGGCCTGATCACAGTGGCCTGGGTGGGTTGGGGGTTTGTCGGTACGAGCTGGATGGCCCTGGTCATGACGGCGGTGATTGCCGGTGTGTATTTGCTGGGCGCGTTTGAACTCAGGCAGTTCCGCGCTGCCACGTCTTCGCTGGCGGCGGCGCTGGCCGACATTGCACAGCCCTTGCCGGGCATGAATGTCTGGCTGGGCGGTGTCCACCCATCCCTGCAAAACGCCGTGCGTTCGCGGATCGAAGGTGAACGGGTCGCCTTGCCGGGCCCGGCGCTGACACCCTACCTGGTGGGGTTGCTGGTGATGCTGGGCATGCTGGGCACCTTTCTGGGCATGGTCGTGACCTTCAAGGGTGCGGTGTTCGCCCTGGAGGGCTCGACGGACCTTCATGCCATACGCTCTGCGCTGGCCGCACCTATCAAGGGTCTGGGACTTGCCTTTGGCACCTCGGTGGCCGGTGTGGCCGCCTCGGCCATGCTGGGCCTGCTGTCGGCCATCAGCCGCCGTGAGCGGGTGGACGTGGCGCGGCAGTTGGATGCCCGGATTGCGACCGTCTTTCGGCCCTTGTCGCTGGCGCATCAGCGCCAGGAAACCTTCAAGGCGCTGCAGCTGCAGGCGAATGCCTTGCCCGAGGTGGTCGACAAGCTGCAGGCCATGATGGAGGGCATGGAACGCCGTAGCCAGCAGTTGAACGAGCAACTGCTGGGCAATCAGGCGCAGTTCCACCGGGAGGTGGGCGTTGCCTACACCGGTCTGGCCGACACCGTGGGGAAGTCGCTCAAGGACAGCCTGACAGCCAGTGCCAGGGTGGCGGGCGAGAGCCTCAAGCCCGTGGTCGAGGCGGCGATGACGGAAATCGCACAGGAATCGAAGCGCTTGCACGAACGTGTGAGCGACGCGGCGCAGACGCAGTTGACCGGCCTTAGCAGCGCGTTCAGCGCCACCGCCCGCACCGTGTCCGAGAGCTGGACGACGGCGCTGCAGACCCATGCCCGCACCAGCGAGCACCAGGTCCAGGGCCTGGACCGGGCGCTGGCCAGCTTCACGGACGGCTTTGAGCAGCGCGCCAGCGCCTTGCTGGCCACGGTCAACGAGGCTGCATCCCGCTCGCAATCGGACCAGGTCGCGGCGGATAGTCAGCGGCTGGCGAGCTGGACACAGACGCTGGAAGCCATGGCGGTCACGCTGCACAGCGAATGGCAGAGCGTCGGGGCACAGACCCTGGCCCAGCAGCAGGCTGTTTGCCAAACGCTGGAGAAGACCGCCGGCGAGATCACCCAGCGCAGCGGCGACCAGGCCAGCCGGACACTCGCCGACATGACGCGGCTGCTGGCCCAGTCCGAAGCGCTGATTCGTTCACGCATGGACTCGGAGGCCAACTGGACACAGCAGCACGGCGAGCGCATGGACCAGCTGGCCAATGTGTGGCGCACGGAACTGGGCGCGCTCCGGGACGAAGAGGCCACGCGCGGCAATGCCGCCGTCGAGCGGCTGGGCGAGCTGCAGGCGGCACTGGCCACGCATCTGGCCACGCTGGGCGCTGCGCTGGAAGCACCCATGACCCGCCTCATGCAAACGGCCTCCGAGGTGCCCCAGGCGGCAGCCGAAGTGATTGCGCAGTTGCGGCAGGAAATGAGCCGTATCACCGAGCGGGACAACCTTGCGCTGGAGGAACGCAGCGCCGTGATGGACAAGATCAATGCGCTGCTGCAGACCATCAACCAGTCCTCGGGCGAACAGCGCGCGGCGATTGAGTCGCTGGCCGCCTCAGCGGCGGCGGTGATGGACCAGGCCAGCCAGCAGTTTGCCGACACGCTGGGCGCGCAGGCGGGCAAGTCCGCCGAAGTGGCGGCGCAGGTGGTCGGCAGCGCGGTCGAGCTGGCCAGCCTGGGCGAATCCTTCAGTCATGGCGTGCAGCTTTTCAACACGACCAATGAAAAGCTGATCGACAGCCTGCAGCGCATGGAAGCCACCATGAGCCAGTCCATGGCGCGCAGTGACGAACAGCTCGCCTACTACGTGGCGCAGGCGCGCGAGGTGATCGATCTCAGCATCAGCTCGCAGCAGGGCATTGTCGAAGACATGCGCCGGCTCCACGGCAAGCAGCTTGCGCTGCCCGTGGGAGCCGCGGGATGACCGGCCTTGACGAAGCGGGCGACGGCGTAGAGCAGACCGCGCCGGTCTGGGCCGTTTTCGGCGACCTGATGTCGGGCTTGTTGGGCGCCTTTGTGCTGATCCTGGTTGGGGTGCTGGTGGTCCAGATGGACCTGGTGAGCAACCTGGAGGCGGAGGTGCAAAAGCGCCGGGTCGAAGAGCAGCGCCGCATGGCCCTGGAAAAGGCGCTGGCCATTCCGTTGGCAACGGGCCGGGTCACGCTGAACAACGGACGCATTGGCATCAGCGGCAGCGTGTTGTTCCCCCTGAACTCGGACCAGTTGCGTCCCGACGGCCGCCTGCTGCTCAAAAGCCTGGTGCCGCCCTTGCGCGTCTACCTGGGTGAGCGCGATGAAATGTTGATGGTCAGCGGTTTTACCGACGACAAGCCCATCCAGGATGGCAACCAGCGTTTTGCGGACAACCTGGAGCTGTCGGCCCAGCGCGCCCTGACGGTGACCCGCGCCCTGATCGCGGAAGGCATGCCCTCGTCACTGGCCTTTGCCGCGGCCTTTGGCGCGGAACAGCCGGTGGCCTCCAACACAGGTGAAAAAGGGCGCGCGCTGAACCGGCGCGTGGAAATGGCGCCCGTGCCCAAGTCCGCCAATCTGAAACCCGCCACCCCATGAGTGAGCCGGGCCTCGCCGGCATGCCGCATGTGCAGCGGGATGTGGAGCCGTCGCTCCAGTCTTGGCAGGCGTCCTTGCAAAGCCAGGGCGCCCAGCACCTCGATCCCGCGCGCTTTCATTACCTGGAAGTGCTGGCGCAGCGCTTGGACACAGCGCCAGCCGGGGTGCAGTCCATCCTGGAAGGCAAGCTCAAGTTTGCACTGGCGGACTATGACGAACGCTTCAGGCTGGCGAAGCAGTCGGCCAGCGCCGAGTTATCCAAGCTGTCGGCCCGGCATCCGGACCTGGCCCGTGAACTGCAGCGGCTCTTCGCGGCGGGCGATTACGCGGGCATGCGCCGGCTGGGCGCACCATCGGCGTCCAACAGCTCCTGCGCGCCGCTGGCCAGGTTGAACCAGTACATCCGGAGTGCAAAACAGGATGGCATAGACCACCGCCCGGGACGCGATCTTGGGAGTAGCCTTGTCAGCGACCTGGCGGCCAGTTCTGAAATGGCGAGCGTGCGCCGCTTCAGGGAAGCGTGGTCCAGGATGGCTGCCGAAGACCAGGTGGACCAGGCCGCCGGGCGAGGGCCTGTCAACGCCGGCCCGCTCAACTCACACATGCTGGTGCTTAGGTCCCTGGCCTTGATGCGCAAGCTGTCACCCGATTACCTGCAGCGCTTTCTGTCGCATGTGGACACCTTGTTGTGGCTCGATCAGGCCAACCAGCAGGACACGCGGGTGAAGGCGAAACCGGTGCGCCGCAGCCGGGCAAAAAAATGAATGCGCGTCGCCCGTAATCTTTCAGGCGCGGGGAGCGCAAGTGCATGGATGTACGTTTCAAGATGCTATAAAAACAATAGCTGATTGCGCTGGCAGGCCTTGGGTTCTGGTCATTTTTTCTCTTTGAAAGCCGAGGCTGAAACGGTGCCGGGCGCAACACCGCGGCCCGCTATGCAAAACCAAAAATACAAGTTATTTATGGCGCTGGCCCTTATGTGACGGGCGCAGAAAGCTATGATTTTTATAGCACTCCCCGGGCCTGGCAGCCGTTTGCCCAGCCTGCGGGCTGGTCAATCTTTGAGCACCGTGCTGCACGCAAGCACTGGCGCGGCTTTGCCGGCTTGTTCAGGACCTTATCCACAGGGTGGCCCACAGCAACTGAGGGTAAGTGCGTGGAGATTCGGCTACCAGTCCACCAGGCTCAGGCCCACGCTTAACACCGTGCGTTTGCGGTTGTAGTCCAGCAGGCTGTCGCCGTAGCCGCTAAACAGCTGGACGTGGTAACGCAGGCCGGTGTAGCGCGATGCCGAGCCGGGCGCCACCATCAGGTCCACGCGTGCGGAGCCGCGGGCCTGGCTGGTCAGGGAGTGGCGCAGCGTGAGGCCCAGGCTGTCGGTCTGGTTCATCTGCCAGCTGCCGGCGACTTCGGCGCGGCCTATGTAGTTTTCGATGCCGGGATTGTCGTCATTGCCGGAAGACTCTTTCAGCCGCTGCCAGACCTTGCCCTGCAGGTTCAGGCTGGAGGTGGGGCTGAGTATTTTTTCGGCCGCGCCCATCAGGTAGACGCGGTTCCAGCTGCGCGACAGCGGCAGCGTTTGCCCGTTGGACTGGTGCACCACGCCCAGGCCCGAGAGCCGGTAGTTCCAGCCGCCGGCCAGGGGAATCTGGTGCGGGTAGATGTAAATGACCTCGGGCTCGTGGTCGGTGTTGCGAAACGGCCGCGACAGGTTGCCGTTAAAGAGCTGCCAGTAGCTTTGCTGGGTGTAGCCAAACCACAGCGAGTCGTGGTTGTCGTCATCCCCGGTGCCGCGCGTGAGCAGGCCCTTGGCGATCTTGGTGCGTATCGACAGCTGGATCTTGGTTTCGTTGCGGCTGTAGGGCTGGCTTGTCAGCGCGGTGTGGCCGGCGGTGGGGGATGAGGGCTGTGTGTTGACACTGTCGGAGCCGACCACGGCCAGTGAAATGGGCCGGTAGCCGCGCAGGGAAAAAGTGTCGCAATCGCTGCCGCGCTGCAGTTCCCAGAAGCGGGACAAAGCCGAGTACCTGTCGTTCCTGCAACCAGCCAGTTTGCTGTTGGCGCTGTCGTTGCCGGGTGGAGGCGCGGGCTGCGGCGCTATGGCGGTGGGTACGGGTGCCGCGGGCATGGCGGGCAGGGCCTGCGCAGGTGGCGCCACCTGCGTGGCCGCCCAGTCCTGAAAACACTGGAGCTGTGCCGACGGCTCACCCGTCATGGCCTGGCAGCTTTGCCAGCCCATCTGGCCGGTCGGCCTGCTTGCGGTGCTGTCGGGCGGTGAGGCCTGGGCCAGCGCCTGGCCGCTGTCCAGCAGGGCCGCGCAGAGCAGCGGCGGGGCAAAAAGCAGGCGCATGGAAAGGGGCGGCGTCGGTCTCATGTTCTTGGCGTGCGGGTTGGGCGAGTTAGGCGGCTCAGGGCAGCTTGCGCAGGGTAAAGGGCACGTCGGGCGCATTGTCGGGTGCGCTGCTGCTGGTGTCCTTCCAGTGGCCCTGGAACAGCTTGCCGCAGGAGTCCTTCACCATTTCGCCATTCCAGGTGCCGGTGATGCTGATGCTGTCGGAGGACTCGTCCAGCAGCAGCATGCCGTCTTCCAGGTCGCCGGCCAGCGCGGCCTTGGTCGCATGGCCGGCTATTTTTGCCGAGCCGCTGGCTGCGCCAAAGTCCCGGCTGACCATGCCGGCCAGGCTTTCCGAGAATTCCGCATGCCGCTCCAGCAGCATGGTGGCCGTGGCCGGCAGGCCCTCAGGCGGGTTGGTAAAACGTGCGGTCCACAGGCCAAACAGCTGCTCGGCTTTCATGTTTTGGGGAGTGGGGCAGCCCGCTTTTGCATCATTTTGGGCGTTGGCGCCCATATTCAGTGCGCAGGCAGCTATTAAAAATATAGCAATTCGAAGGCGGTTCAGGGTCATGGGCAAGTCGACAAGCGGTTAACCAGCGACTATCTCATGAATCGGCGCGGCATCCGGCGGGCGTCAGGTAACGCTAAAGTAAAACCGGCGCCCGCATTTTTACAATGCGGATACCTTGGGGGCCTTGCGGCGAGGCCCTAGGAATTGCTGGAAACCGCGGCCGCAGCGGCAATGCCGTCGGCGGATTTTTTTGCAAACTCGGCACGCAGTGCCTTGAGTTTTTCGCGCGGGTCTTCCTTGACGGTGGTTTTGTCCAGCGCCATCTCCGCAATAAAACGGCTGGGTATGCCGGCAATCGTGTCGCGGCCTTTTTTGCGCCGGCGCAGCCAGTTCACCGCCAGCGTGCGCTGCGCACGCGTGATGCCCACATACATCAGGCGGCGCTCTTCCTGCAGGCGCAGCACGAGGTTCTCGGTCTTGTTGGCGTCGCTGCCGTCATCGTCATCGAGCTTGAAGGGCAGCAGGCCTTCGTTCACGCCGGCCAGCACCACGTGCGGCCACTCCAGGCCCTTGGACGCATGCAGCGTGGAAAGCGTCACCACGTCCTGGTCGCCTTCGCGCTCGCTGATGGTGGACAGCAGGGCAATTGTCTGCACCACTTCAAGCATGGTCTTGGTGGGTTTTTCGACCGTGGCGCCCGAGGTGTCGTCAATCTGGCCGCCGCAGCGCTGGGCCATCCAGTCGCAGAAATCCATCACATTGCTCCAGCGCGCGGCCGCGACCTTCTCGCTGTCCTCACCGTCGTAGAGATGCTTTTCGTAATCGATCTCTTTCAGCCAGTCATTGAGGAAGGTCCGGGCGTCCGCGGCGCCCACCGTGCGTTTGGCGCGGTACTCCAGGTCGTTCAGGAAGCGGCCAAACTCATGCAGCGATCCGACGGCCTTGGCCGGCAGCATGGAGCCCAGCGAGTTGCTGAACAGCGCCTCGAACAGGCTGAGCCGGGACTGGTCGGCAAAGCTGCTGAGGGCGGCCAGCGTGGTGTGGCCAATGCCGCGCTTGGGTGTCTTGATGGCGCGGATAAAAGCCGCGTTGTTGTCGTTGTTGACCATCAGCACCATCCAGCTGCACAGGTCCTTGATCTCGGCGCGGTCGAAAAAACTCTGCCCGCCCGACACCTTGTAGGGGATGTTGGCCTTGCGAAAGGCTTTTTCAAAGGGCTTGGCCATGTGGTTGGCGCGGTAAAGCACGCAGAAGTCCTTCCACTCCTTGTACTGTTTGCCCTCGGCCAGCAGGGCGCCTTCGGCGCGCAGGCTCAGGATGCGCGCCACTGTGCGCTCGGCCTCGTGCTCCTCGCTGTCGCAGTCGATCACACGTACCGGTTCGCCTTCGCCCAGTTCGCTGAACAGGGTCTTGGGAAACAGCTTGGGATTGGGGCCGATCACGTTGTTGGCGGCGCGAAGGATGGCGCTGGTGGAGCGGTAGTTCTGCTCCAGCTTGACGACCTTGAGATTCGGGTAGTCCTGCGGCAGTTTTTTCAGGTTGTCCAGCGTGGCGCCGCGCCAGCCGTAAATCGACTGGTCGTCATCGCCCACGGCGGTAAAACGCCCGCGCTCGCCGACCAGCAGCTTGAGCACTTCGTACTGCGTGGCATTGGTGTCCTGGTACTCGTCCACCAGCACATGACCCAGCGCGGCCTGCCATTTATGGCGCACGTCCTCGTGTTCCCTGAGCAGTTTCAGCGGCAGGCCCACCAGGTCGTCGAAGTCCACGCTCTGGTAGGCCGTCAAACGCTCCTCGTAGCGAGCCATGACCAAAGCGATTTGCCGTTCTTCATCGCCATTGGCCTGCGCGGCGGCCTGTGCGGCATTAAACCCCATGTTTTTCCAGCCGCTGATGGTCCACTGCCACTGGCGTGCCGTGGCCACATCGACGCTGCCGCCAGCGTCCTTGATGATGCTGGTGACGTCATCGCTGTCCAGGATGGAGAACTGGGGTTTGAGGCCCAGCACGGCGCCGTCCTGGCGCAGCATGCGCACGCCCAGTGCGTGAAAGGTGCAGATCAGCACGCCCCTGGCTTGCTTGCCTATCAGGGCCTTGGCGCGTTCACGCATCTCGGCGGCGGCCTTGTTGGTAAAGGTAATCGCCGCAATCTGCTCGGGCTTGAGCCCCGACTGGATCAGCCGGCCTATCTTCTGCGTGATGACGCGCGTCTTGCCCGAGCCGGCGCCGGCCAGCACCAGGCAGGGGCCGTGCATGTAGTTGACGGCTTCCTGCTGGGCGAGGTTCATGCCGGTGTTGGCAAGGGATGCGACGGGTGAGGCAGAGGGCGGTGACGACATTCAGGCAGACGGCGAGAGAAAGGCAGAAGAAAAAAGCGGAGGCAGCGGGCATCATAGCCAGTCAGCGCAACGCCAGCATTGCGGGCGACAATAGGCTTTGTGCTAGGCATTCTTCTCGTCACCTTTCCCTTCTTCGCGCTGGTGCTGTGCGGTTATGTCGCCGCCCGCCGCGCTTTCCTGCCGCAGGCCGCGATCCCGGGGCTCAACACCTTTGTGCTGTATTTCGCGCTGCCGTGCATGTTGTACCGCTTTGGCGCCAATACACCGATACGGCAGTTGCTGGACGTCCCTCTGATGGCGCTCTACACCCTGTGCGCGCTGGTCATGGTGGCTTTCACCATAGCCGTGACGCGCAACCGTCGCATTGGCTGGAACGACGCGTCCTTTGGCGCGCTGGTTGCGGCTTTTCCCAACACCGGTTTTATGGGCGTGCCGCTGCTGGTGGCCCTGCTGGGCGCGCAGGCGGCCGGCCCGGCGATTGTCACCATCGTTGTGGACATGCTGCTGACCTCGTCACTGTGCATTGCCCTGTCGCGACTCGACGGCGCCGACGAACACAGCGATAAATTCGGCCCCCACGCTCGGCACCAAGGTGCCGTCGCTGCCCCCCAAGGGGGCGCTCGCGCCTTGGGGCGGCCCGGCGCCGCTCGTGCGGCCCGGCTGGCGCTCAAGGGTGTGCTCCTCAATCCCCTGCCCTGGGCAATTGTGCTGGGCGGCCTGTCGTCGGCGCTGGCGCTGAAACTGTTTAAACCCCTGATGGACACGGTCGGCTTGCTGGCGGACGCCGCTTCGCCGGTGGCCCTGTTCACCATAGGCGCCATACTCGCGCGCTCACAAATGAATAGCGCCACACGCACACCGCTGACCGACTACGTGCCGGTAGCATTCATCAAGCTGGTGCTGCATCCGCTGCTGGTCGGGCTTGTGGGTTTGGGCGCCATCGCACTGGGTCTGCCGCTGGACCGGTTTGCATTGACGGTGGTGGTGCTGGTGGCGGCGCTGCCCAGCGCCAGCAACGTGGCCATGCTGGCCGAGCGTTTTGGGGCTGACAACGGGCGTATTGCGCGGATTATTTTGCTGTCTACCGTGCTGGCGTTTTTCAGTTTCTCTGCGGCGGTGGCTTTGCTGGCTTGAGTGTCTGGCGGCTTGAGTCGTCTGCGGGCGGTCTATCAAGGGTTTTCGGGAGTGATGGCAATGCAGCGTCAAGAGTCGTTCGCCACGGTCAGCTTCTTGGTAAGCCCATTGCGCTATTTCTGGGGCTGGTCAGCCGCCGTTCGTGGCGAACCGCTTTGCGCCCATTGAAGACGGTCACGACCTTGAAAACCTGACATTCGCGGGTTCGACCGGACAAGGCAGAGCAGTCATTCAGTTGGTGAGATCAAATTTCCCAATTGACGGTCAGCAACGCAGCGGCATGTCGTGCGCTGCTCTTGAGCGGCAGGTATGGATCGGTAGCTTCCGAAGACATTTAAAAATGAATGATGGCTCTACGCAGGATTCAAATTACTCCACGTCACAGAGCGCCGCAGTAATCCCCCGGTAATCTTCTCCATAATTAATGTTTCTATTGAAAGCAACCACTTGCATCATGGCATTCAAGGAACATCCCGAGTTTTCTCCTCCTCCAAATGGCGACACCACGATTTGGCGGTACATGGATTTGGCCAAGTTTTTGTCGTTAATCGATAAAGCTGCGCTGTTTTTCCCACGAGTTGACATGCTGGACATGGAGGATCCCTTTGAGGGGTATTACACGAGCTACAACCTGACGGAAGACGTATTCGTCGAATATGACAAACACATGCCAGACGGTAAAGAAGCGGCACCACCTGACAAGGAAACTGTTATCCAAATCCTTCGCAATAGGCAATTGTTGCGCAGCCATGTAAAAGGAGATCGGGCTAGAACATTTGTGAGTTCATGGCATACGCAGGATCACGAGTCAGCTGCCATGTGGAAGCTGTATGTAAAAAGTGGTGATGGAATCGCCATTGAATCCTCCTACAACCGCCTCGTTGACTGCATGGCAAACTACAGCGACTTTGAGGTCAACGTTGGGATGATCAATTACATTGACTACCAACGTGAAGCAATTCCCCGCCAGAATTTACTTTCCCCTTTCTTGTATAAGCGGAAAAGTTTCGAATATGAGAGGGAGCTTCGAGCACTTATCTGGACGCCACAGCACGGGAAAAACACAGGTGGAAATGATCCCGCAAACAACTTCATCAGTTATACGGGTCTTCCTGTGCCTGTGGACTTGGCAATACTTATCAATAGAGTGTTGGTTGCCCCAACTGCGCCCGCGTGGATGCTCGACTTAATAAAGTCTGTGATTACGAGGTATGGCTTGAAGATTACTGTGCAGCAGTCGGATTTGGCATCGAAGCCAATTTACTAGGGTACGGCATGTCGAATATGGAGCAAGCAGTTCGAATAGCTATATGTCAGGGGTGAGTCTTTTGGAGTCATCCGACATTCACGCGTGAGTCACCCCTCAAATCGCAATCGGATCCACATCAATCGCCCAGCGCACCAGGCTTTTGAATTCGGCTTGCCTGCGGGTTTCAAACAGCAGCGGCTGCCAGGCCGCCAGGAAACGCTGCAGTGCGGAGCGTGAGGAGCTTTCCACCAGCATTTGCGCGCGTTCTATGTTGGCCACGCGCTGTATCGTCATGGGCACCGCCGGGTAGGGCGTGACCAGGCCCTGGCCGTCCAACTGGCTGGCCTGTGCGGCTGCTGCAGCAGCATTTAAAAAGCCCTGTGCGACTTCCTGCTCGCGCGCCTCGGCGCGCACCAGTGCCGAGAAGCCGAAGGGCGACATGCCGGCGGCCTGGCGTTCGGCCAGTTGCTGGTCGGCAAACTTGGGATAGTCGTGCTGCTTGAGCGCGGCAAACAGCGGGTGCGTGGGATGAAAGGTCTGCACCCACATCTCGCTGGCTTCGCTGTGCCGCGCATCGCGACCGGCGCGGCCGGCGGCCTGCATCAGCAGGCTGAACAGGCGCTCGGGCGCGCGGAAGTCGCTGGAGAACAGCGCGCCGTCAGGGTTGATGGCCGCCACCAGCGTGATGTGGCGGAAGTCATGACCCTTGGCAATCATTTGTGTGCCGACCAGCACGTCGACCTCGCCCGAGTGCACGCTGGCCAGTTGTGATTCGAGCGCGCCCTTGAGCCGTGTGGTGTCGGCATCAATACGCGCAATGCGCACCGGGCTGCCGTCGGGCCGGCTCACGCCTGCGAGCAGTTCGGCCAGATGTTCTTCGAGCCGCTCGGTGCCGCGGCCTACCGGGGCGATGTCGATGTTGCCGCAGGCCGGGCAGGCGCGCGGTACGCGCTCGGTAAAACCGCAATGGTGGCAGCGCAGGGTGCGGTCTATCTTGTGGAAAACGCGAAACGCGCTGCAGTGCGGGCACTCGCTTTTCCAGCCGCAATCGTGGCAGGCCAGCACCGGCGCATAACCGCGGCGGTTTAAAAAAATCAGCGACTGCTCGCCGCGTGCAATGCGCTGCGCGATGGCGCTGATGAGTGGCGGGGCGATCACGCAATGTTTGGGCTGGTGGTTCATGTCCACGCCTCTAACCTGGGGCAGCCGGCCAATGTGGATGTCACCTTCAGGCGCAGGCCAATTTTCCGACGGGCCGCCCCTAGGAAAATTAGCCCCCTCGGGGGGCAGCGAGGACACGCCAGTGCCGAGCGTGGGGGCCATACTGCCAATTCGCTCACTCATGGTCAGGCGCTGGTAGCGGCCGGTCATGGTGGCTTGCCAGCTTTCAAGCGAGGGGGTTGCGGACCCGAGCATGACGCGGCAAGCATTGCCTGAACTCGCCTCCTGCGCCTCCAGCCTGGCGCGGTACACCGCCAGGTCGCGTGCCGAATAACGCGCGCCTTCCTGCTGTTTGTAGCTGGGGTCGTGTTCCTCATCGACCACAATCAGCCGCAGGTTTGGCAGCGAGGCCAGCACCGCCATGCGTGTGCCCAGCACCAGGCGCGCGTGGCCCGCATGGGCGGACAGCCAGCTCTTCAAGCGCTGGGCCGGCGTGAGGCCGCTGTGCAGCGACACCACACGCTCCTTGCCGAGATGGGCAAACCGCTCCTGGAAGCGGGCCTGCAACTGCGGTGTCAGGTTGATCTCGGGCACCATGACCAGCACCTGGGCAGTCGGGTCCTGCGCCAGCACCCTGGCCGCCGCGTGCAGGTAAACCTCGGTTTTGCCGCTGCCAGTGGCGCCAAATAGCAGTGCCGGCCGGGTATCTGCATCAAATTCGGCCAGGGCCGCCGTCTGCTGTGCGCTGAGCGCTATTAAATTTGTAGTGTCCTGGGCATGGCTGGAGTCGGCTACCGGGCGTTTGAGCCGGCGCGCCAGTTGCACGGCGCTCATGTCCCTGAGCTGGGGCGGCAGGCCGGCCAGGGCCACCTCGCCGAGTGAGCGCTGGTAATAACTGGCGGTAAAGCCCACCAGCCGCCGCCAGGTGGCGGGCAGCGGGGCCAAGCCGTCAAGCACGCCGGCGATGGGGCGGACTTTCGCCGCCGGGTCGCCCCAGGGCGACACCGTCTCCTCTGGGTCAGACTCAGTATTTGCTGCCGCAAGCGTGGGGGCCACGTCCCAGACCACACCCAAGACCTCGCGTTTGCCCAGAGGAACACGCACCAAGGTGCCGGGACTGAGTGCCGACTCACTTCGATAAGTCAGCGGCCCCGCCACCGCGCTGTGCGCAGGGGTGGCCACCACGACGCTGAGCCAGTGGGTCATGAAAAGTAAAGGTTTGTTGTTAAATCTGTAAAACTACTTACGGAAAGCCTTCTAAGTGCTTGATTTAACGGGGCTTTACAGATTTCCAAGTTTTCTGTGGATAACTTTGTTGATAGCTTATCTGCGTTCATCCGCAAGCCTTGTAAATCAAGGCTTTGCTTAGAATGCCCGGAAAAAAAGCAATTTAAAGAAGCTATATAAATCAATGACTTAGAAGCGCTATTGCTTTGATAGCGAAGCATGTCACGGACCCGGATTTTTGCCGCACCGCAACACAAATTTTGTGCATAAGTCAGAGTCCCCGGGCCGGATTTTGTGCTAGCCATGGTCATAAAGCAGCGTTTGGGGCCTGTCGACAAGCGCATTGCGGGCAAGTCAGGCCGTTACACTGCGCATTTTTCGAGAGTGAGTGTGCACTGCGCTAACCAGGACTTCGACGTTTTCCGGCGGTGTGTGCTGGCTTATGCCATGGCCGAGGTTAAAAATATGGGCCGGACCGGGTTTTGCCGGGTCATTGTGCGGCCGGCCAAAGCTGTCCAGCACCTTCACCACCTCGGCCTCGATTTGCGCCGGATTGGCAAACAGGACGTTGGGGTCCAGGTTGCCTTGTAATGCTTTTGCATTCGGGCCGTTTTCCCCCACGCGAGCCCTGGCCTGGCCCAGGTTGACGGTCCAGTCCAGCCCCAGCACCTCGCAGTCAAGCTGGCCCATGGCCTCCAGCCAGAGGCCGCCGCCCTTGGTAAACACCAGGCGCGGGATCAGCACGCCGTCGTGCTCGCGTTTGAGCTGCGCCAGCACGCGTCGGGTGTAGGCCAGGCTGAACTCATGGAAGGCCGCGTCGGCCAAAACACCGCCCCAGCTGTCAAAAATCATCACGGCCTGCGCGCCGGCTTCAATCTGCGCATTCAGGTAGGCGGCGACCGAGTCGGCGTTGATGGCCAGCATCTTGTGCATCAGGTCGGGGCGCTGGTAGAGCATGGTCTTGACCAGGCGGTAGTCGTCAGAGCCCGCGCCTTCGACCATGTAGCAGGCCAGCGTCCAGGGGCTGCCGGAAAAACCGATCAGCGGCACCCGGCCGTTGAGGGCCTTGCGTATCGAGGTCACGGCATCAAAAACATAGCGCAGCTTGTTCATGTCGGGGACTTCAAGCTTTGCCACCGCAGCCTCGTCGCGCACCGCGTGGGCAAATTTTGGCCCTTCACCCAATGCAAACGACAGGCCCAGGCCCATGGCGTCGGGGATGGTCAGGATGTCGCTGAAAAGAATGGCCGCATCCAGCGGGTAACGCTCCAGCGGCTGCAGGGTGACCTCGGTGGCGTAGTCGGTGTTGGTGGCCAGGCCCATGAAACTACCGGCCTGGGCGCGCGTGGCGCGGTACTCGGGCAGATAGCGGCCGGCCTGGCGCATCAGCCAGACAGGGGTGTGGGTGGTGGCCTGGCGCATGCAGGCACGCAGAAAAGTGTCGTTTTGGAGAGGGGCAAACATGGCTAGATTGTCTCAGGTCTGAATGTAGCCCCCACGGTCGCTCACTGCGTGTAGCTCCCTGCCCCCGAGGGGGCCGCTGCGCCTGCGGCCCGGCAAAGCCGGTTCCGCGGCCCCTGCTTGCGAAAACTCCGCGAACCTGGGTTCCTATCTGACTGGCAAGAATTGAAGGAAGGTCCCGCCCAGCAGGGTTTGCACATAGGTGATCACGGCGCGGCGGTATTTTTCGGTCAGCACCACCGAGAGCAGGTCCAGCCGGCCAATCACCTTGCCGAACTCGCGCTCAAAACTCAGGTTGCGCTCGCGTTCGGTGATTTCGTCGGCCAGCAGCAGCGGCTGGCCAGCGGCATTGCGCCGGGTGGACAGCATCCACACGGCAATTTCAATGTTGCGGGCCGCGTTGTAGATGTACTGCGCGTCCAGCGCATCGGTCAGGTAAAAAACGGTTTTGTTGCCATGGGCCGTGACCAGCATGTCGGCGCTGGCGTAGATAAAGGCGGCCACCCGGTCGCCCCGGAAGTCGGGCCCCAAGGCCAGCGACAGCGCGGCAATGTCGCGTTTGCCCTGAAGGTCGGCCCAGGGGCTGCGGCCGTCAATGGCCGCGCGCAACTTTTCAAGGGCGGCCTCGCGGGTCGGGCTGGCCTTGCGCCATTCCGCCGGATTGCGCCGGTAGAGCTTGTCGGCCAGGCGCAGCAGGCTGTCGATGTTGTCGCGCATGCCCAGCGTGGCCATGCGGTTCACGTCCGACTGGGCCAGTTGCGAGGACGCCATGGGCGCGCCCTGGGCTTCGCCGCGTGGCGTGGGCGCCGGTGGTTCGCTGGCGCAGCCTGCCAGCAGCAAGGCCGACAGGCACAGCAGCGCGGGCAAGCTGGTCAGGGCGGGTTGGGCAGCAACAGGCATGCGCTACTTTACCCGCGAAGCGCGGGCCAACAGGCGGCTGCGGTTACAGCAAGTCGCTGGAGTGCAGCACCCGGTGATCAATCTTGATGCAATGGTCCTGCACCACCAGCAGGCCGGCGGCATCGGCCCTGGCGGCGGCCGATGCATTGCTGATGCCCAGCTGCATCCACACGGCTTTGGCACCTATGGCAATCGCCTGGTCCACGACAGGGGGGATGTCCTCGCTGTTGCGAAAACAGTTCACCAGCTCGATTTTTTCGTGCGCCGCGGCCTCCAGCAGCGTGGCATAGGCTTTTTCGCCCAGCACTTCGGTTTCATTCGGGTTGACCGGGATGATGCGGTAGCCGTGGCCCTGCATGTAGCGCGCCACATCAAAACTGGCGCGGTGCGGTTTGTGCGACAAACCCACCACCGCAATCGTGCGGTAGTGCTTGAGGATGTGCGGGATGCGGTCGGCGGCAGCTATCGGTTTCATGGGCGTGTAGGGTGTTTGGTTTTTACAGCTTGGCCAGTTCGGCCCTGACATCGGCAACAGACAGGATTTCGGACAGCACCACAGGCGCGCGGCCGGGTTTGTAGATCACATACACCGGCACGCCGCTGCGGCCCAGCTGGCTCAAGGCGGCCGTCACAGCCGGGTCGCGCCGTGTCCAGTCGGCGCGCAGCAGGGCCACCTTCCTGGCGGCAATATCGGCGATCACGTCGGCATTGGCGAGCGTGGTTTTTTTGTTGTACTGGCAGGTCACGCACCAGGCCGCCGTGAAGTCCACAAACACGCTTTGGCCCTGCGCGGTGAGCTGCTCCACGCGGCCCGGCTCCCAGGCTTGCCAGCCATTGACGGCCTGGTTTGACGCGGGGCCTTCCTGCAGCCTGACCACGTTCGGGCCAAGCGCCCAGAGTGCGGTCGCCAGCAGCAGCACGCTCACTGTAGTCAATGCGGTTTTGGTCCGCCCCTTCAGGCTTAGCGCCCAGATCGCCAGCGCCAGCAAGACCAGCAGGGCCAGCAGCGCACCTGCGCCGTCAATGCCGCTTTGCTGGCCCAGCACCCACACCAGCCAGGCCACCGTCGCAAACATCGGGAAAGCCATCAACTGCTTGAAGGTCAACATCCACGCGCCAGGGCGCGGCAAGGCGCGGGCCACGGCCGGCACCAGGCTCGCGGCCAGGTAGGGCAGGGCCATGCCCGCGCCTATCGCGGCAAAAACCAATAACGCCTGTGGCGCCGGCAGGCCCAGCGCAAACCCAAGTGATGCGCCCATAAAAGGCGCGGTACAGGGCGATGCAATCGCGGTCGCCAGCACGCCCGACAAAAATGAATTGATGGTTGGATTCTTCGACTGCACATTGGCGACACGGCCGGGCAAAAAGTTGCCAAACTCAAACAGTCCCGCCAGGTTCAGGCCCATCAGTGTGAAGAGCACCGCCAGCGCCGCCACCACGACCGGGCTTTGCAGCTGGAAGCCCCAGCCGAGTTGCTCACCCGCGGCGCGCAGGCCCAGCAGCAAGGCGCCCAGCGCCAGGAAGGACAGCACCACACCCGCGGTGTAAGCCAGCCCGGTGCGCACGCGCGTGGCCTGGTCCTTGACATGCACAAAACCGACGACCTTGATGGCCAGCACCGGAAACACGCAGGGCATCAGGTTCAGCAGCATGCCGCCCAGCAGGGCCGCGAACAGTGCGGCCAGCAGGCCCAGGGGCGCGGCATTGTTGGCCTGAATCGGCACAGCGCCTGCTGCGGCATTGGCCTTGAGGGCGGCCTCCAGTGCTGGCGGCACCATGGCGGCCGCAGCCACGGTGGGCCAATCGCCCTTGACCGGGGCCTCGATGCGGTAAGCCGCTTCGTCCACGGCAACGACCAGCGGCATCATGGCCGGGCTTTCGCTGCGCTGTCCGGAGAGCGGCACCTGCGCCGTCCACAACGCGCCCTGCCAGGCTTGTTGCCATGGCGCGGCGGGCTCGATCACGCCGGCGGTCTCCGGGAAAAACGCCAGTGTCTTGCCCTGCAGCGCCGCAGGCAGGCCCGCCAGCGAAACCTTGATGGCCTTGCCGCTGACTTCAACCTGGCTGCCGCCTGCGGGCAGGGGTTTGGGTGTGGCGGCAAACGTGTCCTGGAACAGTTTGCTGCTCATGCCGGTTGAGCTCCTGACCGGGATGCTCAGCGAAAAATCGCCCTCTTGCGGAATGCATTCCTTGCGGCAGATGAGCCAGGCCGCTTTCAGCCTGACGTCAAGCTGCGAGGCGCTGAAGTTCTGGGCAATGGTGAGCGGGACGGGCAGCAGAATGGTTTTTTCGTAGCCGTAGTTGGCCAGTGTGCCTATCGGTATTTTTTTAGGCGTGGGCCAGGCGATCTCGCCCGCCGTGATACCGGCGGGCAATACCCAGTCCAGCACTGTGGGCAGGCCGGAATCGCCGGAATTCTTCCAGTAGGTGTGCCATTCGGGCTGGTGGTCCAGTTGCAAACCCAGCCATACCTGCTTGCCCGGCCCCACGCCATCGGGCGCCCAGGCCAGCAGTTCGGCGCGCACCTGGTCGGTGCTGACCACCGGGCTGCGGGCGCTGCTGCTGCCTGCGCCCAGCACATTATTTGTATTGGTTTGGGCCTTGACCGCCGTGGACAGTGCGCAGGCAGCTATAAAAACAGTAGCAAATAAGCTGGCGAAAAAGGGACGCTTGAAATTCATGATCAGGGTGTGAGCAGGCGGTGAAGGCATTAGTTCCTGGCGGGGATGGGGGCAAGGTGTCGCCTTTGGTGCGGCGCCATGCATTGGTCCGGCATCCACGACGTTTATTACAGTCGTCCAGGGACTAACTCCGATAATAAGGTCATGCAGCGCATTGACACCTCCATCGTCCTGGCCACCCTGAATGCCAAATACATTCATGCGTCGCTGGGTCTGCGCTATTTGCTGGCGAATATGGATGTGCATGGCGGCGCTGGCCTGCGCGCCAGAACGCAGTTGCGCGAGTTTGTGATCCAGCAGCGGCCCACGCAGATTGTTGAAGAGCTGCTGGCGCTGCAGCCCCAGGTGATAGGCCTGGGCATCTATATATGGAACGTCGTTGAGACCACGCAGGTGGTGCGGCTTTTGAAAACGCTGCGGCCCGACATCCGGATTGTGCTGGGCGGACCCGAGGTCAGCTTTGAAACCGACAGCCAGGAAATCTGCCGCCTGGCCGACCATGTGGTGACCGGCTGGGGGGATGTGAGTTTCCCCAAACTGTGCCGCGCCTTGCTGGACGGCCCTAAACCCCTGATGAAGGTGATCGCCGGTGAACAACCCGCGCTCGAAACCCTGGCCTTGCCCTACAACGAATACACGGCGGAAGACCTGACCAAACGCCTGCTGTATGTCGAAGCCTCGCGCGGCTGTCCTTTTAAATGCGAGTTCTGCCTGAGTTCACTCGACAAAACCGCATGGGCGTTTGAGCTGGACCTGTTCATGGCCGAGATGGACGCGCTGTACCGGCGCGGCGCGCGCAACTTCAAGTTTGTCGATCGCACCTTTAACCTGAAGGTGGATTTTTCGGTGCGCATTTTGCAGTTCTTCCTGGACCGCATCCAGACCACGCCGGATATTTTTGTGCATTTTGAGGTGGTGCCCGACAGCCTGCCGGATCGCCTCAAGGTGTTGATTGCGCAGTTCCCGGCCGGCTCGCTGCAGTTTGAGGTCGGCATCCAGAGTTTTAACCCCGAGGTGCAGCAGCGCATTTCGCGCAAGCAGGACAACCACAAGACCGCCGACAACCTGCGCTGGCTGGTCAATGAAAGCCAGGCGCATGTGCATGCCGACCTGATTTTTGGCCTGCCCGGTGAAACGCTGGAGAGTTTTGCCCAGGGCTTTGACCGGCTTTATGAGCTGGCGCCGCATGAGATCCAGTTCGGCATTTTGAAGCGCCTGCGCGGCACGCCCATCACCCGGCACACCGCCGACTTTGCCATGGCCTACGACCCGCAGACGCCCTACACGATTCTGCAGAATTCAACCATTGACTTTGCCACCATGCAGCGCATCAACCGCTTTGCGCGCTACTGGGAGATGGTGGCCAATTCGGGGCGCTTTGCCCTGGGGCTGAAGCTGCTGCTGGAACCGGGCTCGGCCTTTAACCACTTCCTGGCCTTTAGCGACTGGCTCTGGCAGACCACGGCCAAGACGCATGAGTTTGCGCTGGAAAAACTGGTGGATTTGCTGCATGAGCATTTGACGGCCGTGCGCGGCTTGGCATCGCAGGACGTGCGCAGTGCCCTGCTAGCCGACTATGTGGCCAGCGGTGCCCGTGCCAGGCCCAAGTGTCTGGCTGAGCTGCTGGATGCCAGCCGGACTGCCCTGCCTATGGCCTCGGCAAAACACCGGGCCGAGCGGCAAGGCCGGCATGTCAATCAGCAGGCGCATCGCGAGGAGATTCAGAAGGCTGCGGCGGCTGCTTGAAGGGCCGGCCGCGTTCCTGCCTGGAGGACGCCGGCGCTGGCAGTCGCTACGTATCGTCTCGGACCCTGACGCGACAGGGCGCTTTCCAGGCATGACAAACAGATAAGTACATGCGAATTTATTATTTGCCATATACATACTTAATGCGTCATGATTCAAATTTTGGATGCTTGGACGCATGGAACTCCGCCAACTCGAAGCTTTTGCCGCCGTCATGTCGGTGGGCAGCGTCACGGGTGCGGCCAGGTTGTTGAACCGGTCGCAGCCGGCCATCACGCGCCTGGTGCAGGAGCTGGAGGCCGAAATCGGCTATGCCCTTTTCACGCGCAACGGCCCGCGGGTCACGCCCACCGAGCAAGGATTCTTGCTGTTGGAGGACGCCGAGCGCGCCTTGACCGGCTTGCGCCGCATCCACGAGCGGGCCGCTGAAATCGCGCACGGTGATGCCCAGCCGCTGTTGCTCGCGGCGACCTCGGCGCTGGCCGTCGGCCTGCTGCCTCAGGCGCTGAAACGCGTGGAAGCCCAGAGCGGCGCGGGCCGCATGCAACTGCGCACCGCATTGCCCGAACAGGTGGTGCATGCGGTGCTGACTGGCGCCGTGCAACTGGGCGCCAGCAGCCTGCCGCTGGAGCACCGCGGCCTGCAGGTGCACTGGATCGGCCAACTGGCCTGCGTGGCCGTGCTGCCGCAGCACGATCCGCTGGCTTCTTTCGACAAGGTGCCACTGGCAGCCCTGGCACAGCGCCGCCTCATCACCATGAGCAACTCGTCTCCCCTGCGGCACCGGCTCGACGCCGTGCTGGCCGAGGCCGGGCGCGCGCCGGGGCAGCACGGTGCGCTGATCGAAACCAATTCCTCCATCAACGCGCAGGCGCTGGTGCGCGCCGGTCTGGGCGTGGCGGTGCTGGAGCCGCTCACGGCCCATGGCGCGCCGCTGGACGGCGTGGTGGTGCGCCCGCTTGATACCGACATTCCTTTTTTCTTCGGCGTGATCACGCCCCAGGCCAAGCCGCTGAGCGCCCCCGTGCGCGCCCTGGCCGATGCCCTGCTGCAAGCCGCCGCGGCCTTGCCCGGTTTTGTGCAGCACGACGTGGCCGCCCACGCCACGCTGCTGCAAGCTGCCCATGCCGACGAAGAGCCGACAAGCCTGGATGGCACTTTGAGAAAGCATTCCTGATGGATTCCCCCATGAAGCCTGGCACTACAACTATTTCCGCCGGCCTTGGCCTGGCAGCCCTGGAAGCGCGCCTGCACCAGGATCTGCAATGGCTGTGCCTGCCCGCGCGGCGCTGGGTGCCGCCGCGCCAGGCAGACGGCGCCGAGGTGCTCGACACCGCCATCGTCGGCGGCGGCATGGCCGGCCTGGCGCTGGCGGCGTCGCTCAGCCACTTGGGCGTGCAGACGCGCATCTTCGACCGCGCGCCCGAAGGCTTCGAAGGCCCCTGGGCCACCACGGCGCGCATGGAAACGCTGCGCTCGCCCAAGGAGCTGACCGGCCCGGCGCTGGGCTTTGGCGCCCTCACCTTCCGCGCCTGGTTCGAAGCCCAGTTCGGCCTGGCCGCCTGGGAGGCGCTCGACAAGATCTCGCGCCTGCAGTGGATGGACTATTTGCGCTGGTACCGCCGCGTGCTGGCGCTGGACCTGCGCAACCAGCAGCGCGTGCTGGCCGTGGTGCCGCGTGCCGACGGCCTGGTGCAACTTGATCTGGCCGACGATACGCAGGACGGCCGGCCCTACCAGGTGCTGGCCCGCCATGTGGTGCTGGCCACCGGCCGCGACGGCCTGGGCGGCCCCTGGGTGCCCGACTGGGCGCAGGCCTTGCCGCGCGGGCGCTGGGCGCATTCGGCCGACAACTGGGACGCGGATCTGCTCGCCGGCAAGCGCGTGGTGGTGATAGGCGGCGGCGCCTCGGCCATGGACAGCGCGGCCACCGCGCTGGAAGCCGGCGCGGCGCGCATCGACCTGCTGGTGCGCCGCGCCGAGATGCCGCTCATCAACAAGGGCAAGGGCGCGGGCAGCCCGGGCGTGGCGCACGGCTTTCAGGCGCTGCCCGACGACTGGAAGTGGCGCTTTCGCCACTACATCAACGTGCAGCAGGTGCCGCCGCCGCACGGCAGCACGCTGCGCGTGTCGCGCCATGCGAACGCGCACTTTCACCTCGGCACGCCCGTGTCTGCGGCCACGCTGCGCAGCGATGGTGCGCTGCGCCTGGACACCGCCAAGGGGCCGCTGGCAACGGACTTCATCATCTTCTGCACCGGCTTTCGCCTGGACTGGAGCCTGCGCCCCGAGTTCGCCGCCTTCGCGTCCCAGGTGCGGCTGTGGCAAGACCGCTACCAGCCCGAGCCCGGCCAGGACGACGCCGAACTGGCGCAGTCGCCCGACCTCGGACCGCTGCTCGAATTCCAGGAAAAAACAGCCGGCGCCTGCCCCGGGCTGGCGCGCGTGCACTGCTTTTGCTACCCCTCGGCGCTGTCGCACGGCGCCGTGGCCGGCGACATTCCGCAGATCAGCGACGGCGCCAAACGCCTGGCCCAGGGCCTGGCCGGACAGCTATTCACCGAAGACATCGCGGCGCACTACGCCTCGATGGAGCAATATGCCGAGCCCGAGCTGCTGGGCGACGAATGGACAAACGCCGCCTTCCCGGCCTATGACGAGGGCTTGAAATGACCGGCTGGCTGCTGCGCCGCATTGCCCAGGCCGCGCTGGTGGTGGCGGTGATGACGCTGATCGTCTTCATCGGTCTGCACGCCATCGGCAACCCGGTGGACATCCTGATCGGCGAGGACATGAACCAGCAGGAGCGGCTGGCGGCCATCGCCCGCCTGGGCCTGGACCAGCCGCTGTGGCGCCAGTACCTGGCCTTTGTCGATGGCGCGCTGCACGGCAGCCTGGGCAAGAGCTTTGTCTACCAGGAGGATGCCATCCGCCTGATCCTGCACCGCCTGCCCGCCACCATGGAGCTGGCCGTGGGCGCCCTGCTGCTGGCGATCGTGATCGGCGTGCCGCTCGGGCTGTTTGCCGGCATGAAGCCCGACCACCCGGTGTCGCACACACTGATGGCCGGCAGCATCGTCGGCTTTTCGCTGCCGGCCTTCTGGGTCGCACTGATGCTGATCATGGTGTTCAGCGTGCAGCTCGGCTGGCTGCCGGCCAGCGGACGCGGCGAGACCCGCGCGCTGTTCGGCATTGAATGGTCGTGGCTCACGCTCGATGGCCTGCAACACCTGATCCTGCCGGCGTTCAATCTGGCGCTGTTCAAGATTTCGCTGGTGCTGCGCCTGACGCGCGCCGGCGTGCGCGAGGTGCTGCCGCAGGACTTCGTGAAGTTCGCGCGCGCCAAGGGCCTGTCGCCGGCGCGGGTGATGGTCATGCACGTGCTGCGCAACACGCTGATCCCGCTGGTCACGGTGCTCGGGCTGGAACTGGGATCGACCATCGCCTACGCGGTGGTGACCGAAACCATCTTCGCCTGGCCTGGCGCCGGCAAGCTGATCCTGGACAGCATCAATTCGCTGGACCGGCCGGTGGTGGTGGCCTATTTGATGGTGGTGGTGGTGATTTTCGTCACGCTGAACCTGGTGGTGGACTTGCTCTACAAATTGCTCGACCCGCGCGTGCGCCTGGAGGCCGCGAAATGACAACCCCTCGCAGCTTTGACGAACACTCGATCTGGTGGCGCGTGGGCGCCGACTTTCTGCGCTCGCGCGTCGCCGTGGCCGGTCTGGTGATGCTGGCCCTGGTGGTGCTGGCCGCCTTGGCCGCGCCCTGGATCACGCCGCAAAACCCCTACGACCTGATGCAGCTCGACGTACTCGACGCGCGCCTGCAGCCCGGCACGCCCAGCAGCGCGGCCGGCTATACCTACTGGCTGGGCACCGACGGCCAGGGCCGCGACCTGTACTCGGCCATCGTCTACGGCCTGCGCATCAGCCTGCTGGTGGGCGTGGGCTCGGCGCTGATCGCGGCGGTCATCGGCACGCTGGTCGGCCTGCTGGCGGCTTACGCCGGCGGCAAGGTCGACGCGCTGCTGATGCGCCTGGTTGACCTGCTGCTGTCGTTCCCGACCATTTTGATGGCGCTGATGATCCTGGCCTATGTCGGCAAGGGTGTCGGCAACGTGATCCTGACGCTGGTGCTGCTCGAATGGGCCTACTACGCGCGCACCGCGCGCGGCCAGGCACTGGTGGAAACGAACCGCGAATACGTCGAGGCGGCGCGCGGCCAGGGCATTCCGCGCTGGCGCATCCTCACCGGCCACATTCTGCCGAACTGCCTGCCGCCGCTCCTGGTGATAGGCGCGCTGCAGATCGCGCGCGCCATCACGCTGGAGGCTACCCTGTCCTTTCTGGGCCTGGGCGTGCCCATCACCGAGCCTTCGCTGGGGCTCTTGATTTCCAACGGCTACCAGTACCTGCTGTCCAACGAATACTGGATCAGCTTCTTTCCCGGCGTGGCGCTGCTCGCCACCATCATGGCGATCAACCTGGTGGGCGACCAGTTGCGCGATGTGCTGAACCCGAGGCTGCAGAAATGAGCGCCGATATCTCTCCAGAAATGCCAACCCTCGAAGTGCGCGGCCTGCAAACGCGCTTTCACACACGCGCCGGCGTGCTGCCGGTGGTCAACGGCGTGTCGTTCACTTTGCAGCGCGGCAAGGTGCTGGGCCTGGTCGGCGAATCGGGCTCGGGCAAGTCGGTCACCGGCTTTTCCATCATGGGCCTGGTCGATCCGCCGGGCCGCATCGAAGGCGGCCAAGTGCTTTTCCAGGGCCGCGACCTGACAAAGCTGACGCCGCGCGAACAGCGCGCGCTGCGCGGCAACCGCATCGCCATGATCTTCCAGGACCCGATGGCCACGCTGAACCCGGTGCTGCGCGTCGATACGCAAATGATCGAGGCCGTGCAGGCCCACCGCAAGGTCTCGACCGCCGTGGCGCGCCAGCAGGCCAGCGACACCCTGGCGCTGATGGGCATACCGAGCCCCGACGACCGGCTGCGCGCCTACCCGCACCAGCTCTCGGGCGGCATGCGCCAGCGCGTGGCGATTGCGATTGCGCTGCTGCACGGCCCCGACCTGATCATTGCCGACGAGCCCACCACGGCGCTCGACGTGACCATCCAGGCGCAGATCCTGTCGGAGATGCAAAAGCTGGTGCGTGACACCGGCACCGCGCTGATCTGGATCAGCCACGACCTGTCGGTGGTGGCCGGCCTGGCCGACGACATCGCGGTGATGTATGCCGGGCGCATCGTCGAACACGGCACGGTTGACGACGTGCTCGACCACCCGCAACACCCCTATACCCAGGGCCTGATCGGCAGCCTGCCGAGCGCGAATCGCAAGACCCGCCAGCGCGGCGCGCGGCTGCAGCAAATTCCCGGCATGGCGCCCAACCTGCTGCACATGCCCCCGGGCTGCGTTTTCGCGCCGCGCTGCGCGCGCGCCAGTGCGGCCTGCGAAACCATGCCCGACATGTCGCAGCCGCGCCCCGGCACGCCGGGCCACACGGTGCGCTGCTTTCACCCCGGCGCCATGCCCGTCACCGCGGAGGCCGCGGCATGAGCCGCCGGGCCGCTCCCAAGGCGAATATCGCAGCGCGTAGCGCGGAGGTTACCCAATGAGCACCGACACCGCATTGCCCCTGGTCGACATGCAGGGCGTGACCAAGCGCTTTGGTGCCCAGCCGCCGCCCGGCACCGTGGGCCGGGCGCTGCGTCGGCTGGGCTGGGAGAAGCCGCCGGTGGTGACCCACGCTGTCGATGGCGTGGACCTGGCCGTGCGGCCCGGTGAAGTGGTCGGCCTGGTCGGCGAGTCGGGCTGCGGCAAGTCCACGCTGGGCCGCATTGCCGCCGGCCTGCTGTCGCCCACCGAGGGCGAGGTGCGGGTCAATGGCGAGCCGCTTGAAGGGCTGAATGCCAAACAACGCCTGGCCGCGCGGCTGCGCGTGCAGATGGTGTTCCAGGACCCGTTCGCCAGCCTGAACCCGCGCCTGCGCGTCTCGCGCATCGTCGGTGAAGCCGCGCGCCTGCATGGCCTGACCGATGCGGCGGGGGAAGATGATTACGTTGCCGCTCAGTTGCAGCGCGCCGGGCTAGACCCCAGCCTGCGCCACCGCTACCCGCACCAGTTCAGCGGCGGCCAGCGCCAGCGCATCGGCATTGCGCGTGCGCTCGCCGTGCAGCCGGCCATGCTGGTCTGCGACGAGGCCGTGGCCGCGCTCGACGTGTCGATCCAGGCGCAGATCCTGAACCTGTTCATGGACCTGCGCGACCAGCTCGGCCTGGCTTACCTGTTCATCAGCCACGACCTGGGCGTGGTCGAGCATGTTTGCGACCGCGTGGCCGTGATGTACCTGGGCCGCGTGGTGGAGAGCGCGCCGGTGGAAGAACTGTTCGCCCGGCCCAACCACCCCTACACCCAGGCGCTGCTGGCCGAGATTCCGCGCATCGACGTGCGCCGCACCCGCTTCAACACCATTCGTGGCGAGATCCCGAGCCCGATCACGCCGCCCGGCGGCTGCCACTTTCACCCGCGCTGCCCGAACGCCATGCCGCGCTGCAGCGTCGAAGTGCCGCAACTGCGCGGCATCGCCATCCACCACGCTAGCGCCTGCCATCTCAACGACCTCCCTGTTTGATCGAAGTGTTAATCCTGAAAGGACCCGCCATGAACCACCGCAAGCTCTCCCTCATCGCCGCCGCCGTGCTGGCCGCCAGCGCGGCCGCCTCGGCGCAGACGCTGTCCATCGGCTTTGCCGACCCGGTCTCGTCGGTCGACCCGCAGCTCAACAACCATGCGGGCGACCGCTCGCTGGCGCTGCATTTCTGGGACTCGATCATCGACTCGCTCGACGGCGGCAAGTTGGAGCCCGCGCTGGCGTCGAGCTGGAAAGCGCTGGACGAGAAGACCTGGGAATTCAAGCTGCGCAATGACATCAAGTGGCAGGACGGCACGCCGTTCACCGCCGACGACATCGTGTTCTCCTTCCAGCGCGCACGCAGCGTGCCGGGCACCGTGGCCTCGTACAGCGGCGCGCTGCGCACGGTGGAATCGACCACCGCGAAAGACCCGCACACCGTCATCGTCAAGACCAACACGCCCAACCCCATGCTGCCGCTGGACATCGCGTCGGTCTACATCGTGAGCAAGCATGTCGGTGAAAAGTCCAAGACCGAGGACTACAACGCCGGCCGCGCCGTGGTCGGCACCGGTCCCTACAAATTCATCTCCTACGCCCCCGGCGACCGCACCGTGTTCGAGCGCAGCCCCAGCTATTACGGCCCCAAGCCGCTGTGGGACAAGGTCAACTACCGCTTCATCAACAACGGCGCGGCGCGCACCGCCGCGCTGCTGGCCGGCGACGTGGACGTGATCGACAAGGTCGCCGTGAACGACGTGGCCAAGCTCAAGAAGACGCCCTCGGTCAGCGTCTATACCTACCCCGGCCTGCGCGTGCTGCTGCTGCAGCCGAGCTTCCGCCCCGGCGCCAACGAATTCATCACCGACAACGCCGGCAAACCGCTCGGGAAAAACCCCTTGCAGGACGTGAAGGTGCGCCAGGCGCTGTCGCTGGCGATCAACCGCAAGGCCATCACCGACCGCATCCTGCAGGGCACGGTGACCGAGGCCAACCAGTGGATGCCCAAGAACACCTTTGGCTACAACCCCGAGGTGAAAGACATCCCCTACAACGTCGAGCAGGCCAAGAAGCTGCTGGCCGAAGCCGGCTTTCCGCAGGGCTTCCAGATCACCATCCACGTGCCCGGTGACCGCTACCCGCAGGCGCCTGAAACGGTGCAGGCCGTGGCCCAGTTCTGGACCCGCGCGGGCGTCAAGACCAAGGTCGAGGTCGTGCCATGGAGCGTGTACGCCAGCCGCGCCGGCAAGAACGAGTACGCCGTAAGCGTGATCGCCTGGGGCAATGGCACGGGCGAAGCCGGCTACGGCCTGCTGCAGACCCTGGCCAGCAACGACGCCAAGCGCGGGCGCGGCGTCAACAACTGGGGCCGCTACAGCAACGAGGCGGTGGACAAGGCGCTCGACGCCGCCACCGTGGAGTTCGACGCCAAGCGCCGCGAGGCCATCTTCCGCCACTCGGTCAAGCTCGTCACCGACGACGTGGGCAACATCCCGCTGTTCCACTACCAGAACATCTGGGCCGCCAAGAAGGGCCTGAAAGTGGTGCCGCTGCTGAGCGACCGCACGACCGCGATGCAGGTCACCCGCGTCGCCAAGTAAGGAGAAGCGCATGCCGTCCGCCACCCTGACCGTCAGCCCCGAAGACGCCCTGATCGACGTGCCGCGCCGCATCGCGGTGCAGGGCCTGGCACCCGGCGAAGAAGTCACGCTGAGCACCCGCACGCTGCGTGGGCCGGGCGTGGTGTGGCGCTCGGCCGCGCGCTTTCGTGCCGACGCCCACGGCGTGGTGGACCTGCAGCGCGACGCCCCGCTGACCGGCAGCTACAGCGGCGTGTCGACCATGGGCCTGGTGTGGTCGCAGGCGCCCGAGCAGGCCGGCGCGTCGCGCGAGGTGTTTGCGGCCGAGCCCGCCGCTGCGCTGAGCACCGAAGTGACTGTGCAGCGCCACGGTGCGCCCGCGCTGCAGACTCGCCTGGTGCAGCGCCTTCAAGGCGCTGGCGTGACCCGGCGCGAAGTGCGCGACGAGGGCCTGGTCGGCACCCTGTTCACGCCCGCCGGTCCCGGGCCGCACCCGGCGGTGCTGGTGCTCAACGGCTCGGGCGGCGGCATCAACGAGCCGCGCGCCGCGCTCTATGCCTCGCACGGCTACGCCGCGCTGGCGCTGGGCTACTTCAAGGCGCCGGGGCTGTCCGACTACATCTCCGACACACGGCTCGAATACTTCGAAACCGCGCTGCACTGGCTGCACCGCGAGCTGCGCCCGTTGCACGGCTTCGTCGCGCTCAGCGGCCAGTCGCGCGGCGGCGAATTGGTGCTTCTGCTGGGCTCGCTGTTTCCCGAACTGGTGTCGGCCGTGATCGGCTACGTGCCTGGCGCCCTGGTGCACAGCGCGCAAAACGCCTGCGACCCGGCCAACGGCCCGGACAGCCGCAACGGCCCGGCCTGGACCTTGCGCGGCCAGCCGCTGCCCCACCTGTGGCAAAACAACCGCACCGCCAGCTGGGCGCCCTGGGACGAAGGCTCCGAGCCGCGCCGCCACACCCCCGCGCTGCTGACCGCGCTGCAAGACCCCGAAGCGGTGGAGCGCGCCCGCATCCGGGTGGAGAACATCCGCGGCCCGGTGCTGCTGCTGTCGGCCAGCGACGACGGCTCCTGGCCGTCGAGCTTGTACGGCCGCATGGTGGCCGAGCGGCTGGCGCAGTTCCAGCACCCCTACCCGGTCGAGCATCTGGACTTCGAGGGCGGCGGCCATTCCATCGTCTTCCCCTATGTGCCGACCACTCAGCTGGTGTATGCCCATCCGGTGTCCAAGCGGCTCAGCACCACGGGCGGCGCGCCCGCGCCGAATGCCCACGCAGACCAAGCCTCGTGGCTTGGCGTGCTACGTTTTCTAGAGCAGGCTACGCAGGTCCCGTCTGCGCTACAGGCCTAAAACACTTAAAAATCAAATACTTCAGGAGCCCCCGCCATGTCTTCATCCCTTCCCGCCGCTGATCTGATCGACACCTTGGCCGCCTTGCCGGCCGGCAGCGCTGTGCATGCCGTGCGGCATCAGCGCGACAAGGTGGTGGCCGCCACCCAGGGCAGCTACGACAGCATTTTTGACCCGGCGCTGAACGGCCCCAGCTTGGCCGAACGCCTGCTGGCCGCGCACAGCATAGTCCGGCTGGCCGGCAGCACGGCGCTGCAAGCCCATTACCGCGAGCGCCTGCTGGCCCTGCCGGCGCTCACGCCCACGCAACAGGCGGCGCTGGACGGCCAGCCCTTGGACAGCCTGGGTGGCGACGCCCGCCTGCAAGCCATCCTGGCCTTCAGCCGCACCCTGACCGAGCGCCCGGTGGACGGCGACCAGGCCGCGCTGCTGCAACTGCCCGCCGCCGGCCTGGCCACGCCCGAAGTCATTGCGCTGGCCCAGTTGATCGCCTTCGTCGCCTACCAGCTGCGCGTGGTCGCCGGCCTGCAGGCCTTGGTGGAACTGGGCGATGATATCCACGGCACGCCCGCGGCCGCCGCCCCTGAAGCCGCGTTTGTGCATCCCGCCAACCTGCCCAAGCCCGGCGAACCCTTGCGCGTCAACGGCTACACCAGCGAAACCCTGGACTGGAAAGCCTGGCTGCCGGTGCTGGAGCTGGACCAGGCCACGCCGGCGCAATTGGCCGTGCTGGAAAGCAGCCACCCCAAGGCCAAGAGCAGCGACTACTACCGCGTGCTGGTGCATCAGCCGCGCATCCTGGAAGAGCGTTCCATCGTCTTCAACGCCATCATGTACGCCCCCGGCGGCCTGTCGCGTGCCGAGCGCGAACTCGCCAGCGCCGTGGTCTCGCGCGTCAACGGCTGCGTCTACTGCGCCTCGGTGCACGCCCAGCGCTTCGAGCAGATCGCCAAGCGCAACGACGTGATCCACCAGGTCTTCACCGAGCCGCAGGGCGCCGGCACCACGGCCCGCGAACGCGCCATCGTGCAACTCTCGATAGCCCTCACCGCCCATCCGGCACAGTTTGGCGCGGCCCAGCTGCAAGCCGTGCGGGCTGCCGGTTTGTCGAACCTGGAAATACTGGACCTGGTGCACGCGGTGGCCATTTTTGCCTGGGCGAATCGGCTGATGCTGAATTTGGGGGAAGCGGTTTTTCCGGCTTGATAGGGCGGCGAGGCCATAGGCGCTTGTTCAAAAAATAGGGCCGGGATGCTCGGGCTGCCGAAATGCCCGCAAAATACGCGCATGAACCCTGCAACGCCTGTTCCCACCGCTAGCTCCCGCTTCTGGGCTGACCTCAAAAGCCCGGACTTCGCAAACCTCGACCTCTCCCGGGTCATCGCGGTCCTGCCGGTTGCCGCGACGGAGCAGCATGGCCCGCATCTGCCGCTCAATGTGGACGCAACATTGGTCGATGGCGTGATCGCCGCCGCGCTGCCGCACCTGCAGTCCAGCCCGCCAATACTTTTTCTGCCAACACAATCAACCGGCTTCAGCCCCGAGCACACGGCCTTTGCCGGCACGCTGACCCTCAAGGCCGAAACGGTGATCCGGCTCTGGACCGAGCTGGCTGAGTCGGTGGCCGCCACGGGCGTTAAAAAACTGGTGCTGCTCAATTCGCACGGTGGCCAGGTGGGGCTGCTGGACGTGGTGGCGCGTGACTTGCGCGCGCGCCTTGGCATGCTGGTTTACAGTGTGAACTGGTTCAACCTGCCGCTGGGCGATGTTGTCACGGGGCTGTTCAGCGCGCAGGAGCATCGCTTCGGCATCCATGCCGGCGAGATTGAAACTTCCATGATGCTGGCTCTCAAGCCGGAGCAGGTCGATATGGCGAAAGCGCAAAACTTTCACTCAACTTCGCAGGACCGTGCCGAAAAATTCAGCATCCTGGGCGACGGCCGCAGTGCCAAGCTGGCCTGGCAGATGCAGGACTACAACCCGCAGGGCGCCGCGGGCAATGCGGCTGCCGCCACGGCAGACAAGGGTCGCGCCTTGCTGGGGGCGGCAGGCCGCAGCCTGGCGCAATTGCTGGGCGAGATAGACCAGTTGCCGGCCGACACACTGGCGAATAAACCGGCGTTCTGAGTTAGCCAGGGGCAGCTGGCCGCCAAAAATCAAAGCCCCCAGCGAGCGGTAACCTGCTGGGGGCTTTGTTCTGCCAGTCGGGCCGGTAAGTCCGTTGCCATGGAAGAAAGTATCTCCCATGGGGCTCCGAAAAATTTGCCTGATTTGCTGTTGAATTTCATAAAAACAGATAAAAAATCTTACAAAGCAGAAAATTCAGATAAATTAGCTGAATGGATACTTTGGACCGAAAAATCCTTCAGGTGCTGCAGGCCGACGCACGCACCAGCCTGCACGACATAGGCCAGGCCGTGGGTCTGAGCCCCTCGCCGTGCTGGGGCCGCATCAAAAAGATGGAGGAAGCCGGCGTGATCGAGGGCTACACCGTGCGGCTCAATGCGCAGGCGCTGGGCCTGGGCGACACGGTGATGGTGCAGGTCACGCTGGACAGTCATTCCGACAACACACTGGAAAAGTTCGGTGAAACCCTGGCGGCCATTCCCGAGGTGATAGAGGCCTGGCTGTTGTCGGGTGAATACGACTATTTGCTGCGCATTGCCGTGCACGACACCAAGGACTATGAACGCCTGCTGCGCGAACGGCTCTACAAGATCAAGGGCATACGCCACAGCAAGTCCAGCTTTGTGCTGCGCACGCTGAAAAAGGCCGATCTTCCGCTGCTGCCGGGTTAAGGCCGGATTGGGGCCGACCGCTGACGGCTGCGCGCGGGGCCTTGCTGCAGATGCCGATAGCCGCCAAGCACTTCATTGGTGTTGCGGCGAATGTCTGCTTCGAAGAAGAACGGACTTCTCATCGGGGCCCATAGCAGTCTCTCGATGCAGTGGTGCCGGTGATCGCTTTGTAGCGCATCTGTAGCGTCGCGACCAGCGCACTCAATTTCGGTGCGGCCTCGTCAACTAAATCCATTGGCCCCGCCCACCGACTTACCTCCCAGTTGCAGCCGCTCTGGTCTGGCTCGTGAAGTGAGGAAACCTCGGGTGTGATTTGTTTGAACTCAGCGTATTTCCCCAATTCGGCTAACACCAAAACGCGAAGCTGCGTGAAGGATTTCAATTCTCGAATCATGCAAAGTAAACCTCAAGTTAAGCTGAAGAAAGAGATTCTTCAGAGAAAAACTAAGTTTGTCAATTTGATGCTATGTTTGTCTATGTACAAATAAATAAAGAGTGCGATTTGCATTGGAGTTCGCGGTACAGCCCGCTTTCGCCAGCTTGAGCTCCAGGGCATCCTGCGATAATTTCTTCCTATGACTAAAACCGGCACCAGCAAGGATGTGATCGCGAAAAGCGCCAGGGGCGTCCGGGTCCGTCCCGTACCCGCAGTGAGTCGATCGATATCCATATTGCGCCTGTTAGGCCACACCAAGCAGGCGCTCGGCGTCAAGGCAATCGCCGACGCACTTGAACTTGTGCCCAGCACCTGCCTGCACATTCTTCGCGTTCTGGTCGAGGAAGAGCTGGTCAAAATGGAGACTGGCACAAAGCGTTATTCACTTGGCAGCGGCATGCTCAGTCTTGCGCGCAGTGTGCTTGAGGGCGGCGACTTCACTCAGCTTGTGCAACCGGTGCTTGACCGACTCGCCTCAGAGCGCGGTGTCACGGCCATGGGCGTTGAAGTTACGCCAAGAGAGAGTGCCCTGGTCCTTGCCCTGTCACACTCCAAACGGGCGTTTAGGGTGCATACCGATGTGGGCAGCGAATTCACCACATTGGTAAGTGCAACGGGAAGATTGATAGCAGCGCACAACGGCAAAAGCTGGGCGGTGCTTCAAAAAAAATTCAAGGAAATTGCCTGGGACAGACCGCCTGCTTTTGAAACCTGGAAAAAAGAAATCGAACTGGTTCGGCTCAGAGGCTGGAGTGTGGACCGGGACAACTTCATCGCCGGTATTACCGTGATTGCTGTCCCGATTTTCGGTGTTGGTGACAGGCTTACCCATACCCTGGTCGTCGTCGGCCTGTCCGACCAGCTCAAGGGGCCGTTGACCGCAGAAACCGCCGCCGCCATGCAGCAGGAAGCCGGCCAACTTTCAAAGCTCCTGAAGTAAGAGGTACGCGATGCCGCCGTGCTGCGGGCAGGACCGGCAGGCCGACTCAGCGTAGAGGCGCCACGATCTGCGACAACTTGTGGGCTTCTTCGCGCAGTTCGGTGACTACATGGCGCACCAACGTTGCGGTGAGATGGTCGGACAGGCCTGCGACCACGAGCGTATGGGTGATCTTCCCATCCGGACCGAGCAGAGGGACGGCCACCAGCGTAACGCCGCGGATGTAGGTGTCGCGGTCCACGCTGTAGCCGGTTCGGCGCGTGTTTTCCACTTCTTTCTTCCACGTGGCCATGCTGACAGGCTTTTCCCAGCGCACTGCCTTGAATTTTTTCTCCAGCTGCGCCCAAGTGTCGCCGCCGAAGGCTGCGACCAGTCGTCCGGTCGCACTCAAGAGAATGGGAAACCGGCTGCCCACGTCTACATGCAGTCGAAATGGTGCTTGCGAACGAGAGAGTGCTACCACCACCATGTGGGTAGCTGTCAACTCCACCCCCATGCTGGAGACGCCCCACCTCTTTGCCACGTGATCGAGTACCGGTTGCGACAGGCTGGCGAAGTCGTTGTTTTCGATGACGCTGCGCGCCAGACTCAACATGCCGCTGCCCAGACCGTAGCGTTTGGAGCCGGCATTGACCTTCACGAGCTCCTCCGCTACCAGGACGCGAAGAATGTGCAGGCAGGTGCTGGGTACGAGCGCAAGCTCATTGGCGATGGCCTTCATGCCCATGGGCTCGGACGCGCGGCCCAGCAGCCTCAGGATGGCGACGGCGCGCGAGACAGCAGGCACCGGCCGCACGCGCCTGGGCTTGGGTGATGCGGGCTTGGGCTTTTCGGCAAAGGGGGCGCGCGTGGTCAATGCTTGCTGGGTCTGCGCGTGCGTTGGCGCCGCCCGCATCGTATGCATGATCCATTGCTCGTCACTCATGGGCCAGCGCTGCATTTTGGGTATGGTCCAGTGCGTGCGGATCAGCCCGCGAGAATCTTCATCAAGGCTTGCGCCGACAGCACGGGCCGGCTGCCGACGGTCAGCATGCCCTGCATGAAGAACGTGCTCGCGGTGTCGTGTATCACGTGCCCGCGTGCCTCGATGAACATGCCCATGCCCGCCGGTGCGAGGAAATGCATATCCATCTGCAGCGTCACGCACTTGCGGCGGCCGGACGCTTCCCACGCGATGCTGCTCAACGCGTGATCCATGAGGGTCTCCAGCAGACCACCGTGGACCATACGGGCGGGATTGAGGTGCCGATCCTCGGCCAGAATACCGTAGGCCCAGCCGGACTCTTCCTTGCAGGTCCATAGCGGGCCCGCGCAGTCAATGAAACCGCCGAGGCTGCGCTTTTTCCAGCCGCGCGACAGCAGGTCGGCATCGGCCTGCGAGGCGGTTTGCGTTTCATCCATGGCGTGACACGGTCCGGGTGCTCAATCCAGCTTGATGCCGGCAGACTTGATGATGGGTGCCCACTTCTTGCGCTCGACGCGCGCAAAGTCGGCCAGTTGCGCCGGTGTACCGCCTTCCGGATCGAAGCCGATTTCCAGCAGCTTCTGGTGCACATCGGGCCGGGCCATGACCTTCATGACCGCCGCGCTCAGGGTGGCAATCACCGGTGCCGGCGTGCCGGCTGGCGCATAAAGCGCGTTCCAGGCAACCACCTGGTAGCCATCAAAGCCCTGTTCGGCCACGGTCTTGACGCCAGGCGCCAGACCGCTGGGCTTGGTCGAGGTGACGGCGATGGCGCGCACGCCTCCGGAGGCGACGTGGGAGCGCAAGGCCGTGGGCGTGTCCACGATGAGGGGCAGCTGACCGCCGAGAACGTCGGTGATGGCATTGCCGGAACCCTTGTAAGGCACCTGGAACAGCGGTGCGCCCGAGCGCTCCTTGAGCAGCTCGACCACCAGGCGCGCGGTGGTGCTGGGAATGGCGAAGTCGGCTGATCGCGTGCCCGCCCTGGAGACCTTGATGATGTCGCCCACTGTCTGGATGTTCGACTTCGCGTTGACGGCCAGCATCATCGGGAAGGTGCCGATGAGTGAGATTGGCTCGAAATCCTTCTCGCTGTCAAAGCGCATCGACGAATACAGGTAATGGTTGAGCACGTGCGTTGCGTTGGTCCCCATGGTCAGTGTGTAGCCGTCGGGCAGTGCCCGTGCGGCCAGCTCGGTGCCGAGGTTGCCGCCCGCGCCCGGCTTGTTGTCTATCACCAGGGCCTGGCCCAGCTCCTTGCCCAGCTGCTCGGCCAGGTAGCGTGTGACGATGTCTGTGCCCTGACCTGCGGCGTAGGCCACGATGATTTTGATGGGCCGCGAGGGGTACACCTGCGCCATGGCCTGGTGCGCCGCGAGCAGCAATGCTGCCGCGAAAATCAATTTGCGATTTTTCATGTCTTGTCTCCTTGTTTTCAATTACTGAATTGCTTGCTTGCCCGGTTGACTTGACGGTGCCGCCCCCGTCGATCTCAATGTGTTGATTTCCTCTTCTGTGAACCCAAGCCCACTCAGGATGGCGGCCGAATGTTGCGCGTAGAACGGCGGTGCGTCGCCCGGCGTGGCCGGTGTGCCATGTAGCAGGGCAGGTGAACGGATGCCCTTGTACGCGCCGCGTTCGATCACAAGCTGACGGTGGCGCGTATGCGCCTGTTCGATCGCCTGCGGCACGGTGTTGACCGGACCCGCAGGAACGCCGATGCGCATGAGGTCTTCGCACAGCGTGGCGGCAGGCAGGCGTACCAGGGTCGCCTGGATCGCGGCCTTGAGCTCGGCGCGGTGGGCCACGCGCTGTGGATTGGTAGCGAAACGAGTATCCACAGAGATGTCCTCGCGTCCGATGTGCGTGCAAAAGCGCCGGAATTGCGGATCGTTCAGGATGCCGATGAACACCAGCCCGTCGGCCGTCAAGAACTTGTCATAGGGCGCGATATTGGGATGAGCGCTGCCCAGCAGGCCAGGTGTGGCACCCGAGGCCATCCAGTTGGACGCATGCGGCAGCAGCAGGCTGATGGCCACATCAAACAGTGAGGCTTCCACACGCTGGCCAGTTCCAGTCCGATGGCGTGCGGTGAGCGCCATCAGGATGCCGGTGAGTGCAACATAGCCGGTGAGGTGGTCCACCATAGGCACGCCCATTCGTGTCGGACCAGACGGTGATTCACCGTTGATGCTCATGAGGCCGCACATGGCCTGCAAAACGGCGTCGTAGCCCGGAAGCTTGCCCAACGGGCCGTCGGCGCCGAAACCGGAGACCGCACAGTAAACCAGGCGCGGGTATTTGCGCGAGAGCACGTCCTCGAAGCCCAGGCCCCAGCGCGCCATCGTGCCGGGCAGGAAGTTCTCAACCAGCACGTCAGCGTCGGCGAGCAGACGCTCCAGCACCTCACGCCCGCCCGGCTGGCTCAGGTCCAGGGCGATGCCTCGCTTGCCGCGATTGAGCGCGCAGAAGTAGGCTGCCTCGCCCCGACTGTCAAAGGGCGGCCCAAGCTGGCGAGTCTCGTCACCCACCGGCGGCTCGACCTTGACGACATCTGCGCCGTGGTCCGAGAGAATCTGCGTGCACAGCGGTCCTGCCAGCACGCGCGTCAGGTCGACGACCTTGACGCCGTGCAGCGCACCGCCGCGGTCACTGGTAGCTGGCCACATACTGACGTTCAGCGCCTTGTGGGCAGTTCCACCACGCCGGAGCCGACCACCGACAGCTCGTCGTCCTGGTTGCGCGCCTCTTGTTCGATCTCCACGAGGTGACGGCCGTTCTCGACGAACTTGCGTTTGACCTTGCCCTTGATGAAAATCATGTCGCCCTCCGGGTTGTGGCGGCGGATCTTGCAGCTGGCCTTGTACAAGTGGCCATCGTCACCCATCCAGTTGGTCAGGTGGTTGGTCATCCACGAGGTGCGCTCAGGACCATAGTCATAAGCTCCGGGCGCGCCGACTTCGAGTGCGAACTCTTCTTCCCAGTGCACACGCTCCGGGCAATCGGGAATGCCAAAGCGGTTCTTGATGCCGACGCCAGGGTGCTCGTCGATCAACTTCCAGGCGAGCTTGTTGGCGCGGATATAGAGTCCACCCCAACCCTGGGCGTAGGCGATGAAGCCGGTTACCGTCATCGGCCCTTTGAACATCGTCGGGAGATCTTCGCCCTCGGTCACGTCGTCCCAGTAGCGCGGCGTTGCTCCGCGAACTTCTTCCTTGCGATACAAATCGTAGGCGGCTGCCAGTTCCTCATCCGTGTAGCGGCGGGGCTCGCGTGCGCGCACTTCCTTGTATTTGGTCCCTTGTTCACGCGCATGGTCGCGCTCGGTACGAAAGCACCAGCTGTCGGCCTCGGCAACAAAGTCGCCATCCTGGTTGTAGAACTTGACGTTGTAGGTCTGCTGGATGGCGCGACCGGCGAACCGCGTCTGGTGCTCGACCAGGTCCTTGAGAGAGGCCTCGGTCGATATGGTGTCATTGCGGCGAACCGTCTTGTGCCAGGTCCAGTCTGCACCAGACCACATTGCATGCACACCCGGCAGGCCACCCACATAGCCCGAAACGATACGGCTGGTGGAAAACAGGAAGCTGGGCAGCGCGATGATGCCGCCGTGTTTGGTCTTGGCCGCGTAGTCAGGATCACACCACAGGGGGTTGTCATCGCCGATGCCATGGGCGTAATGACGAATGTTGTCGCGGGTGGCTTCATGGCACCACGGCTCCACGGTCTGGCCAATCTTGACGCCGATGCGCTTGCGCAGATCATCCAGCCCGGCCTCGGTAATTTTTGGGAATGTGCGTTCGTTGATGTTGGACACTGTGTATCTCCTTGGTAGGTGTCGGTTGTGGAAACTAATGTGAACTGGCGATTCAGACGGCAGCAGCCTCGCGGTCGCGCAGCACCTTGCGGTGGATCTTGCCCGCGGGGGTCTTGGGCAGCTCATCGACGAAGGCGACGTGACGCGGATATTCGTGCTGGCTCAACTTGCTGCGCACGAGATCCTGTATCTCCTTGATGAACTCGTCGCTACCCGTGCGGTCGGTGACCACGAAGGCCTTGACCACCTGGCCGCGCACCTCGTCGGGCACGCCGATGGTTGCGGCTTCCTTGACGTTGGGGTGCATGAGGATGGCGTTCTCCAGTTCCACCGCGCTCATGGTCCAGCCGGCCGAAATGATCACGTCGTCGGCCCGGCCGGCGTGGTAGAAGTAACCGTCGCTATCGATGCGCGCGAGGTCCTTGGTGTGGATCCATTCGCCGCGCCGGCGCACCATCAGGTTGCCGGTGACGTCCGGTGGGCAGGGCGCGCCATCGTCGGTCTGCACCTGTACCTCGCCACCCGGCGTGGCCTTGCCCATAGAGCCCGGCTTGACCGGGAAGTCCGGGGCGCCAGGGTAGTTGACCAGCACCACGCCGATCTCGGTGGTGCCATACATGCTGCAGACCTCCAGGCCGAAGGTGTCGCGCACAAAGGTCCCGGTCTCGTCGTCGATGGGCTCGCCGGTGAAAGACAGTTTCTTGAAGTGGTAGCTGTATTTGCCGGCCGCGCCCGAGTTTTTCATCATGCGGTAGTGGGTGGCCGCGGCGGACATGTTGGTGAAGCGGTAGCCGGACAAGGCCTGCAACAGCCGTTCGGCATTGAAGCGGCCGGCGAAGGCGCCTATGGTCAGCCCCATGGCCAGCGGCGCGAAGGTGCCGTGCCACAGGCCGTGGCCCCAGGCAGGCGATGAGGGGCAGAAGAAGCGATCGCCTGGGCGCAGGCCCGTGCCATACAGGGCCGCGACCATCAGGGTCACCAGCGTGCGGTGGCTGTGCTTGACCGCCTCGGGCAGCTCACGCGTGGTGCCAGATGTGTACTGGAAGACCGCCAGGCTGTCGGCATGGGTTTTGGTCTTGAAGGTGGTGGGCAGGCTCTTCAGCGCGGCCAGGGCGGCATCGTCGAACACCGTAACTGCAATGCCCTCGATGCTGCGGGCAGCGTCGGCCTTTTCGCTGTTGGTCACTACCAGCGAGGGTTTGCAGTCATTGATACGAAGACGCATGCCGTCGGGGCCAAACAGCGTGAACATGGGCACGGCGATGGCGCCCGCCTTTATGACACCGAACATCGCCACATAGAAGGCCCGCGAAGGCTCCAGCATGACAGCGACCCGCTGGCCGGGTTGAATGCCTTTTTGCACCAGCCAGTGGGCAAACCTCGAGGACTCATCCGACAGCTCGCGGTAGGTGATGGTGTCATCGCTGCCGTCGGCATGAACCACGATGATCGCGTCGCGGCCTGATCCAGCGTGCCGATCCACGCATTCGTGCGCAATGTTCAGGTACTCGCGATTGCCATCAAACAAGTCCCAGAGCTTTTGCGCGGTGAAGTGCTTCTGCGCATCGGCGTAGGTGGTGTATTCGGTGAGCTGAGGCATATCCATGTCCTTTATTTCAATGAGGTCAAGTATTTCTATTTCGCTTTAAATTGTCAAATGCGACTATGTTTTGTACTAATACAACTTTAAAACGGACCGGGAAAGTGCTTTTCACTCGCAACTGCAAGGTTTCCAAGCGACGAAAATGCAAAGGAATAGGGCGTGATTTGTGCGAAGCAGGGCGTTGCGTATCAACTCGCAAGGACCTTCATAAGCGTTGGTGCCGCGGCGAGAAAATGCGCCTGTTGCCGATAGGCAGTACATGCAGCATGAAGCGGCGAAAAGACTCCGCGCCCTGCAGTCAGATAGAGGTTTGTCGTCCTGGCCATCGGCACGCACCGTCAGGCCATCTCGTCGGGGACAACGCTGCGCATGCGCTCATGTTGGATGGCTGTGCGATGCGAGTACCGTTACCGTAGCGGCACCGGCTGCATTGGCGGGGTGATTCTGCTGCGCTCAAGATCTCATCGATTTCCTGCGCTGCGGAGCGGTGATTCCTGCCGGGAAGGTCTGCTTGTGACCGGGTGCTGGCACAGCAATTATCGAAATCGACGCCACATTGTTGACAAGCAAGCTGCGATGTCAACGTCGGGTAGAGAGCGAGCAGGTGTTTGACTTCTAATTGCGAAAAACACCCGGAGGGCGCATGACTTTAGGGGCTGTGATCAAGGCGGAATGCATGCAGGCTGCTATAAAAAAGATAGTAAAAGGCACCGCCTCACAAAGGCGGCAGCACCATGTCAGCCGTGCCCGGGCAGACGCCGCGCGGGTATTCGCGTGAGGTGTCTATGCAGCCGCCCGACTGGTACACGCCCTTGGGCTCGCGCAGGCGCAGCATCAGTTCGAGGATTTCTGCCGACTGTTCCGCATCGGCCATCGAATCCTTCACGCGGGCTTCGACAATGCTTTCGTTGATCTGCAGCTCGCCGGCCGCATCGGTGTAGGTGGCGTGGCGCCAGTGAAACAGCTCCAGGCATTTGGCCGTCAGCGTGTAGGGCTGCTCGCGTTTCCAGAAGTTGGTGAACAGGCCGCCGCCCAGGTAAAACACCCAGGAGCCTTCGTAGCCGGTGACATCGGACGAATGTGCATCGGGATTGCGAAACCAGAGGCGGTCGCCGGGCACGTAATATTTGGGCGGCAGCGGGGCTTCCATGGAGCCGTATTCATACAGGAACACATCATGGAACTGGCCCGACATGATGGGGCGGCGCTCCCATTGCTGCTGCAGCGCCTGCATCAGCGCCGGGTTGCAGTGCTCGAGCTCCTGCGCGATGGCCAGCAGGATCACGTACTCGGTGGCGCGGTAGCAGGAAAACGAATACAGTTTGCCCGAGCTGTCGGGCTGCGTTGCTTTTTGCAGCGCCGGGATCAGTGCATGGCCGGGCCGCACGGTGAAGCCCTTGCCGGCTATGTAGGTCCAGCAGTCTTCCGGCCGCTCGGCTTCTGTGGTGTGAAAGGCCAGCGCCGTCTTGCGCGCGGCCAGCACGATGTTGCGGCGCACGCGTACCGCCGAGGCCAGTTCCGCATGGCCGGGAAACTCAAAGCCGATCGGGCTCAGCAGCATGGCCAGCAGGATCTCGCGCTCCAGGTCCTGGGTGTCGTGTTCGGTGTCCAGTTGCAGGCGCTGGTTCAGGCCTGTGGTGTCCAGGCCGGGCGCCCACTGGCCGGCCAGCCCGGGCCGCAGGTAAAAACTTCTTGCCGGGCCGGCGCCTGGCGGATGCTCCGCGCTTTCAACGGCATCGTGCAGGCCGAGCTGCTCCAGTTGCGTGAGAAGGCTGTAGCTGGCGGCTGCCAGCGCATCGGGGGTTTTTGTACGGAGGCGAATGCCGCCAGGATGCGGATTGGAACTGGGGACAACTGTCATGCTGCCGAGGAGTATCTTTGCTCACGGCGGATTCGGCAAGACAGGGAAACCACCCAGTTCGGCACGGGTGCTAGGCGTATAGAGGCGCTTTTTTTGACTCAGGCGTAAGTGACCCACTCCGCATGCTCGGGTGCATCCAGGTGCGGCAGCGTGTTGTAGGTCACCAGCATGTGGCGTTTGGGCGTGAATGCGAACTCGGTCACGGAACTGTTGCGTATGCGCAGGTTCAGCTCTATGGTGGTTTCGGGGCTGGTGCCCAGCACATGGCCCACGGCGGTGGCGATGGGCCCGCCGCTGGATACCAGCAGCACATTGCCCGTGTGGTTTTTGCGAACGTGGTCCAGCGCGCTGGTCACGCCGCTCACAAAACCGCTGTAGTCCGGCATGCCCCTGGGGCTGACCACGCCGTCCATCCATTGTTTCAGGCCGTCGCGCAGCAGGCGAAAGTGGCTGCGGTACATCTCGGGCGAGGTCGGTTTTTCGAGCTTGTGCGGATGGATGGTGGCGATCACCGCTGCGCTGTCGTATTCATTGAGCCCCGGCCACTGGGTGGCTTGCAGCTGCGTCTCCATGCCTTCACATATTCCCGCAAAGGTGTTGATCTGGCGCTGCAGGGTGCCGGTCAGTGCGGCATCAAATGTGATGCCCTTGTATTTGAAGTACTCGCCCAGGCGTACGGCCTGCCGCGTGCCCAGCGCGCTGAGCACATCGTAATCATCGGCGCCAAACGAGGCCTGGCCGTGGCGCACAAGGTAGAGGGTTCCCATCTGCAAATTGTGCGCGAATTGGCCTTTGGTCCTTGTCACCCGTGCGACGTCAGCTATTGTTTTTATAGCGTTTGGCTGGCCTGCAGCGGGGTCCGCAGAACTGCGGTGGCCTGCCGATCGGCGTTGCGCGCGCGCTCCAGAACGAAGTCTATGAAGGTGGAGGTGGCGCGGGTGTGGTAACGGTTGGGCATGTACAGCATGAACATCTGCGTGCCGAAGATGCTCAGGCGCCAGGCGTCCAGGGTGGTCAGCACCTCGCCGGCCAGCACGTCGTGCTGCACTACGTAGTCGGGCACCAGGCCGACGCCCAGCCCGGCCAGGATGGCCTGGCGCAGGAAGGGGAAATGCTCGGAAACAAGTGTGGGCTCCAGCATCACTTCCTGCCGTTCGTCGCCCAGGTAGGCCGACAGGCGCAACTGGCGGCCTATCACGGCCGAGGTAATCAGCGGCGCGCTGCGCAGCTGCTCCAGCTGCGTCGGCAGGTCGTGCGCCTGGGCATAGGCGCGCGAGGCGCAGGCCACGTAGCGCACCGCGCCCATCTCACGCGCGACCAGGGTCTGCGGCGGCTCGGGCATGACGCGGATCGCGATGTCGATCTCGTCGCGCAGCAGGTCGTCGACGCGGTTTTCAAACAGCACCTCAAGCACGATGCCGGGGTAGAGCTGCTTGAACTCGATCAGCCAGTCTGTCATGACCATCTGGCCATAGCCGCTGGGCACGGAGAGGCGCACGCGGCCCTGCAGGGCCTGGCCCAAGGTCGAGACCGATTCCTGCGCGGCCAGCAGTTCGTTCTGGATGCTGCGGCCGTGCTGGTACAGGCGCAGGCCGACCTCGGTGGCCTCGACCCGCCGTGTTGTGCGCCGCACCAGCTGCAGCCCGACCGATCGCTCTAGCTGGTTCAGGTGGTAGCTGACGTTGGCGCGGGTCATTTTCAGCTTGCGCGCGGCCTGGCTGAGGTTGCCGGCATCAAGAATCTCGACCAGCAGGGTCAGGGAAGTGAGGTCCATGGTTGCCTATTGTCAAGTATTGCTTGACAGCCTGTCAACGATCCATGTGATTGTCAAGAACGGTATTCCCAAGAACAATCGCTGGCTCACATCCAGAGCCCGATCGCGGTTCCCAACCCGGAGACAAACACATGGCCATTGGCCTCAATCCCCAAGCCGTCAGGTTCGAGCGCCGCGCCGGCGTATTGGTCGTGACCATAGACAACCCACCGGTCAATGCCCTGGGCGTGGAGGTGCGTCGCGGTTTGATAGCGGCAATAGCCGCGGCTGAAACCGACGCCGCCGTGGCCGCTGTGCTGGTCGTTGGCGCGGGCCGCAACTTCATTGCCGGTGCCGATATCCGCGAATTCGGCAAGACCCCGCAGCCGCCATCGCTGCCCGAAGTCTGCCTGGCCCTGGAGAACTGCAGCAAGCCCGTGGTGGCCGCCATCCAGGGCGCGGCGCTGGGCGGCGGGCTGGAGATTGCGCTGTCGGCGCATTACCGCCTGGCCGTGCCGTCCGCCAGGCTGGGCCTGCCGGAAGTCGCGCTGGGCCTGCTGCCGGGCTCGGGTGGCACGCAGCGCGCGCCGCGCCTGATAGGCGCCAAGGCGGCGCTGGACCTGATCCTGAGCGGCCGCCACGCCGGTGCCACGGAAGCCCTCGCACTCGGCCTGATAGACCGCCTCGCTGAAGGGGCCGAGGCCTTGCCCGAAGGCCTGGCCTATGCACAGGAACTTATAGCCGCCAAAGCGCCGGTGCGCCGCACGCGCGATGCGCAAGCGCTGGCTGATACCGAAGCCAGCCGCGCCGCGCTTGAAGCCGCGCGCGCCGACACCGCGAAGAAAAGCCGCGGCCTGTTTTCGCCCATGAAGATCCTCGACGCCGTAGCAGGCGCGCTGACGCTGCCTTTTGATGAAGGCATGGCGCTGGAACGCCAGCTCTTCCTGCAATGCCTGGCCAGCCCGCAGCGCGCCGGTTTGATCCACGCCTTCTTCGCCGAGCGCGAAGTGCTGAAGGCGCCCGAAACCAGGGCCGCCAGGCCGCGCGCGCTTGAATCGGCCGGCATTATCGGTGGCGGCACCATGGGCGCGGGCATCGCCGTGGCCATGCTGGACGCCGGCCTGCCCGTGACAATGATAGAGCGCGACGAGCCCAGCCTGGCGCGCGGCCGCGCCCATGTTGAAAAGGTCTACGACGGCCTGATCCAGAAGGGCCGTTTGACACCCGCGGCCAAGGCGGCGGTGATGGCGCGCTTTTCCGGCGCCACCTCTTACGACGCGCTCGCGCGGGTCGATATCGTGGTCGAGGCCGTGTTCGAGGACATGGCGGTCAAGAAGGCCGTCTTCGCCGAACTCGACCGCGTCTGCAAGAGCGGCGCTGTGCTCGCCAGCAACACCTCCTACCTCGACATCGACGAGATCGCGGCCAGCGTCTCGCGCCCAGCCGACGTGCTGGGCCTGCATTTTTTCTCGCCGGCCAACATCATGAAGCTGCTGGAAATCGTGGTGCCGGCCAAGGTCAGTGCCGACGTGGTCGCCACTGGCTTCGAGCTCGCGAAGAGGCTCAAGAAAACACCGGTGCGCGCCGGCGTGTGCGACGGCTTCATTGGCAACCGCATCCTCGCGGTGTATCGCCAGGCCGCCGACCACATGATGGAAGACGGCGCCTCGCCCTACCAGATCGACCAGGCGGTGCGCGATTTCGGCTACCCCATGGGCCCGTTCCAGGTGGCCGACCTGGCCGGCGGCGATATTGGCTGGGCCACGCGCAAACGCAAGGCCGCCACGCGCAATCCGAAGTCGCGCTACGTGCAGGTGGCCGACCGCATCTGCGAACGCGGCTGGTTCGGCCAGAAGACGCAGCGCGGTTATTACATCTACCCCGAAGGCGCGCGCACCGGCCAGCCCGACCCTGAAGTGCTGGCCATCATTGACGCCGAGCGCCAGCGCGCAGGTATCGCGCCGCGCAGTTTCAGCGATGAGGAAATCATGCGCCGCTACATGGCCGCGATGGTCAACGAAGGCGCCAATGTCGTGCACCAGAAGATTGCGCTGCGCCCGCTCGATGTCGACGTGACCTTCCTCTACGGCTACGGCTTTCCGCGCCACCGCGGCGGCCCGATGCAATACGCCGACAGTGTGGGCCTGCCCAAGGTGCTGGCCGACATCCGCGAGTTCGCGAAGGAAGACCCGATCTTCTGGAAGCCTTCGCCGCTCTTGGTCGAGCTGGTCGAACGCGGCGCCGATTTTTCGAGCCTCAATCAATCCGAATAAGGAGATATTTCATGCGTGAAGCCGTCATCGTTTCCACCGCCCGCACACCGCTGACCAAGTCGCACCGCGGTGAATTCAACATCACCCCCGGCGCGACGCTGGCGGCCTTCGCGGTGCGCGCCGCCGTCGAGCGCGCGGGCCTGGACCCGGCGCTGATCGAGGACGCCATTCTCGGCTGCGGTTACCCCGAAGGCACGACCGGGCGCAACGTGGCGCGCCAGAGCATCATCCGCGCCGGCCTGCCGATCAGCATTGCCGGCACCACGGTCAACCGCTTCTGCGCTTCGGGCCTGCAGGCCATTGCCATGGCCGCCGGCCGCATCGTTGTCGAGGGCGCACCGGCCATGATTGCCGGCGGCGTGGAAAGCATCTCGGCGATCCGCACCCGTGAGGACGGCGATACCGGCATGGACCCGTGGATCGTGGAGCACAAGCCCGAGCTCTACCTGTCGATGATAGAAACCGCCGACATCGTGGCCCAGCGCTACGGCATCAGCCGCGAGGCGCAGGACCGCTTTTCGTTTGACAGCCAGCGCAAGACCGAAGAGGCGCAACTGGCTGGCCGCTACAAGGACGAGATCGTCGCCTGTACCACCACCATGGCTGTGACCGACAAGGAAACCAGGGCCGTGACCCGCCGCGAGGTCACGGTGGACGCCGACAACTGCAACCGGCGCGGCACCACCTATGAAGGCCTGGCCAGGCTGGCGCCGGTCAATGGCCCGGACAAGTTCGTCACCGCCGGCAACGCCTCGCAGCTCTCCGACGGCGCCTCGGCCTGCGTGATGATGGAAGCCAAGGAATCCGAGCGCCTCAACCTCAAGCCGCTGGGCGCCTTCCGCGGCCTGGCCGTGGCCGGCTGCGAGCCCGACGAGATGGGCATAGGCCCGGTGTTCGCGGTGCCCAAGCTGCTGGCGCGTCATGGCCTCAAGGTTGACGACATTGGGCTGTGGGAATTAAATGAGGCTTTTGCTTCGCAGGCCATTTACTGCCAGCAGCGGCTGGGGATTCCCGACGAGCGGCTCAACGTCAATGGCGGCGCGATCTCCATTGGCCATCCCTTCGGCATGACGGGTGCGCGGCTCGCGGGCCATGTGCTGATAGAGGGCAAACGGCGCGGCGCGAAGTACGCCGTCGTCACCATGTGCATTGCCGGTGGCATGGGCGCTGCCGGTCTCTTTGAAATTTATTGAGGCGTTCAAAATGGACCTGAATTTCACCCCCGAAGAAGAAGCCTTCCGCGCCGAAGTGCGCGCCTTCCTGGCCGCCAGGTTGCCCCAGCGCCTGTCCGGCAAGGTTGCCAGCGGCAAGATACTCGGCAAGGCCGACATGCAGGAATGGCACGCCATCCTCAACGAACGCGGCTGGCTCGCCAACCACTGGCCCGAACAATACGGCGGCCCGGGCTGGAGCGCGATCGAAAAATTCATTTTCGAGAACGAATGCGCATTGGCCCATGCGCCGCGCATCGTGCCCTTTGGCGTGAACATGCTGGGCCCGGTGCTGATCAAGTACGGCAACGAGGCGCAAAAACGCCACTGGCTGCCGCGCATCCTTGATGGCTCGGACTGGTGGTGCCAGGGTTATTCGGAGCCCGGCGCCGGCTCCGACCTGGCCTCGGTCAAGACCTCGGCCGTGCGCGGCACCGATGCCCAGGGTGAGCACTACATCGTCAATGGCCAGAAAACCTGGACCACGCTGGGCCAGCATGCCAACATGATCTTCTGCCTGGTGCGCACCAACCGCGAGGCCAAGAAGCAGGAGGGCATCAGCTTCCTGCTGATAGACATGAAGACACCCGGTGTCGAGGTACGCCCCATCATCACGCTCGATGGCGAGCATGAGGTCAACGAGGTGTTCTTTTCCGATGTGCGGGTGCCGGCCGAGAACCTGGTGGGCGAAGAGGACAAGGGCTGGACCTGCGCCAAGTATTTGCTGACCTACGAGCGCACCAACATCGCCGGTGTCGGCTTCTCGGTGGCCGCGCTGGAACAGCTCAAGGCCATCGCGGCGAAGCAGATAAAAAACGGCAAGCCGCTCAACGAAGACCCGGCTTTCGCCGCACGCCTGGCGCGCGTCGAGATCGACCTGGAAAACATGAAGACCACCAACCTGCGTGTGATCGCGGCCGTGGCCGGCGGCGGCGTGCCGGGCGCCGAGAGTTCCATGCTCAAGATACGCGGCACCGAGATCCGCCAGGAGATTTCCTCCCTGATACGGCGTGCAATGGGGCCGTATGCGCGGCCCTTTGTCGCCGAGGCGCTGGAAGACGGTTTCAACGCTGTGTCCATGGGCCCGGACTACGCCGCGCCTGCGGCGGCCAAATACTTCAACAACCGCAAGCTGTCTATCTTTGGCGGTTCCAATGAAATCCAGAAAAACATCATCTCCAAGATGATCCTGGGACTGTGAGGGCAGGGACATGAATTTCGAACATACCGAAGACAGGCGCATGCTCGCCGACAGCCTGAACCGCTTCATCGCCGAGCAGTACGCTTTTGACAAGCGTGACCGCATCGCGAAATCGGCCCACGGTTTCAGCCCGGAGATCTGGCAGCAGTTCGCCGAACTCGGCGTGATAGGTGCGCTGTTCAGCGAGGCCGATGGCGGTTTTGGCGGCGCGGGCTTCGATATCGCCGTGGTTTTCGAGGCGCTGGGCCGCGGCCTGGTGGTTGAACCCCTGCTGGGCGCGGTCATGGCCGGCGAAGCCGTCTCGGCTGCGGGCAACGCGGTGCAAAAAGCGCTGCTGGCCGACATCATTGGCGGCACAACGATTGCGGCCCTGGCGCATGACGAGCCTCAATCGCACTACGAGCTGGCGCGCGTGCAGACCCGCGCTGAAAAGACCGGCGACGGCTGGTTGCTCAATGGCGCCAAGGCGGTCGTGTTGCAGGGCGAGCAGGCTGACCTGTTTGTGGTCTCGGCCCGCACTTCGGGCGCGGTGGATGATCAAGCCGGCATCTCGCTGTTCCTGGTTCCCGCAAAGACGAAGGGCCTGGTCGTGCGCGGCTGCCCCGCCATCGACGGCGGCCGCGTGGCCGAGTTGACGCTGGACGGCGTGCTGCTGGGCGCTGACGCATTGCTGGGCGCGCAAGGCCAGGGCCACGCCACGCTGGAGCGCGCCGTGGGCCGCGGTGTGCTGGCCCTGTGTGCGGAAAGCCTGGGCGCGATGGAAGCCGCCAAGACCGCGACGCTGGACTACCTGCGCACGCGCAAGCAGTTCGGCACGCTGATCGGCAGCTTCCAGGCGCTGCAGCACCGCATGGCGGACCTGTTGCTGGAGATAGAGCAGGCCCGCTCGGCCGTGATCAATGCTGCTGCCGCCATCGATGCGGATCGCATCACGCGCGAGCGAGCGCTGTCGGCAGCCAAGTTCAGCATAGGCCGCATAGGCACACTGGTGGCCGAAGAAAGCATACAGATGCATGGCGGCATAGGCATGACCTGGGAACTGCCGCTGGCCCACTACGCCAAGCGCCTGGTGATGATTGATCACCAGCTCGGCGACGAAGACCACCACCTGCAGCGTTTTATGGCGCTTGGCAGGCATTGACAGAGCGGTTCAGTACCAGGAGGAAAATCCATGCGTCACACCAGCGAGACCCGGGCCGGTGCGCCCTTCAGCCCGTCGTTTCCCGTGCGCGGCATAGAGGACGTACGCCGCCTCGAACAGACGCCGCTGCACGAGGCGCTGACAGTCCGCAGCACCTACGAAATCTTTTGCAATGCCGGCGCGGCTTTCGGCAACAAGACCGCGCTGACCTTTCTGCGCAGCGGCGATCCGGCCGACGAACCGATACGCTGGTCCTATGCCGAGCTGCTGGCCGGCATCCACCAGACCGCCAACCTGCTGCACACACTGGGTGTCGGGCCAGGGGACGCGGTCGCGGTGCTGTTGCCGGGCTGTCTTGAATACCACCTGGCGCTCTGGGGCGGCGAGGCGGCGGGCATTGTGCAGCCGCTGAACCCGCTGCTGAGCGACGAAAAACTGGTCTCGCTGATGAGTGCGGCCGGCGCCAGGGTGTTGATCGCCTGGGGTGCTGACGATGAGGGCGGCTTGTGGTCCAAGGCCATGCGCCTGCGCGGCCAGCTGTCCGGACTCACCACAGTGCTGCGCGTGGCGCCGCATGACGAGGCCGCGGGCAGCGTGGCTGCGCTGCCCGATGGCGTGGCCGACTTCAACGTCTTGCGCGCGCGCGAACCGGCCGACCGGCTGCTCAGCGGCCGTGATATCGCGCCTACCGACATCGCCGCCTACTTCCACACTGGCGGCACCACGGGTGCGCCCAAGCTGGCGCGCCACAGCCACGGCGCCCAGGTTTTCACCGCCTGGGCCAGCGTGAAGCTGCAAGGCCTCAAGGATACGGACGTCACCATCAATGGCTATCCGCTGTTCCATGTGGCCGGAGTCCTGCCCGCATCGCTGGCCTCGCTGTCGGCCGGCGTCGAGGTCATCATCCCAAGCAACGCCTTGCTTCGCAACAAGCAGGTCATCGCCAACTACTGGAAGCTGGTCGAGAAATACCGCCCGACATCGCTGTCGGCCGTGCCCACGGTGCTGGCGGCGCTGGCCAATGTACCGCTGGACGGCGCGGATATTTCGTCTATCAGCTATTGCCGCACCGGCGCCGCCGTGCTGGCGCCCGAGCTCGCCGCGCGCTTTGAACGCCTGTTCGGCCTGCATGTGCATGAGAGCCTGGGTATGACCGAGATGGCCGGCATTTCAACCATCACGCCGCCGGGTGTGGTGGGGCCGGCCGGCTGCGTCGGCTTTCGGCTGCCCTATTCGCAGTTGCGCATCGTGGCGCTGGACGAGCATGGCAATGCGTCTGACCGCGACCTGCCGGCCGGCGAGCACGGCATGGTGCTGTTCAAGTCGCCGAACCTGTTCTCGGGTTTTCTCGATCCGGCTGACAACGCCAAGGCCTTCACGGCCGACGGTTGGCTGGCGACCGGCGACCTGGGCTGGATAGATGGCGAGGAGCGGCTCAACCTCACCGGCCGCTCCAAGGACCTGATCATCCGCAGCGGTCACAACATCGATCCCAAGACGATAGAAGATGCGCTGGGCGCGCATCCGGCCGTGCAGCTGTGCGCGGCGGTCGGTGCGCCCGACGCCTATGCCGGTGAGCTGCCGGTGGTTTTTGCAACGCTGGTGCCCGGCGCCTCGGCCAGCGAGGAGGAACTGCTGGCCTTTACCGCCGCGCGTGTTGACGAAGCACCGGCCAGGCCGAAGTCTGTGCTCATCATTGAACACATGCCCATGACCAATGTCGGCAAGATCTACAAACCCGAGCTGCGCTCGTTGGCCGCACGCAAGGTCGCCGAGGCGCTGGTGGACGAAGCCTGCGCCGCGCTGGGTGTGCCCGCCGCGGCACGTCCGCAGGTGCAGGCCGACGGCGACAGCGCGCTCAGGGTGATCGTCGACGCAGCTGCCGCCGGGCCGCTGGCAGCGCAGTTGCAGGCGCAACTGCAGCAGGTGCTGGAGCGCCTGCCGTTCAAGGCGCAGCTCATCCTGCAGTAGATCCATCCCCCTCATATCTTTTGCAAGCCCGAACAGGAGACACCACATGAACCCGAACTTTCTGAATCCCCGCACATGGCTTTGCGTCGCAGCCTCGATCGCCGCGCTGGTCACGGGCACCGCCGCCCAGGCCCAGGCCTACCCAAACAAACCGATCAGGATGGTGGTGCCCTTTGCCGCCGGCGGCGCAACCGATGTACTGGCGCGTGTGATTGGCCAGAAGATGGCGGCCAGCATGGGCCAGCCCGTCATCATCGACAACAAGCCGGGCGCGGCCGGCATCATAGGCACGGACGCGGTTGCCAAGGCGGCCCCGGACGGCTACACCATCGTGCTGTCGCTGAGCAACTCGCTGCTCACCAACCAGTTCCTGTTCGAGAAGCTGCCCTATGACACACAGCGCGACCTGACGCTGGTCTACCAGATCGCCATGGCGCCGCTGGTGCTGGTGGTGCACCCCAGCGTGCCGGTCAAGACCGCTCCCGAGCTGCTGAAATACGTGAGCGCCAACAAGGGCAAGCTGGCTTACGGCTCCTACGGCGTGGGGGCTTATCCGCACCTGGCCGGCGCCCACATGAGCGTGGCGCAGCATGCCGACATGAACCACGTCGCCTACAAGGGCGAGGCGCCCATGATGCAGGACCTGATAGGCGGCCAGATCCATATGGCCTACGCCAGCGCGCTGGTGGCCAAGCCGCACATCGAGGCCGGCAAGGTCAGGGCCATAGGTGTGACTGGCGAGCGCCGCATGGGCACCCTGCCCGATGTACCGACGCTGGCCGAGCAGGGCCTGAAAGACGAGGCCTACCGCGTGACCGGATGGCTGGCCATCGCAGCGCCTGCCGGCACGCCCAGGCCCGTGGTGCTGCGCATCGCCGACGAAGTGCGCAAGGCGACGCAGCAAGCCGATGTGCAGCAGAAAGTCGCGGGCATGGGTTTTGAGATCAAGGACAGCTCACCCGAGGCCTTTGCCGCAGCCTACAAGAAGGAGCTGCCCGTGTGGGAGCGCCTGATCAGGCAGTCGGGCGCGAAATTGGACTAACCCCCCGAAGCGCCTGCGGCGCCTCCCCCAAAGGGGGCGCCACCAGCGGACCGGCAAAGCCGGTTCCGCGGTGGCCCCCGAACAGTCAGCCCGCAACCAGTGGAGCAATCGAGATCATGAAAACCCGCATCACTGAATTGCTGGGCATACGCTACCCCATCATCCAGGGCGGCATGCAGTGGGTGGGCCTGGCTGAACTGGCTTCGGCGGTGTCCAATGCCGGCGGCCTGGGGCTGCTGACGGCGCTGACGCAGCAGACACCCGACGACTTGCGGCGCGAGATAGAACGCACGCGCAGCATGACCGATCAACCGTTTGGCGTGAACCTGACCATACTGCCCGCAGTGAAGCCGCCGCCCTATGCCGGGTATGTGCAGGCCATCATAGACAGCGGCATCAAGATCGTGGAGACGGCGGGCAACAGCCCCAGGGACTTCATAGACCAGTTCAAGGCCCATGGCGTGAAGATCGTGCACAAGTGCACCACGGTGCGGCATGCGCTGTCGGCCGAACGCAATGGCGTCGATGCGGTCTCTATCGACGGTTTTGAATGCGCCGGCCATCCCGGTGAGGACGATGTGCCGGGGCTGGTGCTGCTGCCGATCGCGGCGCGCGCGCTCACCATTCCCATCATCGCCTCGGGCGGCATCGCCGACGGGCGCGGCATGGCGGCCGCGCTGGCGCTGGGCGCCGAGGGCATCAACATGGGCACGCGCTTTTGCGTCACGCAGGAGGCGCCGATACACTACAACATCAAGCAGGCGCTGGTGGCGGCGTCCGAGCGTGACACCAAACTGATGTTCCGCACCATGAAGAACACGGCGCGTGTATTCAGGAATACGATTTCGGAAGAAGTGGTGGCGATGGAAAACCGGCCAGGCGGCTGCCAGTTCGAGGACATACGTCCGCTGGTCGCGGGCGTGCGCGGGAAAGCCGCGCTGCAGGCTGGTGAGGTCAACGGCGGCGTGGTTTCCGCCGGCCTGTGCATAGGCCTGATCGACGATGTGCCGACCTGCGCCGAACTGATAACACGCATGGTTCGCGAGTGCCGCGAACACCTGGACCGGGCGCGCGCCTGGTGTGATTGAGCAATATTAAAAAAGGTAATGTAATGAAGGTCCTTGTCCCCGTCAAACGAGTAGTCGACTACAACGTCAAAGTC
>JAZKCE010000011.1:0-233926 GCA_040388255.1 Pseudomonadota bacterium | reverse complement strand
CACGTCCCTTTTTTACCCTACCTCGGCTGCCAGCTTCTTAACTGACTGGCATTAGTCCATGGACGGGCTTTTTGATGGTTGACCAAATCGCTTAACGGAGCGCCGGAATCGCCTTGACCGCCTTTATGGCGCCCTCGCCCATGGCCGCGCCAAACTTCTTGGCGAGGCGCTCGGCCACGTTGTCGCGGCGCGTATAGTCGATGACTTCTTCGGTCTTCACGATTTCACGGGCAACGTAATCCAGGTTGCCCAGATGGTCGGCCAGGCCCAGCTCTATGGCCTGCTGGCCGGTCCAGAACAGGCCGCTGAACATCTCGGGGGTTTCCTTGAGCCGTTTGCCGCGACCGGTTTTCACCACCGCAATGAATTGCTGGTGGATCTGGTTCAGCATGGCCTGGGCAAAAGCGCGCTGCTTTTCGGTCTGGGCGCTGAACGGGTCCAGAAAACCCTTGTTTTCACCGGCCGTCAGCAAGCGCCGCTCCACACCCAGCTTGTCCATCAGGCCGGTAAAACCAAAACCGTCCATCAGCACGCCAATGCTGCCCACAATGCTGGCCTTGTCGACAAAAATCTGGTCGGCCGATGCGGCAACGTAATAGGCCGCGGAAGCGCAGCTTTCTTCCACCACGGCGTAGACGGGTTTTTTGTGCTTGGCCTTGAGGCGCAGGATTTCGTCGTTCATCATGCCGGCCTGCACCGGGCTGCCGCCTGGCGAATTGATCAGCAGCACGATGGCCTTGGAGCCCTCGTCTTCAAAGGCGGCGCGCAGGGCAGCATTGACAAACTCGGCGCTGGCATCGGCACCGGCCGCGATTTCGCCCTTGATTTCCACCACGGCGGTGTGCGGCACCGTGGCGTCGCTGGCGGGCGTGCCGCGATGCAGCGCCATCCACACCAGGGCGATGAAAAAGGCCAGCCAGGACAGGCGCACAAAGGTTTTCCAGCGGCGCGTGGCTTTTTGTTCGTTAAGGGATGCAAAGGCGAGCTTTTCCAGCGTTGCCCGCTCCCAGCCCGGAACGCTCGAAGGGTCCGCCGAGGCGGATTTTTTTGCTATTGTTTCAGTAGCTGGCTGCGCCCGCCCAATGGGCATTGCAGGCCTGTTTTCCTCAAAATCGGGACCGCTGGAAGAGCCGGAGGAAGGATCGGTCGGATCCGGACGGTTTGAATCATTCATGGTGGCTAGTTTAGAGGGGTATTAAAAGGCCAGGGGCTTGAGGTTGTAAGCGGAATGCCAGTAAACAAGCCCGCCATTTTCTGAAAGCGTGATTTTGACCAGGCCGCCGTGGCAGGGGCCGCCCGCGCACTGGCCGGTATCGGGCAGGTAGGCCGCGCCGTGGCTGGCACACAGCAGCCACTGGCCGCTGTCGTCGAAAACCCGGTTCGGCTGCCAGTCGAGCTCCATCGCCACATGCGTGCAACGGTTGAGGTAGGCATGGACCTGGCCCCTGTAGCGGACGGCAAAGGCCCGGCAGGTCTGCCCGGCGTAGACCACATCAAACGGAACCGCCTGCCCGCCCTCGACCAGGTCGGGGCTGTTGCAAAGGGGCAGCAATTCGTCCACAACAAAAAACAATCAGGCGGTCCGGCCTTAGCCGTTGGCCAGCAGCCAGTCACGCAAATCCTGCACCGAATGCGCCACATGGCGCGGATTCAGGTCCACAAAGGCTTGCGGCTCGTGCGCGCCGTAGCTGACACCCACGCTGGGGCAGGCGGCATTCAGGGCCATCTGCAAATCGTGCGTGGTATCGCCCACCATCAACATGCGCTCGGGCCGTATGCTGAACTCGTCCATCAGTTCGTGCAGCATGCGCGGGTCGGGTTTGCCGGCCGTCTCGTCGGCGGTGCGGGAGCTGTCAAACACCCCCTTGAGTTCAACGCTTTCCAAGGTCTCGTCCAGCCCGCGCCGGGATTTCCCGGTCGCCACGGCCAGCAGGTGGCCGCGCGACCTGAGCTCGGCCAGCAGCGGCAGCACACCCTCAAAAAGGCTTAAATCGTTGTAGTGGGAGGCATAGTGGTGCCGGTAACGCTCGCCCAGCGCCGGGTATTTTTCGGGCGGCACATCGGGGGCGGCATGGGCCAGTGCCTGCGCCAGGCCCAGGCCGATCACATAACCGGCGGCCTCGTCGGTCGGCATCTTCCCGCCCACGTCACACACCGCCGCCTGTATGCAGCGGACGATGATTTTGGTGGAATCAAACAGCGTGCCGTCCCAGTCGAAGGCAATCAGGTCAAAGTTTCTTGCTTGCATCGGCCTATTGTCGCCGGGCTGGATGACTGGCGTACGACGGCCTTACGGTACAACTCCGGGCGTCAGGACTTCCATGCCAAGCGGCAAAAACTGCTGCAGCTCCGGCGGCAGCGCTGCCTGCAGGTGAATGACCTTGCGCAGTTTCGGGTGGTTGAACTTCAGGCTCCAGGCATGCAAAAACATGCGTTTCAGGGCAGCCCTGCCGGCCAGCGTTTTTTGCAGCGCCTTGTTGAGTTCAAAGTCGCCGTATTTGTCATCGCCGGCAATCGGGTGGCCTTCGCCCGCCAGGTGCACGCGTATCTGGTGCGTGCGGCCGGTCTTGATGGTGACTTCCAGCAGGGTAAACGGCGTGGCCGGCGCGGCCGGGCTGGCCGCAACGGCGGACTTGACCTTGACCAGGGTGACCGAACGCATGCCGTCTGGATGCTCGTTGGCCACCACCTTGACGCGGCGCTCGCCATTTTCCAGCAGGTATTTATGCAGCGCCTTGTCGATCACGCGGTGATTGGCCGGCCAGTCGCCGCTGACCAGGGCCAGGTAGACCTTGTCGGTTTCGCGCTCGCGGAACTGCTCCTGCAACAGCTTTAAAGCCATGCGCCGCTTGGCGATCAGCAAAACGCCGCTGGTTTCACGGTCCAGCCGGTGCACCAGCTCCAGAAAATCCGCCTCCGGCCTGGCCATGCGCAACTGCTCGATCACGCCAAAACTCACGCCGCTGCCGCCGTGTACCGCCACACCGGCGGGTTTGTCTATGGCCAGCACAAAGTCGTCTTCAAAAAGAACCGGGAATTCGGCCGCCGGCGCGTAACCGCCGACGGTGGAACTGGCACCGTGACGCGCCACTTCCCGCGCCATGGCCTGGACCTTCTGCTCGGCCCGCTCCGAGGTGCGCACCGGCGGCAGCCGCACGATGTCGCCGGCCTCAACCCGGGTATCGGCCTGCGCCCTGCCCTTGTTCACCCGCACCTCACCGCTGCGGATGATGCGGTAGACATGGGTTTTGGGCACGCCCTTGAGCTGGCGTATCAAAAAATTGTCCAGCCGCTGGCCGGCGTAGTCCTCGTCGACGGTCACCAGGGTGGCCTGGGGCAGGGTTTTGGCCTCCGGCGCGACGCTTGGCATGACAGGCACGGCCTGGGGCCTGGGCTGCGGGCCCGTGGCGGCGCGCATGGGCGCCCGGGCCTGGGCTGGGCGCGCGGGTGTCCGTGCGTCCGGTCGCTTCTTTGATGGTGTAGCCAAGCCTTTCACTGCCCCTATAATGTGTTTCACTAGCGATGCGCTGTAAGTGGTTGATTTGTCTGGAGTTTAGTCCACACAGGTCCGGAACCGGCCAAACAGGCCTTAATCCCAAGCTGCAAACAGCCTCGCTGGAAGGTCGATGCCCATGCCGGTAATTGCCCGCAAGCGACGAGTGCCAGGCACCTCGCGGCGAGCGGATTACAGGGCAGACAGGTCGACGTTTTGCGAATACAACTACGGAATACCATGCGTGCAGCCCAAGTCACACACAAAAGGCTGCATGCGGATCCAGCTGAGAACAAGTCCTTTAACAGGTAGCCCTTTGACAACCATGCTGTTCAGCCTGATTTATATGTGCCTGCGGCGCCTCACGACATTCGTGAGCCCCGCTTTTGGCATAAATCGGCCCTCAGTCCTTGTACAACGGGCGCAAGTAGCTCTCAATTTGATAGCAAACACCTGTTTGACCCCTGCTCACTCCATCCACGCGCCTACGCCCAGACCACTCGGCTGACTGATTTTTCAGTTGGCCTGGGTAGCGTCAAAAGCTCTCCGGCAATTCCCCACGTTCGCATAACGTCTTCTTCGGCATCGTTGGCCCATTTTTGGGTTTGAGAGACACAGAACGATAAGGAAGGCTACCCATGAAACGGATGCTGATTAACGCCACGCAGGCTGAAGAACGCCGCCTGGCGATTGTTGACGGACAAAAACTCCTCGACTACGAAATTGAAATTGAAGGGCGCGAGCAGCGCAAGGGCAACATCTACAAGGCCGTCGTCACGCGCGTCGAACCTTCGCTGGAAGCCTGTTTTGTCGACTACGGCGAAGACCGCCACGGTTTCCTGCCGTTCAAGGAAATCTCCAGGAACTACTTCGCCCCCGGCGTGCCGGTCAGCCAGGCGCGCATCAACGACGTGATACGCGAAGGCCAGGAACTGATGGTCCAGGTCGAGAAGGAAGAACGCGGCAACAAGGGCGCCGCCCTCACGACCTTTGTGTCGCTGGCAGGCCGCTACGTGGTGCTGATGCCGAACAACCCGCGCGGCGGTGGCGTCAGCCGCCGCATCGAGGGCGAGGACCGCGCCGAGCTCAAGGAAAACATGGACCAGCTGGAATACCCAGCCGGCTCCAGCATCATTGCGCGCACCGCCGGCATTGGCCGCAGCGCGCCGGAACTGCAGTGGGACCTGAACTACCTGATCAAGCTCTGGACGGCGATTGAAGGCGCCGGCAAGGGCGGCAAGGGCGCTTTCCTGATTTACCAGGAATCCAGCCTGGTGATTCGCGCCATCCGCGACTACTTCAACAGCGACATCGGCGACATCCTGTTCGACACCGACGACGTCTACGAACAAGCCAAGCAGTTCATGGCCCACGTGATGCCCGAGCATGAGCACCGCGTCAAACGCTACCGCGACGACGCACCGCTGTTCTCGCGTTTCCAGATCGAGCACCAGATCGAGTCGGCCTACGCCCGCACAGTACAGCTGCCATCCGGCGGCGCCATCGTGATTGACCACACCGAAGCCTTGGTCTCGGTTGACGTCAACTCGGCCCGCGCCATCAAGGGCGGCGACATTGAAGAAACCGCCACCCGCACCAACCTCGAAGCCGCCGACGAAGTGGCGCGCCAGATGCGTTTGCGCGATCTGGGCGGCCTGATCGTCATCGACTTTATCGACATGGAAGAGTCGCGCAACCGCCGCGACGTGGAAAACCGTTTGCGCGATGCGCTGCGGCAAGACCGCGCACGTGTGCAGTTCGGCACCATCAGCAAATTCGGCCTGATGGAAATGAGCCGCCAGCGTCTGCGCCCTGCATTGAGCGAAGGCGCATCGATTCCCTGCCCGCGTTGCGGTGGTTCCGGCCACATCCGCGACACCGAAAGCTCGGCACTGCAAATCCTGCGCATCATCCAGGAAGAGTCGCTTAAAGACAGCACAGCTTCGGTGCTGTGCCAGGTGCCGGTGGATGTAGCATCTTTCCTGCTCAACGAAAAACGCTCCGAGATCGCCAAGATCGAAGTCAAGCAGCGCATCAATGTGCTGCTGGTGCCGAACAAGACCCTCGAGACGCCCAACTACCGCCTGGAACGCCTGAAACACGACGACCCGCGCCTGGACAACATCGAAGCCAGCTACAAGATGGCAGAAGAGATTGAAGACCCGACCTTGGTCACGCGCCGCAGCCAGGAAAAACACAACAAGCAGGAGCCCGTCATCAAGGGCGTGCTGCCCGATGTGCCGGCACCCGTGGCACCGCCCAAGCCGGAAGCTGCCGCGCCCAAAGCCGCACAGCGCCCGGCCGCTGCACCTGTTGCTGCTGCCGCACCCGCGGAAAAAGGTTTCTTCGGCTGGATCAAGAGCCTGTTCGGCGGTGCACAAACGCCTGCTGCAGCACCTGCAAAAGAAGTCAAGAAAGAAGAACGCAGCAGCGAAGCCCGCCGTGATGGCCGTGCTGAAGGACGCCCCGAAGGCCGCGGCGGTGAACGCTCGGACCGTGGTGGCGAACGCGGAGGCCGTGACGGCCGCCGTGGTGGCCGTGGCCGCAGCGACCGTGGCGAAGGCCGCGGTGATGGTGGCCGCGATGGCCGCGCGGAAGGACGTGCGGAAGGCCGCAACGAGGGCCGTGGTGGTGAACGCCGCGAACGCAATCCTGAAGGCCGCGCCGATGCCGGCCGTCCGGAACGCCAGGAACGCCCGGCCGGTGAGCAGCGTGCCGACGCCGCACCGCGCAACGAAGGCCGCAATGAAAACCGTGAAGCCCGTGAGCCACGCGAACCACGTGAACCGCGCGCCGAAGGCGGTCGCAACGAGCGCCCACGCCGCGAGCGCGGTGAACGCAGCGAGCGTGGTGGCGAGCGCAGCATCCCGCGCGATGCCGTAGAGCAGGACCTCGCACTGGCCAACCAGGCCGCCATGGCAGCCGCCATGGGTGGTGGTGAGACCGCCGAAGCGCGCCAGGACCGTCCGGCACAGGAAGGCCGTGAGCCCCGTGAAGGTGGCCGCCGCGACCGCAATGGCCGCCGCAACGACCGCCGTGGCGAACGCACTGAAGGTGCTGCTGGTGAGAACGCCGCCCCCGAAGAGCGCGCATTCAACCCCGAAGGCCTGACCTCTGCTGCACAGCCAGCGCAGGACGCCGGCAGCAATGCCCCTGCCATGGAGCAGACCGGTGAGCCAGGTGAAGAGCAGCGCCAGCCGCGCGAACGCCGCAGCCGTGACCGTTATGGCCGCGACCGCCGTGAACGTGGTGAAGGCGGCGAACGGACCGAGCGCAACAACGAGGCCACCGCCGAAGGCAACGCGGCACCTGTTCATGCAGAGCCAAACCAGGCTCCAGCCCAGCAGGAACGCGCGCAGCCAGCTACTGAATTTGTAGCATCCGCAGCACCTGCTGCACCTGCAACGGCTTTTGTGGCAGCTCCTGTGGCACCGGTGCGGGCTGCCGAGCCGGCACCAACACCTGCGCCGGTCAAAGCGGCTGCACCTGTCGCGGCCAGCACGGCTTTGCCCAAGGTTCAGTCCTACGACCTGCCCTTGCAGGACCTGAGCCAGGTCGCGCAGTCATCAGGCCTGCAGTGGGTCAACTCCGATGCAAGCAAGATCGCCGAAGTGCAGGCCGCGATTGCCGCTGAAGCCAAACCGGTGCATGTGCCGCGCGAGCGCCCAGCTGTGGTGGTGTCCAACGAAGGCCCGCTGGTGCTGGTCGAAACCAAACGCGACCTGGGCAACATGACGCTGCCGTTTGAGCAGGCCGCGGCACCTGCCAGCGACAGCAGGGTTTAAACCAAAGGGGCGACTCGGCCCCTGACCAACCCGACAAAAAGGGCAGCTTTCGAGCTGCCCTTTTTCTTTTCTGCTGCGCTAATACCAAGCTGTGTTCATTCGACAAGATCCGTTCGGGCTGAGCCAGTCGAAGCCAAGGAGCCTTTCGACAAGCTCAAGGTGAACGGGTTTCTATCTCTACCGTATAAAACCCGTCCGCCTGTCCTTATCCTGCCCTGCCGGGTGATGCTCCGGTAAGAATGCCGCTTGTGGGCATGGTCAGAATGGGCATGTGCAGCGCGCAACGGCCCTATGCGTCCGGGGGCAAGGAAACAAGAGAGCGAAGAGCGCAGCGGAGTGTGAAGCTGGCGTCCAACTGGCGCCGCGTGAAACGCTGCAGCTGCGTTATAGCTCGGCAGCCCGTTTGTAAGCCTGCGCGGCGGCGGCTTCGTCGCCACGCTGCTCGGCCAACACGGCCAGCGCGCGCCAGGCCTTGCGGTGCAGTCCCGCATCCTGCAAGGCCATGGCCGCACGCGACAGCAGTTGCTGCGCCTTGCCCCAGAGCTGCAGGCTCAGGCAGGCCATGCCGGCCAGGTACTGCAGGTTGGCATCGCGCGGGTAGGCCTGCTGCGCCGCCTCAATACGCGCCAGCCACACGGCATCTATCGAATCCAGGCCGGCTTCCAGCACACCAATGAGTTTGATGCGCAGGTTGTCGCCCATGCTGGAGCCCGGCTGCATCATGCTGTCCCACACCTGCAGCAGCCAGCTGCGGGCCAGTTCCACGTCGCCATGCAGGGCCATCAGGCGCGATGCCGCATGCACCACCAGCTCGGGCATGGCGCGTTCGCTTTCATCGAGCGAAGCCCAGGCCTGCTGGAGCTGCGCCGGGTCATGCGCGTCGTTGAGCAGTTCCAGCGCCAGGCCGCGCACAATGCTTTGCGCCGCAGCCATGGAAAAGGCCCGGTGTTTGGCCAGCAGGCGCGCGGTTTCCAGCGCCGGCAAGGTCTGTTTCAACTGTCGGGTGGCGCGCAGTTTCATGCGCAGCGCCAGGGTGCGGCGCGCCGCGCCCTGCGGCAATTGCGTCAGCCATTCGAGTGCGGCGCCCGCATCGCGGTCGTCCAGCGCCCAGCGCGCGGCGCGGAACTGCACGCCTTCACGCACTTCCTGCGCATGGCGCGGGGCCGAGCTTTGCAGCGCCGACTGCAGGTGCTGCTCGCGCAAGGCGCGGTTTTGCAGCGACTGCGCGCTTTCGGCCACCAGCAGGTGCGCCAGGGATTGCAGCTGGCTGGAGCGGCTGATGCTGTGGCCACCCAACTGGCCCGAGTGTTCGGTCAGATGGCCCAGGCTTTTTTCCTGTGCCAGCGCGTTTTGCGCCGACTTGGTGGCGCGTATGTAGCGCCCGGCCAGCTGGTGCGCCAGCGCGTCCATGAGGGCGCCGTACATGGCACGCTCTTTTTGCTGGGCACGCCAGCGCCTGGCTTCCAGCGGCAATGAAAATACCGCGGACAGGGCGCGCAGGGCCACGTACAGCAGCGTGAACAGTCCCGCCAGCAGCAGCACCGTCAGGTTGAATGAAATGTCGATCCGGTGCGGTGGCCAAAAGACGGTCACCACGGCCTGGTTGTTGCCCGCGACCAGGGCGCTCGCCGCAGCCACGGCAAACAGGGCCAAAAGCCAGAAAGCAGCACGCATGGATTTGCCCCCTGCCCTTTAGCGGCCCGCGGCCGCCGTGGCCAGCGCAGCCATGGTGTTGTCCAGGCCCGGCAGTTCGCTGGTTTTGAGCTGGCCCTGCACCTGGGCCAGCAACTGGGTCGCGGCCTGGGTTTTTCGCGATGTGGGGTCAAAGTACTTGCCCAGCCAGGCGCTGGCATTGAGCAGGTCGTTGCGTGCGGTTTCGGTCTGGCGCGAGAGCAGTCCCAGGCGCGCATTGAGCAGCCTGAGCTTGAGGTTTTCACGCATGAAAACCGCCTGCTCGGGCGCCATCAGCGCGGCCTCGGGCTGGTCTATGCGGCTCACGCGCAACAGGCGGCGGGCCTCTTCACGCACGCTGTCCAGAAAGCGCTGCAGCCAGGCATGCAAAGCCTGCCGGTCGAACATCTGCGTGAAGGTTTTTTCATCTTTGGCGGCGCCCGCTTTTGGCGCGGACGCCGGGGCCGCCGAAGCCACATTTCGCGGCGAGGTGTTCATGGCGTTGGCTATCGGCAAATCGTCCACCAGCCGGCTCAGTTCGTCGAGCTTGATCAGCAGGACGGGCACGTCGGTCAGGCTGGCCGTCCGGATACGGTCCAGGTCCTTGGCGATCGCGCGCTGCAAGGGGTTCAGGCGGGGCTGGGCCGCACGCGACAGGCGCTGGTCGGCCGATTTCAGCGCTGCCACCATGGGCTCGACACTGCCGGTAAGCTGCGCCTGCTGCTGGGCCAGCCGCAAGCCGGACTCGATGTCGACCACCAGGTTCTCGTCCCGCGAGCGGGACAGGCTTTGCATCAGTTCTTCAAGTTGCGTGCGCTGCAGGCTGACCTCGCTGATGCGGGTCTCCTGTATCGCCAGCCGCGCCGCCAGCTCGCGTGTGCTGTCCTGGGCGGCCCTGGCCAGGGTACGCGCCTCGATGGCCTGCGCGCCTGAATCGGTGCTGCGGCGGGCAAGCTCTTCCTGGATATTGCCCAGCTTTTGCCACAACAGGCCGGTGGCAAACAAACCGGCCACGACCAGCGCTGCAAGTACCAGCGCCCATTTTTGGGGAATTTGTAAAAGACCAGGCGCAGCCGGTGCAGGCACGTTGTCGGGCGCAGGCGAAGGCTCTGGAAGGGGCGGAACTGTTGGACTGTCGCTCATGAATAACCCGATTCTATCGAGCGCAGGGTGACAAGGATGTCCTTCAGGGCCGGGCGTGACTCCACAACAACACCCCAGCCGACGGCCTGCACGGTTTGGGCAATGCGCGGGTGCGTGGCGACGGCGCGGGCGCGGCTCCAGTCCAGCGCCGGCAGGCCCGGGGCAGCGCGCAGGTTGGCCACAGCCTCGGAACTACTGAACAGCCAGACCGACCCGTCAGCGCTGGCGGCCTGCGCCAGCCCAAGTTGCGCCTGGCCCAGCTGCGGGACGCGGCGTTCATAGACCGTGACAACATCAACACTGGCGCCGGCGGCCTGCCACTGGCGCATCAGCCAGTCGCGCCCCGGCGAGCCCGGCCCGTCACCCGGCGAGCCCTGGCTTTGCCCGCGCACCAGCAGCACCCGGCGGCCCTGCCAGCCGCGCTGGCCAATGACTTGCCATAAGGCTTCGGAATCAAACTGCAGGGCCGACTCCGGCGGCGCATCAATCTGCCCGGCCGGCACACCCGCAGCCAGCAGCGCCGCAGCCGTGCCCGGGCCAGGCGCCATCAGGCGCAGGCCCTGTGGGACCAGGTTTTGCGCTGCATTCGCTATTTTATTGATAGCTGTCTGCGCCCACCCAGCGTTGGCCATGGGCACTTTTGACTTAAAAAAATACTCCACGGCATTGCCGCTGACAAACATGCAGGCCGCATAACCGTCCAGCGTTTGCCAGGCGTGTTGCAAGGCCGCGACCGCAGCAGCGGACGAAGCCGGTGCAATTTCAATCAGGGGCAGGGCCTGGGCATCAAAGCCGCCCTGCTGCAGTTGCTCCACCCATAGACCGGCATCGTGCGCCGGCCGGGTGACCAGGACACGCGTCCTGCCCTGGGGGCTGGCATGGGGAGCGCCGGTCACGACGCGGGATTGCTGGCCCAGACAGCACCACCGGCACGCAGTTGGGCGGCCACCGCTTCACCAAGGGCCTCGGCCTCCGCAAAATTGCGCACCGGCGCCGTTTTTTGCGCATGGACCAGCGGCTTGGGCGCGAGGCCGGAACCTTCTTCCGCGCTGGCCGGATCGCCCCAGGCCGCATACAGCTGCATGCCTTGCGCGGCCGGGCCTTGCGTGAAGGCCGCCAGCGGCATGGAGCAGCTGCCGCCCATGGCGCGCGAGACGGTGCGTTCGGCCGTCACCGCCAGCCAGGTCGGCTGGTCGGCCAGCGTGGCCAGCGCCTGGAGCAGGTCGGCCCGGTCCGCGCGCACTTCAATGCCCAGGGCGCCCTGCCCGGCGGCGGGCAGCATGTCGGCCTGCGCAAACACGCTGCGAATCCGCGATTCAAGCCCCAGCCGCTTGAGCCCGGCCGCCGCCAAAACGATGGCATCGTACTGGCCCTCGTCAAGCTTGCGCAAACGGGTATCGAGGTTGCCGCGCAGGGGGGCTATCTTCAGGTCGGGCCGCAAGGCTTTGAGCAGCACCAGCCGCCGCAGGCTGGAGGTGCCGACGACGGCGCCCTGCGGCAAATCGGCCAGCCCGGCGAACCGGTTGGAGACAAAGGCATCGTGCGGGTCTTCACGCTCCAGCACGCAGGCCAGCGCAAAACCTTCGGGCAAATCCATGGGCACGTCTTTCAGCGAATGCACGGCCAGGTCGGCGCGGCCTTCGGTGAGCGCGACTTCCAGCTCCTTTACAAACAGGCCCTTGCCGCCGACCTTGCTGAGCGAGCGGTCCAGGATCTGGTCGCCCTGGGTGGTCATGCCCAGCAATTCGACCTGCCAGCCCAGGCGCGATTCGAGCAAGGCCTTGACATGTTCGGCCTGCCACAGCGCCAGGCGGCTTTCACGGGTGGCGATCACCACCTTTTGGGCTGATTCTTTAAGCATTTGAAACTCTGCAGACACTCGTAACCTGTTCGTAATCCTGAGGGAAAGGTAATGCTAGCATGCGAGCTTCAGAACTAGAGGGTCACGATGGTTACTTCCGCGCGCGTCAAAAAGAACAATGAAGCCATCAAAGAGGGCGTCAAGGGCAAGGCAGACAAGACTTCAGGACGCAGCCGCGACAACGAGCGCCCGCTGGTTGAAGACATACGCCTGCTGGGCCGCATCCTCGGCGACGTGATCCGCGAGCAGGAAGGCGTGGCCGCCTACGAGCTGATAGAGCAGGTGCGCAAGCTCTCGGTGGCTTTTCGCCGCGATGCCGACCAGGAAGCCGACAAGGCCCTGAAGAAACTGCTGAAAAGCCTCTCGGGCGACCAGACCGTCAGCGTGATCCGCGCCTTCACCTATTTCAGCCACCTGGCCAACCTGGCCGAAGACCGCCACCACATTCGCCGCCGGGCCGTCCACGAACGCGCCGGCGACACCCAGGAAGGCAGCATAGAAGTGGCCCTGGCCCGCCTGCGCTGGGCGGGGATAGCTCCCAAAACCATAGCAAATACGCTGGCCCACAGTTTTGTATCGCCGGTGCTGACCGCGCACCCGACCGAGGTGCAGCGCAAAAGCATCCTGGATGCCGAGCGCGACATCGCCCAGCTGCTCACCGCCCGCGACGACATCAAGGCCCTGGCGCTCGCCGTCACGGCGGTCAGCCCGGCCCGCGCCGCCAAGGACGCCCTGACGCCACGCGAACTGGCGGCCAACGAGGCCCAGTTGCGCGCCCGTGTCATGCAGCTCTGGCAAACACGTTTGCTGCGCTTTTCAAAACTCACGGTGGCCGACGAAATCGAAAACGCGCTGAGTTACTACGAAGCCACCTTCCTGCGCGAGATTCCCAAGCTCTACGCCAACCTGGAGCGCGAGCTCGGCAACCATGCCGTGCACAGCTTTTTGCGCATGGGCCAGTGGATAGGCGGCGACCGCGACGGCAACCCCAATGTCAGCGCCGAAACCCTCAACTACGCGCTGGGCCGGCAAGCCGAGGTTGCACTGCGCCACTACCTGACCGAGGTGCACTTCCTGGGCGGCGAACTGTCACTTTCGGCCATGCTGGTCGATGTGAGCCCGGCCATGCAGGCGCTCGCTGAAAGTTCGCCCGACACCAATGAACACCGCAAGGACGAACCCTATCGCCGCGCCCTGACCGGCGTGTATGCGCGGCTGGCCGCCACGCTCAAAAGCCTGACCGGCGGCGAGGCCGCGCGCCATGCCGTGGCGCCGCAAAACGCCTATGCCAGCTCGGAGGATTTCCTCGCCGACCTGCGCACGATTGATGCCTCGCTGCGCGCAAACTACGGCGAGGCCCTGATCGCCCAGCGCCTGCATCCGCTGATTCGTGCGGTCGATGTGTTTGGTTTTCACCTGGCCACCGTCGATTTGCGCCAGAGCTCCGACAAACATGAAGAAGTGGTGGCCGAGCTGCTGGCCGTAGCTCGCATAGAGCCCGCCTATGCCGGCCTGCAGGAAACCGCCAAACGCGCCCTGCTGATACGCCTGCTGAACGACGCCAGGCCCCTGCGGGTGGTCGGTGCCAGCTACTCAGCGCATGCGCAAGGCGAACTGGCCATTTTTGAAGCGGCTCTGACCGCCCGGGCGCGCTTTGGCAAGGAAGCGATACGCCACTACATCATCAGCCACACGGAAACGGTGAGCGACCTGCTCGAAGTCCTGCTGCTGCAAAAAGAAGTAGGCCTGATGCACGGCACGCTGGACAACGGCGCCACCAATGACCTGATTGTGGTGCCGCTGTTTGAAACCATTGAAGACCTGCGCAACGCCGCGCCCATCATGCGCGAGTTCTACGCCCTACCCGGCGTCGCACAGCTGGTGCAGCGCAGCGGCGCCGAACAGGACATCATGCTGGGCTACTCCGACAGCAACAAGGACGGCGGCATTTTCACCAGCAACTGGGAGCTGTACCGCGCAGAGATTGCGCTGGTCGAACTGTTTGACCAGCTGGCGAACTCAAACAACATCCAGCTGCGCATGTTCCATGGCCGCGGCGGCACCGTGGGCCGCGGCGGCGGGCCCAGCTACCAGGCCATCCTGGCGCAGCCGCCGGGCACGGTGCGCGGGCAGATACGCCTGACCGAACAGGGTGAGGTGATTGGCTCCAAATACGCCAACCCGGAGATCGGCAGGCGCAACCTTGAGACCCTGGTCGCCGCCACGCTGGAAGCCACGCTGCTGCAACCCACCAAACCCGCGACCGGGGATTTTTTGCAGGCCGCGGCCGAGCTCTCCCAGGCCAGCATGGCCGCCTATCGCGCGCTGGTCTACGAAACCCCCGGGTTTACCGAATATTTTTTCAGTTCCACGCCCATCCGCGAAATTGCAGAACTCAACATCGGCTCGCGCCCCGCTTCACGCAAGGCCTCGCAAAAAATCGAGGACCTGCGTGCGATTCCCTGGGGCTTCAGCTGGGGCCAGTGCCGCCTGACCCTGCCGGGCTGGTACGGCTTTGGTTCCGCCATTGAGCAACTGCTGGGCCAGGGTGGCTCGGCAGCCAGCCGCAAGGAAGCGCTTGGCCTGCTGCAAAAAATGTACAAACAATGGCCTTTCTTTCGTACACTGCTCAGCAACATGGACATGGTGCTGGCCAAAAGCGACCTGGCACTGGCCTCGCGTTATGCGGAACTGGTGGGTGACGCAAGATTGCGGAAAAGGATTTTCAGCGCGATAGAGGCCGAATGGCATCGCACGGTTGGAGCGCTGGCCTTGATCACCGGTGAAAAAACCCTGCTGGCCGGCAATGCCGCATTGCAGCGCTCCATCCGCCACCGCTTTCCCTACATTGACCCGCTGCATCACCTGCAGGTGGAGCTGGTGCGGCGTTACCGCGAAGGCCAGGCCGACCAGCGGATACAGACCGGCATTCACATTTCGATCAACGGCATTGCGGCGGGTTTACGCAACACGGGCTGAGGATGCTACGAATTCAATAGCTCCCTGCGCCCGCCTGGAAAGGGACAGAGGCAATTCTCACCATTGAATCTCGGATTTTTCCAGTTGCACCGGCTGCCGGGTCATTCTTTCTGTACCACGGATTTTGACGCTCCAGCCGGGGAAGGATTCGCGGATGCCTCTTTGCCGGCCATTGCCCAATGCCGGTTTTCCAGCGCCAGGAATCCGCACGACTGATTGCCACTCACACATCATTCACGCCGGTCAGGCGAGGCCTTACCATTGGGGCATGAAAACAAGCTACATCTTCGGCGCCATCCTGACCTGCAGCATCATCGGAACATTCACTGGTGCCCGCACGGCAAAGACCGTACTCCTGGTTCTGTCAGGAGCATTTTCTCTTTACGGCCTGGTCCGCCTGCTGGCTTAGGCGCACTGAAACCGGCGGCTTTCCAGACCCGGATATTTTTCTATCTGGCGTAGTCGCGCAGCCAGTCCGCGCAGGCTTTTGAGTCTGCCGTTGGCCAATAAACCGTCGCGCTGGTATCGCCGCGTTTCAGGTCCACGCGTACATGCGGCCATGCCGGCGCGGCTTGTGCTGCCTGCGCTTGCGGCGCCGGATTGAAAAGCCGGGACAGCCAGCTGCGTTTTGTAGCGACCGGACTGGCCGGCCGGTGCATGGCCAGGTCGCCGCCGGTGGCGGTCGCGCTGGCGATTTCGGGCACGGCGTCAGCTTGCTGCGGCGCGGCAATGGCATTGTCTGCCGGCTGCTGAACAGCAGGCGCCAGCCGCGTTGCGAGGTTAACGCCAAACTCGTCCCACATGCGGTCCGCTTTGGTCTTCATCACGCTCAGGCCGAATGTACCGAGCCGACCCAGCACATCGACCTTGATCTTCATGCGCAGCTCGGTCTGGCCATCGGGAAGTTCACTCAGGAATATCTCGCTGACCTGTTTGAGCGAACTGGCGACCGAGGCATCCTCACCCGTGCCTTCGCTGCGCAGGTAAAAAGGCGGCCGCGTCTCGACGATGTTGGTCTTGATCTTGAAGCGTGCGCTGATGAAGGCGATCTTGACGTGCATTTCAGCCAGGTACTCGACGTCGCTGACGACCTCGATGGACTTCATTCCCGGCACACACGAACCCATGACCGCAGGGTCAAGCAGCAGCGCCCAGACTTGGGCCGGGGGCGCCGCCACTGTCAGTATTTTTTCAATTTCCATGCATCTTCTCCGCCGCCGCCATGACGGACTCCACAATTTGTGTATAGCCGGTGCAGCGGCACAAATTACCGTTGAGTCCGGCGCGAACCTCGTCTTCGCTCGGGCGAGGATTTTTTTTCAGCATCGCGCAGGAGGTGATCAAAAAACCCGGCGTGCAGTAGCCGCACTGCAGGCCGCCCAGCTCCATAAAACATTGCTGCAGCGGGTGCAGGCTGTCGCTGGTGCCCAGCCCCTCTACCGTGGTGATGTCCGAGCCGCTGGCCTGCACCGCGAGCGACAGACAGGACTTGACGACTTCGCCGTCCACCAGCACCGAGCAGGCGCCGCAGGTGCCGGTTTCACAGCCGCGTTTGGTCCCTGTCAGGTTGAGGTCATCGCGAATGAAATCACACAACAGCCGCCGCGACGAGACCTGCAGGCTGTGCGCGTCACCGTTGACGCGGATGTTGATGGGGTGCGTACTCATTGTGGGTCCTCAATTTGCCGGCAGGCCGAACAGGCTGGCGATGCTGCGCCGGGCGACCACCCGCACCATGTCGCGCCGGAAGTCCGCGCTGCCGCGCTGGTCGGAAAGGGTTTCAATGTCTGTTGCCACCATGTCGGCCGCTTCGGCAGCGACTTCCAGGGTGATGGTTTTCCCCGCCAGGAAAGCTTCGGCGCGGGGTGCGCGTGTGGGTATGGTGGTGGATGCACCGACCACCAGCCGGGCCAGGTGGCAGTTTGCGCCGCTGCGTCTTGTCATCAGCGACAGGTTGACCAGCGGCCGGTGTTCTGCCGGCGTCCGGCGAAACCGGGTGTACAGGCCCTCACTGTCCGCGGCTTGCACCGGCACACGGATTTCAAGCAGTATCTCGTCGGGTTCAAGTGCGGTGGTGTAGTAGTCGACCAGGAATTCCTCCATGGGCAAAACCCTTTCGCCGCGCGTGCTGCCCAGCACCACCTGGGCACCAAGCGACATCAGGCAGCCCGGCGGGTCTGTCGCCGGGTCGGCATAACAGAGGTTGCCGCCTATCGTGCCCTGGTTGCGCACCTGCGGATTGGCAACCCGCGAGGCCATCGACGCCAGCATGGGGTAGTGCTGCTGTACCAGCGCCGAGCGTTCGACATCGCTGTGTTTTGCCAGCGCGCCTATGCGCAGGCCCTTGCCTGCATCAAACTCAATGCCGCGCAGGCGGTCTATCCTTGCCAGCGACACCACATGCGTTGGCGTGGCCATGCGTTGCCGCATGGCCAGCAGCAGGGCGGTGCCTCCGGCCATCAGCCGGCAGTCATCGCCAATTTCGGCCAGGATGCGGCTGGCCTCTGCAACAGAGGCCGGTTCAAGAAATTCAAACTCACGCATGCCGCGCTCCTTCAGGCAGGACTTGCCGGTTTGCGCGCAACGCGGCCAGGATTTTCTCCGGCGTGATGGGCAGGTCGTTGATGCGTATGCCTATGGCGTTGTACACAGCATTGGCAATGGCCGGCGCGCCCGGCAGGATGGCGGTCTCGCTGGCCCCCTTGGCGCCATACGGTCCATTCGGGTCATGCGACTCCACGAGGCCACCCCTGAACATGGGCACGGCATCGGCAGTGGGCATGGTGTAGTCGGCAAAATTGCCGTTCATCAAGCGCCCGCCCTCAAGCTGCAGTTGCTCGTACAAGGCCCAGCCTATCGCCTGTGCTGTTGCGCCATTGGTCTGGCCGTGGATGGCTTGCGGGTTAAAGGCCTTGCCACAATCATCCGCGACATAACTGTCAACCACGGTGACTTGCCCAGTCTCTAGATCTACCTCAACCTCAACGGCTTGCGCGGCAAATGAATAAGCCGGGGCAATGTTGCCGTAGTAGTTCGCGTCATGCATGACGGTGTTGGCATCCCAGGTAGCGCTGACCTGCAGGCCCTCGCCACCGTGCCGCCAGATGTGCTGGCGTGCCGCATCCGCCAGGCTGGTTTTTTTATCGGGTTCACCGATGACGCTAATCCCCGCATCGCCGATTTCAAGCTGGCTGGCATCCACGCTGAGAATGCCGGCCGCGACTTCAAACAACTTCTCCCTTGCCTTGCGCGCCGCCAGAATGGCCGCATTGCCCGCGACGATGGTGACGCGCGACGCCAGCGAGCCAATACAAAACGGCGAGCTGTCGGTGTCCGGTGCCACGACGTGTACGTGTGCCAGCGGGATGTTCAGCTCATGCGCCACGACCTGGCTGAGCATGGTCATCGCGCCCTGGCCCATGTCGCATTCGCTGCTGTGCACGACCACTCGGCCATCTTCATTGACCTTGAGCACCACCGTGGAGCCATCCCAGTTGCCTATGGTTCGGTTGCCGCTGACGTGCATGGCAGCGGCCATGCCTACGCCGCGGCGTTTCGCCCCGGGTAGTGGCGTTTGTTTGCGCTTGGCCTGCCAGCCTATCGCTGCGGTTGCGCTGTCTATGCATTCCTTCAGGCCGGTGCTGCCGACCTGCCAGCCGTGCACCGATACCTCGCCGGCACCGATGGCGTTGCGTTTGTGTATCTCCACCGGGTCCAGCTGCAGCATGCCGGCCATCATGTCGATGTGGCTGTTCAGGGCAAACAGCATTTGGGTTCCGCCAAAACCGCGAAACGCACCGTGCGGCGGGTTGTTTGTATAAACCAGGCTGGCATGCGATCGCACGTTTTGCAGGCGGTGCATGTTGTCGCTGCGCATCGCGCTGACGTGTATCACTTCAGCCGTCAGGCCGCTGTAGGCGCCGCACTCGGCAATGATGCGCACGTCCTTGGCAACGATCAGGCCGTCTTTGGTCATGCCGAGTTTCAGCGTGATCTGCTCAGGCAGGCTGGAGCAGCAGGCCAGGAAGTCTTCCAGCCGGTTGTTGACCAGCCGCACCGGCTGGCCGGTTTTGACGGCAAGCAGGCCGGCAATCAGGTTGTTGGCGTCTTCCACCAGTTTGCCGCCAAAGCCGCCGCCGGTCGTCGCCTGAATGACACGAACGCTGCTGACAGGCCTTTCCAGCGCCGAGGCCAGCCGCGCGCGCGCGAGAAACACTGACTGCGTCGAGGTCCACACCACCAGCCGCCCTTCGGCGTCAATCATGGCGACAGTGCCCATGGGCTCAAGATAGCCCGGGTACTGTGCATGGGTGTTGTAAGTGGCTTCGTAAACGACATCCGCAGTTGCAAAGCCGGCATCGACGCTGCCGCGCTCGAACTGGATCTCGTGTGAAATATTGTTGCGTCCCGGGTGTATGCCGGGCGTGCCTTCCGCCATGGCCGCCTCGGGGCTCAGGACTGCGGGCAACTCTTCATAGTCGACGCGTATCAGGTCGAGTGCGTCGCGTGCGATTTCTTCCGTGATGGCTGCCACGGCAGCGACCTCCTCACCGGCAAAAATCACCCGGCCTTCTGCCAGTATGCGGCGTTCCTTGTGGTGCACGCCCCACATGGTTTTTGGCGCGTCCGCACCGGTCAGGACGGCCTTGACGCCGGGCAGGGCAAGCGCCGCGGACACATCGATATTGACAATGCGCGCATGCGGGTAGGGGCTGCGCAGGACCTTGCCATGCAGCATTCCCGCCACCTTGATGTCACCGGCATACTGGGCGCGGCCAAGAACCTTTGCACGCGCCGTGACCTGCGGCACCGAGGTGCCCAGTGTGGATAGATTTCTGGCGTCCATGGCTGGACCAAGCGCGTCGCGTTTCATGCTTTTAATCGGCGGTGATGCCAAGTTCGCGGATGACTTTGCCCATGACCTCGAAATCCGACGCATTGGTTTTGCCAAGTACCTCGGGCGCGCCGCCAACGGGAAGTGCGCCATAAATGGCGAGCTTTTCAACGACCTCGGGCATTTTCACGATTTCGTTCAGGTTGCTGTTGAGCAGCTTGATCACGTCAGCCGGTGTGCCCTTGGGGGCAAAAAAGCCATTCCAGGCACCAACGACCACGTCCTTGTAGCCAAGTTCCACCAGGGTAGGAAGGCCGAGCGCCAGCGGCGAACGTTTTGCATCACCGATAGCCAGCGGCAGCAGGCGGCCGGTGCTGGTGTACTGGCTGACCGCGCCCAGGGTGACCCATGCGGTGGGCACATGGCCCGCAACCACGTCGGTGACGGAAGGCCCGACACCCTTGTAGGGGATGTGCGTGATTTTGACGTTGGCGGAGCGGTTCAGCCATTCAGCGACAACATGCATGGGCGAGCCTGCGCCCGGGGTGGCATAACTGATCGGTTTGCCGGCTTTGGCGGCCGCAACCATCTCCGGGATGTTCTTGAAACCGGCGTTGGGATTGGCCACCAGCACCAGGGGCTGAACCGCGGTTTTGATAATCGGTTCAAAGCCGTGCAACACGTCATAGCTGCTGCTTGGGGCAAGCTTGAGCACCATGGGCGCGGTGGTGAAAGGGTTAGGCGTGAACAAAATCGTGTAGCCGTCCGGCGCGGCCCGGCCCACATAAGAATTGCCCAGCGTGCCGCCGGCACCGGGCTTGTTCTCTATCACCACGGTTTGTTTAAGGCGCTGCGACAGCTTGTCCGCGAAGAGGCGGGCAATCGCGTCGGTATCGCCGCCGGGCGGATAGGCCACCACCACGGTAATCGGTTTGGACGGGTAGGACTGTGCAAATACCGGGCCACCGCTCAGGGCGGCCATGGCAATGCCTGTCATACACAGCGCTTGAAGAATCTTTTTCATCATGGAACTCCTGGAGAAGGCCACCCTTTCCCCGACGGCTCGGGAAAGGATCGCAAGCGGGGCATTTGCTGGAATCCGTCTAATGCTTGACGCCTTTTTGGGCATAAATCAAGCAGTGGGCGGATCGTAAATCCTTTAGTTGATTCATCAACTTGCTGCAAATACCTATTTACTTTTAAAGAAAATTATCAATTATTTTTCAAAAGATAAGTTCAACAAGCTGTGTACCGCGTATGAAACAATGCGTGGCCTTGCCCCACAAGACCCGGGCAACCCAAAGACAGGAAGCCATGACCCGCCAGACGACATCACAAAAATCCCCGCCTGCGTCCCTGCCCGAGCCTGATCCCTGGTCCGGCCTGTCCGAAGCCGGTGATGGCCTGACGGTGGACAACTTCCTCACGACCTTCGCGAGCCAGCTGGCCAGCGCCCTCAGGCGCTCCATCACATTGCCGTATGCGCAGCAGTTTGACCTGACGGTGCCGGAGTGGCGCCTGCTGTCATTGCTGGCCTACGCAAAACGCCTGCCGTTCGCGGAGCTGGTCGTGCAATCGACGTCCGACAAGGCACTGGTGAGCCGTACCCTGCGCCTGCTTGAAAAACGTGGCTTCGTCGAAATACAGGCAGAAGGCAACACGCCGCGCAAAAGGTTGATCTGTTTTATAACGGCCGAAGGCGAGGCGCTACATGAAAAAATCATCCCGCAGGCACGCCGGAGCCAGGCCGAGGTCATTCGCGTCATGACGCCCGAAGAGCGCCGCGTGGTGTTTCATGCGCTCAAGCGCGTGCAGCAGCATTGCCTGCAAAACGCCGTGGCAGGCAACATCGGGCTTGACGAATAAATATAAGCGCATGAAACAACCGCACCACACGCACGCCCCCGTGCTCCTCCAGGTCCATGGCCTGGACTTCAGCTACCCGGGGCGCGAGCTGTTCACCAGCCTGTCCGCAGACATACGGTCCGGGGTCACCCTGATACAAGGCGGCGATGGGCGTGGCAAAACCACGCTGGTGCGCCTTCTCGCGGGTGATTTGCAGGCCGGTGCCGGGCAGCTGCAGATCAAGGGCCTCGGCCTGCGGGAGCAGCCCCTTGCCTATCGCCAGCAATTGTTCTGGATAGATCCGCGCACCGAGGCTTTTGATCAAATGACGGCGCTGGATTTTTTCGAGTCCCGGCGCGCTGCCTATCCCGCGTTTGACGATGGCGTGCTCGCCAGGCTTGTCGATGAGCTGGACCTGGCGCCGCACACGCACAAGCAGCTCTTTATGCTGTCCACCGGCTCCAAACGCAAGGTCTGGATGGCGGCTGCCTTTGCATCGGGCGCTGCCGTCACGCTGCTGGACATGCCCTTTGCCGCCCTGGACAAAGCGTCCATTGGTTTTATCCTGGAGTTTTTGCAGGACGCAGCGGAGCACCCGGAGCGCGCCTGGGTGCTGGCGGATTACGAAGCGCCGGCTGATGTGCGGCTGGCGGGCGTCATCGGGCTGGGGGACTGAGCAAAGTCTGCTTGGTTTTTTGCCAGGGTGACTCCCGGCGCAATATCCGAATATATCCGGATACAAATTGCTATCAAATCAATAGCTGTTTGTACATAGAATACGCGGGCCAGAGGCCTAAAAGGCTCTCAAAAGAGCTTTAAGCCGAGCGCTTTCGGACAAAACGCCCTAGCCCGCCCCATACGCCAGCTGCTGCGCGACAAAACCGTCAAACGCCTGCAGCAAGGGCTGGAATTTTTCAGTGTCCCCCTCCAGTTGCGCCAGGGCGGCACAGGTCGCCTCCAGCGTTGACAGCTGGTCGGGCTTGTGTGCCTTGCGGATCAGGTAGCTGGATGCAGGCAGATCCTGCAGCGACAGGCGCGGCATATGCTGCAGCAGCGGGTTGAGGTACAGCATCTTGCGGCTCTTGCGCCAGGTGCCGTCAATCACAACCAGGCGCAGCTGCGTGGGGTCATGCAGCGCATCGGGCGCAAGAACCGGCGGCGCCGCAATGCCCAGCGCCTGCACATGCGGCGAGTCGGGGTACAAAAGAATGTTGTACTTCGGGCGGTGCGCTGCCTGTGGTTCAGGCGGTGCGCCCAATAAAACCCGCCCGTCAAATTTTTCGCCCGTCACCATGCGGCTGCGCGGCAGGCTCAGGTGCAGAAGACGGGCGCTACCCTTGGCGTGTGCCACCTCCAGCGGGTGCTGCAGGATCAGAACTTCCACCACGTGCTCGACCGGTGTGACCCACTGGCAGATACAAGCGCTCTGCGGGCGCAGGCAGCTTGTACAAGCGGTACGTTTGGGGCGCGGCACAGTTTGCATGAATGCAACTCAGGGTCCAGCAAGGGCAGTCAGCATGAATTGCGAAAACATGTTCATCACCAAAGCCGCAGTTCGTTTAAGCAGGCCTTGAGTGTAGTACTCGCTACGCCATCACGGCGCAGTCAAAGCGCTGATACCGAACACCAGCCCGTAAGCCGGCTCCATAGCCAATTCATGCGTCCCCACGGGATATGGATTGGGCGTATGCTGCACTTTTCTTTCGACAAGCTTTCCCAAAAAACGAGGTAAACATGACGACCACTTCCACGCGCACAGGCCTTCAACTTCGCTCACTGATCAAGCCCGGCGGCGAGCTGGAACTGTCACTGGTTGAAGAACCCATTGCGCAGCCCGCAGCCGACGAGGTGGTGGTGCGCATCGAGGCCTCACCCCTCAACCCATCGGATATAGGCCTGCTGTTTGGCGCTGCCGACATGAGCACGGCAAAAGCAGCAGGTACTGCAGACCGCCCGGTACTTACAGCCACCGTGCCCGAACGACTGATGGCCGGCATGGCTGCCCGCCTGGGCCAGTCCATGCCCGTCGGCAACGAGGGCGCCGGCGTGGTCGTTAATGCGGGCTCATCTGCCGCGGCGCAAGCCCTGATGGGCAAAACGGTAGCCATACTGGGCGGCGCCATGTACTCGCAGTCCCGCTGCGTCAAGGCAGACCAGTGCATGGTGTTGCCCGAAGGCAGCACGCCGGCGGAAGGCGCGTCGTGCTTCGTCAACCCCCTCACCGCACTCGGCATGGTAGAGACCATGCGGCGCGAGGGCCACAAGGCGCTGGTACATACGGCTGCGGCATCCAACCTGGGCCAGATGCTCAACCGGATTTGCATCAAGGATGGCATCGGCCTGGTCAACATTGTTCGCAAGCCCGAACAGGAAACGCTTGTCAGGTCGCTGGGCGCGAAGCACGTCTGCAACACCGGCTCGCCCACTTTCATGGACGAGCTCACTGCCGCACTGGTCGCCACGGGCGCCACGATAGCCTTTGACGCCACAGGTGGCGGCAAACTGGCGGGGCAGATTTTGACGTGCATGGAAGCGGCACTGAACAAAACAGCGAAGGAGTACAGCCGCTATGGTTCCACCACGCACAAGCAGGTCTATATTTACGGCGGCCTTGAACCTGGCCCCACAGAACTCAACCGCAACTTCGGCATGGCCTGGGGCATGGGCGGCTGGTTGCTGTTTCCGTTTCTGCAGAAAGCCGGCGCCGACACCGTTCAAAAGCTGAAGCAGCGGGTCGCAGCAGAGCTGAAGACAACTTTCGCCAGCAGCTATTCAAGGGAAATATCGCTGGCCGAAGCGCTGCAACCGGACGCCATCGCGGTCTATGGCCAGCGCGCGACGGGCACCAAGTACCTGATCAATCCCAACAAGGGGATGACGTCATAGCAGGGGCAAGGTTCAATAAAACCAGTGCGCGGGCACGGTCACCAGCTTGGGGAACAGCACCATCGCGAACATCAGCAGGAATTGCGCAATCATGAAAGGTATGACACCACGCGTCACCGCGTCCATGCTGACCTTGCCGACGCCTGCCACCGTATTGAGCACGACCCCCACCGGCGGGGTGATCAGCCCGATGGCGTTGTTGATCATGAACAGCACGCCGAAGTAGATCGGGTCTATGCCGGCGGCATTGACGAGCGGCATCAGCACCGGCGTCAGGATCAGGATGGTCGGCGTCATGTCCATGGCCGTGCCAACCACCATCACCAGCAGCATGATGGCAAACATCAAAAGCGTCGGGCTGCCAATCAGGGGTTGCATCAGCGCCACGACCTGGGCCGGAATGTTGGCCACCGTGATGAGCCAGGCACTGACGGCTGCCGCCGCCACAAGAAACATCACCACCGAGCTGGTACGCGCCGCAGCCACGAACACGCGGTAGATATTGGAGAACTTCAGCTCTTTATAGATGACAGTGGACACAAACAGTGCATACACAGCAGCCACCACACCAGCTTCCGTCGGCGTAAACACGCCCATCTTCAGGCCGACGATGATGATAAATGGCAGCACCAGCGCCCAGGCCGCATCGCGTATCGCGCCGAGTACTTCCTTCAAGGTCTTGCGTGGCGGTGATTTTATTTTTTCGCTGCGCGCCATCCACCACCACACCGCCCAGATGGATGCGGCCAGCATCAGACCGGGAAAGATACCGGCAAAGAACAGTTTGGAGATAGACACATTGGCCGCCACGCCAAACACCACAAAGCCGATGCTTGGCGGGAACACCGGCGCGACAATGCCGGCCGACGCAATCAGCCCCGCCGAGCGTGCCTTGTCGTGGCCGGCAGCAACCATCATGGGCAGCAGCAAGGTTGAAAGCGCTGCCGCATCAGCAATCGCCGAGCCCGACAGCGCCGCCAGCAAACAGGCCGCAACGATGGTGACGTAGCCCAGCCCGCCCTTGATATGGCCGACCATGAAGAGCGCGACGTTGACGATGCGTTTGGATAAGCCGCCCACGTTCATGATCTCGCCGGCCAGCAAGAAGAACGGGACTGCAAGCAACGGATAGCTGTCGGCACCATTGATCAGGTTTTGCGCCAGGATCTGCGCGTCCAGCATGTTCAGGCTCCACATCAGCGCAGCGCCGCACACCAGCAGGGCGAAGGAGATGGGAATGCCGATGGCCATGGCTGCCAGCAGCGAGCCCACAAAGATGAAAATCGTCATGCCTGGTCCTCGGATTCCTTGATCATGATGAGTTCCGCTTCGGAAACCCTTCCGGTGACCACCTTGAAAATGTCGTTAAGCAGGATGCATGCGGCGGAAACGCTGAACACCAGCCCCACTGCGTAAAACCAGGCCATGGACGCACCGCTTGACGGGGCCGACACATCCCAGTTGATCTTGGTTTGCTCCAGCGCGCCGCTGAAGAGCATCCAGCACACCATCAGCATGAGGGCATAGGCCATCAGCAGGCACACCTTCTTGCCGGTGGCGTTGAGCTTTGAGACCAGGATTTCAGTGCCCAGGTGGGCGTGCTCACGCAAGGCGACGATGCCGCCCAGGAAGGTGAGCCAGACAAACAGCCAGCGCGACATTTCTTCCGATACCGGAATGCCCGAGTTGAAGATGTAGCGCAGCACGACGTTGCCGAACACCAGCAGGACCATCAGCGCCAGGCAGGCGGCAATCACTACTTCCAGCATGCGGCAGTAGTTGTGGAGAAGCTTGTCCATCAGGCTGCCTTCGTTTCCTTGAGCATCTCGGCCAGGGCGCGCAGTCCGGCGGTGTATGAGCGCGGACCAAGGCCCTGTATGGTGGCCTTGACTGCCGGCGAAATGATGGAGTGGCTGCGCCAGACTTCACGCGCCGCAATGTTGCTCATGTGGATTTCAAGCACCGGGAAGGGCATGGCCTTGATGGCATCATGCAGCGGCACGCCGTGTTGCGTGAGGCCGGCGGGGTTCAGCAATGCGCCCTGCGCGGTGTCTATGTTTTCATGCAGTTTGTCGATCAGCGCGCCTTCGTGGTTGGACTGGAAGATGTCCAGTTCGACGCCCAGCTCCTTGGCGAGCGACTGCAGGCTGGCATTGATTTCAGCCAGCGTCGTGGTGCCGTAGATGTGGGGTTCGCGTCGCCCGAAGAGGTTGAGATTGGGCCCGTGTAGTACAAGAATTTTCATTTGATTACTTGCGGATGCGTGCCAGTTCGGTGGTGTACAGCTTGACGATGGCCGGGTCATAGGTGCTCATGAAGCGGGCGGTCACCGGGCTTGCGACCTGGCGCATGCGGCCCTGCTCTGCCACGCTGAGTTCGTTGTACTGCATGCCCTTGGCCTGCAGGTCGCCAACAGCCTTCTGCGCTGCGGCGCGGCTGACCTGGCGCTGGTAGCCGCGGGTTTCGTTTGCGGCGTCGTTCATGATTTTTTTCTCGGTGGCTGAGAGCTTGTCCCAGAAGCGCTTGCTGACCAGCACGATGTTGGCGGCATACACGTGGTTGGTCGCGCTGACATACTTCTGGACTTCAAAAAACTTGTTCGACTGGATCACGGCATATGGGTTTTCCTGGCCATCAACAGCCTTGGATTCCAGCGCGTTGTACAGCTCGGCAAACGGCATGGGTACCGGGTTGGCCTTGAAGGCCTTGAAGGTTTCAAGAAACACCGGATTCGGAATCACGCGGATCTTCAGGCCGTCAAGATCTTCCGGTTTGGTGATGGGGCGTTTGCTGTTGGTGACATTGCGAAAGCCAAGGTCCCAGTAACCGAGTGCAATCAAACCCTTTTCAGGCAGTTTGGCAATCAGTGCCTGGCCCAACGGGCCATCAAGCAGTGCGTCAGCCTGCGCGAAGTTCGCCACGGCAAAAGGAAAGTCCACCAGGCCAAACTCTTTCACGATGCCGGCCAGCGATGTGGTTGCGGGTGCGGACATTTCCTGCACGCCGCCCTGCAATGCGGACTGCTGCTGCAGCTCGTTGCCCAGCGTTGAAGCCGGAAACTCCTGAACCTTCATCTTGCCGCCGCTCTTGGCTGCGACCAGTTCGGCAAACCGCTTGACGCCAAAACTGACCGGGTGATCGGCATTGTTCAGGTGGCCGAATTTAATGGTCCTTTCCTGAATGTCCTGGGCAGATGCCGGAAGGGCGGCACCAAACGTCACGGCAGACAGCAGGGCACTTGCGAATATCGAGCGACGGGCAAATTTCATGCGAAAACTCCTGATCAGGTTAATGTGCTGGCAGATTCTACATAAAAAGTGGAAAGTCTTTCCATAATGGAAAACGATTAGATATTTGATAAACTTTGAACATGACTGCCCTAGAACGAAGCCTCAAAATCCTCGAGCTCCTGTCGGCCCACCCTGAGGGATGCCCCCTGTCATCCATCGCCAAAACTACCGACATACCACTGACTGCAGCCCACCGCCTGATCACCGAACTGTCGCGCTGCGGGTATGTGCGCCAGGCGCGTGACCAGGGGGACTACATCCTGAGCTTCAAACTGGTGTCCCTGGGTTTGCACTTCCTCAGCGCCTCCGGTGTGGTCGATGTGTCGCAACCATCGCTTGACCGGCTGGCCAATGCGTCGGGGGAACTGGTCCGCCTTGGCGTTGTGGATGGCGATGAGCTCACCTTTGTTGCAAAAGCACAGGGGGCCAAGCGCGGGCTTCGGTATGACCCCGACATGGGACTGTCAGTGCAGTTGTCGTGCAGTGCGGCCGGTCACGCCTGGCTTTCCAGCCTGACTGACGAGCAGGCGCTTGCGCTGGTTGCAAAGCAGGGTTTTGGTGACCCCAAAAACTTCGGCCCAAAAGCGCCGACCACTGTCAAGGCTTTGCTCGGCTACCTGAAAACCACCCGCCAGAAAGGCTTCAGCATGATCACCGACATGTTCGCGCCGGCCATGGCGTCGATGTCGGCACCGGTCAGGGTGCGTGGCAATACGCTGGGCGTGGTCACCATCGCTGGGCCGGCTGTTCGTTTGACAGAAGAGCGAATGGAGAGCCTCGCCGGCGAGCTGCTGGCCACCGCGGAAGAGATTGCGGATGCCAGCCCGGCCTCACAGATTTTCAGAAGCCTCAAAAGTTAGTCGCCGCCAGGTATTCCAGAACACTGATGCACGACGCTGGCCCGGGCTGCGTTATGTCCCGAAGCCGCGCGCCATGAACACCGCCGCCAGCGGGATCAGCGGCACGATGTGCGCCTGCACCATGACCAGCCGGCGCGCCAGGCGGATTTGCGCTTCGTCAGGCAACTGGCCGGTCGCGCGCAATTCGCGGCGCCAGCGCAAAAACGTGAGGGTGGGTTTGATCGACAGCAGGCCTATCACCACAAACAGTCCGAGCTTGATGTGCAGCAGCGGATTGGCCCAGTACCAGGCCGTGCCCTTGATGCCCCACCAGGTGCGCGCAAGGCCGGTCAACAAGACCGACACGGCGGCGATGCCGTAGATGGCGTCGATTTTGGCGAGCCGCTCCACCACCGCGGCATTCAGCCATTGCACCCGGCACAGCGCGGCCTCGCTCGCAAGGAACACCACCATGGTCAGGATGGCAAGGATATGGGCATACGCCAAAAGGGCTTCGAGTGTCATACGCGGCCTTGATCCTGGAGCAAAGTGTTGCGGGCAACGCCCCGCAAGCCCGGGACGCCATGAAAGCGCAAACTTTACGGCATAAACCAGCCGCCAGATCATGTCCAATAGGGCCATGGACAACCCCGATCACACCCACCACACCGAGCAGCGCCTGACCGAGCTTGAGATCAAGGCCAGCTTTACCGAAGACCTGCTGGAACAGCTGGACCAGGTCATAGTCCGCCAGCAGCAGCAAATCGACGCGCTGATCCGCGAGATTGCCGAACTCCGCCAGCCGGTCACGGACGGCGGGATGGCCGCACCGCGCAGCCTGCGCGACGATTTGCCGCCGCACTTCTGAAAACCCGGCCTTCGATCGCTATCAAATAGATAGCTGTCTGCACCCACTGGACGGCGGCCAGAGGCCTAAATACCTGCAGAACCGCACGGACAGCAATTGCAGCCGCCGGTTCCGGCCTGTGGCCTCAGTTCTTTCTACCCACGGCCGTGTACAGCTCGGCCACCTGCACCCTGCGCCCATGCAGGGGCAGTATCTGCTCGACATTGAGCTTGTGCCGCTCGATGTTTTGCACCAGGTTCACGCTCAGCGCATTAGGTACGGCCGGTGCCGGCGTATTCGGCGCGCCGGGCGTGTAGGCGTCGGCCTCGACCAGGATTTTTTCATTCGGCAGGTAAACCATCATGAAACCCTGGGCATGCAGGCTGCCCTCGATGTAATAAACCTCGACCACACGCGCACCATCGCTAAAAGTGCGCTTGCCGTTGACGCCGGTGATCATGGCCTTTCTGCCGGATTTTTCCATCGCGTCCGGGCTGATCCGGTTGGGGTTTGCGAACACGCTTTCAAAATACGGGCGGGCCAGCTCGCTGGTGACCAGCGTGGCGCCCTCGGCAATCGCCGTGCGCAGGCCGCCGGAATGGTCAAAGTGGTGATGGGAATTGACCACGTAACGGACAGGCTTGCCATTGGCCAGCCTTTTTGCTTCGGCCAACACGGGTGCGGCGCGGCCGTCATACAGCGGGCTTTCGACCAGCATCACGTGGTCCTTCATTTCAATCGCCACGCTGTTGTGTGAACCACCTGCCAGAAACCATACGCCGGGCGCGGCCTGGTCGCTGGTGACACGTTCGGTGGCCGCGGCCACCAGCGCCGGAACGTCTATGCCCGTGGGCGCGTTCGGCTTGACGTCGTTGACGGCCAGGTCCAGCACCGGGAAGCCACCCATGCTCTGCCTGATGCGCATGGGAAACTTCACGCCACCAAAATCCTTGTAGTCCGAAAAGCTGATGACGGACGGCATGTCGCCCAACACCGGATTGGGCTGCAGCGATTCAATCTGCTCCACCATGCCGGCGGCGTTGATCAGGGCCGTGGCGCTGAAACGGCCGGGCACAACAAATGACACCGCCGTCAATGAACGGCCGCCTTCGCTGCGCATGGAGACCGTGGCCTGGTTGGCCAGCGCGGCCTTGATCACGCCGTGCGGCGTGGTCCACAGGTCATGGATGCGGCCGTCCACGGCAAGCGGCGCGGGTATCGGTGTCGGGCCGGCCAGGTTCCAGGCGCTGGCGGCGCGCATCAGCCCGGTTGTGCGTTGCTCGCCTGTGCCCATCAAGGGCACCGCGCCGCCACCATTGGGCTCGGCGCGGCTGCGCGCCGCGTCTTCTCGGAAGGCGGCGTTTTCATAGTCGGCAATGCGCGAAAAACTGGAGTAGGTGATCTTCGGCCAAGCCATGCCCGGCTGGTAAGCCTGGCCAAAAGTGGCGCCCGTGCCGTTGCCGGTAAACAAAATGCTGCGCAGGGCGGTGCCGCCCATGGCGGTGTTGGCACGCTGCAACGCGGCCTCGACGCTTTCCGCCGGCACGCTGGCGCATGAAGCCAGGCCGGCCGCGATGGCCGCCAGCGCCGCAGAACGGCCCAACGCGCGCCAAAGAGTTGTTTGCATGATGTCTCCCCTTCCCCAATAGTGGTGCAGTGGTGCGCCGGATTGCGCATCGCTATCGTAGGGCTGGCCGGGCCGGCCCATCCTAGGGTAAACACAGGCACAAGGGTCCAGGGCCAGGGAATTTTTCCTGAAATGGCCATCCGGATCATGGTGACCATCCGATGATTCATGTGCGCTATCGCACAGAGTTGCCACAGCGGGCAGGCGCATACTGGACTCATGTTGCACCAATTTCTCGCCGACCACCGCGACGCCCTGATAAACCGGTGTGAATTCAAGGCGACCCAGCGATCGGAACCCCACGCAAGCCATGCAGCATCGCGCTACGGCATACCTGTTTTTCTTGACCAGCTCATCAAGACCCTGAAAATCGAGCAAACCTCCGCGCCCGAGCAAAGCCGGCAAGTGTCCGGGCCGGCGGGCGGTCCTTCGGAATTTTCCGAGCTGGGCGAATCCGCAACGCAGCACGGCCGGGAATTGTCCGAGCACGGATTCACCATTGAGCAGGTGGTCCACGACTACGGCGATTTATGCCAGGCCATCACGGACATGGCATCCGAACTCCAGGAGCCTGTCCAGACCGCCGAATTTCGCACGCTCAACCGTTGCCTGGACAATGGCATCGCCGATGCGGTGACGGAATTTTCCCACCAGCGCAGGCTGCTCAATGAGGACCGGGAAAAACAGACCATGAACCAGCGCCTGGGTTTTCTTGCCCACGAAATACGCAACCACCTCAACACCGTCTCGCATGCAATCGGCGTCATCAAATCCGGCCAGGTCGAATTTGCCGGTGCCACCGGAGGCGTGCTCGATCGCACCCTGATCAGCCTGCGCAGCATCGTTGACCACTCGCTGGCCGAGGTCCGCCTGACTGCCGGGCTGCCCGCCCATCCCCAGCTGATTGCCATCAGCGACTTTATTTCCAGCGTCAAGACGTCCGCATCGTTTGAAGCGCAGTCCAGGGGCTGCGAATTTTCGGTTTCCGTTGTCGGTTTGGGGCTTGCGGTCGAGGCCGACCGGGAACTGCTGTTTTCGGCCGTGCTCAATCTGCTGCAAAACGCGTTCAAGTTCACGGCGCACGGCAGCAAGGTTTCCTTGACCGCCTATGCGGAAGATGAGCGCATCCGTATCGATGTGCAGGACCACTGCGGCGGACTTCCGCCTGGGGACAAGGAAGATTTGTTTGTGCCCTTCAAACAAAGGGGCGCCGATAAATCCGGCGCCGGATTGGGGCTGTCCATCTGCCGGCGCAGCGTCGAGGCCAACCAGGGGGTTTTAAGCGTGCACGACCTTCCGGGGTCGGGCTGCATTTTTTTTCTCCATAGGCCTGCCTCGCTTCTACCTGAGCTGAGGCAAAGCTCCAGGAACGGGGCAAAGGTCAAGGGAAAAGCCCGGCCAGGCCGTCCAGCACCGCGGCCCAATTCTTCTCATACTCGGCCCGGTGTTCAATGTCCGGGGGTTTGGCGCCGCCCACAAGATTGGCCTGGCTCAACACCACTTTGGTCGCCGTACCGGCGGGGGCCAACGTGAAGCGCACGACGTGGTAGTTCTCCGGAACATCGGCCTGGCCGGACAGCGCGCTCCAGTGCGAAAAACTCAGTTCCCGCTGCGCCTCAAACACCAGCACCTCGCCCTTGTCTTCATATTTTTTGCCCTTGTACTCACCCCTCATGCGTATGGGACTGCCCACCTTCCAGTCTGTTTCAACATCGGCGCCAAAGAAAAACTGCTTCAGGCTTGCGGGCGTGGTCAATGCCGTCCAGATGCCGGGCGCGGCAGCCTGGATTGTTTTTTCGACCTGGGCGGTGATTTCCCTCATGATGCGCTCCCGGCATCTTCGGCAAGCGCAGCGGCATCCGGCGCGTGGGCCGGCGACACATTCCGGCGAGGGTCGTGTTTTTCAAGCGCGGTGGCGACGGCCCGCTTGAGTTTGGCGACGGCGCCACTGATGGCCTGGTGCGCGGAGGCGGCATGCTCCTTGACGACGACTGGCTCCAGCCCGGCAAGGCGGGCCTCCAGCGTGCAGTGAATCTCGTCGGGCGTGGCCTTGGCGTGGCTGTTGGCGTCAGCAAGGTGTGCCTCCACACGCGTGATGTGATCGCCAAAACGGTGCAAGGCTTCTTTCACCACGGTGCTCAAATGTTCGGCCATCTCGTGGCGTCCGTCTACGTGGTGGTCGGTATTCAGGAAAACTTGCATAAGCTGTCTCCGGGTAGCGCCGGGCTGCGCTCTACAAGCCCGCCCCGGCGGTGGTGATGGCTGGCGATTGCCTCTGCCAGGATTTATCCATCATGCACAGGCAAACCGCTTGGCGCCGCCGGAACGCGCGGCCTGTGCCCGTAGGCGCAGGCCTACGCGCTCATCAGGCGCTCATGCGCTCCTGAATTAATAGCTTGTTGCGCTTATGCAGCATGGGCTACAGACATAAAAACATCTCAAAAACCGGGCCATAAACTGCTGCAAAGCCACCCGGTGACAGCCCGGGGACAGGGCTGGCAAAACCCCATGAAAAGCCTATAGTGGCGGCAGCCTTGGGTTCGCATGCCGCCTTGACGCGTTCCGTGACCCGGGCTGTTTGCACGCGACCGCATGGAGGCATGCATCGCATGTATGGCCCCGCAGGAGGCAGGGCTCTGCATCAAGGTTAAAAACCATAGGAGGAGAAAAATGAAACCCACCAACGCTGGTTTATTGCTGCTGTGTTTCCTGGCCGCCTGTGCCGGGCCCGACAAGGCGGGGGCACCAGGTCCTGCGGCTACTGCGGCGGCGGAAATCAAAACCCCCATCACCAAATCGACGATCAAGGCCGTCCCCGTCAACCGGACCCAGCCCCTGGCAAACCTTGGCGACACCTATGTCAGGATTGTTGGCCAGTCGCCGCTGGTACCGGCCTTCGAGGTGAAGCCCGGCGAAAGCAACCCGCTTAAAACGGCGGCCAGAAATCTCGCCAACTACCTTTGGGACAAGCGCACCACACTGTTGATTGTGGCCCAGCCCATCAACGTCCCCAACGCCACGCCGCCAAAGCAGCAGCTTCTTTACGCCGCGCGCGAAGGTGGCGCCGACACCGTCGATCTGCACAATGTCATCCTCTCGCCTTATTTCGACGCGGACAGCGGCGTCGCCATCAAACTGGAGTCCGCCCAGGCCACCGACGTCGACAGCAAGGTGATCCAGACTGCAGTTGGCGCATTGACACTTGCGGCCACGCTGGGGGCGGGCGGCGGCATTCTGGCGCCGCTGGTCGCCAGCGATTACTCAAAGCAAGCCGCAAAACTCGATACGGCGGTGGAGGCTTTCCTGAAGACATCCCAGAGGCAGCCGCAGCAGTTCCCCTTTGACCCCCTCACCATGGAACGGATAGACCTGGTTGTGCAAGCCGGCCAGGGGAGCAGCGAGGTGCTGATGTCCCTGAAATACGAACAGATCGAATCACTGATAGGCAAAGGCAGGCGCGAGGGCATTCCCAGGGATCCGGTGGACATCAACAAAACCACGGTATCTTTTGTGGAACCGCCCACGACGATACACAGCGCGGTTGCGCAGGACACGCAGTTGAACACCGCCTACGGAACGGACACGGCCGACTCACTTCAAAAGTTCTGCCGTGATTTGCCAAACAAGCTCGCCGCCATGGGCCTGAAGCACTTTGACCGGCTTGCCGTTGCATATGCCTACCTGAAAGACAGCAGCTGGAATTCGAAACTGGCCTACCGGGTCCCGGGCGACAGCTGCAGCAAGCTGATCCAGCAGCTCCCGGACATTGCGCAACTGAAACTCAATTCGACCACCGAGCTTGCGCGCGAAGCGGCGGACCAGCGCACCCTTCTGGTGACGAAATACAGGGACTCGGTCTGGAAGGACATTCCTGCGGCATTCCAGAACAATTCATCGGAAGGCTGGCAAAAACTGCTGGCAGAAGAGGTCAGCGTCAGCGCTACCGGGGCAGCTGTCACGCTCAAAAGCGGCTTGAAGATTGCGGTCGGCGAAGGCAGCACCTACCTCAGGCAGGATGTTGCCGACACGCTGACCGGCTCCTTGCTGAGCTATAAAAAGGAAGCCATTTCCTGCTTCTCGCTCTCCAATGAAACCACGGGACGCTACTTCCGCTCACCCTGCGTCAGCGTGGACGTCAACGGACAGGCGCAGCCCCTCGATGTTGAATTTACTGTCGCGGACGCTTATGTCCCGCAGGAAAAAAGCTACCCCCTCATCACCGCCATCCGCTTCATCAGCAGGTAAGGCAGGCCCGGCAACGGGCAGTCAACACCAGTGCAGCCAGCTCATGCGCTCCTGAAACGATAGCTGGCTGCGTCCTGCAGGAAAGGGCTGCAGCCTGAAAGCCTTTAAAAAATCGCTGCCAAAGGCTGTTTCAGGCCTGCGCGCGCGAACGTATCGCGTCCAGGCTCCAGGCACCGGCGCCCGCAACGGCGAGGAACAGGAAAATAAAACAGAACAGCACGGCCGACTCGCCCTGGTTCAGCGTGGGGAACAGGAAAAAGCCCCTGGACGCGTGGCCGATGAAATAGGCACAGGCCAGCAAGCCTGTCAGCACAAAAGCTACCGGCCGCGTGAACAGGCCTACCAACAACAGGATGCCGCCCACAACTTCCAGAATGCCTGCCAGCCCGATCAGCGAGAAAATTTGCAGGTTGTCGAAATAGGCAACATGGGGGAAACCAAACAGCTTGGATGTGCCGTGCTGCAACAGCAGGAAGGCGGAAACGATGCGCAGGACGGAAAGCGCGCGTTGGGTCAGGACGGTGTTGTTGTTGCTTGGAAACATGGGATCTTTATGTCAAAAATGTGAATCGGAAAATGGCAAAGCCTGCCAGGGAGCAGCCTGCATTGCCACCCTGCCCCCTCGACAGCAACCCGTTAGACAGGCTGCCGTGATTTAGTTGCCTCGCCCTGGACAAATAAACCAGAAATAAAATCCCGCCAGCCCGCCCATGGCGAATCAGGCGGCAGCGCCGGCAATTCTGGTTGGCATGCTTACAATATAAAACCCGGGCACCCAAAACCCATCTGCGGCAAGCATGGTCCGGCTGAAACCTCAACACACATGACCAACGGCACCGCCAGCGCACCCATTCCCGCAAGCACCCGGCGCACCATACTGCTGCTCTCCTGCGCCACCTTCTCCAGCATGGCGGCGCAGCGTATTTGCGACGCCATGCTGCCCGAGCTGTCGCGCGTGTTCTCCGTGGGCCTGGCCCAGGCAGCGCAGGTGGTGTCGATGTTTGCCGTGGTCTACGGCATGTCGCAGCTGTTTTACGGCCCACTGGGCGACCGCATGGGCAAGTTCCGCATCGTCACCTTCGCCACGCTGGCCTGCAGCGTGGGCAGCCTGGTGACCGTCTTCTCGCCCAGCCTGAACCTGCTGGTGCTGGCGCGCATCGCCGTGGCGCTGGGCGCGGCGGCGATTATTCCCCTGTCCATGGCCTGGGTCGGGGACGTGGTGAGCAATGACCGCATGCAGGAAACGCTGGCACGCGTGGGCCTGGGCACCACGCTGGGCATCGTGGGCGGCCAGTTGATGGGCGGCCTGCTGACCGACCTGCTGGGCTGGCGCTGGGCTTTTGTTTTTATGGCGCTTCTGTTCGGCGTCGTGGGCTGCCTGCTTTTTGCCGACTGGCGCCGCCAGCAGGCCGCGCCTGTTGTGGCCGCGCGCAGCGCGCCGGTGGTGCGGCCGGGTTTTGTGGCGCAGGCCCTGCTTATCCTGACCGGCTCATGGTCGCGCATCGTGCTGCTGGCCGGTTTTATTGAAGGCGCGGCCGGTTTTGGCGTGCTGGCCGTCTGGGCCTCGCACCTGCACGGCACACTCGGCCTGTCGCTGTCGGCGTCTGGCGCCATCGTGGCGCTGTTTGGCCTGGGCGGCATGCTTTATATGGCTTTTGCGCGCCAGCTGATCCAGCGCTTCGGGGAGGGCGGGCTGGCCCTGCTGGGGGTTGGCATCCTGGCGGTATCGACCGTGGTGGTGGGTTTTGCGCCCTACTGGGCGCTCACCCTGCCGGCCAGCCTGCTGGGCGGTTTTGGCTTTTTCATGTTCCACAACACCATGCAGGTCAACGCCGCGCAGATGGCGCCCAGTGCGCGCGGCACGGCCGTGTCGCTGTTTGCTTCTGCCATGTTCCTCGGCCAGTCGGTGGGCGTGCTGCTGGCTGCCAGCCTGACGGACCGCATGGGTTCGGGCATGGTGATTACGCTGGGCGGCGCGGTGATGCTGGCGACAGGCTTCTGGTTTTCGCAGGCCATACGCCGGCGCGACCGCAGCGCGGCCGAGGCTAGGACTGCGGCCTGAAGCGTGCCAGCGCCTGCAGCATGGCCTCGGGAACAGGTACACGCTTGCGCACCTCACGGCTGATGCAGATTGGTGAAAAGCGCCCGGAGAAAATGCGCCTGCCGTCGGCCTGTTTCGCCTCGATGCGAATGTCAAAGCTGTGCTCGCGCACAGCCGAAATGCTGCAATGCATTTCGAACTCGTCCTCGGGCCAGAGCGCGCCGTGGAACTCCAGGTCCATGCCCTTGCAGGGCGTGTCCACCTGCAGCGTCTTGAGCCACTGCGCGTAGTTGCCCTTGCCGAGTTCGTCAAACAGGTAGTTCACCGCGACCAGCAGGTACTCGGTGAACTTGCCGGTGTAGACCACGCCCGCCGGATCGCAATCGGCCCAGCGCACGCGCTTCATGACGACCAGCGGCTCGCGCGACAGCAGGGCTTCGTAACTGCGGATCATGCCGGGTGCCTGCTTTCCTCACGCGGCGCAGGCGGCTTCTTCAGCACACCGGCGCTTTCAAATTGCGCAAAAAGTTCCGGGTATTGCTCGGACAGGCGTTTCTCGCCCATGCGCCCGGTGCGGGTCATGAAGGCGTGGATGAACTCAAGCGGCGAGTAACGCTGCATCCACTCGCCTATGTTTTCATACCAGAGGTAGGACTTTCGCGAGGCCGTGAGCAGTTTGTCTTTTTCGGGGCCGCGTTTTTCCACAAAGCGCGCCAGCCTTTCAAGCGCCGTTGGTCCGGCGATGCCGGCCGGCGTTTCTTCGGTCAGCGCTTCGGCCAGCGCGATCGAATCTTCCATGGCGATGCGCGTGCCCGAGCCGATCGAAAAATGCGCGCCGGTCTGGGCGTCGCCTATCAGCACGCAGTTGCCCACGCTCCAACGCCGGTTGTGTGTGACCGGGAACTGGCGCCAGTTGGAGTTGTTGGAGATCAGCTTTTCGCCGGCCAGCTCGGAGGCAAAGATTTTCTCGAACAGCTGCTGGCGCTCATCGTCGCTCATGGCGTCCATGCCCAGCTTCATCCAGCTCGCATGGTCGCATTCCGTGACAAAGGTGCTGCCGGTGGCGCAATAAGGGTAGTAGTGCGCCACAAAAGAGCCGCCCTGCCACTGGCGAAACACCAATGCAGATTTTTCAAAAACACGGCCTGTACCGAACCATGCGAAGTGGTTGGTGAGAAAGGACTTGCTGGTGCCGAATTCGCTTTCATGCGCGGCCCTGACCACTGAATTGACACCATCGGCGCCAACAATCACATCCGCATCGGCAAGGTCAAAACGCGCCAGCTCGGCCAGGCCGGCAATGCGCTGGCCAAAGTGGATGTCAACGCCCACCCCGGCAGCCGTATCCTGCAGCACGTGCAGCAAATCAATGCGGGCAATCGCGCCGCCGCTGGACGGGTGATGGATGTCGATAGGCTGCTCTTTCACATTGATGGTCTGGCAACCCGTGAAGGTCATCCTGGCGATGAGTTTTTCGTACACCTGCGGGTCCGCGGCCTGGATGCGGTTCAGGCCCGAGTCGGCCAGCACCACGCCAAAGCCGAAGGTGGAGTCCGCCACGTTTTGCTCCAGCACACTGACCTGCCAGTCGGGGCGGCGGCGCTTGACAAGAATCGACAGGTACAGGCCCGCAGGCCCGCCTCCAACGACAGCGATTTTCATGCTGCGGCCTCCTCTATGGACAGCTCGTCATTGTCAAAATGCGTGATGCGCCCGACCAGGCCACCCGTCAGGGCGCCGTGCCAGACGGCGGGTTTGAAACCCAGGGCCTTGCGCCTGAAAGTCAGCACCGGGCTGGCGGATATCCGCCAGTAACCCAGGCGCGGGCCGTCTACCTTGCAGCCCGGCACGCCGCGCGCATGTTCGACCAGCGGCAGGAACTCCGGCACATTGAGTACAAAGATGGCGGGCATCAGGACACCCCTTCTGCATGATCAAACTCGGACGCCAGGGCCGCGCCCTTGCCGGCCCAGACCTGGTCAATCGCCTTGAAGGATGTCCTGGCATGGTTGTTTTCCAGTGCCACCGCGGCCTCCATCGTCCGCGCTGCATCGTCCAGGTCCACTTTTTCGAAGGGCCTGACCTGCCAGGTCACTTCGAGTGAATAGCCGTTGGGGTCATCAAAATAAATCGACTCTATGACTTCGTGGCGTATCTGGTATTTGATTTCAATGCCGGCGGCTTCTATCTTCTCGCGGCAGGCCAGCAGGTCTTCGCGCGATGTCACGCGCCAGGCGGTGTGCGATGCGCGGTAGCGGTAGTCGTCACGCACGGCGACAAAATCGGGCGGCGTGGTGCCTATGTAGTAAAAAAAGGCGATGGTGCTGCCGTTGCCGCTGTCAAAGAAAAAGTGCAGAAAATCGGCATGCTCCTCCGGGCCCCAGCCGCGTGCGGAAATGGCATGCACCAGCGGCAGGCCGAGCAGGTCGCGGTAGAAGCGCACCGTCTCGGCCAGCTTCCAGGTGGGGCGGGCGGTGTGGTGCACACCGGCAATGGGTATGGGTTTTTTTGACATCATGGGTTCCTCTTTGATCGCTGTTGATGCGTATTGAAGTCAGGCCGTGGCGGATTTTTCAAGCGCCAGTTTTTGAACAATGATTTCCTTGAGCCTGGCCTTGCTCAGCTTGCCGGCATTGGTCAGCGGCAACTCGGCCAGCACCTCTATGCGCTCAGGCCACTTGAACTTGGCCAGGCCCGCCTGCTGCAGGAAGGCGCCCATCCCGGCCACAGTAGGCGGCTCCACGCCATCGCGCACCGTGATAAAGGCGCAAACGCGCTCGCCGTAGACCTTGTCGGGCATGCCAATGACAGCGGTGGCGGTCACTGCCGGGTGCCGGTTGACCATCATCTCGACCTCTTCGGAATTGACCTTCTCCCCGGCGCGGTCCACCACATCCTTGGTGCGGCCACGGAACTGGTAGTAGCGCTTGCCGCCTATGTCGCGGAACAGCATCAGGTCGCCGGAGCGGTACATGCCGGTGCTGGTAAAGGTTTGCGCGTTGCGCTCCGCCGCGTCGTAATAACCGTGAATGGTGTACGGCCCGGCAAAAGCGCATTCGCCTTCAACGCCCTCTTCGGTAATTTCTTCTTCGGTTCCTGTCCTGAACAGCTTGACCTCATCAAATGCCGACACCGGCACGCCGACCATGCTGTCCTGCACTTCCTGCGGATCGGCCTCGCTGGTCAGCATGATCACGCCTTCGGTCATGCCGAAAATGTGCCGCACCGGTGCGCGCAGCAGTTGCCGCAGCGCGGGTGCGTTGTTGGCGCTGATCACGCCGCGCAGCTTCTCCAGCGGTAGCTTGCCGGATTCAATAATGGGCTTGAGCTTTTCGGCAATCGGCCCGGCCACCACCGTCCAGGTCGGCTCACAGCGCTGGAAGATGTCGCCCAGCGCTTCGGGCGCCAGGCTGGTGGCAACCGCCACCGTCCCGCCTGTCAGCAGGAAGGGGCCAAAACAGCACCCCATGTTGAGGTTGTGCATCATGGGCAGCGGCATGAACAGGCAGTCCTCCGGACCGTAGCCGCAAAAGTCCGCCACCGCGCGCATGTTGTAGATGTACTCGTTGTGAAAGCGCGGGATGATCTTGGGCACACCCGTGGTGCCGCCGGAGAGCTGGAACACCGCGACCTGGAAGGGGTCGATCTCGACACGCGAGACCATGGCGCGCGCCTCTTCGGCCGTGATCGACGCAATCAGCTCGCGCAGGTGGCTGGCGCTGCCGCGCCTTTCGCCACGCGCCTGCACCGTCCACTGCATGCTGGGGATGCTTGCGCGCATGCGTTCGGCAAATGCGACGTCGTCAAACTTCGCATCATCGCCCTGCACAAAATGCATGCGTGCCGCGGCGTGCTGGCCGAGGTAGCCGATCTCGCTTTCGCGGTGCGCCGCCAGTGTGCAGACCGGGATCAGGCCGGCCTTCAGGCAGGCAATAAAACAAAAAACGAGTTCATTGCAGTTGCCCAGCTGGAAAATCACACGGTCCAGCGGCTGCAGGCCCATGCGCATGAAAGCGGCCGCCAGGCGGTCGGTGATGGCATCGAGCTCGCCGTAGCTGAGCTCGCCTTCGGTTCCCCTGAGCGCAAGCCGCGCGGCATGCAGCCGAAACGATGCGCCAAAGGCCTGGGCCATGGTTTCGCGCCGCAGGATGCCGGCGTCGAGATAGCGCCTGAGGTCGGCGGGCGGTGCGTAAACCACGCCCGGCAAGGGCTCACGCACCTGGTATTGAAGGCTTGCTGGCATAGGGTGTGTTCCTGGTGTCTGGGTGCCGGCCATTTATTCGGGCTTCAGTCCGAGCGTGCGGATGACGCCGCCGAACTGTGCCGCCTCGCTTTTCACGAAATTGTGCGCGTCGGCGACGCTGCCTGGCGTGACATAAGTGCCAAACTCGCGGAACTTCGCCACCACGTCGGCTTGCTGCATGGCCACATTGACTTCGGTGTTCAGGCGCTGCAGCACGGCGGCGGGCGTGCCCTTGGGTGCCTGCATGCTGAACCAGCCGTACACGTTAAGGCCGGGCACGGTCTTGTTGGCCAGCGGGATGCCTTCAAGCCCGGGCAGCTCGGTTTCGGATGCGACCGCGAGTGAGCGCAGCCTTCCGGCCTTGACCAGCTGGACCAGGGGGCCCACACCATCGACATAAAAAGCGATGTCACCATTAACGACGGCCTGCACGCCCTGGCCGGTATTGGCAAAGGACACCTGCTGGAATTTCACGCCGGTCTTGATGCCGGCCAGCTCGGCGGCAAGATGGGGAATCGAGGTGCGCGTGGGATTGCCCACGGCCACCTGATCGGGTTTGGCCCTGGCCATCGCCAGCGCATCGGCCAGGTTCTTCGCGGGATTGCCCGCATTGGTGACAAACAGCATGGGCGTCTTGCCGACCACGGCAAAGGTCTCGAAGTCGCGTTCAATGTCGTAGCTGGCTTCCTTGTATGTATACGGCGTGACCACCACCACGGCAGCTTGCGGGATCGCGAGCGTGTAGCCGTCCGGCGGCGCTGTTTTCAACATGCCCATCGCGACAATGCCGCCAGCGCCGGGCCGGTTGTCTATGAGCACCGGCTGGCCCAGTTGCCGGCTCAGCTTGTCGCCGATGATGCGGGCAATCAGGTCGGGTGCGGAGCCCGCGGGTGCGGCCACCAGCAGGCGTATGGTTTTTTGCGGCCAGGCCGCGGTTTGCGCGCTGGCGCTGAAAGCCGCTGTGCCGCACAGCAAGGCGGCAAGGGTCAGCTTGAAGAACATCGATTTGAAGGGCATGTTTTGTCTCCGGTTGTATGGGTGATGGATTGATGGATGGCGGGGGGAAACTTTCTGGATGGTTGGGCTGCCTTGCTCAGGCGGCGGGTGCTTCGCGCAGCCATTGCTGCACCATGCGGCCCGCCACCACCTGGCCGGACTCTTCGCCTTCGGCCAAAGCCTGGCCGTGGTGGTTGCCGCGCACTTTTTCAGAGCGTTTGTGGGTCGCGCCTATGGATTCGTAAATGGCCGTCATGTCGGACGGGAATGCCGCCTGATCGCCCGTGTATTCAATGACAAACGAAGGCAGGCTCAACTCGGGACCGCATTTCTCAAAGCTGGCGTTCGAAGTGATGCCGGACCAGGTGGACAGCCATGATTCCGGTGTGACCATGCGCGCAAAGCCGACGCTGCCGAGGTTGGAGGCAAACGGGTCGCGCCCCCACAGCGTGCCGACTTCACGGTCGGACGGATCGATGGACAGATCCCAGCAGCGCAGGTCTGCATCGGTGCGCCAGATCTGGAAGATTTGTGTGTGTGCGGCGATGCGTTTTGTGGCTGCAGATGCATTGCCGTCCTTGACCTGTTTGCGTGCGGCATTGCGCACAGCCAGCATCTCTTTGGCCTGCGCATCGAGACGTTCGACACGTGCGCACTGGGCTGCGCGATAACGCGTGATGAACTCAGATGAATATTTCGAAGATGCAGGTGCTGCGACAAAACCGTTGGACGCATCAAACGGGTCCAGCGCACTGTCCACCGACAGGGGATTGTTTTCATCCGGGACAGAAGGGTCTATGCCGCTCATCAGCAGCTTGCCCTGACCGGGGTGCGGCGATACAAAGATCAGGTCGCTGGGCACCGGCATGTCGGCCATCGCCAGCTTGACGGGCCTCCCGCCCGGTGTATGCGTCAGGCGGCGCTCCGGCGAACGCAAGGCCTGCTGGGTATAAAAGGCATACAGGCCGGCACCGCCCGAGTTGCCCAGCAGCACGATGCGGGTAAAACCCAGGCCGCGCAGATGCACCATGCCTGCCGCGACATCGAGGATGGCAAGTTCATGCTCCAGCCGCAAGTCATTGCCTATGGCGCGCGGTGCCTGCACCCAGGCGGCGCAACCGGCATCCAGCACGTCCGGCACCAGGTAGGGCGTGCCGCTGAATTCGCGCGGATGCATCAGGCATACCACGGTTTTTTCATGGCCGGTCTGCGAGTAAAGCAAACCCAGCGTGCGCTGGTCGTCGGCGGTGCGCAGGCTGTAGGGCACGGCCCGGTAGGGGCGGTCCATGCGCGCCGGGTTCCAGCCCGCACCGCGCAAGCCTGCGGTAACCTTGCCTTTGACTGCCTCGACCATGATGCTCTCCAGATATAATTTAGATAGTCTCAATTAAACAATTGAGATACTCACAATTAAATAAGTACAAACCCTTGTATGGCTAAATCCGCGCGTGAATCCCAGGCCGTTCGACCTACCCCCCACCCGGAGGGGAAAAAGGCAGAAAAAGCTGTCATTTCCAATGCAGCACCGGCGCCGCTGGAGAGCCAGGTGCGCAAGCGCGGCCGGCCAAAAGCAGGCGCGCCCGCGAGCGGCGCAACGCCCGCGCTGTCGCGTGAACAGATCCTGGACCGGGCCACGGAGCTCGCCAGGGTGGAGCCGCTGGGCGACATCTCCATGGTCGGCCTGGCGCGCGAACTGGGCGTGACGCCCACCCTCATCCATTACTACATCGGCAGCCGGGACGACCTGATCTCGGGCGTGGCGAATCGCTATTTCAAGGAGCGGCTGTCGCGGCTGCAACCATTGACGGGCAAGTGGAAGGAAGACCTTCAGCGCGAGGCCACCCAATCCTTCCACATGGGTGTGGAATACGGCGGCGTGCTGCGCTACATGATGTCGCACAACCGCTTTCGCCTGTTCCAGCAGGTGAGCGAGGGCGAGGCCGATTACGGCGTGCTCTACCTGGACCGCATGGCTGGGATTTTCAGCAAGGGCGGCTTCACGCCGCAACAGGGCGCCATCGGCTACCACCTGCTGTCGCAATACGTGATGTCCTCGTCCTATGCCGAAGTGAGCCGGCAACTGCCGGCCTTTCACGAGCGCTACATTCGGGACCAGATAGAGTCACGGCCCGCCGGGCAACTGCCGGGCGCCCATTATTTCGCCGAGGCTTTCTCAACACTGGACTCGGCGACGTCTTTCCCTGAAGGCCTCAAGCTGCTGATCGGGAGTTTCGAGACCTGGCTTAAATAAAAAAAACGGCCAGGCAAAAGCCCCCTGCCGGCGACAGGGACGCCAAATTGCTACAAAATTAATAGCTGGCTGCGCCCATGGGATGCCGGCCAGGGGCCCAAAACACCCTGAAAACAGCCGAAGCCGAGGTTTATGACCCCAGAAACTCGCCCACGGGCTTGAGGTCGTCCACCCTGTCGCAGACGGATTTCACGATCATCAAAATCGGGATGCCCAGCAACAGCCCCCACACGCCCCACAGCCAGCCCCAGGCCAGCAAGCCGACAAACACCGCCACCGGGTTCATGCGGCTGGCGCGGCTGGTCAGCCAGGGCGTGATGAGGTTGCCCACGACGGTGTGGATCAGCAGGGAGGTGCCGCCCACCGCCAGAGCCATGTTCAGCGAGCCGAACTGCAAAAAACCGACCAGCGTGGCGGCCACGGCCGTCACCAGCGAGCCGACATAAGGCACCAGGTTGAACACACCGGCGGCAATGCCCCACACGGCGGCGTTTTCAAGCCCGAGGATGCGCAATGCCAGCCCGGTGAGCAGGCCGACCAGCGCGCTGGTCAGCAGTTGTACCTGCAGGTAACGCTGGATCTGCCCGGTGATTTCATCGAGCGCCTGCAGGGTGATTTTTTTATTTGCCATGCTGGGACCCGTGAGCTTGACCAGCTTGCGCCTGAAGGTGTCGCCCGAGACCATGAGGAAATACGTGAGGAAAACCACCACGGTGGCCTGCCCGACCAGGGCTGCCAGGCCCAGGGTGCCGCTCCACAAATAGTCCTTGATGTTGAAGTGGGCAGGCTCGACAACAACACGCATGGCGCCCCGGCTGCTGGCGGGCAGCGTGCCGTCCTGCGCGGCCTGCTCAATTTGCGTGGCGGCTTTTTGCACCGTCTCCAGCGTGCTGTCCGATTTGTTGCTTCGTGTCTTGATGGCCTGCCCGAATTTTTGTGCCGCGGCGGGAAGCGACTCGACCAGCCGCGCGGCCTCGTCGCTAAGGGAATAGGCGCTGCGTCCTATCGCGCCCAGGATGGCGAGCAGCAACACCGCCGCCCCCAGCCAGCGCGGCACGCGCCGCGTCTCCATCCAGTTGACCAGCGGCGACAGCGCATAGCTGCCGATCAGGCCGATCATGAAGGGAATAAACACCGCCTTGGCCCAATACAGCACAACCAGGCCGGCAAACATGGCCAGCAGCGTCAGCGACAGGTTGCGTATGCCGACCGGCATGTGCAGCACAAGGGGTTCGCGCACCCTGCCGGCGCGTACGGGCAGCGCCGGCAGTGCGGCATCGGCAGGCGCAGCTTCCAGCGCCTGGGCCGGACACGGGATTTCAGGCGTCGTGGCGGCATTCGGGGGCTGCCCTTCGGCAGCGGGATGGTCAGGTGTCATGCAGCTTCTTTCCGGCTGCGGCGGGCAATCTGGTTTATCCGGGCTCTCGCGAATAACGAAACTTGCGCAGCGGCAGTCCAAGGTAATACTTCCTCATGTATTCAAACCTGGCGGGCAGGGAAAAGCTGTAGGACTGCTCCGCCGGAACATACCAGCTGTTGAGCCCGGTTCGCATCAGCAGGCGGTAGCCGCTGCCCAGCATGAGCTGATGCTTTTTAAGGTGGGTCACATGGTCTTCAATCAGCACCAGCCGCGGTTTCCACACTGAAAAGCTGAAACCCGACAAGGCGACCAGCTCGTGCCCCTCGATATCAATCGACAGCAGGTCAAAGCCCACCGGCGCGGCATGGCTACGCAGTATGGTGTCCAGCGTTTCGCATTGCACCGACACGGTGGAACGAACCACCGCGCCCAGGGCGATCGGGCGCTCTTCAAGCGTGGAATGCGGCCCGGCCCGGTTCAGCTGCAGTTGCTTGCCGGCGTTTTCCGGGCTGGAGCAGGCCATCTCCACCACGGTGCCGCTGCGGGTCTTGCGCAGCAGCTCACAGCAATCCGGGTCGGGTTCGACCAGCAGGCCGGTCCAGCCCAGCGCCTCAAGGTGCTGCGACTGCGAATCCAGCACCGGGTCGTTGGCGCCCACATCCACATAAAACCCCTGGCTACCGCCAAAAAAGGCCTGTACGAGCTGTTGTTCCACTGCCGGTTCATTGCTGAATTGCTGGATATGGCGTGTATTGAAATCGGCTCGGCTGTGCATGGATGGGGCGTAGGGTGGAGGGTCGGGCGGGAAATTGAAAGCCGATTATCGGTGCAGCGCGGACCCGGGCCGACCGTCAAACGCGCGGCGCAGGCAGCCGGACACTCAGCCGGCAATCGCTTCGCGCACCGCGCTAAGCTGGCGGCGCGACACGGCCAGCAGCTCGTCAATGCCGTTGAGCCGCACGGCCCAGCCCTCGCCCTCTTCGGGGTCGAAGTGCTTTTCCAGCGCCCGCACCGCGCGCCGCGCAATCAGGGCGTTGCGGTGTATGCGCATGAACTGCGTCACGTATTTTTCTTCCAGCTCGCTTAATGAGCCGTCCAGGATGTAGCTGCGCGCCCCGGTGCGCACGGTGATGTATTTGAGCTCGGCCTTGAAATACAGCACCTCGGCCAGCGGCACGCGCTCGGTCCGGCCGCGGTCCTGGATAAGCAGGGTTTCTTCAGGGAAATCACCTCTTGATCCCCGTCCCGCCTGCGCAATGCGCTCTACTTTTTGTAGCGCCTGCTGCAGCCGCTCAAGCCGCACCGGCTTGGTCAGGTAGTCCACCGCATCAAGCTCAAAGGCCTGCACCGCATGCTCGGCATGCGCCGTCACAAACACCACGGCCGGCGGCCTGGCCATGGCGGCCATGCTGCGCGCCAGTGCCACGCCGTCCGCACCCGGCATGTGGATGTCCAGCAGCACCAGGTCAAACACCTCGCGCTGCAGCGCCGTCATGGCCTGCACCGCATTGGCGGCCTCGCCCAGCACATCGGCTGCGGGCGCCGTGCAATCGCCCAGCAGCGTGCGCAGCCGGGACCTGGCCAGCGCCTCGTCATCCACCACCAGAACCTTGAGCTTCATGCAGGAATCTCCAGCCGCACCTGAAAAACGCCGTCCTTGAAGACGGTTTGAAAACGCGCCTGCACATCATGCAGCAGCAGCAGCCGGTCGCGCACATTGGCCAGCGCCAGGCCATGGCCGCGCTCGCCCACCCCGGCCGGCGAGGAGTTGGTCACCTTGACCACCACCACGCTGCCCCGGCGCAAGGTCGAGATTTTGACCTGCGCGCCGGCGGCGCTGGGCTCCACGCCATGGCGGATGGCATTTTCCACCAGCGGCTGCAGCAGCAGCGGCGGCAGCCTGGCGGCGTCGGCCTGCGGGTCCAGGCTCCACTGCAGTTGCAGGCGCTCGCCAAAGCGGATCTCCTCGATCGCCAGGTAACGCCGGGCCAGCGCTATCTCGTGGCCCAGCGTAACGGACTCGGTGGGGTCGGCCAGCGCGCTGCGAAAAAGCTCGCTCAAGTCCTCCAGCACCGCCTCGGCCTTGAGCGGCTCGGCGCGCACCAGGGCAATGGCGCTGTTCAGGGTGTTGAATAAAAAATGCGGGCGAATGCGCGACTGCAGTTCCGCCAGCCGCGCCGCCGTGGCCGCCGGGGTACGCGCCTTGGCACGCCAGAACAGGCCGGCCAGCAGCATGGCCGACAGCAGCGCGCCGGCGGCGGCGCTGGCCCACCAGGGCGCCGGCTGCAGCAAGCCCATCAGGGCCAGCAGCCCGCAGCCGTACAAACCCGCGGCCGCGCCCAGTGTGATGCCCGCCAGCCACTGCAAACGCGGCGCCAGGGGGTTCAACCGGCTCTTGAGCGCACAGGCCGCGATCAGCCAGGCCAACGTGGCCGGCAACACCCCGCCTGTCAGCAGGGAAAAGCGCATCAGCCAGTCCAGCGGCTGGACGGCGCCAAACATCGCGCCCACCCCCACCACCGCCTCGACAAACAGCACTGCGCGCAACACCACGCCCACATGGCAGGCGTCAAACATGCTGGCGCGCACGGGCGAGGCGGGCACAGCATCATCCGCGGGCATAAAGCTGCCCAGCATGGTGGATTCACCAAAGTGGTTGGGATCAGGTGATGGTTTCATGGTTGATGCGGGCCTTGCCGGCGCTGCCTGGCTGTTTTGACCCTGTTTTTGCTCTCTTTTCGCAAGTTGCGACGCCGCTCGCATGGGGCACGCCGGCCCAGATAAAATCGGAAGCATAAGTATTGCACTGGTCGCGGCCTTACAGCTAGGGGTTTAAACACCTTTCAGGCCGCACCCAGCCCCCTTTATCCGGAATAAGTCCTGAAACAGCGCTCTGAGGACTTGCCCGTGACCGCCAGACAAGAAAGCCCGACGTGAACCAATTCGACAAAAAGTCCCAAGCCTGGTCTGCCCTGTTCTCCGAACCGATGAGCGACCTGGTCAAGCGTTACACGGCCAGCGTGTTTTTTGACAAGCGCCTGTGGCAGGCCGACATTACCGGTTCGCTGGCGCATGCCGAGATGCTGGCCGCGCAAAAAATCATTGGAGCAGAGGATCACGCGTCCATCCAAAAAGGCATGGCGCAAATCACCAGCGAGATTGAATCCGGCGCCTTTGAATGGAAGCTGGACCTGGAAGACGTGCACCTCAACATCGAGGCGCGCCTGACGCAGTTGGTGGGCGATGCCGGCAAGCGCCTGCACACCGGCCGCTCCAGAAACGACCAGGTCGCCACCGACGTGCGCCTGTGGCTGCGCGGCGAGATTGACCTGATCGCCGACCTGCTGACGGACCTGCAAAAGGCGCTGGTCGATATCGCAGAGAAAAATGTCGAGGTGATACTGCCCGGTTTCACCCACCTGCAGGTCGCGCAACCCGTGAGTTTTGGCCACCACATGCTGGCCTATGTGGAGATGTTTGCGCGTGATGCCGAGCGCATGGCCGACGTGCGCCGCCGCATCAACCGCCTGCCGCTGGGCGCCGCGGCGCTGGCCGGCACCAGCTACCCACTGGACCGCGAGCGCGTGGCCACAACGCTGGGCATGGTCGATGAAAAAGGCCAGCCGCAGGTCTGCCAGAACAGCCTGGACGCCGTCAGCGACCGCGACTTTGCGATTGAGTTCACGGCCGCCGCCAGCCTGTGCATGGTGCACATCAGCCGCATGAGCGAAGAACTCATTTTGTGGATGAGCCAGAACTTCGGTTTTATCCAGATTGCCGACCGCTTCACCACCGGCTCGTCCATCATGCCGCAGAAAAAAAACCCCGACGTGCCCGAGCTCGCACGCGGCAAGACCGGCCGCGTGGTCGGCCACCTGATGGGCCTGATCACCCTGATGAAAGGCCAGCCGCTGGCCTACAACAAGGACAACCAGGAAGACAAGGAACCGCTGTTCGACACGGTGGACACCCTGAAAGACACGCTGCGCATCTTCGCCGAGATGGTGGGCGGGCAGATGGATGCAGCCACCGGTGTGCGTTCCGGCGGCATCACCGTCAAACCCGAGGCCATGGAAAAAGCCGCCCTGCGCGGTTATGCCACGGCCACCGACCTGGCCGACTACATGGTCAAAAAAGGCCTGCCTTTCCGCGATGCCCATGAGGCGGTGGCGCATGCCGTCAAGGCAGCCATCTCGCACAGCGTGGACCTGTCCGAATTGCCGCTGGAAGTGCTCAAGCAGTTCAACCCGAAAATTGAAAAAGACGTGTACGACGTGCTGAGCCTGCGCGGCTCGCTCAATGCCCGCAATATCCTGGGCGGCACCGCCCCGGCGCAGGTGCGGGCGCAGATTGCGCGGCATCGGGCCCGGCTCGGCTAAGCCCTGCCAACCGGCCTAAGTTCCGGCTAAGGTGTGCTTTGTAGACTGAACAACTGCCAAGGACACAACCATGCACCTGCTGCCACCCAGCGAACCCAAACCAGCCAGGGCTGCGCCCCCCTCGGGGGGCACCCCTCGACACCTCAGGACGATCGGAATACCGAAACCGCAGGGAGCCGGTTTTCCCCGTACCTTCCAGCAGGGGCCGCGGGTCCGGCTTCGCCGGCCCGCAGGCGCAGCGGCCCCCTCGGGGGGCAGAGAGCTACACGCAGTGAGCGAACGTGGGGGCTCATATCATGCGTTTACTGCTGGTTGAAGACGACGCGATGATAGGCGAGACGGTGCTGCAGGTGCTGCGCAGCGAACACTATGCCGTCGACTGGGTGCGCGACGGCGCCATGGCCGACCAGGCGCTGCGCAGCGAACAATACGACCTGGTACTGCTGGACCTGGGCCTGCCCAAACGTGACGGCCTGGAAGTGCTGAAGGCCTTGCGCGGCAGGCGCAGCGCCGTCCCGGTGCTGATCGCCACGGCGCGTGACGGCGTCAGCGAGCGCATCGCCGGCCTGGACGCCGGCGCCGACGACTATGTCGTCAAGCCTTATGACACCGACGAACTGCTGGCCCGCATACGCGCCCTGTTGCGCCGCAGCGCCGGCCGGGCGGAACCGGTGTTTGAACACAAGGGCGTCAGCCTGAACCCGGCCACGCGCGAAGCCACGGTGCATGGCCAGCCGGTATCCCTTTCCGCACGCGAATGGGCCGTGCTGGAGCCCCTGATCGCGCGGCCCGGCGCGGTGCTGTCACGCGCCCAACTCGAAGAAAAACTGTTCAGCTGGAAAGACGATGTCAGCAGCAACGCGGTGGAGGTCTACATCCACGGCGTGCGCAAAAAACTCGGAAATGAATTCATTCAAACCGTGCGCGGGCTGGGTTATCTGGTGCCGAAAGAATGAAGGCGCCCACCTCACATTCATTGCGGGGACGACTGCTCTGGTTTGTCCTGGTGGCGATTTTGCTGGCAGCCGTTTTGCAGGCTGTCACGGCCTATCGCGGCGCGCTGCAGCAGGCCGATGCAATGTTTGACGACCACCTGCAGCAGGTTGCACGCTCCATGCGCAGCGGCGCACCGCTGGGCCTGCCGCTCAAGGACAGTGACGACGAAGCCGGCTTTGACCTTTATGTCCAGATATGGGGTCAGGACGGTACCCAACTGTTTCGCTCCACACACTCGGCCCTGCCGCCGCGCGCGGTGCTGGGGTTTTCGGATGTGGAGGCCAATGGCAACCGCTACCGCGTCTATTCGCTGCAAACACCCTTGCAAACCGTGCAGATCGCCCAGGACCTGAGCGCCCGCACGGCACGTGCCCGTTCGCTCGCCGCCAGGGCGGTGCTGCCCTTTTTATTGCTGACGCCGCTGCTGATGCTGGCCGTCTGGTGGGTGATCAGCCGCTCCCTGGCGCCCATAGAACGCGCGCGCCGCCAGGTTGCAGGCCGGGCCGCCGATGATTTCTCCCCGCTTGCCAACACCGACCTGCCCGATGAAGTGCGCCCGCTGGTCGATGAGCTCAACCTGCTGTTTGGCCGGGTGCGTGGCGCGTTTGACGCGCAGAGAAATTTTGTGGCTGATGCCGCGCACGAGCTGCGCTCGCCGCTGACTGCGCTCAAGCTCCAGGCCCAGGCTTTACGCCGTACTGGCCGCACTGATGACGAGCCCGCGGCGCGCGAAGCCGGTGTTGCAAGGCTGAACCAGGGCATAGACCGGGCCATACGACTGGTGGAGCAACTGCTGACACTGGCACGCGAAGAGGCCAGCACGGCACAAACCGAAGCTGCCGCCGGGCAGGTCGATTTGCAGGAGGTCGTCAGGCTGGCCGTGGCCGACGTGCTGCCGCTGGCAACACACAAAAACATTGACCTGGGTCTGGCGGACAACCAGGAAGGCCAAACCGCGCAGGCAGTGATGGTCGCCGGACAGCGCGAGGCGCTGCGCATGATGCTGCGCAACCTGCTCGAAAATGCCGTCAAGTACACACCCGAATCGGGCCGGGTCGATGTGTCGCTGCAACTGCAGTTGGCCGGCAATGGCTCGAAAGCGCAATGCGTATTGAGCGTTGAGGACAGCGGCCCAGGCATTGCGCCTGAAGACCGCTTGCGCGTGTTTGACCGGTTTTATCGCGCCAGCGATGTGGCGCTGGAGCCCGGCAGCGGCCTGGGGCTGGCGATTGTCAAGACCATTGCCGACCGGCATGGCGCCACCTTGCGGCTGGACGCCTCGCCTCGCCTGGGCGGCTTGCGTGTGGAAGTCCGCATGGACACGGCCCTACCGGCCTTCAGTTAAATCAAGACACCAAGGGTTATCGCCTGTGGCCCTGCTAGCCTTTGTTTCCCACTTTGCCCTGGTCCTGGCCGGCCTGCTGATCTACGCGATCGGCACCCACGCCAGGGGCCAGCGCCGCCACCCGTCCGCCGCGCTGGCCTGGGTGTTGACCATCGCACTGCTGCCTTACGTAGGCTTGCCCTTGTACCTGCTGCTGGGCACGCGAAAATTCGCCCGGCCGTCACACACACCGCGGCGTGCCGTGCCCGCCCCGCGCGAAGACGGCCTGCAGGCTTGCGCCATCGCCACGCTGGACGGCATGGGGCTGGCAGCGCCGGCAGCCAGCAGGCAGGTGCGCTTTCATGCCGATGGCCAGGCCGCCTGGGATGAACTCGCAGCCCTGGTCAACAGCGCCCGGGAACGACTGGATATCTGCACATTTGTGCTCGGCAACGATGCGCTGGGCCACCGCGTGGCGCGCCTGCTCGCAGAGCGGGCCGCCGCCGGCGTGCGTGTGCGCCTGCTGCTCGATGCGGTGGGCAGCTGGCGCACCTCATTTGCCCAGGTACGCCACTTGCGCGCCGCCGGTGTGCAGGTGCACTGGTTCATGCCGCTGCTGCACAACCCGCTGCGCGGACGCGTCAACCTGCGCAACCACCGCAAGCTGGCCATTGCAGACAGCCGGCGCCTGTGGAGCGGCGGCCGCAACCTGGCGGCTGAATATTTTGGCGGCCAGCATCACCGCCAGCCCTGGATCGACCTGAGCTTCACGCTTGAAGGCACACTGGCCGCGCAGGCACAAGCCCTGTTTGATGGCCACTGGCATTACAGCCGCGGACCCGGCGTTGCCAACGACGACCACAAGACAGAAACACCGGTCGCATCGGAGCCGGCCGAACAGCCAGCCCCCGGCGAGCCACTCCGACACCTGGCCCAGATGGTGCCCAGCGGCCCCGACCAGGCCGAAGACACGTTCTACGGCCTGCTGCTCACCACCCTGTTTCGCGCAGAGCGGCGCGTGCTGGCGGTCACTCCTTATTTTGTTCCCGATGACAGCCTGCTGACAGCCCTGTGCCTGGCCGCGCAGCGCGGCGTGCAGGTGGAACTGGTCCTGCCCGCTCGCTCCAACCACAGGCTGGCCGACATCGCGCGTGCCCGCGCCCTGCGCGACCTGGTGGCGGCCGGCGGCCAGGTACGGCTCGCCCCGGGCATGGTGCATGCCAAGGCCGTGGTGGTGGACGACGCGCTGGCGCTGTGTGGCTCGCTGAACCTCGATTCGCGCAGCCTGTTCCTCAATTTCGAATTGATGGTGGCGTTTTATGACAGCGAAGACATTACCGCCGTCACGCAATGGATAGACGGGCATTTCCACGGCCTGCCCCTGCACCAGCCAGCCCAGCCTTCGCTGCTGCGGGACATCGCCGAAGGACTGGTGCGCTGGCTGGGTTTCCAAATTTAAGGGACTTGAAAGCTTGAACACAAGCTTAAGCCCTGCCTAAGACTGCATCCTCATAGTTATGGCTACCGGCACCGATGTGTGCTTACAACCATTGAAGGAAAAGTCCATGAAATCCGCAGCCCTGAAAAATACTTCGCTGGTAGTTGCCCTGCTGACGGCCGGCGCCATTGGTGGTGCCGGTGTGGGTGCATTCAATGCACTGCACACACCGTCCATGGCAGCACCCGCCGCCATGAGCAACGGCGCAACGGGCAGTATCAGCTCGACCGCGGCACTGCCGGACTTCCCGCAGATCACCGCCCGTTATGGCCCGGCCGTGGTCAATATCAGCGTCACGGGCACCACCAAGGTGTCCGATGAATCGGCCATGGCGCAAGGTGACGAAGATGCGTTTTCAGGCGACCCCTTTCTTGAGTTTTTCCGCCGCTTCCAGCAGGGGCAAGGCCAGCGCCCCGGCAATCGGGGCGGGCAGCAGCAGGAAGTACCCGTGCGCGGCCAGGGCTCAGGTTTTATCGTCAGCAGCGACGGCATTATTTTGACCAATGCCCATGTGGTGAAGGATGCCAAGGAAGTCACCGTCAAGCTGACGGACCGCCGCGAATTTCGCGCCAAGGTCCTGGGCTCGGACCCGAAAACCGACATTGCCGTGTTGCGGATCGCCGCCAAAGACCTGCCGGTGGTCACCATCGGCAAGACCAGCGACCTGCGGGTCGGCGAATGGGTGCTGGCCATCGGCTCGCCCTTCGGTTTTGAAAACACCGTGACCGCAGGCGTCGTGAGCGCCAAGGGCCGCTCACTGCCCGACGACAGTGCCGTGCCCTTCATCCAGACCGACGTGGCGGTGAACCCCGGCAACTCGGGCGGCCCGCTGCTCAACACGCGCGGCGAGGTGGTCGGCATCAACTCGCAGATCTACAGCCGCAGCGGCGGCTACCAGGGCGTGTCGTTTGCCATCCCGATTGACATCGCCAGCAGGATCAAGGACCAGATTGTGGCCACCGGCAAGGTCGAGCATGCGCGCCTGGGCGTGGCGGTGCAGGAAGTCAACCAGACTTTTGCAGACTCCTTCAAGCTCGACAAACCCGAGGGCGCGCTGGTGTCCACCGTCGAAAAAGGTGGCCCGGCCGACAAGGCCGGATTGCAGTCCGGCGACGTGATCCGCAAGGTCAACGGCCAGCCCATTGTGTCTTCCGGCGACCTGCCGGCCCTGATCGGCCTGGCAGCCCCCGGCGACAACGTGAAACTGGAGATCTGGCGCCAGGGCTCTTCCAGGGAACTGACCGCGCGCCTGGTCAATGCCAATGACAAGACCAGCGAAGTCGCCAGCAAAAAAGAAGCCGCTGGCCAGGGCAAGCTGGGCCTGGCACTGCGTCCGCTGCAGCCGGATGAGAAGCAGGAAGCCGGCCTGGACAACGGCCTGGTGGTGCAGCAGGCCAGCGGCCCCGCGGCCATGGCCGGTGTGCAGTCCGGCGACGTGCTGATTTCCATCAACGGCGTGCCGGTAAAAAACATAGACCAGGTGCGGACTGCGGTGGCCAAGGCGGAAAAATCCGTGGCGCTGCTGATCCAGCGCGGCAGCGACAAGATTTTTGTGCCGGTCAATCTGGGCTAACGGGCCACTCCTTGCCTGCAAAGCGGCGCCGACCCGGCGCTGACCAGCATCAGCCGGCCGGTGGCTTGCCGGTGAAAACCGCCAATTTGCGCGTCGAACGCGCGTCTGTAGTTTGCAGGCTGGCCGCGCTTCGCCCCCGGGCGACATAGCGTGGCAGACGAAGGCCTTACCATAGCGGCCATGAAAACAACCTACATCTTCGGCGCCATCCTGGCTTGCAGCGTGATCGGCGCATTGATCGGTGCCCGCGCGGCAAAAACCGCCCTCCTGGTGGCAACCGCACTACTGTCCCTCTATGGCCTGTTTCGCCTGCTGGGCTGAGCGCTCGGACACTTTCTGACCGACACGACGCGAGCCTCCCGATTCCATGGCCACCACCAGTCGAAACCAGGGCAAACTGATCAGCCGCCTCTTGCGGCGCGGCCGGGAAGAGCGTCTGGCCCAGGCAGCGGGCGGCCTCACGTTCACGATGGTGATGTCCATGGTCCCGCTGCTGGCGGTGAGCTTTGCGCTGTTTGCGCGCACGCCCGCCCTGCACGCTACCGGCGATGCGATTCGCGAGCACCTGCTGCGCGGCCTGCTGCCGGCGGGTATCGCCAAGACGGTGCTCAAGCACCTGGCGCAGTTCGCGGGCAATGCCAACAGCCTCACGCTGGTGGGCTTTGCGGTGCTGCTGGTTTCGGCCCTGTCGCTGCTGCTGAGCATGGAGAACACACTGAACCGGATCTGGCAGGTGAAAAAACCGCGTCCGGTACTGCGCCGGCTGGGCCTGTACGCCGGCATGTTGCTGACCGGCCCGGTGCTCATAGGCGCCAGCCTGTGGGCCGCTTCTTATCTGGTCGCAAGCTCCGGCGGGCTGGTGGGCGCGCGGCCTGCTTGGGTGCCGCACGCCATCAACCTGGGGCCCGCCGTTTTAAGCGCTGCGGGCTTTGCCTGCCTGTTTCGTTTTGTGCCAAACACCGTCGTGCGATGGAGTCATGCCATCGCGGGCGGCCTGCTTGCCGGCATCGCGTTTGAGCTGGGCAAGTACGGCTTTGCGATTTACCTGGCCAACGTGCCCACCTACCGCACAATCTACGGCGCCTTCGCGCCGTTGCTGGCCTTCCTGGTATGGGTGTATTACTCGTGGCTGGTCACGCTGGCTGCGGCGCTGGTCAGCGCCAGCCTGCCGCGTGGTGGGGCGCAACCGGCGCGGCGGCTGTCGCGGGCATAGCCGGACTTGAACCGGCCAAGCGGTGTAGCCTGTCGCCATGGATTCGCTGATTTCCGCTTCCGCACGTGCACTGGCCGCCGGCGACGCACTGGGCGCGCTCAAACGCGTCGCCCTGCGCGACGACCCGCCAGCGCTGGCCTTGCGCGGCATCGCCATGGCCCAGCTCGGTGAGCACCCGCGTGCCCGCGAACTCCTCAAGCGCGCTGCCCGGGCCTTCGGCGCAAATGAGGAACTTGCGCGTGCGCGCTGCGTGGTGGCAGAAGCCGAGGTGGCCATGGCCGTGCGCGACTTCGCCGGCTCACCGCGCGCGCTGGCGGCAGCGGCGGCCACGCTGGAAGCGCATGCCGACGCAGCCAATGCGCTGCAGGCATGGCTCATCACGGCGCGCAGGCTGTTGTTGCTGGGCCGGCTGGATGAGGCGGCTGCGGCGCTGGTGAAGCTGGACGCACGTGACCTGCCGCCATCGCTGCGGGCTGTGGTTGAACTGACTTCTGCCGAGCTTGCGTTGCGGTCCTTGCGCGTGGGCGAGGCGCGGATGGCGCTGGCGCGCGCCCACGCGGCGGCCGAACGCGCGCAGGTGCCAGCGCTCCTGGCCGAGGTCGCTGAAGCACGCGCCGCATTGGACAGGCCCGCAGCCCGGCGCCTTGCCGCCGGCGGTGAACAGCCGCTGCGCCTCGATGAGGTCTCTGCGCTCCTGGCTTCGGACGCGCTGGTGATCGATGCCTGCCGACGCGGCCTGGGCGCCCGCGACCAGTGGCGGCCGCTGGCGCGCCGGCCGGTGCTGTTCTCGCTGGCACGTTCACTTGCCGAGGCATGGCCTGGCGACATCAGCCGTGAAGCCCTGATCGAGTCCGCCTTTCGCACCAGGCGCCCTGATGAAACGCACCGGGCGCGCCTGCGGGTCGAGATTGGCCGCCTGCGCGCGCTGGTCAAACCGCTCGCGGCCATCGAAGCGACCGAGCGGGGTTTTATCCTGAAACCGCTGGCAGGACGCGACGTGGCCGTGCTGGCGCCGCCCATTGATGGAGAGCAAGCCTCGCTGGTGGCGCTACTCTCGGACGGCGCGGCCTGGTCCACCTCAGCCCTGGCGCTGGCTCTGGGGTCAAGCCAGCGCACTGTGCAGCGGGCACTGGCCGATCTGGAGGCCGAGGGGCGGGTGCGCTCCATAGGCCGGGCGCGGGCACAGCGCTGGCTGGCGCCGCCGCTGGCGGGATTCACGACTATCTTGTTACTCCCCGCTTCGCTGCCGATTGGATAGAGTTGACTCTATGGCGCTGACGGACAGCGCAAAAAGGAGCAAGGATGAGCAGCAAGACCCTCAATAGCAAACCCGAGCCCAAGGCGCACCCCGCCGAGATCGTGCGCGAATACAGCTTCCCCGGCGTCGATGACGTTGCCGGCGTCACTCATGACGGCCAGCGCGTCTGGGCCGCCACCGGCGCCAGGATCATCTCTTTCGACCCCGCCAGCGGCGAGCAGACACGCACACTGGAACGCGCCTGCGACGCCGGCACCGCCTTTGACGGCAAACACCTCTACCAGATCGCCGAGACGCGTATCGACAAGATAGACCCGACCACCGGCAAGGTGCTGGCGACCATTCCGGCACCCGGCAGCGGCAGCGACTCGGGCCTGACCTGGGCGGAAGGCAGCCTGTGGGTTGGCCAGTACCGCGACCGCAGGATTCACCAGGTCGACCCGAAGACGGGCGCCATCCAGCGCACGATTGAGTCCAACCGTTTTGTCACCGGCGTGACCTGGGTGGACGGCGAGCTGTGGCACGGCACCTGGGAGGGCGACGAGAGCGAGATCCGCCGCATCGACCCGAAGAGCGGCGCCGTGATCGAGCGGCTCGAAATGCCGCACGGCGCCGGCGTCAGCGGACTGGAGTCCGACGGCGCGGATCTTTTTTATGCGGGTGGCGGCAAGAGCGGCAAAGTCCGTGCCGTGCGGCGACCTAAAACCGCAAAAGCCGCATAGAACGCAGTGCGCAAGGCATGGCCCCTTGCGCTGACAACCCTATTCGGCCACTGGACCGATACCCAATCAGGAGAACACCATGATCAGCACCACCGAAACATCCACCCCGAGCCACCCCGTCGTGCCCAGAGACAAATGGCTGGCCGAACGCAAGACCCTGCTGGCGCAAGAGAAAGAGCTGACGCGCCTGCGCGACCAGATCGCCAGCCAGCGCCGCGCCCTGCCCTGGGTTCATGTCGAGAAGAACTATGTTTTCGAGACACCGGAAGGCAGGCGCTCGCTGGCCGAGCTGTTTGAGGGCCGCCGCCAGCTGATGGTGCAGCACTTCATGTTCGGCCCCGGCTGGGAGCAAGGCTGCCCGAGTTGCTCCTTCATGGCCGACCACACCGACGGCATGAAGATCCACCTTGAGCACCGTGACATCACCTTTGTGGCCGTCTCGCGCGCCACACTGCCCGAGATCGAGCGCTTTCGCCAGCGCATGGGCTGGCAGTTCAAGTGGGTGTCATCCAACACCAACGACTTCAACTACGACTTTCACGTCAGCTTCACGCCGGAAGAGCGCACCAAGGGCGATGTCCCGTACAACTACACCCTGCAGCACTTCCCGGCCGATGAAGCACCCGGCATCAGCATGTTCTACAAAGACAGCGCCGGTCAGGTCTTTCACACCTACTCCACCTACGGGCGTGGTGTGGAGGTGATGATAGGCACCTACCACATGCTAGACCTCGCACCCAAAGGCCGCGACGAGCGCGACGTGTTCTACAAGATGGAGTGGATGCGCCACCACGACCGCTACGAGACCCAGGCTGCTTTTACCCCTGCGCCTATAGCCGGCCCGTGCTGCAGCACAAAAGCCTGAGCAGGCCAGGTGAGCGCAACCATCATGGCAAACCTTTGGCCGTGGGTGGCGGTGGCAGGTATCGGCGCCCTTCACGGGCTGAGCCCTGCCAGCGGCTGGATCTGGGCCGCCGCCTGGGGCGTGCGCTCGGGTGACCGTATGCAGGCGCTGCGGGCCTTGCTGCCTATCGCGGTGGGCCACCTCGCATCGGTAGCGCTGGTGGCTGGCGCCGTGGCGTGGGGGATGGCCATGGACCGCACATTGCTGCAAGTGTTGGCAGGCGGGCTGTTTGTTGCCGCCATAACTGCCCACCTGTCGGGCTACCTGCCCAGGACGGCACGCGCGCCAGCAGGGCATGCCGGGCTGGCGCTCTGGTCTTTCATGATGTCCACCGCGCATGGCGTCGGCTTGATGCTGGTGCCGGCGCTGATTCCGCTGTGTGCGGGAGATGCATCGGCTCTGGAGACGACCGAATCGGGGCCGCTGACACTAGCGTTCGCAGCGCTAGGCGTTCATACAGCGGCGATGCTCGCTGTCACCGGCTTATTGGCTACTGGCGTTTGCCGCGGCATTGAAGCCGGCACCCGTTGGCTGGTCTCCTCACGCAAGGGGCGATGAAAGGGCGACTGCTGCTGCCGCGCATGCTGCCCGGGCGCCTGTCCCACATGACGGCTGAACGCGGCGCTGAAGGTGCTGGCCGAGCTGTAGCCAACGCGTTCGGCCACCTCGGCCAGCGCGACGCCGCCACGTCTGAGCAGTTCTTTCGCCATCGCTATGCGCCAGGCCAGCAGGTATTCCATGGGCGGCAAGCCCACGGCGCGTGAGAAGCGCTCGAAGAACGCTGACCTTCACGGAATTTTTCCCCTCGTAACGTCTATTTTGTTACATACAAATCGGCTACGCTTGGCCTTCCGAAGGAGAAGGAAACGTGAGCCACAACATGAAAAATGCCGCTCTGGCACTGATCGCGGCTGTCTCGCTGCATGCCCATGCCCTGCAAATCGTCAGCCTCTCGCCCCAGGGTGAGATCGCCCGCGTGCGGCAGCTGGTGGCCAAGTTTGACGAAGGCGCGGTCAATTTTGGTGACCCCAAGGCGCCGGCCCCGCTCTCGCTGAGCTGCAGCGACGCGCAAGCCACCAAAGGCTCGGGCCGCTGGATCAGCGAGCGCGAATGGGCTTTTGAATTTGAAAACGACCTGCCGCCCGGCGTGAGCTGCATGGTCAATGTGGTGAGCACCTTCCAGTCGCCCAGAAGCCAGCCCGTCGGCGGCAAGGCCAGCTACAAGTTCAACACCGGCGGCCCCTTCATCCAGAGCCTGCGTCCCGGCACTTACCAGCGTATTGATGAGGAACAATACTTCCTGCTGCAGCTCAATGGCCCGGCGACGCTGCCAAGCGTGCAGGGAAACGTCTGGTGTTCGGTCGAAGGCCTGGGCGAGCGTGTGCCCGTCAAATTGATAGCCGGCGCCGAGCGTGAGGCCTTGCTCAAGTCACAAAACCTCGACAAGGCTGCCGCCAAAGAGCCTCTCAAGTTTGTCACCCTGGCCTGCAACCGGCGGCTCACACCTGCAGCCAAGGTGCAGCTGGTTTACGGCAAGGGCGTGAGTACACCCAGCGGTGTCCCGAATTCGATGGAAAAACGCTACAACTTCCAGGTGCGCGAGCCGTTCTCAGCCAGCTTTAACTGCGAGCGCGAAAACGCCCAGTCCGCCTGCCTGCCAATTCGCCCCATGAGCCTGAACTTCAACGCGCCGGTGCCGCGCAAGCTGGCGGAGGCGATTCGCCTGAAGTCGGGCTCCGACACGCTCAAGCCGGTGTTTGATGCGGACAGCGGTGATGCGGCGGACGTGGTCAGCAACATCAGCTTCAAGCCGCTGTTTGCGGAATCCACGCAGTACACGCTGGAGCTGCCCAAAGACTTCAAGGATGCGTCAGGCCGCGTTCTACGCAATGCCGACAGCTTTCCTTTAAAGGTCGCCACGGGCGCCATGCCACCGCTGGCCAAATTCGCCGCATCGCCGTTCGGCATCGTCGAGCGTTTTGCCGAACCCGATACCAAACCCGGCGACCCGGCCCTGCTGCCCGTCACGCTGCGCAACGTGGAAGCCGCCTTGCAAGTCAAGGGACTTACCCCGGCCACGTCCGGCAAGGTCAGCGACCTGCAGCCCAAAACCGACGCGGACATCATTGCCTGGTTCCGCAAGGTGCAGCGCTACGACGACTACGAGGTCCCACGCCAGCAGGCGGCGGCCGACATCAAGGGTCCGCTGCCCAAGGTGCTGGATGCACAAGGCAAGGACTATGTGCAATCGCGCATGCTCTCGCTGCTGGGCGGCCAGGCGGGCGTCAAGACGCTTGACCTGCCCAAGCCCAGCAATAACGATCCACGCCCGTTTGAAGTCGTGGGCATACCGCTGGCACCCGGTTTTCACGTGGTCGAAATCGCCTCGCAAAAGCTGGGCACTTCGCTGCTGGACGACCGCCACGGCGCAAACCGGACCATGTATGTGCGCACCTCCGCATTGGTCACCAACCTCGGTGTGCATTTCAAGCTGGGCCGCGAGAATGCGCTGGCCTGGGTCACCACCCTTGACAAGGGTGCGCCTGTTGCCGGCGCCGTGGTGCGGGTGTCCGACTGCAATGGTGTTGAGCTTGCCAAAGCTGCCACCAATGCGCAGGGGATTGCGAACTTCACCGGCCTGTCGCCGCAAGCACCGCGATGCAGCCGGGATGACGGGGGGAACAGCGCTTATTTTGTCAGCGCGCGCGTGCGCAGCGCAGGGCCGCCCCAAGCAAGCACAACCCCCTCGGGGGGCAGCGTATTACGCGAAGCGAAAAGCGTGGGGGCCGAGGAAGACATGGCCTTCACCTGGAGCGACTGGCACAAGGGCATAGAGCCCTGGCGCTTTAACGTGCCGACCAGCCAGGAGGTGCAGCCCGATGAGCTGGTGCACACCATTTTTGACCGCACCTTGCTGCGCGCCGGTGAAACCGTGTCCATGAAACACATACTGCGCACCCAGACCAGCAAGGGTTTTGGCCTGGCGGACACCCAGCCGACAACGCTGGTCGTCACACACGTGGGCAGCGGCCAGCAATACACGCAGCCCATTGTCTGGCGCAAGACGGCGACAGGCGGGCAAAGCGCGGAGAACACCTTCCAGATCCCGCCCGCTGCCAAACTGGGCGTGTACGACGTGCAGCTCAACGGCAACTCCAAAGGCAATGGCCGCAGCCAGAACTTCAGCAGCGGCCAGTTCAGGGTTGAAGAGTTCCGCCTGCCGGTGCTTGAGGGGCGCGTCACGCCCGCGGAGAAAAAAGCACTGGTCAATGTGAAGGCCGTGCCCACCGATGTGCAGATCAATTACGTCGCCGGCGGCGGCGCGGTAAACCTGCCCGTGCGGGTGTCCGCGCTGGTACGCGGCAAGTACTTGAGTTACAGCGATTACGAGGAATTCAATTTCTCGCCCCCCAGAGGCAAGCGGGGCGACAGCGCGGAAGGCGAAGAGGAAAACACCGCCTCGCAAGATCAGCGCGTGATTGCCGACAAGCTGCCGCTCACGCTGGACAAGAACGGCACAGGCAAAGTCACCATAGACAATGTGCCCGTCGCCAAACAGCCGCAGGAGCTGTTGCTGGAGGCCACCTACGCCGACCCGAATGGCGAGGTGCAGACCATACGCAGCGTCTCCACCCTGTGGCCGGCCGCCGTGGTCGCCGGCATCAAGACCGAGGGCTGGGTGTCGAGCAGCCAGAAAATCAGGTTCCAGGCGCTGGCGCTTGATCTTTCCGGCAAGGCCGCCGCCGATGTATCGCTTGAAGTCAAGGCCGTGGCGCGCATAGTCACCACCAGCCGCAAACGCATGGTTGGCGGTTTTTACACCTATGACAACAAGACGGAAACCAAAGACCTTGGCAGCGTTTGCAGCGGCAAGAGCGACGCACGCGGCCTGCTGCTGTGCGAGACCAAACTTGGCGAAGCCGGCGAGGTCGAACTGATAGTCATGGCGAAAGACAGGGACGGCAACAGCATTCAGGCAGCCAGCTCGGTGTATGTCACCAAACAGGGCGAACTCTGGTTTGGCGGCGAAAACCATGACCGCATGGACGTGTTGCCCGAAAAGAAAAGTTACCAGCCCGGCGACACCGCCAAATTCCAGGTGCGCATGCCTTTCCGTTTTGCAACGGCGCTGGTCGCCATAGAGCGTGAAGGCATCATAGAAACCCAAGTGGTGCAGCTCAACGGCCAGGATCCGACCATCAGCCTGAAGATAAAGGACGGCTGGGGCCCGAATGTGTACGTCAGCGTGCTGGCCCTGCGTGGCCGGCTGCGCGAAGTGCCCTGGTACAGCTTTTTCACCTGGGGGTTCAAAGCTCCGCGTGAATGGTGGACATCCTTCTGGTACGAAGGCCGTGAATATGTGGCGCCTACCGCGCTGGTTGACCTGAGCAAACCTGCCTTCCGCCTGGGCCTGGCTGAAATTCGCGTCGGCACCAAAGCCCACCAGTTGGACGTGAGCGTGAAAGCCGACAAGGAAAGCTACGCCATGCGCAGCCAGGCCAAAGTCACCATCACCATCAAGCTGCCCAACGGCCAGCCTGCCGCCAATGCCGAAGTGGCGCTGGCCGCTGTCGATCAGGCGCTGCTGGAGCTGATGCCCAACAACAGCTGGGACCTGCTGGGCGCCATGTTGCAGCGCCGCGCCTGGGGTGTTGAAACATCGACCGCACAAATGGAAATCATAGGCCGCAGGCACTATGGCCGCAAAGCCGTGGCTGCAGGCGGCGGCGGCGGGCGCAGCAACACCCGTGAGCTGCTGGAAACGCTGCTGCTGTGGAACCCGAAGGTAGTGCTCGATGCCAATGGCCAGGCCGTGGTGAATGTACCGCTCAATGATGCCCTGACCACCTTCAGGATAGTCGCTGTGGCCGACGCCGGCACCAGCCTGTTCGGCACCGGCCAGACCGCTATCCGCGCCACACAGGACCTGCAGATCATCAGCGGCCTGCCGCCGCTGGTGCGCGAGGACGACCAGTTCCGCGCCCAGATCACCTTGCGCAACACCACCAAGGCCGCGATGAAGGTGGAAGTGAGCCCGCGCGCAACGCTGCTCGATTTGAAACCGCAGACCGTGGACATTCCGGCTGGCGAAGCGCGTGAAGTCGCCTGGATGGTCACCGCACCGGCACAACTGGCACTGACCCGTTCGGAAGCCATCCTGTGGGAGATCGAGGCCAGGGACACTCTTCAAGGAGCACGCGACGGACTCAAGGCGCGCCAGCGCATCATCCCCGCCGTGCCGCTGACGGTGCAGCAGGCGACGCTGGTGCAGGTTGACGGTTCCTTCAACCTCGACGTGAACCCGCCTGCCGATGCCCTGCCCGGCCGTGGCGGCCTGAAGATGTCGCTGCAGCCCAAACTTGCAGAGGGCATGGACGGCGTGCGCGACTGGTGGGCCAACTACCCGTTCGCCTGCCTGGAGCAAAAAACCAGCAAGTCCGTCGGCCTGCGCGACGGCAAGCTCTGGCAAACCGTCATCAGCCAGATCCCGACGTACCTGGACAGCGACGGCCTGGCCAATTACTTCCCGCCGCGTGACGGCGAGGCTTCACGCGGCAGCGATGCACTCACGGCCTACCTGCTGGCCGCCACGCATGAAGCGGCCGGTATCAACCCGGCCTTTGCCTTGCCTGACGACGTGCGCGCTCCCATGGAACGCGGCCTGATCGCATTTGTCGAAGGCCGCATACAGCGCGAGTTCTGGAGCCCGCGCAAAGACCTGGATGTACGCAAGCTGGCCGCCATTGAGGCCCTGTCGCGCTATGGCAAGGCGCAGGGCCGCATGCTGGCCAGCATCACGATTGCGCCGAATCAGTGGCCCACGCATGCGGTGATCGACTGGCTCAACATCCTCAAACGTGTGGCCGATGTACCCAAGCGCGAGGAGCGCATGGCGGAAGCGAATCAGGTGCTGCGTTCACGCCTGTCTTTCCAGGGCACCAAGCTGATCTTCAGCACCGAAAAAGACGACTACTGGTGGTGGCTGATGGTCAACGGCGACGTCAACACCGCCCGCCTGATGCTGGCCGTGATGGACGACCCGGCCTGGAAGGACGACATGGGCCGCCTGGCCAACGGCTTTATAGGCCGCCAGCAAAAAGGCGCATGGCACACCACCACCGCCAACCTCTGGGGCGGGCTTGCTCTGGACAAGTTCTCGGCAAAGTTTGAAGCGATGCCGGTGGCTGGTGTGACCAAAGCCACACTCGCCGCCGCCTCGGCCAGCGTGGACTGGAGCAAGGTGGAACGTATCAAAACCACGGACGCCGCGGGTGCACCCAACCAGACGACTTTCTTCGGCGCGCCGGCCTCCCCCGGCAACCTGCGCAACAACAGCATGTTCCTGCCCTGGAGTACGGCAGCCAAAGACACGTTGACGGTGACACACCAGGGCACAGGCAAACCGTGGCTGACCTTGCAGTCAATTGCGGCCATTCAGCTGAAGGCGCCTTTTAATGCCGGTTACCAGATCAAGAAAACGATCACCCCGGTAGAGCAAGCCGTGAAAGGCATCTACACCCGCGGCGACGTGGTCCGCATCACGCTGGAGGTCAACGCCTCAGCCGACATGACCTGGGTGGCCATCACCGACCCTGTGCCCGGCGGCGCCACCATCCTGGGCAGCGGCCTGGGCCGCGATTCCGAGATCGCCACCAGCGGCGAGAAGAAATCCGGAGCAGGCTGGCCAGCGTTTGAAGAGCGTAGTTTTGAAGCCTTCCGAAGCTACTACGAGTACCTGCCCAAAGGCGCGGTGAAGATGGAGTACACCGTGCGCCTGAACAACGTCGGCGACTTTGCCTTACCGCCCAGCCGCGTTGAAGCGCTGTATGCGCCGGAGATGTTTGGCGAAGCGCCAAATGCCCGTGTCAAGGTGGAAGCTGCCAAGTAAACCAGCCAAAAAACTGTCCATGAAACCTGTTGCATCCCCCGCTGCGCCAGCCGCCCCAGTCCGTTTTTCTTCCAGCGGTCTGGTCGTTGACGGCTCGGCCCCCTTGCACCACCTGCTGGCATTTGCGGATACGGTGCTGCGCGGCATCGGGCAGGTCATGCTGCAGAACAACAGCTACGCGGGCCTGATTTTTCTGGCCGGGGTTTTTTACAACGCCACCATCTTTGGCCTGGCGGTGCTGGTCGGTACCGCCGCCAGCAGCGCGACCGCCACGCTGCTGGGCGTTGAGCGCAGCCAGCTGCGTGCCGGCTTGTTCGGCTTCAACGGTGCGCTGGTGGCCATCGCGCTGCTCTACTTCCTGGAGCCGAATGCCCTGACCTGGATGTATGTGGTGTTTGCCGCGGCGGTCAGCACCGTGCTCATGGCGGCCTTGCTCAAGCTCTTGTCCACCTGGAACATGCCGGTGCTCACCGCACCTTTTGTGTTGACCACCTTGTGTTTTGTGCTGGCCTGCGCGCGCTTCGGTCGGCTGCAGTCGACGCAACTGCTGCCCACCGCCGGCTTGCCCAAGAATGCCAGTGTGGAGGGCGTGGTGAGCGTGGCCACCGTGGTGCAAGGCCTCTTCAATGGCGTGGCCCAGGTTTTCTTTCAGGGCAATGTGATCACCGGCATCATCTTCACCCTGGCGCTGCTGGTCGCCTCGCGGCTGGCTTGCGCGACGGCGCTGCTGGGTTCGCTCACGGGGCTGCTGGTGGCCTGGGTCATGGGTGCCGCCGAGCCGGCGATACGCTCGGGCGCCTTCGGTTTCAACTCCGTTCTCACGGCCCTGGCACTGGGTAGCGTGTTCCTGGTGCTGAATGCTGCAGCGGCCGTTTATACCTTGCTCGCCACGGCGGCCACGGCTGTGGTGTTTGCAGCCGTGTCGGCGGCGCTGGAGCCGCTGGGCATGCCGGCGCTGACGCTTCCCTTTGTACTGGTGGTGTGGCTGTTTGTCCTGGCCAGCCCCCTGTTCACGCGGCTCCGGCTCGCGGAAAACCCATGATGATTCCTGTGACCCGGCTTACCGGCCTGCTCGGGCGCGCTGGAATTGCTCTGCTTTTAATAGCTGCTTGCGCCCGTCCTGTCTGGGCTGCAGCCACATTTGATGAAGTAAAACGCGAATTTCGCCCCTCCGACACGCTGATTCTCGATCGCCATGGCGAAGTCATACAGCGACTGCGCACCGATGCGACGGTACGGCGCGGCCAGTGGGTGGCACTGCCCGATGTGTCGCCGGCCCTGCGCACGGCGCTGGTGCTCAGCGAGGACAAACGTTTTTACGAACACAGCGGCGTCGACTGGCGGGCGGTCTCGGCCGCCGCCTGGGGCAATTTGTGGAACACCAAAACCCGCGGTGCCTCCACCCTCAGCATGCAACTGGCGGGCCTGCTGGATGAAGACTGGCACGCCAGTGCGGATGGCCGCAGCATCACTCAAAAAATCGGCCAGACCGTGTCGGCCCAGGTGCTGGAGGCACGCTGGCGCAAGGACCAGATTCTGGAGGCCTACCTCAACCTCGTGCCCTTTCGCGGCGAAATCGTCGGCATTGACGCACTGAGCCGCACCTTGTTCGGCAAGGCCGCGCATGGGCTGGATGAACGCGAGGCCGCCGTCGCTGCCGCGCTGGTGCGCGCGCCCAATGCCAAAGTGACACAAGTCTCGCAGCGCGCCTGCGGTGTACTGAAAACCATGCAAGCCCCGGCCAAAGTGGATTGCGATGGCCTGGACCTGTTTGCAACGGCTGCACTGCAACGCAAGGCATTTGATGCATCTGAAGGGATTGCGCCGCACCTTGCGCGGCAGCTTGTTCGCAGCAGCACGGCCATCAACAAGTCCACGCAGCCAACACTGGCATCCACATTAAGCGCCCCGCTGCAGCGCTTTGCCGTGCAAACATTGAGCCAGCAACTGCGCGAGCTGCGCGGCCGCCATGTGGAAGACGGCGCCATCGTGGTGCTGGACAATACCAGCGGCGAGGTGCTGGCCTGGGTAGGCTCGTCGGGCGAACTCAGCAGCGCTGCGGAAGTCGATGGTGTGCTGGCGCTGCGCCAGCCCGGCTCCACGCTCAAACCCTTTTTGTATGCCCAGGCAATTGCCGAAAAGCGCATGACCGCCGCCTCGCTGCTGGACGATTCACCCGCCAACATACAGACGGCCGGCGGCCTGTACATTCCGCAAAATTACGACCACCAGTTCAAGGGCCTGGTGTCGGCGCGCACGGCGCTCGGGGCGTCCCTCAACGTGCCCGCCGTGCGCACGCTGGTGATGGTGTCGCCGGATGCCTTCCAGAAGCAGCTCGCCGCCGTTGGCATCCCTCTCAAGGAGTCAGGCGACTACTACGGCTACAGCCTGGCGCTGGGCAGCAGCGAGGTGTCACTGCTGTCGCTGGCCAACGCCTACCGCACGCTGGTCAATGGCGGGCGTTACAGCACAACATCACTGGCGCGCAAACCAAAACCGGAATTCAAACCGGCGCTGAACCCCGGCGCCGCCTTTATCGTTACCGACATCATGGCCGACCCGCTGGCACGTGCCCGCACCTTCGGCACCGACAGCATACTGGCCACGCGCTTCTGGAGCGCCGTCAAGACCGGCACCAGCAAGGACATGCGCGACAACTGGGCCATGGGGTTTTCGCAGCGCTACACGGTCGGCGTGTGGGTCGGCAACTCCAGCGGCGCGCCCATGTGGGACGTCAGCGGCACCAGCGGCGCCGCGCCCATCTGGGCGGCATTGATGAACTACCTGCACAGGACAGAACCCAGCCGCGCGCCCACGCCACCTGAGGGGCTGGTGCTGGTCCGTACGCAGTTTGGCAAGCAGCTTGAGGCATCGCGCAGCGAATGGTTTATCAAGGGCACGGAACAAACCCTATTTGCTATTAATTCGATAGCTGATGATGCACGTAACAAGGCGGCCAGAGGTCAAAATCACTTAAAAAATTCGGCAACTGAAGACGACATCGCGCCGCGCATCACCGCGCCCACGTCCGGCAGCATCATTGCACTGGACCCGGACATCCCGCCCACGCGCCAGCGTGTGAGCTTTAGCGCCCAGGGGCGCAAGCTGCGCTGGGCCATGGACGGCAAGGTGTTTGCGCACGGCGAGCAGGCCCAATGGCTGCCCTGGCCGGGCCGGCATGTGGTGCAACTGCTGGACGCTGGCGGCAAGGTGGTTGACGAAATACGACTGGAAGTGCGTGGGGCGGGTATCAAGACCGCCGCATCGCAGCGCTGACTGCGGAGCACGCACAATCAGGCCATGAATGAACAGATAGACCTGATCACCCTGCGCGTGATCGTGACCGCGGCGGACCTGGGTTCCATCAGCGCTGCCAGTGACCGCCTTAACCTGGCCGTGGCCGCTGCCAGCATACGCATCTCGGCGATGGAAGAATCGCTCTCCTTCAGGATATTTGAACGCTCTTCCCGTGGTGTGCAACTCACACCCGCAGGCCGCATGCTGGTGCAGCGCAGCCGCGAATTCCTGACCGATGCCGATCGCCTGTCGACAGACCTGTATGACTACAGCCAGGGCTTGCAGGGACATGTACGCGTGCTGGCCAACACCTCGTCCATGCTTGAAGTCCTGCCCGGCCTGCTGGAAAAATTCATGCACAGCCACCCGCTGATCCGCATAGACCTGGAAGAGCAAGGCAGCCCGGACATCCCCCTTGCCGTACTGGAAGGCCGTGCCGACCTGGGCATCGTGGATATCAACAACGCACCACCGGGCCTGGCCTTGCGGGACTTTTTCAGCGACACCCTGGTGCTGATCACGCCCACCCGGCACCGCCTGGCGCAGTTCACGCAGCTGGCCCTGAAAGACGTTCTTGACGAGGACTTCATTACCCTCACCGACGGAACCGCCCTGACCAACCGGCTGATGGCCTCGGCCGCCGAGGCCGGCAGGCCCATCCGCATACGCATGCGCATGCGCGGCTTTGACGCCGTCTGCCGCATGGTCGCCGCGGGCCTGGGCGTGGGTGTGTTGCCGATGGAAGCCATAGAGCCGCAACGCGCCTGGCTGCCCATCAAGGCCATGCCGCTGACCGACCCCTGGGCCAGGCGCACGCACCGCATTGCAACGCGCAGCAGCGTGCAGCTGTCGCCCGCCGCGCGCACGCTGATGGATGCCTTGACACGCCAGTCCGAAGCTCCCAACGCATAAGACGCTTTCGCGAACGGCGAAAGCGGCCTTCTGCCCGCATGCTTGCCGGGCTTAATCCGGTTTCCTAAACTGGCCTTACATCTAAACAGGGCCGGCGAGCAGGCCAGGAGACTTCATGAAAATCACACGCGTCAGCGCCACACCGCTGAACCTGCCCGTATCCGTCAGCATTTCGGGCCGCACCAAAAACACATCCCTGTCCATTTGCCTGGTCACCATTGAGACCGACAGTGGCATCACGGGCACGGGCATGACGGCCATTACCGAAGAAGAAGTGGTGGCCAGCATCGTCAACGACATTGCCTCCCACGCACTGGCAGGCCAGGACCCTATGCGCCACGAGCTGCTCTGGGAAAAGCTCTACTGGCTGCTCACGCCGCGCGGCCAGTCCGGTTATGCCAGCCACGCCATCGCCGCGCTGGATCTGGCGCTCTGGGACATCAAGGGCAAGGCCCTGGGCCAGCCCTGCTGGAAGCTTCTGGGCGGCGCCCGCTCGCAGGTGCCGGTGTATGCCACCTTCGGTTTCGCCTTTTTCGACCGCGATGAACTGGCCGATGCAGCAAAGAGCTGGGTCGGGCGCGGCTTCACGCGCCTGAAAATGACTGTCGGCCACCACGGCCTGCAGCGCCGTGACGAACCCAGGCCGCTCGCCGAGGTGATAACCGAAGACGTACAGCGCATACGCGCCGTGCGCGAAGCCGTGGGCCCGGATGTCGAGATCTACATTGACGCCAACTGCAGCCTGGACTATTTCCACGCGCAATCGCTGGCCCAGCGGGTTGAACAATACGGCATTACTTTTTTCGAAGAGCCAGTGACGCAGAACGACATCCCCAACCTCGTCAAGCTGCGTGCAAAAACCTCCATCCCGCTGGCGGCCGGACAAAACGAGGGGCTGGCCAGCCGCTTCCGCGACATGCTGGTGGCCCAGGCCGTGGATGTGGTGCAGCCGAATGCCTGCATCACCGGCGGTTTCACGCAGTGCAGCCGCGTTGCCGGCATGGCCGCCGCCTTCAACACGCGTTTTGCCAACGGCGGTGCCTGGCCGCACCACAATATGCACCTGCATGCGGGCCTGGCCAATGGTTCGCTGGTGGAGTACCACTCCGTCGCGGTGGACTGCTGCAAACTCGTCTTTGACGGCCTGCCCGAGCCCACCAACGGCTGGCTCAACCTGCCCGAAACCCCGGGACTGGGCTTTGAGCCCAATATGGAACGCGTCAAGGAACTGGCCAAACGCCCTGGTTCGCGCGGCGTTGGCAAGGCCTGAGCCCACACTTTCACCATAACGACAAGGAGACACGCATGACCCACCCGACTTTTCCCTCCATCTCCCGGCGAAAGCTGCTGGCCGCCGGCCTGGGCACGCTGGCAGGCGGCGCCGCGCTGGCCCAGGCAGCCTACCCCAGCCGGCCTATACGGCTGATGGTCGGCTACTCGGCCGGCGGCGGTATAGACGCGGTGGCGCGCCTGCTGGGTCCGCGCCTATCCACAGTGCTGGGCCAGCAGATCGTGGTGGAAAACCGCGCCGGCGCCTCGGGCCTGATTGCCGGCGATCTGGTGGCCAAGGCCGCGCCCGATGGCTATACCCTGTTCCTGGGCGACAGCTCGGCGTTGATTGCCCAGCACCTGCAGGCCCGCATGAGCTTTGACCCGATCAAGAGCTTCGCGCCTGTGGCCGGCGTCTTCAAGCTGCCGCTGTTAATCGTGGCGAACAACGAATTCCCGGCGCGTACACCGGCGGAGTTTCTGTCCGCCATGAAGGCCGCCCCGGGCAAGTACTCCTATGCCACCTCCGGCGTGGGCCAGGTCCAGCACCTGGGCTTCGAGATGCTCAAGGGACGCACGCAGAGCTTCGTCGTCCATGTACCCTACCGCGGCGCGGCCCAGATCATGCCGGACGTGATCAGCGGCCAGGTGCCGCTGGGCGTGGTCAGCGCCACTGCCGGCATGGCGCAAGTCAAGGCCGGGCGGGTGAAGGCCATCGCGGTGATGAGCCCCATCACACTGGTCGGGGCGGAAAACGTGCCACCGCTGTCCAGCGTGCTGCCCGGCTTTGACGCTGCGCCGCGCATCTACATCGCCGCACCGGCGGGCACGCCACAGGCCGTGGTGGACCAGCTCAGCGCAGCCCTGCAAAACGTGATGTCAGCCCCCGACATGGCGCAGATCGCCGCCCAGCAAGGCGCCGTGCCGGCTTTTGTGCCCGCAGCCCAGATAGCCGCGGACCTCAGGCGTGAGTCCGCGATGTGGGCCAAAATCATCCGCGAACAGAAGATCAGCGCCGAATAAGCCGGCGCAAGGGGCGCCGAGCTGCATGCGGGTTTGAAAAAATTTACAGCTGCACGCCTGCTGCATAAAATTTTTCAACCCGCCGGGCCACAGGAATGGCTACCATGCGGAACCCAAGTGTCAGGAATTAGCCATACATGTCCGTCATTACCACCATTGAAGACCTGCGCGTTCTGGCGCAAAAACGCGTTCCGCGCATGTTCTACGACTACGCCGACTCCGGCTCGTGGACGGAAGGCACCTACCGCGCCAACGAAGCGGATTTCAAAAAAATCCTGTTGCGCCAGCGCGTCGCCGTGAACATGGAAAACCGCTCGACGCAAACAACAATGCTGGGCCAGGACGTCGCCATGCCGGTGGCCATTGCGCCTACCGGCATGACCGGCATGCAGCACGCCGACGGGGAAATCCTGGGCGCGCTTGCGGCAAAAAAATTCGGCATCCCGTTCACGCTGTCAACCATGAGCATCTGCTCCATAGAGGACATCGCCCAGGCTACCGGCGGCCACCCCTTCTGGTTCCAGCTGTATGTGATGCGCGACCGCGGCTTCATAGAACGCCTGATAGACCGCGCCAAGGCCGCCAACTGCTCGGCTCTGGTGCTCACGCTGGACCTGCAGATCATCGGCCAGCGCCACAAGGACCTGAAAAACGGCCTGAGCGCGCCGCCCAAGCTGACGCTGCCCAACATTATCAACATGGCCACCAAACCGCGCTGGTGCATGGGTATGCTGGGCACGCCGCGCCGCAACTTCGGCAATATCTTCGGCCACGTCAAGGGCATAGAAAACATGGGTTCGCTGTCGGAGTGGACCAACAAGCAGTTCGACCCGGCGCTCTCCTGGAACGACGTGGCGTGGATCAAGAAACGCTGGGGCGGCAAGCTGGTTCTCAAGGGCATACAGGACGTGGAAGACGCGCAGCTGGCGCGGGACAGTGGCGCCGATGCACTGATCGTCTCCAACCACGGCGGCCGCCAGCTTGACGGTGCGCCGTCCTCCATCTCGGCCCTGCCGGCCATCGTCGATGCCGTCGGCAGCAGCATGGAAGTGCATATGGACGGCGGCATACGCAGCGGCCAGGACGTGCTCAAGGCCCTGGCGCTGGGCGCAAAGGGAACTTACATAGGCCGTTCATTCCTCTATGGCCTGGGTGCCATGGGCGAGGCCGGCGTGACCAAGGCGCTGCAGATCATCCACAGGGAACTCGACCTGACCATGGCGTTTTGCGGCCACACGGATATCCGGACGGTTGACAAAAGCATACTGCTGCCCGGCACGTACTGACCTACAGGCCGGCATTGCTGCCGGCCTCCGGCCCCTGACTAGCGCGCGTCGTCTGCCAGCCAGTACGCCGCGTATTCCTTTCGCAGGACATTTTTCTGGACTTTCCCGGTCGCGGTTGATGGCAGGGCAGTGACAAAACGCACAGCCTTGGGCACTTCGAATGCGCCCAGCAACGTACGGCAGTGCTCGATGATGATGGCCTCGTCGCAGGTGGCGCCGGGCTTGCGCACAATGAAGGCGCTCACGGCTTCGCTCCAGTGGGGGTGCGGCAACCCGAGCACGGCCACGCCGGCCACATCTGGGTGGGCCAGGATGGCGGCTTCAACCTTGACGCTGGCCACGTTCTCGCCGCCGGTCTTGATCATGTCTTTCTTGCGGTCCAGAAACAGCATCTGCCCGCCGTCATCAATCACTCCCAGATCACCGGTGTGGTGCCAGCCAAATTTCTGCGCCGCCTGCGTGGCTTGCGGGTCCTTGAAGTAACCCAGCATCACATTGGGGCCGCGGTGCACGATCTCGCCCGCTTGGCCCGCCGGCAACAGGTGGCCTTCGTCGTCCATGATTGCGGTTTCGCAGACGCTGGCGGACAGGCCCCAGTAGTTGGCATCGCGCTGCGGGTTGTCCACAGGACTGAAGCTCATGGTGGCCGGGTAGATCTCGGTCTGGCCGGTGGCCAGCAGGATGTTGGATGTCATCTTCTGGGCGATTTGCGCAATCAGCGGACGCGGCATGGGAGCCATGGCGTAGATGCACAAACGCATCGCCGAGTAGTCCGGGTTTGCAAACCCCTTGTCCGCCAGCAGCGCGGCATACATCATCGGCAGCCCGACAAACATCGTGACCCGCTCCTGTGTGGCGATGCGCGCCACCTCAGTAGGCACAAAAGCCCTGGTTAACACGATGCAGGCACCTGCGGCACAGGCACTGGTTGCCAGCACATGTTGCGCACAATGGAACAAGGGCAGCAGCCCGGTCAGCACGTCCATGTGCGTGTAGCCGAAATCCGCCACATTGCCCACGGCAGCGCAATGGACCGAGGCGTGGGTGTGCACCACGCCCTTGGGGTTGCCGGTGGTGCCGCTGGTGTACATGATCAGCGCCGGCTGCATGCCGTCGATGTCGCACTCGGGCAGGCTTGTGGGCTGCCCCTGCAGCGCAGCGCCCAGCGTGATGCTGCCTTGATGCCCGGATCCGGCCATGGTCACGATGAGCGGCAGCGCCAGTGCATCCAGCAGTTGCGCCATGCCTGGCTGCGCGCGTATGGCCTCGTCCACCACCAGGCAGGCCACTTCTGCGTGGCGCAGGATGTAGCCGATCGCATCCACATCAAGCTTGAAGTTCACCGGCACCCAGACGTTGCCGGACTTGTGGATGCCGTGGGTAGCAACAATCATGTCGGCCGAATTGGCGCACAGCATGCCGACCTGGCGACCGCTGCCGACAAGCTGCAGCAGGTAATGCGCAAACTGCGAGCTGTGCGCATCCAGCTCGGTATAACTCATGCGCTGGTCGCCGTCCACGATGGCGGTGCGCGCACCCCATTTTCTGGCGGTGCGGTACACCAGGTCACCGAGGGCTACGCGGCGGATGCGTCTGGCTTCAGCGGAAAGTGGCATGTCTATCATTTTTTGGTCTCCTCCAGAGGTTTTATGGAACAAGGCCGGCGCGCGCCTTTTATGCTTTTTGCGCCTTTAGCTGCTGTCCCGCAGCTTCAATCATGGGTTTGACGCTTTCAAGCGAGCCACCGCCGTCGCAAGGGATCACCGTGCCGGTCATGTAAGAGGCGGCCTCGGAAGACAGGAACATCGCGAGATGGGCGATATCGTCGGTTGTTCCCATGCGACCCAGCGGCACCAAGCTGCGTACCATCTCCTGGCCGCTCTGGCTTTGCGGCGAAAGCCGGCGCATGCCTTCTGTGCCGTCTATGGGGCCGGGCGAGATCGCGTTGATGCGTACACCTGCGGGGCCCCACTCCAGCGCCAGTACACGCGTGAGCTGGTCAACACCTGCCTTGGCGGCGCACACATGGGCCTGGTAACGCATGGGGATGACCGACTGCGGCGCCGTGATGTTGATGATGCTGGCGCCGGGTTTTTTCAGGTAGGGATAGGCCCGCCGCATGACGTGGAACGTACCGTTGAGGTCTATGTCCACCACCACCTTGAAGCCGTTGGAAGACAGGTCGTTGACCTCGGCCAGGAAGTTGCCCGCCGCGCCCGATACCAGCACGTCGATATCGCCAAAACGTTCATGCGCCCTGGCCATGGCCCGGCCCACGCTCTCGTCATCACGCACATCGGCGACCAGGCCCAGCGCCTGCGCGCCAAGGGCGGTCAGCGTGGCCACCGCTGCGTCCACGTTCTCCTGCTTGCGACTGGCCACCGACACCAACGCACCGGCTTTTGCAAAACTGCAGGCGATGCCCAGGTTGATGCCGGTGGTGCCACCAAAAACCACCACGTGGCGGCCCGTGAAATCAAAACTGACTGACATGAATACTCTCCTTGTAGTTAATAAATCCGTTCACCGAAGGCCGCTATTCCGTGCGCAAGGCGGCTTTCTGAATTTTCCCGGCAGGGGTCATGGGCAACTGGGTGCGAAAGACGACGTGCCTGGGCACCTTGTAGTCCGCCAGACGATTGCGGCAAAACGCCTGTACATCCTGTTCGGTCACGCTGCTGCCTTCTTTGCGAATGACGTAATAGCGACCCACCTCGCCCAGCACCGGGTCAGGCACGCCTATGCCGGCCACCATCAGCACATCGGGGTGCATGGCAATGACACCTTCGATTTCAGCCGGATAGACGTTAAAGCCGCCCTGTATGTACATGTCCTTTTGCCGCCCCATCAGGTAGATCAGGCCGGCGCCATTCAGGTAACCCAGGTCGCCGCTGTGCAGCCATCCGTCCGCGTCAAAAGTGCCCGGACTTTGCTGCGCACCAACATAGGCGGGAATCACGCCCGCGCCGCGGAACCAGAGCTCGCCCACTTCGCCCACAGGCATGTCCGCCCCCGCCGCACTGACCACCCGGACCGCGGCGCCTGCCAGCGGCTTTCCGATGGAACCCAGCAATTCGTCCTGGCTGCAGTCCCAGGGCGTCATCACGATGGCGCCGGAAGACTCGGACAAACCATACAGATTCATGATGCTCACACCCGGAACGGCCGCCTGCAAGCGGGTCAGCAGGGCGGCCTCTACATTCGAGCCGCCGATGATGACCAGCCGCACGCGGCTGAAATCGGCCGTGGCAAGCTTGGGGCTCATCAGCAGCAAGGTGATCATGGTCGGCACGCCGACAAACAGGGTGGGCGGATGGCGCTGCATCATGCCCAGCACGGCATCAGGGCTGAAGGCCGGCACCAGCTCGCAGCATCCGCCAGCCAGCATCATGGACAACACACCGCAAGTGATCCCGCCCACATGGTTCAGCGGCATGGCCAGCTGCATCAGGTCATCGGGCGACATGCGGTTGTGCTGGGACTGCGCCCTGGCAGATGCCAGCTGGGAGCGGTGCGTCAGCCCGGCGGCCTTGGGCTGGCCTGTCGTGCCCGAGGTGTAAATAATCATCACAAGGTCGTCCGCAGCAGGCAACGCACCCGCAGGCTGCTGCGTGGTGCTTTTTGCTGGCGCCAGCAGGTCGGAGAAATTCACGCCGTCGCCGGCCTGCGGCTCGCCCACATAAATGCAGTGCTGCAATGCCGGGAAACGCTGCCGGCCTTCCGCAAAGAACTTCACATAGTTAAACCAGGCAAACTCCCGGGGCGACACGACAGCCTTGATCCGGCTGTCGTTGAGCATGTAGTCGATCTCGTTGTCACGGTAGCGGACACTCATACCGACCACGACAGCGCCAATTTTTGCCGCGGCAAAGTAGGTGTAAATCCACTCGATCTGGTTCAGCAGGATGACGCCTATGCGATCGCCCTTGCCCAGCCCCAGGGCCTGGAATTGCAGCGCCAGATTGCTGGTCACAGCATCAACCTCTTGCCAGCTGTATTTTTTCTCGCCGCAGATATAAGCGGTCTGCTGGTGTGTTTCAGCAGTCAGTGCGAGTGCAGCACCCACGGTGCCTGGTAATTGCTTTGTTGTCATGGCATCTTGTGTAAATGTGAAATCAAAAATCGCATAGACATGCAGGCTGGACCATCACAGTCCCCACTGGCGCGCCGCCAGGTCTTTCATGATTTCTTCGGCGCCGCCGCCTATCATCATGACCTTGACCTCGCGGTAAATACGTTCGCTGACAGTGCCGCGCATAAAACCCATGCCACCCAGGATCTGCACCGCCTGGTCGGCACAGAACTGCATGGTTTGTGTTGCATGGTTCTTCAAAACGCACACCTGCGCAACCCAGTCACTGTTTGCCCCCACGCTCCCCTGCTGCGCATGGCTCGCTGCCCCCCGAGGGGGCTGCTCCGCCTTGGGGCGGCCCGGCGGCGGAGCGCCCGCATCACCGGCATCGGCACGCGCGGCCAGCACCTCCAGCCATGCGGCGGTGGACTGGATGCGCATCTGCATGTCCACCAGCTTGTGGCGTATGGCCTGGTGGCCCACCAGCGGGCTGCCGAACGTCTTGCGCTGGCGCGCCCAGGACAGGGCCTCGTCATAACAGGCATGGCTGAAACCCAGCGCAGCGGCAGACATGCCAAAACGTTCTGCATTGAAGTTGCCCATGATGATGCGAAAGCCCGCACCTTCCTCGCCCAGCAGGTAACGCGCCGGCACACGCACGCCGTCAAAACGCAGGTGAGCGGTGTCGGAACACAGCCAGCCCATCTTGTCGAGCCGGGTGCGCGACAGGCCCGCGCTGTCGCCCGGCACCAGCAGCATCGAGATGCCCGCAGCGCCCTTGGCAGCACCTTTTTCAACCTCGCCAGTACGAACTGCCACCGTGATCCAGTCCGCGCGCATGCCTGAGGTGATGAATACTTTTTCACCATCGATCACATAGTCGTCACCGTCCCGTCGCGCCGTGGTTCGCAGCGCCGCCACGTCGGAGCCACCGCCTGGTTCAGTGATAGCCAGCGCCGCAATTTTCTGGCCGGCCAGCACCGGGGGGATCACCTCGCTGCGCACCGCCTCGCTGGCGTGCGCCAGCACCGGCGGCAGGCCGATGTTGTGCGACAGCAGACTGGCCAGCACCCCGCCGCTGGCGCCATAGCGGCACAGCGCCAGCCACAGGTCCATGCGCAGGGCATAGGACGCGGGCGTGCCGCCATAAGCCTCGGGGTAACCCAGCCCGAGCAGGCCCAGTTCGCCCGCGCGCGAGTACAGGCTGCGCGGAAATTCACCGGCCTCGTCCCAGGCCGTGACGTTGGGCGCGATTTCGCTGCGGGCAAAACGCTCAACCGTGTCGGTGATCGCGGCGCGCTCGGCCTTGAGATCAGCTGCAGTTTGCGATGAGCTCATGCGCGTGACTCCTTGACAGCCTCAGCATCTGTGGCAGCCACGGCAAAACGCAGCAGGACCTGGCCCGGCGTGACCTGCTGGCCGGCACTCACCAGCACCTCGGCCACGTTGGCGCCGGCGCTGCCGGACAGGCTGTGTTCAAGCTTCATGGATTCAATCACGACAGCGGTTTCGCCTGCCGCCAACACCTGGCCAGGCACGGCTGACACCAGCACCACACGGCCGTTAAAGGGCGCGCGCAGTTCCGTGGCGCCTGCACCCGCGCCGGAGCGCGCAGCGGGCATCAGCGAGACATCCTCCTGCCACCAGTCCACCGCACCCGCCTGCATATGCCAGCGCTGGCCGCCCGCATGGACCACCCGCACGCACTGCGCCACGCCAGCTTGCACATGCTGCACGGCGCCATCGGGTTGTATGGAGAGTTGCAATCGGGCTGGCGGCGTCTCACTGTCAGCACTAGCGCTTGCAGCCTGCACTTGCAAAGCGCCTGCACCCAGGGCTTGCACTGCCAGCGCCCTTGTCGTATTGCGGTGACGCAGGCGCACCGGCCGCGGGAACGGGCAGGACAGGCTCAAACCAGTAGAATTTTTAGTAAAAATTGCCGCCAACCCATACTGCTCATGCGCAAGCAGCTCCTTTTTTAATAGCAATTCGCGCACCGTATCGGCCTCGGACGCGAGGAAGGAAATCAGCGCCTGCCCGGCGCGGAACTGCGGGTGGTCCAGGCATTCGGCCAAAAAAGCCCGGTTGGTCGGCAGGCCCAGCACTTCCAGCTGGCCCAGGGCCTGCACCAGGGCTGTTATGGCGGCCTCACGCGTGGCGGCATGGACTATGAGTTTGCCCAGCATGGCGTCGTAATACGGCGAGACTTCGGTGCCGCATTCGATGGCGTGGTCAAACCGCAGCGTAGGCCGGGCATCGGCGCCCAGGGGCACCACGGCAAACGCGCCTGCGGCCGGTGCAGAAAAATGCAGCACACGGCCCGTGTGCGGCGTAAAACGCTCGTCTTCGGCGCACAGGCGGACTTCAATGGCATGACCCTGCAGGCGCACCTCATGCTGGGCCAGCGGCAATGGCTCGCCGCGCGCCACGCGGATCTGCCACTCCACCAGGTCCAGCCCGGTCAGCGCCTCGGTCACCGGATGCTCAACCTGCAGGCGGGTGTTCATCTCCATGAGATAGAAGGCATTGCCTTCCACCAAAAACTCCACAGTGCCCGCACCCACATAGCCCGCGCCCTGGGCCAGCGCCACGGCGCAGGCGCCCATGCGCTCACGCAGGGCCGCGTCAACCGCCGGGCTGGGCGCTTCTTCAATGATTTTCTGGTGGCGCCGCTGCACCGAGCAGTCGCGCTCACCCAGGTGGATGCAGTGGCCCAGTGTGTCGGCAAACACCTGCACCTCGACGTGGCGCGGGTGCAGCACGGCGCGCTCTATCAGCAGGTCGCCATTGCCAAAACCGGCCAGCGCCTCGGAACGCGCGCTGGCCAGCGCGGCGGGCAATTGCGCGGGCTCGTTCACCAGCCGCATGCCGCGCCCGCCGCCGCCCGCCACGGCCTTGACCATCACGGGGTAGCCAACACGCGCAGCCTCGCTCACAAAACGCGCTTCGCTCTGGTCTTCACCCGCATAACCCGGCAGACAGGGCACGCCCTGCGCCGCAGCCATTGCCTTGGCGGCCGACTTGCTGCCTAGCGCGCGTATGGCAGCCGGCGGTGGGCCAATCCAGCACAGTCCGGCATCCTGCACGGCCTGGGCAAAACCGGCGTCTTCGCTAAGAAAGCCATAACCGGGATGTATGGCGTCGGCGCCTGTGGCACGCGCAGCCTCCAGCAGTCTATCGACGCGCAGGTAACTCTCGGCCGAGGTGGTGCCGCCCAGCGCAAAAGCCAGCGTGGCCTCGCGCACATGCAGCGCCTGCGTATCGGGCTCTGAATACACCGCCACAGTTTCAATGCCCATGGCATGTGCGGTACGTATGACGCGCCGGGCTATCTCGCCGCGATTGGCGATCAGTATCTTTTTCATATATACGATCTTCAGGCTATACGCTTCTTGGCGATGCCCATGGTCTTGGCGATGATGCCCATCATCACCTCGTCGGCACCGCCACCTATGGAGCCCAGGCGGCCATCGCGGAACAGACGCGAGACACGGTTCTCCCAGGTAAAGCCCATGCCGCCCCAGAACTGCAAGCAGGTGTCGGCCACCGTGCGGTTCAGGCGCCCGGCCTTGAGCTTGGCCATGCTGGCCAGTTGCAGCACGTCCTGGCCCTGCACATACTGGTCGCAGGCGCTCCAGGCCAGTGCGCGCAAGGCCTCCACCTCGGTTTGCAGTTCGGCCAGCTTGAACTGCACCCATTGCTGGTCGGCCAGCGTGGCGTTGAACATCTTGCGCTCCTGCGCCCATTCGATCGTGGCGCGTATGCAATGGTCCATCGTCACCAGGCTGCTGACGGCGGCCCACAAACGCTCCTCCTGGAACTGCTGCATCTGGTAGATAAAACCCTGACCTTCCTGGCCTATGAGATTGCGTTGCGGCACGCGCACGTCGTCAAAATAGATCAGGCCGGTATCGCTGCTGTTCATGCCGATCTTGCGGATCTTCTGCGCCACCTCTATGCCCTTGGTGAGCTTGCCCTTGGGACCATCGCGCATGGGCACCATCACCAGGCTTTTGTTTTTGTGCGCGGGGCCGTCGCCGGTGTTGACCAGCATGCACATCCAGTCGGCCTGCAGGCTGTTGGTGATCCACATCTTCTGGCCGCTGATGATGTAGTCGTCGCCATCCTTGCGCGCATGGCTCTTGATGGCCGCCACGTCGCTGCCCGCGCCCGGCTCGGACACACCTATGCAGCCCACCGTGTCGCCCGCGATGGCCGGGGCCAGGAACTCGCGGCGCAACTCGTCGCTGCCAAAACGCGCCAGCGCCGGCGTGCACATGTCGGTCTGCACGCCAATCGCCATGGGCACGCCGCCGCAGTTGATATGGCCCAGCGTCTCGGCCATGGCCAGGCCATAGGAGTAGTCCAGCCCGGCGCCGCCGTATTCCTCGGGTTTGCACAGGCCCAGCAGGCCCAGATTGCCCAGCTTCTTGAAGACCTCGTGGGCCGGGAAGATTTCCGCCTCTTCCCAGGCATCGACATGGGGGTTGATTTCCTGCTCTATGAAACGTTGCAGGGTTTTCTGGATTTCGCGGTGTTCGTGCGTAAATTGCATGGTGTGTCTCCGTCGGTTTTGAGGATCGAAAAAACTGGGGCGCTTACATGCGCGCCACGCCAAACTGCATGGCTTGCAGGCTGCGGGCATCGGCCTGCAGACACATGTCAAGGCACTGGCGCAGGACCTCGCGCGTGTCGCGCGGGTCGATCACGCCGTCGTCCAACAAGAGGCCGCTGGTATAGGCCACGTCGGCCTGGGTTTCGAACATATGCACGATGCGGTCGTACTGCGCCTGCGATTTCTCCGGGTCGGCTGCCAGGCCTTTGCGGGCCAGGCCCGCCTCAGCCACGATCTGCATGGTGCGCGCCGCCTGCTCGGCGCCCATGACGGAGGTGCGCGCGCTCGGCCAGCTGAACAGGAAGCGCGGCGCATAAGCGCGGCCGCACATGCCGTAGTTGCCGGCGCCAAAGCTGGCGCCGCACTGGATGGTGATCTGCGGCACGCTGGCATTGGTCACGGCCTGAATCATCTTGCTGCCGTGCTTGATCATGCCGCCCTGCTCGCTGTCCTTGCCGACCATGAAGCCCGTGGTGTTCTGCAGGTAGATGATGGGCTGGCCGCGCTGGCACATCCACTGTATGAAATGTGTGGCCTTGTTGGCGCCCGCCACGTCTATGGGGCCGTTGTTGCTGATAAAACCCACCGCATGGCCGCCCACAAAACCCTGGACGCATACCGTTGCCGCGCCGTACAGCGCCTTGAAGTCCAGCAGTTCCGAGCCATCGACCAGGCGCGCGATCACCTCGCGCATGTCTACCGGCTGGCGCAGGTCGTCAGAGATCAGGCCCAGCAGGTCGTCCGCCGCCAGGCGCGGTTCGGCAAAAGCGTTCTCCGCAGATGCAGGCACGGCGTGTGGATAGCCCAGCCGCGCCACCACTTCGCGCGCCATGCCTATGGCCTCACGGTCATCCTGCGCCAGGTACTCGCCCAGGCCAGACACCGTGGCATGCATTTGCGCGCCGCCCAGTTCTTCCTCGGTGGCGATCTCGCCGGTGGCTGCCTTGAGCAGCGGCGGGCCGGCCAGAAAGGCCCGTGACCGGCCTTCAACCAGAATCACAATATCCGACAGGCCCGGCATGTAGGCGCCACCCGCCGTGCCCGAGCCGTGCTGCACGGTGATCACCGGAATACCCACCGCCGACAGGCGGGCCAGGTTGCGAAACAGCGCGCCGCCATGCACAAAACCCTCGACGCGGTAGCGCATGAGGTTCGCGCCGGCGCTCTCCACCAGGTGCACAAAGGGCAACTTGTTTTGCAGCGCGATTTCCTGCACGCGCAAAATCTTGTCCAGGCCCATGGGCTGGATGGCGCCGGCCTCTATGCCGGAGTCGCTCGCCACCACCATGCAGCGCACGCCCGACACAAAACCTATGCCGGCCACCACGCCGCCGCCGGGCACGGATTTTTCAGGGTCTTTCACATCCTGCAGGTAGCCACCCAGCGCTGCCAGCGGCAGCCACGGTGTGCCCGGGTCCAGCAGCAAGGCCACGCGCTGGCGCGGCAGCAGCTGGCCACGCTTTTCAAAAACGGGCAGGGATTTGGCCGAGGCATGGGCCGCGCGGTCTTCCAGGGCGCGCAAGGCCTGCAGGCGCTCCAGCATGGCGGCGCGGCGCTGCTGCGCGGCGGGTGACTGGGGGTTCCAGCGTGATTCAAAGTCGCTCATGTCGCCACCTCCCCGCTGGCCGCTGCATCCTGGAACACACGCGGCACCACAGCGCGGTGAAAGCCGCCAAATTCACGCACGGCCGGACGCTTGCGCGCCGCCGCATCGGGCAGCGCCATGGGCCAGCCCATGCGTGCCTGCGGCCGGGCACCGTCCACACGCAGCGTGCTGCCGCTGATAAAACTGGCCGCCGGGCTGAGCAGGAAGGCGATGGCGCCGGACACTTCAGCCTCATTGCCGAAACGCCCCAAGGGCACCGTCTTGCGCATGGCGCGCAGTTGTGCGCCAGCCTCGGGCGGGTAATGGTCCATGCCGCTGGAGGCGATGTAACCCGGGGCGACTGCATTCACACGCACGCCGTTCACGGCCCATTCCAGCGCCGCCGTTTCGGTAAAACTCACCATGCCCGCACGCGCCGCACCGCTGTGGCCCATACCCGGCATGGAGCCCCACATGTCGGCCACGATGTTGACCATGCTGCCGCCGTGCGCGGCCATGGCCTGCCGGTAGCACTCGCGCGCCACCAGAAAACCGCCGGTCAGGTTGGTGTTGATCACGGCTTCCCAACCTTTGGCGGAGATGGCTTCCAGCGGCGTCATGTACTGGCCGCCGGCATTGTTGACCAGGCCGTCGATGCGGCCCTGGGCCGCCACAATGGCCTGCACCAGCGCCACCACGGCTTCTTCGTTGCGTATGTCGCAGCTGTGCCAGCTGGCCTGGCCGCCGTCCGCAGTGATTTCATCCTGCACCGACTGCAGCTTTTCTGCCTTGCGCCCCACCAGCACCACATGGGCGCCCAGGCGCGCCAGTTCGTGCGCGGCGCAGCGGCCAATGCCCGAGCCGCCGCCCGTGACCACAATGACCTGCCCGGAAAACAGCCCGGGCGCAAAAACGGATTGATACATCAAGCTTCTCCAAAAAGAACACCGCCGGGACCTGCACGCCCAAAAAGGGTACGTGCAAATTCCCTGCCCGCCAGCGAAGATAACAGCTACGTCTATTTATGGCAAGCAATTGCTTTGCATAAATAAAAAATCAGGCCATCAATGCGGCCCGAGTCACCCGGAAACAGCGCTCAATCGCTCCTGATTTGATAGCTGCCTGCGCCTTCCTTGCATGGGCCAGAGCTTGTTTTTCCTAAAATTTCCCGTGGCGGCCCGATCCCGCGCCAAAGCGGGCCGCACCTTGCAGGGCCTCGGCCAGGCATTCACGGCCGCCCGCCCATTCCTGCAGCAGGGCCTCGGTCAGCGGCAGGCCCTCCTGCGCGAGCGCGCTGCGCCTGTCGGCACGCAGCGTGGCCTGCGGAAAGGCCACCAGCTCGCGCGCCAGGCTCATTGCCGCCGCCAGCGCCTGCCCGGTCGGCACCACGCGGTTGCACAGGCCCATGCGCAAGGCCTCGTCCGCTTCCACCTTGCGACCGGTAAGAATCAGGTCCATCGCGTGACCCATGCCTATCAGGCGCGGCAGGCGCACCGTGCCACCGTCAATCAGGGGCACACCAAAACGCCGGCAGTAGACGCCGAAATACGCGTCCTCCTCCATCACGCGCATGTCGCACCACAGGGCCAGTTCCATGCCGCCGGCCACTGCAGCACCGCTCACGGCCGCGATCACGGGCTTGGACAACTGCAATCGGCTCGGACCCATCGGGCCGGCCGGGTGCGGTGTTTCGGCGGTGAAGTCAAGTGACTGCGCAAGTGCCTGCGGCGACACGCCTTCGGCCAGCAAGCGCGCGCCGGATTGCAAGTCCCAGCCCGCGCAAAAATATCCGCCCGCACCATGGAACACCGCCACGTCGGCGGCATCGTCGCTTTCAAAATCCAGGAAAGCCGCGTGCAGCGCCTGCGCGGTCGCGGCATCCACCGCGTTGCGCAACTCTGGCCGGTCCAGCGTCACCAGCGTGATCCGGTCCCGGGTTTGTTTTTGCACTGTCATGTCATGCGTCCTGTCCTGTTGTGGCCGACTCATACAAAACCCTTATTGCGCCGCGGCCCGCGCAATGTCAGTATGCGGCTTGCCGGGATGCCCGCATCATCAGGGTTAGCCCCGAGTGCGGTATCCACATGGCGCATCTACATTATTTATAGAAAGCAAATGCTTTCTATAAATATTCGGGAGAATCCGGGTGCAACTCGTGCAATTGTTGATCAGCGGCATATCGCAGGGATGCATCTACGGGCTGATCGCGCTCGGCTTCGTGCTCATCTACAAGGCCACTGAAACCGTGAGCTTTGCGCAGGGCGAACTCATGATGCTGGGCGCCTTCTGCGGCCTGGCGCTCATGACGCTGCTGGGTTTTCCGTTCTGGATTGCCGTGCTCGCCAGCATCGCGGCCATGGGCCTGTTCGGCGTTGTGCTGGAGCGGCTGGTGATACGCCCCATCCTCGGCCAGCCGGCCTTCTCCATCGTCATGCTGACCATAGGCATAGCTTATGTGCTGCGCGGGCTGGTGACCATGATTCCGAACATAGGCACAGAGACCCACACGCTACCCGTTCCCTACAAGGACATGTCCTTCCAGCTGGGCGGGCTGGTGCTCAGCGCCGAACAACTTGTAGTGGTAGGTGCCACGGCCCTGCTGTGCCTGCTGCTGTTCGCGCTGTTTCGCTACAGCAAGCTGGGTATCGCCATGCAGGCGGCCTCACAAAACCAGCTGGCGGCTTATTACATGGGCATTCCGGTGCAACGCCTCAACGGCCTGGCTTGGGGCCTGGCGGCTGCGGTGGCTGCCGTGGCCGGACTGCTGCTGGCGCCCATCACCTTTGTGCACGCCAACATGGGTTTTATCGGGCTGAAAGCCTTCCCGGCAGCGGTGGTGGGCGGCTTTGGCAGCTTGCCCGGCGCCATCGTGGGCGGGCTGGTGATCGGCATCGTCGAGTCGCTCTCGGGCTTTTACCTGCCTGATGGCTTCAAGGACACGGCGGCCTACATCGTTGTGTTGATCATGCTGATGGTGCGCCCGAACGGCCTGTTTGGCGGCCAGTTGCGTAAAAAGGTTTAACGTGCGCTTCATCTTTAAAACCAGCTACGCGCAGGACATACGCCTGGCCAAACACGGCGGCTACAAGTTCTGGTACGGCCTGCTGCTTGCCGCGCTGGTGGCTGCGCCGTGGATCGCGCCCGAATACTGGCTGGCGCAACTGACTTTTGTGCTGATCTATGCCATCGTCGGCCTTGGGCTGATGCTGCTGGCCGGGTTCACCGGACAGTTCTCGCTGGGCCATGCGGCTTTCCTCGGCGTGGGCGCCTATACACAGGCCGTGCTCACCGGCATGGGCTGGCCCTTCATGCTGTCCCTGGCCTGCGCGGCAGGGCTTTCGGCGGCGGTGGGCGTGGTGGTGGGCCTGCCCGCGCTGCGCGTCAAGGGCATTTACCTGGGCATGGCCACGCTGTCGTTTGGTTTCATCGTCGAGGAGGTGTTTGCGCGCTGGGAATCGGTCACCGGCGGCAACGCGGGCATACACCTGAACCCGCCCGGCTTTTTGGGCTGGAAGCTGGAATCGACCGAGTCCTTTTACGCCCTGTGCCTGGTCATTGCCGTGGTCTGCACGCTGGGCATATTGAACCTGCTGCGCAGCCCCACGGGCCGCGCCTTTGTCGCCATCCGCGACTCGGAAATCTCGGCGCAAAGCATGGGCATACACCTGGCCTACTACAAGACGCTGTCGTTCTCGCTGTCGGCGGCGCTGGCCGGCATAGGCGGCGCCCTCTATGCGCACAAGCTGCAGTTCATCTCACCCGACCAGTTCAGCATCCTGCAGTCGATAGACCTGCTGCTGATGATCGTGATCGGTGGCCTGGGCTCGGTGCACGGCGCCTTTCTGGGTGCGCTCTTCCTCATCGCCATGCCGCAGGTGATTTCACTCGGCAAGGACTGGCTGCCCGACGCCATAGGCCAGGCACCGGGGCTGCAGACCGTGGTGTATGGCGTGGTGCTGGTGGCCTTTGTGCTGTTCGAACCCATGGGCCTGTATGGCCGCTGGCTCAAAATGCGCACCTGGCTGCAGATGTTCCCGTTCTACCGCCAGGGCCTGTTCAAGCGGCAGAAGTCATTCCAAAAGTCGGATAGATTGAAATGACAGCTCCTTCCATGAACGACCACGTGTTGCTCAGCGCCAGCGACCTCAGCGTGCGCTTCGGCGGTGTACTTGCTGTAAACCAGGTCAGCTTCGACGTAAGGCGCGGCGAAGTGTTCACGCTCATCGGCCCGAATGGCGCGGGCAAGACCACGGTGTTTAACCTGATCAGCCGCATCTACACGCCCACGACCGGCAGCATCAGCTACGCCGGCCCGCAAGGCCAGGTCATGCTGACACAGCAGGCGCCGCACAGCGTGGCCGGGCTGGGCATTGCGCGCACCTTCCAGAACATTGAGCTGTTCGAGCACGCCAGCGTGCTGCACAACCTGCTGATAGGCCGCCATACGCGCCGCGAAACCAGCCTGTGGGCCGACCTGCTGTTCACGCCGCGCGTGCGCAGCGCCGAGATGCGCGCACGCCACAAGGCCGAGGAAGTCATCGAATTCCTTGACCTGCAGCATTACCGCGACACGCTGGTGGCCGGCCTGCCCTACGGCGTGCGCAAGGTGGTGGAACTCGGTCGCGCGCTGTGCACCGAGCCTGAACTGCTGCTGCTCGATGAGCCCTCTTCCGGCCTGAACACCGAGGAAACCGACGACATGGCTTTCTGGATACAGGACATACGCCAGGACCTGGGGATCACCGTGCTGATGGTCGAGCACGACATGTCGCTGGTCTCCAAGGTCTCGGACCGCGTGCTGGCCATGAACCAGGGCGAGGTCGTGGCACTGGGCACGCCGCAGGAAGTGCAGGCCCACCCGCGCGTGATAGAGGCCTACCTGGGCAGCATTGACGACGTCAGCAACCTGCGCCGCCCTGCCGGCAGCGCTCCGGCAAGGACAGTCACATGAACCAGGGTACCGTGGCCACACCCGAGCAACCCCTGCTGCGGCTGCAAAACGTCGAAAGCGCCTACGGCCCGATCAAGGCCATACGCGGCGTGAGCCTGCAGGTGCAGCCCGGCGAAATCACCACCGTGCTGGGCAGCAACGGCGCGGGCAAGACCACCATACTCAAGACCATCTCCGGCATCATCGACCCGCGCAAGGGTTCGATTGAATTCCAGGGGGCCGACATCACCGCACAGGACCCGGCGGCCATCGTGCGCCGCGGCCTGATGCATGTACCCGAGGGGCGCGAGGTGTTTGCGCTGCTGTCGGTGCGCGACAACCTGATCATGGGCGCCTATACCCGCTCCGACGCCGACGCCGTGGCGCGCGACCTGGAGCAGGTGTATGCCTACTTCCCCATCCTGAAGGAACGCGCCGCGCAGGACGCGGGCCTGCTCTCGGGCGGGCAGCAGCAGATGCTGTCCATCTCGCGCGCGCTGATGGCCAATCCGGCGCTGATCCTGCTCGACGAGCCCAGCCTGGGCCTGTCGCCCCGGCTCACCAAGGAGATTTTTGAAATCGTGGTTCGCATCAACCGCGAGCGCGGCACCACCATACTGCTGGTGGAGCAAAACGCCAACATGGCGCTCAACGCGGCCGATTACGGCTACGTGCTGGAAAACGGCCGCATCGTGATGGAGGGCAGCTGCGAGGTGCTGCGCAACAAGGACGACATCAAGGAGTTCTACCTCGGCATGAAGGACGCCGGCGTGCGCGGCGAGCGGCGCTGGAAGAAAAAGAAAAACTGGAGATGAGCATGCCACGCCCCACCCGCAGAAACACCACCCGCCAACCGAGCTCCGGGGAGGCCCATGTCTAATCTCTGGGACCTGTCCCACATCCAGCCCACGACCGAAAGCGTGCTGCCGGGCGACACCATTCCCGCGATGTTCTGGGCCGGCGTGCAAAAGCGCGGGCCGAATGTATGGATGCGGCAAAAGGAGCTTGGCATCTGGCGCAGCTGGACCTGGGACGAAACCGCCGAAGCCGTGCGCGAGATTGCCGGCGGCCTGCTCGCGCTGGGTTTTGCGCCCGGCGAATACGCCTCCATACTGTCCAACACCGTTATCGAGTGGGTGCTTGCCGACCTCGCCGTGCTGTCCTGCGGCGGCGTGTCCAACGGCATCTACCCCACCGATGCCACCAGCCAGGTGCATTACCTGTGCGAGGACTCGCGCACCTGCTTGCTGCTGGTGGAAAACGACGAACAGCTGGACAAGGCGCTGGAAGTGCGCGCGCAGTTGCCGCTGCTGCGCAAGATCATCGTGTTCGACATGGAAGGACTGCGCACCCTGGACGACCCCGGCGTGCTGAGCCTGCAGGCGCTGCGCGAACTGGGCCGGACCTGGAACCAGCAGCACCCACAGGAACTGATGCGCCGCTCCGCGGCCTGCCGGCCGGAAGACCTGGCCATACTGGTCTACACCTCGGGCACCACCGGAAAACCCAAGGGCGCCATGCACACCCACGCCGGGCTGGTGTACACCGTGCGCGGCTACAACACGCTGGTGTCGCGCAATGAAGACGATGAGGCCATGTGCTTTTTGCCGCTGTGCCATATCGCCGAACGCATGGGCGGCGAATATTTCTCGCTCTACACCGGATCGCGGCTGAACTTTGTCGAAAACCCCGACACCGTGCCGGAGAACGTGCGCGAGATTGCGCCCACTGTCTTCACCGCCGTGCCGCGGGTCTGGGAAAAGTTCTATTCGGCGGTGGCGATTGCGCTCAAGGAATCGACGCCGCTGCAGCAGCTCGCCTACCGCTGGGCCATAGGCGTGGGCACACGCATTGCCGACCTGGTGCTGGCGGACAAGGCCGTGGGCGCGGGACTCAAGCTGCAGTTCCGGCTGGCGCGCTGGCTGGCGCTGGACAACGTGCGCAAGCTCATCGGCATACACCGCGCGCGTTTCCTGGTCACGGGCGCGGCGCCCATCTCGCCCGAACTCGTCAAGTGGTACCTCGCCCTGGGCGTGCCCATGCTGGAGGTCTGGGGCATGACGGAAACCTGCGGCGCGTCCACCGGCGTGCCCGCCAGCCGCATCAAGCCCGGCTCCATAGGCCCCGCCGCCACATTCAACGAAGTGCGCCTGGACGCCAACACCGGTGAAATCCTGGTGCGCGGCCCGAATGTGTTCAAGGGCTACCTGAACCTGCCCGAAAAAACCGCCGAAACCATAGACCCCCAGGGCTGGCTGCACACCGGCGACGTGGGCGTGATGGACGGCGACGGCTACCTGCGCATCATCGACCGCATGAAGGACATCATCATCACCGCCGGCGGCAAAAACATCACGCCCAGCGAGCTGGAGAACGAGCTCAAGTTCAGCCCCTATGTGACCGACGCCGTGGTGATAGGCGACGCGCGCCCCTACCTCACGGCCATCATCATGATCGACCAGGAAAACGTCGAAAAATACGCGCAGGACAACGACGTGCCCTTCAGCAACTACGCCAGCCTGACGCGCACGCCGCAGGTGCAGGCGCTGATCCAGGACGAGCTCGACCGCGTGAACACCCGCTTTGCACGCGTGGAACAGATCAAGAAGTTCTTCCTGCTGGACACCCAGCTTTCGGCCGAGGACGAGGAGCTCACGCCCACCATGAAACTCAAACGCAAGCTGGTGCAGCAGAAGTACGCCGCCCAGGTGGATGCCATGTACCGCGGCGGGTAAATGGACGCCGCAAGCGGCTGCGCATCCTGCGGCAGGCGGCGCATACAGGGAAATTACTGGTGCCTTTCGCGAAGCATGGCTCTATAACCATTCATCAACCCTAGGAGACAAGCATGAAACTTCATCCCATCACGGTCCTGGCCCTGGCCTTCGCGGCTGTGGCCGGCGGCGCAGCGCAGGCCCAGACGCAAGGCGTTTCCAAGGACAGCATCTCGCTAGGCACCATCCAGGACCTCTCGGGTCCGCTTGCAGGTTTCGGCAAGCAGGTGCGTCTCGGCATGATGCTGCGCGTGGACGAAGTCAATGAACAGGGCGGCGTGAACGGCCGCAAGCTGCAACTGCATGTGGAGGATTCCGGCTACGACCCCAAAAAGGCGGTGCTGGCAGCGCAAAAGCTGGTCAACCAGGACAAGATTTTCATGATGGTGGGCCACATCGGCACGGCGCAAAACCTGGCCGCCATGCCGGTGCAGTTCAGCAAAAACGTTATCAACTTCCTCCCCGTGACCGCCGCACGCGAGATGTACGAGCCGTTTAACAAGCTCAAGTATTCCTTTGCCGCCACCTACTACGACCAGATCCGCCTGGCGGCCCCCAAGCTCATCAAGGAAAAAAACGCGAAAAAAATCTGCACCATCTACCAGGATGACGAGTTCGGGCTCGAAGTCCTGCGCGGCGGCGAGGCGGCGCTCAAGTCCATAGGCATGGACTACACCGAGAAAACCTCGTTCAAGCGCGGCGCCACCGACTTCTCATCGCAGGTCGCAAAAATGAAGTCCTCGGGCTGCGATTTTGTGATCCTGGGCACCATCATCCGCGAGACCATAGGCACCATAGGCGAGTCGCGCAAAACCGGCTTCAGCCCAACCTTTCTTGGGTCGAGCGCGTCCTATACCGACCTGATCCACAAGCTGGGCGGCAAGGCCATGGATGGGCTGTACGCCACCATGACCGTGCAAAACCCCTACCTGGACGAAGCCTCGCAGCCCATACGTTTCTGGGCCAACAAGTACAAAACCAAGTTCAATGAGGACCCGACCGTGTTCTCGGTCTACGGCTACAACATCATCGACGCCTTCATAGGCGCCGCACGCAAGGCAGGCGCCAACCTCAGCACCGAGAGTTTCATCAAGGCCATGGACACCATGGTCATCCCGCCTGACATCTTCGGCAGCGCCGAGGCCACCTACGGTCCGCAAAAACGCCTGGGTAGCAGCCTCAGCCGTCTCTCGCAAATCCAGGACGGCAAGTGGAAAGTGGTTTCCGATTATGTGAAGCCCTGAGGCCCACCGCCCTTGTCGCCAGCAACCGCCCTTCGGGGCGGTTTTGCTTTTTACCTCCCAGGCACCCCGCCAATCTACGGCGGCACCAACGAGATCATGAAAGAGGTGATCTCACGCGCCATGGGACTGGGCCGGTAGATCTGCCCCTTTTTTTACAAATCATCTGCTCTGCAAATATATACTGCTGTGTGATGCGGCTCGGCAAGGGAGCCGCACCGCCACACTTACCGGAGACCATGCCATGACAGAAGCCTATGTATTCGACGCCATCCGCACCCCGCGCGGCAAGGGCAAAAAGGACGGCAGCCTGCACGAGGTCAAGCCCATCAGCCTGCTCACCGGCCTGCTGACCGAGTTGCAGGCACGCAACCGCTTCGACACCGCCGCCGTGGACGACATCGTCATGGGCATCGTCTCGCCGGTCGGTGAGCAGGGTTCCGTGCTGCCCAAGGTGGCGGCGCTCAAGGCGGGCTGGGACTTTCGCTGTGCCGGTGTGCAGGTCAACCGCTTTTGCGCCTCGGGCCTGGAAGCCGTCAACATGGCGGCGCAAAAAGTGCGCTCGGGCTGGGAAGACCTGGTGGTGGCCGGCGGTGTGGAGAGCATGAGCCGCGTGCCGATTGGCTCGGACGGCGGCGCCTGGGCGCAGGACCCGGAAACCAACAGCGCCACGCTGTTTGTGCCGCAAGGCATAGGCGCGGACCTGATCGCCACCCTTGACGGCTTCACACGCACCGACGTGGACACCTTTGCACTTGAATCCCAGCGCCGCGCCAGCGCGGCACGCGCCGCTGGCTTTTTTGCCCACTCCGTGGTCCCGGTGCGCGACACCATAGGCCAGGCCATCCTGGAACAGGATGAGTTCATCAAGCCGCAAACCACGCTCGAAGGCCTGGCCGCGCTCAAGCCTTCGTTCGAGCAACTGGGCGTCATGGGTTTTGACGCCGTGGCGCTGCAGCGTTACCCGCAGGTCGAGCGTATCCACCACGTGCACCATGCCGGCAATGCGTCGGGCATCGTCGATGGCGCGGCCGCCGTACTGATAGGCAATGAAGCTGCCGCCAAGGCCCACGGCCTGACGCCACGCGCGCGCATCGTGGCGACGGCGCTGAGCGGTGCAGACCCGACCATCATGCTCACCGGCCCGGTACCCGCCACCCTCAAGGCGCTGGCGCGTGCCGGCATGCGCATTGAACAGATAGACCTGTTCGAAGTCAACGAGGCCTTTGCCGCCGTACCCATGCGCTTCATGCGCGAGCTGGGTGTGCCGCACGACAAGGTCAACGTCAACGGCGGCGCCATCGCCATGGGCCATCCGTTGGGCGCCACGGGCGCCATGATCCTGGGCACCCTGATAGACGAGCTGCACCGGCGCAAGCTGCGCTACGGCCTGGCCACCCTGTGTGTGGGCGGCGGTATGGGTATTGCCACCATCGTTGAACGTATTTGAACGCACAGGAGACAGACCCCCATGCAAACCATTCGCTACGAACTCCTGGATGCCGCAGGCGGCAAGGTCGCCCTGATCACTTTTGACGAGCCCGGCTCCAGCGTCAACACCATGTGCCGCCAGTGGCAGACCGACCTGGGCGAAACCACGGCCCGTGTCCTGGCCGACCGTGCGCAGCTCAAGGGTGTGGTTCTCGCCTCGGCCAAGGGCAGCTTTTTTGCAGGCGCCGACCTGAAGACCACGATGCGCCTCACGCCCGCCGACGCATCCGCCGTGTTTGCCGAGATCGAGCACATGAAGCAGCACTTCCGTGCGCTGGAAACACTCGGCATTCCGGTGGTGAGCTGCCTCAACGGCACCGCGCTGGGCGGCGGCTGGGAAGTCGCGCTTGTCGGCCACTACCGCATCGCCGTGGACAGTCCCAAAATCCAGTTCGGCCTGCCGGAGGTCACGCTGGGCCTCATGCCGGGGGCCAGCGGCATCACCAAGATGACCCGGCTGCTGGGCCTGATGGGTGCGCAGCCCTACATACTCGAAGGAAAGCTCTTCAGCCCGCGCGAGGCGGTGGAGCTGCAGCTGGTGCATGAGCTGGTGGCCACAGCCGAACAACTGCTGCCCGCTGCCTTAAAGCACATAAAAGCCCATCCCGCATCCGCCCAACCCTGGGACGACAAGAACTACAAGATACCCGGCGGCACACCCGCGAATCCCAAGATCGCCGGTGCACTCTCGGTGGCGCCCGCCATGCTCAAGAAGACCACACGCGGCCTCTACCCGGCGCCCGAAGCCGCGCTGGCCGCCATGGCCGAAGGCGCACTGGTGGACTACGACACCGCGCTGCGCATAGAAAGCCGCTACCTCGCGCGCCTGATGACCGGCCCGGTGGCGCGCAACATGATCAACACCTTCTTTTTCGACATGAATGCGATCAGGAGCGGCCAGTCGCGCCCCGGGAAATCCCCGCGCTACAAACCGGCAAAGGTCGGCATCCTCGGTGCGGGCATGATGGGCGCGGGCATTGCCTGGGCGCAGGCCAGCCGGGGCATCACCACCGTGCTCAAGGATGTGAGCGTCGAAAAAGCCCAGGCCGGCAAAGCCTACAGCCACAAACTCACGCAGGCGCGGGTGGACAAGGGCCGCATGGATGCCGCCGCGCAGCAGGCGCTGCTGGAGCGCATCACGCCTACCGCAAGCGCCAGCGACCTCGCGGATTGCGAACTCATCATTGAAGCGGTATTCGAGAGCCGAGAACTCAAGGCCCAGGTCACACGCGAGGCCGAACCGCAACTGGCTGCGGATGGTTTTTTTGCCAGCAACACATCCACACTGCCGATCACCGGCCTGGCTCAGGCCAGCGCGCACCCCGACAAATTCGTGGGCATCCATTTCTTCAGCCCCGTGGACAAGATGAAGCTGGTGGAAATCATACGCGGCAAGGCTACCGACGACGAAACCGTGGCGCGCGCCTTCGACTATGTGCAGGCGCTGGGCAAGGTGCCCATCGTGGTCAACGACTCGCGCGGCTTTTACACCAGCCGCACCTTTGGCACCTTTGTGATGGAGGGCGCAGCCCTGCTCGGCGAAGGCATTCCTGCACCCGTGATAGAGAACGCCGCCATGCAGGCCGGCATGCCCGTGGGGCCGCTGGCGGTGCTGGATGAAACCGCGCTCACGCTCAGCGTGCATGTGCTCGACCAAACGCGGGCCGACTTCGCAGCCGAGGGAAAAACATACGCGGCCACACCCGGCGAGTTGCTGGTGGAGCGCATGGTCAAGGAACTGAAGCGCCCCGGCCGTGCGGGCGGCGGCGGTTTTTACGACTACCCGGCTGGTGGCAAAAAGCTGCTCTGGCCCGAGTTGCGCAAGCTGTTCGAGAAACCCGATGCGCCCTGGAACATTCAGGACATCAAGGACCGCCTGCTCTACCGCCAGGCCGTGGAAACCGCGCGCTGCATGGCTGAGGGCGTGCTGACCAGCGTGCATGACGCCAATATCGGTTCGATCTTCGGTATAGGTTTTCCGGCCTGGACCGGCGGCGCCATGCAGTTCATCTACGGCACGGGTGTTGAGGCCTTTTTGCACCATGCCGACGAACTCGCGCAGCGCTTTGGCCCGGGTTTTGCACTCGATGCGGCAGCCCGTGCCGCCATCAGCCGGTTCCAGCCGCGCTACTGAGAATTTTTAACAAAAAAGGCTGGCAGCCCTTGCCCATCAAGCGCTGGCAGCTACTCTTTCAGGAGCGGATCAGGCCTGCCGGATAAACAGGGCCAGTGCCTGTTCGGTCAGCTGGTCCAGCGTCTTGCCGCCCTTGGGCGTGTACCACTGGGCCGCCCAGTTCAGCGCGCCGAAGATAAAAAGCCGCGCCACACGCGGCTCGGCCTGCAGGGCGCCCTGTTGCACCAGCGCGTCCAGCACCGGCATCCACACGGCCTCATAACCGTCCTTCACGCGCGAGATGCCCTTGCGCTGCACAGCCGTCAGTGAGCGCCATTCGTACAGCATCACGGGAATGAAATCGCTGCGCGGGCCCAGCACGACTTCAAGATGGTGGCGAATGAGCACGCGCAACTTTTCATGTGCCGATGCACCGGACCCCAGGGTCTCCAGCGCCTGCTGCTGGCTTTGTGCCGCCATGGCCATGCCCTCGCCCATGACGGCATAAAGCAGCGCACTTTTGCTCTTGAAATGGTAGAAGGGCGAGCCGCTGTGCATGCTGGCCGCGGCCGCAATGTCGCGGGTGGTGGTGGCGTCAAAACCCTTGGTGCGAAACAGCCGCGCCGCACCATCAATGACCAGGCGGCGGCGGTTGCCCTCGTCGAGTTCGGCATGGGTTTTACGCGGCCGCCCGCGTGCGCGCTTGGGCTCCGGCACTGCCGCCTCGGGTGCGGCCGGAGCCACGGCCGCCACAGCGGCCTGCCGCTTGCCAGCCACCACGGTTTTGTCGGCAGCCGGGCGCACGGAGGTTGCGGACGGCAGTTTCGCCAAACTTCCTTTTTTCATATCTACAATAGTAACAAGCCCGTTTTTTTTAAGCAATCGTTTGCTTTCCAAAAATAGAGGCAGACCTGCCGGAGCCACCGGCCTTTTCGCATGGGCACAGCCCTGCGCCCTGAAACGCTATGCTTGCCACGTGAGCGATTCATCCACCCCCGCCCGGCCAAAAATCCGCCGCATTGCCCACCTCGACCTGGACGCCTTTTTTGCGTCGGTCGAGTTGCTGCGCTATCCGCAACTCAAGGGCCTGGCGGTGGTCATAGGCGGCGGGCGGCGCAAGATCGATGAAGAACTGCGGGCGGCGCAGGGCGAGCGGGCGCTGCGTTTCATTCCCGTCGAGAGTTTTCCCCTGCTCAAGGATTATGTGGGCCGCGGCGTCATCACCACGGCCACCTATGCGGCGCGGCAGTTCGGCGTGGGATCGGCCATGGGCATGATGAAGGCCGCCAAACTCTGTCCGCAGGCCATAGTCCTGCCAGTGGATTTCGAGGAGGTGCGCAAATACTCGCGGCTGTTCAAAAGCACCATCACAGAGATCGCGCCGCTGATGCAGGACCGCGGGGTGGACGAGGTCTACATCGACTTCACCGACGTGCCCGGCGGCCAGCGCGAAGGCGGCCGGGTGCTGGCGCGGCTGATCCAGAAAGCCATTTTTGAAAAAACCGGCCTGACCTGCTCCGTCGGCGTAGCACCCAACAAACTGCTGGCCAAGATGGCCAGCGAGTTCAACAAACCCAATGGGATTTCCGTCATTCACGAAGCCGACCTGCAGGAAAAAATCTGGCCGCTGCATGTGCGCAAGATCAACGGCATAGGCCCCAAGGCCGGCGAAAAGCTGGCCAAGCTGCATGTTCACACCATAGGCGAACTCGCCGCCCAAAACCCTGAGTGGCTGGTGGACAACTTCGGCAAGGCCACCGGCGCCTGGATGCATGAGGCCGCGTGGGGCCGCGACGACAGGCCGGTGGTGACGGAAAGCGAGCCGGTGAGCATGAGCCGCGAAACCACTTTTGACCGCGACCTGCATGCGGTGCGCGACAAGGCGGTTTTGGGCGCCATCTTCACCGACCTGTGCAGCAAGCTCGGTGAAGACCTGCAGCGCAAGGGCTATGTGGCCAAAACCATTGGCATCAAGCTGCGTTATGACGACTTCAGGATTGCCACCCGCGATCAAACAACCGAGTCCTATACGGCCGATGGCAGCACCATACGCAAGCTGGCGGGCCAGTGCCTCAAACGCGTGCCGCTGGACAGGAAACTGCGCCTGCTGGGCGTGCGCGCCGCCACCCTGCTGAAAGCCGGCGAGGCCGCTGTTTCCGAACAAAAAGTGCCTGCGACCTCCGCCAGACGGGCACAGGCAGCTACTGAATCAATAGCAGGCGACCAGCTGTTCTAGGCCTGGCCCAGCACAATCTCATCCTGGTGATTGGCGATGTGCAGGGTATGGGCCAGCGCAAAATCGCTTTTGCTGAGCGCGCCATAGGCGAAGTGCGGTTTTAAAGGCCCCTGGTGCAGCCCGAAGCGCGTGATGGCGGCGCCCAGGCGCGCCGACGCGGGCCGCCAGTCACCGGCCGGGGTCAGTGCTGCCGCACCGGGAATGGGCTCGCTCAGGCCATGGCTCATTCGCCCGCGCCATTTGAAAACTGCAAACGCCGCGGCACCGGCTGTGTTCTGGAACAGCGCGCTTTTGGGCTGCGGAAAACCGTCCATGCTCATCTCTACGCTCTGGGCCATGTGCTCCAGCATCGACACCAGCGGCCATGCCCCGGTGGTCCTGGCGCCGCCGGCTTTTTCAAGCGCGGCCAGCCAGCGCAGGACATCATCAAGAGACTGGACTTTGGGCAGGTCGGCCATGGCATATCCTCCCGCCAATGCGGCGCTGGAAAGTAAAAAAACGCGGCGTTTCATCGCCGCATGGTAGCAGCCGGGTGGTGTTTTCTACCAAAGGCTAGGCCAGCGCATTTTCCCTGGTTCCCGACCTGTGGGCGTGGCCCCCGTCCAGCATTGCGGGTGCCGGTGTGGGCGGGCCATCAATCAGCCCGAGCTCCTGCAAGGCAAACAGGGCATTTTGCAGCGACATAGGCGGCATGAACTGGCGCAGGTCATCGATGCTGACGCGCGGATCGCAAAAAGCCAGCAGGTCGCGCAGGTGGCTGGACAAGCCCCACAAGGTGGCGCTGCGCAATACCGCCCTGCCCTTGGCTGTGATCGTGTAAGCCATGTTGCCCGCCCCTCAATGAATGAACTTGCCCAGGACACTCACGAATGCCGGCATGCAAGCGGCGACACGGCGACCGCGGTTTTTTGGCTCAAACATCCAGACTCCTCGGGCAAAACGGTATGACAGGTTTTTGGGCTGTCCGAACTATTGACGGAAACGCTGACAAAGCACTGACGGGCTCAAAGGCAGCAAAAACAGGCCCTGGACGGTGTTGACAATACCTTTCACGAAACTTACATTGAAGTTTCTGCACGGAGGCTTTATGTCCGATCCTGCCAGGCATCACCCGGTCCACCACCTCACGCTGGCGCAATTGCAGCGCATCAAGGACTGGCACGCGGCCCAGTACGGGACGCACCCCGTGGAACGCCAGTTGTGGGAAGCCGTGATGACCGTGTGGGTGATGGGCTGGACCGGCTGGCTGCCGGCCTATGCCTTTGACGCGCCCTGGGCTTATCCGCTGTGCCTGCTGGGCATCTGCATGCCGCGGCTTTATGTGCACTGGCGCGCCCAGGCCCATGACAGCGGGCGTCTCAGGTGTGACTGGCTGCATCTGGTGCACTGAGGCGCTCTGGCTTACAGTGCGGGCATGACGCCCACCACCTGCTTTTCGCTCAGCATCACCGACCACATCGCGCACCTGGTGCTCAATCGCCCGGAGGCGATGAACACCATGCACCCGACCTTCTGGCGTGAGCTCGATGACATCCTCACGCACCTGCACAAGGCCGGCGACGCCCGCGTGCTGCTGATCTCCAGCACTGGCAAACACTTCAGCGCGGGCATGGCGCTGGAAGCCTTTGGCGGCGACATCGCCATGGACGACCAGAGCCCGGAAGGCCGCGCCGCGATCTTTGACCTGCTGACAGACATGCAGGCCACCTTCACAAAGCTGGAAACCCTGCGCATGCCGGTGATTGCCGCGATACAGGGCGGCTGCATAGGCGGCGCGGTCGACATGGTGACCGCCTGCTGCCTGCGCTATGCCACGGCGGACGCGTTTTTCTGCATCCAGGAAATCAACATCGGCATGGTGGCTGACGTCGGCACGCTGCAGCGCCTGCCCAAGCTGGTGCCGCTGGCCGTCGTCAAGGAACTGGCTTACACCGGCCGCCGGCTCAGCGCGGCCAAAGCGCTGGCTTACGGCCTGGTCAATGAGGTGTTTGATTCATCCGAAGCGATGCTGGCCGGTGCATTGCAATGCGCACAGGAAATTGCCGCCAAGCCCCCTGTGGCCATCTGGGGCACCAAGCAGGCGATCCACTACACACGCGACCATTCGGTGGACGATGCACTGAAACAGATGGGCTGGCTGCAGGGCGCGATCTGGAGCAACCAGCATGTGCGCGAAGCCGTGACGGCGATGAAGGAAAAACGCAGCGCCGGTTTTGATGCGCTGCAAACGCTACGCAGCTTTCGTGACCTCGCCTAGAGCGGCGAAAACGACAGCGTGTCCGGCGCTACTGGCTTTTTTTGGCGACAAAGCCGTAGAGCACCAGCAACACAAGCGCGCCGATCACGCTGGCGATGAACCCTGTGCTTTCGCCAGCCTTGTACCAGCCGACCGACTGCCCTATGAATTCCGCCAGAAACGAGCCGGCAATGCCCAGCACCGCAGTCATCACCATACCGATATTGTCCTTGCCCGGATGCAGGGCACGGGCCACAAAACCGACAAGCAGCCCGATCAGGGCCATCCAGACGTAGTGCATAAAAGATCTCTCCTGTGTTGGTCCGCACAAAATGCGGATGGCCAGACCATAAACCAGGGATGGCCGTTGCGCAACAGGCGGCGCCAGTCCGGCTCACCGTCAGGCGCCAGCCCCTGCGGGTTGTCGCCTCACCACCACAAGATTGCGCAGCAATGCACGGCGGCTATTGCCGCGCCATCCGGATATTGGGCGGCAGCGCCCGCGGGTGGCTGGTGCGAAACGGGTTGATGTCCAGCCCACCGCGACGTGTGTAGCGCGCGTACACGGAAAGCTTGAGCGGCTTGCAGCGTGCCCACACATCCATGAAGATGCGCTCCACGCATTGCTCGTGAAACTCGTTGTGGTTGCGAAAACTCACCAGGTATTGCAGCAACCCTTCCTGGTTGATCTGCGAACCCGTGTAGCTGATCTGCACGCTGCCCCAGTCGGGCTGGCCCGTCACCAGGCAATTGCTTTTGAGCAGGTTGCTGGTCAGGGTTTCCTCAACCGGCGGCTCGTCAAACTCTGCAAACAACAGCTCTGGCGCCGGCGTGAAGTGAATGCACTCCACGTCCAGCCGGTCCAGGTTCAGGCCGTCCATCTCGTGCACGGGTTCGCGGTCAAACAGCTCGGGACCCAGGGTCTTGACGCCCACACCGGCACCCACCGCCGCGTTGATGTCGGCCCGTATGCGCTCCCGCACATCGCGCGCATCGGCAAAACGCGTGTTGTTGAAACTGTTGAGATATAGCTTGAAGGACTTGCTCTCGACGATATTCGGCGACTCGCAGGGCACGGTGATGTGCGCCAGCGCCACCTGCGGCTTGCCGCGCAGGTTGAGCCAGCTCAGCTCATACGCCGTCCACATGTCGGCGCCAAAAAACGGCGGTGCATCCGTGATGCCGATTTCGGCGCGTTTGCCGGCCCGCGGGATAGGAAAAAGCAGCGACGCGTCGTACTGGTCAATATAGGCAGAGCTCTTGCCCAGCTGGGATTCTTCAGGGGTGTTCATGCCCCTATTTTCGCTGCTAAACGGGCGAAGCGCTGCCAGAGGCACATGCTATGACAAGCGTGGGGGCTATCGGCCGCCGCGCAGGGCCGCCCCAAGCAAGGCCAGCCCCCTCGGGGGGCAGCGAAGTACACGCAAGTGACAAGCGTGGGGGCTATATCACCGCTTTGAAGTGCGGAACCAGCAGCGCCAGCAAACGTTCCACCACGCCTGGCGGCAGGTCATGGCCCATCTCCTCAATGCCAACCAGGCGTGCGCCCGGAATACGGCGTGCGGTGTCTTCGCCGCAGGCAAACGGCACCAGCGGGTCGGCCTTGCCATGCACCACCAGCGTCGGCACGTTCACCTTTGCAAGAGCTGCTGCGCGCGTATCGTCCGCCACGATGGCGACCATCTGGCGTGCTATGCCCTGCGGGTGGTAGCTTCTTTCTGTGGCTTGCGTCACGCGCTGGCGCAGATCAGCGTCATCCATCCGGAAACCCGGGCTGCGCCCGTGACTGCCTATGGCCTTGAACAGCGTGACCGCATGCTCAATCGCCGCCTGCATGCTTTTGCCCGCCGGACGGCTCAGCAGCACACGCGTGACCTCGGGCGCGGCAGCCGGCAGGCCACGCGCACCGCTGGAGCTCATGATGCTGGTCAGGCTCAAGGTACGGGCGGGGGCCAGCAGGGCCAGCCGCTGCGCGATCATGCCGCCCATGCTGACGCCCACGATGTGCGCCTTGTTGACCTGCAGCACATCCAGCACACCAAGCGCATCCGCCGCCATGTCCTGCAGGCTGTAGGACGGCGCAAGGCTCAGGCCCAGCCGGTACTTGAGCCCCTGCCACAGCAGGTTGGGCACACCCAGCGCATCAAAGTGCTGGCTCAGGCCGATATCCCGGTTGTCAAAACGCACCACCCGAAAACCCGCGTCGACCAGGCCCTGCACCATGGCCGGCGGCCAGGCGATCAACTGCATGCCCAGGCCCATGATGAGCAGTACCACCTGGCGTTCATCCGCGCCGGCGCCTGGATGGCTGTCGACGACTTCGATATCAATTCCGTTTGCTCTTGTTTTCATAGCTGTCTGCGCTCGTCAATCATGAATTACAAGGCCTTTTCATCTGATTATCTACCTGCCTCGCAGAGTGGATTGTCATTGCGGCCTTGAGCCGCAATCCATGAGCCCGAATCCTTGCAAGCACCGCAGCAGGCATGGATCCCGGCTCAAGGCCGGGATGACGATGTCTGAGGCAGTAACCTAATCAGGTCTTTTCAGGTTAAAGAAATTCACGTTCACGCAACCACTTGGTGGCTATCCACTTTTCACCGGCCAGCACGGGCTCGCCGCCGTGCAGGCTGCGGCTGACGGGATGCGGCTGTGCGTAGCTGAAAAAAACCGCCTGCCCGGGCTTGGGCGCCACCTTCAGGCCCAGGTCGGGGAAAGCCGTGGCCCCGCCCTCTTCAGGCTGGTTCAGGTACATGATGAGGGTGGCCACACGCTGCCCGCCGCGCTTGAGTATCTCGGGCGTGCCGGGCTCGGCCGGATCAAAGTAGTCGTAGTGCGGTTTGTACTCGGCGCCCGGCCCGTAGCGCAGGACCTGCAGGCCTTCGCCGTTTTCGCGCGGCCAGCCCAGCACTTTCGCGATGCGCATTTCCACGCGGTGGACGATGTCGTTTTCGGTGCGCGCAAAAAACATGCCCTCGCTGGTGCGGTCGGCGTTGAGTTCTTCGCCGCCGGTCTTGGTATCCACCGTCAGCGAGCGCGACAGGCGCGGCCGCGCGGCTTCAATCAGCGCCTCGCATTCGCTGGCACTGAGCAGGTTGGCAAACACCACCACATCGGGCGACTGAAAAAGCTGCAGCACCTCCACCCATTTGTCACCGGCATCGACCATCCGGCCCGAGACCGGCAGGGCCAGCGAAGGCACCCGCAGCAGCCCGGCGATGTCTTCAGGGGTCAGCTGCAGCGCGCGTGTGGCCGCCTCCCGGGTCCAGCCCGCCGCCAGCATGGAGGCAAAAATGGCTTCTTGCGAATGCCCCTGCGCTGCCTGCTCCGCCATCCACGCCAGCACTTGCGGTGTCAGGTGCTGTTCGGTGGCGGGCTGCGGGTTCATGGCAGGAGGGTGGTTTGTCAGGCGGCCTGTTTCCGGCGAAACACCAGCCGGTCGGGCGCCGACGCCCCGGCATCAAAGGCATAACCCTCGGCGTCAAATGCTTCGAGCTTTTTGACGCTGGCGATTTTCCTTTCAAGCGCGTACCGCACCATCAGGCCACGTGCGCGTTTGGCGTTAAAGCTGATGATCTTGTACTTGCCGCCCTTGAACTCTTCAAACACACAGCTCACCACGCGCGCCTTGAGCGCCTTGCGGTCCACGGCCTTGAAATACTCCTCGCTGGCCAGGTTGACAATGACCGGCGAAGTGTCCGCCGCGGCCCGCTCATTCAGGTAATCAGATATCTGCGTACCCCAGAACTGGTAGAGGTTTTTGCCGCGCGCCGTGGCCAGGGCAGTCCCCATCTCAAGCCGGTAGGGCTGCATCCAGTCCAGCGGCCGCAACATGCCGTACAGCCCGCTCAGGATGCAGACATGCTGCTGCGCCCAGTCAAGCTGCTGCTCGCTCAGGGTCCTGGCACCCAAGCCGCCATACACATCGCCATCAAAAGCCAGCGCGGCCTGCTTGGAGTTTTTCGCTGTGAATTTGGGCGACCAGGCCTGGTAACGCGCGACATTCAGGCCCGACAGGGCATCGGACAACTTCATCAGCGTGCTGATCTGCTGCGGTGTTTTGGTTTTAAGGACCTCGATAAGTTCAGCAGACTGTTTCGTGAAAAGCGGTTTGGTGTGGCTTGAAACGTGTGGGGGTGTGTCGTAGTCCAGCGCTTTGGCTGGCGAGATTAAAAACAGCATGGCTTTGAGTTGTAGGGGTAAACCGAAAGCCTGACTTTACGTCAGCCCGGCCCACCACGGCCGCGCCGCCCCGCAAAACCCCGCTTAACGCAGGTCGCTGGCCAGCGATGCCAGCGTTTCCGCAGCAATCGTCGTGTGCGCCGGGTAGTTGGTGTGATCGCAGCCCAGCTTGACACTGGCGCCAGCCTTGACGGCGGCGCACATGGCCGGGTCCAGCTCAAAGCGCACAAAATGCACGGCTGAAGTTTTCTCGTCGTTTTCACGGTCCATGTCTTCGTCGGCAATCGCATAGACACGCGCATGGCCCTCCACTTCGACAAACATGCGGTCTTCGACGCCTATCAGCCGGGCCAGTTCACGCTTGCGTTCGTTGACGTCGGGATACTCCAGCATCAGCGTGCCCTTCCAGTTGCTGCCGTCGGGCATCAATGGTGCATAGGCCTCTATCTCCTGCAATATGCCGTCTTCCTCAAATACTTTTTCGATGCGCAGCATCTCCTGGATCTGGTAGCGGATGGTGGTTTCGCTTTCAAACTGCAGGTTGATGAACTCGCCCAGGCGCACACTGCGCAGCTTGCGGTGCGCCATGATGGCGGGTTTGTTGTCCTTGCGGTATTTGCTGTAGGCCTCCAGCGTCATGAGGCTGTCGCGCGTGATTTTTCCAGTAGCTTGCATGAGGTGCACTCCAAAATGCGTCATGCCGGACTTGAGCCGGCATCCATGTCGGCGCACCACCATGGATTGCGGGTCAAGCCCGCAATGACAAAGTCAAAAAACTATCTCAAACCGTAGGCCATGCGTATCAAGGTCAACGGATGCTTTTGCGGCGGCGAACCCAGCTGGTTGACTTCAAATCCCTGCGCAATGTGGTGGCCGCCCAGCGGACAGTCGCTGCTGATGACATCGGGCAGGCCGCCGTCCTTGTGGTTGGCCATGGCCTTGAACAGCGGCTTGCCGATTTTCATGGCCTGCTGGTGGTAGGGCAGTTTCACGCCAAAGGTGCCGGCGTGGCCCGAGCAGCGCTCGTGGGTTTGCACACTGGTGCCCGGCACCATCTTGAGCATTTCCTCGGTCTTCTTGCCTATGTTCTGCACCCGGCCGTGACAGGGGATCTGGTAGCTGACCTTGCCCAGCGGCATGCTGAACTCGGTTTTCAGCAGGCCGTCGCGTTTGCGCGCCATCAGGTATTCGAACGGGTCCCACATGTGTTCCTTGACGAGCTGCACGTCTGCATCGCCGGGATACATCAATGGGATTTCCTGCTTGAACATCAGCGTACAACTGGGCACTGCGCTGAGGATGGCAAAACCGTCCTTGGCGTATTTGACCAGCACCGGGATATTGGCTTCCTTGCTCGCGTTGACCGAATCCAGGTCACCGAGCTCCAGCTTGGGCATGCCGCAGCATTTTTCCTTTTCAACCAGAACGTAGGGCACTTCGTTGTGGTCGAGTATCTTGAGCAGGTCATGGCCTATGCCGGGCTCGTTGTAGTTGATATAGCAGGTCGAATAAATGACGACCTTGCCGGGCGTCTTGACACCGTCTTTCACCGGATGCGGTGGTGATTCCAGCGCACTGGAGCGGAACTTGTGTGTCGCCAGTTCGGGCAGCCAGGCGTTTTTATCCACGCCCAGGACTTTTTCCATCACGGCGCGTGCCGGTTTTGTTTTGTTGACGGCATTGGCCACCTGCACCACGATGGGAATGCCGGCAAACTGGCCATGTACATCTGTGGAGGCCAGAAACTTCTCAGCCAGGCCGACTTCGCCTTTTTTGAACTTGATGGCCTTGGCGCGCAGCATGGTGTGCGGAAAGTCCAGGTTGAACTCATGCGGCGGCACATAGGGGCACTTGGTCATGTAGCAGAGGTCGCACATGTAGCACTGGTCGACCACCAACATGTAGTCCTTCTTGTCCACCCCGTCGACCTCGCCGGTCTTGCTTTCGTCCACCAGGTCAAACAAGGTGGGGAAGGCGCCGCACAGGCTCACGCAGCGGCGGCAACCGTGGCAGATGTCGAAGATGCGCTCCATCTCATGGACGGTCACCGCCTCGTTGTAGTAGTCCGGGTTCTGCCAGTCGATCGCGTGGCGGGTAGGCGCTGCCAGGTTGCCTTCAGTAGCCATGGTCTGTCTCTTGTTGTGGGTTTGGGAAAAGACTCCTCACCGAATCTTTTCCCAAACCGCCACGCCTTGGCGGCGTGGCGGACAAACAATTAATCGACCAATTCCGCCAGGGCTTTGGTGTAGCGATTGGCATGCGAACGCTCGGCCTTGGCCAGCGTTTCAAACCAGTCGGCCACTTCATCGTGGCCTTCGTCACGCGCGGTTTTGGCCATGCCGGGGTACATGTCGGTGTACTCGTGGGTCTCGCCTGCGACTGCGGACGCGAGGTTTTGGCGAGTAGCGCCGAAAGGCATGCCGGTGGCCGGGTCGCCGCACTGCTCAAGCCACTCAAGGTGACCGTGGGCGTGGCCGGTTTCACCTTCCGCTGTGGAGCGGAACAGCGCTGCGACGTCTGGCTGGCCTTCTACGTCAGCCTTGTTTGCGAAATACAGATAACGGCGGTTGGCCTGTGATTCGCCGGCAAATGCCGCCTTCAGGTTCTCTTCCGTCCTGGAGCCTTTGAGTGCTGCCATGGAAATCTCCTAGTGGGTTGATAAAACGAAATGAATTGGAATCAATCGCTGCTGGCTTCTGGCCTGACGGCCGAAGACCACGCTACCTTAGCCCCATTAGGCAGGTGCGTCTAATTGCCTGCGTCAATGTAGATAAATGAAAAGCACTATCGGCTCGATAGTATTAATAACTATTCTCAATTAAAGCGCCTTCAGGCACGGTGCATGCACTTGGCAAGCCCTTGTGATTACGATATAGTAAATTCATTACGAATAGGTGAATTCAAGCAGACCAGGCCACCAGCCTCTACATGGATTGGCCTGCAGGCAAACGCACCAAGGAGTTATTGCACATGAGCACGCTCATCAAGAAAGCCCATACCGGCTTGCCCGGCACCGGCCTGCCGCCGCCAGCCCTCATCCATCAGTTGCACCACTACGCCTACCGCGCAAAGGACGCCGAGGAAACCCGGCATTTTTACGAGGACATCCTGGGCCTGCCGCTGTACCACATCATCCAGAGCGACTACGTACCCAGCACTGGCGAGTACTGCCCGTACACGCACTTTTTTTTCCGCCTGCAGGATGGTTCCTTCATCGCGTTTTTTGATCTCGGCGACGACGAAGCCGCCCTGCCCTCGCCCAACACGCCGCTGTGGGTCAACCACATCTCGTTTCGCGTGGACACCATCGCCGACCTCGAAGCCATGAAGGCACGGCTGCAGGCCGATGGCGTGGAAGTGCTGGGCGTGACCGACCACCACATCTTCAAAAGCATTTACTTTTTTGACCCCAATGGCGTGCGGCTGGAACTGACGGCGCAACTGGCCGATGAATTCCAGATGCAGCAGGAAAGCAAAACCGCTCACGCCCGCCTGGCCGAGTGGACGGCACGCAAACAGCAATGGCGCAAGGAGCGCGCCGAAGGCAAGGCGGCCGGAGCGTTAAAGCCGCAACAAAACGACAGGCCAGAGGTGATGGGCCAAAGCACAGCAGGGATTTGACAGCCAGTATTTGCTACTCATTTGATAGCTGGTTGCGCCCGATGGGCAAGGGCTAGCGGCATAAATCATTTATAAAATCGTGCAGGAGAAAACCCAGCATGCTGGAGACAAAGACAAACTATGCCGAAGCAGTTTTTTCCAACGCTTATGAATTTTCCCAGGGCACGGGCTACCAGTTGCCCGAATACCCGTTTGTAGAACCGCCGGAAATCGCCAGCGGCGAAGTCAAACGCCACGCCATCGTCATCGTGGGCGGCGGCATCACCGGCTTGAGCCTGGCCTGCGCGCTGGCGCAGTACGGCGTCAAGGCGCTGCTGCTGGACGAAGACAACACGGTCGGCGTCAAGGGCGCGTCCTCGCGCGGCATTTGCTACGCGCAGAAAACACTGGAAATTTTCAAGCGCCTGGGCATCTACGAGCGCATCGCCAGAAAAGGCGTGCAATGGAGCGTGGGCCGCACCTTTGCCGGCAGCGACGAGGTGTACTCGTTTGACCTGCGCCTGCAGCAAACGCATTCGCTGAGCCTGCAGCCGCCCTTTATCAATATCCAGCAGTTTTATATCGAGGGTTTCCTGGTCGAGCAGCTTTGCCGGCCTGACGCGCAAGACCGCACCGTGGATTTGCGCTGGAAGCACCGCATCACGGCGATTGAACAGCACACCGACCACGCCACGCTGTCCATCACCACGCCGGCCGGCAGCTACACACTGCAGGCCGAACACGTGATCGACTGCACCGGCGCGCACAGCCCGTTTCGCCGCTGGTGCGAGGCCTCTGTCACGGCCAAAAAAGGCGACGACCGCTGGTGCATTGCCGATGTGCGTTTTAAAACGCCGCCCCCCGTCGAACGCCACACCTGGATTGAAGCGCCCTTTAACCAGGGCCGGGCCGTGTGGCAGCACCTGATGGCCGACGGCGTCTGGCGCATCGATTACCAGATGCCGCCCGATGCCAACCCTGAGGAAGTCAGCCGGGAAGACGTGGTGCGCGCCAGGCTGAATGCCCAGTTCGGCCGCGAACTCGGCCACGATGAATGCGAGATCGTCTGGGTCGGCCCTTACGCCTACCGCAGCGAATGCCTGGACAGGCTGCGCCACGGCCGCGTGTTTTTTGCCGGCGACGCGGCCCATGTGCTCAGCCCCTTTGGTGCGCGTGGCGGCAACTCGGGTGTGCAGGATGCCGACAACCTGGCCTGGAAACTCGCCGCCGTGGTGCAGGGCCGCGCCGCGCCCGCTTTGCTGGACAGCTACCACCAGGAGCGCCATGAGGCCGCACAACACAACGTGCTGGTGACCAACCGCACGGCCCGCTTCCTGCGCCCGGCCGACGGGGTCGAGCGCCTGTTTCGCGCCGCCACCCTGGGCCTGGCGCGCCAGCACCTGTTTGCGCGCCAGCTGGTCAACACCGGCCGCATGTCCACGCCCAACACCTACACACGCTCGGGCGCCTGCCGCCCCGGCGGCGGCAACGCCACACAGAACGTCGCATTTGCCTGGGCCGACGCCAGCCCGGGCGAACTGACAGCGCTACAGCGCTGGGCCGGCGGGCGTTTGCTGCTGCTGGTGTTTGGCGATGTGCCATCGGCCATGGCGACACGGCTGCGGGCGCTGTCCATGCAGGCCGATCTGCGCTGCGTGCAGGTACTGGCAGCCACGGGCAAAACTGCGGTGCGTGAACATGTCAGGGACATCCATGGCCACCTGCGGGCCACCTGTGAGATAAAAACAAAAAGCCATGCTTGGGCGCTGCTGCGGCCGGACAGTTATATCGCCGCCAGCGGCGAGCGCCTGGATGCTTCGCTGCTGCAGGCACTGGCTGCGGCCATGGGAACTGAAAAATGAAAAGCGAACCCAATTTCCAGGACGCCGATGCGTTTTACGAAAGCCTGCTTGACGCCCACCACGGCCTGAGCCGTGAGCAATCCGAGCTGCTCAATGCCCGGCTGATACTGCTGATGGCCAACCAGCTGGGCGATAGCGCGCTGCTGCGGGCCTGCCTGGAGGCGGCAAGACCGCCGGCCGCGCCCAGCGCCTGACCCCACACTTGCACAGGCTTTGAATCGGGCGCATTCTATGGATGCGGCCTGCCCGCGCTTTCGGGAGTTCATCATGCGTGCTTCAAGTCTCCGGCTATTTGTCGCGCTAGCGCTGGTTTGGGCTGCGCCCGTGCCGGCCCAGGTGGCCACTGCGGCGCCGCCCGGCGTCCGGGCCATGATGGACGCCATGAACCGGGCCAACGCGGCCGTTGTCGGCATACGCGTGACGGCGATTGAAGGCGCCCGCTCGGCGGAAAGCCTGGGCCTGAAACGGACCGGCTCGGGCGTGGTGATCGCCGCCGACGGCCTGGTCCTGACGATTGGCTACCTGGTACTGGAGGCCGAGCAGATCGAAATCGTCACCCAGGACAACCGGGTGTTGCCGGCCACCGCCGTGGCCTATGACATCGCCACCGGCTTTGGCCTGGTCAAGCCGCTGCTGCCCCTGCGCGGCGTGGTGCCCGTCAAGCTGGGCAGCGTGCGGGATTTGAAACCTGGCGAGCCGCTGATGGCCGCCACCGGCGCCAGCGGCGGCGGCATCAATGCCGACGATGGCGGGGTCAGCATGACCCGGCTGGTCAGCACACGCTCCTTTTCCGGCACCTGGGAATACCACCTCGACACCGCGCTGTTTACCAGCCCGCCCGTCAGCTCGGGCCGCGGCAACCACAGCGGGGCGCCGCTGTTTAACCAGAAAGGCGAGCTGGTTGGCATAGGCTCGCTGCTGGTGACGGACGCCAGCGGCGAAAACCGCCGCATGCCCGGCAACATGTTTGTGCCGGTAGACCTGCTCAAACCCATACTGCGGGAGATGCGGCAATCCGGCAGCAGCAGCCAGAGCCACAGGCCCTGGCTGGGCCTGAACTCCAGCGACCGCGACGGGCGCGTGCAGATACTGCGCATCGCCGCCGACAGCCCGGCCGAGGACGCCGGCCTGCAACCCGGCGTGGTGGTGCTCGCGGTGGACGGCAGCGAGGTCAGCACGCTGGAAGCCTTTTACAAAAAACTCTGGGCGCATGCCGCGCCGGACGAACCCGTCAGGCTCACGGTGCTGCAGGACAGCGAGGTCAAAACCATTGTGCTCACGCCCCAGGACCGCATGCTGATGCTGAAAAAACCCTCCGGCATCTGATTTTTTTATTGAAAAGTGCCGCTGACGGGCTATGGACGGGCACAAGTAGCTATTGATTTAATAGCGGTTTGTTATCCAGACGGCGCTGCCGCGCGTGCCCGGCCGGACTCAGGCCGGCGAACCCGCCTTTGCGGTCGCCTGCACCAGCTTCCAGACAAACTCAGCCAGCGGCGACAGCGCCCGGTTGCGCCTGCGCACCAGCATGATGCTGCGCTGCACGCGCGGTGTCAGCGGCCGCATGACCAGGCCGGGCAAACCGGAAGGCGGCACACCCAACGCCGGCATGACGCTGATGCCTATGCCCGCCTCGACCATGCGAAACACCGTGGTCGGGTGGCCTAGCTCCTGCTTCACGATGCATTTCGCCGCGTTTAATGCCAGCGCATCGTCAATCAGGCGGCGGCTGCCAGATGCGTGGTCGAGCAGCACCAGCGACTCGCCATCAAGCGCCGTCCAGCGCACGCTTCTTTTGCCGGCCAGCGGATGCGCACGCGGCGTGACCAGCACAAAGGGATCGATCAATATGGTTTCAAGGTAGAGGTCTTCGGCGGAAGACGGCTCTATCACCACGCCAAAGTCCACCTCGCCGCTGCGCACGCTGGCCAGCACGTCCTGCTGTATGCGGTCCAGCAGCATGAACTGGATAGCCGGCGCCTGCCTGGCGCAGGCCGCAATACACGCCGGCATCAGGTTGGCCGACAGCGTGGGACTGCTGGCCACCCGCACCTTGCCGCCGCGCGCGCTGGCCAGGCCCGCCACATCCTGCAGGGTCTGGTCCAGCTCTTCAATCAGGCGCTCCAGCCGCGCCGCCAGCGACTGGCCGGCCTCGGTCAGCACCACCTCCCGCGTGGTGCGGTCCAGCAGCCTCAGGCCGAGCTGGGATTCAAGCTCCACGATGGAGCGGCTGACCGCTGGCTGGCTCAGGCCGACCTCGTCGCCCGCACGGCTGAAGTTGCGGCCGCCGGCCACGGACAAAAAAACGCGAAGCTGGCGCAAGGTGACATTCATGCGTTTAAATCATATATCTATTTGATAAATCCATTTCTCTTTTAACTCCGGACGCGGTCCAATCCAGTCCATGTCACGTTCAAGCTACCTCCCGGACAATTTCACGCTCGCGCTGGTCGGCGTGGTCACACTCGCCAGCCTGCTGCCCGCCAGCGGCCAGGCCGCACATTTTTTCGAAGGGCTCACGACGGTCGCCATAGGCCTGCTGTTTTTCCTGCACGGCGCCAGGCTGTCGCGCGAAGCCATCCTGGGCGGCATCATGCACTGGCGGCTGCACCTGCTGGTGTTTGCCAGCACCTTCATCATGTTTCCGCTGCTCGGCTGGGCCTTGCGCCCTCTTCTGGTCCCGCTGGTCACGCCCGCGCTGTACACCGGCGTGCTGTATTTGTGCGTGCTGCCGGCCACGGTTCAGTCGGCCATTGCCTTTGTCTCCATGGCGCGCGGCAATATTCCCGCGGCGATCTGCAGCGCTTCGGCCTCCACGCTGCTCGGTGTTTTCTTCACGCCGCTGTTGGTCAACCTCATCGTGCTGCCGGGCGGCAATGCGGGATCGTCGTTCGATGCCATAGGCCGCATCCTGCTGCAGCTGATGGTGCCGTTTATCGCCGGCCACCTGCTGCGGCCATGGATAGGCGGCTGGGTGAAAAAGCGTGCAGCCGTGCTGAAGTTTGTCGACCAGGGCTCCATACTGCTGGTGGTTTTTACGGCTTTCAGCGCTGCCGTGATCGAGGGCCTGTGGAAACAGGTGCCGGCGAGCGCGCTGGCCGGCCTGCTGGTGGTCTGCGCCGTATTGCTCAGCCTGGCGCTGGCCAGCACGACTTTGCTGGCCCGCCGTCTGGGTTTTGACAAGACCGATGAAATCACCATCGTGTTCTGCGGCTCCAAGAAAAGCCTGGCAAGCGGCATTCCCATGGCCAACGTGCTGTTCGCCTCCCATGCCGTGGGTGCCATCGTCCTGCCGCTGATGCTGTTTCATCAGATGCAGCTGATGGTCTGCGCGGTGCTGGCCCGGCGTTATGCCCGGCAGCAGGAAGCCCGGATCGGGCAAGGGATGTCCGTCGCCGCGGAATAAGGCCGGCATCACAGGCAAAAAAGCGCCGCCAGCCCAATAGGGGTGTGCGCTATCAGCTATATATTCAATAGCAAATCCTGAAGCACCGCCGGCCTCGCGCGTCCTGCGCGCATCCTCCGTGGCCCGGCAACCCCAGTCCCGTGGAGGGCGGATCACGCACCGCAGGGCGGCCACCGGCCAGTCGAATAAAATCAGGGGAGTTCCCTACAACACCCAGCGGCATCCTTCTGATGCCGCTTTTCCATTGCCCCATGACCAACGCTGCCACCCCCACGCCTGCAAGCCCCGCTACCGATGCCGCCAAACCGCCGGTTCCCACACCGGGACTGGACAGCCTGGCCAAGTCCTTTGAGCCGGCGGCGATTGAAAGCCAGTGGAGCCCGCTGTGGGAACAAAGCGGCCAGTACGAACCGACACTGGATGCGGGCAAGGAATCCTTCGCCATCCAGCTGCCGCCGCCGAATGTGACCGGCACGCTGCACATGGGCCATGCCTTCAACCAGACCATCATGGACTCGCTGGCCCGCTACCACCGCATGAAGGGCGACAACACCCTGTGGGTGCCCGGCACCGACCACGCCGGCATCGCCACACAAATCGTGGTGGAACGCAAGCTGCAGGGCGAAGGCAAAAGCCGGCATGACCTGGGCCGCAAGAACTTCGTGGCGAAAGTCTGGGAATGGAAGGAAGAATCCGGCTCCACCATCACGCGCCAGATGCGCCGCATGGGCGACTCGGTGGCCTGGAAACACGAGTACTTCACCATGGACCCGAAGATGTCCAAGGTCGTCACCTCGACCTTTGTGCAGCTGTATGAGCAAGGCCTGATCTACCGCGGCAAGCGCCTGGTCAACTGGGACCCCATCCTTAAATCTGCGGTGAGCGACCTGGAAGTCGAGAGCGAGGAAGAAGACGGCTTCATGTGGCACATCCGCTATCCGCTGGCCGATGGTTCGGGCTCGCTGACCGTCGCCACCACACGACCTGAAACCATGCTGGGTGACGTCGCGGTAATGGTGCACCCGGAAGATGAGCGCTACAAACACCTGATTGGCAAGCAGGTGTTATTGCCGCTGTGCGACCGCGAGATCCCGGTGATTGCCGACGACTATGTGGACAAGGAATTCGGCACCGGTGTGGTCAAGGTCACGCCCGCACACGACACCAACGACTATGCCGTGGGTCAACGCCACAAGCTGCCCATCATCGGCGTCTTGAGCCTGGACGCCGCCATCAACGACAACGCGCCCCCAAAATACCGCGGCATGGACCGCTTCGTCGCGCGCAAAGCAGTTGTCGCCGACCTCGAAGCACAGGGTTTTCTGGTTGAGGTCAAAAAACACAAACTCATGGTGCCGCGCTGCGCGCGCACCGGCCAGGTGATAGAGCCCATGCTGACCGACCAGTGGTTTGTTGCCATGAACAAGGTCAGCGAGAAAGACCCGACCGGCAAATCAATCGCACAAAAGGCGATTGATGCTGTCGACAGCGGCGCCGTGAAGTTCGTGCCAGAACAGTGGGTCAACACCTACAACCAGTGGATGGGCAATATCCAGGACTGGTGCATCTCGCGCCAGCTCTGGTGGGGCCACCAGATCCCGGCCTGGTACGACGAAGACGGCAAGGTCTATGTCGCCACCAGCGAAGAAGACGCGCAAAAACAGGCGCCGGGCAAAAAACTCACGCGTGATGAGGACGTACTGGACACCTGGTATTCGTCCGCACTGGTGCCCTTCTCTTCCCTTGGCTGGCCTGAAAAAACCAAAGAGCTGGACCTCTTTTTGCCATCCAGCGTGCTGGTAACCGGCTACGACATCATCTTTTTCTGGGTCGCCCGGATGATCATGATGACGACCCACTTCACGGGGCAGGTGCCGTTCAAGCACGTGTACATCCACGGCCTGGTGAAAGACGCCCAGGGCAAGAAGATGAGCAAGTCCGAGGGCAATGTGCTGGACCCGGTTGACCTGATCGACGGCATTGAGCTGGCGCCGCTGCTGGACAAACGCTCGCAAGGCCTGCGCAAGCCGGAAACCGCGCCGCAAGTGCGCAAGAACACCGAAAAGGAATTCCCCGCCGGCATCCCCGGCTACGGCGCCGATGCGCTGCGCTTTACCTTTGCCTCGCTGGCCAGTCTGGGCCGCAGCATCAACTTCGACAGCAAACGCTGCGAGGGTTACCGCAACTTCTGCAACAAGCTCTGGAACGCGACGCGCTTCACCTTGATGAATTGCGAAGGCCAGGACTGTGGCCTGGCAGAGCACACCAAGGCGCAGTGCCAGCCAGGTGGCGAGTTTCACAACTATCTTGATTTCTCGCAGGCCGACCGCTGGATCTCATCGACCATGCAGCGCGTTGAAGCCGATGTGGCCAAGGGCTTTGCCGACTACCGCCTGGACAATGTTGCCGGCAGTCTTTACCAGTTCATCTGGGACGAGTTCTGCGACTGGTACCTGGAGATTGCCAAGGTGCAAATCCAGACCGGTACGGATGCGCAAAAGCGCGCCACGCGCCGCACCCTGATACGCACGCTTGAAGCCATCCTGCGCCTGGCACATCCGGTGATTCCCTTCATCACCGAAGAGCTCTGGCAAAAGGTTGCGCCGGTGGCCGGCCTGAAAAAAGGCGAGTTCATAGGCCAGGCCGCTTACCCGAAAAGCCAGCCCGAAAAGATTGATGAAAAGGCCGAGGCGCATGTCGCCAAACTCAAGACCCTGGTGGACGCCTGCCGCAACCTGCGCGGCGAGATGAAGGTGTCACCGGCCACGCGCCTGCCGCTGTTTGTGGTCGGTGATACGGCCTTCATGATGGCCGTGGCGCCCGCCCTCAAGTCGCTGGCCAAGCTCAGCGAAGTCAAGGTGTTCGACGACGAAGCCGCCTGGGCCGCAGCCGCGCAGGCCGCGCCCGTGGCCGTGGTGGGCGATGCCCGGGTCTGCCTGTACATGGAAGTCGATGCCGCGGCCGAAAAAGCCCGCCTGGCCAAGGAAGCGACCCGCCTCGAAGGCGAGCTGGTCAAGGTCAATGCCAAACTGGCCAACGAAGCCTTTGTGAACAAGGTGCCGCCGGCCGTGCTGGAGCAAGAAAAGAAGCGCCTTGTCGACTTCACCGCGACGCTGGAAAAAATCCGCGAGCAACTGGCACGGCTGAAATAACCGTAGTAGCGGCCCCCGAGGGGCTGGAGCCTGCGGCTCCAAAGCTGCTTGAGCAGCTTTGGACAGGCGACAGAGGCGAAGCGTCTCGCGAGCCGCGGCCTGCAAGGCCTCGGGAGCTACACGCAGTGAGCGACCGTGGGGGCCGCATTCATCTGATCACGAACTCCGGCTCAAGCGATGGCGGGTTTGAAGCACCGGGAAGGTCCAGGTCCATGGCTGCGCCGGGTATCTGATCAACACCGGCTGGATGCGAGCCAATCGCTTCGTGCATGCGGTGCGCCACATACCAACTCGAACGCAGCCGCGCCTCCCGCGTGTGCGAGCCCAGGCGCGGCGTGATAAACAGGTTTTTCAGTCCCTTGAGCGGCGATTCGTCGCCCAGAAAGCTTGCGTCAGCGCCATCGAGTATGCAGGCTTCAATGCGGCCGTCAGACAAGGCCTCGGCCAGCGCACCCGCGTCAAACAGCTCGCTGCGGCTGATACCGACCCAGAGCTGGTTGCGCCTGCAGGCGGCCAGCAACTTGCTGTTGACAAAGCCCTTGAAACGGCTGGCATAGAGCATTTGCACAGACACCGCATCGGCCTGGCCCATCAATTCGGGCAGGGTCACGGGCTGTATGCGCAAGCGCTCCCAGATCGGGGCGGTATGGTGCACGGCCGGGTCATAACCGATCAGCCGAACGCCAAGGCTGTTCAACATGCCGGCCAAGGTGTGCGCGGTAGGCGCCAGACCCAAAATGCCAACGGTGCTGCCGCTGAGTTCACGCCCCATCTGGGCCGAAGGATGCCTGCGCCCCATCAGCGCCGACACCACACCACGGCGGTACAGCACCAGCAGGCAGCTCAACAGGTACTCGGCATTGGAGCGCACGTTCGCGCTGCTGGCATGGATGACCTTGATGTCCCGCTCCTTGCAGGCTTCGAGATCGGTGTTGTCGGTGCCCACATGCAGGCGGCCCACGGCCTTGAGTTTGGGCAGGAAATCAAGGAACTCGCGCGTGACAACGGTTTGCCGGGGAAAAACAATGCCCTTGGTCTTGTAGGCGGCCTGGCGCAGGGAAACCAGGTCATCGATGAACTCGGGCCGGTATTCCACGCTGTGCCTGGTTTCAAGCCAGGCCATGGCTTCGGGAACCAATGCGTCTAGAAGTAAGATGTCCACCCTGCGGTCCTTTTGTTCGCTGTCCTGTCAGCGCCTTGTGGGTGCGCTTTCCTATTTCGCACAGTCGCGCTTTTGTCCGACACACCAATTGTTACAACAACGCCACACTTTATGCTTTTCCCTAGCCAAAGTCGATGCAAAAAAACTCAAATTTAAACAAAGCCGTCTTTCCGGTTGCCGGTTTGGGCACCCGCTTTCTGCCCGCCACCAAGGCCCAGCCCAAGGAAATGCTGCCCGTGGTGGACAAGCCCCTGATCCAGTACGCCGTGGAAGAGGCCTATGCCGCCGGCATACGGCACATGATTTTTGTGACCGGACGCAATAAACGGGCCATAGAAGACCATTTCGACACCGCTTACGAGCTCGAAAACGAGCTTGAAGTCGCCCAAAAGCTTGATTTGCTGGCCCTGGTCCGGTCCATGCAACCCGGCGACATGGATTTCTCCTATGTGCGCCAGCCCCGCTCCCTGGGCCTGGGACATGCGGTTTTGTGCGCCGAACACCTGGTCGGCAAGGAGCCATTTGCCGTGCTGCTGGCCGATGACCTGATGGTCGGCCCGCCCGGCGGGCCATCGGTCCTGGCCCAAATGGCAGCGCAATTTGAAGAACTCCAGCAGTCCTTGCTGGCGGTGCAGGAAGTGCCGCTGGAGCACACCCGCCGCTACGGGATTGTGGCTGGCGACAGCATCAACGACAGGCTGATAAAGGTCACGGCCATGGTCGAAAAACCCGCGCCCGAACTCGCGCCCTCGCGCATGGGTGTGGCCGGCCGCTATATCCTGAACCCGGCGGTGTTCAGGCATATCCGCAGCCAGGTTCCCGGTGTGGGTGGGGAGCTTCAACTCACCGACGGCATCGCCAGCCTGATGAGTGAAGAAAATGTGTACGCCTTTCAATACCAGGGCAAGCGCTACGACTGCGGCAGCAAAGCCGGCTTCCTGGAGGCAACGGTGGAACTGGCCTTGCAGCATCCCGAAGTTGGCAAACACTTCAGGGATTACTTGAAGAACCTCAAGCTGGATTGATTTGAAAAATCGGCATCAACCCGAATAACGGCTTTTAAGGTTTTTTAACGATTCTTAACGGCGTTTAAGAACGTGAATGAAATCGCTGCCGGCGGTGAGCTGCTCAACCAGATCATTGCCGGTCTGCTTGGCAAAGGCCTGAAAGTCACGGGTTGAGCCCGAATCGGTGGACACCACACGAAGCAATTGCCCGCTTTGCATCTCCGCCAGCGCTTTTTTGGCTTTCAGTATGGGCAGCGGGCAGTTCAGGCCGCGCGTGTCGAGTTCTTTGTCGATGTTCATGATGTCCTTGGGTTGCCACCGATTTTAATGGCGCTTCTGTAAATCCATTTTTCGGGCAAATTGCGGCGTTGCGCAATCAAATCAATCCCTTTTTTGCCATTCAACAAACTCCGGCACATAACCCCGGGACTTCAGCCAGTCGGCCAGCGCGTAACCGGTACCGGCGGGCCAACATTTCACCTTGTCAAAGTCATAAAGTTTGTAATCGACCAGCTCCGGCGAGAGTTTCACCTCACCCGTGCACACCGCGTGGTAGGCAATGATGATCTGGTTCATGCGCTGGAAGTCATAAACGCCAATCAGGTCCAGCGACACGGTCTCCAGGCTGGTTTCTTCCTGTATCTCCCGCTTTATCCCGCCCTGCGGCGTTTCACCGGCCTCCATGAAACCGGTGATCAGGGCATACATCTTGTGTGACCATGCCGCATTGCGGGCCAGCAAAATCTGCCCGTCGTACTCAATCACCGCCGCCAGCACAGGCGTGGGATTGTTCCAGTGGGTGTAGCCGCAGGCCGGGCAGCGCAGGCGCGCCTTTTCGCCGCCGTCTTCCATCTGGGCGAGCATCTGCAGTGGCGTTGCACAGTTGGGGCAGTACCTGAATTCATGGGTCATGGTATTTTTATTGCTACTTTATTGATAGCTGGTTGCGCCCATGGTCAGGCGTTCACAGGCATTTTTTACACAAATTTCAAAGGCAATCCGGGATGCGGGTCAGGCGGGGAAAACACCTGTTGAAAGGTAGCGGTCGCCCCGGTCGCAAACAATAAAAACAATCACCGCGTCCTTGACGGTTTTGGCGATCTCCTGGGCTACCCAGCAGGCGCCGGCGGCCGAGATGCCCGCAAAGATGCCCTCTTCCCGCGCCATGCGCCTGACCATGTCTTCTGCATCGGCCTGGCTGACCAGCACCAGCTTGTCCACCGTGCTCGCGTCATAAATCTTCGGCATGTACTCCTGCGGCCATTTGCGTATGCCGGGGATGCGGGAGCCTTCGCTGGGCTGCGCGCCTATGACCTGGATCGCCGGGTTTTTCTCTTTCAGGTAACGCGAAACGCCGGTAATCGTGCCCGTGGTGCCCATGGCACTGACAAAATGCGTCACCTTGCCTGCCGTATCTGCCCATATTTCAGGCCCGGTGGTTTCGTAGTGGATGCGCGGGTTGTCCGGATTGGCAAACTGGTCCAGCACCCGGCCCTTGCCTTCGCTTTGCATCTTGTCGGCCAGGTCGCGTGAATATTCAATGCCGGCGCTCTTGGGCGTGAGGATCAGTTCGGCGCCAAAAGCCTTCATGGTCTGGGCCCGCTCGATCGACAGGTCCTCCGGCATGATCAGCACCATGTGGTAGCCCTTGATGGCCGCCGCCATGGCCAGCGCAATGCCGGTATTGCCCGAGGTGGCCTCGATCAGGGTGTCGCCGGGTTTGATGTCGCCGCGCTCTTCGGCCCGCTTGATCATGGACAGCGCGGGCCGGTCTTTCACCGACCCGGCCGGGTTGTTGCCTTCCAGCTTGCCCAGGATCACGTTGTTGCGCACCGCATTTTCAGTTGCGGCAATACGTTGCAGTGCGACCAGCGGCGTTTTGCCAATGGCGTCTTCAATGGTTTGGTATTTCATAACCCACACTGTGCCATAATTCGAGGCTTCGCTTCTTCCTGCCCGGGTGGTGAAATTGGTAGACGCAGGGGACTCAAAATCCCCCGCCGCAAGGCGTGCCGGTTCGATTCCGGCCCCGGGCACCACGGCACAAGATGACGTGGGAAGGGCTCATCCACAAAATAGCGCAGCTGTCACCGGCCGCTTCAGCGGCGGCAACACCCACTGTTAGCGCAAGCCGGTATTCACGGTCGGATAGCGCAGCTTCAGCTTCAATTCCTTTTTCAGGCGCCAGTTGTCCAGCCGCCTCGATTCACCCATGAAACTCAGCAGGCTTGCAGGCAGCTGTTCCTGCGCCAGGCTGCGCGGCAAGCGCGGCGGGCGCGGCAAGCCGTAGAGATCCGCCGCCAGGTCAAAGTAATCGCCCATTTTCAGCCGCGTGTCGTCGCTGGCGTTGGTGATGCGCTGGGGCTTGCCGCGCCACAGGGCCGCAATGCAGGCACGCGCCAGGTCGCCGGCGTGGATATGGCTGGTGTACACATCGTCCTGCGCCGCCAGCACCGGCGTGCCCTTGAGCAACCGCCCGCGCGGCGTGCCGCCTTCCCTTTCGGGCGCGTAGATTCCCGGAATGCGCAGGATGTGCACATGGGCGCCGCTTGCGCGCCCGAACAGGCGTGATTCAGCCTCCGCGTCCACCCGGCGCCAGGCCCGCGGCGTGGCCGGATTCACGCGGCGTGTTTCACCGACCTCGTCGCCCTGGCAGTCGCCATAAACCCCGCTGGTCGAGGCATAAACCACAGACCGCGGCAGGCCGCGCAGGCGCAAAACGCGCAGCAGAGCCCGCGTTCTGGGATCATCACGCGCCCCGGCCCTGTCATTGGGCGGTGGTGCCAGATGCAGCACGCGTGTCGCCAGCCCGGCCAGGCGCCGCAGAGTGGTGGCGGCGTCAAGATTGCCCAGCAAGGGGGTGATGCGTTGCGCCCGCAGATCGGGCAAACGTGCAGGTGATGATGTCAGGGCCATGACCCTGACGCCGGAAGGCAGTTGCCGCGCCACGCGCAGGCCAACGTCCCCGCATCCGACGATCAGCACGCGCTGGCGGCGAAAGCGCGAAGGCAGCGCGCCAAGGGGGTTTGAATTTGAGGGCAAAATCGGGGGCTGGGCTGAAAAATCAGCCGCATCAAAAAAAGCAGATACGCCAAGCATACCCAAGAGGACAGAGACCATGAGCTTTACCGTGACCGTGCAACCCAGCGGACGAACCTTCATCGCCCAGACCGACGAGGCCCTGCTGGCCGCCGCCATTCGCCAGGGCATCGGCATGCCCTATGGCTGCAAGGACGGTGCCTGCGGTTCCTGCAAGTGCAAAAAGCTTGAAGGCAGCATCACGCAAGGCCCGCACCAACTCAAGGCACTGTCGGCCGAAGAAGCGGCCAACGGCTTCATCCTGACCTGCTGCGCCGTGGCAAATACGGACCTGGTGCTGGAGTCACGCCAGGTAACGGATGAAAGCGCCTTCCCCATCAAGAAAATGCCGGTGCGCGTCAACAGCCTGGCCAAGGCCTCGCACGATGTGATGACCGTGCGCCTGCAACTGCCGGCTGCCGATGTGTTCAAGTACCACGCCGGCCAATATGTAGAGTTTTTGCTGCGCGACGGCGACCGCCGCGCCTACTCCATGGGCACCGCGCCGCACACACAACTTGAGAACCCGGGCGTGGAACTGCACATACGCCACATGCCGGGCGGCAAGTTCACCGAGCATGTTTTCAGCGCGATGAAGGAAAAGGAAATCCTGCGCATTGAAGGCCCCTTCGGCAGCTTCTACCTGCGCGAGGACAGCGACAAGCCCATGGTGCTGCTGGCTTCGGGCACGGGTTTTGCGCCCATCAAGGCCATCATTGAACACATGCACTTCAAGGGCATCACCCGTCCCGCCGTGCTGTACTGGGGCGGCCGCCGCCCTGCCGACCTGTACATGAACGACTGGGTGCTGGGCAGGGTCGCCGAGATGCCCAACCTGCGTTATGTACCCGTCGTCTCCGACGCACTGCCGGAAGACGCCTGGACAGGCCGCACCGGCTTTGTACACAGCGCCGTGCTGCAGGACATTGCAGACCTGTCAGGCCACCAGGTTTATGCCTGCGGCGCGCCGATTGTGGTGGACTCCGCGCAAACGGCCTACACTGCGGCCGGCTTGCCCGAGGACGAGTTTTATGCCGACTCCTTTGTCACGGAAAAAGAAAAGGCCCAGGCCAGCGCCTGAAGCTCAAAAATACCTGGAAGCATTCATGACAACCCAACAACCGGCAAGCCGTTTCACCCGCGCCCTTCTCAAGCCGCTTGCGATCCTGTCGATCGCAGCACTGGCTTTGTCCTCCACGCTGGCGCTGGCCCAACCCAAGGTCATGCGCATCATCGTGCCTTATGCGCCCGGCGGCCCGATTGATGTCACGGCCCGCCTGATGGCCGAACGCGTCAAGGATTCGCTCGGCCCCGTGATCATTGAGAACAAACCCGGCGCCGGCGGAAACATAGGCGTGGACGCCATCGCCAAGGCCGCGCCGGATGGCCTGACCGTAGGCATCGCCGCCGTGGCCACGCATGCCATCAACCCCTGGCTGTACCGCAAGATGCCTTACAACGCGGAAACAGACTTTGCGCCCATCACGCAAATGCTGCGCGTGCCGAATGTGCTGGTGATGAACGCCGACACCGCCAAGCGCCTGAAAATCAACACGCTGGCCGACCTCATCAAATACGCCAAGGCCAACCCCGCCAGGCTCAACTACGCCAGCGGCGGCAACGGCAGCGCGGGCCACCTGGCCGGGGAAATGTTCAAGGCGCAGGCCGGGATTTACGCCGTCCACATCCCCTACAACGGCGGCAACCCGGCGCAGCTCGCATTGCTGAGCGGCCAGGTCGACTTCAACTTCGACAACCTCGCCACGGCCTCCGCCAATATCAAGGCCGGCAAGCTCAAGGCGATTGCCGTGACCACGGCAAAACGCAGCGCCGTGCTGCCCGACGTGCCGGCCGTTTCCGAAACCCTCAAGGGTTTTGAGATCGACACCTGGTGGGGACTGGTCGCGCCGGCGGGCACACCGCCTGACGTGATCGCGAAGCTGAACAGGGCTTTTGTCGATGCGCTGCATTCAACGGAAGCAAAAACACGTTTCGCCGCGCTGATGGCCGAACCCGTCGCCAGTTCGCCTGAACAATTCGCCGCTTTTATGAAAAGCGAATTGACCAAGTATGAGAAGGTTGTGAAAGCCTCGGGCGCCAGGGTTGACTAGGCATCGCGCAGGTCAGGGTGGCGCTTGAAGATCAACCATCATGAAGCTCAATCACCTGCGCGACTTTCTCGCCATTGTCGAGAAAGAAAGCATCAGCGCTGCCGCCAAACACCTGGGCATTGCCCAGCCTTCACTGAGCCGCAGCATTCGCGAGCTTGAAAAAGAACTCGGTGCGCCACTGTTTGAACGGCATGCACGCGGCGCGGCACTCACACCCATGGGCCTTGTGTTTGCCCGGCGCGCACGCATGGCCGTGGGCGAGCTTGAAAAAGGCCGTGCAGAAATCAGCCAGATGCAGGGTGAGGTGCATGGTGACGTGACCGTGTGCATCTCAGGCGTCAGCCACCTCACCTTGCTGGGTGAATCACTCACGCCATTCCAGAAACGCTACCCGCTGGTCAAGCTGCACCTCATCGAGGGCGTATACCCCATGTATGAGAGCCCGCTGCGTGACGGGAGCATTGACGCCTATGTCGGCCCCGTGCCTGAGGGCAACATACCGCCCGACCTGCGGGTTGAAAAACTCTTTCAGCCTTCACGTGTGGTGCTTGCGCGCAAAGGCCATCCGCTGGCCGCCGCAAAGTCATTGTCAGAGCTCGTCGATGCGAACTGGCTCACAACCTCCATCACCGACAAGGCAGAGCTGGAGTTTGGCGCTATCTTTGAATCGCATAGCCTGCCGCCGCCACGGCTTTCAATGCGTGTGGGATCAGGACTGACCTTGATCACCGCGCTGATCAGCAGCGACGCACTTGTCATCAGTTCACGTACCTGGGCAGACCTGCCAATGTTCAGGGACCTGCTCAGCGTGATTGAAGTCGAACAAATACTGAGCGCCCCCGCCATCGCCCTGATCTACCGGGCCGCCGTGCCGCCCACGCCGGCTGCGGAATATTTCTGCGACATGATCCGCCGTGCAGCAGTGCCCATGCTCAAGCGCTATCCCCCGCCAGGGAAGTAAACCGCCGTTGACGCATGCCTCACAGGCATGGACCGCATCAAACTGCCATCTTCACGGGCGGGCCTTCAATCCCTACAGTGCCGTACAGGAAGGCTGCCCGCTTTCCTGCAACAGCGAAAACGCAACTGAAGGGGACAAAGCTTTGACACAACATTCCGTGAGCACGGACGAACTGCTGGACCAGTTCCAGATTGCGCAGCTCGCGCAGAACTGGGGCAACTGGCGCGACACCGGCGACTGGGACCGGCTGCGCAACTGCTACACCCCCGATGCCACCATGGTGACCACCTGGTACAAGGGCCCGGCATCAGGTTTTCTGGAGGCCAGCGTCCAGGGCCGCAAGAGGCAGCCCAAAGACCGCGGCGGCATGCACATCATTGGCGGCACGACCAGCTACGTCAGGGGCAGGCGTGCCACAGGCGAGACGCGCATCACCCTGCTGCTGCGCAGCGAGGTGCACGGCAAGCTGGTGGACATTACCGTCTATGGCCGCTTTCTCGATTGCCTGATCAAGGGCGACGACGGGCGGTGGCGCATACAGGCGCGCGAGCCGGTCTATGACAAGGACTTTTTGCGCACCGTGGACCCGGGTGATTCCGTCAGCCTTGACGCTGCCGAACTCGCGAAATACCCCCTGGGTTTTCGCCACCTGGCCTATGTGCAGGCCTCGGAGGGCCACAGCATCACCATGGGTATTCCTGACCCTTACAGCGATGAAGAGCAGGCCGTTTACGCCAAAGGCAAGGCCTGGCTTGAAGGAGATAGATCGTGAGAAAAATCATCTCGGCACTGGCTGCCACCTGTGTGGGCGCCGGTCTCCTCCTCAGCATAGCGTCCAGCGCAATGGCGCAGGCCTACCCCAGCAAGCCCATCACCCTGATCGTCGGCACAGCGCCAGGCGGCGGCTATGACCTGGTCGCACGCCGGCTTGAAAGGGCCATGAGCAAACAGCTGGGCCAAAGTATCGTGGTGGCAAACCGCCCCGGCTCGGGCTCGCTGGTGGGCACCATGGCTGCCCTGCAGGCGCCGCCCGATGGCTATACGCTGACCATGGGCGGCCTGAGCAATATCGCCTTCAACGCGGCGCTCTACAAAAAGCTGCCCTATGACCCGCTGAATGATTTCACAGCCATCGGTATTGCCGCTGAAAGCCCGTATGTGATGATTGCGCGGCGTGACCTGCCTGTCACGGACATGGCCAACCTGATCAAGTACGCGCGCGCCAACCCGGGCAAGCTCAACGTGGCCACTGCCGGCCAAGGCACAGGCCAGCATGTACTGGCGGCGGCGTTCCTCAAGGAAACAGGCCTCCACATCATCCAGGTGCCCTACCAGGGCGCACAACCGGTGTACACCGACATGCTGGGCGGCCGCATCGACCTGTTCATCGATTCCCTGCCATCAGCCCGCAGGTTTATCGAAAGCAACCAGGTCAACGCTTTTTTTGTCACCGGCACCAGGCGCGACGCCACCCTGACCGCCATCCCGACGGCGCGTGAAGCCGGCTTTCCCGGCCTGGAGATGACGACGTGGTTCGGCCTGTTTGCCCCCTCCAAAATCCCGCAGGAAGCCATCCAGCGCCTGAACAAGGCGATGGAAGCGGCACTCGCCGATGAAGACCTGCGCAAGGAGCTCAGCGCCGGTGGTTTTGACCCCAAGCCCTGGGTTCCACCCGCTGAAACTGCGCGCTACGTGAAGGCGGAATACACAAAGTGGACCAAGGTGATCAAGGATGCAGGTATCACGCTGGACTGAACGTTGAAGGCTGCAATCAGGCATATGCCGAGACATATGCCTGATTTTTTGGCTGTAGCGGACTGCAGGCAGTCCCAAACGCCCCAAACAGGTAAGTCCCGTCCATAGCGGCAGTCACGATCAGAAACCACCAACCCTGTCCTTACTCACCCAGATAAGCCGCGCGCACCCGCGGATCATCCAGCAGTTCCTTGGCCGCACCGTTCATGGTGACCACACCCGACTCCATCACATAACCCCGATCGGCAATGCCCAGCGCCCGGCTGGCGTTTTGCTCGACCAGCAGGATGGTGACGCCGCGTGCCGAAACGTCTTTGACGACCTCAAAAATCTTGTCCACCATGATGGGCGACAAACCCATGGACGGCTCATCGAGCAGCAGCACCCGGGGCCGGCTCATCAGCGCGCGGCCCATGGCCAGCATCTGCTGCTCACCGCCGCTCATGGTGCCGGCCAGCTGGTCCTTGCGCTCGCGCAGGCGCGGAAAAAGGACAAACATCTTTTCAATGTCGTCGGCAATGCCGGCCTTGTCGTTGCGGATGTAGGCGCCCATCTGCAGGTTCTCAAGAATGCTCATGCGGGTAAACACACCGCGGCCTTCCGGCACCATGGCCAGGCCGTCTTTCACCAGGTCCCAGGCGCCCTTGCCCCGTATGCTTTGGCCCAGGTATTCAATGTCGCCGTCCACCATGGGCAAGGTGCCGGTGATGGCTTTCATGGTGGTGGTCTTGCCTGCGCCGTTGGAGCCTATCAGCGTGACGAGCTCGCCTTCATTGACATGCAGGTCAACACCCTTGACGGCCTTGATGCCGCCGTACGCCACTTGCAGGCCGCTGATCTTGAGAAGTGTATTGGTCATTATTTTTACGCCTGAGTTTTTTCGCCGGGCCGCCCCAAGAAAAAATGCGCCCCTTCGCTCAAGGAAAGGGGCAGCGCACCGCCGTAGGCACGCGAAGCGAAAAGCGTGGGGGCCATTTAATGCCCCGTGCCCAGGTAGGCCGTGATCACTTTTTCGTTTTTCTGTACCTCTGCCGGCGCGCCTTCGGCAATCTGCTTGCCGTAATCGAGCACCGTCACGCGGTCGCACAGGCCCATGACGAGTTTCACATCGTGCTCAATCAGCAGGATGGTGCGGTTGTCCTTGCGGATCTGGTCTATCAGTTCGCGCAGCTGCACTTTTTCAGTCGCGTTCATGCCGGCGGCCGGCTCGTCGAGCGCAATCAGCTGCGGGTCGGTTGCCAGGGCGCGGGCGATTTCAAGCCGGCGCTGGTCGCCGTAGCTCAGGGTGCGGGCCTTGAAGTCGGCGTACTTGCCGATGCCGACATAGTCCAGCAACTCATGCGCGCGTTTGGCAATGGCCGCTTCCTCGGCCTTGAAACCCGGTGTGCGCAGCACGGCGCCTATCAGGCCGGACCTGGTGCGGATGTGGCGGCCCACCATGACGTTTTCCAGCGCCGTCATTTCGGCGAACAGCCGGATGTTCTGGAAGGTACGTGCAATGCCGGCCTTGGCGACTTCATGCACGGCGCTTGGTGTGTAGGGCTTGCCCGCCAGTTCAAAGCTGCCGCTGTCGGGTGTGTACAGGCCGGTCAGCACGTTGAAGAAGGTGGTTTTGCCGGCGCCGTTGGGGCCTATCAGGCCGTAGACCTGGCCGCGCTCGATACGGATGCCGACATCGCTCAGGGCCTGCAGGCCGCCAAAGCGCTTGGACACACCGGCGACTTTGAGAATCGTTTCGCTCATGTCTGTGTCCCTCAGGCTTTGACTGGTTTGGTGAGCGTCTTTCCGTGGTCCGGCGCCGGCCAGAGCCCGCGCGGGCGGATCAGCATGATGACGATCATGGCCAGCGCAATCAGCAACTGGCGCAGGATGGCCGAGTCAAGCCGGCCGTCGGTCATGGCCTGCAAGGGGCCCGCCACATGGCGCAGCACCTCGGGCAAGGCCGCCAGCAGCAGCGCCCCCACAATGACGCCGGGCAGGTGGCCTATGCCGCCCAGCACCACCATGGCGACGATCATGATGGACTCCATCAGACTGAAGGATTCGGGCGAGACAAAACCCTGGAAGGCGGCAAACATGGAGCCCGACACGCCACCGAAAGTTGCGCCCATGCCGAAGGCCAGCAGCTTCATGTTGCGGGTGTTGATGCCCATGGCCTTGGCGGCGATTTCGTCCTCGCGTATCGCCATCCAGGCGCGGCCTATGCGTGAGTTTTCAAGCCGGTGGCAAATCACCACCGAGACGATCACCAGCACCAGAAACAGGTAGTAGTACATCGACACCGAGTTGATCTGGATACCAAAAAGCTCGTGCGTCTTGCCCAGGTCCAGGCCGAAAAACTTGATCGAGTCGATCTGGCTGATGCCCTTGGGCCCGTTGGTCAGGTTGATGGGGCGGTCCAGGTTGTTCAAAAACACCCGGATGATTTCGCCAAAACCCAGGGTCACGATGGCCAGGTAGTCGCCCCGCAGCTTGAGCGTGGGCGCGCCCAGCAACACGCCAAACAAGCCGGCCAGGGCCGCGGCCGCCGGAATGACGGCCCAGATCAGCAAATGCAGGCCATCGGGGAAAGTGGTGGTGATGAAGGCAAAGGCCTCCGCCAGATGCGGCGAGCCCAGCAGCGCGTACATATAGGCGCCGACGGCAAAAAAAGCCACATAGCCCAGGTCCAGCAGGCCGGCATAACCGACCACGATGTTCAGGCCCAGCGCCAGCAACACGTAAAGCAGCGCCATGTCGACGATGCGCACCCAGGCGTTGCCGCCCTGCTGCAGCACCAGCGGCAGCACCAGCAGCGCTGCGGCAACGATCAGGAAGGTCAGCAGTTTGTTGGGTTTCATGAGAGTTGATCCTTTAGCAAACGGCAAAACGCCTCAAGCCCGGTCTGCCACACGTTCACCCAGCAGGCCCGAGGGCCGCAGCGTGAGCACAAAAATCAGCACGATGAAAGCGAAAATATCCGAGTACTGGCTGCCCAGCACACCGCCCGTGAGCGGCCCTATGTAGCCCGCGCCTATCGACTCGATCAGCCCCAGCAGGATGCCGCCCAGCACGGCCCCGCCCAGGTTGCCAATACCGCCAAACACGGCTGCGGTAAAGGCCTTGAGGCCGGGCAAAAAACCCATGGTGTGCTGCACCGTGCCGTAGTTGGAGGCATACATCACGCCGGCCAGAGCGGCCAGCACGGCGCCTATGATGAAGGTGGCGGAGATCACGGTGTCGGGCCGCACGCCCATGAGCGCCGCAACGCGCGGGTTCTCGGCGGTGGCCCGCATGGCGCGCCCCAATTTGGTGTAGTGGACCAGCCACATCAGTATGGACAGCGACACCACCGTGGCGCCAAGGATGAAAAGCTGCGTGACGGTAATCACCGCACCGCCGACCTGAAAAGGCTCGGATGGCAACAGCGTGGGATAGGGTTTGTAGTTGGGCTTCCAGATGATCATGGCCAGCGTCTGCAGCAGCAGCGACATGCCTATGGCGGTGATCAGCGGCGCCAGCTTGGGGGAATTGCGCAGCGGGCGGTAGGCGATTTTTTCAATCGCGAAATTCAGCGCCCCGCAAACCACAAAGGCGATCAGCAGTGAAACCAGCAGGACCAGCCAGCCCGGTGCGCCCGGCATGGACGACTGCATCAGCCCGATGATGGTCCAGCTCGTCAGCGCACCGACCATGAGCACCTCGCCATGCGCGAAATTGATCAGGTTGATGATGCCGTACACCATGGTGTAGCCCAGTGCAATCAAGGCATACATGCTGCCGAGAACCAGACCATTGATGATCTGTTGCAGGAATATTTCCATCAGCGTCTCTCCCCTTGACTGGTGATCTGGCTTTGCTCCCCTGCCATTGGTCATTGGCCGTACGCCGCAGTAACAGGGGTTAACAAAAAGCCCGCCTTTAAAAACCAGGTGACTGGGCTTGGGGGCGAGCTATGCGTAAATTGTAGCCATGGGGCTTTAGCGAGAATCGGGCCAACACACCGGTTTTCGCGGGGTTTACCCTTGAGCAAGCCGGATTTTTTGTATCAAACCTGAGCTCGTCGGTGGGATTTTATTGACATCAGTTTTTCTGATTGTTCTTGAGTTTTAACGCATTCAACTTGTCGGCAATCCGGATTTCCAGCCCCCGGTTGACAGGCCGGTAAAACGCCGGGGCTGCCATGCCTTCGGGAAAGTAGTTTTCGCCCGCCGCAAAGCCGTCTTCTTCGTCATGGGCGTAGCGGTAGTTCTTGCCGTAGTCCAGCTCTTTCATGAGCTTGGTGGGCGCGTTGCGCAAATGCATGGGCACGGGACGGGTGCCGTCCTGTTTGATGAAGGCCTTGGCTTCGTTAAAGGCCTTGTAGACCGCGTTCGACTTGGGCGCCACCGCCAGGTAGACCACACACTGCGCCAGTGCCAGTTCGCCTTCGGGCGAGCCCAGACGCTCATACACCTCGGCCGCGTCCAGCGCCAGGCGCAGGGCGCGCGGGTCCGCCAAGCCTATGTCTTCACTGGCCATGCGGACCAGCCGGCGCGCCATGTATTTGGGCTCGGCGCCGCCGTCAAGCATGCGCATGAACCAGTAGAGTGCGGCATCGGGGTCGGAGCCGCGCACGGATTTGTGCAGGGCCGAGATGGTGTCGTAAAACTGCTCGCCACCCTTGTCGTAACGGCGCATGCGCTCGCCCAGTACCTTGAGCAGCCAGGCGTCGGTGACTTCGGTGATGTTTTCACCGGACTTGTCGTTGCCGGCCGCCACACCGAGCGACTCCAGTGTGTTGAGCAGGCGCCGGGCATCGCCGTCGGCATAGGCGACAAGCCGGTCCACGGCCTCCGACGCTATGCTTTCAATAGCTTGCAGCGCACGTCGCTCAAGGGCTACAGCCACTATTTGCTTTAAATCCGCTTCCTGCAACGGCTGCAGCACATACACCGCGGCACGCGACAGCAGGGCCGAGTTGACCTCGAACGACGGGTTCTCGGTGGTCGCGCCTATGAAGGTGAAGAGCCCGCTTTCAACGTGCGGCAAAAAGGCGTCCTGCTGGCTTTTGTTGAAGCGGTGCACCTCGTCGACAAACACGATGGTGCGTTTGCCGCCCGCATCGGCCAGGTCGCCGCTTTGACCGCGCCAGATGCTGGCCTGCTCCACCGCTTCGCGGATTTCCTTGACGCCGCCCAGCACCGCCGAAATGGTGATGAAGTGCGCATCAAAACTGCTGGCCATCAGGCGGGCGATGGTGGTCTTGCCGACGCCGGGCGGCCCCCACAAAATGCAGCTGTGCGGCTGGCCCGACTCAAAAGCAATGCGCAGCGGCATGCCCTCGCCCAGCAAATGCTGCTGGCCTATCACCTCGCCCAGTGACTGGGGCCGCAGGCGCTCGGCCAGCGGCATGGCCGGTGTATTTCTGGTCTTGCTGGTGGATTTGGCAGCGCTCATAAGCCCCCAAGCTTAACCCGCGCTGCGAAGCCCCGATGACTGCCGGCTTACTGGCGAATCAGGTCGCTGCCAGCCGGCGGCTTGAACTGGAAATTGGCGGCACTCAGGGCCGGGTTGACTTCAAACCCGCTAAAACTCATGACCGAACGCTGGCCAAAGCTGTCGAGGATGTCCAGCGCCGCCAGCTCGCTGCCCTTGTCCGTGGCCTTGAAGCCCACGCTGATGTTTTGCAACTGGCCGTCTTTGGTTTTGGGCGTGGCCTGCACCCACTGCAAACCGGCTTTTTCCGGGAGCGCGGCCAGGGTGAAGTCAGCCTGCAGGCCCTTGAGGTCCGCCGCGGCGGCAATCACGGCGGCGGGTGTGCCGTTAAGCACCTGCGCCAGTTTGCGCGAGCTGACCTGGTTCAGGTCCACGTCATGCAACCACAGCGTTTGCCCGTCGGAAACTATGCTTTGCTCAAACGGCTTTTTGTAGACAAATTTGAAGCGGTTGGGGCGCAGGAACTCGAATGTCCCGCTGGAGGTTTTGGTTTTGGCCACCTGCCCTTCTTTTGCAGGGCTGGTCACGACCTGGGTGAATGCCGCACGGCCGCTTTTCGTGTTCTTGACGAAGCTTTCAAGGCTTTCCAGGCCTGTAGCCGGCGTGGTTTGTGCGCTAACAGCTATTGAAACCATAGCAAGCAGCAAGCCAACCCCAGCAAGGCAGACTTTAAATCTGGACAAGGAAGAAGCTGAAGCGGACAGTTTGGTCATCGTCATGTGTCTGTAAAACGGCCATCAGGCGCGGCCGGGGAGCAGGAACAGGCAGGCATATCTATTTGACACGGCCCGTATCCATTGTTTGTACTCAAAATGTATACGCAAGGTAAAACTTGCGTTGTCGTCATTCAGCCCGTGCCGGCACCAGAATGTCGCGCTGGCCGCTGCCCGACATGGCGCTGATGAGGCCGGCTTTTTCCATCTCCTCCAGCATGCGGGCCGAGCGGTTGTAGCCGATCTTGAGGTGGCGCTGCACCAGCGAGATGGAGGCCTTGCGGTTTTTCAGCACCACTTCGACGGCCTGGTCGTACATCGGGTCCTTGTCGCCGCCGGCTTCGCTGAGGTCACCGCCCAGGTCGCCGCCTTCACCATCGACCGTGCCGCCCTCCAGCACGCCGTCTATGTAGTTGGGCTCGCCCTGGGCCTTGAGATAAGCCACGACACGATGCACTTCGTCGTCGCTGACAAAAGCGCCGTGTACACGGATAGGAAAACCGGTGCCACTGGGCATGTAGAGCATGTCGCCCATGCCCAGCAGCGCCTCGGCGCCCATCTGGTCGAGGATGGTGCGGCTGTCAATCTTGCTGCTGACCTGGAAGGACAAACGCGTCGGGATGTTGGCCTTGATCAGGCCGGTGATCACGTCGACGCTGGGGCGCTGGGTGGCCAGCACCAGGTGTATGCCGGCGGCGCGGGCTTTTTGCGCCAGGCGGGCAATCAGCTCTTCGATCTTCTTGCCCACCACCATCATCAGGTCGGCCAGTTCGTCAATCACCACCACGATGTAGGGCAGGCGCTCCAGCGGCTCCGGCTGATCCGGCGTCAGGCTGAAGGGGTTGTATATGAATTCACCGCGTGCCTTGGCTTCGTCAAGCTTGACGTTGTAGCCGGCCAGGTTGCGCACGCCCATCTTGCTCATCAGCTTGTAGCGTTTTTCCATTTCCATCACGCACCAGTTCAGGCCGTGCGCGGCTTGCCGCATATCGGTGACCACAGGCGCCAGCAAATGCGGAATGCCTTCATAGACGCTCATCTCCAGCATCTTGGGGTCTATCAGCAGCAGGCGCACGTCGCGGGCATCGGCCTTGTACAGCAGGCTCAGGATCATCGCGTTGATGCCCACCGACTTGCCTGAGCCGGTGGTACCCGCCACCAGGCAGTGCGGCATTTTCGCAAGATCGGCCACCACGGCGTTGCCGCCTATGTCCTTGCCCAGGCCCATGGTCAGCAGCGACTTGGCCTCGTTATAAACCTGCGAACCCAGGATTTCGCTGAGCTTGATGGACTGGCGTTTGGCGTTGGGCAACTCCAGCGCCATGTAGTTTTTGCCGGGAATGGTCTCGATCACGCGTATCGACACCAGGCTCAGCGCGCGCGCCAGGTCCTTGGCCAAGTTCACCACCTGCGAGCCCTTGACGCCCGTGGCCGGCTCGATTTCATAACGGGTAATCACCGGGCCGGGCGCGGCGGCAACCACGCGCACTTCGACGCCAAAGTCCTTGAGCTTTTTCTCTATGAGCCGCGAGGTCATCTCCAGCGTCTCGGGGGCCACGGTCTCCTGCCGGCTCAGTGCGCCGTCGAGCAGGTCGACCTGCGGCAGTTTGGAATCGGGCATTTCGCTGAACAGCGGTTTTTGCTTTTCCTTGATGACCCGCTCGCTTTTCGGAATATCAATCAGGGTCGGTTCGATCAGCACCGGCACGGGGTGGTGTTCCTCAATCTCGATGCGCTCGTCGATCAGGGTCTCTTCGCGCTCGCGGGCGGCCTTTTTCCCCATCGCCAGATCTTCGGCAATCTCGCGTTTTTCACGCCGTGAATCAATCAGGTTGGCAATCCACTCGCCAACGCGCTGGGAAGTGTGGGCCCATGAAAAGCCAAACACCACCGACACCGCAATCACCCCCAAGGCGATCAGCACCAGCCCGGAGCCGGCAAAGCCCAGCCATTTCATGCCGGCGCTGCCAACCAAATAACCGAGCGCGCCGCCGGCCTGGTCGGGCAAGCGGGTCTCGAACCGGTACAAACGCGACCACTCCAGCCCGGTGCTGGCGGCCAGCAGCAGCAGCAGACTCAACCAGAATTTGAGCCGGCTCGAATGCAGGGGTACGGCGGTTGCCGGCGACTCGCCGCGCAACCAGCGCGCCAGCGAGGCCAGCCACACGCGAGTGCCCGCGGCGAGCATCCACCAGACAGAAAAGCCCAGCAGGAAATAACTCGCATCGGCCAGCCAGGCGCCAAGACGGCCGCCCCAGTTGCGGGCGGTTGCCGGCACCAGGCCTGCTGCCGCCTGCGCGCTGCCGGAGGTGGACCAGGCGGCATCCTGCGAGGAATAGCTGAGCAGCGCGGCCAGCCAGAAGACCAGACCGAGCAGGCCAAGAATCAGGACGACTTCATGCGCGAAGCGTTTAACGCCGCCGGGCGCGCCGGCGGTTGGGGTGTTTCGGGAATTCAGGGTGTCAAGTGAGTAAGTCATGGCCGCGTCAGAGCTTACCGCAGTTGGAGCCGGGACTTGGACCTGCGCCGGTGTAACAAGCTGTCCGCGGACAAGCCTCAGCCCAGGGAGTTCAGGCGCTCTTTCACCAGCATGGAGCCATCGCTGCGGGTTTCGATAAACCCGCGCTCTTCCAGGTCTTTCATCACGCGGCTGACCATTTCACGCGAGGCGCCCACCATTTTGGCCAGATCCTGCCGCGAAACCTTGTCGCGGATGATGGCATTGCCCTTTGCATCCTGGCTGGCAAACTCAAGCAGCGCCCTGGCCACCCGGCCATAGACATCCATCAGGGCCAATGACTCGATCTTGCGATCCGCCTGGCGCAGGCGCTGCACCAGCCCGCGCATGACGGCGTAAGCCATGGAGCTGTTTTCAGGCAGGCACCTGGCAAACTCAAGCCGCCCCAGCACCAGCACATCGGTCTGCACTTCCGCGCGCACGGTGGCCGAATGGGGCTCGTTGTCGATCAGGCTCATCTCGCCGACATAGTCGCCGGGTTGCATGGTTGCCAGGATAACTTCCCGGCCGCGCTGGTCAGTGGTGATGACGCGGGCCCGGCCGGTCAGGATGATGGACAGGGCATTGGATTTTTTACCCTGCTCAACAATCGCTTCACCGCGCTTGAAGCGGCACTTCACAACCGCATCGGCAACCGATTCCGCCTGGCTGGCGGTAAGCATGGAGAAAAGAGGAACCCGGCGGATCAGCTCCAGGTTGGACACCATCGTAGACATATTTCAAATTCTCCTCTGACCTCACCACCGACAGGACTTCGCCGAGTTCATACAATGGCATTTTATTTACCCGGCGCATGTCGAACAACGCAAGCCCAGCCTTCTCCAGTCCCAGCGGCTGGCGCTGGCTGTAACCGGGTTGCGATGATTTCCCTATCAGCCTTTTTACCATGAAACATTCCAAAGTTCTCATCCTGGGTTCCGGCCCCGCAGGCTACACCGCAGCCGTTTACGCAGCCCGCGCCAATCTTGACCCGGTGCTGATTACCGGCATCGCCCAGGGTGGGCAGCTCATGACCACGACCGAGGTTGACAACTGGCCAGCCGACGTGCACGGCGTACAGGGGCCGGATTTGATGCAGCGTTTTCTCGAGCATGCGGAGCGCTTCAAGACCGAAATCATCTTCGACCACATCAACAAGGTCGACTTCAGCAAGCGGCCCTTCACGCTCACGGGCGATAGCGGCAGCTATACCTGCGACTCGCTGATCATCGCCACGGGCGCATCCGCCAAATACCTGGGCCTGGAATCGGAAACGGCCTTTATGGGCCGCGGTGTATCGGGCTGTGCAACCTGCGATGGCTTTTTCTACCGTGAGCAGGAAGTCTGCGTCGTGGGCGGCGGCAACACGGCGGTGGAAGAAGCCTTGTACCTGTCCAACATCGCCAGCAAGGTTTACCTGGTGCACCGCCGCGACAAGTTCAAGGCCGAAGCCATCCTGATCGACAAGCTTCATGAAAAAGTAGCCGCCGGGAAAATCGTGCTGAAGGTTCACAACACGCTGGAACAGGTTCTGGGCGATGCGGGCGGCGTGACCGGGGTCCGGCTGAAAAGCACCCTGAACGACTCCCGGCAGGACATCGAGCTCAAAGGCTGTTTTATCGCCATAGGCCACCAGCCCAATACCGAGATTTTTGCCGGCCAGCTGGAGATGAAGGACGGCTATATCATCACCAAAACCGGCTTGCAGGGCTTTGCCACCATGACCAGCGTGCCCGGCATCTTCGCCGCCGGCGACGTGCAGGACCACGTGTACCGCCAGGCCATTACCAGCGCCGGAACGGGCTGCATGGCCGCGCTGGACGCCCAGCGTTTCCTGGAACAAACGCAATAAGCCAAAAATCCCTTATAATCCAAGGCTTTGCTAAATTTAACCTTTGGGGCTTGACGCACTGCTCAAGTATCAAGGGGCCTGATTTGGCAGTCCTGGGTTACCGCCACCCTATTCTGGCGAGGTGAGGCAGGAATGACGACGGGCACCCGGTGCCCGGCTGGCATGACTGCTGTAAAAGTACTGGAGTGCTCAAATGGCACGCGTATGTGAAGTAACGGGCAAGGGCCCGATGGTGGGAAACAATGTTTCCCACGCCAATAACAAAACCAAGCGCCGGTTCCTCGTGAACCTGCAATATCGCCGCTTCTGGGTCGAGACTGAGAACCGCTGGGTACGCCTGCGCGTTTCTAGCGCTGCACTGCGCCTGATCGACAAGAAGGGCATTGATACCGTGCTCGCAGACCTGCGCGCACGCGGCCAAGCTTAAGGAGCACCATCATGGCTAAAGGCGCACGCGAAAAAATCAAGCTGGAATCAACCGCCGGCACCGGTCACTTCTACACGACCACCAAAAACAAGAAAACCACGCCCGACAAAATGCTGATCATGAAGTTTGATCCCAAGGCACGCAAGCACGTGGAATACAAGGAAATCAAACTGAAGTAATTCAGGCTGATTTCTGCAGCACCCTGCTGCAATCAAAAAAACCGCTGCCTCGCAGCGGTTTTTTTATGCCTGCCCCTCCTTGGAAGCTCCCTCGGGGACAGCGCACTGGCAGCAGCCCGGCAACAGAGCAGCGCTTCATGCAAGGCGCATCGCCCCGCAAGAATCGAACGCCCGCGCCGCGGCAAGGCAATAAACATCAGCCATAAAAAAACCGCCCAGGCAAATCGCTGCGGGCGGTTTTTAGAGTTTGGGGACACGGGCCTCACAAAGCCCAGCCCGGTCAGTGCATCAGGTCACGCACGTGCGGCGCGCAGCTTCATGGAGAACTCACGCAGCGCAGCGATGCCGCTTTCTTCCGCACGATGGCACCAGGCCTGCAAATCCGCAGCCAGCTGCTCACGCGAAGCCGTCGTCGTCAGCCACATCTGGCGCAGCTCTTCACGCATGGTGACCATCTTGTCGAGCACCGGGTGCTCGGCCCTGGCCTGGGCAATATGCGGCTTGGCAGTCGCAGGCACCTTGTCATCATCGCGGTGCAACCAGCGGTTGGCGGCACGCAGCACGGATACGTCGGCCTTTTTGGCCTGCAGAACTTCAATCTCGGCCCTGCCCGCACGGCGCAGTTCGCGCGCAAAACCGGCCATCACCTCATAGCGGTGGGCAATCAAGGCTTCCAGCGTTTTCTCGTCGGCCACGGGCTGTATGGTGCCCAGTTGCAGCTTGGGCGGCACCTTCTTGACCGTGGCCAGGCCCACTTTTTCCATCGCACGGATATAGACCCAGCCGATGTCGAATTCATAAGGCTTGACCGAGAACTTGGCCGAGGTGGGATAGGTGTGGTGGTTGTTGTGCAGCTCTTCACCACCAATCATGATGCCCCAGGGCGAAATGTTGGTGCTAGCATCCGGTGCCTCGAAGTTGCGGTAACCCCAGTAGTGGCCGATACCGTTGATGATGCCGGCCGCCGTCACGGGAATCCAGGCCATCTGGACGGCCCAGACCGCCAGGCCGGCCACGCCGAAGAAGGCCAGGTCGATGATCATCATCAGGCCCACGCCCTGCCAGCTGTAGCGGGTGTACAGATTGCGCTCAATCCAGTCACTCGGCGTGCCATGGCCGAACTTGGCCATGGTTTCCTTGTTTTTGCTTTCGGCGCGATAAAGCTCAGCGCCTTCCCAGAACACCTTCTTGATGCCGTAGGCTTGCGGGCTGTGCGGGTCTTCAGCAGTTTCACACTTGGCGTGGTGCTTGCGGTGAATGGATACCCACTCTTTGGTCACCTGGCCCGTGCCCAGCCACAGCCAGAAACGGAAAAAATGCGAAGGAATGGCGTGCAGATCCATGGCCCGGTGCGCCTGGTGGCGGTGCAGGTAAATCGTCACGCTGGCGATCGTGATGTGTGTCGTCACCAGCGTGTACAACACAATTTGCCACCAGCTGGCATTGAGTAAACCGTTAGCCAGCCAATCAAGGGCGGCATCAAAAAAGATCATGGAAGTCCTTCAGGAATAAGCTGCAGCAGCTGCCCGCCCAAAAACCGTGCATGGCAGCTGCAAGAAATATCTTCCTATTGTAAGGCGGCAGCCCCGAAACACCAAGCCCCGTCCATCGCACCCGGAATCGCTGAAAACCCGGCAAAATCCCAAAAATAAACGGCAACTAATGCCAAAAAGCCGCTATCCGCCTTCAAAATCAGGATGACTTCTGCCAAACCGCAGCAAAGAAACCATCCGTCTGGTGCAGGTAAGGCCAGAGCCGCAGGTAGGGTCCCCTGCACAGCGTTGCCGCCTGTTCCACCCCCAGATGGGTCAACAAGGGGCCGGTTTCAAGCAGGTTGAACTCTTTATTTGCCGCGCCAAAGGCTTCGGCAATCTGTTCATTTTCTTCCCGCAAAACGCTGCAGGTGGCGTAAACAAGCCGTCCGCCAGGCTTCAGAAGGCGTGCCGCGCTCTGCAAAATGGCGGTTTGTTTGGCCACCAGCTCTTCAATCGCCTTGGGGGTTTGCCGCCATTTCAGGTCCGGGTTGCGCCTCAGGGTGCCCAGACCCGAGCACGGCGCATCGACCAGCACCCGGTCAATCTTGCCTGCCAGCCGCTTGATCCGGTCATCGCGCTCATGCGCGATCGCCACCGGGTGAACATTGGACAGGCCGCTACGGGCCAGCCGTGGCTTGAGGGCGTCCAGCCGGTGACCGGAGGTATCAAACGCGTACAGCCGTCCGGTATTGCGCATCGCGGCTCCCAGGGCCAGGGTCTTGCCACCGGCACCGGCGCAAAAGTCAACCACCATCTCGCCGCGCTTGGCGTCCACCAACAGGGCCAGCAGTTGCGAACCCTCGTCCTGTACCTCGATCGCGCCGCGCGTGAAAGCATCCAGCTTGCCCAGTTGCGACTTGTCCGCCAGCCGCAAACCCCAGGGAGAATACGGCGTGGCGACGGTTTTGAGCCCTGCCTTGGAGAGCTCTTTCTGGATATCCGCGCGCTTGTCCTTGAGGGTGTTGACACGCATGTCCAGGCCCGCAGGCGCATTCAGACTTTCAACCAGTGGCCAGAAGTCATCGCCCAGTTGCTCCTTGAGCGGTTCAACCAGCCACTGCGGCAGGTTGTGGCGGTGCAACTCCATCAAATCGGCAGGCTTGACCTGGTCGCAGCGCTTTAACCAGTCAATTTCCTGGTCGGTCAAGGCACCATACAAAAAATCACGGTCCGACGCAAAACCCAGAATCGCCAGCCGCCGCTCGGGCGGACCGCTGCCGTGCTGGGCCAGGTAGGTGTAGAGATTTTTCTTGCGCAACACGCCGTAAATGGTCTCGGCCACGGTGGCACGCTCGCGCGGCCCGAGGCGAAACTCACGAAAATAGCGCGACAGCACCATGTCGGCGGGATGGTCAAATTTGAGAACCTGCTTGAGAAGCTCGGAACAACTGTCTAGTAAAGCTTTAGGATGCATAGCCCCTATTGTCCCACTGTGCTCATTAGGCACACCTTATAACCCCGCAAAACCATGTCCGACCCCTTGCCTCCGCTAATCGAAACCCCGCCCGGCCTCTACAAACACTACAAAGGCATGCTCTACGAAGTCGTAGGCACCGTGCGGCATAGCGAGAGCCTGGAAGCCATGACGCTGTATCGCGCGCTCTACGGCGAGCAAGGCCTTTGGGTGCGGCCCGCTGCGATGTTCAATGAAGAGGTGGTGATTGACGGTATCCGTCAGTTGCGCTTTGCACCGCAGCCCGGCAAGGCGGCTTGATCGGGGCAACCAGTCCACGTCACCGATAATCGTGGGTTATGTCCGAACCCCAAGCTCCCACCGAAATCGAAAAACAGGTCAAGCGCCGCCGCACGTTTGCCATCATCTCCCACCCTGACGCCGGCAAGACCACGCTGACGGAAAAGCTGCTGCTGTTCTCGGGCGCGATCCAGATCGCCGGCAGCGTCAAGGCGCGCAAGGCCGCGCGCCATGCCACCTCGGACTGGATGGAGATCGAAAAGCAGCGCGGCATCTCGGTGGCCTCCTCGGTCATGCAGATGGAATACCGCGACTGCGTGATCAACCTGCTGGACACCCCCGGCCACCAGGACTTCTCGGAAGACACCTACCGCGTGCTGACCGCCGTGGATGCCGCGCTGATGGTGATTGACGCGGCCAACGGCGTCGAGCCGCAAACGCGCCGCCTGCTGCAGGTCTGCCGCGCACGCAACACGCCCATCCTGACTTTTGTCAACAAGATGGACCGCGAGGTGCAGGACCCAATGAGCGTGATGGACGAGATCGAACGCGAGCTCGGCATGACGGTCATCCCCTTCACCTGGCCCGTCGGCATGGGCAAGCTGTTCCACGGCGTTTATGACAGGCGCGAAGACCGCATGCGTGTGTTCAGCCCCGGCGAGGAAAAAGCCGGCGGCGACGACGAGATCCTGGCTGGCCTGGACAACGCCGAAGCCACCAAGCGCTTTGGTGCCGAATACGCACAGGCCCAGGGCGAGATCGAACTGGTGGCCGGCGCCACGCCCGAATTCAACCGCGAGGAATTCCTCGCCGGCAGGCAGACGCCGATGTTCTTCGGATCGGCCATCAACAACTTCGGCGTGCAGGAGGTGCTGGACGCGCTGGTGGACCTGGCACCGGCGCCCGCCGAACGCCCGGCCATACAGCGTGTGGTGCATCCCGAGGAGAAAAAATTCTCCGGCGTGGTCTTCAAGATCCAGGCCAATATGGACCCGGCGCACCGCGACCGCATCGCCTTTTTGCGCGTGGCCAGCGGCGAGTTCACGCGCGGCATGCGGCTCAAGGTGGTGCGCAGCGGCAAGGAACTGCGGCCCAACACCGTGGTGAGTTTCATGAGCCAGCGCCGCGAGCTGCTCGACACCGCTTTTGCCGGCGACATCATAGGCATACCGAATCACGGCGTGCTGCAGCTGGGCGACACGCTGACAGAAGGCGAAGCGCTGCAGTTCACCGGCCTGCCCTTTTTCGCGCCGGAAATGTTCCGCGCCGTTGAGGTGGCCGATCCGCTGCGCAGCAAGCAGTTGCGCGCCGGCCTCACCCAGCTCGGCGAGGAAGGCGCGATCCAGGTGTTCCGTCCGATTGCCGGTTCATTGCTGCTGCTGGGCGCCGTCGGGCAACTGCAGTTTGAAGTGGTCGCTCACCGCCTCGAACATGAATACGGCGTCAAGGCCCGCATCATGGGCAGCAACTTCAACCTGGCGCGCTGGGTCACCTCGGATGACCAGAACGAACTGAAAAAATTCATGGATGCCAACGCCCACCGCGTGGCACTGGATGCGGTTGATGCACCTACGCTGCTGGTGGACCACAGCGCGACCCTGCGCGCGGTCGAGCAGCAGTGGCCCAAGATCAAATTCCATGCGCTGCGCGAGCATGCCGGGCTGGTGTTCCAGTCAAAGATGTAGACAAAAATTCAAGCATTTTTGGCCTGAAGCCCAATAAGGGCGGGCGCAGTCAGCTATTTTTTCAATAGCATTCAATATTCATCCAGCTACTACTCGCTGCCGGAGATGCGCCATTGCGGCCGTCCCGGCGCCTGGGCTTGGCGGCACGCGCGCGGCCCCGATTGCACCTGCAACTTCCCGTTTGCTTTTCCGGGAAATCATGCGACATTGGATCCCTTCACACACAACAAGGAGACCCGACCATGAAGTCAATCATCGCAAGCGCCGCACTGATCCTGGCCATGAGTCCTGTTTTTGCCCAGACCTACAACGCCGCACCCGACCCCTGCACACCGGTGTTCGCGGCCTGCGAAGCGGCAGGTTATGTGAAAGACGAAGGCGCGCCCGCGGGCAAGAAAATATTTGCGGACTGCGGCGGCCCGCTGATGCATGGCAAGAAGGTTGAAGGCGTCAAGGTCGATGCCAAGGTAGCCGCACGCTGCACCCGCTTCAAGGCCGACAAGGACAAGTTTGAAAAGAAGTGGCAGCTCACGAACAAGTGATAACCGGGCGCTACAAGGCCTGCGGCAGTGGCAGCGCGGTCTTGTAACGCACCTGCTTGAGCGCAAAGCTTGAGCGGATTTTTTCAATGCCCGGGATGGGCGTGAGTTGCTCAAGAATGAATTTCTCAAGCGCGCCTATGTCGGCCACGGCCACCCGTATCAGGTAGTCGCTGTCGCCCGTCATCAGGTAGCACTCCATCACTTCATCGTGTTCGGCAATACAGCGCTCGAACTCACCCAGCGCCTCCTTGCTCTGCGAACGCAGGCTGATGGAGATAAACACGCTCAGGCCCAGCCCCAGTGCGGCCGCATTGGCAATCGCCACGTAACGGTCAATCACCTTCGCGGTTTCAAGCGCCTTCACGCGCGCCAGGCAGGGCGAAGGGCTTAGATGCACGCGCCTGGCCAGCTCCACATTGGACAGCGAACCGTCACGCTGGAGCTCGTCAAGAATCTTTAAATCAAGGCTATCGAGCTGCATAAAGCTTCAATATCAAATTAATGCAGCATTTTATGCTTTAAAACCAGTTTCTTGTCGCTTATTAAGGCAGCACCTTCCGCTCAAAGCTGCGTACAGTCAGAATGACCATGAACGACACCACCCCACTCCATTTGTTGCAGGCCGCGGCCGCCATGAACGAGCACGATCCTGATCCGCAAGAAACCGCCGAATGGCGCGAAGCCTTCCAGGCGCTGGTCGCCACCCAGGGCCCTGCCCGCGCGCGCCAGATGCTGGACGAACTGAGCCGCGTGGCGCGCATCGAGCGCACCGGCTGGCAGCCCGATTTGTCGACGCCCTATGTCAACAGCATTCATGTGAACGAGCAACCCGTCTTCCCGGGCGACCTGGCGATGGAAGAACGCCTCGCATCCCTGATGCGCTGGAACGCGCTGGCCATGGTGGTGCGCGCCAACCAGGTAGAAACCGGCGGCTCCGCAGAGCTCGGCGGCCACATCGCCAGCTACGCCAGCGCCGCCGATCTGTTTGAAACCGGCTTTAACCACTTCTTTCATGCGCGGGAAGGTACGGGTGAAGGCCAGCACCGCGGCGACCTGGTGTTCTTCCAGCCGCACAGCGCACCCGGCGTCTACGCACGCGCCTACCTGGAAGGCCGTCTGAGCGAAAAAGATCTGGGCTTTTACCGCCAGGAGCTGACCGCCGGCGACGCGCAAGGCCTGTGCAGCTATCCGCATCCGTACCTGATGCCGGACTTCTGGCAGTTCCCGACCGGCTCCATGGGCATTGGTCCGATCAGCTCGATTTACCACGCGCGTTTCATGCGTTACCTAACTCACCGCCGGCTGCTCGACTGCGGCGGGCGAAAAGTGTGGGGCGTGTTTGGCGACGGCGAGATGGACGAGCCTGAGTCGATGAGCGCCTTGACGCTGGCTGCACGCGAAGGACTGGACAACATGGTCTGGGTCGTCAACTGCAATTTGCAGCGGCTTGACGGGCCGGTGCGCGGCAACGGCCGCATCATCGACGAGCTGGAAAAGCTTTTTGCCGGCGCCGGCTGGAACGTCATCAAGCTGGTTTGGGGCAGCGACTGGGACGGCCTGTTTGCCCGCGACCTGACCGGTGCACTGGCCAGTGCCTTTTCGCACACGGTGGACGGCCAGATGCAGACTTTTGCAGCCAAGGACGGGCGTTTTAACCGCGACAACTTCTTTGGCCAGAACGAAGAGCTCGCGCGCCTGGCGCAAGGCATGACCGACGAGCAGATCGACCGCCTCAAGCGCGGCGGCCACGACCTGGTGAAGATACACGCGGCCTACGCAGCCGCTGCCAATCACAAGGGCCAGCCGACGGTGATCCTGGCACACACCAAAAAAGGCTATGGCATGGGCAGCGCTGGCCAGGGCAAGATGACCACGCACTCGCAGAAAAAATTCGACGAAAGCGATCTGCTGGAGTTTCGCAACCGCTTTAACCTGCCGCTGAGCGATGAGCAGGCCAGGCGACTGGACTTTTACAAGCCGGCGCCTGACAGCGCAGAGATGCAATACATGCACGCCAAACGCAAGGCGCTGGGCGGCTATTTGCCAAAACGCGAAACCACGGCCGACAAAATCACCATCCCCGCCCTGCCCGCCTACGCCGGCTTTGCGCTGGCCGCCGATGGCAAGGAGATGAGCACCACCATGGCCTTTGTGCGCATGCTGGGCGGCTTGCTGAAAGACCCGGCCTTGGGCCCGAAGATCGTGCCCATCGTGGCCGACGAGGCGCGCACCTTCGGCATGGCCAACCTGTTCAAGCAGGTCGGCATTTACTCCAGCGTGGGCCAGCGTTATGCGCCTGAGGACATAGGCTCGGTGCTCAGCTACCGCGAGGCGCTGGACGGGCAGATACTGGAAGAAGGCATCAGCGAAGCCGGCGCCCTGGCCAGCTGGACGGCCGCCGCCACCAGCTACAGCGTGCATGGCCTGGCGATGCTGCCTTTCTACATTTATTACTCGATGTTTGGCTTCCAGCGCGTGGGCGACCAGATCTGGGCCGCCGCCGACCAGCGCGCACGCGGCTTCCTGCTGGGCGCCACCTCCGGCCGCACCACGCTGGGCGGCGAAGGCCTTCAGCACCAGGATGGCACCAGCCACCTGATCGCCGCGACCATTCCCAACTGCAAGGCCTACGACCCGGCATTTGCCTGCGAACTCTCAGTCATTCTGGACAAGGGCATGCAGGACATGATCGTCGAGCAAAAAGACGTTTTTTATTACGTCACGCTCATGAACGAGAACTACGCCCAGCCGGATTTGCGCGCAGACAGCGAGGCCGGCATCATCCGTGGTTGCTATAAATTCAATAGCTATCCGCGCACACCAGACGACGGCCAGAGCCATAAAACATCTAAAACTACAGCCCAAAGCGTCACCTTGCTGGGTTCCGGCGCCATACTGACCGAAGTCATCAAGGCGGCAGAACTGCTGGCCGGCCAGGGCGTCCATGCAACGGTGTTCAGCGTCACCAGCTGGAGCGAACTGGCGCGCGACGGCGTGGCTTGCCAGCAGCAGATGCTGGACGGTGAGGCGGATGTGGCGCGGCCTTTCATCGCACAACAGCTTGACGCCAGCCACGGTCCCATCATCGCCGCGACCGACTACGTGCGCGCCGTGCCCGAGAGCATTCGCGCCTTCCTGCCACAAGGCCGCTCCTACATGACACTGGGCACCGACGGCTTTGGGCGCAGCGACACCCGTGCCGCGCTGCGCGCATTTTTTGGCGTCAACGCGCAAAGCATTGCCAAAGCAGCTTTGCAGCAGCTCAAGACGAATTAAAAAAAGCAAAAACCCGTGTGCGGAGTTACCGCTCACGGGTTTTCAAGGCGCCTTTGCTGCGCTTACTTGGGCAGCAGCACCTTGTCCACCACATGAATCACGCCGTTGGACTGGTACACGTCGGCAATCGTCACATTGGCCACACCGCCCTTTTCGTCGGTCACGGTGACCTTGCCGCCGGATGACCTGGCCACCAGCGTGCCACCGGCCACGGTCTTGATGGCAGCCATGCCCTTGCCGTCGGCAATCATCTTGCTGATGGCCGCGGCGTCCCACTTGCCGGCCACCACGTGGTAGGTCAGGATGCTGGTCAGCATGCCCTTGTTTTCAGGCTTGAGGAGGGTGTCCACCGTGCCGGCCGGCAAAGCTGCGAACGCGGCATTGGTAGGCGCAAAAACGGTGAATGGACCCGGACCCTTGAGGGTGTCGACCAGGCCTGCGGCCTTGACGGCGGCGACCAGCGTGGTGTGGTCCTTGGAGTTCACGGCGTTGTCAATGATGTCTTTGGATGCCAACATGGGCGCACCACCGACCATCACCTGGGCAAAAGAAGATGCCGCCGTTAGCCCCATGAACATGGCCAGGCCGATGGAAGCGAGTTTGTGTTTCGTCTGCATATGAATTCCTTTGAATTGAGGTTGAGGCAGTCGCCGCAATCAAGATGATTCGCGGGCGGCTGTACTGAATACGGCGACAGTGGCCGACTGGATTCAACCCGGCTTCAGGGAATTCAATTTAAGGGTGCAGGGGTGCGGCGGCCAGCAAGGCCCTGATGGCCTGCGGATAGATGCGGTGCTCCTGGCTCAACACGCGCGCGGCCAGCGCAGCGGCCGAGTCGCCCGGCAGCACCGGCACCACCGCCTGCGCCAGGATGGGGCCGTGGTCCAGGTCGGCCGTCACCAAGTGCACCGTGGCGCCGGCAACCTTGCACCCGGCATCGATGGCACGCTGGTGCGTGTTGAGCCCGGCAAAGGCCGGCAACAGCGAGGGATGAATATTCACCAGCCGCCCCGCGTAGTGCGACACAAAAGCCGGCGTCAGTATGCGCATGAAACCCGCCAGCAGCACCAGCGCCGGCTGGTAGCTGTCTATGGCGCGCTGCAGTGCCGCGTCAAACGCATCGCGGGATTCAAACTGTTTGTGGTCCAGCACCTGTGTTGGAATCCCCATCCGGGCAGCCGTGGTGAGGCCTTCGGCACCGGGCTTGTTGCTGATGACGCAGGCCACGCGGGCCCGCAATGTTTCATGCCACTGCTCTTTTTGCGCCGTGTTTGTTATGGCTACCATGTTGGAGCCCGTTCCCGAGATCAAAATAACGATGTTTTTTTCAAGACTTCCCATAACCGCCTAGTTTATGACCATCAGAACCCTGACCCCCATTGAAGCGCGCGTGCTCGGCACCTTGATGGAAAAAGCCCGCACGGTGCCCGACAGCTACCCCTTGAGCCTGAATGCGCTGGTCTCCGGCTGCAACCAGAAAACCAGCCGCGAACCCCTGATGGAAGTCAGCGACGCCGAGGCGCGCACCGCCATCGACAGCCTGAAGGCGCAAAGCCTGGTGTTTGAGGCCAGCTCCAGCCGGGTACCGCGCTTTGAGCACAACTTTCAGCGCGCCGCAGGCGTCAGCGAAGCCCAGGCCGTGGTGATGGGCCTGCTGATGTTGCGCGGCCCGCAAACCGCCGCCGAGCTGCGTACCAACAGCGAGCGCTGGTACAAATTTGCCGACCTGGCAGCGCTCGACAACGTGCTGCAGGAATTGCAGCAACGCAGTGACGATGGCGGCCAGGCCATGCTGCAAAAGCTGCCGCGCGCACCCGGCGCGCGTGAGCAGCGCTGGGTGCATGTGCTGTGCGGCGAGCCAGATCTGGACGCCCTGGCTGCCAGCGCGCCCGCTGCCGGCAGCGAGGCCTCTGACCTGCTTGCCCGTGTCACGGCACTGGAAAATACGGTCGCCCGCCTCAGGGCGGACAACAGCGGATTGCGCGAACATGTCCGGATCATCAGCGAGCAACTGGGCATAGCTTTGCCCGATTCGGCCGATTTGTCCCCGCTTTGACACGCGGAAAAGCACATTCGTGCTAAAACCGGTTCAACTACATGAAAAGTCACGGAGATCAGCATGGATTTAGCCTTCACCCCTGAAGAGCAGGCCTTTCGCGAAGAGATACGCACCTGGGTTCGCGCCAGCCTGCCTGCGGACATTTCGCACAAGGTGCTCAATGCCCTGCGCCTGTCGCGCGACGACATGCAGCGCTGGGCCAAAATCCTCGGCACAAAAGGCTGGCTGGGCCATGGCTGGCCCAGGGAATTTGGCGGCCCGGGCTGGAACGCCATCCAGAAGCACCTGTTTGAAGAAGAATGCGCCCTGGCCGGCGCGCCGCGTGTGGTGCCCTTTGGCCCGGTCATGGTCGCACCCGTCATCATGGCTTTTGGCAATGCGGAGCAGCAAAAACGCTTTTTACCCGGCATCGCCAGCGGCGAAGTCTGGTGGAGCCAGGGTTACAGCGAGCCGGGCTCGGGCTCTGACCTGGCCTCCGTCAAGTGCAAGGCCGAACGTCAGGGCGACAAATACATCGTCAACGGGCAAAAAACCTGGACCACCCTCGGCCAGTACGGCGAATGGATTTTCTGCCTGGTGCGCACCAGCAACGAGGGCAAGCCGCAAACCGGCATCAGCTTTTTGCTGATAGACATGAAATCAAAAGGCGTGAGCGTGCAGCCTATCAAGCTGCTGGACGGTGAAAGCGAAGTCAATGAGGTCTGGTTCGACAACGTTGAAGTACCTGCAGAAAACCTGATCGGCGAGGAGAACAAGGGCTGGACTTACGCCAAACACCTGCTCAGCCACGAACGCACCAACATTGCCGATGTGAACCGCTCCAAGCGCGAGCTGGAACGCCTCAAGCGCATAGCCAAGACCGAAGGTGTGTATGACGACATTCGCTTTCGCGATGAAATCGCCAAGCTGGAAGTCGATGTGGTCGCGCTGGAAATGCTGGTGCTGCGCGTGCTGTCGGCCGAAAAATCCGGCAAGAACTCGCTGGACATCGCCGGCCTGCTGAAAATCCGCGGCAGCGAGATCCAGCAGCGCTACAGCGAGCTCATGATGCTGGCCGCAGGCCCTTACAGCCTGCCCTTTATCGAAGAAGCCATGCAAGCCGGCTGGCAGGGGAATTTCCCCGGCGGCGTGCCGGCCAATGCGCCGCTGGCCTCCAGCTATTTCAATATGCGCAAGACCACGATTTACGGCGGCTCCAACGAGGTGCAGCGCAATATCGTGTCGCAATTTGTTCTTGGTTAATCCCGGCTGACAAAAAAGCGGGAAAAGGAAAACATCATGGATTTTGATTTCACAGACGACCAGGAACAACTGCGCGACGCGGTTCGCAAATGGGTTGACAAGGGTTACGACTTCGAGCGCCGCCGTGGCATTACCAAGGCAGGCGGGTTCTCAAGGGCGTCCTATGAGGAACTGGCCGGCCTGGGCCTGGCGGGACTCTATATTCCCGAGGACGACGGCGGGCTGGGCATGGGTCCGGTGGAAGGCATGGTCGTGATGGAGGAGCTGGGACGCGGCATGGTGCTGGAACCGCTGGTCCAGACGCTGATGGCAGGCCGCGTGCTGGCCAGCTACGCGCCGGATGCGGTCAAGGCGCAATGGCTGCCCAAGGTGGCCTCGGGCGAAAGCCTGCTGGTGCTGGCCTATCAGGAGCGCGGCGCACGCTACAAATTCGAAAAATGTGAAGCAAAAGCAGTCCAGGCCGGCGACCAATGGGCGCTGAACGCTACAAAAAGCATAGTGCCCGCAGGCGACCACGCGGACGCTTTCCTGGTGCCGGCCATGGCCAAGGGAAAAATGGCGCTGTTTTTGGTCGAACGCACGGCGGCCGGCGTCAGCGCCCAGGGCTATCCCACGCAGGATGGCGCGCGCGCGGCCGAGGTGACCTTTAACAACACACCCGCCACCCTGATCACGCTGGATGGCCTGACGGCCCTGGCCCACGCCATCGACATCGGCATTGCCGCCAGCTGCGCTGAAGCTGTGGGCGTGATGGACAAAACACTGGCCGTGACCGTGGAGTACATGAACACCCGCAAGCAGTTTGGCGTGGCCATCAGCAGCTTCCAGGCGTTGCGCCACCGCATTGCCGACATGAAGATGCAGCTGGAGCTGGCCCGCTCCATGAGTTATTACGCCTCGCTCAAGCTCAATGCCCCCGTGGAAGAACGCCACCGCGCCATGGCGCGCGCCAAATACCAGTTGGGCGTTTCCATGCGTTTTGTCGGCCAGCAGGCCGTGCAGCTGCATGGCGGCATTGGCGTGACGGATGAGTACATCGTGAGCCACTATTTCAAGAAGCTGAGCCAGCTTGAAATGACATTTGGCGACAGCCTGCACCACCTCGACCAGGTATCGGCGAACATGCAGGAGACAGCCGGGGTATTTGCCTGAGCGGGCATTCACACCAATAAAAAAACCGTCGAAAGACGGTTTTTTTATGCCGCAGCGTGCAGGCCGCTCATGCCAGCAGGCGCGATGTCTTGGGCACATGCGCCATCAAAAACTCCATCTGGTCGGCCAGTATCCGGCGGTTGCGCAAAATAAAGTCTTCCCACAGGCTGGGGATGTAGGGCGTATACAACAGAGGCATGTGCGCCTGCTCCGGCGTGCGGCTGCTTTTGCGGTGGTTGCAGGCGCGGCAGGCGGTCACCACGTTCATCCAGGTGTCTATGCCGTTCTGGGCGAACGGGACAATGTGCTCGCGCGTGAGGTCTTCTTCATGGAAATGCTCGCCGCAGTAGGCGCACACATTGCGGTCCCGGGCGAACAGCTTGCTGTTGGTCAGCCCCGGTTTCAGCTCGAACGGGTTGATATTGGGAACCCCCTTGGTGCCAATAATGCTGTTGACCGTGATGATGGACTGGTCCCCCGTGATCGCGTTGTAGCCCCCGTGAAAGGTCGCGACCCGCGCGCCCATTTCCCAGCGCACCTCGTCAGCCGCGTAATGCAACACGGCCTCTTCCAGGCTGATCCAGGACTGTGGCAACCCTTGGGCTGAGAGCTTCAAGACCTTCAAAACAAACCTCCATCATGGTGAATGACACATGGAAACGGGGCGTTCGACTGACCAGGGCCTGTTAACACAGTGTTAACAGGCCTTATCAATATACAGTGAAATCACGACAAACAGGTTAAGCGCCATGATTAACCTGCATCCGCCGCTATAAAAACGATAATTGGAGCCATGAAAGTTTTTCGCGGTTACCGCCACCCCCGGCTTGCCCCCGAGTGCGCCCTGACAATCGGCAATTTCGACGGCGTGCACCGGGGCCACCAGGCCATGCTGGCGCTGCTTATCAACGAGGCACAGCACCGCGGCGTTCCCAGCTGCGTCATGAGCTTTGAGCCGCATCCACGCGACTATTTCGCCGCCCTGGCCCGAAAACCCGAGCTGGCGCCCGCGCGCGTTGCCACCCTGCGTGACAAGCTGACCGAGCTGGCGCGCTGCGGCATAGACCAGTGTGTGGTGCTGCCTTTTGATGCGCGCCTGTCGGGGCAATCCCCCGACGCCTTTATCAACGAGGTGCTGGTGCAGGGGCTGGGCGCCAAATATGTGCTGGTCGGCGACGACTTCCGCTTCGGGACCAAACGCGCCGGCGACTACACCATGCTGGACGCTGCGGGAGACCGCCTGGGCTTTGATGTGGCGCGCATGAACAGTTATGAGGTGCACGGCGCACGGGTGTCCAGTTCAGCCGTGCGCGAGGCCCTGGGCCAGGGCCAGATGAACCGGGTGGCCAGCCTGCTGGGCCGTCCCTACAGCGTTTCGGGCCATGTGGTGCATGGCCGCAAACTGGGCCGCGACCTGGGGTTTCGCACGCTCAACCTGCGGTTTTCACACTGGAACCCGGCGGCCAGCGGGATTTTTGCGGTGCAGGTGCACGGCCTGGCCGACAAGCCCTTGCCGGGCGTGGCCAACATGGGCATACGCCCGTCGCTGGACCCGGACGATGTCAATGGCGGGCGTGTGCTGCTGGAGACCCATTGCCTGGAATGGCCCGTCAGCCTTGGGGCCGAGGGGGCGTACGGTAAAATCATCCGCGTGGAACTGCTACATAAACTGCACGACGAACTCAGGTATGACGGCCTGGAGAGCCTGAAAGCGGGCATCGCCAAAGACTGCGACGACGCGCGGGCGTTTTTTGCCTCCATGCACACGGAAACCAGCCGCCAGACCACGCGCGACCGAATTTAGACGATCTCGTCACTGGTCGCCGCCCTTCGACAAGCTCAGGGCGAACGGCACTCAATTTCCCATTCCACCCGACGCCAGCGTTCGGGCTGAGCCTGTCGAAGCCTCCCCAGAAATTCCCATGTCCGACACCAAAACCGATTACCGCAGCACCCTGAACCTGCCAGACACCCCCTTCCCCATGCGCGGCGACCTGCCCAAGCGCGAACCCGGCTGGGTCAAGGAATGGGACGAAAAAGGCATTTACAAAAAGCTGCGCGATGTGCGCGCCGGCAAGCCCAAGTTCGTGCTGCACGACGGCCCGCCCTATGCCAACGGCCAGATCCACATGGGCCACGCGGTCAACAAGATCCTGAAGGACATGATCGTCAAGGCGCGCCAGCTCAAGGGCATGGACGCCATCTACGTGCCGGGCTGGGACTGCCATGGCCTGCCTATCGAGAACCAGATCGAAAAAACCTTTGGCCGCAAGCTGAGCCGCGACGAGGTGCAGGCCAAAAGCCGCGCCTACGCCACCGAGCAGATCGCGCTGCAAAAGGAAGACTTCAAGCGCCTGGGCGTGCTCGGTGAATGGGACAACCCCTACCTGACCATGAACCCCGGCAACGAGGCCGACGAAATCCGCGCGCTCAAACGCATCATGGAGCGCGGTTTTGTCTACCGCGGCCTGAAACCCGTGTACTGGTGTTTTGACTGCGGCTCCTCACTGGCCGAGTTCGAGATCGAATACGCCGACAAAAAATCGCAAACGCTGGATGTCGGCTTCAAGTCGGCCGAGCCGGAAAAACTCGCTGCCGCCTTCGGCCTGGGCAGCCTGGCCAAAGACGCCTTCGCCGTGATCTGGACCACCACCGCCTGGACCATCCCGGCCAACCAGGCGCTGAACCTGAACCCCGAACTGGACTACGCGCTGGTCGACACCGAGCGCGGCATCCTGCTGCTGGCCGCATCGCTGGTCGAAAAGTGCATGGAGCGTTACCAGCTGACCGGCACGGTGCTGGCCACCACGCTGGGCAAAAACCTGGCGGGGCTTAACTTCCAACACCCGTTTTACGACGTCAATGAGGGCTATCGCCGCTTCAGCCCGGTGTTCCTGGCCGACTACGCCACCGCCGATGACGGCACGGGTATCGTGCATTCCTCGCCGGCTTACGGCGTGGAGGATTTCAACTCCTGCATCGCCAACGGCATCGCCGTGGACGACATCCTCAACCCGGTACAGGGCAATGGCCGCTACGTGGACGAGCTGCCGCTGTTCGGCGGGCTCAATATCTGGAAGGCCGCGCCGCTGGTGATAGACGCGCTGCGCGACGCCGGCCGCCTGTTCGCCACCGAGACCATCAGCCACAGCTACCCGCATTGCTGGCGCCACAAGACGCCGGTGATCTACCGCGCCGCGGCCCAGTGGTTTATCCGCATGGACGAGGGCGAAGGCGTGTTCACGAAAGACAAGGCGCCGCAAACACTGCGCCAGCTGGCACTCAACGCCATCGAGGAAACCAGCTTCTACCCCGAAAACGGCAAGGTCCGCCTGCGCGACATGATCGCCGGCCGGCCCGACTGGTGCATCTCGCGCCAGCGCAACTGGGGCGTGCCCCTGCCATTTTTCATCCACACCGCCACGGGTGAGTTGCACCCGCGCACCATGGAGCTGATGGACACCGCAGCGGACATGGTCGCCCAGGGCGGCATCGAGGCTTGGAGCAAGGCCACGGCCGAGTCGCTGATCGGCGAGGACGCCGAGTTTTACACCAAGAGCAACGACATCCTCGACGTCTGGTTCGACTCCGGCACCACGCACTACACCGTGCTGCAAAAAAGCCATGCGGCGCAATCGACCTGGCCGGCCGACCTGTATCTCGAAGGCCACGACCAGCACCGCGGCTGGTTCCACAGCTCGCTGCTCACGGCCTGCGCGATGTATGACCACGCGCCTTACAAGGGCCTGCTGACCCACGGCTTCACTGTCGACAGCCAGGGCCGCAAGATGAGCAAGTCACAGGGCAACGGCGTGGATCCACAAAAGACCAGCGAGAAGCTGGGCGCCGAGATCATCCGCCTGTGGGTGGCTGCCAGCGACTATTCGGGCGACATCGCCGGTGACGACAAGATCCTGGCGCGCGTGGTGGACACCTACCGCCGCATCCGCAACACCCTGAAGTTCCTGCTGGCCAACGTCAGCGACTTCGACCCGGCGACAGACGCGGTGCCGCTGGAGCAGATGCTGGAGATAGACCGCTACGCGCTGAGCCGCGCGGCCCAGCTGCAGGCCGACATCCTGGCGCATTACGAGGTCTATGAGTTCCATCCGGTGGTCTCCAAGCTGCAAATCTATTGCAGCGAAGACCTGGGCTCCTTCTACCTCGACATTCTGAAAGACCGGCTCTACACCACCGGGCCGAAATCGCTGGCACGCCGCAGCGCACAAACCGCACTGCATGCCATCACCCACGCCATGCTGCGCTGGATGGCGCCCTTCCTGAGCTTCACGGCGGAAGAGGCGTGGAAGGTGGCAGGAAGCTCGGAAACCATCTTCATGGAGACCTATGCTTCGTTCAAACCGCAAAACGAGGCCTTGCTGGCCAAGTGGTCGCGCATCCGCGAGCTACGCGATGCCGTCAACAAGGACATAGAGGCCCTGCGCGCCGACGGCAAGGTGGGCTCTTCCCTGCAGGCCGAGGTTTCGCTGGAGGTCAATGCGGACGACCACGCACTGCTTTCCAGCCTGGGCGATGACCTGAAGTTTGTCTTCATCACATCCGCTATCAATTTAATAGCTGGCAGCACAACAACCACATCGGTCAAGGCCAGTTCTTATACAAAATGCGAGCGTTGCTGGCACTACCGGGAAGACGTCGGCCACGATGCGGCCCATCCCACCATCTGCAGCCGCTGCACCAGCAACCTGTATGGCGCCGGTGAAGACAGGAAATACGCCTGATGGCCAAAACCACCTTTAGCAAAACATCGGGCGCCATGCTGCCCTGGCTGGCGCTGGCCTTGCTGCTGCTGATTGCAGACCAGTTCACCAAGGTGCTAATCCTGGGCTACTACCGCCTGGGCGACGCGACCTACGTCACCAGCTTTTTCAACGTCGTGCGGGTGCACAACACCGGCGCGGCGTTTTCCTTTCTGGCATCGGCGTCGGGCTGGCAGCGCTGGTTTTTCACGGCGATCGGCATTGCAGCGGCGCTCTTCATCGTGTGGATGCTCAAGTCGCATGCCGGGCAAAAACTGTTCTCGTTCGCGCTGGCCTGCATCCTGGGCGGCGCGCTCGGCAACGTGATTGACCGCAGCATGCACGGCTATGTGGTGGACTTCCTGGACTTTCACTACGGCAACTGGCATTTCCCGGCCTTCAACATCGCCGACAGCGCCATCACCATAGGCGCCATCTGCCTGATCCTCGACGAAATCCTGCGGGTGCGAAAAACAAGATAAACGCGGCGCCGGGCCGCGTCAAGCATGCATTCGGGGGACACGCACAGGCGTATAGTCATCCCTGACATCTATGAAGCATTTACTGAATCTCCTGGCGGCCATTGCGCTGCTGGTCTGGGGCACCCACCTTGTACGTACCGGCATCCTCAGGGTCTTCGGCGCCAATTTACGCCAGATCCTGGCGCGCAGTGTCGGCAACCGTTTCACCGCGGCGCTCTCCGGCATAGGCGTCACGGCGCTGGTCCAGTCGAGCACGGCCACCGCCCTCATCACCTCCTCTTTTGTAGGCCAGGGCCTGATCAGCCTGCCGGCTGCGCTGGCCGTCATGCGCGGCGCCGACATAGGCACGGCGCTGATCGCCGTGGTGTTTTCCTTTGACCTCTCCTGGCTGTCGCCGCTGCTGATTTTTCTCGGCGTGGTGCTGTTCATCCCGCGCCAGGCATCGACCATGGGCCGGGTCGGCCGCATTCTGATCGGGCTGGGCCTGATGCTGCTGGCCTTGCGCCTGGTTACCGCATCCACCGAAGTGCTGATGCAGTCGCCAGCGGTGAAGGCCCTGTTTGCATCGGTCGGCAGCGACCTGCTGCTGGAGATCACATTGGGCGCGGTGCTTGCCGTCATCTCCTATTCCAGCCTGGCCGTGGTGCTGTTGATTGCCACCCTGGCCGCCTCCGGCGGCGTGCCTCTGGAAGTGGCGCTGGGCCTGGTGCTGGGCGCCAACCTGGGCAGCGGCCTGCTGGCGGTGCTGACAACGGCCAAGTCGTCCATCGAAACCCGGCAGGTGCCCATAGGCACGCTGGCCTTCAAGATCCTGGGCGTGCTGGCCACCGCGCCCTTCATCGGCTGGTGGCTGCTCAACGTGCGGCCGCTGGTCGGCGAGTCGGCTTCCGTGGTGGTGATATTCCACCTGATGTTCAATGTGGTGGTCGGCGTCGTCTTCATAGGCCTGACCAACCCGGTCGCGCGCTGGACGCAAAAGCTCTTGCCCAAGGCCGAGAAACCGGCCTCCGGCGAGCGGCCCAACCACCTCGACCCGTCCGCCCTGTCCACGCCTTCGCTGGCCATTTCAAATGCCGCGCGCGAGGCCCTGCACCAGGCCGACGTGGTTGAAAGCATGCTGCTGGGCATGCTGGAGGTCATACACAAAAACGACCTCAAGCTGGCGCAAGAGCTGCGCAAGATGGACGACTCGGTCGACGAGCTGTACTCGTCCATCAAGTACTACCTGACCAAAATCTCCCGCGAGGCCCTGGCCGAAGAAGAAAGCCGCCGCTGGACCGACATCATTAGCTTCACCATCAACATGGAGCAGATAGGCGACATCATCGAGCGGGTGCTGATAGACATTGAAGACAAGAAGATCAAGCCGGGCCGCAATTTTTCAGAGGCCGGCATGGCGGAAATTACCGAGCTGCACGGCCGCCTGCTGGACAACCTGCGCCTGAGCATGAGCGTGTTCCTGAACGGCTCGGTGCGTGATGCGCAAAAGCTGCTGGAGGAAAAAGCCCGCTTCCGTGACCTGGAACGCGCCTATGCCACCACCCACCTGGGCCGGCTGTCGGACAACACGGTGCAAAGCATAGAAACCAGCTCGCTGCACATAGACCTGATCAGCGACCTGAAACGCATCAACTCGCACATCTGCTCGATTGCCTATCCCATCCTGGATTCGGCCGGCGCGCTGGCACCGAGCCGCTTGCGGCAATCGGCGCTGGCGGACGGCCATCTCTGAGCGCGCTGCGGCCAGCGCGCGGCCTCAGGCCAGTTGCATCACATCCGCCAGGATCAAGGCAGCCTCGGTTGTAAACTCGCCCCGCTGCATCGCCTGCAGCAAAGCCTCACTGTCCATCAGCGCAAACTGCTGGACCTCGCCATCCTGGTTCACCGGCGTCACACCTTCAGGCACGGTGCAGCGGTACCAGTCGATGTCTTCAATCACATAACCCGTGCCCTTGCCATCGCTACACGGCCTGCGGGTGACGACACGGCCGCCGTAGACGACGTCTTGCAGTGACGGTATCTTGAGTCCGGCTTCTTCCCAGGTTTCGCGCCCCAGCGCGGTTTCTAGCGTATCGGCGGCGGACACCATGCCGCCCACCAGCGTGTCCCAGAGCCCCGGGTCGTTGGACTTCTTCATGGACCGCTGCTGCACCCAGTGGCGGCCATCGGGGGTTTGCCCAGCCAGGTGCACGGCTGCGGTAGCGATGCCCAGGGGCCGCACGGCTGCACGCTCTACCGTGCCCTTTAGGTGGTCAAGCTGGTCATGCACGGCCAGTTGTTCATTGCGCCATTCGCCGGCCAGCCCTGCGCCGTGCAGCGCGCGCGCCAGCAGGTTCAGGCTGATGGTGACGTCGCCCAGCAGGCGCCAGCCCAGCACCGAGGGATGTTCTTCCTGCAGCAGCGGCTCGACCACATCGAGCATGGCGTGCAGTGCCTTGTCATGCAGCAGCCCGGGCTCCACCGAGCCAATCACCGACTGGCCTGCCCAGAGCGGCACCCGGGGACGCAACGGCGGCACAACCGCAGCGGCGCGCAAGGCCTGGAGCCAATCCCTGTCGAACGCGAGTTGCATGGTCATTTGGGTTTAAAGGGTAAGAATGGTGCAGCCGGTGGTCTTGCGCGCTTCCAGCGTGCGATGCGCCTCGGCTACGTCGGCCAGTGCAAAACGCTGGTCAATGCGTATCTTGACCTTGCCGCTGATGACCATTTCAAACAGCTCGTCCGCCATCTCCTGTGTGGACTCCCGTGTCGTGATGTGGGTAAACAGCGTCTGGCGCGTGACATAGAGTGAACCCTTGTTGCCCAGGATGCCGGGCGCAAACGGCGCCACCGGACCCGAGGCATTGCCAAAACTCGCCATCAGGCCAAACGGGCTCAGGCAGTCGAGCGAGCGGTCAAAAGTGTCCTTGCCGACCGAGTCGTAGACCACCTTGACGCCCTTGCCGCCGGTGACCTCCTTGACGCGCGCGACAAAATCCTCTTTTGCATAGTTGATGACGTGCGCCGCGCCATGGGCCTTGGCCAATGCGCATTTTTCATCCGAGCCCGCCGTGCCTATCAGCTGCAGGCCCAGCGCATGGGCCCATTGGCAGGCAATCAAACCCACACCGCCGGCCGCTGCATGAAACAGCACATGGTCGCCGGACTTTAGCCCACCCTGCGGCAGGGTGCGGCGCAGCAGGTACTGGGCGGTCAGACCCTTGAGCATCATGGCCGCACCGGTCTCTAACGAAATTGCATCCGGCAGCCTGCATACACATTTGGCCGGCATCACACGCAGTTCGCAGTAGCTGCCCGGCGGCTGGCTGGCATAGGCCGCGCGGTCACCCGCCTTGAGGTGCGTGACACCCGCGCCCACGGCCTCGATCACGCCTGACGCTTCCATGCCCAGTTGCAAGGGCATGGGCAACTGGTACAGGCCGCTGCGCTGGTACACGTCGATGAAGTTCAGGCCTATGGCCTTGTGGCGGATGCGGATCTCGCCCGGGCCGGGTTCACCCACAATGACGTCAACCAGTTTGATTTCTTCGGGGCCACCGTGCTTGTCAATACGCACGGCTTTGGATGTCATGGTGGTCATGGTCTTTTCCTTGTTTTGATGAGCTGCCTGGAACGACGGCGGAGGCTGGACAGCATCTAGAAGGCGTTCGCGTCGGTATGGTGCCATGAATCAGAAAAAGCTGCTGCACTCCAGACCCCAAGAACACCCACGCACAAGAACATGCGCGAGTTTCTGGCCTGGGCTGATCCAGCTTGCTTGCAAGCGGCGAATGAGCATTGACCGATACGCACATCACCTGGGGCCGCCCCCTGACGGCGTCAAGGTGAAGACCGGTACTCAAATACGACAGGCCATCCATTCAACCATCCCTGGCGTCGCTCAGTAAATCCGCAAACCGCTGGATCACCGGCGTGTGGTTATCACGCCGCCAGACCAGGTCTATGGGCATGCGCACATTGAGGTCGGGCACACGCAGCAAGCGCACGCCCGGCGGCAGCCGCTGCCGGGCGCTGGCCGGCATCACGCTGCAACCAAGCCCTGCCGCCACCAGCCCCAGCACGGTGTAGTGCGTTGTGCCTTCCTGGACAATGCGCGGTGAAAAGCCCTGTTGGTGAAAGTGGTGGATCATCACGTCGTGCAGGCGCGGCGACTGGTCGCGCCGGAACAAAATAAAGTCCTCGCCATTGAGCTCAGCCAGCCGCCGGGGCGGGCGCTTCGCCAGGCTGGAGGCTTCGTTGACCGCCAGAAAATAATCATCCGCCAGCCACGGAAGACTCTGCAGCGGGCTGTCCGCGTCCAGCGTGCCGGTATAGGCCAGCCCCAGGTCTAAATGGCCATCGAGCACGCGCTCGGTGACGGCGCCGGACAGCATCGCCTCTATCATGAAGGTCACACGCGGGCTGGCATGCCGGTAGGTCTGCAGGGCGCGCAGCACGTCCGGGTGCCAGGCGTAGATCTCGGAAAAGCCCAGGCGCAGGTGGCCCACATCGCCGCGCGCGGCCAGCTGGGCCCGAGCCGATGCGGCGGTGGCTTCGTCCAGCAAGCGGCGGGCACTCGGGTAATAGGCACGTCCGGCCGCCGTGAGTGTCATGCCGCGCGTATTGCGCGCCATCAGCGGCACGCCGACGTCTTCCTCAAGCAGCCGGATCTGGCGCGACAGGGCGGGTTGCGCAATGTGCAGGACTTCCGCCGCGCGCCCCAGGCTGCCGAGATCGGCCACGGTAAGGAAATAGTGCAGTCGGCGGCCGTCCAGGTACATACAAAAATTATATGACTTTGCACTCAATATTGTATTTGTGCGAATACCAGCCTGTGACTACATTGGCACCAGGCCTTTTTTGATTTTCCGCATGAACACCCCTGAACCGCAAACCATCCCTCACATCGAGCGCCTCAACTCGCCGGCGTTCAGCCGGCTCGGCCTGCCCTTTTCCGAGATCGTGCGCATGGGCGACACGCTTTACCTGTCGGGACAGATGGGCACCCTGCCGGGCACGCTGACACTGGCGCCGGGCGGCCTGCAGGCCGAAGCGCAGCAGGCCATGAAAAACATACAGGCCACGCTGGAGGCACACGGATACGGCCTGGACCACATCGTCAAATGCACCGTGATGCTGGCCGACATGAAAGACTGGCCGGCTTTCAACGAGATTTACAAACGTTTTTTCAGCGCGCCCTATCCGGCACGCAGTGCCTTCGGCGCCAGCGGGCTGGCCATGGGCGGCCAGCTGGAGATTGACGTGATCGCCAGCGCCCGGCGCTGAAAACCCTTAACGAAGAAACCACCATGTCGATTACTTTCGCCGATTACCACGCTTTCGACGCCATGGGCCTGGCCGATGCCGTGCGGCGCGGCGAACTCTCGCGCCGCGAGGTGCTGGATGCCACGCTGGCCCGCGTGGCCGCGGTGAACCCGCAGGTCAACGCGGTGACTTATCTGCACGAGGCGGCGGCGGACGAAGCCAGCGGCGATGCACAAGCGCCTTTTGCCGGCGTGCCCTACTTCATCAAGGACCTGCATGCGCCGGTAGCAGGCATGCCGCTAAGCCATGGCAGCCGGCTGTTCGCCGGTGATGTGCACGACTTCGACAGCGAGACCGTGGCCCGCTTGCGGGGTGCCGGATTTGTCATCCTGGGCCGCACGGCATCGTCCGAGTTCGGCATGAATGCATCGATAGAACCATCGCTGGGCCAGCCCACCCGCAACCCCTGGAACCTGGCACACACCGCCGGCGGCTCCAGCGGCGGCGCCGGGGCGGCCGTGGCCAGCGGCATGTTGCCGGCCAGCCATGCCACCGACAGTGGCGGCTCCATACGCATACCCGCAGCCTGCAACGGCCTCATCGGCCTGAAGCCCACACGTGGACTGATCCCGACCGGACCGCACCGGGGCGAAGCCTCGCACGGGCTGAGCCACGAACACGCGGTGACACGTTCGGTGCGCGACTGCGCCGCCATCCTGGACGTCACGGCTGGCCCCGACATCGGCGCGCCCTACTTCACGGCCAAACCGGCCGAATCCTACCTGCAGGCCATGGCCCGTCCGCCCGGGCGCCTGCGCATCGCCTTCACCACAACGACGTTCGACGGCAAGCCCGTCGATGCCGAATGCCGCATCGCCGTGGAAAACACCGTGCGCCTGCTGCAGGACCTGGGGCACGAGGTCGAGGAGCGCCGCCCCGAGTTCGATGGCGCCGCACTCGGCGCCGCCTGCGGCACCTTGCTGCTCACCGGACTGGCCGCGCTTGTCGAGGCGCGCGAAGCCCAGCTGGGCCGCAGCGCACGGCAAGACGAGATGGACGCCGTGGTCCATGCCGCGATTGCCCTGGGCCGCAAAGTCACCGGCATCCAGTACGCCTCGCGTTTTGCCATCATCAACCGCGAGGTGCGGCGCATAGGCCATTTCTTCGAGAGCACCGATGTGTTCATCACACCCACGATGGCAAAACCCCCGGTCGCCATAGGCCTGCTGTCGATGCAGACGCTGACGATGGAGCAGTTCCAGCAGGCCATGGCCGCGTTCTGCCCATTCACGGGCGCCTTCAATGCCACCGGCCAGCCCGCCATGAGCCTGCCGCTGCACTGGAGCGCCGCCGGCCTGCCGGTTGGCGTGCAGCTGGTCGGCCGCTTTGGCGAGGATGCGCGCCTGCTGCAACTGGCCGCCCAGCTGGAACAGGCCGCCCCCTGGTTCAAACGCACGGCAGCGCTGTAACACCGTCCTTCTCCTGATTCCTTTTCTTTCTCACCTGTCTTCAACCATCACCCAAAGGTTCGCCATGCAAAACCGTCGCTTCCTGTCTCTTGCCCTGCTCCCCATGGCGCTCACCCTTGCGGGCCTTGCGCAGGCCCAGGTTCCCAAGGACCGCGGTGCGGTCAAGCTGGTGGTCGGCTTTCCTGCAGGCGGCTCGGCCGACGTGCTGGCGCGCATCATGGCCGACAAGCTCAAGGAAGAGCTGGGCGTGCCCGTGGTGGTCGACAACCGCGCCGGTGCGGGCGGCCAGATCGCGGCCGATTATGTGAAAAGCCAGCCCGGCGACGGGCTCACCATACTGCTGGGCACCTCGCACATGATGGTGATGGCGCCGCTTACCGTGAAGTCCATCCGTTACCAAGCGGCCAGGGACTTCAAGCCGGTCGCGCGTATTGCCAGCTTCTACGAATCGATCGCCGTGCCCATCAGCGCACCGGGCAACACCGTTGCCCAGTGGCTGGAGGCGGCGCGCAAGGACCAGAAGTACGCCAGCTACGGCGTGCCCGCGCCCGGCAGCCTGCCGCAGTTCATTGGCTACCAGCTCGGCGCCGTGTCCAAAACAGCGCTGCTGGCCGTACCTTACAAGGGCACGGCGCCGCTTGCGCAGGACCTGGTGGGCGGGCAACTCGCCGCCGGCGTGCTGCCCATCGCCGACATGGTGCAATACAACGGCACACGCGTGAAAATCCTGGCCGTCAACGGAACGCGCCGGGCCGACCAGTTGCCCAATGTGCCCACGCTCAAGGAGCTCGGTTTCCCCCAGTTCGATGACCTCGAATGGACCGGCTTTTTTGTGCCGGCGTCCACCTCGCGTGCCACGGTGCAGCAGTTGCAGGCCGCGACAGCCAAAGTGGTGGCCCTCAAGGAAGTGCGCGAAGCCCTGCAAAAAATGGGCACCGAAGCCGACTACGCACCAGCCGAGGTGCTGGAAAAACGCATTGCCGACGACGTCGCCATGTGGGGCCCGGTGGTCAAGGCTTCCGGCTTCTCATCGGACTAAACACCGGGAGCTGAAACCGGCGCGCGCACCTGTTGCGCGGCCGGTGCCTCACCCAACAGCCTGCATGCGCACCCGCCGCGCGGCTTCCTCGGCACGCGCATCATCAATCTCGCGCATCACGGCGCTCATGTCCACCGCCCCGGCCTTGCGCTCGAAGCGGCCGGTGAGCACGGTTTCCGGGTACAACACACCGCGCTGGTACAGGTCCCAGATCTCCAGGCCGTAGTCAGTGTGCAGCAGCTCAGGCGCGAAGCGGCCGAAAAAACCACGCAGGTTGGCGACATCCCGCAGCAGCATGCGGCTGGCGTGGTTGTTGCCCGCCGCGTCTATGGCCTGCGGCAGATCGATGATCACGGGACCATCCACACCCTGTTCACTGCCCAGCAGGATGTTGAACTCCGACAGGTCGCCATGCACAACGCCAGCGCAGAGCATGCGCACCACTTCCGTCAAAAGTGTTGCGTGATGCATGCGCGCCTGCCCGGGTGTGAATTCCACATCGTTGAGTCGCGGGGCGGCGTCGCCGTGCTCGTCGGTCACCAGCTCCATCAGCAGCACACCGTCACAAAAGTTGTAAGGCCTGGGCACACGCACGCCAGCGGCGGCCAGGCGGTAGAGCGCATCGACCTCGGCGCTTTGCCAGGCAGCCTCCTGCGCCTGCCGGCCAAAGCGGGTACCCTTGGCCATGGCCCTGGCCTGGCGGGTGTTCTTGACCTTGCGGTTTTCGGTGTAGTCCACCGCCTGGCGAAAGCTACGCTCCGTGGCTTCCTTGTAGACCTTGGCGCAGCGCGTTTCGTCGCCGCAGCGCACCACATAGACCATGGCCTCCTTGCCACTCATGAGCTGGCGCACAACGGTGTCGATCAGGCCCTCCTCTATCAACGCCTGCAGTCTTTTGGGTGCTTTCATGGTGGCCTATTGTGAGGCCTGCAGCGGCAACAGCCATGCCAGGCCGTTGCCACGCAATACCGGCCAACACCCGCGTTAGAAGGTCCCCGAATAAGCGCCACCATCGGCCAGCACGTTCTGCCCCGTCATGTAGGAGGCGTGCGTGCTGCACAGGAACGCGCAGATCGCCCCAAACTCTTCAAGCGTGCCAAAACGCTGGGCCGGAATGTTTTTACGGCGCGCATCCGCCAGCGACTGCACCGATTGCCCGGTCTTCTCCGAGGCACCCTGCAACATGTTCTTGATGCGGTCGGTGTCGAACACGCCGGGCAACAGGTTGTTGAGGGTCACGCCTTGACTGGCCAGCTTGGTACGCGCCACCCCGGCGACAAAACCCGTCAGGCCGCTGCGCGCACCATTGGACAGGCCAAGGGTGTCTATCGGTGCCTTGACCGAGCTGGAGGTGATATTGACGATACGGCCAAAACCACGCGCGGCCATGCCGTCCACCGTGGCCTTGATCAGCTCGATGGGAGTCAGCATGTTGGCGTCGACGGCCTTGATCCATGCGTCCCGATCCCAGTCGCGGAAATCGCCAGGCGGCGGGCCGCCCGCATTGGTGACCACGATGTCGAAGTCCTTGCGCACCGCGAATACCGCGGCACGGCCTTCCGGTGTGGTGATATCTGCGGCAACAAACTGCACGCCGGCGCTCGGGGGACGTGCGCCATCAGCTATCAACTTTGTAGCAGCCGCTTCGAGCACCTCGGCACCACGGGCCACGATGAGCACGTTCACGCCTTCCCGCACCAGTGCCTGGGCGCAACCGAAACCCAAACCCTTGCTGGCGCCGCACACCAGCGCCCATTTGCCTGCAATACCCAAATCCATAATAATTCCTTGGTTACACCGATACATAGGGGGAGCGGGCCATGATACTGAGTAAATTGAACCTTCAGGCGGGACTGGGTATCGGTGCATTGCTGGTTTTTGGCAGCGCGGCCCTGGCGCAGAACGAGGCCGTGCTGATCAAGCGCCAGGCCCAGTTGCGCGACGCACCGGGTGAGGCATCGCGCAGCCTGGCACCGTTGCCTGTGCAAACCGCCGTGACGCGGCTTGGCGAACGGCAGGGACCGTGGATCAAGGTCCGCATGGCCGATGGCACCCAGGGCTGGGTGCACATGTTTGACATCACTTCAACCGGCAGCGCACAAGCCGGCAATGCAGGCACAGGCGCACTGCGCAGCATCACGGGCTTTTTCAACAAGGGCAGTGCGCAAGCCAACGCCAGCGCCCTGCCGACGTCCACGGTCGGCATTCGCGGCCTGGGCGCGGAAGACATAGCCAACGCCCAACCCAACCTGGCGGCCGTTGCGCAGCTTGATGAAGCGAGGGTGGATGCCGGCCAGGCGCGCCAGTTTGCGGGCAGCGCATCCCTGGCCAGCAGAACCGTCAGCCCCCTGCCCGTCCCGGCGGCACCGGCCCGCTCAACGGCGCCGGGAGGCCCGGCCGGCAGCGGCCAGCTCCAGGGCGGCGGTTAGGAGCACATGCCATGACGACACTCCCAAAAATCTTTACAACACTGGCCCTGCTGGGCTGCATGGCACCGATGGCCGCGCGCAGCCAGGACGCGGGCAATGCCCTGAACCTGCTCCAGAACCTGCTGCGCGGTAGCCAGCCCGCGCAGGCCGCGCCCCAGCCCGCATCGCCTGCGGGCCTGAGCGGGAGCCTGCTGAACAGCCTGGTGCCGGGCGCAGGCGCACAGGCCGCGCGCCCCGGCGCGGGCGACCTGGTGCAGCTGCTGTCGCAATCACTGGAGCAGATTGACGAACCCAAAGAGATCCAGATAGGCCGCCAGTTGGCCGCCATGCTGCTGGGCAGCAAGCCGCTGTACCCCGACATGGCAACGCAGCGTTATGTGAACCAGCTGGGGCGCTGGATCAGCCTTCAGTCATCCCGCCCCGATTTGCCCTGGACTTTTGCCGTGCTCGACGACCCGGGCTTTAACGCCTTTGCGACGCCTGGAGGTTATGTATTTGTCACCAAAGGCCTGCTTGAGCGTGTGGCGGACGAGTCCGAACTGGCCGGCATACTCGCGCACGAGATCACCCATGTCACTGCCAAGCACCACCTGATCGCGATGAACAAGGCGGCGCGCAGCGGCCTGCTAACCCAGGTCATCAGCTCGCAACTCAAAAACGACCTGGGCGGCATGGTCTCGTCCCAATTGCTGGCCCTGGGGCGCAATATCTACACCAAGGGGCTGGACCAGGACGACGAGCTCGATGCCGACCGCACCGGCGTGGCGCTGGCCGCGCGCGCCGGGTTTGACCCCTACGGCCTGGTGGCCGTGCTGCAGCAGTTGCGTACCGCCGCGCCTGACGATGTGCTGTTTGCCCTGTCGCTGAGCACGCATCCGCCAGCACAATTGCGGCTGAACCAGCTTGAACTGGCCATGGGCAGCCGGCTCGACGAATACGCAGGCCAGCCCGCCGTCACGATTGGGCAAAGGATGAGCAATCTGGCCGCGGCAAACCGCAGGTCCACGGCACAGGCGCCGGTGCAAAAAACCGCACCCGTCAAAAAGAAAAATTAACGCTCCCGGGGCAGCGTATTACACGAAGTGAAAAGCGTGGGGGCTATATTCTTGTTCGGGTAAACACAAAAATCCCGACCATCACCAGCGCCGTGCCTGCGGCCACCCAGGCCGTGAAAGGCTCGCCCAGAAGCATCACGCCCATCAGTATGGTGGACAAGGGCCCCACCATGCCGGTCTGTGCGGCCACGCTGGCGCCTATGCGCTCGATCGCCATCATCACCATCAGCACCGGGGCCGCGGTACACAGCGTTGCGTTAAGCACCGACAGCCAGATCACCTCGGGCACCACCACCGCCGCGCTCAGGGGCCGGAGCAGCACAAATTGCAGCAGGCAGCACAGGCAGGCCACCGTCGTCGCCAGCCCGACCAGCCGCAGCGAGCCAAGGCGCTTGACCATCTCGCCGCTGTAGACAAGATACACCGCATAACAAATCGCGCTGAGAAAAACCAGCAGTGCGCCCAATGCGGTATGCGCGCCCTGCAGGCTGATTTCCTGCCCAAACACCAGCACCACGCCGCTGTAGCTGATCGCCATGCCGGCCAGCTGCCGTGTCGACACCCGCCGCTTGTAAAACAGCAGCCCGAGCAGCATGACGATGGTCGGGTTGAGGTAGAGGATCAGCCGCTCAAGCGAGGCGCTGATATAGGCCAGGCCGGCAAAATCCAGGAAGCTCGACAGGTAATAGCCGGTAAAGCCCAGCAACAGCACGCCCCGCCAGTCCCGGCGCGAAAGCGCGGCCTTGCCCCGGCCGGCCCACCAGGCCATCAAGGCAAAAATCGGCAGCGCAAACAGCATGCGGTACATGATCAGCGTGACCGCATCCACGCCGTGGCGGTAGGCCAGCTTGACGATGATCGCCTTGCCGCTGAAGGCAACCGCGCCGGCAACCGCCAGAAGCAGGCCGGGCGCTATGCTTTTAGTAGCTGGCTGCGCACTGTTTACGGCGGTCAGAGGCTTGTTTGTTTCAGAATCAGGGCTCAAGCAGGTTCCAGCATGTGTTTTTAAAAGCCCACGGCCTGGCCATCGCGCCGCGCATCGCTGGCAGCCACATAACCTTCAATTTTTGGGTCACCGGCGCGCCAGATGAACTGGCCGGCGCCGAAGTCCTGGTAGGAGTCGTTGATGACTTCCATGCGGTGACCGCGCTCGGCCAGGCCCTGCACGGCCGCCTTGTCCATAGACGCTTCAACGTTGATTTCCAGGCCCGCGTTGTAGCGCCAGCGCGGCGCATCGCAGGCGGCCTGCGGGCTCTGGCCATAATCGAGCATGCGCACCAGCGTCTGCATGTGGCCTTGCGGCTGCATGTTGGCGCCCATCACGCCGTAGCTCATCACGGGCTGGCCGTCCTTGCTCAAGAAGGCCGGAATGATGGTGTGGAAAGGTCGCTTGCCCGGCGCCACCTGGTTGGCCCCCGGCTGCAGGCTGAAGCCGTGGCCGCGGTTTTGCAGGCTGATGCCGAATTCGGGCTCGACACAGCCAGAACCAAAGCCCATGTAATTGCTCTGGATAAAGCTCACCATCATGCCGTCTTCGTCAGCCGCCGTGAGGTAAATGGTGCCGCCCTTGACCGGGTTGCCAGCGCCAAAGTCCTGTGCCTTTTTCATGTCTATGAGTTTGGCACGGGAAGCGAGGTAGGTGCCATCGAGCATTTGCTCGGCCGTCACCTCCATAAACGAGGGCTCGGCCACATATTTGTAGGTGTCGGCAAATGCCAGCTTCATGGCCTCGATCTGCAGATGCTGCGAATCCACGCCGTCAACCGGCAGGCCGGCAATATCAAACTTGTCGAGGATGCCCAGCGCCATCAGGGCGGAAATGCCCTGCCCGTTCGGCGGAATCTCATGCAGGGTGTAGCCACGGTAATCCCTGGCGATGGGCTTGACCCATTCGGGCCGGTAATCCTCAAAGTCCCTGGCCGTGATGCTGCCGCCGTTTTGGGCAGAGAATTTTTCAATGGCGCGCGCGATCTCGCCGCCGTAATACGCCTGCCCCGTGCTCTGTGCAATCGCACGCAGGGCTTTGGCTGCCGCCTTGAACTGGAACAGTTCGCCGACATTCGGCGCCCGGCCCCAGGGCAGGAAGGACTGCGCAAAACCCGGCAGCGATTTCAGCTCGTCGGTCGCCGCCGCCCATTTCTGCTGCACCACGGGCGGCAACAAATGACCGCGCTCGGCGATTTCAATGGCCGGCTCCATCAGGTCGGCAAACGGCAATTTGCCAAAACGCTCGCTCAGGGCGACCCAGCTGCCAACAGCGCCCGGCACCGTCACGGCGTCCATGCCGCGTTTGGGCGGTGTGCTGGCGCTGTCGCCATATTTGCGCCTGAAATACTCCGGCGTCCAGCTCTGCGGTGCGCGGCCGGAGGCATTGAGGCCGTGCAACTCCTTGCCGTCCCACAAAATGCAGAACGCATCGCTGCCCAGGCCGTTGCTGACGGGCTCCACAATGGTCATGGCCGCCGCCGCCGCAATCGCCGCGTCCACCGCATTGCCGCCCTTGAGCAGCATGCGCAGGCCGGCCTGCGCGCCCAGCGGGTGCGAAGTGGACACGACATTGCGCGCGAACAGCGGCAGGCGAGTGGAGGTGTAGGGGTTGTTGAAGTTGAAATTGAGACTCATGGGAAGCTGCCAGAAAATTACCGGGAAACCGCTGGCCCCGCCACACGGATGGCGACAGGTACAAGGGCTGCAAAAATAATATGTCTACGTTTTATATGGTCATTGTGCAACGATTCGCGCAGCACCGGGCAGCCCGGAAACACCCGGCTCGCGCGGAGGTCAAACGGAAATAAAAAAGGCACCCGGAGGTGCCTTTTCAGGAAGTCGCGCAGCAGGAGCCCTGGCCCCTGCTGCATGGGGACCTTAATCTTCGACGAAGGCTTCTTCCCGTTTGTTCTTGACCGATGGCAAAAGAACAATGACCAGCAGCAGCAGGGCCGCCGCCAGCAAACCAGCCGACAGTGGGCGGGTGACAAACACGCTCCAGTCGCCGCGCGAGAGCAACAGTGCCCGGCGCAGGTTTTCTTCCATCATGGGGCCCAGGATAAAACCGAGCAGCAAAGGCGCCGGCTCGCAACCCAGCTTGACAAACAGGTAACCGACGACACCAAAAATACCCACGGTCCAGATGTCAAAGGTGTTGTTGTTCGTGGAGTACACCCCGATCGCGCAGAACAGCACGATGGCCGGGAAAAGGTAGCGGTAAGGCACGGTCAGCAGTTTGATCCACATGCCGATCAGCGGCAGGTTCAGGATGATCAGCATCGCGTTACCGATCCACATGGATGCAATCAGGCCCCAGAACAGTTCGGGGTTGCTGGTCATCACCTGGGGGCCAGGCTGGATGTTGTGAATCGTCATCGCACCGACCATCAGCGCCATCACGGCATTGGGGGGGATACCCAGTGTCAGCAGCGGGATGAAGGAGGTCTGCGCACCGGCATTGTTGGCTGACTCAGGTGCCGCGACACCGCGGATATTGCCCTGGCCGAATGCAACTTCGCCCGGCCTCATCTTGATTTTCTTTTCCAGTGCATAAGCGGCAAAAGCCGACAGCAGGGCACCGCCGCCGGGAAGAATTCCCAATGCGCAGCCCAGGAAGGTACCACGCAGAACGGCAGGCGTCATGTCCTTGAAGTCCTGCTTGGTCGGGAACAGGCCGGTCACCTTGGCGGTAAACACCTCACGCTCATCTTCAGGCTGCGCCAGGTTGCTGATGATCTCGCCGTAGCCGAACACGCCCATGGCGATGGTCACAAAGCCGATGCCGTCGGTCAGTTCGGGGATGTCAAAGCTGAAGCGTGCGACACCCGAATTCACGTCGGTGCCGACCAGGCCCAGCAGCAGGCCCAGCACAATCATGGCGATCGCCTTGAGCAGTGAGCCAGAAGCCAGCACGACAGCGCCAATCAGGCCCAGAGTCATGAGCGAGAAGTATTCAGCAGGGCCAAATTTAAAAGCCAGTTCCGTCAACGGAGGCGCGAAAGCCGCCAGAATCAGGGTACCCACACAACCTGCAAAAAACGAGCCCAGACCGGCCGCGGCCAGCGCCGGCCCGGCCCGACCTTTTCGCGCCATCTGGTAGCCGTCAATACAGGTCACCACCGATGAGGATTCACCCGGCAGGTTGACCAAAATGGCGGTGGTCGAGCCACCGTACTGCGCGCCGTAATAAATACCGGCCAGCATGATCAGCGCCGACACGGGGGGCAGTGCATAGGTTGCAGGCAGCAACATGGCAATGGTGGCCACAGGGCCAATGCCGGGCAAAACGCCAATCAGGGTCCCCAGCAGGCAACCGACAAACGCGTAGACCAGGTTGATGGGCGTAAACGCAACGCCAAAACCCAGCGAGAGATGTTGAATCAATTCCATTTTTTTTCCTTAGCCTGTAATGAAGGCTGGCCAGACGGGAAACTGCAGCTTGAGCAATACGACAAAAGCAAGGTAGCTGCCAACGGCCAGCACCGTGGCCAGGATGAAGGTGTTTTTGACCTTCCAGCCGGGCTCGGCCGCGCTGGAAATAAAGGTCAGCGCGTAAATGGCGATGATCATGCCCATGGCGGGAATCTTGATACTGGGCAAGCCACCCAGCAAAACGCCAAACACAAGGTTGGCCATGATGATGTAGATCAGCGGCTTCCAGGCCCACTTGCCGATCTTGTCGCCGCCTTCGGCTTCAACAACAAGCGCCTTGAAAGTGATCGCGCCCCCCAAAATGGCCATCAAAATGCCCAGCATGAGCGGGAAATAGCCAGGACCCATGCGGGCACCCTCGCCAACGTTATATGTAGTCGCACCCCATGCGAACGCCACTCCGACGCCCATAAACATGAGGCCTGAAAAAAAGTCTTTTTGACTCTTGATATTCACGGCTTGTCTCCAATAGAAAAAATTGAACCTCGCGATTGTGCATTCATTCATGCCGTTTCAGCATGTGGCTTTCACCTATAGTGCCAACTGCTTCTGCGGTGAAACGCGTTACAAACCGGAGCTTCAGTTCCATGCACGTATAAGGCCCGTACAGGTCAGGGTCCGGTCAGGGAAAACTCAGGGTTTATATGGATGCCAAGCCCAGAAATGACGCGTTGGCTGCAAATCGGACGAACAGCGAAATTACCGCGCACCAGAGCAGTGCCAAAAAAGATTTTAATAAACTACTGGACTCAGGACATGGGCGGTGTGGTCGCCAGGACTTCTTCAATCGTTGTCAGTCCTTCGGCCACCTTGAGGGCACCCGCCAGCCGCAGCGGACGCATGCCTTCTGTGACCGCCTGCCGGCGCAGTGCGTCGATATTGGGTTCTTTGGAAACCTTTTCCTTGAAGGCTTCCGTCACCGTCAGCAACTCGTACAAACCCATGCGGCCCCTAAAGCCGGTCAGGCGGCAGTCCACGCAGCCCACCGGTTTGTAGGGTCGGTAACCGCCGCTGATCTGCCAGGGCTTGACGAGTTCCGCCAGGGCTTCGCGCAAGGCGCTGTCGTCTTTTTCGCGGCAATTGCTGCACAGGGTGCGCACCAGCCGCTGCGCCAGCACACCGAGCAGCGTGGCATTGATCAGGTAGGACGGCACACCCAGCTCCATCAGGCGCGATACCGCGGACGGCGCGTCGTTGGTGTGCAGGGTGCTGAACACCAGGTGGCCGGTCAGCGCCGCCTGCACCGCCATCTCGGCTGTTTGCAGATCGCGGATCTCGCCGACCATGATGATGTCCGGGTCCTGCCGCATCAGCGCGCGCAGGCCTTCCGGAAAGTCAAAATCAAGGTGCGGCTGCACCTGCGTCTGGTTGAACGAGGGCTCTATCATCTCGATCGGGTCCTCCACCGTGCTGACATTGACCTCCTCGGTCGCCAGGCGCTTGAGCGTTGAATACAGCGTGGTGGTCTTGCCGGAGCCGGTCGGCCCGGTCACCAGGATGATGCCGTAGGGCCGTTTGACCAGTTGCTCCCAGCGCGCCGCGTCATGTTCGGAAAACCCCAGCGCATCCAGGTCCTTGACGGTGGTGTCCGGGTCAAAAATCCGCATCACCATTTTTTCGCCAAAGGCGGTGGGCAAGGTTGACAGCCGCATTTCAATTTCGTCGCCGCGTGGATTGCGGGTTTTGATGCGCCCGTCCTGCGGACGGCGTTTTTCAACCACATCCATGCGGCCCAGCAGCTTGATGCGCGCCGTCATGGCGTTGTGTACGCCCATGGGCAACTGGTAAACCAGGTGCAGCACACCGTCGATGCGAAACCGTATCACACCCTGCTCGCGCCGCGGCTCCAGGTGGATGTCGCTGGCGCGCTGGTCGAAGGCGTACTGCCACAGCCAGTCCACCACCTGCACCACGCCCTGGTCGTTGGCGTCGAGCTGCTTGTTGGTTTTGTTGAGTTCAACCAGTTGTTCAAAACTGGCGGACCCCGAATTGCCGCCGGCCTTGAGCGCCGCCTTGACGGACTTGGCCAGCGCAAAAAACTCGGCGGTGTATTTGGTGATTTCCAGCGGGTTGGCCACCACCAGGCGCACACTGCGCCTGGCCTGGCGCTCGACTTCAGAGACCCAGTCGGTGATGAAGGGCTCGGACGTCGCCACCACGACCTCAGTGGGTGTGACCTGCACCGGCAGCACCTTGTGCCGCTCCGCATAAATCGCGGACATGGAGTCCGCCACCTTGCCCACTTCAACCTTGAGCGGGTCTATGCGCAGGTAGTTCAGGCCGGCCCGGCCCGCCAGCCATTGGGCCATGGTTTCAATGTCGAGCGGCTTGCCGTCCGACACCCTGGTCATGCTCACGCTGGCAAGCCTGACCAGCGGCGGCTGGGCGCTTTGCACCTGCGAGCAGCGGGCGATGGTGCGCTGGGCTTCTGCGGCGCTGATGACCCCGTCCTCACTTAGCCACTCAACCAGCTTGCGCCAGTCCAGCGGGCCGATATGCGGCGTTTTGGCCGCGGGTTTGCGCGCTGAAGTAGGGGGGGTGGGGGGCATCACTGCACTCATTGCCTCAATGTAACGCATACACAGCGTGCTCAAGGCGGGCAAAAGGCGGCTCAGGCCACCGGCTTGAACAGCCGCAGCCATTTTTTGGCGGGTAAACCCGGGCGCGACTCGATCTCGCCGGCCCGCAGCAACAGTGCAGCCCGGTCCGGGCGCGTGGGCTCGCGCTGGGCCAGCACCACGGTATTGCCTTCACGCGTGGGTCTGAAGGCCCAGAGCGCCTGCGGCCCAAAGGCCTCGGCGATTTTTTCAAGCGACTGCTGGTAACTCGAATCCCGGCCGAAAAGATTGACCGTCATCACCCCGTCTTCGGCCAGCAACTGATAACAATGGGAATAAAAATCGGCGCTGTCCAGCACCGGCGCCGCCGCCTCATGGTCGTACAAATCAACATGCAGCAGGTCTACCGTGCCCTGGTGTTGCGGTTTTTGTATCTCAAGCGAGGCATCGGCCGCTATCACATGCAGGCGCAAGTCGTCGCGCGGCAGCTTGAACCAGACCCGGCAGGCCGTGATGACCTGTGGGTTGATCTCGATCGCCGTTGTTTTCATGCGCAGCTTCTTGTAGCAAAACTTGGTCAGGGCGGCGGAGCCCAGGCCGAGTTGCATGGCGTGTTTTTTCGGCAGATCCGAGGGCGCCATGAACAGCAGTCCGGCCATCATGCGCTGCACATATTCGAGCTCGATGTCGTAAGGCTCGTCGATCAGCATCGAACCCTGCACCCATTCGGTGCCCAGGTGCAGGTAACGCACGTCGCCGTAATCCGAAAAATTGACCTCCGGAAGTTCCGGTGTCTTGAGCAAATCTTTTCTCGCCATCAAATCAATCCATGTTTTTCAAAAACCTCGCGCCAGGCGGCGAGTTTGCGCTCAAAACTCCAGGACGCATTGGCCGGGCTGGTGGACGGCAAGCGGTACACCGGCAGGCCCAGCAGCGCCGTGTGTTTTGCATGCCTGAAACTCTCGCCGCCGTTATGTGCAATCGCCTGCAAACCGGGGCACAGTTCTTTGAGCGACGAAAAATCGTTGAGCACGGCCTTGCGGATATGGCTGTCCAGGCTGCCCTCGCGCTCACAAGCGGCGTACACATCCCACACGCCCAGCTGCTTTTCGAGCAGCCATTCGCTACGTTTTTGATAGCTGTCTGCGCCCATACCCATTGGCTCATCGGGCCAAATCGCTTGCAAAATCCGCCAAAAATGGTTTTGCGGGTGGCCGTAGTACTGCTGCGCCTTCAGCGACGCCACGCCCGGAAAGCTGCCCAGCACCAACAAGCGGGTCCGGCGGGAAACCAGCGGCGGCAAGGCCGTCAACGGGCTGCTCATGACACCAGCTGGCGCAGCTTTGGCAAAGCCTGCAGCGCATTGGCCGTGGTGGCCAGCGCCAGCGCTTCAAGCGGCATGCCGCGCAGGTCCGCAAGCTGCTGCGCGATACGGGGCAGTTCACCGGGTTCGTTACGCCCCTGCGCCTCGCCCTGCGCGCGTTGCGCGGCCCTTGTGTAAAGCCACTGCGGCGGAATATCCGGCGAGTCGGTTTCCATCACCAGTGCCTCCAGCGGCAGTTCAGCGGCAAGGCGCCTGAGTTGCAGGGCGGGCTCATAGGTCACGGCCCCGCCAAAACCCAGCTTGAAACCCAGCTTGATGAACTCCATGGCCTGACTGTGGCTGCCGTTAAAGGCATGGGCGATGCCGCTCCAGCCGCCCTTCGGCTGCAACTCGCGCAGATGCTTGAGCAGCTTGTCGGCCGAGCGGCGTACATGCAGGATGACCGGCAAGCCGTGCTTGCGCGCCAGCTTCAGTTGCTCGCGGTAGAAAAATTCCTGCCGTTCACGCATGGGGCTTTGCGTCAGGGCGGGCACAAAATAATCCAGCCCGATTTCACCAACCGCCACCAGCCGCGGGTCGGCCTTTCCCAGCGCCAGCGCGGCATCCAGGGCCTGCAGGTCTGCCTCCTGCGCCTGGGGAACATACATGGGGTGAATGCCCAGCGCATAGCTGTAGGCGAACTCGTGGGCCAGGGCACGTACCGCCCCAAAATTGGCCAGCCCGACAGCCGGCAGCACGCAATGGGCAACGCCACTATCGGCAGCGCGCGCCCGCACCGCCGCCACGTCGGCAGAAAACTCCCCGGCATCGAGGTGGCAGTGCGTGTCAATCCAGAAAGTCATAAGGAAAAGCTTGGAAGTGCGGCATGGCAACTAAAGATGGTGACACAGAACCGCGGACCGAAGGCCAGGCGCGTCCAAAAAAGCGCCTGTTGCAGCCGTACCGCCCCTATAGTCAAATCGCGTGCAGGGATGCACAAATCGTGATACGGTGCTTGCGTCAGGTCGGTAATTTTCCCCGGTTTTTTTAAAACTAACCCGATAGGTGAACGGATGCGAAGGCCAGCCCTTTACAGTAGCTCCAGCCGCCCTGCAACGGACAGCACCACTGGCCATGCCGGCCCGTCCGGTGACACGCCGGATGCCGCCCCGCCCCCCCCTGGCACCTTCCGTATTGCGCGGCTGAAAAGCCATTTTCACGCCAACAACATCGCCCTGCTCTGGGCGGTCGTGGCCATGCTGGCCTTGTTGCTGGCTATCAGCCTGTCCATGTCGCTGCGGCCCGGCCCGCGCAAGCTGACGCAGGAGGTGATCAACGCCGCGGTCCTGAAAACACTGGAAAACACCACGCTGCCCTCGGCCGCGGCCAAAGCCTACGACATCATCAGCCCGTCGGTGGTGCGTGTGGTCGGCATTGGCAAGGACAAAAGTGGCAAGGATGGCGAGCGCAGCGTGGGCACGGGCGTGGTCATTGTCGACAAGGGCATCATCCTGACCAACCTGCATGTGGTGCAGGGCGCGGAAAGCATCAAGATCACCTTTGCCGACGGACTGGAAAGCACGGCCACTATCACCGGCGTGCAAGCTGAAAACGACCTGGCAGTGCTGCAGGCGCACAAAATCCCCGATGACATGATTGCCGCCACCATGCGCTCAACGGCCGACCTGCGGCCGGGCGACCAGGTCATGGCGGTCGGTTTTCCTTTCGGCATTGGCCCTTCGGCTTCCGCCGGCATTGTTTCGGGACTCAAGCGCAATTTCCGCTCACCCGAAGGCAAGCAGGAAATGACCAACCTGATCCAGTTTGACGCCGCCGCCAATCCCGGCAACTCGGGCGGCCCGCTGGTCACCATGGACGGCGAGGTGGTCGGCATCGTCACCGCCATCTACAACCCCAACCAGCAGCGCACCTTTGTCGGCATTGGTTTTGCCGTACCGATAGAAAACGCGGCCGCCGCGGCCGGGATGCCGCCGTTCTGAGCCTGCTTCGGACTTCGCCCTCTTTCTGAAAACCCATTGAAAGAACCCCATGGAATCATTTAGCCCCGATCCCTCCTCCGCCAAGCAGGACACCGCCCAGTTGATGGAGCAAATCCTCTACGAGGTCAAACGTGTGGTGGTTGGGCAGGACCGCTTCCTGGAGCGGGTCATGGTCGCCATCCTGGCGCAAGGCCATTTGCTGGTCGAGGGCGTGCCCGGCCTGGCTAAAACACTCACGGTCAAGACCCTGGCCAGCACCGTGCGCGGCGACTTCAAACGCATACAGTTCACACCCGACCTGGTGCCGGCAGACCTGGTCGGCACGCGCATCTACAACCAGAAGACCGGCGAGTTCAGCACTTCGCTGGGCCCGGTGTTTACCAATTTGCTGCTGGCCGATGAAATCAACCGCGCGCCGGCCAAGGTGCAAAGCGCGCTGCTCGAAGTTATGCAGGAGCGCCAGGTCACCATTGCCGGCGTGACACACAAGGTGCCTTCGCCCTTCCTGGTCATGGCCACACAAAACCCGATTGAAACCGAAGGCACCTATCCGCTGCCCGAGGCGCAGGTGGACCGTTTCATGATGAAGGTGCTGGTCGACTACCCGACGGACGAAGAAGAGTTTGTCATTGTGCAGCGCGTGACCGGCCCGTCTGTCGATGTGTCCGCCGTGGCCACCACGGAGCAACTCGCCGGCCTGCAGGCCGAATGCCGCCGCATATATGTGGACCCTTCGCTGGTGCAATACGCGGTGCGGCTGGTGTCGGCCACCCGCAACCCTGAAAAACACGGGCTCCAGGATCTGGCGCGCTTCATCACCTTCGGCGCCAGCCCGCGTGCCACCATCAACCTGACCGAAGGCGCACGCGCTTTGGCCATGCTGCGCGGCCGCAGCTATGCATTGCCGGAAGACATGACCGACCTGGTGCCCGATGTGCTGCGGCATCGCCTGGTGCTGTCTTATGAAGCCCTGTCGGAAGGCCTGTCTGCAGATGCCGTGGTCGGCAAGATCATGGCCAAAATCCCGCGCCCCGCCAAGCCGCTAGCCCATGAAAAACTCGCCGCCTAAAAAAGTGAGCCCCCACGCTGCGCTTGCGGCCCGGCAAAGCCGGTTCCGCGGCCCCGGCTTGGATAAAGAGCTCTCAGCGCTGCGACCGTCAGGAGCATGCCCATGAGCGGCCCCTCTTCCAACGCAGAACAACTGCTGCGCCGACTGGAGTGGACAGTCTTGCGCCGCCTGGACGGCCTGCTGCAGGGCGACTACCGCACCTTGTTGCGCGGTGCCGGCATGGACCTGGCCGACCTGCGCGAGTACCAGCACCATGACGACGTGCGCCACATCGACTGGAACGTCACCGCCAGGCTGTCGCAGCCGCATGTGCGCGTCTTCACCGAAGACCGCGAGATGAGCGCCTGGTTTTTGCTGGACCTGAGCCCGTCCATGGACTTTGGCTCTGGCGAGCAGCGCAAGCGCCACGTCTCGGCTGAATTTGTGGCCGTGCTGGCGCGCCTGCTGACCCGCCACGGCAACCGCGTGGGCGCCATGCTTTACGGCTCCGGTGTCGATGCCGTGATACCGGCGCGCGGCGGCAGGCAGCATGTGCTGCAGTTGTTGCACACCTTGCAAACACGGCCTGAAACCGCCGAAACCGAGATGCCTGGCACTACCCGCCTGCATGAGCTGCTTGAATCCGCCGCCAGGCTGGTACGCCGCCGCTCCACCATTTTTGTACTGTCCGACTTCATCAGCGAAAGCGGTTGGGAAAAGCCGCTGGGCCTGCTGGCGCAGCGCCATGAGGTCGTCGCCGTGCGCCTGCTCGATCCACTGGAGCTGCAGTTGCCCGACCTCGGGCTGATCCCGATCCGGGATGCCGAAACCGGCGAGCAGTTGCTGGTGGACACACACGACGCCGGCTTTCGCAAGCGTTTTGCGCGCATCGCCGCCCAGCGCGAGGCCGACCTGCGGCAGTCGCTGGTGCGCGCCGGTGTGGATGCCCTGGAACTCTCCACCGACGGCGACCTGGTGGACGCCGTGATGCGGTTTACCGAGCTGCGCAAACGCCGCAGCCGTTTGTCTGGCGGCGGCGCAGCGGGCAAGCTGCCCACACACCTGCAGCAGGCCGCCTAGAACATCCAGCGCTTAAAGGAATACCGATGAACTTCCTCTGGCCCCAATTCCTCTGGCTTTTGCTGGTGTTGCCGCTGCTGGTGCTGCTTTATGTCTGGCTGCTGCACCGCAAGAAAAAAATGGCGCTGCGTTACGCCAGCCTGTCCATAGTCCGCGAAGCCATGGGCAAGGGCCAGAGTTTTCGCAGGCATATCCCGCCGCTGCTGTTTTTGCTGGCACTGGCCGCCATGCTGGTGGCCTCGTCGCGCCCGCTGGCCGTCGTCAGCCTGCCCTCAGACCAGCAAACCATCATGCTGGCCATGGACGTGTCGGGCAGCATGCGCGCCACCGATGTCTTGCCAAGCCGGCTGGTCGCCTCGCAAAACGCCGCCAAGGCCTTCCTGGCCGAGCTGCCGCGCCATGTGCGCGTTGGCATCGTGGCCTTTGCCGGCACCGCCGCCGTGGTGCAGTCGCCCACACTCAGCCGCGAAGACCTGGTCACCGCCATAGACAAGTTCCAGCTCCAGCGCGGCACCGCCATAGGCAACGGCATTGTGGTGTCGCTGGCCGAAATCTTTCCCGATGCCGGTATTGATCTGGCCTCCATGCAATACGGCCGGGACCGCCAGCGCGGCGTGGCAATTGACCAGCCCGTCAAGGATGAGAAAGACAAAAAACCCTTCGTCCCGGTCGCCCCCGGTTCCTATACTTCCGCCGCCATTATTTTGCTGACTGACGGCCAGCGCACCACCGGCGTTGATTCACTCGATGCCGCCAAGGCCGCGGCTGATCGCGGCGTGCGTATCTACACCGTCGGCGTTGGCACGGTAGATGGTGAAACCATTGGTTTTGAAGGCTGGTCCATGCGCGTCAAGCTCGATGAGGAAACGCTCAAGGGCATCGCAAAAAACACCCAGGCCGAATACTTTTATGCGGGCACGGCGGCTGACCTGAAAAAGGTTTACGAAACCCTGAGTTCGCGCCTGACGATTGTGAAAAAGGAAACCGAGGTTTCAGGCATCCTGGCCCTGGTTGCAGCCGCACTGGCGCTGCTGTCAGCCGGCCTGTCGCTGGCCTGGTTTAACCGGATTCTTTGAACTGTACGCCGCGCGGACTGCTGCCTACGACTTGACGTTGCATTCCCGCCGCAACAAGGCCAGCGCATCCTGCAGCGCATGAACCGCGTCGCTCTCCAGGGTCTGCTGCGCCTCGTCAACAAAGTCCGCCCACAACTGCGCGTAGTCGTCCTGGTACTGCGCCGGGGCGTGGTCCAGGATGTAGCGGGCGGCCAACTCGGGCTGAAAGCCTGACTTCTGGATCCTGCGGACCAGCGTGGCCGCGCTTTTTTCAGTCAACAGTGTTTTGGGCGCAAGGCCGGCGGCCACACACAAAAACAGGGTGATCAGCGAACCATCATCGCTGTTCCCACCGGTGGCCTTGTTCCAAGCCAGCGAAGCCTGGCGGTCATGGTGGTCCACCTCGCTCAAACCGTCTTCAAGCCAGAAATACCGGCCCATGTAGGCAGGGGTCTGGTCAAAAAGCTGCCGGACAGGAATGGCGGCATCCAGGATTTTCGGTAAATCACTGGTCACGGATTGACGCACCGCCTCCACCACGGACCTGAACTGGCCTGGCATGTCTTGCGGCAAGGTGATCGTGAAGACACGCGCTTTGGTCCTGGCAGCGGGAGTTGCGCCGTATTTTTTGCGCAGCGCCACAACCATTTTTTCAAACGCCACCCAGTCAGGCATCTCCGTGTGTCCGGTTGCCATCAGCAACAGCGCCGTACGGATCACGGCTTCGGCGTCCTTGCCGGCTTCTTCCAGTTCGCTGGCGTCCATGCCCAGCTGGTCCGCCAGCCAGATGGCGGCGTCCAGCACCTGGGCCACCTGGCTGCGTTTGGCAAATTCGGCCTGGTAGTCGGCCAGGCTTCGCAAGGACCATTTGGCGAGCAGCGGAATGTGGTCGTCGGTAAAGCCCCCGCGCTCATTCATGCCAAAGTGGCTGTTTTGCGGCATGGCGATCAGGGCTTTCAGCATGTCCGAGCCGCCCTTGGAACGGGACAAAAACGAATGCTCCCGCAGCGACTCGGCGGCTTGCCGCAAGTCACCGCCGCTGCTGCTTTCAAGGTAGAGGCTGACCAGGTTGACCATGCGCTCCCTGGCCTTTTCAAGCTCGGGGCGCAAAAATTCGCTGCCAAAGTAACGCGCGATCTGCACCATACCCTTGGGCGCGTCCGCGCAAATGCTGTCCAGGCGTTGCCGGTCGAGGATGCCCGCCTGCACGCCATGCTGCAGTGCTTTTTCGAAAAAAGGCCGTGCGTCGTAAAGTGAAACGGACGATGGTGTTGGCTGACGTGCGGGCATGGCGTTAAGCGCGGATTGAAAGGGGCCAGGCTTACTCAGATCGCCGACTCTTCGTCCGAGTCGCGCGCCGACGGCGTGGCCTTGCCGCGGTCGGTATCACCCGTTTCCACCTTGCCGTCGTCCTCTTCGGCATCTTCCTCGTCTTCACGGCCGGCATCATGCGCGCTGGCCTTGGCGCGCAACACCATCAGCATTTCGATGAAAAGGTCGGGGCACTCGTAACGCAATATCCAGGCCAGCTGCATCCAGTCCCCGTCCGCAACTTCATCCCGTTGCAGGACCGGCTTGGCGTAAGCCACGGCCAGCAGCGCCGTTTGCGACAGCATCTCGCCGTGGTCTTCCATCGCATCAAAGGTGCCGGTGCGGGCAAAGGCCTCGACACGGCTCCATTGGTCCGAGAAATAATCGGCCAGCGCTTCGCTGCCGCCATCCAGCTCGCCTATGGCGCTGAGGAATTCAATCGGATCGGCGTCATCCCTGAAGATGATGGCGTTGATCATGCCGCGCAGGTGGGTGCGGCTCAGGTCCTTGTATTGTTTTTCAATCACCACCGCACGCGCGAACTGCTCAGGGCTGACCAGCAGGTTGATCACCGACTCTTTGGAGTTGTCGTACTCGCGTATCACCGCCAGGATGTCCTTTGGTGGCAACTGTTCCAGCACCACCATCAGCGCCGCATCGCCCTCGGCATCAGCCAGTTCAACCAGTGCGGATTCAGCGCCCACGATGTCGCCCGCGGCAATCAGGGTTTGAGTTTTTGTGATCAGGGCGAGATGGTTCATAAAGGTTTCAGATTCTTGAGGAGATTTCTGGAAATTCGATTATCGGGATGCAGGGCAAGGCGCACGGAGCGCAGGACACCGGAATGCACTTCTTCGGTGCATGAGGATTCCGAGCACCGCGCAACACCGCCATGCGCCCGGGAATCGGATTTACAGGAGTCTCCTAGTCTTTGCGGTCAAAGCCCTGTTCGGCCAACCAATCGTCGCCGGCCTCCTTGCGGGCCTTGGCATCGGTTTCCTCATCGCCATCAAATGCATCCGAAGGGTCATCCCCCTCATCGTCATCGGCTTCTTCACTGTCGTCCTGCCCGGCTGTCGCCGCGCCCGGCTTGCCGGCCATGTATTCCAGCCCGGCGGCTACCGTCAAAAACCATTCGCCGCCGGCCTCGTTCAGCACCACATCGGCAATCTCCTGCGCCCAGGGCGACAGCCCTATCGCGTCGGCAAAGCTGCCCCAGTCCGGGAACTCATCTGCCTCATGCGTGAGCAGGTGATCCATCACCGCGGGCAGCCTGAAGTCAAAACCCTGGTGGAATATCACCGCCACCATCTCAGGGCTGAGCTCCATCATCTTGACCAGAAAACCGATTTCCCGGCGTTTGTCGGCCAGGCGCTGGGTCAGCACGTCACGGCCTTCCGAATCAAAGCGCAGGTCGTCCAGCTCCGACTGGTAGGCCGAGCGCAAGTCGAGAAAAAAGGGGGAAATGGTCATGCAGGTTTTCGTGGTGCGCGGTTTAGAGCAGGGGGTTGAAGTAGTTGAGCCAGATCTCGCGCGCCGTCTCTATCGGGCTATCAAGCAGGTTGCGCCGGCGGTTGTCGTCGTAGGCCTGGCGCTTGTCCGCGTCGGAGAGCACCTCGTAAGCCTCCTGCACCGCCCGGAAACGCGCGGGTGCATCGGCAGCGGGGTTTTTATCCGGGTGCCAGAAGGACGCCTGCTGGCGAAACGCCTTTTTGACGTCAGCCAGCGTCGCAGCGCTGCTGAGTCCCAGGATGGAGTAATGGTCTGTCAGGCTTGCCAAGGAGGGTATCCGGAACCAGAAAGGGTTGGTTCAAATGATGTGCTGACACCCTGTCGCCAAGCCTTCAGGCCTTGCGCGCAGTGCGGCGGCTAACCCTCGATTATGACCGGTCAGGCCTTTCAGGCCTGGCTCTGCCCGATTTCACTGCACCGCCGGCAAGGTCTTGGCGCCGGCAGGCCGGGCATCAAGTCCATTCGGACAGCTTGCCGGATACCAGCCTGAAGCGCCGCCCGCAGCGCGCCGCCAGCGCTTCGTCATGTGTCACCATGACAAAAGCCGTGCCCTTGTCGCGCGCCAGCTGCAACATCAACTCAAACACGCCATCGGCAGTGGTCCGGTCCAGGTTGCCGGTCGGCTCGTCGGCCAGCACACACGCCGGGTTGGCGACCAGCGCACGGGCAATCGCCACGCGCTGGCGTTCGCCGCCCGAGAGTTCCGCCGGCCTGTGGTGGATGCGCTCCTTCAGGCCAACGGCCGCCAGCATTTTTGTAGCGACGTCCGCGGCTTGCGCCGGGGTGTCACGGCGAATCCACAGCGGCATGGCGACATTGTCCAGGGCGCTGAATTCGGGCAGCAGGTGGTGGAACTGGTAGACAAAACCCAGGTGCTTGTTGCGCAGCTCACCCTGCTGCTGGGGCGACAGCGCAGACATCATCTGGCCCTTGAGTTCAACCTGCCCGCTGGTTGGCGCGTCCAGCCCGCCCATCAAATGCAGCAAGGTGCTTTTGCCCGAGCCCGACGAGCCGACGATGGCCAGCGTCTCGCCGGCAAACACCTGCAGGTCCACGCCTTGCAGAACGGTCAGGTCTATCCGGCCTTCGTGAAAGCGCTTGGTGATGCCATCGGCTTGTAAAACAACTTCATTCATATCTAAGCGCCTCTGCGGGATTCACACGGCTGGCGCGCCAGCTGGGATAGATGGTTGCCAGAAATGACAGGATTAGCGAGATCACCGCAATCGGCATGATGTCGCTGTACTGCGGTTCGCTGGGCATGCGGCTGATCAGGTAGATGTCCTTGGGCAAAAAGCTGGCGTTCAGCAGCCGCTCCAGCGCCGGCACGATCACGTCGATATTGAAGGCAATGCCCAGGCCCAGCAACAGTCCGGCCAGCGTGCCGATCACGCCGACCATGGCGCCCTGCACCACAAAAATGCCCATGATGCTTTTCGGGCTGGCGCCCAGGGTGCGCAGGATCGCAATGTCGGCGCGTTTGTCTGTCACCGTCATCACCAGCGTGCTGACCAGGTTGAAGGCAGCCACCGCGACGATCAGCGTGAGAATGATGAACATCATGCGTTTTTCAAGCTGCACGGCGGAAAACCAGGTCTTGTTCTGCTGCGTCCAGTCACGTATCAGCAAATCCCCACTCAGGGATTTTGAAAGCTCCAGCGCCACTTCACGCGCCTGGTGCAGGTCCTTGAGCTTGATGCGTATGCCGGTCGGCCCTTCCAGCCTGAATATCCTGGCCGCGTCGTCCTGGTGCATCATGACCAGCGCCGAGTCGTATTCAAAGTGACCTGAGTCAAAAGTGCCCACCACCGTCATCTGCTTGAGGCGCGGCACCACACCGGCCGGCGTGACCTGGCCGCTGGGTGCAATCAGCGTGACCGTGTCGCCCGCACGTACGCCCATGGCACGGGCCAGCTCACCGCCCAGCACCACGCCAAACTGCCCCGGGACCAGTTTGGCCAGCGTGCTGGAGGACGTCGCCGCGAGGTCCGTGACCTGGCCTTCCAGCGCCGGGTCAATGCCGCGCACCAGCGTGCCCTTCATGTCTTCACCGCGCGCCAGCAGGGCTTGCGCAGAGATGAAAGTGGCAGCGCCCACGACCTCTTTGTTGGCCTTGATCTCGGCCAGAGTCTTTTGCGGGTCCAGCAGCGCGCCGCCGCCGGGTGCAAACACTTCAATGTGCGAGATCACGCCCAGCATGCGGTCGCGCACTTCCTTCTGAAAACCGTTCATCACGCTAAGCACAATGATCAGCGCAGCCACGCCCAGCGCAATGCCCAGCATGGACACGCCAGAGATAAATGAAATGAATCCGTTGCGCCGCGTTGCCCGGCCAGCGCGCGTGTAGCGCCAGCCCAAAATCAGTTCATAGGGGATTTGCATAGCTGGCAATTGTGGCATCCCGGACAATAGCCCCATGTCCGCAGCCCAATCCCCCCATCTTGTCATCCCGTTTGCCGCCTGCACAGGTGAGGCGTGGCTGCAGGCCATGAAGGCCCTGCCAGCCGGCAGCCTGAAAAACCTGGGCAAGCTGCTGCAGGGCATGAAGCTGGTGGAAACCAGCACCGGCGAAGCCCTTTCGCTGTCCACACCGCATGAACGGGTGCTGGCGCGGGTCCAGGGCCTGGGCACCTCCGAATTGGCTGATGGCCTGATTCCCTGGGCCGCACTTGAAGCGGACGGCACGCATGGCGCAAACAGCAAGGCCTGGGCGTTTATCACCCCCTGCCACTGGGCCATGGGTCGCGAACATGCCACCCTGACAGACCCGGCAGCGCTGGGACTGACAGCCGATGAGTCGCGCATCCTGCTGGCGGCCATGCAAGCCTATTTTGAAACCGAGGGCATCACACTGCACTACGCCGCGCCCGAGCGCTGGCTGGCCGAGGGCGAGTTGTTTCGCCAATTGCCCACGGCCTCGCTGGACCGGGTGCTGGGCCGCAATGTGGATACATGGCTGCCGGGGGCGAAAACGGCCCCGTCCCTGCGTCGCCTGCAAAACGAGATGCAGATGCTGCTGTACACGCATGCCCTCAACGATGAACGCGGCATGAAACGGCAACTGCCGGTGAACTCGTTCTGGATCAGCGGCACGGGCGCGCTGGACAAACCTGCAACTGCATCCCTCCACAACATCATGGTGCCGCGCAGCCTGGCACAAGCCGCTTTCACCGACGACTGGAATGCCTACGTACAGGCCTGGGGGCGGCTCGATGCAGGCGAGATCGGCAAACTGCTGGCGCGGCAAAACGCCGGCGAGACCGTCCGGCTGAGCTTGTGCGGCGAGCGCAACGCCCAGACCTTTGAAACCGCCGTGCACAGCCTTTTCAGCCGGATTTCAAGCCTTTTAGCCCCACAACCGCCGTTGGCCGTGCTTGAGCAGCTATAAAAACGATAGTAAATATTTAAAACCAATATGAAGATACAGGTACGCGACGCGCCACCCCGCAGCGTCTGGGCGCTGCAGCAGGCCGGTGTACACCCCCTGCTGGCGCAGCTTTATGCGGCGCGCGGTGTGCATTCCGCCGACGAACTCGACGACGGCTTGGCCAGGTTGCTACCACCGGCCGGCATGCTGGGCACGCCGCAAGCGGCACGGCTGCTCGCCGCCGCCATGCGGGACGGCAAAAGGATTTGTGTGGTGGCCGACTACGACTGCGATGGCGCAACCGCCTGCGCCGTGGCGCTGCGCGGCCTGCGCCTGCTGGGCGCAACAAACGTCGCTTACCTGGTGCCGGACCGCGTGATTGACGGTTATGGCCTGACCGCGCCGATTGCCGAGCGCGTCAAGGCCAGCGGCGCCGACGTGCTGGTCACCGTGGACAACGGCATTGCCAGCATGGACGGCGTGGCGCGCGCCCGGGCGCTGGGCATGCAGGTGCTGGTGACCGACCACCACCTGCCGGCACTGAAAGACGGCCAGATCGTGTTGCCCGATGCCGACGTGATCGTCAATCCCAACCAGCCCGGCTGCAGCTTTGAGAGCAAATCAATTGCCGGCGTGGGCGTGATGTTTTACGTGCTGCTGGCCTTGCGCGCTGAACTGCGTGAGCGCGGAATTTTCACTGCGCAAAACCAGCCCAAGGTTGACACGCTTTTGCCGCTGGTGGCGCTGGGCACCGTCGCCGACGTGGTCAAGCTCGACGCCAACAACCGCCGGCTGGTTGCGCAAGGCCTCAGGCGCATACGCGCCGGCCATTTGCCCGTGGGACTGGCCAGCCTGTTCACCGCCGCCGGCCGCAAGGCGAATGTGGCCACCACCTTTGATTTTGGTTTTGCGCTGGGCCCGCGCATCAACGCCGCCGGGCGCTTGAGCGACATGACCCTGGGCATTGAATGCCTGCTGACCGACGATGCGGGCCGCGCCGACGAACTGGCGCGCACGCTGGACGGCATCAACCGCGAGCGGCGCGACATTGAAGCCGACATGCGCGAACAGGCGCAGTTGGCCGCCGACGCCATGATTGACGAAGACGCCGAGCCACCGCCCGCCATCGCCATATTCGACCCCGACTTTCACGAAGGTGTGGTTGGCATCGTCGCCTCGCGCATCAAGGACAAGCTGCACCGGCCCACCTTTGTCTTTGCCGCCAGCCAGGCGCCCGGCAAGGAGCATGAACTCAAGGGCTCGGGCCGGTCCATTCCGGGTTTTCATTTGCGTGATGCGCTGGACCTGGTGGCCAAACGCCAGCCCGGCGTGCTGCTGCGCTTTGGCGGACATGCCATGGCGGCCGGCTGCACCATCAATGAAGAGAATTTCGAGCTGTTTGAAAGCGCCTTGCAGCAGGTCGCCCACGAGTGGCTGGACGCCGCCACGCTCACGCGCCGCATGGACACCGACGGCCCGCTGGCGGCCGAGTACCGCCGCACCGACGTGGTGGACACCCTGCACAAGGAAGTCTGGGGTCAGGGTTTTGCCGCACCGACGTTCAGCGAGGAAGTCGAGGTCGTGTCGCAGCGCCTGGTCGGCGAAAAACACCTGGCACTCAAGCTCAAGCACCAGGGCCAGCCGGTGGACGGCATCTGGTTTGGCCATACCGAGCCCCTGCCGGCGCGGGTCAAGCTGGCTTTCCGGCTGGATGCGGATGAGTGGCAGGGCGTGCGGCGCGTGCGGTTTCTGGTTGAAGCCGCTGAAATTTAAGCAAAAAGGGGTGCTGGCCGTTTGTTTATATACGCGACCAGCTATCCTTTTAATAGCAAATAAACAGCCCTAGCTCAGCAATTCGTATTCACCACCACGCTCAATCGCCCGCTTGTAGGCGGGCCGGGCGTGGATGCGGCTTAAAAAATCCATCAAACGGGGCCGGCCGGCATTGAGCCCGCCGCGCGCAGCCGCGGCTTCAATCGGGAAACTCAGCTGCACATCGGCCGCCGAAAATTTCTTGCCGGCAAACCACTCGTTTTTCCCCAGCTCGCCTTCCAGGTAATCCAGGTGCGTGACGATTTGCGGCGTGATGAAGCTGCTTTTGGCCTTGCCCGAAATGGCCTTGGCGATTGGTTTTGCAAAAAACGGCATGGGCGCGCGCTCCACCTCGTCAAACACCAGCTTGAGCAGCAGCGGCGACATCAGCGAGCCTTCCGCATAGTGCAGCCAGTAGCGGTAGCGCAGGTAGGCGGGTGTGCCGGCTGCGGGCGCCAGCTGGCCTTTTCCCTCGCTTGCACCATAGCGCTCGACGAGGTATTCAATGATCGCGCCCGACTCGGCCAGCGTCAGCTCCCCATCGGTGATGACCGGCGATTTTCCCAGCGGATGCACGGCGCGCAGCGAGGCCGGCGCCAGCATGGTTTTAGGGTCGCGCTCGTAACGCTTGATCTCGTAATCCAGGCCCAGCTCTTCAAGCAGCCAGAGAACGCGCTGGGAGCGGGAATTGTTCAGGTGATGGACAACAATCATGGGCTTCGCTTTCTTGAGACAGGACCCGCGGGGCGTCCGCAGGGTAGGCTCCATTGTGGGGGCCGCTTCCCGACCTGGCGAGCGGGGTAACCCGGCGCTGACTGCAGGCCCGCGCCGCAAAGCCTAAAATGGGCCGGTGACCCCTTCGACCACGACCCCAGCCTCCAATATCCTGAATGCCGACCTGCACTGCCACTCGGTCGTGTCCGACGGCACCCTGACCCCGGAAGCGCTGGCAGCGCGCGCCAAGGCCAACGGGGTGGAGCTCTGGGCCCTGACCGACCATGACGAGATCGGCGGCCAGCACCGTGCCGCAGCGGCGGCCCGGGCCAACGGCATGAAATACCTGACGGGCACCGAGATATCCGTCACCTTTGCCAACGAAACCGTGCACATTGTGGGCCTGGGGTTCGATGCGGACGATGCCGACATGTTGCAGGGCCTGCACAACACGCGCGGCGGACGCGGGCAACGTGCGATGGAGATGTCGGACGGCCTGGCCAAGGTCGGCATCAAGGGCGCGTATGAAGGCGCGCTGAAGTTTGTCGGCAACCCCGAGCTGATTTCACGCACCCACTTTGCGCGTTTCCTGGTGGAAAGCGGTGTCTGCAAGGAGACCGCCGAAGTCTTCCGCAAATACCTGACCGAAGGCAAGCCGGGTTATGTGCCGCACCGCTGGGCCTCGCTGCGTGATGCCGTGCAATGGATTACCAGCGCCAAGGGCATGGCCATCATTGCGCACCCGGCGCGCTACAAGTTCACGCCGAATGAAGAGTACGCACTGTTCACCGAATTCAAGGCCCATGGCGGGCGCGGTGTGGAGGTCGTCACCGGCAGCCATACCGCACAGGAGTACGTCAAATACGCCGAGACCGCCAGGGAATTCGGCCTGGCCGCCTCGCGCGGCAGCGACTTCCACAGCCCCGATGAAAGCCACACCGACCTGGGCACCCTACCCTTTTTGCCGGGCGGCCTGACGCCGGTCTGGGAACTGCTGGCGGACCGTATCCAGTGAGCCGGCCCGTCCCTGCAAATGGTGCATTGACCGGCATCCTGATGACTGTCACGGCGATGGCCTGTTTTGCCTCGCTGGACACCGCCACCAAATACGTCACCGCCACCGTGCCGCTGTTGATGGCGCTGTGGTTTCGTTATGCCTTCCAGGCCCTGGCCACAACCATCGTCGTTTTGCCGCTGCGGGGCCTTTCGGTGCTGCGCACCGCGCACCCGAAATTCCAGTTGCTGCGCGGCGTCCTGCTATTGATGACCAGCCTGTTTGCCTTCCTCAGCCTGCGTTACATGCCTGTGGGCGAGTTCACGGCGATCGTGATGATCACCCCCCTCATCATTACCCTGCTGGCCTCGACATCCCTGGGCGAGAAGGTGTCGCCGGTCCGCTGGATGCTGGTGGCGGGCGGTTTTGCCGGCACCATGGTCATCATCCGGCCCGGCGCCGAAACCTTTAACTGGGCGACGCTGCTGCCGCTGGGCCTGGTGGTCTGCAATTCCTGGTTCCAGGTGCTGACCAGCAAGCTGGCGCGCACCGAAGACCCCGTCACCATGCACCTGTACACCGGCTGGGTGGGCACGCTGCTGGTTTCGGCGTCCCTGCCCATTGTCTGGACATCGCAACTGCCGTGGTCGTCCTGGGCTTTGCTGATGCTCATGGGCCTGCTGGCGACAGTCGGGCATTTCGTCCTGATCCTGGCCTACCAGCGCGCGCCTGCGGCATCGCTGACACCTTACCTCTATGCCCAGATCGGCTTTGCCATGACAGGCGGCTGGCTGGTTTTTTCGCATGTACCGGACCAGTGGTCCATGGCAGGCATCGTGATGATCGCGGTCTGCGGTACAGGCGGCGCGTGGCTGGCGGTCCGCGAAAGCCGCACGGCCAGGCAGCTTGAAGTCCAACCCGTGGAGACCTGATCCGCTATGGCCCAGTTTTTTGAAGTCCATCCCGACAACCCGCAAATCCGCTTGCTGAAACAGGCGGTCAGCCTGCTGGAACGCGGCGGCATCGCGGCCGTGCCGACCGATTCAAGCTACGCCCTGGTTTGCCACCTCGACGACAAGGCCGCGGCCGACAGCCTGCGGCGCATTCGCGGCGTTGACGACAAACACCACCTGACCCTGCTGTGCCGCGACCTGAGCGAGCTGGCCAACTATGCGCGTGTGGACAACCGGCAGTTCCGCCTGCTGAAAGCCGCCACGCCGGGGCCTTACACCTTCATCCTCGAAGCCAGCAAGGAAGTGCCGCGCCGCCTGAGCCACCCCTCGCGCAAGACCATAGGCCTGCGCGTGCCCGAGCACAAAACCCTGCAATGCCTGCTGGAGCTGCACGGCGCGCCGCTGCTGGCCACCACGCTGATTCCCAAGGGCCAGGCCGAGCCGCTCAACGACGCGCGTGAAATCCGCGACCTGATGGAGCACGAACTGGCCGCCGTAATCGATGCCGGCGCCTGCTACCAGGAACCCTCCACCGTGATTGACCTGACGCCCATGGGCGATGGCGGCGAGGCGGTGGTCACGCGGCAGGGCCGGGGTGACGTCAGTGCACTGGGGCTTTAGGCCGGCCTTTATTCCGGTCTGAGACAATCTCCCGATGGACATTGCCAACCTGATTCAAACCGTCGCCATCTACGCCCTGCCCGTGCTGTTCGCCATCACGATACACGAGGCCGCCCATGGTTATGTAGCCCGCCATTTCGGCGACAACACCGCCTGGATGCTGGGGCGCGTCACGCTGAACCCGCTCAAGCACATAGACCCGCTGGGCACCATCGCCATGCCCCTGCTGCTGTACTTCGCCACCTCGGGGGCTTTTTTGTTCGGTTACGCCAAACCGGTGCCAGTGAATTTCGGCAACCTGCGCAACCCCAAGCGCGACATGGTGTGGGTGGCCCTGGCCGGCCCGGCATCGAATTTTGTGCAGGCCATACTCTGGGCGCTGGCGCTGGTGCTCATGGCCTGGCTGGGCGTGCAGGAGCGGTTTTTCATACAGATGGCGCAGGCCGGCGCGCTGGTCAACCTGGTCATGTGGGCCTTTAACCTCTTTCCCCTGCCACCGCTGGACGGCGGCCGCATCCTGGTCGGCCTGTTGCCGTGGAAGCAGGCCCAATGGGTCTCGCGCATAGAGCCCTGGGGATTTTTTATCGTGATGGGACTGGTGATTGCCGGTGTGGTGGGCACCTACTGGCTGCGCCCCCTGATGGCCATCGGCTACGCCGTGCTGAACAGCCTGACCATGCCCCTGATTTCCCTGCTTCGCTAAACCGCCGTATGGCCCCCGTATGAAACCAGCATCCCCCTCGCCAGCACAACGTTTCCTGACCGGCATCACCACCTCGGGCACGCCCCACCTCGGCAACTATGTCGGCTCCATCCGGCCGTCCGTGGCCGCCAGCAAGGGCGCCGGCGCAGAGAGTTTTTATTTCCTGGCCGACTACCACGCGCTGATCAAATGCGATCAGCCCGAACGCATACAGCGCTCGACGCTGGAGATTGCCGCGAGCTGGCTGGCAGCCGGCCTGGACCCGGAGCGCGTCACCTTTTACCGCCAATCCGACGTCCCGGAAATTCCCGAATTGACCTGGCTGTTGACCTGCGTCACCGGCAAGGGCGTGCTCAATCGCGCCCATGCCTACAAGGCTTCGGTCGACAAAAACGAAGCGGCCGGCAACGACCCCGATGCGGACGTCACCGCAGGCCTGTTCATGTACCCGGTGCTGATGGGCGCTGACATCCTGATGTTCAAGGCGCACAAGGTGCCGGTGGGCCGCGACCAGATCCAGCACATCGAAATGGCGCGCGACATGGCGCAGCGCTTCAACCATCTGTACGGCGAGCACCTGGTGCTGCCCGAGGCGCTGATAGAGGAATCCGTTGCCACCCTGCCCGGCCTGGACGGCCGCAAGATGAGCAAGAGTTATGACAACACCATTCCTCTTTTTTCCTCGCGCGAACAGCTCAAAAAACTCATCGCCGGCATCGTAACCGACTCGCGCGCGCCTGGTCAGGCCAAGGACGTCGAGGGTTCCGCACTGTTCCAGATCTACCAGGCCTTTGCCAGCGAGGCAGAAACCGCCGCCATGCGGCGGGCTTATGCGGATGGCATTGGCTGGGGCGATGCCAAAACCAGGCTGTTTGAACGCATAGACCAGGACATCGCGCCCATGCGCGAACAGTACCAGTCCCTGATCAGCAATCCTGCAAAAATCGAAACCATCCTGCAGGCGGGCGGCGACAAGGCACGCAGCAAGGCCACACCGCTGATGCGCGAATTGCGCCATGCCGTTGGCCTGCGCAAGCTGGTGGCTGCGGCCGCACCTGCCGCGAAACAGAAGGCCGCAAAAACCGCGCTGGCCGGCTTCAAGCAATACCGTGAGGCCGATGGCCAGTTTTACTTCAAGCTGATGGGCAGCGACGGCAGACTGCTGCTGCAAAGCCATGGCTTTGCAGCACCAAAGGAAGCGGCGCAGGCCATTGCATCCCTGCAGCAGCAAGGCGCCGCGGCCTTGCAAGCACTCGAAGGGAAATTACAGGCTGTTGAAGGCATAGGCCTTGACGACCTCACTGCCGCGCTGCAGCAGTTGATGGATGCCGGCGTGTAAGCAGATATCCGATGGCAGCCGGCCCGCAGGGCTGCTGTTTTTTCAGACGGATGCGCAGCTTTATCTGGCTTGCGAAAAAAGGATTAACGAGAAATCATTAGTTTGTAAAAACCGTGTTGCAAAGCTGTTGCTTCAATGCGTAACAATTGCGAAAAAATTCCGGTCTTTAAAAAATTCTGACGCGTTCAGCTTTACTCTGAACGGTTATGCTTGCTTTTTTATAAGCGTCGTCATTATTTTCAGACCGAGTTCATGAGTATTTTTGTCATAGATGACCATCCCTTGATGCGTGAAGCCATAGGGGCGCTGATTCGCCGCCTGGGCCAAACCGTCACCGTGATTGAGCTCGACAGGCTGGCTGCCGTCGCGCACGCGGTCAAGACGCAAGGCCCGCCTGAACTAATCTGTCTCGAACTGGTGTTGCCCGATACCCACGGTGTCTCCGGTGTCCGGGAACTCCGGCAGCAGTTTCCCGAGACACCCATCGTCGTGCTGACCGCAGCCACCGCCAAGGACTACCAGGACCTGTCTATGGAAGCCGGTGCGAACGCATTTCTCCACAAGTCCGCCAGCGCGGACGAGATCACCAACGCGCTGCGGCTATTCCTCAATGAAGAGTCCGGCGCGCAAGAACTCGCGCCACCGGAAAAACTATCCAAGCGGCAAAAACAGCTTTTGAACCTGCTCGACAAAGGCATGAGCAACCGGGACATCGCCGAGTCGCTGCAAATCAGCGAGCACACGGTCAAGGTGCACCTGTGGCGACTGTTTCGCAGGCTCAATGTCAAAAGCCGCTCACAGGCCAGCCACTTGGCGCGCACCCAGGGCCTGCTGTAGCTCTGTCCCTGGCCTCTCGCGGCCTCCCGCCCGCAGGAAAGACGCGGCAACCCGGCTTCAATTGCTTACACTTGGCCTGAGCTGCCGGGGGGAACTGTCTGCCTGACAGGGCTTGAGCCTTGTCCGGCGAAACGGGCCTCACCTGGTAAACAATCAGGAATCAAATGTGAAACCGGGTGCATACATTCAAGCCGACCAGAAGGCCGCAGCGCAAAGCCCGCGCCGCGCCGTCCAGCCTGCAGATGTTTTCACCACGTATCTCAAGCGCTTGTTTCAGGCGGCCCTGCTGGGCTGCGTTTATGCGCTGCTGTCAACGCCGGCGGCCTATACCGCCAACGACAACACGCTGGCGGCCATCATCTGGCCGGCCCCGGCCATCGCTGCCGCGCTGCTGTGGCGCATGCCGTGGCGGCAATGGGGCCCCTTCCTGCTGGCGGTGTTCCTGGCCATGGTTTATGTCGGAAACTTCGATGCGCTCTCGCTGGGCGCGGACTCGGCGTTTGCGCTGCTCAATGTGCTCCAGGTGGCGCTCTACAGCTGGGTGGGCCGGCGTTTTGTCAGCGAGCGCGGCGACATAGACACCACGCGCAGGCTGGCGCGTTTCATGCTGTTGTTGCCGCTGCTCGGCACCGCTGCCGTGGCCGCGCTGGGCGCCAGCATAGGCATGCTGACCAAACACACGCTGTGGCTTGAAGAATGGCGCGTGATGATGGTCGGCAACGGCCTGGCCATCCTGGTGCTGCTGCCCGCGCTGCTGGCCTGGTGCCCGGCGGACCGCCTGGCGCAGTTGCGCGACCCTTCAGCGGACAGCCCATGGACACCCGCCATCGCCGCCGCACTGACGGCCCTGCTGCTGCTTTGCGCCGCGCTGCTGCGGGGATTTCCCGCCGAGGTTTTACGGGCGCTGTTGTCGTTGGTGCTGGTATGGGCCGCCATCCATGGCGGGCTCAGGGCGGCGGCGTCCGGTGTGCTCGCGGCCGCCACTGCCGGCATAGGCCTGACTTTCATGAAGCTGGGGCCCTATGCCCTGCCGCCGCGGCAAGACGGTATATGGGAGCTGCAACTGGACCTGGCCGGGCTGGCTGTGTTGTCTTTTTTTGTCGCCATCAGCGTGTACGAAAGGCAAAAACTCAACCTCAGACTGGACCGGGCCAGGCGTTTTGAATCCATGGGCCTGCTTGCGGGCGGCATTGCGCATGACTTCAACAACATCCTTGGCGCGGTGGGCGGCTACACCGAACTGGCCAACGAGCAGCTCAACGCAGGCTCGGCGGCGCAAGCCTCCCTGCGCGAGGTGAGCCTGGCCGTGGCGCGGGGCAAGGACCTGACCGAACAAATCCTGCTGGCCGGCCGGCGCGGCGAGCGAGCGCGTGAGCTGATTGATTTCCGCGATGCCGTGATACAAAGCGCCGCGCTGGCCCGCCCGCTGCTGCCGCCCGGCGTGCAGATGACGCTAAGCCTTCCGGCCACCGGTGTTTGTATCCTTGCCCACCAGGGCCAGTTGGTCCGCGCCCTGCTCAACCTGATGCGCAACGCCTCCCAGGCCGCCGCCAGCAAGGTCACCGTCACGCTGTCGGTGGCGCAGGCGGATGCGGCGGCGGTGGCCGGCGCGGACCACCTGATCGGCGAAGCGCTGGATGAAAGCTGCGCCTGGGCGGATGTGACCGACGACGGCGCCGGCATCCCGCCAGCCCATATCCACCAGCTGTTTGACCCTTTTTTCTCCTCACGCGCGGCCGGCAGCGGCCAGGGCACGGGGCTTGGGCTGGCCATCGTCGCCGGCGTGGCCACCGACCATGCGGGAGGCGTTGCGGTCTGGAGCGGCCATGGCGCGGCGACCCGTTTTCGCCTGATGCTGCCGCTCGCGCCGGATGGCATGCAGGCGCCGGACGAAACGCCAGCGGCATTGCCGGGCCAGGGCCAAAGCGTGTTGCTGCTGGAGCCGGATGCCTCCCGGCGTGAGCGCAGCGAAGACTGCCTGGCGGCGCTGGGTTTCGAGCCCGCAGGCTATGGCCGCGAAGAGGATGCACTGGCGGCGCTGGAGCAATCGCCTGGCGGGTTTTTCCTGCTGGTGACGGACTGGTCCGCGGCCGACGGGCGGGGCGAGGCCTTGTTGCAAAAAATCCGCCACATCGCCCCCGCGCTGCCGGTGATAGCCTGCAGCAGGGACGCCGACGCCGCCGGCATCAGCCAGACGGCGGGACTGGTGAGCCTGCCCGCAGTCCATGATTGTGCGATGCTGCACAAAGCAGTGACAATCGCCACTGGCGCCGCCCGCGGGCCAGGCCCACAGCATTTACCAGCCGACCCGAGCCTATGACTTCGCAACAAAACCCCGCCATCCTGGTCGTGGACGACGACGACGCCCTGCGCAAGCTGCTGATCGACTACCTGGCCGGCCACGGCCTGGCGGCCATGGGCGTGGGCACCGCCACCGAGGCCGTCAAGGCCGTTGCCAACAACAGCTACAGCCTGGTGCTGCTGGACCTGGGCCTGCCCGACGGCGACGGCATTGACCTGGCCCGCAAGTGGCGCGCGGAGCTTCCCATGTCCATCATCTGCCTGACCGGCAGGCTAGAGGAAGCCGACCGCGTGATGGGCCTGGAGCTGGGCGCCGATGACTACATCACCAAACCTTTTTCACTGCGGGAAGTGCTGGCCCGGATACGCGCGGTCACGCGCCGCAGCAGCAGCCCCGCGCTCAATGGCGCGGCACCGCCGGCCGGCAGCCCCGCCAACAGCCAGGTCCAGGTGCCGGTCACGCGCGGCAAACACCCGCGCTCCTACCGCTTTGCCAAATGGTCGCTCAACCTCAACACCAGACGGCTGCTTGCGCCCGACGGCAAACCCGTCTCGCTGACCAATGCGGAATTCAACCTGCTGACGGTTTTCCTGGCAACACCGGGCCGCATCATCTCGCGCGAGCAATTGCTGGAGCGCACCCGGGCGTTTGATGACATCTACGACCGCGCGGTGGATGTGCAGATACTCAGGCTGCGCCGCAAGCTTGAAACCGACACCCGCCACCCGAAGCTGCTGTGCACCGAGCGCGGCGTGGGCTACTACCTGAACACAGAGGTTGAAGCGCTGTGGGAGTAAGGCAAACAGCATCCGGGCGCTTTTTTTATGCCTTTTATATCTTTTATGCCTGCAACCTCCGTCAAACCTGTGCATCAAGCTATTAAATTAATAGCACCCATATCTCCTACATGTCCTGCCACTTATGACCACTCCCGCAATTTCTGAACTCGGCAAACTGGCGATAGAGGGTACGCTGCCGGTTGGCAATGAAGTTCGCGAAGAACCCGGCTTTGAACGCATGGAGGTCGAAGTCACCAAGCTGTCCAGCCCGGTCTACAGCCCGCTGGTGGACTGGGGCCTGATCACGCAGCTGTCGAGCGACCTGCTCGCCACCAAAGGCAAGGACTTGCTGGTGGCCTGCTACCTGGCGGCCGGCCTGCTGGAGACACGCGGCCTCGCCGGCCTGTCGGACGGCCTGAAAGTCATCGCCGACATGCTGGAAACCTGGTGGGACAGCCTGTACCCGTCGCTCAAACGCATACGCGGGCGCCGCAACGCCCTGCAGTGGCTGGTAGACCGCGTCCAGCAACGCGCCGGCGAGACCGGCTGGGCCACCCTGCCACCCCAGGAGGCCGCGCTGTCTGCGCAGTTGCAGGCCAGCCTGCAGGCGATTGACGCGGTGCTGCTGGACAAGGACAGCGATGCGCCGTCGATACGCTCGCTCCTGACGCTGGTCAAGGCCCTGCCCGTTGCAGAAGATGCGCCGGCCCTCCAGGCCCCAACGGCTGGACCCGCAAGCGGTGCAGCGCCCAGGGCCAAGGTCGCTGCTGAAGCCACCGCGCCAAGCCCGCTCATTGATTCGGGCGAGCAGGCCGAACAGGCGCTGGACCAGGCCTGCGACCGGCTGCAGCCCATCGCGGAATGGCTGCTCAATGCCGACCTGTCCAACCCCCTGGCCTACCGGCTGGACCGGCTGGCAGCCTGGACCCCCATCAACAGCCTGCCGCCCGACGTTTCAGGGCAAACCCAGCTCGCCGGGCCGATCTCCCAGGTGACGGACGCACTGGACAGGCTCAAGGCCGGCCAGGCCGATGAAGACCTGGTGCATTTCGCCGAAGCGCAGCTGGCGGCCTTTCCCTTCTGGCTGGACCTCAACTGCATCTGCGCCGCGGCGCTGGAGCGTCTGGGAAACGGCTTCGAAGCGGCCGGCCGCGAGGTTTGCGGCGAAAGCGCCCGGCTGGTCGCGCGCCTGCCGGGCATTGAAAAACTCGCCTTTGCAGGCGGCATGCCTTTTGCCGACGGCGACACCATCGCCTGGCTTGCCGGCCTGGCCGCAGCGCAGGGCAGCGCCAGCGGCCCGGCCGCAGCCGGACCGCGGGAACGCAGCGCGATCACCGCGGCCGTGGGCAATGCGCGGGCCCTGGCCGCAAACGACGACATGGTGGGCGCCGTGAACTGCCTGCAGCAGCAACTCGCCCTCGTCAACACGCCCGGGGACCAGCTGTTCCTGCGCATCCGGCTTTGTGAGCTGCTGCTGCTGCAACGCCCGGGCGCCGCGCTGGAAGCCTTCGCCCTGTCGCTGGTGGACAGCATTGACCGGCACCAGCTGGCCGAATGGGACCCCGCGCTTGCGCTGGATGGCCTGCAGGTGGCCTACAAGGTCATGACGCGCAATGAGGACAGCAAGGCCGCTGCCGACAGCCTGCTCAAGCGCGTGGTGTCGCTGGATGCCGCGGCTGCCGTGAAGCTGGTGACCTGAGCGGGCGGCTGCGGCACAGCAGCGGCTTGCCGGCAATTACCTGGCTGGCGCAGCCGGTGCGACCGGCTTGTTGCTACCGGACGCGGCCGAAGCCGGCAAGGCCATTTGCGCCGCGGCCAGTTCCCGGAACAGCGCCTGGCTGTCTTGCGGCCTGTGCGGCGTCATCCGGCTGTCCCAGCACACGCCTATCTGTTTTGGCAAGGACACTTCGGTTTGCGGCGCACGGCCCACGCTGCTGAGCTTGGCCTGGATGCCGCGTTGCTGCTGGCTGAACTGGTTGTCCTGCAGGCGCTGCTTCTCGGCCGTCTTGTCCTTGTCCTGGCGCTCCAGTGATTCCATCTGCTGGGCTGCCCGCAAAATGGCGTCCTGCCCCTCGAAGCTGTAGTGCAGGCCGATCTGGCGCACGCCCAGCGCATCCAGCCTGGCGCGTGCCGCCGGGAACTCGTCCACATTGAACTGCCGTGCACCGTCCCTGAAGTCCTGCAGGAAGCGGATCACGCCGGTGGAGCCCGGGTATTTCTTGGTCAGCACCAGGTCTTCAATCTTGATCTGCAACGAGACCTCGCCGCACAGGCGATCGCCCAGCGGGAAGCTGTCGGACACCGGGAAGTTGTAGTTGTTGATCACGCGCGCGCCGGACGCGCACTGTATGGACAGCACCGTCATGAAGGGCTTGGCCTTGGCCCCGGCATTCACACTGGTGGGCTGGGTGGTGATGGTCAGTTGCAGGACCTGGGCCTTCAGCGCGTCCACCTTCTGCTTGATGTCCGCCAACACGCGCTCAAGCTGCGCCAGCGTCTGCTGCGCCTGCAACTGGTCTTTTTCGCCTGCCAGTTTCTGGGTCTGGTCTTCAAGTTCCACCCGCTGCTGCATGACCAGTTGCTCGACCCGCTTGCCGGCGGCGTCGTTCAGCATGGGCAGGAACTGCCGGGTAAACGGCAGGCTGTAGCCTAGCGTCTGCACGATGCCGAAGCGGTTGGCATCACGTGTCAAAAAGGGCTTGGCCGGGCCGTCCGCAAAAGCCCACACGCTGCCCTTGGCGCCATACAGCAGGTCCACCATGGAAGCCATATTCGGCGCCGTCTGCAGCGGCCAGTCCACCTTGGACTCCCAGTCCTTTTGCAGGCTGCATGATGCCTGCTCTTCGGTGTAAGTCAGCACAAAACGCAAGGGCCCGCCCAGCAGCTGCCACACCGCCTCTTCATTGGCGTCCGCAAACCCGACGAGTTTTCGCAGGCTGATCATGTTGTCAGCCACCGACTGCAGCGCCGAGGACTTGACCGCCGGGTCATTGGCAAAAGCGTGGAAGTCCGCCGCCAGCTGGTAGGCCTTGCCGGGGCCTGTCGCCACATCGGCGGCCACGGCATTGATCCCCTTGAGGAACTGCTGCAGCGCGGCAACCGCGCCGAGGTTGTTTTTGATGGTGCTTTCACCCTGGGCCGGCGCGCCCGACAAAAGCTCCTTCATGGCCTTGCTGCCTACCGTGTTGATGGCGCCCACCACCTTGCCGGCCTCACCCGCGGCATCGAGTTTCACGGCCTGCGTGCGCAACTGCCCGAGTTGCCGCGACAACTGCAGCCAGCCCGGCAACTGGTCCGCGGCCTCGGCGGCGAACTCTTCGTTGAGGCGGTCCATCACCCTGTAGTAGGGGCTTTGGGCGCTGGCGATCAGGCCCAGCGCGGCACGCCACTCGACTTCTCCCGACAGGGTGCGTTCACTGCCGGGGAAACCCGCCACGAATTTTTGCCAGGCCTGCAGCCGCTGGTCCTTGTACCAGGCTTCAAAGGCCCGGCGATAGCTCAGGAATTTCGGGCCGTCATCAATGCTCTTTTCCATTTCCTGCAGGAAACCGTCGATGTATTTTTTGCCTTCAATCGTAAAAGCCGAAGGGACCACCAGCAGGTCAAGACCGGCTTTTTGCACGCCGTCATTGCTTGCGCCGCGCCAGAAATCCCTGACAGCCACGGGCTTGAGGGCCTGGTTGGCGGTCGCCAGCCCGGTCAGCCAGGTCAGGGCCGGATCGGTGAAGGCCAGCCGGTTCAGCAGTTGCTGTTCGTAGCGCAGGCGCAGGGGGACGTAACTGTCCCCGGGCGGCGACCATGCGATGTTGTCCACATAAAGCTCGTTCAGGCGCGCATACAGCTCCGGGGTGTAGCGAGCGATGTGCTGGCGCTGCGGCATGGCCCGTAACTGCGCCAGGCCGGCGCCATGCTGGCGCGCCTGCAGGAGATTGATGTAGCGCACGATGTTGCGCATCATCTGCGGGAACTCGTTGCCGGGATCACTCACCAGCACACGCTCCACGTCCGCGTTGTAGTGCGCATCTGTGAGGGGAAGAATGTATTTGCGAAAATTCTGGATGTAGCTTTCCTTCAGGCTGTCCTCAAGATCGTCCATGTTGGTGCTTTCCACCATCCACTGGCTTTTCCAGTTCACATCGCGCGCTTCCATCAGTGCGACCGACTCGCCGATGCGCTCCAGGGTCCTGGCGTCGTCTTCAAGGCGCCCGACAAATTTTGAATTGAAACGGCTGTTTTCCTGCAACAGCCTCAGGGTTTCCAGGTTGGCCACAAAAGCCACCGTCATGAGAATCGCCAGCGCGGCGCTGAGCAACAGCCATGAAAGCAGGCCCAGGTTTTGCGTCGCCGAACGCCAGGGATTGCGCAGCGACGCCGGCAAGGAAATATAGCGGTCCTGCGGCAGCACGCGGCCGAAAAAGTCATGCAGAAACAGGCCTGCATTGCTGCTCGCATGCCGTGGCACCGGCGGCAACACATTGCCCAGCAGGCTTGACACCGCGCCCCCTTCCTGCAGGCCGCTGCTGAAAAACAGGCCGCGCAGGAAAGGTGTCTCCAGGTAGGCGTTGTCGCCCAGGCAGGCCCTCAGGAAAACCTCAAGGCCGGGTTTGAGTTGCCGCAGTTCGCCGGGAAACAGCAGCAGCTCCGGCGCCACCTGGCTGCTGCGGGCAATCAGCGCCATGCGCAGGGCCTGCAGGCGCTCGCCCATGCTGTCAAATGCCCGCTCCAGAAAATGCGGCTCGCCCGGCTCGCTGCTGGCAGGCTCGGACAGGAAGCCCATGGCCTGCTCAAGCGAATTCTCGGGCAGCTGCTGCGCCCATTGTTCAAGCCCGTAAATGCGGTCGCACTGGGTGACCAGCACGTAGACCGGAAAACGCTTGCCGAACAGCCGTATCAGCTGCTCTATGCGCTCGCGGATCACGCGTCCTTCGTCAATCAGCGCATCCCGGTCAGGGTTGAGCAGGCGTTCGGTGCTGATGGCCAGGACCAGCCCGTTCAGGCCTTCCTTGCCGCGGTACTTGGCCAGCAGGTCCAGACCAAGCTCCCATTCGCTGCGGTCCTGTTCAAGGTCCGCGGCTTCCACATAACGGCCCGCACAGTCGATCACCACCGCGCGGTCAAAAAACCACCAGTCGTAATTTGCGGTTTGCTCAATGGGCGCGCTCTGGCTGACCTTCTGGATCGAAGAAGCCAGCCGGGTGCGCGTCAGGGCGGTGGTTTTACCGGTGCCCGACTTGCCCACCACCATGTACCAGGGCAGCACATACAGCGGGTTGCCAAAACGCTTGAGGCTGGAATTTCGCAGCGTGGCAACCGCGGCGGACCACTTGCGCAAAAGCACGGCCCTGGGCGACATCTGCCTGGCCACATTGCCCTGGTTGGTGGCCGTCAACTGGGCCATGCGGCTGCGTGAACGGTAGACCTGCACCAGCCGGATGGTGAATTTGATGAGGCTGTAGATGCCCAGCACGCCAAGGAAAACCGCCAGCATCGCCCACAGCGGCCACTGCATGTAGATCGTCACACCCCAGCTGAACAGCGCCAGCAGGACCAGCAGCAGCAGCCACAGGAAAAAGGTACGCAACTTGCCCATCATTTGATCTGGGCCAGCAGGGCGTTGACCATTTGCCAGATGATGATGTGATAAACGCCGTACAGCACACCCAGCACAATCAGGGGGATCAACAGCACGTTCAGGGTCAGGGCAGAAAACTTCCAGCCCCAGCGGCCGGTCCGCCGGACGCCGGCTTCAGCGCCGGGCGCCTGCGCATACCCTTCGGGAAACATGAATTTTTCCATTTCGGCGGACAGGCCTGAACCCTCTTGCTGCGTCTGGCCGGCGCGCAGCACCAGTTGCAGGCTGGACTGCTTGATGTCGGCCAGCGCCTTGGCATTGCGGTCATAACCGTAACGCCCGGCAAAGCCCATGCTCAGGCAATACACATAGACTTCCCGCACCTGGACCTGCTCGGGACCCAATTGCTCAAGGCGGGAAAAAAACGCATTGCCGGCATTGGACACGCTGAAATAACGCTTCTGGAGCAAATGCCGGGTCCATTCGCTGGCGCCGCTCCACTGCGCGGCGAGCAACACCTCGTCAGTCCAGGCGGCAACGGCAAACAAGGCCTCCTGGGTATCGGCCTCGCCTTTCCCGGCAAGCTGCGCGGCCCTGCGGGCTTCGGCCAGCAAGTCGTCCAGTTGCTGGCGCATGGATGCGAGCTCGCCCGAAGGCTGGCTCTGGAAGTGCCTGACAAATGCCAGCAGGGGAATAAAACAATCTATGAGGCGCACATCATCTCCGCAGCACGACGATTTCGGCCTTCAGGTCATCGGGCGCGTCCAGCCAGTGCAGGGCGATGGCGCCTTCGTGCTCCACAACGTCCCACTGCTGGCTGATCTGTTCGATCCGGAAATAGTAGGAGTAAGACCTGCGCGGCAAACCCTGGGGCGCAGCGGCCATATGGATCAACTCCAGTCCAGGCAGGGCATGCGCGATCAGGCCGGGCATTTCCCGCAGGGCGGCCAGACGCGCGTCCCGCTGGACCGAGTTGACCACCCAGTCCATGTCTTTTTCGGTCCGGATCACAAGGTAAAAACGGTTGCGCTGGCCGAAGAAATTGTGCGGAAGTTCGCCGACGTGGTAGCCATCACGGTATTCAAGAATGGTCAGGAACTCCGGGCCGACCGTGATCTCATTGAGCAACTGGCCAACCATGCTCCTGACCCGGTCAAAACATTTACCCAGATCGGCATGGTCGTAAGGCGGCAGGCCAGGCGTGCCGTCCTCCGATTCACCCAGCATGTTGAAGCGCTCGGAAAAGGAACTCAACTCGCCCACCAGCTGGCGCATGGCGCCATAGGCCAGCCAGGGATGCACCTGCCGGGTTTCGGTCAGGTGAAAAAGATAGGGGCTGGCCCGGTTCAGGGAACGCAGCGCCAGCAAAAACACCATGTAGCTGGCATCAAACTCGGCCTTCTGCATTTCACGCGGGCTTTTGTACTCTTGCAATTGCCTGGCCCGGCCCGTGAGTTCGTCGCGTATGTCCTTGACCAGCCGCATCAGCACGCTGGAGCCCGAGATGGCATAGGCCGGCGGGATAAAGCTGTCGGACAGCTTGATGGCATCACCGTCACGCACCAGCCGTGCGATGGGAATCAGCGTGTAGTCCTGGAGTTTGTCTATCTCGGACTCAAAAAAGACCTTGACCACATGCAGCAGCGTGCGCACCTGTGCATCCGGCCCGTCCGAATAAAGGTCGGCCACATCGGGCGGAGCGGCCAGCGTGGCGTAGCGCGTGGCCACACCGCCGGCCGCCATCAGGTCCGGCACGATGGTGACGTTTTTTTCATTGGCGCTCAGGGTCTTGAGGCCGAGGTACACAGTAAAGGGCTTGTCGCCTTCAACCCAGTCCGCGTCAAAAGGCCTGGGCTTGATGACGGCATTGCCGGGGTACTCGACATAGCTGCGGTCAGGAAAAATCAGGCGGGCCGACTGCACTTCCACCGTGCGGTTGGCCGTGGCGGAGGCGACCAGCTCCAGTTCACCCACGCCCCAGAAATGCGGCAGCCCGGCTTCCAGCATCGGCTTGTACTGGAACTGGCTGTGCAAATCAGCCATCTGGAAATGCTGCGACTGCAGAAACATGCCCTGATGCCAGTAAATCCCCTGTTTTTCTTCCATATCGCCCTGTTGCCCCTATTTATCCAGCTTGCGGACCGCGCTGCCCATATTGATGGTGCGCTGGATCTCGTCTGCCGTCAGTTTGAGTTCTTTTCCGCCGCCGTCCAAGGGTACAGCCTCCAGCTTGGGTTTCGCAGCCGGATCGTGGTTGAGCCGTTGCGCGTTCACCACGCCATCGGCCCCAAGGTTAAGACGCAAGGCCAGCAAAGCAGGTGCAGCCTTGTAGGTTGTCGTGACCAGGCCATCACTGGCGACCGTCAGCGGCACCTGGAAAAGACGGGTGCTTTTGGCCGCATCCATCTGGTAATAACCCGCGGCGATGCCGACGAACCTGGCTTTCTGCGCCCTGTCCACCGTCATGATGGTGCGTTGCCCCGGCATCACCACATAACGTACAAACTGGACAAAACCATCACCGCCCTTGCCGCTTTCAAGTGCTTTTGCCAGCAGCGAGGAATCAGCGGCCAGTTTGTAAAAGGCAGCGGAGTCTTCCATCTGGTAGATGCCCAGCAACAGCGTGTGGGCCTCGCCGCCGTATTCGTTCAGGCGTGCATCGGCTTCAATTTCTATCAGCACCGCGTTCTCGGCAAAATCCCAGGCGATTTCGGCTACCGCGTCCTTGCGCGAATTACCGCCCATCAATGAATTTGCGGCGGCGCAGCCGGCCAGCAAAACGACAAGGGAGCCCGCGCCCAGGCAACCCGCCACCGCCTTGACGATGCCGGGGAAAACTTGTCTGTAAATGCCGGTAATTTTTGTCAATTTCATTGCCGACGCTCATAATAAGCCATGCGTATCAGCAAGGTCACGGGCAGTTTCAGCCTGGCAGCATTACTGAAGGCCCACCGCACCGCAAGCGGCCGCCTGATGAGGCTGTTTCCCGCGCTTTGTCCCTCTCTTTGCGCTCTCGTTCTGGCTTTGCCCGCAGCGGCCCAGGACAATACCGCCGACATGCCCGAGGCCGTTGCCGCACCTGACGTGGTGGCGCCGGTTCTTTATGCCTACGCCACACTGGCCAGGCAACAGACAAACCAGCCGGTCTGCTGGCAGGTGCTGGTTCCTGAGCGCCAGGTCCTTTTGCGCGAGCACAACGCCAAACCCTGGCTGCTGCGCAACCTGACGCCGCTTGTAGGCGCAGCCATGGGCGGCGTGGTGGGCGGCCTGCTCCTCAAACACCATGCCAGCGCCGTGGTGGCAAAACGCTGGATGGTGCCGGCGGTGGCCGGGGGCGCCGGCGCAGGTTACCTGGTGGGTCCCGGCGGAGTTACCGGCTTTGTGCTGGCTGGCGGCATTGCGGACTATGCCCTGCGCGGGGCGGCCGGCAGAAAGCTTGGGAAAGGCAAGGTGCCTGCCACAGTAGGCATTGCTGCCGGCGGCGCGCTGGCCGGCAAAAAACTCTGGGAGATGGTGTTCCCGCCGGATGTGCCGCCTGCACCCAGCGAAGACCCCGAGGGCGACATAGACGTTGAAGTGTTTGTGCGCGACCAGGTCTGCGGCACCGGGGTGCAAACGGCCTACAGCCAGTCGCTCTACCGGGTCGGCTACCGCTTCAATGGCCAAGAGCTGGTGGCCGAATTGCCTTACGACCCCGGCGAGGCCCTGCTGCTCAGCGCCAGCGGCAGCATCACCGGCCCGGCGCGCGTCCGCATTGATTAATGTCCGGGTCAGGGCGCACGGGCAATCCCGGCCCGGCGGTCCGGATCTTTTGCACTTCATTGAAGCCCCAGGACGGTAGCACTCACATCGCTGTCATCCGCATAAGGCATGAACAGGATGGCCTCCGGGCAGCCCTTGACACGGGCAAAGTAGGAAGCATCGCTGTCCACCTGGTTGCGCACCGCCCAGGCCGTGAACTCGCGGCTGCCGGCCTGGATTTTCAGTCCCTGCTGCGCATATTCGAGCGTGGTTTTTTCCGGCAGCCTGCCCTTGGGTCCGACAGCCTGGAAATTGATTTCGGCGCCTTCGCCGGACACGCCCAAAACCACGCCCGGCCACGAGCCTTCACGCGGCCCGATCTCAAACCATTGTCCAAGCCTTTCGTCCCCCTGGATGTCCAGCCGGTAGTCGGGCGTCGCCGCCTTGCCGGGCATATTCGCCCTGGCCACGATTTTTGCGGACCATGAAGCGGCCGCTTCTTCGACCACGGTCGCCGTTTGCAGCAGTGGCGGCAATTTATCAGCCGCTGGCGCTGGCGAGTTCCAAAGCAGGACGATCTGGAAGCCCGCGCCTTTGGCCTGCCGCAGCGAAGCCGCCATCAGGGACAAGGCATAACGCACACCTGGCTTGGCCATGCCGGCATCGTCCGCCAATACCAGCCACAAGTCGGCCTTTGCATCCTGCAGGCCGGTCATGGCGGCACGCCAGCTCATTTTTTCAGGCGCATCGGTCCAGAAGTGGCCCTGGCAATTGAGCCCGTACTGCTTCAACACCGCCGTTACCGCGGCAACGCGCGGCTGGTTTTCGGACAGCGCGCTGATCCATATGTTTTTCATGATTGCTTTCCGGTCAGCCCATGATCATCACGACGGCCTGGCTGGGCGCCAGCACCGAGCCCACGGTGTTGCCTTCGTTCTGCTTGGTCGGGTCACCCAGCCTTACGGCCGGGTTGCCTTCAAGCTTGACCTTCATGCTGCCCATGATGAATTCCGTGGCGCCCATCATCTTTCCGGAAACGACACCGCCTGCCACGCCGCCCTGGTCGCCATTGCTGATGGTGATCTTGGACGATTTCGTCAGCGCCGGCATGCCGCCAATCAGCACTTTCATGGTGGCCGGGTTGCCCATCATCGGCATGGCGATATTCGGATACGGAATCGGTATAGGCGGCCCGGGCGGCGCCGGCGTCTTGCACAGGTCGGGCATGGCCATGCACTGGCCGCTTTGTTTGGTGACTGCAAACATCTGGTTTCCTTTTCGCGGCTATCAGCCGAGGTCGATTTTTTCGGCGTCTATCTTGACCTGGCCTTCGGCAATCACACTGGCGTGGCGCGACTTGAGGTGAAAGCGCTCGGCGACCTGCAGGCGCATGCGGCCGGCGCGGGTTTCGTCCAGGTTCTCCGTCCAGCGAAAGCTGTTGGTCGCTTTTTGCAGCAGCCGGCCGACGGTGGAGTTGATGTTTTGCGCCACCGTGGTCACGCTGCCCAGGATGCCGCAAAAGTCCTTGATGGTGGTGCGCAGGCTTGCAAACTGCATCTCGGCCTGCGCGGCCTGCATGTCAACGCGGGGCGCCTTGAGGCTCACGCAGCGCTCGCCATCCAGGGCAATTTCTTTCGCGGCGAAGGAAAGCTTGCCTTCATCGCTGGAAATCGTCGCGCCGCCGGGCAAGGCCAGCACGCCATGCAGGGGATGCGCGCGCGACAGGACCGCCAGGATGTAGGGGACAGTGCTCAGCCCTACCGTCACACCTTTGCAGACCAGCACCGTATCGCCGCACTCCGGCGCGATCAGGCAACTGTCGGCGCGCAACGCCCGGTCCGCGCCACTGAGGAAAAACCATTTGTCGGCCTGCCCGGTGACCGTGGCCGACACCAGGCCGATGTCCTGGTCCGCAAGGGCGGGGGTGCAAGGTAAGGATGTATTTGGCATGCTGTTTACTCGCTTTCAGGTCAATATTGTTCGGGCTTCGGGTTTTCAGGCCACCTGCCAGCGCTCGGCCCGCGCCAGCGCTTCGTCGGTTTCGCGCACGCCGCTGCGCTGGGCGCCGTCCCAGCGCGTGCCATTGCCGCGGATAGCATGAAGGTTGGCGCCGCTTAAATCCGCGCGGCTGAAATCGGCGCCCTGCAGGTCTGCATTCGACAGGTCGCAATACACCAGGCTGGCGTGGGAAAACCCGGCATCCGCCGCCTTGATCCGCTGCATCACGCACATATGCCAGCGAGACCCGTCGCAACGCGCGCCGGTCAGGTCGGCATTGCTGGCATCGGCCATTTCAAACACCGCACCGGTCAGGTTGGCCTGGACGAGTTTGGCCTCCAGCAGCGCGGTGTAGCTGCCCCGCACACCGGCCATCTGCGCCTGCTGCAGTTGCGCGCCCATAAAACTGGTGCGGTCCAGTACCGTGCCTGAAAAATCAGCCGACTGCAGGTCTGCGTTGTTGAAGATGGTCATGGTGAGGTCGCAACCCGAAAACCGCTGGCCGGACAGCTTGCAGCCTTTCAGGTAGGCCTGCACCAGCTGCGTGCGGGCAAAGTGCACCGTCGTCAGGTCGGTGTCCATGACCGTCCAGCGCGTCAGGTCGGCGCCCGCAAAGTCCACCTTGTTCAACACACATTGGTGGAACGAGGTCTTGAAAAATTTGGCACCGGAAAGGTTGCTGGCGGCAAAAACGGCAGCGTCAAAAAAGCCCTTGCTGAAATCCGCGTCCGCGGCCTGCACATCCGTGAAATCAGCCTTTGACCAGTTGGACTCCGCCGCATTGACCGCATCGAGTACCGCCTTTTGCAGGTTAACGTTCATGAACTGGCTGCCGCAAAGGTTCGTCCGCGCCAGCTTTGCGCCGGAGAAGTCGCAAGCCTGGAAGGCGCTGCCCGAGAGATTGGCGCCGGAAAGGTCGGCCGCCGGCATGCGCACATTTTCAAAGTGACAATTTGAGAAGTCCTGCCCCGACAGGTCCGCACCCGACAAATCTGCATCCGCGAGATGGCGCGTGCCGGCCAGCAAGGCCAGGGTTTGCTTCAAATCCATGGTGCCCACCTTCTTGCAAACACCGTGTTTGCTATCTTTTTGGTAGCTGGTTGCGCGCATGACCATTGGTCTGCGGCCACTTTCAAGCCTTGAAAAGAGCCCTTCCCAGGCATGCCGGGGCCGGTAAAACAGGCCAGTATTGAAAGGCAAATATGGCCGCAGCCCAATACACCAGGGCGCAGCCAGCTATCAATTAAATAGCAAATATTTTTCAAGGGAAAGAACATCATGGCCTTTACACCACCGGCTTTCTGATCAGCAGCAGGGTCTGGTCTATGTTGGAACCCTCCAGGCTGGCAATCGTCGGCGAGGTGCCGTAAAAGTCGACTCCGTACAGGTTGGCCTTGCGCAGCAGCGTGGCCTCGGTATTGGCCTTGCGCAGCGAGCCCTTGAACAGGTTGACACCGGTGAAGTCGGCGCGGCTGAGATCGGCCTTGTCGAACTTCGCGCCTTTGGCGGAGGCGCGGCCGAAAAGCGCACCGGCCGCCTGCACCCGGCTGAAGTCCGCGTCGTCCAGCGTGGCGCCTTCCAGGTTGGCCTTGCCCAGCAGCACGCCGTCCCATGCGGCCCGCCCCAGATGCGAGCGGCCCAGTTGCGCCTCGGCGAACTGGCTGCTCGCATCTGCGCGCGAGGCTTTCAGATTGGCGCTGGTGAAATTGGCCTGCGTGGCATCGGCGCCATAGAACTCGGCGTTGTCGCAAGCTGCATTTGCAAAATTGGCCTTGCCGAGTTTGGCGCCGGTAAATGCAGCCGCCGTCAATCGCGCATCCGTCATGCTTGCGCCGGCCAGATCACAATCGGCAAAACTGGCCTGCTGCGCATTGCAGCCGGCTGCCTTGAGCCCCGCCATCTTTGACCCGTCGAATATGGCGCCGGAGATGTTGGCCCTGGTCAATTGCGCCAGCGAAAAATCTGCCGCGCTGAAGTCACCCTGGCTTGCGTTCACGCCATCCATGCGGGCCTTGGCAAACAAGGCGGAACCTGCGCTCACGCCAGCCAGCATGGCGCCGCTCAGGTCGGCGCCGGAAAAATCACCACCGGCCAGCAGCGCGCCCTTGAAGACGGCACCGGCCAGCCGGCTGTCCTTGAAACTGGTTTTCTCCAGCAGCGCCGACGAGAAATCCGCGCCGGCGAGATCCAGCCCCGACAGGTCTAGGCCGGACAAGTCGTATGACGCGAAGCCCTGCTTCGCCGCATGGCGCGCCACGACCTCCTCACGCGTGAGTTTGTGCGCCGCGACCGCCGGCGCCGGTTCTGGTTCAGGCAGCTCAAGCTGCGGCATTGCGGTTTTAGGCAAAGCCACGGCGGGCATCACTGCGGCGAGCCCGGCGATGACACTCTTGACATCAGGCACCGGCTTGCCGACCATGTCTGCCGTTTCTGGCGTCCTTGCCATGAAGGCCTCAAGGTCTGCCTGCGTGATGCCGGCCTTCTCCATGGTCTCTTTGGTGTTGGCGTTGAGCGCCATCAGGGATTTTTCCAGGTCGCCCAAAGGATTGACAGGCTCAACTTCCGCCTTGGGCATAAATGGCGCGAGGTCCTTGTCGGTGAGCTTGTGCTTTTGCATCAACTCCCGGGTCTGCGCCTGCAGGTCGGCCGCCATCTTGTGCACTTCCTCCAGCGAGTGAGGCGGCGCTTCGATCTCTTCTTTCAAATAGGGGGCAAGGTCAGCCTGGGTGATGCCGTGTTGTTGCATCAGCTCCTGCGTGTTCCTGTTCAGTTCCCCCGCCAGCCTGTGCACCTCCTGCAGCTCCGGGCTTTGGGCCGGTCCGCCACCGGATGCCACGGCCATGGCCGTCGCATCCGGCGCTGAAACCGCAGCAGTCGCCAATGGTGCCGCAGCCGCCAGAGGCAGGGCCGCCGCAACGGCGGGTACAGCAGGCGCACCCACCGGCGCACCTACAGGGCCGCCCGCAGCAGCAACACCCTGGGCGGGTTTCGGCAGCCGGCGCTTGAACTCTTCGTGGTAGTGCGAAAAACCCAGGGGCGCATCGGCCAGGGCTTCCCATTCGGCCAGGACATGCAGCACATCGTCAGCATCTTCGTTCGTGGTGTTGCTCACCGCCCTGTAAAGAACGATGCCGCACTCCAGCTCGGGAAACAGCCAGACGGTTTCAGCGCGCGTTTCGATTTCCGAGAACTCCTCGCCGTCGGCAATTCGCCGGTTCACAAAACAGCGGGCGCGCAGTTTCGGCAGGCTTGCAGCAATCGCGGGCCGCGCCGGGTGCATGTTCTGCAGCTGTATGGCTTCGTCCCCGCGAAAAAAGCCATTGAGTCTCTGGTCCAGCGGCGCCGTCTGAAAATATGCCGAGCTGGTTGTTTCCGGCAAATGCGGCCAGGTGGTCTTCAGCCATGGCTGATCGAAACTCCCCAGGTGGTGGATCCGTTCCGGCGCATCCGGTCCATAGGCCCAGAAACCGGCGGGCGGCGCCTGGTCACTGGCACTCCGGATCGGCTGGCCGGCGGCCTCCACATTCGGCAAGGGCAGCACGCTGGCACCGTCCGCATCTCTGATTTTCTGCACGCCTTTGCCGCGCGGATTGGCGGCAAAACCTTCACCGCCGAAAGCCGTGGCTGGCACGATGGGCATGCTGGCAAAAGGCTGGGGCGAAGACATCAGGCCCAACGCATTGAAATGCCTGTCTCCATGAACGAGCAAGCTCTTTTTAAGGCTGCCGAGCTGCGCCATCACCGCCACTTCAGGCGCCTGCGTGCCCGCCGGTGCATGGGCCGCGCCGAAAACCAGAAACTCGCCGGCCGGCTTGGGCCAGCCCTCATCAAGAATGGCGTCCTTGCCGATGGCGGCCGAGGCCTTCTTCCATAGTTCGGCTTCGGGAAGCAGGCCGGCGGGTCCGCTGCCATCGAATCGAAAAAATCCCATCAGGCCAATGGACAGGCAATTTCGATTGGCGAAGCGAAATGCCCGGTAGAGCAGTCCGAGGGAGTCGGGTTTAAAGACTTTCATGGGATCACATCATGGTCAGGACCGCACTAACCCAGCTGGATCAGTGTTCCGCCTATGGTTACGGAGGCCGGACTCACATCGATACCCGCGTCACCGGGACCGTACAAGTAGGCAAAAGCGGGCGTCAGCTTCATATAGGCTGACCCGCACTCGGAACTCACGGCGGCGGGGAGAACCGAAACCTTGGAGGCGGGTCCGCCGGTAAGGGTTGCGCCCGCAGCCAGTGTGAGTTCAAGTTTGGAGGCACCGGATTCCGCGGTCATGCCACTGGCTTCCAGCTGGAGGGAGCCACCCGTCCTGTGGTTCAGGCTGATGGAGCCCAGGGGGTTTTTCATCGTCATCGAAGCAACCGTCTCATTCAGGCGAACCTCGTTGATCATCGCTGGTGCAGGGGATACCTGAATTTTTGCTTCAGTCGCGGTGTTGCTTATCAAGGACTTGGGATAGCCCACCATCCCCCTGAGCGGCAAAGCAGAGCCGACCTGGCTGGTAACCGCAGAAGGGGAAATCTTTATGTTTCCTTTTTCCAGCGCCAGGTTGTCAGATTCGATATCGATGCCCTCACCATCCACCATCAGATTGCTTGCATAGGCCTCCTCGGGACTGCCGATGGCGGCAATGGTCTTCGCCGCCGCGGTCATGACAGCGGCGACCGCAAGTACCGAGGCGACACCGCCCATCGCACCGGCCCCGCGGGCCTCGGCAATGCCCTTGCCATTCCACGGCCCCACGGCCCCCTTTTCATCGGCACCGTCCGATACGGCTTTGCCCGCCATTGCCGCAAGGGCGGCATTGACCGCACCACTGGCAATGATGGAGGTTTGAACGGCCGTTTTTGCCGCTTCGACGGCCTCCTTGAGTACGGCGCGCTGGCCTCCTGAAATAATGACGCTCTCGTTTCCCTGGAGTTTTCCCTTGGTCTTCAGCGCATAGCTGGTGCTGTCGTCCAGCAAAACGCTGGTGCCCTTTTTCCAGGTCACATCAAAGCCCACACCAAAATTCAGGCTTGAGCCAAGGGTGACCTTGTTGACCAGCGATGCGGCCAGGGAGTTCTCTATGGAAACACTCGCGGAGTTCTTGAATCCGGCAAATATGCTGTTGGTGGTCCCAACCGTCACGCTCTCCGAGCTGCCCTTTGTGCTCGTCCACAGGCTGCCGCCCCCTTTGGGGTCAATGGAGCCTATCCCGATGGTCGAATTGTGAAACGGCGAATGCAGCCACATGACCTCCTTGCCCGCCTGGTCACCCATGTGGATCAGGTTGCCGCCCGCGGTGGTGATCTTGTTTTCGTAGGGGTTGCTGTTGTTGACGATGCTGCGATTCTCGGAGTTGGGTACCGCACCCAGAATCACCGGCTCGTCGGGGTTGCCGTCGATAAAGGACAGCAGCACTTCCGCATCCTTGTGCAGCGGGAAATTCATGCCGTGGTCGCTGCCCGAATAGGGCGAGGCCATGCGCACGCGCGCCGAGCCCTTGCCCGCCGCCTTGTCGGTGCTGTCAAAAGGCAGCTGCACCTTGTACTGGCCGTACTCATCGAGTTCCGCGTATTCGCTGATGCCGCCCGCGTCAATGATGGCATTCATGGTGCCTGAGACGCGCGGCCTCGGGGTCGTGCGTTCGGGCCTGAACTGGATTGCAGCAGGTATGGCTCGGAAGGTGTTGCGGTAAATCGTTTCGCCGCCCTGGCCTTCGCTGTAGCTGGTCCGGATACCTGCAAGCAAGGCCGCCGCCTGCGAACCTTCGTGATGGACCTCCGTCACCAGGTACTGGCCATTGAAGTTGTCGCGGTAATGGCGGCTCATTTCCATCAGGTAGCCGCTGCGCAAGCCCACCGCAGTGGCTTCGCCCGTGAACACCTTGCCGCCGCACAGGATTTCTTCGGCCCGCAATTTGGCGTAGCGCTGGCCTTCGGCTTCATTGCGGAAGTTCTCGCCATAAAGGTTCACCTCGCCAATGCCGTTCTCGGAAACGGTTTCACTGACCTTGAGCTCGACACTGGCCTTGCGGTGGTTGTAGTCGCGCAGCAAGACCTTTTGCGGCAGCGGCTTCTGGCGGCAAACAAAATCCTGCACCGAATCTGCCGCGCTTCCCGTGTCCTGCTCATCGACGGGACGGTAAAGCACCTTGACGGCCTGCGCGGGATGCATGCTGCGGTTGTCGGCAATCACCAGTTTTTCTTTCTTGCCATCCTGGTCAAAAAAGAAATACATGCCCTCTTTTTCCATCCAGCGGGACAGGAAATCGAGGTGGGTTTCCTGGTACTGGCAGACAAAACTCCGCTCACGGTAGCTGCCGGACAGCTTGAGTTCATAGTCGGCGCTGCTCAGGCGGCCGCCTTTGAGCACCTTCTCGACGATCTGCGGAATATTCTGGTCATTGAGGTAGACCTCGGACACCTGGTACAGCGACAGGTGCCACAGCCTCGGCACCAGCACGGCACGGTAAAACACATAACCGTCTGTTTGATGGAGCTGGTCAAACTCGGCAATCACGCCGTGGTAAGGCGTGGACGACGCACCGTCAGGCGCAAATATCCTCAGCGTCGCGGCGTTCTGCAGCACCTTGTCAAATTCGATGCTGGCGTCGTCGGACACCAGTGTCAGCACAAACCGGAAGGGCTTTGAAATGGCTTCAAAACCCGTCATGTTGACGACGGCGAATTTATCGGCGCCAAAGGCATCGGAAGCAAATTCAAATCGCTTGTTGGCTGCCAGCTTGTTGGAGAGTGAGGCCATCTTTATGTCCTGGGAAATAATCTTTAAAGCGTGATCCGCTGCGACCGGTGCTTTTAAACAACCGTGGTTTCGGCGGCGGGCTTGTCATGAAACGCCACCGTGAATTCACTGCCCGCGTCCACATCAAGGGCTATGGCGCCAGGTTGCTCGCCCGTGCTCATGCGCGACAGGATTTCCTGCGACATCAGCGGCATGACGCTGCTGCGCAAAATGAAGTCAATATTGCGCGCACCGGTTTCGACGTCCGTGCAGCGCGCGGCGATCTGCTGCACAACCGCGTCGCTGTATGTGAATCCCAGCTTGTTGTTGTGCGCCAGGCGCTGCACGATCTTGCCCAGCTTGAGGCGCACAATGCCGGCCAGCGCGTCCGGGGCCAGCGTGAAGTAGGGGATGACAGTCATGCGGGCCAGCAGCGCGGGCTTGAAATGCGCCGACAGTATGGGCCGCACGGCGGACAGCAAGGTGGCGGCATCCGGCTTGTCTTCACCGGAGCTCATCTCGGTGATGACATCGGTGGCCAGGTTGGAGGTCAGGAAAATAACGGTGTTGGAAAAGTCTATGTCCTTGCCCTCCCCGTCCGACAGCGTGCCCTTGTCAAACACCTGGTAAAAAAGGTTGAGCACGTCCAAGTGCGCCTTTTCAACCTCGTCGAGCAGCACCACTGAATACGGACGCTGCCTGACCGCCTCGGTGAGCACGCCGCCTTCGCCGTAACCAACATAACCGGGCGGCGAACCTATCAGGCGGCTGACGTTGTGCTTTTCCTGGAACTCGCTCATGTTCACGGTCACCGTGGACTTTTCGTCGCCGAACAGGATGTCCGCCACCGAAAGCGCGGTCTCGGTCTTGCCGACACCCGAGGGGCCGGCCAGCAGGAAGACGCCCAGCGGCTGCTGGGGATCGCGCAGGCCGGATTTGGCGGTCTTGAGCACTTCGGAGATCTGGTGCATGGCATGGTCCTGGCCCCGGATGCGCGCGCACAGCACGGACTCCATGCGCATGACACTTTCGGCCTGGTCACGCAGCATCTTGCCGACGGGAATGCCGGTCCAGTCCGAGACCACCTTGGCAACCACATCCGGGTCGACGTCCACACGTACCAGCGGCCGGTCGCCCTGGGCTGTCTCGAAAGCCTTGCCCGCGCTGGCGATTTTTTCCGACAGGGCATCCAGCTCCGCCTGGGGGGCGCTGGCCGCCCTGGCAGCATTGCAGGCGATCCGAGCTGCCAGCAAGGCGTCGGCGGCGGTTTTTTGCGCGGTCCAGAGCGCCCTCAAGGCCTCGGCTTCTGCGGACAGCGTGGCTGTCAGCCCGTCAATGGCCTGCAGCCGCTCCAGGTCTACCGGCTGGTGGTTGTCGCGGTCACGCTGCAGACCGCGCTGTTCACGCTCCAGGGCCTGCATCTGGCGTTCCTTGTCTTCCAGGACATCGGGCTTGGCGCTATGCAGCACCTTGACACGCGCGCATGCGGTGTCAAGCAGATCCACGGCTTTGTCGGGCAACTGGCGGCCCGTGATGTAGCGGCTGGAAAGCTCGGCAGCCGCTACGATGGCGTCGTCGCGCACCACAACGCGGTGTACATCCTCGTACTTTTCCTTGAGCCCGCGCAAGATAATGATCGCGGTTGCCAAGTCCGGCTCATCCAGCTTGACCGGCTGGAAGCGGCGGGCCAGCGCCGGGTCTTTTTCGAAATATTTCTTGTACTCGGCCCATGTTGTGGCCGCAATGGTGCGCAGTTCACCGCGCGCCAATGCGGGTTTGAGCAGGTTGGCGGCATCCCCGGAACCGGCCTGGCCGCCAGCACCGATCAGCGTGTGCGCCTCATCAATAAAAAGGATGATGGGTTTGGCCGAGCCCTTGACCTCGTTGATCACGCCCTTCAGGCGGTTTTCAAACTCCCCTTTGACACTCGCGCCGGCCTGCAACAGGCCCATGTCGAGCCCGTAGATGGTGACGTCCTTGAGCGAATCGGGGACATCCCCTTCGACGATGCGCAGCGCCAGGCCTTCCACCACGGCGGTCTTGCCGACACCGGGGTCGCCCACGCAGATGGGGTTGTTCTTGCGGCGGCGCGCCAGGATGTCCACCATCTGGCGAATCTCCTTGTCGCGCCCGAAAACCGGGTCGATTTTTCCGGCACGCGCTTTTTCGGTGAAGTCTTCGCAAAAGCGCTTGATGGCGCTGCCATCCCCGCTGGGAGCGGACTGGCCGGCTCCGCCGGAGGACTCACCGGCACCGGCGGACTCCTCTATCGAAGCCACGCATACCGTGGAAAAATCCGCCAGCAAACTCTCGCGGTTCAAAGCCCTCAACGGCGCCGCATAGTCGCCCGTGGCGTAGTAGGTGGCGCGCGCCAGAAAGGCCAGCAACACCGCACCGGAACGGATGCGGGCCTCAGACAGGTTGACCGATGAGATCAGCCAGGCGTCCTGCAGCAGTTCCAGCAACAGCGGGGAGAAAGCCGGCTTGCCGGCATTGCCGGTGCGCATGTCCTCAATGGCACGGTCTATGTCGCGTTTGACCAGTGCTGCGTCGACACCATGCTGGCGCAGCAGGAGAGCGATGTCCGCCTGGCCGTTGTCGAACAGTTTGACCAGCAGGTGCTCGACAGTGATCTCGTAATGCGTGCGTGAGACACAAAGGCCTACGCCGTCTTCCAGTGCCTGCTTGGTGCAGGAATTAAGGCGTCCGACCAGAGGTTTGAGTTCAACGAGCAGCATGATGGTTTTCCCCGTTTTTATAAAGTCAAAAGTTGCAAACAGCCGTCAAAGCATGTAATGCACACGCGTTGGCAAATTCCCGAGCTCCGGCGCCAGCCAGGTGTCCAGTCCAAGGCGCGACCAGTTTTTTGTGCCGGCTTTGCTGTCCGCCTGTGCCGCAAGGCCTTCGGGGGCATCCGCCAGCGTGCGCGCCGCGCGCGCTTCTTCCCGGCGCAGCTCAAGCTCCACCCTGATCTCCAGCGGATCGATCAGGTAAAAACGCGTCAGGAATTTCAGGCGTTCGTTGCCGTCGGTGGCCGGCAACAACTGGTGAAACAGGCTTTCGGGCAAGTCGGTGAGGCGTATGGCAAGGCTGCTGCTGTAGTCGTCAATCTCGCTGCCCAGGTGGGTGTCCTCGCCCAGGCAGTTGGCCTGCATTCCCAGACGCAGGCGCTGGTCCTGCGGAATCGGCATGGCCCTGAGCGTGCAACATTCAATCTCGACTTTTGCGGGGCTGAAGGCATCGGCCAGCAAGGTTTGCAAACCCATTGCAGACCGGGGATGCAGGTTCAAAAGCCCGGCGTAACGCAGCAGGTCGCCGCTGTACGGCAATTGCTCGCGCACGGACGCATCGCCGAGGCCAACAAAAGAGTACAAACGATCCAGCACCTGCGCATCGCCGTCCTCCAGCACCCGCAACTGCAGGCGGTACTTTCGCCACGCATCAAACAGCAGCGGGTACATCGCATAGTGAACGATGTCCAGGAAATCACGGGTGGCGTGACGCCCTTCGCGCTCTTCCTCGAACAGGTCTTCGGTGTAATAGGTGGGCAGCGGCGAGGCCACGCCATACAGGCCGAAGAAATTGGCCGTCACGCGGTAACCGCCTTCCGGCCTGGTCTCTATGCTTTCAATATCGCTGTCGGGAAACCCCAGACCCAGCTTGGGGCGTACACGCAGGCTGTCCGCGGACAGGCCCCTGGCCTTGCCAAACAGGTGCAGCAGGCGCATCGCCTGGAAATACGAGAAGCGCTCGCCATGGGCGAGAAGCGACTTCTCTACAGCAGCGGCTGCTGCCCCAATCTCGGCGGCCATTTGAACAGCGCTCCTGTAAATGCGTCTTCAAGCTCGACGCGGGTGTATGAATTGATGCTGGCGTAATCGGCAATAAAACGGTCCAGCACGCAGCCGAACAGATACATGTCGCCAATACTGGCGAAAAAATCCAGCCGGCACTTGATGCGTACCAGTTGCCCCCGCAAAATGCTGCCGCGCCCTATCAGCCTGGTTTCCCGGGTTGCGGTAACGTCCTGGATACTTTCAATACGGCGCCTGTTTGCAACTTCCACGCCCTGCTCCTGCCGTTCCGGAAAAACATACAAGCCAAGCAAGGCCCTGAGATTCATGGCACTGGCAATCGACAGGAAATTCAGGGACACGTGCGAAATCATGCGCCACAGCAAGGCCTCGCCGGAAGGCGGGTTGAGCGGCGTGGTCATGCGCCTGATATTGCGAAAAGTCATGCGGTCCGGCGAGGTGTCGGTCGGCTTGCTCAGGTCGCCCAGTTTGAGGCTTTCAGGCAGCATGCGGTTGGTGCAGGTAACCTGGACAGACAGCGTCTCCGCGACCGGTAGCTGGCCCGACGGGTAGGTGACCGACAGGTAGATGTCGCTGCCTCGCCCCACCGCCGCTGCGCGCAAGGCGGTGCGGTAATTCAGGCTGACATCGCCGCCATCATGCTTGAGCATGCCAAACGGCGAATAAACACGCTCGCGTGCCACGCCCTGCAGGTAGCCCACCACCTGGTCGACGGAATAAATCTGGTAATGCTCGCGGTTGGCCCCCTCGGGTATCAATCGGTATTCAGTCGCCTTGTGGTCGTTTGTGATCGGGTCGGCCGCATGTTCAAACAGGTTGATGGCAGGCGTGACGTTGAGCTGGAAGGTTTCCGAGCGTATTTCCGGCATCCACTCGGGCACCTGGTCCAGCACCAGCGTCAATTCAAATGCGCCGCCCTGGCCGCGCGCCGTCCACCCGGCAAGACCTTCAATATCCACAAACAGGAATTTTTCAGGCTGGACAAAAAATTCCTGCAGGCAACGGTAGCCCTGGAACGCGTGCCCCGGGTAGGGCAGCAACTCCGAGTCGAACCCCGAGAGGCGTATGGACTTCGGCCCGAGCTCACAAACTGCCCCGCCCGGGGCAAAGATGCTGACCGACCGGACATGGTTGTTCAGCAGCAGCAGCAGTTTGGACGCTTCCGTATAACCGCTTCCCAGAAAAAGCCGTATGTGCCCGGCTGTCCACTGCGCCAGGTCGATCGCCTGCAACTCAAACTGCAGCACCAGCCGGGGGGCGCTGCCGGCGCTGGCGACAAGCCGCGCGCCGGAAAGAACCAGGGGATGGACATCCAGATCGGCGCAGGTGCGGAAACGGCAAGGCGTGCCGTCAACCGGGACCGAGTCTATTTTTGTGCCGGCGGCAATGCGCACGGTCTCGGCCAGCAGGCCCTTGGGCGCAAAACTGACGAGCGTGCATGCAGGGATGGGCCGCAGGTAATGCGGAAACAGGAGGTTGGCCAGTTCCTGGACAAACTCCGGAAATTCATCGTCGAGTTTCTGCCGCGTCAGGCCGGTGAGAAAGGCAACGCCTTCAAGCAACCGCTCCACATCGGGGTCGGCGGAGGCACCGGACAGCATGGGCGCAAGCGCCGGGTTGGCTTGCGAAAATTCGACAGCCAGTTCCTTGAGCTTGTTCAATTCATCTTCGTAATACCGATTGAACATGGGGGCCTTTGCGCTCGCTCAAGAAAAAGGTGAAAAACGATAGTCTTAGTGGATGTTGACCTTGCCGTTTGCACCCACCGTCGTGGCCAGTTGCAGGGGTATCTCCCTGTCGTCCACTTCCAGCTTGCCCTGAAGTCCAAACTGGATGGACAGCACATCGGTCGCTTCGCGGCTCAAGGTCACTTTGGGAGACTTGATCCGGGGCTCATACTTGAGCACCATGCGCCGGATTTCCTCCTCAATATCGCTGATGGATCCTGCATTCAGGCCGCCAGCGATATTGGTGAAGTCGGGCACCCCAAAATGGGGGTCCAGCTGCACACTGCCCTGCCGCGTATTGAGCAGGCGACGGAGATGCTCTGTCACCGACCTGACCAGAATATCGACCTGGGTTTTGTTGGTTCTTGCTTCACCATCTTCCCAGGCCGCTATCCTTTCGAGCAGGCGGCGTTCCTTCATGATCCGTCGGGGCTAGGGGACCGCCGGGCTTTGCTTACTTCGGAGCGAGCCAGGAGTCTTCTGCCTCGATGCCGTCAGGCTCGTAGGTCCATGTGATCTTCTCGTAGGTGAAGGAAAGGTCTTCCATGTGGCCCATCTGCCGGTTTTCCGGATCCAGGCAGTTCGGTGTCCAGGACCGCGCGCTGGTCAAAATGGCGGACATGAGCTTGACCGTGTAGTATTTTTCTTCCGTACCCTTGGGGGAAATCCGGTAGAACTCCAGGCTCACGCTCTTGAGCTGCTCGCCGGACGTCAGCGCCTGGAACAGCTTAGGCGAGGACTTGTCGATTTCCTTGGTCACGGTCATCGGGCAGTGGACGCGCTTGCCGGTGGGCAGGCCCGTTTGCGGGCTCTTGGGTATCTCGATGGTGTGTTCCACGGCCTGGACCATGATCTTGCCCTCATGACCCTTGACCTTGACGCCGCCTTCGATTTTTCCCTGGTTCTGACCTTCAACGATGAGATAGCATGGCATTGGCATGATGATTTCCTTTTTAAATTCAAGACATTAAAAAATTGTTACCTCGCCCAGCGCTGCTTTTTGTCTTCCACCGCTGGCTCTTCCTTATCACCGGACCGCCAACCGGTCTTCTGGTGATCTGCACAGCCCTCAAACAATCTGTTGTGCATGCCTGTATTGTGGAAGCCGTGTATTTCGATTCCATTTCAGCCGGCAGGCGCCAAAGTTACAAGCGAAACACAGCTTATTCCCCGTGAAATCAGCCTTTTTCCAGCTTGCCCACGAGTGACAGGCTAAAGGAAGCGCCCATGTATTTGAAATGCGGCCTGACCTTGAGGTCCACCCTGTACCAGCCTGGATCACCTTCCACGTCGGAGACCTTGATCTCCGCCTGACGCAGCGGCCGGCGGCTGCGCACACCTTCCGCCGGGTTGTCCATGTCGGCCACATACTGCCGGATCCACATGTTCAACTCATTTTCAAGATCACCGCGCTCTTTCCAGGTACCAATGTTTTCACGCTGTATGACCTTGATGTAATGCGCCAGGCGGCTGACCACAAACATGTAGGGCAACTGGGTGCTGAGCTTGTAGTTAAGCTCGGCTTCCTTGCCCTCCTTGGTGTTGCCGAAAAACTTTGGTTTTTGCGCGGAATTGGCGGAGAAGAAAGCAGCGTTGTCGCTGTTCTTGCGCATCGTCAGGGCAATAAAACCCTGTTCCGCAAGCTCGAACTCGCGCCGCTCGGAAATCAGCACTTCCGCCGGTATCTTGTTCTGCAGTTCACCCATGGACTCATAGGTGTAGACCGGCAGGTCCTCGACGGTGCCGCCGCCCTGGGGGCCTATGACGTTGGCGCACCAGCGGTAGTCGGCAAAACTGCCGGTCAGGCGTGATGCAAACGCAAAGGCCGCGTTACCCCACAAAAAGCTCTTGTTGCCGGCGGTGACGTCTTCCTTGTAGTTGAATTTTTTGGATGGCACCGTGTCCGCCCCATAGGGCACACGCAGCAGGAAATGGGGCAGGGTCAGGCCCACATAACGTGCATCCTCGGTCTCACGGAAGGAATTCCACTTGACGAACTGCGGGCCCTCGAATACCGATGCCAGGTCCTTGAGGTTGGGCAACTGGTCATAGGACTCGACCCCAAAAAATTCGGGCGCGGTGGCCGCAATAAACGGCGCGTGGCTCATGGCCGAGACGCTGGCGATGGATTGCAGGAGCTTGATGTCCTGCCCGCCGGGGCCGAACTCGTAGTTGGCAATCATGGCGCCAAAAGGCTGGCCGCCGAACTGCCCGTATTCCGCCGTATACAGGTTTTTGTAGAGGCCGGACTTGGTGATATCGGCCGAGTCCTGGAAATCATCCATCAGCTTGTCCTTGCTGACATTCAGGATCTGAATCTTGACGTTCTCGCGGAAGTTGGTGCGGTCTACCAGGAATTTCAGAGACCGCCAGGCGGACTCCAACTTCTGGTAATCAGGATGGTGCAGGATGGAATCGACCTGGGCACACAGTTTCTTGTCCAGGTCGGCGATCATGTCGTCCACCGTGGCCTGCGTGACCCGCTCCACCGAGCGCTGCGGCTCCAGCAACTGCGAAACAAAGGCCTGGATGCCCTGCCGGGTGATGGAATAAGCGTCGTCACCCTGCTTGATGCGCGCGGTTTCGACCAGCTGGTCCAGCAGGGAGGTTTCCGCCCCCTCCTTCGCGCCGTCAGCTGCCTGCCCCTGGGTATTGTTGTCGGCCATGATTTTTATTCCTTGTTCGGTTTACTTGTCCTGAACGCCCAGCTCGGCCAGCAGGCGTGCGCGCACACCCTCGTCCTGAACCAGCTCCTGCACCTTCTTGCGGAAATCGGGAATGTTGCCCAAAGGCCCTTTAAGCGCCTTGAGGGCGTCACGCAACTCAATCATCTGTTTGAGTTCGGGCACTTTCTCCACAATCGCATCGGGGGAAAAATCACTGATCGAGTCAAAGCCGATGTTCATGGCCAGAACCGCATCCTTGTCGGCCTTGGGGTCGAGCTGGTTGGGCACCGTCATGTTGAGCGAGAGTTTTTGGGCCTTGAGGACATCATTGAAGTTGTCCTTGTCAATATTGATGGGCTTCATCTCCTCAAGCGGCGTGTCGTCGTTGCGCAACGTATAGTCCCCCATCACCAGCAACTTGAGCGGTAGCTCAACCTCGGCTTGGGCATCCCCGGTGGCGGGGCGATAAACAATATTGACACGCTCTTTGGGTGCAACTGAACCGTCGGTGGCCATGGTGATTCCTTTTCTCACTGGATTACTGGGGGTTACGTGCGTAAAGACTCGTAACTGGTCGAATTATGGTAACTCAGTTCCCTGAATTAGCACAACCATGTTTCAGTCGTAACCTGGCCAATGCGCGCTTGGGCGCCGGGAGAAAACCAACCCGTCAGCCGGCTTGGCTGGCCCCTGCATTTTTATGGGGGGGCAGGCCGGCACAAGCCGGCAGGAATATCTGTGGCGAATGCAATCGCCGGACAGACCATGCAAAAGCGGCCTGTGCCATTTCCAAAAATCTGTCCATGACATATCGAGGGAAAGGCCAGCAAAAATTTGCAGCGCAATCCAAGTTGGAGCAGTTTTAAAGTGTGACATTGAGCGGCGCGCTACTCAACAGACTTTGCGTGAAGTGAAGGATGCAAAACAAAACTAGGTAAAAACCCTAGGCGCGCTTGCAGCAGTCTACGGGGCATGCCCGAAGCCGCTTCAGCTTGCAAATATGGTTGCCCTGTCATGGATGCCATTGAGGGCGTCCGACAGGTTGGTGGCGATTTTTCTGATCATTGTTTTGGTGTTTACCGGCTGCGTAAGCTGCTGCCCAAATAGGCTTGCGCACCTTTCCAGGTGCGCGATCCCTTTTAAAGCGGTTCGGCTACAACAACGTTTTCAATGTGGCCTATGCCGTCAATCTCGACCCGCATGACATCACCTATCTGCAGCCATGACGGCGGTTCCATGGCTGCGCCTACGCCCGAGGGCGTGCCGGTGGCCAGCACGTCACCGGGCTCCAGCGTCATCACTGTCGATAGGTAGGCAATCTGCTCATAGATGTTGAACACCATCTCGCCGGTGCTGATCTCCTGGCGCAGCTTGCCGTTGACAAGCATGCGCAAGGTCAGTGCGTGCGGGTCAGACACCTCATCGTCGGTGACGATCCATGGCCCAATGGGACCTGTGGTGTTGAAGGACTTGCCCAGGGTCATGGTGGCGGAGCGTTTTTGCCAGTCGCGTACCGAGACGTCGTTGCACACCAGGTACCCCGCAATCACCGAGCGTGCATCTGCCACCGAAACATGGCGGCAACGCTTGCCAATGACCACACCCAACTCGGCCTCGTAGTCCAGCTTGTCGGAGACCTTAGGCATGTGCACCGGGTCAAACGGGCCGTTGATGCAGGACACCTGCTTGTTGAACCAGACCTGGCTGTCCGGCACCTGGACACCGGCACGTTTGGCCTCTTCCACGTGTTTGGCGTAGTTCATGCCGATGGCGAGGAATTTGCTCGGATTCGGTACAGGCGCCTCCAGTCGCACATCTGCCAGCGGGAAGGTCACGCCGCGATCGGCGCTGACCTCGCGGGCGCGCTGCATCATTGCAGCGCCGCCGGCCAGCAGCTCAAGCATGGTCGCGGGCAGGGTGGGGTCCGAAGCCGGAAGGTCCACGACCTGGTTGCCGGAAATTTTTCCGATGGAGAGATGTCCGCGGCGAGAGAAGGTAACAAGTTTCATGAGTGATTCAGGGTTGGCTGGTTTAAGTGGCTGAGGGTGCTGGTGGGGTGAGACCCTGCATTTGCGCAAAGACGGCGGGCGGCTGATGGCCCCAGATGCTGATGCGGTTGTACTCGCGCACGTCGTTCCAGTTGTCGCCGATCTGCCGGCCGGTGGCGCCGACCTCGACCTGCCAGCCGTCCGGGCCTATGCTGTAGAAACTGACCATGCCGTCGTTCTCGTGCTGGCCCAGCATGTTGGCAAGCGGCGTGCCCGCAGCCAGCGCGCGTTCATAGGCTGCGCCTACATCGGCAACCTGCTTCACTTCAAAGTTGATGTGGTGCAGTTTCTGCGGGACTTCGGGCGCGGGTATCTGTGCAATCGCGAGTGAATGGTGCCGTGCATTGCAATGAAAAAACGAGACGTTCAGTTCGACCGGTCCCATGGGCAGGCGCAGGTAGTCCGAGAGCTTGAGGCCCAGGCCTTCCATCGCAAACTTGCGGGAGGCTTCGTACACGTCTGCGCCGGCAACGCCAAAAACGAAATGGCCAAAGCCCTGGGTCCCGGTGACAAAACCATTCGGGTAAACGGCGCTCGCAAATGGCGCTGCGGCATTTTCCAGGCCCAGCACCAGCTCGACCTCCACGCCCCAGGGCGCAGGCACCCTGAACATTTCAGCGACACGGCGTTCCTTGTTCTGTGCGGCCGTTCCCGGCACCGGCTCCAGGCCCAGCGTGCGCAGGCGCGACACTGCGGCATCAAGGGCTTCCCGGCTGGCGACTTCAAAGCCTATGCAGGCCGCATCGTTGGATGGCCCCTGGGCCAGCACGAGGCGCTGCGCCTTGCCGTCGGCCCGCCAGGTGGAGGCGCCACCGGGCGTAGGCTGACCCGGCATCAGGCCAACGACCTCACCGAGGTATGTGTTGATTGCCGCCGGGTTGCTGCTCTCCAGCACGATGTAGGCGGATTCGATGTCGGTTTTCATGATGTTTGTTCCTGCGTCTGGCATGCGGGCTGCGGCGGTTTTTCTTTGTTTCCGGCACGCTCTCTGGTTTTTTGTTCGTTTTCAATCATTGCCGTCACCAGCCGCCTGGCATGAACCAGGCCGGCGTCCGATGCGATCATGACCAGCGGTGCGCCGTCCTGCCTGTCTATGGCTTCCTGTTGTGCCTCGACCACCACCTTGTCTTCGCCAAACGTGAGCGGCAGGCTTCGCATCAGTTGCTCGCGCACTCTGGATTGGCCGGGTTCTCCAGGCGCACAGGTACGCGCACCCGACCAGAAATAGTGGGTCGTCGTTTCTGTTTCGGGTGTTTGCAGATTCAGGCCCATGAAAGCGAATCCACCCGTGCGCTCTCCTTCGCGCGCGCCGGTGTTGACGTCCTTGGCCCCGGTGTGGATGCGCACTGCTGCCGGCGGGAGAAAATCAATCTCCATCCAGCGGTCCACGGTCGGGGTGTTGAACTTGTGTGCTGCAACATAGGTCGGTGGCGGCACCGAGTCCATCATCCACCGGGCCACCTTGACGCCGGTTTCCGAACGTGTGGTTGTGGTATCGGCATCCGAGTGCGCCTGCGGCGTTCCGCCTATGGTGCTCTGGTGTACATAACCCACATGCGTGAGGTCCATCAGGTTGTCCGTGATCAACTGGTAGTTGGCCTTGATGGAATACCTGTCCTTGACCCACGCCCAGTCCGGGTCGTTATGCCAGGGGTGGCGCGCGATCAGCGCCGGGTCGGCCAGCGCCGGCTCGCCCATCCAGATCCAGAGCATCTCATCCTGTTCGACGACAGGGTAGCTCCTGACTTTTGCCTGCGCAGGCACACGCTCCTGGCCAGGCACCTTGACGCACAGGCCATTGCGGTCATAGACCAGGCCGTGGTAGCCACACTGCAACTGGTCACCGACCACGCAGCCGTGCGACAGCGGCAGGGCACGATGGCAGCACCGGTCTTCCAGCGCCAGCGCCGTGCCGTCTTCCGTGCGGTAAAAAACCACCGGCAGCTTGAGCAGGACGCGGCCCAACAGGCCCTGCGGCTTGACCTCATCGGCCCAGGCACCCATGTACCAGGCGTTGTATGCAAACATGCTGTGTTCCTTTTCCCAGGGGCTGTTATTGCGGTTTGGCGCCGACGTCCTGCAGCACTTTTTCCCAGCGCTGGCGGTCGTCGTTCCAGTATTTTCCGAACTGGGCCGGTGTCAGGTTCTTGGCATACACGCCGAAAGCATCAAAGCGTTCGGTCAGCTCGGGCGTCCTGGCAACCTGGACCACATCACGGTTGACGCGCTCGATGGCCTTGTCGCTGGTGCCCTTGGGCGCGACAATGCCGAACCAGCCGTTGATGACCATGCCAGGGTAGGTTTCATTCACAGCCGCAAGCTGAGGACGGTTCGGCAAGCGGCCGTCGGAGAACACCGCAATCGCCTTCAGCTTGCCGCCCTTGACCATGGGGTCGATTGGCGGGATGCCGTCAATGATGAGTTGCGCGTCGTTGTTCATCACGGCCGCAATCGCCGCGCCGCTGTTGGCGTAGGGTACGGCGCGCATGGGCACACCAGCTGCCTTGGCAAGCAGGTCACCAGTGAGGTGCGGCACCGAATACATCAGCGGCGATGTCACGACAAAGGCGTCCGGATTTTTCTTCGCCATGGCCACCACATCGGCCAGGGAATTGGCCGGCGATGAGGCGTTCACAGCCATGATCATCGGGCCTTCGGCGACAAGTGCGACAGGAACAAAATCACGCACCACATCGACCTGCGTGCTTTTGTACATATAGGGCGACAGGGTGATGACCGAGGCGGGCACAAAAGCAAAGGTGTGGTCGTCCTGCGTGCCATTCTTGATAGCGCCCAGGGCAATCATGCCGCCCGCACCGGGCCGGTTCTCGACGATGACGGGCTGACCCCAGGCCTTGGACAATTTGTCGCCCATGACGCGTGCGACGATGTCGGGTGCCGTACCTGCGGGTGAGGGCACCATCAGGCGTACCGCCTTGCTTGGCCAGGCCGGGGTTTGTGCGCTTGCGGTGCCTGCGGCCAGGGCTAGGCTTGCCAGCGCACAGGCTGCTGTCAGTTGGCGTCGAAATTTGTTCATTGGAGTCTCCTTCGGTTTTATAAAACTTGCGGCTTCGAAATTCAGCTAATTGCTTCCAGTGATTTCCCGGCAATGGTTGCGAGAGCATCACTGGCTTCATGCATGTTGTTGCCACGCCAGGCCACGTACTGGTCCGGGCGTATCAAGGCAAGGGCGCAACCATAGAGCTCATGCAATTCCTTGAGCGGCCGTACCAGAACCTTTAAAGGGATGCCCGCCCCGGCAGCAGCCTGGACCAGTGGGGCCACAGCGTTGGCCGCGCCTTGCGTGGTCACCAGCAAGGTGAGTCCGCTGGTTGAAAAATGGTCATACAGAGACGCCCCCTCTGATCGCCCCGCTTCCAGCCAGAAATGTGGCGCCAGGCAACCGGGCCGCGCGCTGGGGACATAGTCCTCGGAGCTGCCGCCTGCCGTTACGGCATCTTCTTCCTGCACCAGGCAAGGAGACGCCAGGTAGCGGCTGCCAAGCACAACGCCAAGCGAGTGGAACTCACGCCGTTTGGTTTCTTGGATGGTGGCGGCCACGGCCAGGCGGATGGCCTTGCCCGCATCGCCCTCATCCTCGAGGCCCGGCACAACAAGCCCCTTCGAATTGAAAGCATGGTTGGCAACAGACTCGTCAATCACCCGGTGGTGGATCTGCCGACGCTCTATTTCATAGCTAACCAGCAGGTTTTCACCGCCCCAGCCCGACAGCACTGCAGACAACTTCCAGCCCAAATCGACGGCATCGCCTATGCCCATGTTCATGCCGTAACCGCCAAAGGGCGGGTGCAGGTGGCAGGCATCACCAACCAGGAAAACACGTCCTTTGCTGTACTTCTGCGCAATCAGCTGGTGCGCCGTCCATTCATCACGGCTGAGTATCTCGATGTCAATATCAAAACCAAGCGCCTTGCGTATCAGGTCCGCAGGCTCTGCGGACGCGTCTGCCAGTTTGGGGCAGCCGAAAGTCCATTTGTCGTCCGCGTCAAGCGGCGCCAATACCGAGGGAACCTCCTGGTTGATCAGCCAGTACATGACGGCTCGGCCCAGCTGATGCCTCTGCGCCAGCCCCGGGGCGCGAAATATGATGTTGTGGTTGTGGGAAAGCGGCGAAATCCCTTCCATCTTGATGCCAAGCCGCTCGCGTACGGTGCTGCGCGCGCCGTCGGCGCCGACCAGGTATCGGGCGCGTATCTGTTTCAGCTCGCCGGTATTCACGTCGCTGACGGTAGCGATGACTGTTTCCCCCTCCTCCCGGAAATCGTCCAGTTGCGTGGCAAAAAGCATTTGCACACCAGGCAACTCGCTGGCGTGCGCCTTGAGAACACCCTCCACCTTGTATTGGGGAATCCACTGCGCATGTTCGGAAAAACGTTCATCCCTCTGCGGATTGCAGTTGAATGCATTGTGAAAGCGCTGGAGTTCATGGCCGCCCAGCCTGGTTGCAAACACCACGTCGGAGGGGAAGTCCACACCAAAAGGAGATTCCGCGGCCAGCTTTCCGGCAATACCCCAACGCCGGAAAAGTTCGCGTGACCTGACGTTGGTGGTTTTTGCACGCGGCGCATAACCGACGCGATCATTTCGTTCAACGATGACACAGGTGTGCCCCTGGGTGCCCAGTTCAACCGCAAGTGCAAGGCCGGCCGGCCCGGCGCCCACGATCAGCACGTCAGTATGTATCTCCAGGATTGTCTTTTTGTCTTCCATCTTTGCCTCTTTGTGCGGGTCAGCATAAGTGCGGCGACAATGATTGGAAAGGTCATTACATCGATACAGGTTATGAAAACATTAGATGCAGACTTGCCGCAGCTTTCCGACCTGAGGGTGGTTCTTGCGCTCATTGAGGACGGCACCGTTACCAAGGCGGCAGTGCGCCTCGGGGTAACGCAGTCAGCCTTGAGCTACCAGGTTGAGCGCATGCGCAAGCGTTTTGGTGATCCGCTTTTTGTACGGGTAGGAAACCGGATGGCCGCCACGCCATTCGCCCTGCGTGTGGCGGAACCCGCCAGCCGGGTACTCAGGATCATGGAGGCCGAAATCGGAGGCATCAAGAGCTTTGAGCCGCTTGAGACCACGCGCGAGTTCCGGATTGGAATGAATGAGCTTGGCGCGCTGACTTTGTTACCGCGCCTGGTCAGGCGGCTTGCCGAGATGGCCCCCCATGCGCGCCTGATGCCGGTGCCTGTAAATGCGGCCAATCTCGGGCCCCTGCTTGAATCCGGCGATCTCGATATAGCGGCCGGTTTTTTTGCGACCTCCGATACCAAGCTGTTCCAGCAGCGTCTGTACCAGCGTGACTATGCATGTGTTGCGCGCCGCGACCATCCGCACATCGGCCCGTCTTTGACATGGCGGCAGTTTGCCCACGCCCAGAAAATTCACATGGGCTCGGTGCCGAGCACCACGGCCTGGCTGGAATCCCAATTGCGCAAAAGCGGCCATTCCTTCAGTGTCCATATGACAACACAATACATTGCCACAATCCCTTTTCTGGTAGCCGCCAGCGACCTGATAGCGGTCATACCACGGGAGTTGTACGAACTGTTTTTACCGATTTCAGCCATCAAGGTGGTCCGCCTGCCAAAGGTAATTCCCCCCATCACCATCAGGCAGTACTGGCACCCCAGGCTCGCCGGCGATCCGTCCATCCGGTTTTTGCGTGAGCTGGTTTATGCCGTGGCGAGAGAGCCAGCGATTGCGGGCTAGGTGCAATACTGTTCAGATATGTTGTTTTGAGTCACAATCCGCAGATCACGACTTTGAC
>JAZKCE010000010.1:0-53835 GCA_040388255.1 Pseudomonadota bacterium | reverse complement strand
GGGCCAGTAGAGGACTTTCACCTCCAAGTAGATACGCCCTGCCGGGCGCACCAAATAAAAACCCGCCGGATCAGGGCGGGTTTGTCTCAAATCCGATGCGGCCGGACGGCTTTATTTGCCCTTGCGTGCCAGGCCAATCAGGTAGTCGGTGGCCACCAGGGCGCGCTCCATGGTCTGGGCCAAAGAACCGGAGGTGTAATAACGGCCGGCAACGCCCAGCGCGGGCACGCCGTCCACCTTGTACATGTCCTGCAGCTGGGTGGCCTTGCGGACCTTGGTCACCACCGGGAAGGAGTTGTAGGCTTCGACGAATTTGGCCTTGTTGATGCCCTGCTTTTCTGCCCAGGCCGTGACCTGGTCGGCCGTAGCCAGGGCCTGCTTTTCAACGTGGATCGCGTAGAACACCTTTTTGTGCAGTTCTTCGACCTTGCCCATGCTTTCAAGCACGTAATACAGGCGCTGCTGCGGCTCAAAGTCAGGCCGGAACGCCACCGGCGCGCGCCGGAAGTAGACGTCTTTCGGGGCTTTTTTGACCCAGGCTTCGAGTTGCGGCTCAAAGGCGTTGCAGTGCGGGCAGCTGTACCAGAAAAACTCGACCACCTCGATCTTGCCGGCAGGCGCTTCGATGGATGCGGGTTTGTCCAGCACCAGGTAGTCACTGCCTTCCTGAGGCGGTTTGCCCTGGGCCTGTGCGGCAGTGGAAAACGCCATCGTGCCGCCCAAAGAGGCGGCAGCAACTGTTGCGGCTGAAAGCGAAAACTCACGTCGTTGCATTAATTTTTCTCCTGGATATCTCAAAACAGCTCAAAACTGCCGGCCCGGAACACCCGGGCAGGACAGCGGTTGGACACGCCCGCCCGGAAAAGTTCAGCGCTGGACCCTTACCAAGGCGGTTTCTATGGCGTTGCCGTCCAGTTTTTCCTTGGTCTTGTCGGCTTCGTCCTTTTTGTCAAAAGGCCCGAGGCGCACGCGGTAGACGGTGCGGCCGGACTGCTCGCGCTCGGTCACCTTGGCCTGAAAACCCATCAGGGAGAGCTTGGCGCGCTGCTGCTCGGCGTCTTCAGGCGTGCGAAAAGCGCCGGCCTGGACAAAATAGCTGAAGGGGTCAACGCCCGCGCCGGAGGTTGAAAGCTCGGGCCTGGCTTCGGTTTTGGCCTTGGCCTCTGTTTTGGCCCTGGCAAGGTCGCCCAGCGGGTCGGCAGACACCGGCGCCTTGGCGGCCTTGGCCGCGCTGGCTGCCACCGCCGGTGCCGCGGCGGCAACCGGCGCATTGCCCGTGCCTACCGGGCCGGAGGCCGCAGCGGCAGAAGGACGGACGGCGTTTTTGCCGGCCAGTGACGCATTCGGGTCCCAGTCCTTGTTCTTTTTGGCCTCGGCCGCGTCGTTTTCAGCGCTGTGCGACTGGCCCTTGTTCAGGAAAGGAACCGGCACCTTGGTCACGTAAACCGCCACGGCCAATGCGGCACCCAGCCCCAGCAGGGCGCCAATGATGACGCCGAGCAGCGTGCCACCATGTTGTTTGTTCATCCCTTTGCCCACATTGCCCGCGTTGTCCGCTGTTGTCTTGTTAGAGTGCTTCATGCTCGGTTTGTCTTCCAGGTTCACATTTTGCGGGGCGCACCAACGCCCAGCACTGCGAGGCCATTGTGCAACACCTGCGCCGTGGCGGCGACCAGGGCCAGCCGGGCCAGCTTGACCACCGCATCGTCCACCAGGATGCGCTCGGCATCGTAATAGCTGTGGTAGCAGGCGGCCAGTTCACGCAGGTAAAAGGCCACGTCGTGCGGCGCAAAACCGCTGGCAGCGTTGGTCAGCATGTCGGGGTATTTGGCGATCAGCAGCATCAGGGCCTGCGCCTGCGGGCTTTCCAGCGGCGACAGGTCCACGCCCTTGAGGTCGGCTTCATCCCCGCCCCACGCCGCCAGCACGGAGCAGATGCGGGCATGCGCGTACTGCACGTAGTACACCGGGTTCTCGTTGTTTTTGGCGAGCGCCAGGTCAATGTCGAAGATGTATTCGGTGTCCGGCTTGCGGCTGAGCAGGAAAAAGCGCACGGCGTCCGCGCTGGTCCATTCGATCAGGTCGCGCAAGGTGACATAACTGCCGGCACGTTTGGAAATCTTGACTTCCTCGCCGTTGCGCACCACACGCACCATGGTGTGCAGCACATAGTCGGGATAGCCTTGGGGCACGCCCTCATTGGCGGCCTGCAGGCCGGCGCGCACGCGCGCGATGGTGCCGTGGTGGTCCATGCCCTGGATATTGATGGCGCGGCTGTAGCCACGCTCCCATTTGGCCAGGTGGTAGGCGACGTCGGGCACAAAGTAGGTGTAGGTGCCGTCGCTTTTTTTCATCACGCGGTCCTTGTCGTCACCGTAGTCGGTGGACTTCAGCCACAGCGCGCCGTCCTGCTCATAGGTCTTGCCAGCGGCTTTCAGTTTGGCGACCGCCGCATCGACGCGGCCCGAGCTGTACAGGCTGGATTCGAGGTAGTAGTTGTCAAAGCGGACCGAAAAGGCCTTCAAATCCAGATCCTGCTCGCGGCGCAAATAGGCGACGGCGAACTGGCGGATCGAGTCCAGGTCTTCCATGTCGCCCGAGGCCGTGTATTCGCGGTCATCCGAGCTGACGGTCTTTTTCGCCAGGAAGTCATCGGCGATGTCGGCGATGTAGTCGCCGTTGTAGGCCGATTCGGGCCAGCCCGTATCACCGGGCTTGATGCCTTTGGCGCGCGCCTGGGTGCTGGTTGCAAGTGTGTGGATCTGTACACCGGCGTCGTTGTAATAGAACTCGCGGTACACCTGCACGCCCTGTGTCACAAACAGGTTGCAGATCGCATCGCCCAGCGCGGCCTGCCGGCCGTGGCCCACATGCAGCGGCCCGGTCGGGTTGGCCGAAACGAATTCGACGATCATGCGCTGGCCGGAGGCCACCGGCTTGACACCGTATTGCGTGGCAGCGTGCAAAACTTCACGCACCGTCTCCTGTTTTGCAACAGGTTTGAGCCGGATGTTGATAAAGCCGGGGCCGGCGATTTCAATCGCGTCCACCCACTTTTCAAAGACCGGGCTGGCCAGCAGGATGGACCTCAGTCCTTCAGCCACCTGGCGCGGGTTCTGCTTGAGCCCCTTGGCCAGCTGCATGGCAGCCGTGCAGGCGAAATCGCCATGGGCCGCCACCTTGGGCGACTCAAAAGCCGCTTTGTCGCCGGCACCAGGGGAAAGCTGTTCCAGCCCGTCAGCCAGCGCTGCGAGCAGATCATTTTTAATCGAGAGCATTACCCGATTTTACGTTTAAGACACTGGCCTACAGGTCATCCACCTTGTGAGCGCTCACGTTATATGTTGGAATTCCATGCGGAACTCACAAGCCATCCCCTCACCTTCCCCCATTATTTGGAGCCACTCATGAAAAAGCTGTTGTCCCTGATCGCCGTCGCTTTCGCCTTCTCGATGACTCTTGCACCTGTGGCCCATGCCGCCGATGCCAAGGCCGACTGCGCCGCCCAATCCGCTGAAAAGAAGCTCGCTGGCGCCGCAAAAAACAGCTTCGAGAAGAAATGTATGGCCGATGCCGGAGCCGCCAGCCCTGCGGCAGCTTGCGCGGCCCAGTCCGCCGAAAAGAAACTCGCCGGTGCCGCCAAGAACAGCTTTGAAAAGAAATGTATCGCTGACGCTTCCGGCGAAAAAAAGGCTGAAGCCCCAAGCCCCGCAGCAGCCTGCGCAGCGCAATCCGCTGAAAAGAAGCTGGCCGGCGCTGCCAAGTCCAGCTTTGAAAAGAAATGTATTGCTGATGCCTCAGGCGACAAAAAGGTAGCCGATGCCAAGCCCGCTGCCAAGGCAGACGCCAAACCCGTGTCTGACAAGAAAGCCGACGCCAAGAAGTAATTTCCTTTAAGGCAAAGGCCGCCATGGCCCGTCCGCTACCGGCGAACGGGCCATTTCATTTTTGCGGCGCGGCCGGGCCGGCGCCGTTCCAGTAGGCCGGTTCGTTGAAGTGGTGCTTTAAAAAATCAATCCACAGGCGCACCCGCAGCGGCAAGTGTTTGCGCTGCGGAAACACCGCGTAAATGCCATTGGGCGGCGCGGCAAATGCCTCCAGTACCGCTACCAGGCGGCCAGCCGCCACTTCGGCCTCCACCTCCCAGGTGCTGCGCCAGGCAATGCCATAACCGGCCAGGCACCAGTCGTGCAGCACCTGCCCGTCCGAGCAGTCCAGCGGACCGCCCGGCTTGAGGTACACCACTTCGCCCTCAACCCTGAAAGCCCAGCCACGCGTCTGTGAGGCCTCGCTCGACAAAGTCAGGCAATCAAACCTGGAAAGCTCTGAGGGGTGTTGCGGTGTCCCGTGGGCTTTCAGGTACGCCGGTGTTGCGACGCACAGGCGCCGGTTGTCGGCCATGCGCACACTGACCAGCGACGAATCGGGCAGGTCGCCGACCCGCACGGCACAGTCAAAACCTTCGCCGGCCAGATCTACCACACGGTCGCTCAGATTGAGCGAAACCGTCACATCCGCATGCTGTTCCCGGAATTTCGTCACCAGCGGCGCGACGTGGCGCCGGCCAAAACCGGCAGGCGCCGTGATGCGCAAGTGGCCGCTGGCCTTGACGCCGCCAGCCGAAACACTGGCCTCCGCATTGGCCAGGTCGGACAAAAGCCGCTGGCAGTCTTCAAGAAAAGCGCTGCCTTCATGTGTCAGCGTCATGCGCCGCGTGGTGCGCACCAGCAGCTTGACGCCCAGGCGCTCTTCCAGCGCATCCAGCCTGCGGCCCATGATGGCCGGCGCCACCCCTTCCGCCTTGGCGGCGGCCGTCAGGCTGCCGCGCGCGACCACCGCAACAAAAGATTCCAGCTGCTTGAGTTTGTCCATTGACCGGAATTATCACGAGTTCGTCCGTGCCCGGCCTGAAAACCAAACAGGCGGGGCGTGGCGCCTCCCCGAAGGCCGGTGCCGCGCCTGGCTCATTCGGGCTTGATGCCCGCTTCCCGCACCACAGCGCCCCACCTGGCGTGTTCGGCCTTGATGTACTGGGCCGCCTTGTCCACGCTGCCCCCTACGGGCGCGCTGCCTTCGGCCAGCAGCTGCGAGATGGTGCCGGGTTTGGCCAGCGCCTTGTCAATGGCGGCATTGAGTTTTTTCACAACCTCGGGCGGCGTGCCGGCCGGCGCCACAATGGCCTTCCAGTCCACCGCCTCAAAGCCCTTGTAGGTCTCGGCCACGGTGGGTACATCAGGCATGACCGTCAGGCGTTTGGCCGAAGTCACGGCCAGCGCGCGCAACTTGCCGCCCCTGACCATTTGCAGCGCGCCCTGCGGCGTGGCGAACATGTAATCGGTCTGGCCGCCGAGCAGGTCGGTCAGCGCCGGTGCCGCGCCCTTGTAGGGCACGTTCAGCACCTTGAAGCCGGCGCGTTTGGCCAGCACTTCGCCGGCCATGTGGCCCAGCGTGCCGGTGCCGGCGAGCGCCTGCTTGACCTCGCCCGGTTTGGCCCTGGCGGCGGCCACCACGTCGGCCAGGGTCTTGAAGGGCGCATCCGCGCGCACCACCAGGACCACGGGCTGCGATGCGACGACGGCCACCGGCACCACGTCCTTGAGCGCGTCGTAGGACATCTTCGGGAACAGCGTCGGATTGATCGCCAGGTTGGCGGTCTGGCCCATTCCTATGGTGTAGCCGTCGGGTTTGGCCTTGGCCACGGCGTCCATGCCGATGTTGCCATTGCCGCCGGCGCGGTTGTCAACGATAAAAACCCACTGCGTGTCATCGCTGATCTTCTGCGCGATGAGGCGGGTGACGGCATCGGTGGCGCCGCCTGGCGTGTAGGGCACGATAAAACGGACCGGCTTGTCGGGCCAGCCGCTCTGCGCCAGCGCGGGCAGGGCAATCAATGAGGTGATGAAAGTGGCGGCGCAGGCGCAGAGTGCGCGGCGGGTGATGAATTGCATGGTTCAGTCTCCAGTAGTGATGTTTTGGGTTTTCAGGGCGGCAATCTGCGCATCGCTGTAGCCGACCTCCCTGAGCAGGCTTGTGCTGTGCTCGCCCAGCAGCGGCGGCTGCAGGCGTATGCCGGGGCGCTCGCCGCCCAGGGTGAAAGGCATCAACGGCACCTTTGATTCGCTGCCGTCGTTCATGCGGATCGGCGCAAGACCGCCGGTGGCATTGAGGTGCGGGTCATCAAACAGGTCCTGCGGTCGGGTGATGGGCGCAAAAGGCAATTCGTTTTGCTCAAACACCGCGCTGAGCTCTGCCGCACTGCGCCCGGCCAGCAGCGAGCGCAGTATCGGCATCATCCAGTCGCGCGCACGCACACGGTCATTGTTGGTTTTCAGGCGCGGGTCGGCCAGCATGTCCTCGAAACCGAAAGCCTTGCAGAAAATGGCCCATTGCTTGTCGCTGACCACGGCCAGAAAGACCTGCTCGCCATCCTTCACGGTGAACACGTCGTACACCGCCCAGGCCGAGATGCGGCTGGGCATGGGGTCGGCGGCCTTGCCGGTCGCAGCAAACTGCATCATGTGCTGTGCCACAAGGAACACATTGTTTTCAAACAGCGCGGACTGCACCTCGCAGCCTTTTCCGGTGAGCTCACGCTGGCGCAGCGCGGCCATCGCCCCTATGGCGCCGAACATGCCACCCATGATGTCATTGACGCTGGTGCCGGCGCGCAGCGGGTCACCGGAGCGGCCTGTCATATAGGCCAGGCCGCCCATCATCTGCACCACCTCGTCGAGCGCAGTGCGGTGGTCGTAGGGACCAGGCAGGAAACCCTTGTGGCTCACGTAGATCAGGCGCGGGTTCAGCTTTTTCAGGGTGTCGTAATCCAGGCCCAGCTTTTTCATGGTGCCAGGCTTGAAATTTTCACTCACGATGTCGGCGGTGGCGATAAGGCGCAAGGCCGCCTCCGCACCTTCGGGTTGTTTCAGGTCAAGCGCGATGCTTTTTTTATTGCGGTTGAAAGTCGGGAAAAAACCCGAGCCGGAGCCCAGCAGACGGCGCGTGCTGTCGCCCTCGATAGGCTCGACCTTGACCACCTCGGCGCCCAGGTCGGCCAGCAGCAGGCCGCAGGTCGGCCCCATCACCATATGGGTGAACTCGACCACACGCACGCCCGCATAAGGCAGTGGTGAGGCTTGTGGTGTCTTATCAGACATAAGAAGCTCCCTGTACAAAACCTTTTGGCAAACCGGCCTCTGGTGTCATGCCGTAAACCGGCTCGCCCGGCAAGCCCGCCATCAACGGCGCACGGGCGGCGATGAGCTTTTCCAGATTGATGCCGGTTGCGATGCCCATGGCCTCGAACATGAAGACCAGGTCTTCCGTCACCACATTGCCCGAAGCGCCTGGCGCATACGGGCAACCACCCAGGCCGCCCAGCGATGCATCAAAAGTGCGCACACCCTCTTCATATGCCGCCAGGCAGTTCGCCAGGCCCAGGCCGCGCGTGTTGTGCATGTGGGCAGCGCCCGCCTTGTCGCCGATTTCGGCGCGCAAACGCCTGAACAGGCGGCGCACCTGCGCCGGATTCGCATAACCGACCGTGTCGGACAAACCCGACTCGTCGGCCCCCGCCGCGATGCATTGCGCGGCCAGCCAGATGACCTCGTCCTCCGGCACATCGCCCTGCAGGGTGCAACCAAAGGCCGTGGAGATACCGGCTTCCAGCCTGACCTGCGGCGCCATGTCGTGGCGCAAATCGGAAATCGCACGCACCTCCTCAATCATTTCCTCACGCGTCTTGCGCACATTGGCCAGCGAATGCGCGGCGCTGGCCGACACCGGCATGGTGAGTTTGTGCACGCCTGCGGCAAGCGCGGCTTCGGCACCCCTGCGATTCGGCACCAATGCCATCACGGTCAGGCCGGGCAGCGTGATGGCATGACGCACCACCTCCGCCGCATCCGCCATCTGGGGCAGCAGTTTGGCTGGCACAAAGGAAGCGACTTCGATTTCACGCAAACCGGCGTCGTACAAAGCCGTGATCCAGCGCAACTTGTCCGCAGTCGGCATGGTGGCCTTGACGGACTGCAGGCCGTCGCGCGGGCCCACTTCGCTGATCAGCACTTGTGGATGAGGCATATTTGCATTTCCTCTTTAATTCTGTAAGATAGAACTAAATTCTTTCTAATGAAATATTCAGCGATTACTGAAACCTTGTCAAGCCAGCGCCATTTCATCCCCCAACAAGACCAGCCATGCCCCGCAAAGCCCAGACCGAATCGCTTGCAGACAGCCACGCCGCACCCGGCGGCGCCGCCGCCGTTGACCGGGCACTGACCCTGCTGGCGGCCTTTCGCCAGGGCGACGTTTCACTGACCCTGACCGAGCTGGCCGGCCGCACGCAGTTGTACAAAAGCACGGTGCTGCGCCTGCTCGCCTCGCTGGAGCACGCGCGGCTGGTGCAACGGCTCGACAGCGGCAGCTATGCGCTGGGCAGCGAAGTGGCGCGGCTCAATGCGGTGTATGCGGCCTCGTTTTCACTGGACCGTGTGGTGCTGCCGGTGCTGCGGGCACTGGTTGCATCCACCCGTGAAAGCGCCGCCTACCATGTGCTGCAGGGCGACGCGCGGCTGTGCCTGTACCGCGTCGACTCACCCCAGCCCGTGCGCGACCACATCAAGGCCGGCGACATCCTGCCGATGAACCGCGGAACCGGCGGGCGCATCCTCACCGCCTTTGGCCCAGCGCCCACACACCCGGTTTCGGCCAGGGACAAAAACCTTTATGCCCGGATCCGGGAGCAGGGCTACTTTTCGACCACCGGGGACCGCCTGGCCGGGGTAGCCGGCATTTCGGCCCCGGTTTTCAGGGCCGATGGCAGCCTGGCGGCCGCGTTGACGCTGACCATGCCCGTGGAGCGTTATGACGAAAAACATGTCCGAAAAGTGCTGGAGGCCGCCAGGAAACTGGGCGGGCTGATCTGAGCAAGCCATCAATTACCACCATTAAAGTCATGGATAAAACGATTATTCATTGATTAATCTCCCAACAGGTATCGAATAAAGTGTGGGGATGAAAAAATCCAGGCTCAACAACACAGAACCACCACGCGCGGTTCTGTTTGATGCCTATGGAACGCTGTTTGACGTGTACAGCGTAAGCCTGCTGGCCGAGCAGCTTTTCTCCGGCCAGGGCCAGGCGCTGGGCGTGCTGTGGCGCGACAAGCAGATCGAGTACAGCCGCCTCGTCACCACCAGCAATGACGGCGCCCATTACCAGCCCTTCTGGGAGCTGACCCGCGCCGGCCTGCGTTACGCCTGCCAGCGCCTGGGACTGGACCTCACGCAGGAGCGCGAGCAGCAACTGATGAACCAGTACCGGCACCTGAGCGCCTTTCCGGAAAACCGGGAGGTGCTGCAGGCGCTGAAAGACAAAGGCATAGTCACCGGCATCCTGTCCAACGGCGACCCGTCCATGCTCGATGTCGCCGTCAAGTCCGCCGGTCTCGACGGCCTGCTGGACCATGTGATCAGCGTGGACGGCATCCGCAAATACAAAACCCACCCGGCCGCCTATGCACTCGGCGAGCAGGCCACCGGCCTGAAGGCGCACGATATCGGTTTTGTCAGCTGCAACGGCTGGGACGCACTTGCCGCCACCTGGTACGGCTACCGCACTTTATGGGTCAACCGTTACAAGCTGCCGTTTGAGACACTGGGCACTCAGCCCAGCCATACCGGCAGCAGCCTGCGCGACGTGCTCACGCTGCTTGTCCACTGAATTTCAGCGCTCCCTTTTTTCTTTTCATTTACTTTTCGAGGACCCATCCATGACCACGATCTCCACACCCCGCACCACCGCGCACAGGCTGCAGGTGGCCACCATTTTGCACCGCTTCATCGAAGACCAGGTGCTGCCCGGCACAGGTGTGTCGGCCCAGGCTTTCTGGAAAGGCTTTGACGCCATCGTCGCCGACCTCGCGCCGAAAAACATCGCCCTGCTGGCCGAACGCGACCGCCTGCAACTTGAAATGGACGCCTGGCACAAGGCCAACCCGGGTCCCATCGCCGACATGAAGGTCTACCGAGCGTTTCTGGAAAAAACCGGCTACCTTGTGCCCGCACCCAAAAAGGTCAGCATCACCACCGGCAATGTCGATGCCGAACTCGCCAAACAGGCTGGCCCGCAACTGGTGGTGCCCATACTCAACGCACGCTACGCGCTCAACGCCGCCAACGCGCGCTGGGGCTCCCTGTACGACGCGCTGTACGGCACCGACGTCATCGCCGAAACCGACGGCGCGGAAAAGGGCAAGGGCTACAACCCGGTGCGCGGCGCCAAGGTGATTGAGTACGCACGCTACGTGCTGGACCGCACCGCGCCCCTGAAAAAGGGCTCGCACATCGATTCGACCGGCTATGCCGTCAAGGGCGGCAAGCTGCTGGTCAGCCTCAAGGGCGGGAAAAGCACCACGCTGGAAGACGCCGGCCAGCTTATCGGCTACCAGGGCAAGGCCTCCGCGCCTTCTTCCGTGCTGCTACAGCACAACGGCCTGCACCTGGACATCCGTATTGACCGTGCAACACCGATTGGCAAGAGCGATGCCGCCGGCGTGAGCGACCTGGTGGTGGAAGCCGCGCTGTCCACCATCCTGGACCTGGAAGATTCCGTGGCCGTGGTCGATGCCGAGGACAAGGTGCTGGCCTACAGCAACTGGCTGGGCATTTTGCAGGGCACGCTGACCGAGAGCGTGACCAAGGACGGCAAGACCTTTACCCGCGGCCTGAACCCGGACCGTGAATACACCTCACCCAAGGGCAAGCCCGTCACGCTGCACGGCCGCTCGCTGATGTTTGTGCGCAATGTCGGCCACCTGATGACCAACCCGGCCATCCTGTACGTTGCCGCGGACGGCAGCACCAAGGAAATCCCCGAGGGCATACTCGACGCCATGGTGACCACCACCATCGCCATCCATGACCTCAAACGCAAGGGCAAGGCCGGCATCAAGAACTCGCGCAAGGGTTCGGTCTACATCGTCAAACCCAAGATGCACGGCCCTGCCGAAGTCGCCTTCGCCGCAGAGCTGTTCACGCGTGTTGAAAAAATGCTGGGCCTGCCCGACAGCACCGTCAAGCTCGGCATCATGGACGAAGAGCGCCGCACCAGCGTCAACCTGAAAGCCTGCATCGCCGCGGCCAAGAGCCGCGTGGCCTTCATCAACACCGGCTTCCTGGACCGCACCGGCGACGAGATGCACACCGCCATGCACGCCGGCCCCATGATCCGCAAGGGCGACATGAAAACCAGCGCCTGGATTGCCGCCTACGAAAAGAGCAACGTCCTGGTCGGCCTGAATTGCGGCCTGCGCGGCAAGGCACAGATCGGCAAGGGTATGTGGGCCATGCCCGACCTGATGAAAGCCATGATGGAGCAAAAGATCGGCCACCCGAAAGCCGGCGCCAACACCGCCTGGGTGCCCAGCCCGACCGGCGCCACCCTGCATGCGCTGCACTACCACCAGGTCAAGGTCAGCAAGGTGCAGAAAGAGCTTGAAAAAATCGATGCCAACAAGGAGCGCAACAGCTTGCTCAATGGTTTGCTGCAAATCCCCGTGACGGCCACGCCGGACTGGAGCGCAGAGGCCAAGCAGCAGGAGCTGGACAACAACGCCCAGGGCATACTCGGCTACGTGGTGCGCTGGATTGACCAGGGCGTGGGCTGCTCCAAGGTGCCGGACATCCACAACGTCGGCCTGATGGAAGACCGCGCCACGCTGCGCATCTCCAGCCAGCACATCGCCAACTGGCTGCTGCACGGCGTGGTGACCAAAGCGCAAGTGAAGGAAACCTTTGAGCGCATGGCCGCCGTGGTGGACAAACAGAACGCCGGCGACCCCTTGTACAAAAACATGGCTGGCAACTTTGAAACCTCAATGGCTTACAAGGCGGCCTGCGACCTGGTGTTCAAGGGGCTGGAGCAGCCTAGCGGGTATACCGAGCCGCTGTTGCATGCTTGGCGGCTGAAGGTGAAGGCTGGGGCTTAACGAACCATGGCGAGAAGTAGTGACCACGATCTCTACTTCTCGCAAAATTCAAGCAAACTTAAAGGATGGATGTTCGATGCCTTTCGCTTCTATCCAGGCTTTGAGTTGCTGCTCATAAGTCGTACCGTCATCTGCAGGGAGATTCTCTTGGTCAGTCTTCTCCAGCAAATTCTTGAGAAGAAGCAAGACACTGTCCCGAACTACACCGTCATCGCGCACAATTCGCCAACTTTCATAAGGCTTGTCCTTTGAAGGCAACAGCATTTCGTGGTGTTGCTCAAAATTCGGACATGAGCATTTATACGAAATTTGGAGCCCTTCAGCGCGAGCCTCGCGAATAGCATCAGCTAAAGGCCTTTGTATCCGGCGTCATGGAAAACGCTAAACATCTTGCTTTGAACGCCTGCGTCTTGCGCCGCGCCAGACAAAGCCTTGAACTCCCCCGCTGTCTGTTTGCGCAGTTCGATACGTTCAACATCTGCCGCAGCCTGGTCACTCAGCTCTTGCCGTCGCGTTTGAACTGCGAAATAGTGCTGGGCTTGGGCAATTTCAGGTTTGCGTGGGTCACCGTTTTGCGCGATAAGGTAACAGGCGAAGCGGGAAAGGTGGTAATCGTCCAACACCTGTACCGCGCCCTTGCCTCCGATGATCGGTTTGCCGGCGCCGGCAAAGTGATGGCCGGATTTGTTGCCAGACGCCTCGCATGAGGCCATCGCACGCTCAATAACCTGCTCGAACCGCCGCCATTGGGTGTAGCCCAACAAGGGCTGCAAATCACGGGCACACCAGTATTCGGCATTGTGCTCATTGGTTTGCTTCAAAGACTCGAAACCTGCGGTCACTAACGTGGTCGGTGCGGCATTCACTTTGGCTCCCGGTTGACTGTTTACCGTCTATTATGAGCCATGCACTGATTAAAAACACAGTGATTTTGAACTTTGATACCGTAATCTCACTTGTGCAATGCAGCAAAAAACAGCCCGGAGGCATTTAGCACTTCCGGTGCCCCAAGTCTCCCCAACGGAAACTGTTTAAAAACCTCTCAGGCCAGCCCCAGCGCCTCCCGAAACAGCGCCACTCGCGGATTGGCCACGGCCGCGCGGTAGACCAGCGCCACCGTCCCCGCCGGGATGGGCGGCGACACCCGTACCGGCTTTACCAGGCTCATGTTTTGCGCGTGGCGCAGGGCGATGGTGGCGGGCGCGATGCTCAAACCTATCCCGGCGGCAACCAGCTGGACGTTGGTCACCGGGCTGGTCGACTCGACCACGGGCAACGGCGGCACGACACCTGCACGCATGAAACTCTCCTCGATCATGCGGCGCGCCATCGACGTTCTTGCAGGCATGATCCAGGGCTCCTCTGCCAGCCGCTGCCAGCTCACCTGGCGGGCCCGGGCGAGCGGGTGGCCTGGCCGCGCAATGATGCTGAACTCGACCTCGAACAGCTTTTCATAACGCAGCTGCACGGCGCCGGCTTCCGGCATCTGCATGGGGTAGGTGGTGAGCAGCGCGTCCACTTCGCCCTGCTGTAGCGCCTGCATCAATACCGGCACCCGCTCCTCAAGCAGTTGCACGAGCACCGGCGGATCACGCCGGGTCAGCCTGGCCAGAACTTCGGGCAGGTAACCCTGCGCCACAAACGGTGGCGCGCCTATGCGCACGGTCGCAGCTGCGCTCTCACCGGCCGCGGCCTCACGGCCCAGATGCGCCAACTCCTCCAGCAACAACACCGCGCCGCGAAGCGCCACCGCGCCCTGCGCAGTCGGTGTGAGGCCGCGTGCCGTGCGCGTGAACAGCGCAAAACCAAAAGCGCCCTCGATCTCGGCGAGCGCTTTGCTCAGGGCGGGCTGGGTCAGGTTCAGCGTCTGTGCCGCAGCACGCAGGCTGCCGCCACGCTCCAACTCCGTGATGAGCCGCAGGTGACGAAAGCGCAGGCGCGCCACCAGGCGTTCGGTTTCGCGCGGGGATTGTTCAGACATGGAGATAACCAAAGGTTTGCAATGACTGAAAAGATATCACTTTTGGATATTCGATACCAGGCCTATGCTTCGACTGAACCAATACAGGAGACACCATGGACCGCCGCTCGTTTTGCCTCAGCACCTGTTCCGCCGCCCTGCTCGCCACGCCAGGCGCACACGCCGCCGACCCGTTTCCGAACAGGCCGGTGCGCGTCATCGTGTCTTGGGCCGCGGGAGGGGGGCCCGATGTACAGATGCGTCAGACCGGCCCGAAACTGGGCGAAATGCTGGGCCAGCCCCTCGTGATTGAAAACAAGGTGGGCGCTGGCGGCGTGCTCGCCGCGCAATATGTGGCACAAGCGCCTGCCGACGGCTATACCCTGCTGATGAGCGCAAACACGCACCTGGTCCAGAAGATCATGCAGCCAGCGCTCAAGTTCGACCCTATAGCTGACTTCATCCCGGTGAGCAGCCTGGCTTCATCAGCCACGGTGATGGTGGTGCGCGCGGACGGGCCCTACCGAAAAGTGGAAGACGTCATCGCAGCCGCGAAGGCCCGCCCAGGCAAGTTCAACTACAGTTCGGGCGGCGTGGGCACGTCGGCTCACCTCGCGGGCGCGACGCTGGTGTCGCTGGCTGGTCTGAAGGCCACGCATATCCCACTCAAAGGTTCTGTGGAAATCACTGCATCGCTGCTGCGTGGGGACACGGACTTTGCCTTCCCCATCGCAGGCACCGGCGTGCCGCAGGCCAAAGGCGGCAAGCTGCGCGCGCTGGCCGTGACAAGCCGCAACCGCCTTAAGGAGTTGCCCGATGTGCCGACGCTGAATGAGGTTCTGCGCAACGAGCTCACGGTGCAGGAGTCCTGGTTCGGCCTCTGGGTGCCCGCTAAAACACCCGCTGACGTAGTGGCACGGCTGTACGACGCCACCAACAAGGCGCTGGCCGACCCCGCGCTCCAGGCAAGCTTCGAGGCAGGCGGCTCCACGGTAGCGCCCAGCGCCAGTCCGCAAGCTTTTGCGGCCTTTGTGCAAAGCGAAAACCGCAAGTGGGCAGAAATCATCCAGCTTGCCGGCATCACGGCATAAGCGCCAATCAGAAAAGAAACCCCATGTCAAAACCACTGGAAGGCGTACGCGTACTCGACCTGTCGCACGTGATCGCCGGGCCGCTAGCCTCTTTCTACCTGGCCCAGATGGGCGCCGAAGTCATCAAGATAGAACCACCGGACGGCGGCGAGGTGATGCGCACCAGCAAGTCCGCCAGCGAGGGCGACACGCCCGCCGGCTTCGTGGCATGCAACGCCGGCAAACGCTCGCTGGCGCTGGACATACGCACGCCCGAAGGTGCTGAACTGGTGCGCTCGCTCGCCATGTCGGCCGATGTGTTCATAGAGAACTTCCGCCCCGGCGTGGTGGCGAAGTACGGGCTCGATTACGAATCCATCAAGGCCGTGAAGCCCGACATCGTCTACTGCTCCATCTCCGGCTATGGGCAGGAAGGCGAATGGTCCGGGCGCGGCGCTTACGACCATGTGATGCAGGCGCTGACCGGCATGATGATGATGTCCGGCGACCAGCCGGACGCGCCACCAATCAAGGTCGGCTTCCCGGTGATCGACGTGGCCGTGGGTATGCTGGGCGCGCTGTCCATTGTTTCCTCGCTACACCGCCGGGCGCGCGAGGGTGCCGGCCAGTACATAGACGCCTCCATGGTGCAGGCCTCGCTGATGCTGATGTACCCGAATGCGAGCGCCTTCCTCACCAGCGGCACCGAGACCCAGCGCGTAGGCAACCGCGGCTACACGGGCAGCCCCGCCGCCGACACCTACCGCTGTGCCGACGGCTGGCTTGCCGTCGCGGCCAACACACCGGCACAGTTCCGCAAACTCGCGGCCGTACTCGACATGGACGCGCTGTGCGAGGACGCACGGGCGCTGGACCTCGACGCCTTCAATTCGCCGGGCGGCGGTTTTGTCGTGCCGCGTGATGCCGCATATGTGGTCGGCCGCCTGCGCACGGCTTTTGAAAGCCGCAGTGCCGTCGAGCTGGAAACAAGCCTGAACGGCGTTGGCGTGCCGGCCGCGCGCGTGCGCAAGCTCGGTGAATTCCTGCGCGAAGTCGACGACACCGGCTGCGTCAAGCTGCCGGACTTCCGGTTTTCACAAAGCACACAAGAGGTGCGCACACGGGGCCTGGGTTTCAGTTTTGCGCAGGAGGGCGAGTCCAGCGCCCGCGGCGCCGAGGCGCTGGGACAAAGCACACATGCACTGCTCACGGAGATGGGCCTTGAGACGGATGCCGTCGCAGCGCTCGGGCAAGCCGGCGTGGTACGGCACACCGCCTTGCCAGCCAGCAACTCGATGGCAAATTGATTGCTATCAAATCGATAGCTTACTGCGCGCATTCGACGCCCACCCAGGGCCTTATTGGCTTGGAAAAACCTGCAAAACGGCATCTTGGGTGCCGTTTTTTCATGCCGCAACGCCGGCTTCAGACCAGGAAACGTTGCGCCAGCAGTGCCCAGTAGGCCGCGCCTATGGGCAGATTGGCGTCGTTGAAATCGTAACCAGGGTTGTGCACCATGCAGGCGCCGGCGCTGTCGCCATCGCCGTTGCCGATAAACAAATAGCTGCCGGGTACGCGTTCCAGCATGAAGGAGAAGTCTTCACTGCCGGACAAAGCCGGGCCCTGCAGGGTCACGCGTTCTTCCCCGACCAGTTCCAGCGCCACCTCGCGGGCGAAGGCGGTCTCCTCGGGCGTATTGACCAGCACCGCATAACCAGGCCGCCAGTCTATCTGTGCCGTGACGCCAAAACTTTCAGCTTGCGCGGCAATCAGGGCCTTGATGCGCTGCTCCAGCCTGGCTCGCACCTCGCGGTCCAGCGCGCGCACGCTGAGCTCCAGGGTCGCGCTTTGCGGGATCACGTTGTTGGCCTTGCCGGCATGCAGCGCGCCCACGGTGACCACCGCCATCTGCAGCGGGTTTATGTTGCGCGAGACGATGGTCTGCAGCGCCATCACAATGCTGGCCGCCGCCACGATGGGGTCGGTTGCCAGATGCGGCATCGCGCCATGGCCGCCGACACCGGTCAGCGTGACCGTGGCGTAGTCCGACGAAGCCATGGCCGCGCCTTCGCGCAGCACCAGCCGGCCCTGCGGTATGCCCGGCATGTTGTGCATGGCGAAAACCGCATCGCAGGGGTACTTCTCGAACAGGCCGTCGTCCATCATGCGCAGCGCGCCGCCGCCGCCTTCTTCGGCTGGCTGGAAGATCAGGTTCAGCGTGCCGGAAAAGTTTCCGTGTTCGGCCAGGTGCTGCGCGGCGGCCAGCAGCATGGCGGTGTGGCCGTCGTGGCCGCAGGCATGCATCACGCCGGCGTGGCAACTGGCATGCGGCAGGCCGGTGGCCTCGTGGATGGGCAAGGCGTCCATGTCGGCGCGCAGGCCAAGCCGGCGCTGGCCGTCGCCGCGCACCAGCCGCCCGACCAGGCCGGTGCCGCCCAGGCCGCGCTCGACCGCATAGCCCCAGCCCTGCAGCTTTTCGGCCACCAGCGCCGAGGTGCGGTGCTCGTCAAAGGCGAGTTCGGGGTGGCGGTGGATGTCGCGCCGCAGGCTGATGAACGCATCGGCCTTTTCGTTCAGCGCATCAAGCAGCAGCATGCTCATTCCGGTTGCAGATTGATGGACTTGGCGATGCCGCGGTAGCGCGTCGTCTCGGTCTCGAAGAACTTCGCCGATTCGGCCAGCGACATCGGGGCCGATGGCACCTGCGCCTGCGCCGCCAGCTGTGAGCGCACGCCGGGGTCCTGCAGCGTCTTGCCGATAGCCGCGTGCAGGCGCTTTACCACGGCTTCCGGCGTTTTCTTCGGCACCATGAAACCGGTCCAGATCTTGTAGGAAAAGTTCTTCAGTTCCTTGCCTTCACTGACCGTTGGCACGTTCTTGAGCAGTTCGGAACGCTGCGCGCCAAGCTGGCCGATGATCTTGAGCCGTCCCTGATCGGCCAGCGCGCCCATGCCCGCGCTGTACACCAGCACGGCAAAGTCGACCGACCCGCCGCCTATGTCCTGCAGCAAGGGCGCATTGCCTTTGTAGGGCGCGTGCGTCAGCTTGATGCCGGCGAGTTGTTGCACGTTCTCCAGGATCAGGTGGTAGAGCGAGCCTATGCCGACGCTGCCGTAGGTCAGCGGCTTGTCGCCCGATTTGCGCGCCAGCGCGATCAGCTCGTCAACGCTGCTCGCAGGCAGGTCCTTGCGCGCGACAAAGACCATCACTGCATCGGCCACCGGATGAACCAGCCGGAAATCTTCGGTCTTGAGTTTGACGGCCGCGTTGGCCAGCGGCGAAAGAATCACCTCGTTAGGCGAGCCCTGGAAGATGTAGTGGCCATCGGCAGGCGCCGCCAGCACCTTCTGCGCGGCGATCGCGCCGCCAACGCCACCCAGGTTTTCGACGAGGACCTGCTCGCCCAGCTCCCTGCCAAGCGGCACGTTAAAGATTCGCGCGATGGAATCCGACGGGCCACCGGCCGGATACGGCACCATCAGGTTGACCGGCTTGCCCGACTGGGCGAAGGCGCCGCCGCTGACCAGCAACAGGCCGGCCAGCAACAGGCTGAATTTCTTGAATGGGTTCATGGGATGTCTCCTAATAACTTGTTGGAATCGGTGCATAGGGGATGCACGCCAAGGCATGCTAGATAAGGCGTATAAATGTGTCCAATGCATTATTTTTGTGATTACCATTCGTAAAACTCATTCACCGCAGATCAGATGCCCCTTTAAGCATGAACCTCCAACAACTCGAACACCTGCTGGCCGTGGCCGAGACCGGCTCGTTCAGCCGCGCCGCCGAGCAGCAGCACCTCACGCAGTCGGCCCTGAGCCGCAGCATCCAGACCCTGGAAGAGGACCTGGGCGCGCGTCTGATAGACCGCGGCGGCAAGCGCAACGAACTCACGCCGCTGGGCCAGGCCGTGGCGCTGCGCGCCCGGCGCATGGTGTTCGAGGCAGCCGAACTGCGCCGCAGTGCCGAGCTGCTCAAGCAGGGCGACCTGGGTTCCATACGCATAGGCCTGGGGTCCGGGCCGGGCGCCATGCTGATGACGCCGTTTCTGCTGCACATGGCCAGGCACCACCCGGGCGTGCAGGTCAGCGTATCGCCGGGCGCGACCGAGTTGCAGCTGATGCAGCTGCGCCAGCGCACGCTGGACGCGCTGGTGATAGATGTTCGCCGCATCGCCCCGGCGCCGGACCTGGCCATCGAGTACCTGACCGAGCTGCGCGCAGGTTTTGTCTGCCGCAGCGGCCATCCCTTGCTGCAAACCGGCGAACCGGCATCTTTTGACGCGTTGCTGCGCTATCCGCTGGCCTCCATCCCCCTGAGCACGGAAGTGGCCCACACGCTGGTCACCCGCTTTGGGCCGCGGGCCGACCCGCAGCAGGCCGTGAGCCTGCGCTGCGATGACATCACCAGCCTGATAGAGACGGTCAAGGCCTCGGATGCGGTCTACCTCGGCATCCTGGCGCCCGCACGCGCCGGCATCGCGGCGGGACAGCTCGCCGAGCTGGCCACCGAGCCGCCGCTGGCCAGCGGCGCGCGTTTTGCATTTGTCACGCTGGCCGGGCGCACCGAAGCGCCGTCCATGGGCATCTTTCGCCAGTTTGTGGCCGAACGGCTGCGCGACTGAGTTGAGGCCTTGCGGCCGGCTTGGGCGGGTCCTGTTCCGCAGCCCGGACAGCCCTTGAAACAAAAGCCCCACAACACATCGCGATACACATGCGATGTCAGGCAAACCGCACACCCCCGCCCGGCGGGGTGCGCGCGCTTCAGTGACCCACGCTGGGCCGCCACGGGCGGCTTAATGCGCCGTCCAGTAACGCAGCCAGCCGTTGTAGTCCTTGTCGGTCATCAGCGTCCACAAGGCCAGTGCCACGATGACCATACCGCTGACCAGCGCGTTCATCGTCGCGTGGTCGTGCGTGCTGAAGCCCAGTGCCCACGGTGATATGACCATCCATAAGCCCAGCGCGCCCTCGGTCCACTCTTCCCACGCACGCGGAACGAAGATCGCGCCCAGCGCGGCGGCGATCAGCGCCAGCCCGATGATGACTGCGTTGGCCATCGCCAGCCTTGTGTCCTGGAAGCCCAGCGCCCAGGGTGAGAGCAGAACCCATACGCCCAACAGGCCATTGAGCGGGTCTTGCCAATGCTTGAGTTGCTTCATGATGTCACCTCCTGTCAGCGGGAAAGCATTTCGCCGACAAGATTTGGACCCCGTGCCTGCCGCTTGGTTCCCCCGGCGGCGGCGCAGTTCCTCAGGCCCTAGAGTTCGCTGGCGTCCACCAGGTGCTGCTGCCGGATCACCATACGCAGGCTGGGGTGATGGGCTGTGCCCGAACGGAACAGCATCACGTCGGCGCCGGCGCTGACCCATGAGGCCGAGTCCGGCAGCGCTTCAGGCACGGAAGCGAACGAGGCGAGTTCGGGTCCCAGCCTGGCACGCAGGGACTGCAAAAGGGCCGCCTGGGTTTGCATGACGGCGCCCTCCGCGCCCGGGCCGGCGTCCGGGCTTAACAGCACCAGGTCCATTTGTTCCAGCCTCTGGTGTGCAAAATAAAAAGTCTGCTCAAAATGCGTGCCTTCCAGCAGCACGTCGGGCACGCGCAAGGACCCGAGCCCCCCTGACGGGAGCCGCCTGGGCGAGCGGACCGGCTGGGCACCGGACAGCGCAGGCTCAAGCTGCTCACGGCGCATGCCCAGCAAGCCAACACTGTCCAGCACGGTCTGCGACCAGGCGCTGGCGCACACCATGGCCGAGCCTGCCAGCAACAGGGCAAATCGAAGACGCCAAAAAAAGTGCACAGGAAACAAACTGGAAAACCTCACGACAAACGCTGCCGCACGCACAACACCGGACGGCTTCTTGCAAGACAGCCTTACGCCAAACCGGCCGCTATCTTACAGAAAGGCCCGGCAAGCACGGCGCAAAAACCATATGTGTGCATGCGAAACCAATTGAAACACTTTGAAAACATCCTAACTCAATCGCAATTGACCTTTACCCTAGGGCGCTACTCCACCGGGCATGGCCGCAGCCGCGCTGATGGGCGGAGCCTCCCCAAACATTTTCAGGAAACCCGGCTCCCGATGGCTTTGCAATCTGAGCTTCTTCAATCCTGCCTTCAGGAGGCGGCCAGGGCGGCCAAGCCCGCGCTGGCGCATTGCATTGAAACCGCAGTCGCGGCCTTGCAGGCTGCCGAGATGCAAAGCATGAAAGTGGCCGAGCGGGACGAGCTGGCCGGCGCCTGGCGTGGACTGCTGGACAAGCAGGCTGCCTGGGGCGCGCGTTACCCGGCGGACTTGCTTGCGGCATTCAACCAGGGGGTTGCCGCTGCATCGGTCACGGCCACGGAACCAGCGCTACACCGCACGGGCAGCCTGGGGCTGGATGCGTTTTCGCTGGTTGACGATGCCGATGTCACACAGGCCATCGAATCGTCGCGGCTGCTGCAGCACATCCTTCCGCGTGTCGAGCAAACGCTGGCCGAGCTGGACGCCCTGATCAGTTCGGCGCAAGGGCTGGCCAGCGTCAGGCCGGAACGCAATCCGCTGCGGCCGGAGGTTTTTACGCAGGTACTGCAAAACCTGCTGGCCGGCGCCGTGGCCGATCCGGCGCTGGTTTCCATCTGGGTCAAACACCTGGCCGATCCCATGGGCCGGGAACTCAAAAGCATTTACGAAAAAGTCATCCAGCTGCTGGAACTGGCAAATGTGCGGGCAGCCCATTACCGCGTGCTGCAGACACCGGCCAGCGTCGCGGGTATAGCGCGGAGCGGCGCGTCAACGGGTAGCGCTGATCCAGGCGCGGAGCCAGACAGGCCACCATCGCAATATGCTGATTTATCGAAGGACGGGATCAGGGACGAGCTGTTCCAGGATTTCCTGTTCCATGGCGGCAGCCATGCGCACCACGGCCTCGCGCCTTCGTAGTACGCCACCATCGAAGAAGAGCTGAGCGCGCTGAAGGCTGCACCGGATTCCGCCGCCGCGCCCCTGTCCGGCCCGGCTGCCGGGGACGAGGCCGTGCCCGCGGTAGACCGGCCGCGACGCTTTGTCGATGTATCCAGCCCGCTCAGCGCCAGGGTCTGGGGCACCTACGGACGCTCACGCGAGCGGGCCATGGTGCGTACGCAGCTCAAAAAAGAGGCGACCAGGGTAGGCCAGGTGCTGGGCCTGGAAGTGGTGCGCCAGCTGGTCAACCAGGTCGCACAGGATTCGCGCCTGCTGGCGCCGGTGCGCGAAGCGATTGTGGCGCTGGAGCCTTCGCTGCTGCGCCTGGCCATGGTGGACCCGCGGTTTTTCAGCGATGAAGGGCATTCCGGCAGGCGGCTGATGGAGCGCGTCGCGCAGCGCAGCTTTAAATACAACGACGAATACAGCCCGGAATTTGCCGTTTTTTCCCAGGCGGTGAGCGGCCGTTTTAATGAACTCAATGCGCTGGCGATTGAGGATGCCAAACCCTTTGGCATGGCCCTGGCCGCGCTGGAGCAAGCCTGGGACCAACAGGACCAGCTTGAGTTTGAAAGCCGGCACAAGGTCTTGCGGGCCCTGCACTTTGCCGAAGAGCGCCAGCAGCGCGCGGACCAGATTGCCACGGAGCTGAGCGCGCGTTCGGACCTGGACAATGTGCCGGGTGTGGTGCTGGACTTTTTGTTTGGCCCTTGGTCGCTGGTCATGGCCCACGCCAGACTGGTGGACCAGCGCAAGCAGGTGGACCCGGAAGGTTTTGGCTCGGTCGTGCCGGACCTGCTCTGGAGCGTCAAGCGCAACGTCACGCTGAAGCGGCCGGCCAAACTGATAGAGATGATTCCCGGCCTGCTGGACAAACTCCACGGCGGCCTGGACATGCTGGGTCAGAGCACCAGGGAAAACGGGAAGTTCTTCGAGTCGCTGATGAAGCTGCACCAGCCGGTGCTCAAGCTGCGGCGGCTTAAAAGCAGACGCGATGCCGACGAGTCCGGCGTTGCCCCGCTGGAGGCTGAGGAGCCCATGGCCACGCCCGAGCAGCGGCGCGCCAGGGCCGCGGAGCAACCCTGGCTGGGCCGCGAGGAACTGGATGCCGCGGGTTTTGAAGACACCCAGCCGACGGCGCCGGGAGAGCTTGTGGCAATGGACGAATGGCCGGAAACTCCGCCCGCCATTCCACGGCCAGACAGGCCAACAGCAGAACGCCCGTCAGCGGCGGTGGCGGCCGTCAGCGCAAAAAGCCCGGATACACCGGATACAGCGCAAACTGCAGAGGCAGAGGCAGAGGCAGAGGCAGAAGCAAACGCCAGCCCGCCGGCACACAGCGCCGCGCAAGCCGAGGCGATCTTGCTGGGCCTGCGAACCGGCAGCTGGGTGGACCTGTATTCAAAACGCCGCTGGTTGCGCGCCCAGTTGGTCTGGGCCAGCAGCAAGGCCACGCTGTTCATGTTTTTAAGCCATGGCGGCCAGCCCCACTCCATGACCAGGCGCAGCTGTGAAAAACTCATCATGCAGCGCTGGCTGCGGCCGGTCGACACCCAGGCCGTGGTGGCGCAGGCGCTCGATGCCGTGGCCTCCGAGGCCGCCACGCAGGCGCAGCCCGTGCGCCAGGGCGTCAACGCCTTTTTGCCCTGCGCAGCGCCCCAGGACGAGCCCGAGACCGTGTAGCACGGCATTGTCTGACACCATGCTCAGGCGACCTGGTGCAAACTGCCTCCCTATGGACATCAAGACAAACTTTGCATTTGAGCTTTATTACGCGGCGCAATCCACAACGCCCCCGGCGCAGCGCGACGAGGTCATGCGCACACTGGGGCCGGCGCTACAGGCCTTGCTGGCCAGCGGGGACAGCACAGCCACCGTGACCGTCAGCGACAGCCACAAGGGCAGCGACAACCGGATTGTGGCGTTTGTGACGACACTGCCGGATGCCAGGATCGTGGAGATCCTCACGGGTTTTTGTGAGCGCAATGGCATGACCATGGACGCGGTCGAATAAGGCCAGCCCCGGTTTGCGATTCAAGCCTGCCAGACGCCATAACCGGCCTCGCGCAGGCCTATGCCCAGTTCGACCTCCATGTCGCGCGCGCCTTCGTAAGGCATGGGGTTGTACATCTCGTAGAGTTTGGGCAGCAGGCGCAGGCCGAAGTCGCGCACATAGCGGTTGGACTGGATGCCCGCCTTGTGTTTGTCAAAACGCTGGTCCACGTCCAGCCCCGTCATGCCGACATAGACAAAGGGCTTGCCAAGGATGTAATCAGGATTGGCGCGGCGAAAGCGCGCGATGTCCCATACCCCGGGCGCCAGCTCGATCACATAAACGCTGTAATGGTGTCCACGCTGCCGGCTGGCCATGTCCTTGCATCACTCCGAAAATGGGCAGGTGCCTGTGCCACCCGGCAAAAGCTATCAAAATCATAGCTGGCTATGCCCGTGGCATATACGAAAAACACCTTAAACTCATAAAATCCCCGCCCATCTTAGCGTCAACATGCACGCACCCAGCACCAGGCCGCAGATAAGCCAATGACACCCCTGACCCCATGGCCAACACTTCCCGGCCTGCCACCCGGCATGAGCGCCACGCCGGAACGCGCACGGGAGAAGAACTTCGTCAAACCCTTTGTGCACGACGACGGACAGGCCAGGTCGCTGCACTTCACAAAGGGCGAGCTGCAAAGCCGCATGGACAAACGCAAGCCCTGGCAGCTGGAAGTGGACTACACCCTGACCATGATGGGCTTCCTGCTGCTGCAGCCGGCGCCCGCCAGCATCGCCATGGTGGGCCTGGGCGGCGGCTCGCTGGCCAAGTTCTGTTACCGCCAGTTGCCCGGATGCCGCATGATGGTGCTTGAAAACAATCCGCATGTGATCGCCCTGCGCCGTGACTTCTGCGTGCCCGATGATGATGCCCGTTTCCAGGTTGTGGAAGGCGATGGCGCGGCATTCATGGCCTCGCCGGCTGGCAGCTTTGATGTCCTGCTGGTCGACGGTTTTGACCAGCACGGCCAGCCTGCGGCCCTGTGCTCACAGCAGTTTTATGACAACTGCTTTGCCGCGCTCAACCCTGGCGGCGTGCTGGCCGTCAACCTGCACCACGACAACAGCGACTACCCTGTCTGGGCTGAACGCATACGGCGCAGCTTTGGCGGCAATGCGGTTGAGGTGCCCGCGCCGGAGAAAAGCAATTGCATTGTTTTTGCCTCGCGCGGCGCGCCCATCTCGCCCCGCCGCATCAAGCTGCAGGCCAGCCTGGCCGGGCTGGACAGCGAAGCCAGGGCGCGGCTAAAACCGGAATTCGCCCGCGTGCTGTGGACCATGAAGGACCTCGATGAAACATAAAAAGGCGGCATGGCCCTGCCTGGCCTTGTAATAGCCGGTGCCGGCCCGGCCTTTTGGGGACTGGTCGCAGGCGCGCCGGCGCTGTTTGTACAACAATACGCAAAGCCCGCCGCCAGCCCGGCCCCCAAGCACTGAAACACGGAAGCACTGAAATCCATGAATATCCTTTTTGTCGCCGACCCGCTCGAATCCTTCAAGATCTACAAGGACACCACCTTTGTCATGATGCGCGAGGCGCAAAGGCGCGGCTACCGCATCAGCGCCTGCGAAACCCAGGACATCAGCTGGCAGACCGGCGGCAAGGTCAGCGCCCATGTACGGCACATCACGCTCACGGGTGACCAGGACAGCTGGTTTGTATCCGACAGCAAGCGCCCCGACGGGCTTGAGGTGCTGGCCGGTTTTGACGCCGTGCTGATGCGCAAGGACCCGCCCTTTGACAGCGAATTTTTCTACAGCACCCATTTGCTGGAGCAGGCCGAACGCGAGGGCGCCAAAGTTTTCAACAAGCCACGCGCGTTGCGCGACCACCCCGAAAAACTCGCGCTGCTGGAGTTCTCGCAATTCAGCGGGCCGACACTGGTCACGCGCCGCGCCGCGGACATCAAACGCTTTCACGCCGAGCACAAGGACATCATCCTCAAGCCGCTGGACGGCATGGGCGGCATGGGCATATTCCGTGTCACGCAGGACGGCATGAACCTGGGCAGCATCATTGAGACGCTGAACAAGAACGGCAGCCAGAGCGTGATGGTGCAAAAGTTTTTGCCCGCCATTGCCCAGGGCGACAAACGCGTGCTGGTGATAGGCGGCAAGCCCGTTCCCTATTGCCTGGCGCGCATTCCCCAGGGCGGCGAGGTGCGCGGCAACCTGGCGGCCGGCGGCAAGGGCGTGGCGCAGCCGCTGTCGCCGCGCGACCGGGAAATAGGCGAAACGCTGGGGCCGGTGCTGGCGGCGCGCGGCCTGTTGCTGGCCGGTGTGGACGTGATTGGCGACTCGGTGACGGAGATCAATGTCACCAGCCCAACCTGTTTCCAGGAAATTTTTGACCAGACCGGTTGTGACGTGGCCGCGATGTTTATCGATGCGCTGGAAGCTGCGCTCAAAAACTAGGCACTTAGCAAGGCCCCGTCCGCAAACACCTTGAGCTCGCCGGGCGCAAAAGCCGTCCAGTTTTCATTGGTGGTGAGCGGCGCGGTCACCACCACGGCCACCCGGTCCGCCGGGTCTGTGTGTTCCGCAAAATTGACGCTCACGTCTTCATCGCTCAAGGTGGCATGGGCAAACGGGTGTTTGCGTTCAACGTAGTACAGGCTGGTCGAGGCGTGCGCCCACAAGGCCTGCCCGTTGCTCAAGAGGAAATTAAAAGTGCCGTGGCTGGCTATTTTCCCGGCCAGCTCGCGCAGCGTGATGCTCAGTTCTTCAATGCTGGGCACACCCGCATGCGACTTGGCCAGCTCCTGCATGATCCAGCAAAAAGCCCGCTCACTGTCGGTGCTGCCCACGGGCCGGAAGCTGCCATGCAGGCGCGGCGCAAAGTCCTTCAGGTCGCCGTTGTGCGCAAAAACCCAGTAGCGGCCCCACAGTTCACGCACAAAGGGGTGGCAGTTTTCCAGCGCCACACGGCCCTGCGTGGCCTTGCGAATATGCGAAATGACGTTGCGGCTTTTGATGGGGTAATGGCTGATCAGCGCCGCCACCGGCGAGCTGGCAGCCGGCTGGTGGTCCACAAAATGGCGCAGGCCCTTGTCGCAGCCGGCGCCGGCTTCACCCTCAAAAAACGCAATTCCCCAGCCGTCGGCGTGGTGGTCGGTGTGGCCGCCCCTGTGCGCAAAACCGCGGAAGCTGAAGGTCACATCCGTCGGTGCATTGCAGTTCATGCCGAGCAGTTGGCACATGCTTATTTCACCCCTGAAGATTCAGCCGAAGCGGCGGGCGCCGGCTCGCGCAGCTGGGAAGCCGCCATCATGGCCACCAGGCACAGGACCGCCAGCATCAGGAAGGATTCGTTGAAAGCGCTCAGCCGCGCCAGGCTGCTGCCGGCATTGGCCAGGGAATCGCCGTGCGCGGCCAGGCGCCACTCCAGCACGATACCGCACAGGCTCACGCCTATGGCGCCGCCCAGCATGCGTATGAAACTGATGGCGCTGACGCCTTGCGGCATCAGTTCCTTGGGCAGCGGCCGCAATGAGCCCAGGTTGAGTGAAGGCAGGATGAAGCCCAGGCCGATACGCCCCATGATGGCCCACGCGACCAGCAGCCACAAGGTGGACGTCAGCGTCACCGTCAGCATCAGGCCAAACGAGGCCGCCAGCAGGCCCAGCCCTGTGCAGACCAGCAGCCAGGTCGGCTGCCTGTCGGCCAGCCGTCCCACGCCGGCGATGGTGGCAGCAAGCACCAGCCCGGAGGGCAGCAAAATGGTGCCCACATGCGATGCAGAGAGGTTCAGGCCCAGTTGCATGTAGACCGGCAGCAGGTAGGTCGAACCAAACAGCGCGGTGCCGTAAATAAAGGCGACCACCGTGCCCATGGCGAACTGCCGGTTGCGAAACAGCGCCAGGTTCATCAAGGGCGCGCGGCCGGTATCCGCCATGCGGCGCTGCCACCAGAGAAATGCCATCAACGCCGCCGCCGCAGCGCCCAGCAGGACCAGGGCCTGCACCGGGCTGTTGCCGTGCAAGGCCACCATGCCATTGAGCAGGCACAGGGTGCCCGCGCCGGCCAGCAGCAGGCCGCGCCAGTCAATCATTGCGCCGTTGTTGTCGGCCGCCACGCCGCCGGGGCCGGAATCGGGCACGTAACGGTAGGCCATCCACAGCGACAGCAGGCACAAGGGAACCACCAGGAAAAAGATGGAGCGCCAGCCAAACAGGTCCACCAAAACACCGCCAACACTGGGGCCCACGGCGGGCGCCAGCACCACGCCCATGCCGAACAGCCCGCTGGCCCGGCCCTGCTCATGCGGCGCAAAAGCCCGCATGATGATGATGGCCGGAATCGGCTGCACCACGCCCGCCGCCAGGCCTTCCGCCACGCGCGCGAACAGCACCAGGCTGAAGTTATTCGCCAGGCCGCCGAGCATGCCGCCGGCCAGCAACAGCAGCATGGTGCCGACATAGGTGCGGCGGTAGCCGTAGCGTGCCAGCAGCCAGGGCGTGGTCAGCATGGCCACTGTCGAGGCCACCATAAACCCGGAACTGACCCACTGCGCGCGCCCCTGGCCCAGCAAAAAATGGTGGCTCATGTCGGGAATCGCCACGTTCACGATGGTGGACGACATGATGGACGCCATCGTGCCTATCATCACCGACAGCAGCAGCAGCCAGCGGTAACGCTCGCCGTAACGCGCGCGCAGTTCGGGTAGTGTGGAGGGGCGGCTCAAGGGGTGGCTTTGTGTTGTTGTATCTGTCTGTCCTGTTGCCCTGGCGTATCAGCTCAGGTGCGCGGCTCGGACCACAGCTTGCCGCCGGTGGCCCAGTTCTCGCGCTTGATGTCGCTGATGATGATGTCCACGGCATCGGGCGCGCCGCCCAGGATTTCAACACTGACACGGGTGATGGCTTCGGCCAGCTTCTTTTTTTGCTCGACGGTACGGCCTTCCAGCATTTCGACATGGTAGGTGGGCATGGTTTTCCTTTGGGGATGTTGTTGGAGTGAGGACACCGGTGGCGATGTGCCTGGCGGTGCTGCTACACGCATGATAAAAGCTCCCGGCCCGCCCATGGCGGCAAGGGCTAAAAAAACGCCTCCGGGAAAAGCCCGGCGTCGGCCCTTTCCGACAGCCTGAGGCGGCAAACCGGCACGGCGGCGCAAACCAGACGTGGCACACTGAAATGTCCGCATGGATACGCGCCAACCCGGAAAACCCGCCTTGCCCTTGATGACCCCAGGCCCCAACGCCCAACCTCACCTGCCCACACTCGCGGGCCGCGCCTACCGCTGCCAGTGCGGCTGCCCGGTTTTTTTCCGCAACAGCGAATGCCTGGCCTGCGGCACGCCGCTGGGTTATGACCCGGAACAGGCGCGCCTGCTGCCGCTGATGCCAGGCGCCACGCCGGATAGCTGGGTCATCTGGCAATCAGGGCCGGCAGCGCTTTCAAGCCAGGCCGGCGATGCGGTCCTGCCTCCCCCGGCACTGGCCTACACCCGCTGCGCCAACCTGCAGACCCCGGCCGCATGCAACTGGCTGGTCCCCTTGCATGGGTCGCCTGGCGGGGCCAGCGAGGCCGCCGCCTTGTTGTGCCGCGCCTGCAGGCTGAACCGCACCATCCCCGACCTCAACGACCCTGAGCACCCTGACAACGGGGTTTTATGGGGCCGGGTTGAACTGGCCAAGCGCCGGCTGGTGTCGGCCCTGCTGGCGCTGGGCCTGCCGGTCGCATCGCGCATGAGCGAAGACACCGCGCGCGGCATGATGTTCGACTTTCTGCGCTCGCCCGACAGCGGTCCGCACGTCATGACCGGTCACGACACCGGACTGATCACGCTCAATCTGCAGGAAGCCGATGACGCGGTGCGCGAAGCGGTGCGCGAAACCATGCACGAGCCCTACCGCACCCTGCTCGGCCACTTCCGCCACGAGGTCGGGCATTATTACTGGGACCGGCTGGTCTGCGGCACGCCGTGGATGGAGGGCTTTCACCAGCTTTTTGGCGACGAGACCCAGGACTACCTGGCCAGCCTGCGCCTGAATTACGAGCAGGGTCCGCCTGACCAGTGGTGGCTGCATTATGTGAGCGCCTATGCCAGCACCCACCCCTGGGAAGACTGGGCAGAATGCTGGGCGCACTACCTGCACATGCGCGACACCATAGACACGGCCCTGAGCTTTGGCCTGCCCACCGAGAGCGCGCAGCTTGAATTCACGCCCTTCACGCTGGACGCGCTGTACCAGCCCGGCCATCCCGAGGCACGGCATTTCCTGGACTTCCTGAACGACTGGACGCGGCTGACCACCATGCTCAATGAAATGTCGCGCAGCATGGGGCAGCCGGATTTTTACCCTTTTGTATTGCCGCGCGAAGTGGTCGCCAAGCTGCATTTCATCCACCTGCTGGTGACATCCGCCAGCTGGCTGCCGGACGATGCCGGCCTGGTGCGGGCCGCGCAGCAGCAGGCCGAAGGGCAAAGGCAAATTTGAAGTAAATTGGCCACCAACCAAGGCGTAGCGGGCGCATCCAGCTATCCAGTTTATAGCAACCATGCCGCGCCGCCTGCCCATGGAGGCGGCCGGGGCCGCTCAAATCTCTATCTTGCTGCCCAGTTCCACCACCGCGTTGTTCGGCAGGTTCAGGAAGTCCGCCGCGCCGCTCGCGTTGTGGTGCATTTGCGCAAACAGCTTCTCGCGCCAGCGCGCCATGCCGCTGCCAATCGTCGGGACGACGGTGTCGCGCGACAGGAAGTAGCTGGTGTTCATGGCCTCCAGATCACAGCCCCGGCCCTTCATCTGCTGCAGGGCCTTGGGCAGGTCCAGGTCGTTCTTGAAGCCATAGTGCACATTGACCTGCCAGCAGTCATGGCCCAGCGACTCCACCACCAGGCGCTTGTTCATGCCTATCCACGGCACCTCGTGGTTGCGCACCGTGACAAACAGGTTTTGTTCATGCAGCACCTTGTTGTGTTTGAGGTTGTGCAACAGCGCGTTGGGCACGGTGCCCGGCTCGGTGGTCATGAACACGGCCGTGCCGGCCACCCGCGCCGGCGGGCTGACAAACACCGCGTCCAGGAAGCCGCTCAGGTCTATGGCATCGGCGCGCAGCTTTTCGGTGAGGATGTGCCGGCCTTCTTTCCAGGTGATCATGAGCGTGAACACCGCGCCGCCTATCAGCAGCGGGAACCAGCCGCCGGCAAACAGCTTCATCAGGTTGGAGGCAAAAAAGGCAAAGTCCACGACGAAGAAAACGCCGGTTGCGGCAATGCACAGGCTGAGCGGGTATTTCCAGCCGTAGCGGATCACAAAGAAAGTCAAAATCGTGGTGATCAGCATGTCGGTGCACACCGCGATGCCGTAGGCCGCGGCCAGGTTGCTTGAGGAGCGGAACATCACCACCGCCAGCACGATGGTGACAAACAGGCTCCAGTTGACAAACGGCATGTAGATCTGCCCGGTGTCGCGCACACTGGTGTGCTGGATGTTCAGGCGCGGCAGGTAGCCCATCTGTATCGCCTGTTTGGTCACGCTGAAAGCGCCGGTGATCAGGGCCTGCGAGGCAATCACCGTGGCCATGGTGGCCAGGCACACCAGCGGCAACAGCGCCCACTCCGGCGCCATCATGTAAAACGGATTCTTGACAGCGGCCGGGTTGCTCAGCAGCAGCGCGCCCTGGCCAAAATAATTGAGCACCAGGCAGGGCATGACGATGGAAAACCAGGCCAGGCGTATCGGCCGCTTGCCGAAATGGCCGAGGTCGGCGTACAGCGCCTCGGCGCCGGTCACGCAGAGCACCACGGCGCCCAGGATGATGAAGGTGGTGCCGGGATTGGCCCACATGAACATCAGCGCGTAATGCGGGCTGAGCGCCTTGAGGATGACCGGGTGGGTGATGATTTGTGACACACCAAGCAGCGCAATCACGGCAAACCAGACCAGGGTGATGGGCCCGAAAAACTTGCCTATGCCGGCAGTGCCGTGCTTTTGCAGCGCAAACAGGCAAAACAAAATCACCAGCGTGATAGGGATCACGCCCTTGGTAAAGGCCGGCGACACAACCTCCAGGCCTTCGACCGCCGACAGCACCGAAATCGCCGGCGTGATCACGCCGTCGCCATAAAACAGCGAGGTGCCAAAAATGCCCACCACCAGCAGCACGCGGCGCAGCCTGGGTTTGTCCTTGACCGCGGTGGACGCCAGGGCCAGCATGGCGATCAGGCCGCCCTCGCCGTTGTTGTCGGCGCGCAGCACCAGCGCCACGTACTTGATGGAGACGATGACGGTCAGGGTCCAGAAAAAGATGGACAGGATGCCGTAGACGTTGTCGGTCGTGAAGGGAACATGCCCGGAGCCAAAGACCTCCTTGACGGCATACAGGACGCTGGTTCCGATGTCGCCATAGACGACACCAACGGCGCCCAGGGTGAGCGCAGCGAGAGATGATTTGTTACTTGACACAAAAACTTCCCGTCTTTGGCCGCAAACCGGAACTGGCATGGCCTTGGGCGGCACAGGTCAGCAGGTTCTACAGCGGCGGGAATGGTTACCTTTGGGAACGCTATTTTGCGCCCGGGCACCCGGCTTGCAAGCCGGTCCACGCCTCTAAACCCAACAAATCCGGATTTTGTTGCACCGCAACAACTTGTAACATCCCCGGCTCTGGACAAGGCCTCAGATTTCGACCTTGCTGCCCAGTTCCACCACGGCGTTATTCGGCAAATTCAGGAAATCCGCCGCCGACCCCGCGTTCCTGTGCATCTGCGCAAACAGTTTTTCCCGCCATGGCGCCATGCCATCGCCTATCGTCGGCACCACCGTATCGCGCGACAGGAAATAGCTGGTGCTCATGGGCTCGGTTTCGCAACCGCGCCCGCGCATTTGCAGCAGGGCCTGCGGCACATCCGGGTCATTTTTAAAACCGTAGTGAATCACCACCTGCCAGCAGTGCCGGCCCAGCGACTCGATCTGCAGCCGCTTGTCCAGCCCTATCCAGGGCACTTCGTGACTGTGCACGGTCACAAACAGGTTGTACTCATGCAGCACCTTGTTGTGTTTGAGGTTGTGCAGCAGCGCATTCGGCACGGTTCCCGGCTCGCTGGTCAGGAACACCGCGGTGCCTTCAACCCGCGCCGGCGGGCTGACAAAAACGGCCTCCAGGAAACTCTTCAGGTCTATGGAGTCCGCGCGCAGTTTCTCGTTGAGTATGATGCGGCCCTGCTTCCAGGTCAGCATCAGCGTGAAGATGGCGCCCGCGATCAGGATGGGAAACCAGCCGCCCTCGACAAACTTGAGCGCGTTGGATGCGAGGAAGGCGAAGTCGATCACAAAAAAGATGCCGGTGGCGGCAATGCACAGCGCCAGCGGGTATTTCCAGCCGTAACGGATCACGTAAAAAGTCAGTATGGTGGTGATCAGCATGTTGCCGCACACGGCGATGCCGTAGGCCGTGGCCAGCGCATCCGAGGACCTGAAAAACACCACCGCCATGGCAATCGCCACAAACAGCGCCCAGTTGATAAAGGGGATGTAGATCTGGCCGGTTTGCTTGATGCTGGTGTGCACCATGTACAGGCGCGGCAGGTAGCCGAGCTGGACAATCTGCTTGGTGGCGCTGAAGGCTCCCGAGATCAGCGCCTGGGAGGCAATCACCGTCGCCATGGTGGCCAGGCCGACCATGGGCAGCAGCGCCCACTCGGGCATCATCAGGTAAAACGGGTTTTTGACCGCCGCGGGATTGCCCAGCAGCAGCGCGCCCTGGCCGAAATAGTTCAGAGTCAGCGCCGGCATGACCACACTGAACCAGGCCAGCCGTATCGGGCGTTTGCCGAAGTGGCCCATGTCGGCGTAAAGCGCCTCGGCGCCGGTGACGCACAGCACGATGGCACCCAGGATGACAAAGGTGGTGCCCGGGCTTTCAAACATGAAGCGCAGCGCGTACCAGGGGCTCAGCGCTTTCAAAATGCCGGGGTTGTCCACGATTTGCAGCGCGCCCAGCACACCGATGGCGACAAACCAGAGCAGCGTGATGGGGCCGAAAAATTTGCCTATGCCGCCGGTGCCGCGTTTTTGCACCAGGAACAGCGCAAAAAGAATCACCAGCGTCAATGGAATCACATAGTGGGTGAGGGCCGGCGAGACAATCTCCAGGCCTTCCACGGCGGAGAGCACCGAAATCGCCGGGGTGATCACGCCATCGCCGTAAAACAGCGCCGCGCCGAACATGCCGACCATCAGCAGCCGGCGGCGCAGCACGGGTTTGTCTTTCACGGCATGGGAGGCCAGCGCCAGCAGGGCCGCGGTGCCGCCCTCGCCGTGGTTGTCGGCGCGCAGCACCAGCATCACGTATTTGATGGAGACGATGACCGTCAGGGTCCAGAAAAAGATCGACAGGATGCCGAAGATGTTGTCCGTGCTCAGCGGCACATAACCGGAGGCAAAAACCGTTTTGACTGCGTAAAGGACGCTGGTGCCTATGTCACCGTAAACAATGCCAATGGCGCCCAGGGTCAGCGCCGACAGTGATGATTTTGAAGTGGACACAAAGGCTTCCCGCGTTTCGCTGCACAGCGGCGGGAATAGTTGCTGAGGGAAGGCCATTTTCCCCTTGGGCGTCGCACTTGCAAGCTTGCCGGCACAGCCGGGCCCGGTAAACCGTGGTTTTGTTGCAGGGCAACAACCCGCCAGGACTGCGGCGCGCCCTATTTGCTATTGTTTTTGTAGCTGGCTGCGCCCGTGGCATGGCGGCCGGGGCCTTGAAAGCCTGGAAAAATCTGGCAACCGGCCCTTTCCAGCGACTTTCAGTCGTAAACCTCGGCGTCCGGGTCGGTGGCTTCAAGTTCGTAGCTGGCGGCCAGCATGGCCAGCCGGCCTATCACGCCATACATGTAAAAGCGGTTCGGGCTGCTGGAGCCGGGTTTTTCACCGGGCTGCGGCAGGCGACCGCTGTCGGCAAAGGCCAGCGGCACAAAGCTGGCACCGGGTGCGTTGAGGTTTTCGTCCACGCCGCGCTCGGCATGCACGCGGTAAAACCCGCCGACCACGTAGCGGTCCATCATGTAGACCACGGGTTCGGCCACCGCGTCGTTGACGCGCTCGTTGGTCAGCACGCCTTCCTGGATGATGACTTCGGACAGCGGCTGGCCGTCCTTGGTGGTGCTCATCTTGTTTTTGGTCTTGCGGTTCAGCGCGTCCAGGTCTTTCACGTCGCGCACCGTCATGATGCCCATGCCATAGGTGCCATTGTCGGCCTTGACGACGACAAAAGGCTTTTCGTTGATGCCGTATTCCTTGTACTTGCGCTTGATCTTGCCAAGCAGGGCATCGACGTTGCTGGTCAGGCAGTCCATGCCTGTGCCTTCAGCGAAGTTGACTTCGCCGCAGTGCGCAAACATCGGGTTGATCAGCCAGGGGTCTACGCCCAGCAGCTTGCCGAAGCGTTTGGAGACTTCTTCATAGGCCTTGAAGTGCCGCGACTTGCGGCGCACCGACCAGCTGGCGTGCAGCGGCGGCAACAGGTATTGCTCGTTCAGGTCTTCCAGGATGCCGGGAATGCCGGCCGACAAATCGTTGTTCAGCAGTATGGTGCAGGGGTCGAAGTCTTTCAGCCCGAGGCGGCGGTCGCTGCGTATCAGCGGCTCGATCGTGATGCTCTCGCCGGTCGGCAGGTTCAGCGTGGTCGGTTCCTTGATCTCGCTGCTGAGCGAGCCAAAACGTACATTCAGGCCGGCCTGGTGAAAAATGCGCTTGAGCTGCACCAGATTCGACAGGTAAAAGCTGTTGCGTGTGTGGTTTTCCGGTACCACCAGCAGGTTGCGGGCTTCGGGGCAGATTTTCTCGATCGCGGCCATGGCGGCCTGCACCGCCAGCGGCAGCATCGCCGGTGTCAGGTTGTTCCAGCCGCCGGGGAACAGGTTGGTGTCCACAGGCGCCAGCTTGAAGCCGGCATTGCGCACGTCGACCGAGCTGTAAAACGGCGGGGTGTGCTCCATCCATTCCAGCCGGAACCAGCGCTCTATCGCCGGCATGGAGTCCAGGACACGTTGTTCAAGTTCGTTGATGGGGCCGTTCAGGGCGGTGATGAGATGCGGAACCATGCGGCCACTTTCGGAGAGAGGTTTTTCTAGTTAGTTCGGTTATATCTGACCGGATTCTAGGGATATTGGGACGGGACTGAGCTATGCAAGGTGCAAAATCGCCGCGCCCAACAGGCTGTGGCTTGGGGGCCGGCCAATGGCATCCCCGCTCGGGCCAGGCTCTAGTTGCGCACTTCCCCGTTGCCCAGCACCACGTACTTGAGCGAGGTCAGGCCTTCGATGCCGACCGGGCCGCGGGCGTGGAACTTGTCGGTGCTGATGCCGATTTCAGCCCCCAGCCCAAACTCGAAACCATCGGCGAAGCGGGTGCTCGCATTCACCATGACACTGGCGGAATCAACCTCGCGCAAAAAGCGCTGGGCGTGCATGTGGTCACGCGTGATGATGGCGTCAGTGTGGTGGCTGGAGTACTGGTTGATGTGCGCTATCGCCTCATCAACACCCGCCACCACCTTGATGCTGATAATGGGCGCGAGATATTCCTCATACCAGTCCTGCTCCGTCGCCTGCGCGATATTTGCTACCGAATTGATAGCTGGCTGTGCACGCAGGATCTGGGTTGCGGCCTCATCACAGCGCATTTCCACGCCTTTTGCGGCATAAATCGCGGCGATCTTCGGTAAAAACTGCTCCGCCACGCCTTTGGCGACCAGCAAACCTTCGCTGGCATTGCAGGGGCTGTATTTATTGGTCTTGGCGTTATCGGCCACCGTCACGGCCATGGCGATGTCGCAGGGGTCGTCCACATACACATGGCAGTTGCCGTCCAGGTGCTTGATAACCGGCACCTTGGCGTCGCGGCTGATGCGCTCAATCAGGCCCTTGCCACCACGCGGAATGATGACATCCACATACTGCGGCATGGCGATCAGCTGGCCGACGGCTTCGCGGTCGGTGGTGGGCACCAGCTGCACCGCATCGGCGGGCAGGCCGGCATCGACAAGGGCCTGCTGGACCAACACGGCCAGGGCCTTGTTGGACTCTATGGCTTCGGAGCCGCCGCGCAAAATACAGGCATTGCCGCTTTTGATGGCCAGCGAAGCCGCCTCAATCGTGACATTGGGCCGGCTCTCGTAAATCATGCCAAACACGCCAATCGGCACGCGCATCTGCCCAACGCGTATGCCGCTGGGCTGCTGTTTCATGCCTATGATCTCGCCGATCACATCGGGCATGGCGGCCAGTTGTTCACAGCCCAGGGCGACGGTGGCAATGTCCTTTGCAGTCAGCTTGAGCCGGTCAAGCAAGGGGCCAGCCAGGCCGCCAGTTTTGGCGCGCTCAAGGTCACGTTGGTTGGCGATTGCCAGCGATTCGGTATTTTGTTTAAGCAGGGCCGACAGCTTCAAAAGGGCTGTGTTTTTGGTCGCGGCCGGTGCCCGTGCCATGGCTGAAGAGGCCTTTTTGGCCTGCGAACCAAGGGAATCCATCAGGCGCGATACATCGCTGTCCTGAGTCAATGCATTTTGAAGATCGGGCGCGTTCATGGCCCCATTTTCCCCCATATATGGCCCCCACGCCTGTCACTGCGTGTACTGCGCTACCCCCGAGGGGGCCGCTGCGCCTGCGGACTGGCGAAGCCAGATCCGCGGCCCCTGCTTGCGAAGGCCTCGCCTCGCTTGCCGCAGCCCGGTGAAAAGGCTGCCACACCCGTCTCTGCGGGCGTGGCCGAAGTGACTCTAACGGGGCCGCGCGGAGACAGGCCGTGCCGCACACTGCTCACACACCATGCCGGCCAGACGGTGCAGGGCCTGCCAGCCGTTGGCGGGCCAGTCGGGTTGTTTCAGGCCCTTGACGATGCCGTCCACCTTGTGCGCGGCGGTCAGCAGGTTGGCCAGCGTGGTGTCGCCGATAGTGGGCAACACGCGTTCAAACAGTTTTTCCTTGATGCCCCAGACGCGGTTTTCGCGCAGCGCCATGGGCATGGGCCTGCCTGCCTGAATTGCATCCTTGACGCGTTTCATGCTGCGGATGTCTTCGGCCAGAGCCCAGTGCACCAGCACTTCGGACTCGCCTTCGGACTGCAGGCCGTCGAGCATGCGCGCCACGCGCACGGACTGGCCGCCAAGCACGGCTTCCGAAAGCTTGAAGACGTCGTAACGCGCCACGTTCAGCACAGCGTTTTCAACCTGGTCAAAACTCAGGGTGCCGTCGCCAGCGCTACTTTGGGCCGGGTAGAGCAGGCCCAGCTTCTGGATTTCCTGGTGCGCGGCCAGCAGGTTGCCCTCGACCCGGTCGGAGAAAAACTGCAGGGTGCGCTGGCCCTCCTCGCCAGCCGCCACGCGCTGGCCCTGCATCTGCAAGCGCTGCGAGATCCACTGCGGCAAACTGCGGCGGTCTATCGGGTCGAACTTGACGGTGACGCCAAAGCTGTCGAGCGCGCCAAACCAGGCGCCCTTGGCCGTCATGCTGTCCAGCCTGGGCAGCATCACCAGCGTGAGCGTGGAATCATCGCCCTGGGCGCGCTCGGCGATCTGCTGCAGCGCGACCGAGCCATCCTTGCCGGGCTTGCCGCTGGGAATGCGGATTTCAACAATCTGCTTGTCGGCAAACAGGCTTAAAGAGCCGCCGCTGGCCAGCACTTCGCTCCAGTCAAAATGCGCGCCGGCCACGCTGTGCACCGTGCGTTCTGTGTAACCCTGCCGGCGCGCCTCGGCACGCAGGGCGTCGGCAAACTCCTGTACCAGCAAAGGCTCGTCGCCATGCAGGGTGTAGAGGCTTTTAAGCCCGCGCTTGAGGTGCTCGGAAAGTTGGGCGGGTGCCAGGTTCATGGGGGAAGTTTAGCGCCCGGCGAACGGCTTAGAGCTTGCTGGTGGACAGCAGCAGGCTGGTCTCGGTGTTGGCAATGCCTTCGAGCAGGCGAATGCGGCCCAGCACACGGTCAAAAGCCTCCAGGCTGTCGGCGCGCAGCTCGGCCACGATGTCCCAGCGGCCGTTGGTGGTGTGCAGGGCGCTCACGGCCGGGTCGCCGCGCAGGGCGGCCAGTACATGGTCAATGCGGTTGCCTTGGACCGCCACGGTCATCAGCGCCCGGATGTGGTGCGCCTCGGCCTGCGGCCTGAGGCGCGCCGTGTAGCCGACGATGGTGCCGTCGGCTTCGAGTTTGTCCAGCCGGTTTTGCACCGTGCCGCGCGACACCCGCAACACCTTGGCCAGCGAAGCCACCGAGGCCCGGGCGTTGTCCCGCAACAGGGAAATCAGCTGGCGGTCTGTGTCGTCCATGGCGTCATGATACTGACATAACGCCAAAATAATATGCTGATTTATATAAATTAATCGACAAATTGATCAGTATGTTGTCTTTTATTTGACCTGCAGCCTTCCGACAATGGTTTGTCGCCGGAGTTCGCGGGCTTGCTGCCCTGCACACCCGCCAAGGCGACAGGGAGAACACCATGGTTGAGTACATTGGCATGGCAGGCATACAACGCATCGTCGGGCGCCCGGGACCTGCGTCCTTTATGGCCGGCCTGGCGGCGGAAATCGAGGCGGACTATAGGCGCTGGAATGACTTTGACAAGTCGGCGCGCCATGCCGTCTTTTCGCCTGAGGGCGTGATCGAGTTGATGCCCGTCAGCGACGGCCGGCTGTACTCGTTCAAATACGTCAATGGCCACCCCCAGAATACCGCGCGGGGCTTGCTGACCGTCACCGCTTTCGGCGTGCTGGCCGATGTAAAAACCGGCTACCCGCTGCTGCTGTCGGAGCTGACCGTGACCACGGCCCTGCGCACCGCGGCCATGTCGGCGCTGGTCGCGCGCCGGCTGGCCAGGCCGGACAGCCGCAGCATGGCGCTGATAGGCAACGGCGCGCAAAGCGAGTTCCAGGCCATGGCTTTCCACCACATGCTGGGGATTCGCGAGTTCCGGCTGTTTGACCTGGACAGCCAGGCCACCGCCAAGCTGGAGCGCAATCTCCGCGCACTGGACTGGCCGGATGTAACCATCAGGCCCTGCCATTCGACAGCCGAGGCGGTGCGCGGCGCCGACATCGTAAGCACCCTGACGGCCGACAAACGCAAGGCCGTCATCCTCACGCCCGAAATGGTCGCGCCCGGCATGCACCTGAACGCGGTGGGCGGCGACGCCCCGGGCAAAACCGAGCTGCATCCCGACATACTGCGCCGCCCCGAGGCGCGTGTGATCGTCGAGTACGAACCGCAGTCGCGCATCGAGGGCGAAATCCAGCAAATGCCCGCCACCTTCCCGGTGACTGAATTTGCCCGGGTGCTCAGTGGCGCCGCGCCCGGCCGCAGCTCGGCCGACGAGATCACGATTTTTGACTCGGTCGGCTTTGCGCTGGAAGACTATTCGGCGCTGCGCTATCTGTATAAACTGCAACGGCAACACCACCCGTCCCAGGAAATTGACTTGATCCCCCATCTCGACAATCCCAAAGACCTGTTCGGGCTGCTGGCCGGACCGGCAGCGACATGACACGCCAGATCCGGCTGATAGGCGCCCCCACCGACATAGGCGCGAGCATACGCGGCGCCTCCATGGGCCCGGAGGCATTGCGTGTCGCCGGCCTGCAGGCCACGCTGCAAGGCCACGGGCTGCGCGTGACCGACCAGGGCAACCTCAGCGGCCCGGCCAATCCCTGGCAGCCACCCGTCAACGGCTACCGTCACCTGGCCGAAGTGGCCGCGTGGAACCGCGCGGTGCATGAGGCTGTGTATGCGGCGCTGAACGCGGGCGAGATGCCCATGCTGCTGGGCGGCGACCACTGCCTGGCGATAGGCTCCATCAGCGCCGTGGCGCGGCATTGCCGGCAAAACGGCCAGACGCTGCGTGTGCTGTGGCTGGATGCGCACACCGACTTCAATACCCACGCCCTGACCCCCACCGGCAACACCCATGGCATGCCGGTAGCCGTCCTGTGCGGCCATGGCCCGGCCGAGCTGACCGGCATGGGCGGCACCGTTCCCGCCATACAACCCTCAGCCATACGCCAGATCGGCATCCGCAGCGTGGACGAAGGTGAAAAGCGTTTTGTCAGGCAGTCCGGCCTGGAAGTCTTCGACATGCGCTACATCGATGAAGTGGGCATGAAACGCACCATGGAAGCGGCGCTGGCCGGCGTCGATGAAAACACCCACCTGCATGTGAGTTTTGACGTCGATTTCCTGGACGCCGGGATTGCGCCCGGCGTGGGCACCGCCGTCAAGGGCGGCCCGACCTACCGCGAAGCCCAGCTGTGCATGGAAATGATCGCAGACACCGGCCGCATGGCCTCGCTCGACGTGATGGAGCTGAACCCGGCGCTGGATGTGCGCAACGGCACGGCCGAAGTCGCGCTGGAACTGGTTGAAAGCCTGTTCGGCAAAAGCACGCTGATGCGGCGTTGATGCGGCCCGCCCGGGCAGGCGCTTGTCGGGCGCGGCGAATTACAGCTCGGTCACCGCGGCCAGGCGGCGCATGACCTGCTGGACGATGTCGCTTTGCATTTCACGGTAGAGCAAGGCCTCTTCGCTTTCCTTGGCCAGCACCGCGGACTCGTTGAAACTGATGTCGCGCTGCTGCACGATTTCCGCATTGGAGATCAGCTCCTTGCCTTTCGGCGTGCGCAGCCTGAACCTGAAGGTGATGCGCAACTGGAATTCACGCACTAGGCCCGCCGCATTCCGGCTCACCACGATTTTCTGGCGTAATTCGCTCAGAATATCCAGGATCACATCGGCCTGGTCGATCTGGCGTGAGTCGGTGATCACCCGCACCGTGCCGCCCGATTCCAGCGAGCGCCTGAGCTCCACACCCAGCGCGGAACCTTCCGGAAAAGGGCTGTAAAGCGTCTTGAAAGGAAAATTGGGCGCCTTGCGCAACTCGAAGCCGCAGGCGGCCAGGTTCAGCGCGGCGCCAGTTGCCATCAGGGTCAGCCAGAGACGTCGTTGCATGGGTTTTCCTTTACGGATGCTCGGGGTGGGTTTATCAGACAACGATGTTGACAAGGCGGCCCGGCACCACAATGACTTTTTTCGCGCTGTTGCCCGCGGCCTGCTTGATAAAGGCCTCGGTGGCCAGGGCCGCGGCTTCAATGGCGGCCTTGTCGGCCGTGGCGCTGACCGTCACGGAGCCGCGCAGCTTGCCGTTGATCTGCAGCATCAGTTCGATCTCGTCCTGCTGCAGGGCGCTGGCATCGACCTCAGGCCAGGGCGCATCAAGCAGCTCGCCGTGTTCAGCCGCATAACCCAGGTCCTGCCATAGCGCATGCGCAAGGTGCGGCGTCGCGGGGTAGATACAACGCAGCAAAATGCCGAAACCTTCGCGCAGTGCGGCGGTGGCGCCGGCAGAAGGCGAGTGCGGCGAAGGGCCGCCCCGAGCAAGCTCAGCCCCCTCGGGGGGCAGCGCAGTACGCGAAGCGACAAGCGTGGGGGCCGTATCTATCTTAAAGTCTTCCAGCGCATTCAACAGCTTCATGCCGCCGGAAACCACGGTGTTGTACTGCATGCGCTGGTAGTCATAATCCACCTGCTTGAGCACGCTGTGGATTTCCAGCCTCAGGGCCTTGGTTTCTTTATCAAACAGCCCTTCAGCCGCCGCCACATGCGCGCCACCAGCTCCTGAATTCATAGCAGACAGCTTGAAGCCGAAATTCCACACGCGCCGTAAAAAGCGGTAGCTGCCTTCAACACCGGCGTCATTCCACTCCAGCGTCGCTTCCGGCGGCGCGGTGAACATGGTGTAGAGCCGGGCCGTATCGGCGCCGTACTTCTCGATCAGGTCCTGCGGGTCAACCCCGTTGTTTTTGGACTTGCTCATGGTGCCCACGCCTTCGTAGGCGATGAGCGTGCCCGCGGGCAGTTCGCCCTTGGCCTCCTTGAGTTTTGCGCCCGTCACCTTGCCGGCAGCGTCGTGGATGTCTTCCACCTCGGCTGGCCAGAAATATTCAACGCCGCCCTTTTCACCCTTGCGCGAGTAGATGTCGTTAAGCACCATGCCCTGCGTCAGCAGTTTGGTAAAAGGCTCGTCGACCTTGACAAGGTCCAGGTCGCGCATCACCTTGGTCCAGAAACGCGCATACAGCAGGTGCAGGATGGCGTGCTCTATGCCGCCTATGTACTGGTCCATGGGCATCCAGTAGTCGGCGCCTTCGGCCACCATCTTCTCGTCGTTCTTCGGGTCGCAATAGCGCATGAAATACCAGGACGAATCGACAAAAGTGTCCATGGTGTCGGTCTCGCGGCGGCCAGGCTTGCCGCAGACCGGGCAGACCACCCCGGCGTGAAAACCGATGTGTTTGTGCAGCGGGTTGCCCGAGCCGTCGGGCACGCAGTCCTGCGGCAGCACCACGGGCAGGTCTTTTTCCGGCACCGGCACGGCGCCGTGCTCCTCGCAGTGGATGATGGGAATCGGCGTGCCCCAATAACGCTGGCGGCTCACGCCCCAGTCGCGCAGGCGCCAGGTGGTTTTTTTCGCGCCCAGGCCTTTGGCAGCGAGGTCAGCGGCGACGGCGTCGACAGCAGGCTTGTAGGTCAGGCCATCGTATTTGCCGGAATGGATGGCCACGCCCTGCTGCTTGTCGCCATACCAGTCGGCCCAGGCCTCCAGGCTGTAGGTTTGACCCTTGACGTCGGTGACCTGTTTGATCGGCAGGCCGTATTTTTTGGCGAACTCGAAATCGCGCTCATCATGCGCCGGCACACCCATGACTGCGCCGTCGCCATAACTCATCAGCACATAGTTGCCGACCCAGACTTCAACCTTGTCGCCGGTCAGCGGGTGCGTGACGAACAGGCCGGTGCGCTCGCCCTTTTTCTCCTGCGTGGCGAGTTCGGCTTCGGTTGTGCCGCCAGCCTTGCATTCTTCGATAAAGGCGGCGATTTTTGCGTTAGCAGCAGCCGCATGCAGCGCCAGCGGATGCTCAGGCGCCACCGCGCAAAAAGTCACGCCCATGATGGTGTCGGCGCGCGTGGTGAAGACATACATGCGGCCATCGCCAATCAGCGAGCCAGAACTGTCTTTGATGTCGTGCGTAAACGCAAAACGCACGCCTTCGCTTTTGCCTATCCAGTTTTCCTGCATCAGCTTGACGCGCTCGGGCCAGCCCGGCAGGCCACCGGCGACGCTGCCCAGCAGCTCTTCGGCGTAGGCCGTGATCTTCAGGTAATAACCGGGAATCTCGCGCTTTTCAACCACGGCGCCGGTGCGCCAGCCTTTGCCGTCTATCACCTGCTCGTTGGCCAGCACGGTCTGGTCCACCGGGTCCCAGTTGACGACCTGGGTCTTGCGGTAGGCGATGCCCTTGTCCAGCATTTTCAGGAACAGCCACTGGTTCCACTTGTAATAACTCGGGTCGCAGGTGGCGACTTCGCGGGACCAGTCGATGGCCAGCCCCATCGCCTGCATCTGCTTTTTCATGTAGGCGATGTTGTCGTAGGTCCACTTCGCTGGCGGCACACTATTTTTCATCGCCGCGTTTTCCGCAGGCAGGCCGAATGCATCCCAGCCCATGGGCATCAATACGTTGTGGCCCTTCATGCGCAGGTAGCGCGCCAGCATGTCGTTGATGGTGTAGTTGCGCACATGGCCCATGTGCAGCTTGCCGCTGGGGTAAGGCAGCATGGAGCAGGCGTAATACTTGCCCTTGGGCTTTTTCGGGTTGGCCCGGTCTTCGACGCGGTAGGCATTGCCGGCAGTCCAGTGGGTTTGCGCATCGCGCTCAACGTCGAGGTGGTTGTATTTTTCTTGCATGGAGAAGGAAAGGCGAAAAGCGGTCAGGCAGCCCCTGGCTGCGGAAAGGAGAGATTTTAGGCGCTGGCAGCAAGCGGAGGCGGCAGGCCGCGGCTCAGGGCTTGCTGGCGGGCGCCGGGGACGGCGGCCCGGAAGGCGTGTCCGCCACAAAACCAATTCGGCTCAGGCCGGCTTTTTGCGCCACGCCCATCACTTCAACCACCTTGCCGTAGGGCACGGTTTCATCGGCGCGCAACTGGACTTCGGTGTCCGGGTTTTGCGCGGCGGTTTCCGCGAGGCTGCTGCGCAGCTGCTCGACGGCCACTGGCTTGTCATTGAGGAACACCTGCCCGGCCTTGTCAACTACCAGGGTCACGAATTTCGGCGCGTCCATGGGTTTGGCGGCATCGGTTTTTGGCAAATCGAGCTTGATGGAGGAGGCCAGCAGCGGGGCGGTAAGGATAAAGATCACCAGCAGCACCAGCATCACGTCAACCAGCGGCGTGACGTTGATCTCGCTCATGGGTTGCGAGCCCTGGGTGCGTTCAAGGCGACCAAAAGCCATGGTTAGTTGGCGGGCTGTGGGCTGGCTGCCAGCATATTTTCCGACGGACTGCCCCTGGGGAAATCGCCCCCGCCGGAAGACGGCTCGGCCCGCGAAGCGCCCTGCGTGGGGGCCAACAACTCACGCAAATCAAGCGCAAACCCCTCCAGGTCCGCCTCAATCCGGCTGATAAAACGGCCAAAGATGTTGTAGGCCAGCACGGCCGGAATCGCCACCGCCAACCCGGCTGCGGTCATGATGAGCGCCTCCCCGACCGGCCCCGACACCTTGTCGATGGTGATCTGCCCGGCTGACGCGATGCCTATCAGCGCGTGGTAAATGCCCCAGACGGTGCCCAGCAGGCCGACAAAAGGCGCTGTCGAGCCCACCGTGGCGAGCAGGACCTGGCCAAACTGCAGCTTGTGCAACACCGCATGGAGCGCATCGCGCAGCACGCGCGTCAGTTGCTGCGATTTGTCGCCGGCCGTGGCAAGCGTTCCGCGCGTATCGATTTTTGTCGCGGAGATCAGCGGCAAAACCAGTGCCTCGCGGTCAAATGCGGCAACCTTGCCGGTGGCGTCGTCCACCGATGCCGATTGCCAGAAGACCGCGATGCTGCGCGCCACGTCGCCAACGGCGCGCCTCAGCAGCCAGGCCTTCCACAGGATCACAACCCAGCTGGCGACAGACATGGCCAGCAGCAACACGGCCACCACCTGGCTGATCACGCCGCCCTGGGTCACAACACCGAAAAGGTTCATCAGCGGGTCACTTTAAACTGAGGACATCAAACATGTCGAACAGGCCCGATGTGCGGTTTTCCAGGAAACGCGCTGCCCGCAGGCTGCCCAGGACATAGTTGGCCCGGCTGGACGACTTGTGGCTGATCTCGATGCGTTCGCCAGTGCCCGCAAACAGCACGGTGTGGTCGCCCACGATATCACCACCACGTATGGCGGCAAAGCCAATGGACGATGGGTCGCGCTCGCCCGTCACGCCTTCGCGTGCGTAAACGGCGCACTCCTTCAGGTCACGCCCCAGCGCATCGGCGATCACTTCGCCCATTTTCAGCGCGGTGCCCGAAGGCGCATCGACCTTGTGGCGATGGTGCGCTTCGATGATTTCAATGTCGTAACCGGTGGACATGGCCTTCGCAGCCATCTCCAGCAGCTTGAGCGTGACATTGACACCCACACTCATGTTCGGGGCGAAGACGATGGCAATATCTTTCGCCGCGGCAGCGATTTCAGCTTTCTGCGCCTCGGAGAAACCGGTGGTGCCTATGACCAGCTTGACGCCCAGTTCGCGGCAAACGGCCAAGTGCGCCATCGTGCCTTCAGGACGCGTGAAGTCAATAAGCACACCGGCGCTTTTCAGACCCTGGCGAATATCGGAATGGATCAGCACACCGCTGGCATGGCCCGAGAACGCAGCAGCGTCGGTGCCTATGCCCGGGCTGGCGGCCATATCAAGCGCTCCACTGAGCTCGCAGTCGCCACTTTGCCGTATGGCCTCAATCAGCATCTGCCCCATGCGCCCACTGGCACCGGCTACCGCAATTTTGTGTTGTTTCATGTTTGTCATGCTGCCCATACTCACCGCTTCGGGCTTTCGAGAGGCGGATAGCTCGCAGGCGCTGCGGCGGCCGGTGCACTTGCGGCGGCGTTGGCCGTTGCGGAAGCAGTCGCGGCCCTGGAAGCCGATGATTTCTCGGCGCTCTTGAGCTGCTCTTCGGTGGCTTCCAGGACCGGCACCTTGCCCAGCTTGCGGCCGGAGTTCAGCTTGGCGATAAACTCCGCCTCGCTCGGCATGGTGTCGCCCTCAAAGCGCTCCAGCTGGTCACCCTTGAAAAACACCGTGTATTTGAAGGCCTGGGGCTCCACGCCCTGCCGCTTCAACGTGAACACATAGTCCCAGCGGTCCGCATGAAACAGGCTGGACAGCAGCGGCGTGCCCAGCACGTCCCGCACCTGGACGCGTGTCATGCCCACCTTGAGGAAATCAACCTGCTCGCTGGAGATGAAGTTGCCCTGGATCACATCCACCTTGTAGGGCGTGATCCAGTTCACCGGATTGACGGAAGCGGAGTTCAGGCTGCTGCAGCCCGCCAGCACCAGGCATGCCGTGGCGCAGAGCGCCGGAACTTTAAGCGCTGAACGGATGCTGTAACGATGATTTGCAGACATGGGATAGGGTGTAGCGATATGATCGACCATTGTAGCGGCTGGGTACCCAATTCCCCGCGTAAAGCCGGGGGCTCCGCCCGAGGCCGACAAGGGCCGCAGCCGCATTTTCTCCGGGGAAAGATCCATGAGCAACATCAACGAATTGAAAAACACCGGTCTCAAGGCGACCTTGCCGCGCCTGAAGATCCTTGAAATATTCCAGGCCGGAAAACAGCGCCACATGACGGCCGAAGACGTCTTTCGGGTTTTGCTCGAAGACCGCTCCGACATCGGCCTGGCCACGGTTTACCGGGTGCTGACCCAGTTCGAGCAGGCCGGCCTGCTCAACCGCAGCAATTTCGAATCCGGCAAGGCGGTCTACGAGATCAACGAAGGCCAGCACCATGACCACCTGGTCTGCCTGGATTGCGGCAGGGTGGAAGAGTTTTACGACGCCGAAATTGAAAAACGCCAGCACGCCGTCGCCAAGGACAAGGGTTTCACGATCGCCGACCACTCGCTGTCGATTTACGCGAACTGCACCAAGGACAATTGCCCCAACCGCAACGGCACGCCGGTGCGCCATCATCACGCTTGAGTTACAGGTCAAAAAGGCCTGCAGCCCTTTGTGTGCGAGCGCAAAAAGCTACTGATTTAATAGCAGATCTGGATGCCTGCAGCGCGAAGGCGTGAAGAAATCGTAGCGAGCGGTCCAAGGTCGCGCCGAGGACCGGAGCCGTACTTCGGTACGGTGAGGACCGCAGGTGCGAGATCGGGACGCGCAGTAGATTTATTCACGCCTTCGGCTAATCATCCTGCTCCATCGCCCGGCGATGCCGCTCGACAAATTCCTGATAGGTATTGATGCCGCGCAACTGCAGGATGGCGTTGCGCACGGCGGCCTCGACCAGCACGGCGATGTTGCGGCCGGCCTCCACCTGGATGATGACCTTGCGCACCGGAATGCCCAGCACGTCCTGCGTCAGCGGCTCGTAGGGGATGCGCTCGTAGTCACGCTCCAGGGTTTCGCGGCGCACCAGGTGCACGATCATCTTCAGGCGCATCTTGCGGCGCACCGCGGTCTCGCCAAAGATGGCCTTGATGTCCAGCAGGCCTATGCCGCGCACTTCGAGCAGGTTTTGCAGCAGGTCCGGGCAGCGCCCTTCAATCGTGGTCTGGTTGATGCGGTACAGGTCCACCGCATCGTCGGCCACCAGGCCGTGGCCGCGCGAAATCAGCTCCAGCCCGAGCTCGCTTTTGCCCAGGCCGGACTCGCCGGTGATCATCACGCCCATGCCCAGGATGTCCATGAACACGCCGTGCATGGAGGTGCGGTCGGCGAAATGCTTGGACAAATAGGCCCGCAGCACGTCGATCACAAAAGCCGCCGACTCCGGCGTGGCGAACATAGGCAGCTGGGCGCGCTCGCACATGGACAGCAGCGTGTCCGGCGCGGCCTGGCCATCGGCCACGACCAGCACGGGCGGCTCCAGCGTGATGATGCGGGAGATGCGGCGGGCGCAGTCTTCGGCGCTAACGGTGGTCAGGTAAGCGACTTCGCGCTCACCGAGGATTTGCACCCGGTAAGGATGGATGTAATTGAGGTAGCCGACCAGGTCGGCGCCGGAGCGCGCCGCGCGCACCGCGACTTCGTCAAAGCGCCGTTCGGAAGCGCCGAGGCCGGCGACCCACTCCCATTTCAACGCGGCTCTATGGTCTTCAAAAAGCGCGTCGGCGCTGATGGCGGTGGGCTTCATGCCTGCAGCTTACTCGCAAAAAACAGCATGAAAGCGGCGGCAATCAGGGGCTGACCTGCTGGGTCGAGCGCCAGGAAGCGATCAGCAGGTGCAAGGCCGCGGCATCGGTGCTGGTCTTGAGTTTTTCACGCAGCACACTGTCGCTGAGCAGTTCGGCAATTTCGGACAGGATTTCAAGGTGCTTCTGGGTTGCCGCCTCGGGCACCAGCAGGAAAATCAGCAAGGCCACGGCCTGCTCGTCGGGGGCATCAAAGCCTATCGGGGTATGCAGCTGGAACACGGCCGCCATGGGCGCCTTCAGGCCCTTGATACGCCCGTGGGGAATGGCCACGCCGTGACCCAGGCCGGTCGAGCCCAGGCGTTCACGGGCAAACAGGCTGTCGGTGATCAACGCGCGGTTCAACCCGTGCTGGTTTTCAAACAGCAGGCCGGCCTCTTCAAAAGCACGTTTTTTGCTGGTCGCATCAACGCTGACCAGAACTTGGGTAGGGGGCAAAATTTGCGAAAGACGGTTCATAACGCTCTTTTAGTCGCCGAATTATGCACTTTACGGCGGGTTCAAGGCAAAACAGGCCAAAGATGGCCATAAAAAAAGCCGCCAGGGCTCCGGCGGCTTCCAATCATACTGGTCAGGGATGGCCTGGATCAGGCCGCACCCGATTTGGACTCTCAGGCCTGGGCCTGCTCCTGGCGCTTGACGGCCAGATGGTGGTGGTCCTGGGTTTTGGTCTTGTAACGCCCGACCTGGCGGTCCAGTTTGTCGGTCAACTCATCGACCGCGGCGTACAAATCAGCGTGCGAACACTCGGCAAATATATCGCGGCCTTTAACGTGCACATTGCACTCGGCTCGCTGGCGTCTTTCCTTTTCTTTCATGTTGTCTACCGTCAACAGGACTTTTACGTCCACTACCTGGTCAAAGTGCCGGGTAATCCGGTCTAGCTTGGCTGTTACATAACCGCGCAGTGCGGGGGTAACTTCAAGGTGGTGACCGCTGATCGTCAAATTCATAAAGAAACTCCTTTTCCAAAAAGCTGGAACTGGTTGAAAAAACCACCTGTCCGGGGCTTGGGCGGGTGGCGACGGGCACAACACTCTTGGAATCACTATGCGCCCTAAGCCGGGCAAATGCAATCGTGCGGTGCACAAAAAATGAAACTTTTTGCAGCCGCTCTTCTGGGTATTATTTGTAACTTGTCCAAGCCTTTTCCACGCCATGTCTCTTGAGACCATCATCTCCGCGCTGACGAGCCCGGACGAGGAATGCTGTGCACTGGTGCTCATGGGCGGCGGCGCACGCACCGCCTACCAGGCCGGCGTCTTGCACGCGCTGGCCAGCATGCTGGGCCTGGCCGGCAGCGTCAGCGATCCGCCCTTTCCCTTCAAGATACTGGTGGGCACATCGGCCGGCGCGCTCAACGCCACCTTTCTCGCAAGCCGGGTCGGCGAGGGCCTGAATGCCTTTTCGCACCTGGCCAACTTCTGGAGCACCCTGCGCTCCTCGCAGGTCTACCAGCTCAAGGTGCCCGCCTGGATACGCTCCAGTCGTATCGCCGCGGCGCTTTTCCTGTCGCAGCAAGTGCGCCTGCAGCAGGCTTTTTTGAACAACACGCCGCTGGTGGACACCCTGCACAAGGCCATTTCGCTGGGCAATATCGACCAGGCGCTACAGGATGGAAGCCTGAGGGCGCTGGCGGTCACGGCCTCCAGCTATACCAGCGGCGTGCACTGGACTTTTTGCCAGTTGGCCAGGGGACGGCCGGTGGAATCGTGGAGCCGGCCAGGCCGCCGCGCCGAGTTCCAGCCGGTCACGATCGAGCATTTGATGGCCTCCAGCGCCCTGCCTTTTATCTTCCCTTCCACAGCCCTGTGGGTGGACGGGCGCCGCGAGTTTTTTGGCGATGGCTCCATGCGCCAGAGTTCACCGCTGTCGCCGGCCATCCACCTGGGGGCCAGCAAGGTGCTGGTGATTGGCGTCGGCCAGCCGGAGCGCGCCGGGTTCACCTCCGCGCCGGAAGCATCCGCCGTGTCCCCCGGAAGCCGGCCCACCCTGGGCGCCATTGCCGGACATGCGCTGGCCAGCGTTTTCCAGGACACCCTGCAAGCCGATGTCGAGCAGGCCCAGCGCGTGAGCAAAACCATGCGCCAGATGCCGCGCGACGTCGCCGCCATCATGCCTTACCGTCCGGTCGAAGTGCTGGCGATTTCGCCCTCGCAGTCGCTGGACGCGCTCGCGCAGGCGCATGCCGGCGAGTTGCCCGCCGCCACCTACAACGCCCTGGCCGGGCTGGGCGCGCTGGGTGACAAGGGCAGCCCGGGCGGCGCGGCGCTCGCCAGCTACCTGCTGTTTGAACCCGGCTTTGTCAAGGCCCTGATGGCGCTTGGCGAGCACGATGCCTACGCACGCAAGGAAGAGCTGCTGGCATTTTTCGGGCTTGGCGGCGCTAGATAAATCAGTGGCCAGATGCCATAATCGCGGCAGATTCACTACGGAGAAATCCTTGGAAAGCAGCCCTAGTCGCTAGCTTTCAACACCGCAGACTGGCGCATGACGTCATGCACGGGGTTGAAAGCGATAGCACCTTCACCCCCTCATGCACAAGGCATGCACAAGGCCCAAAGACCCAAAAGGCCCCGTGCAGCCTGTGAACCAACCAGGCCGCCCGGCCTCCAGGACGTCAGGTACCCCGTCATGCTCAATATTTTCACGCTCGCCAACGGGCGGCTCTTTCAGGAAGAAATCGAGTCGCTCGAAGAACTCTCCAAGTTCCAGCCCATCTGGGTGGACCTGGAATCCCCCACCCTTGAAGAAAAACGCTGGATCAAGCAGTACTACGGCCTGTCGATCCCGGAAGACGCGATGGACGAGGACATCGAGGAGTCCGCGCGTTTTTACGAGGAAGACAACGGCGAGCTGCACATCCGCTCCGACTTCCTGATCGCCGACGACAACGAGCCGCGCACGGTGCGGGTTGCCTTTATCCTCAACCTCGTCAACGACGACCTGAAAAGCAAGGGCGTGCTGTTTTCCATCCACGATGAAGACGTGCCGGTGTTCCGGCTGCTGCGCATGCGCGCACGCCGCGCGCCCGGCCTGATCGAGGACGCCAAGGAAGTGCTGCTCAAGCTGTTTGACGCCGATGCCGAATATTCGGCCGACACGCTGGAAGGCATTTACGTCGAACTCGAAAAAGTCAGCGCCCAGGTGCTGTCCGGCGATGTGACCGACGCGCTGGCCGGCGAGGTGCTGGGCGCGATTGCCCGCCACGAAGACTTGAACGGCCGCATACGCCGCAACATGATGGACACGCGCCGCGCGGTGAGTTTCATGATGCGCAGCAAGATGCTCAACGCAGAGCAGTTTGAAGAGGCGCGGCAGATCCTGCGTGACATCGACTCGCTGGACTCGCACACCGCCTTCCTGTTCGACAAGATCAACTTTTTGATGGATGCGACGGTCGGTTTCATCAACATCAACCAGAACAAGATCATCAAGATCTTCTCGGTCGCCAGCGTCGCGCTGCTGCCGCCCACGCTGATTGCCAGCGTCTACGGCATGAACTTCAAGGGCTATTTCCCCGAACTGGAATGGGCTTTTGGCTATCCGTATGCGCTGGGGCTGATGATTGCCAGCGCTGTGGTGCCCATGTACTACTTCCGCAAACGAGGCTGGTTGCAGTAGTGCTGCGGGAGGGCGGGCCGGGCCAAAAGAGGCCCGGGAGCGCCATTTTTATATAAAAAGTGCCGCTGACCGGCTGGATACAAGCGCAGACAGCTATTATTTTGATAGCAATCCAAGAAACTTTTCAACCACGGTGCGGGCATAGTAGCTGGCCACCTCCCGCACAAACACCGGAAAATCCACATGCGCCTGGTCATCGGCGCGGTCGGAGATGGTGCGCACGGCGGCAAACGGCAGGCCGTAGTCCTGGCAGACCTGCGCAATCGCCGCGCCCTCCATTTCAACCGCCAGCACCGGGTGGCCGCTGGCCTGCAGGGCGGCCTGCAGTTGCCGCGCCTCCTGCGCGCCGGAGACAAAACGGTCGCCGCTGGCCATCAGCCCACGGTGCACTTTCGCATCCGGAAAAGCCCAGGGGTCGTCGCCGTCGTTGATATGTTTGAGGGCATCGCCCGCCGCCTGGAGCAGCAAGGCGGTCAGCGCCGCGTCGGCCCTGAAGCGGGTCTGGCCATACAGAGGCACCTCGTAGCGCGGAAACAGCGGCGAGGCATCCATGTCGTGCTGAACAAAATCATCGGCCACCACCACATCACCAACCTTGACGCCCGGGCCCAGGCCGCCGGCAACACCGGTAAACACAATGCGGCGCACGCCAAAACGTTCAATCAGCGCGGTGGCGGTTGTCGCCGCGGCCACCTTGCCGATGCGGGACAGCGCCAGCACCACCTGCTGGCCATGCAAATCGCCCTGCCAGAACTCGCGGCCTGCGTGGCTGGTCCTGCGGGGCTGGTGCAGCAGCGCGATCAGGCCGTCCTGCTCTTCTGGAAGTGCGCTAAGAATGGCGGTGATGGATGGGCTGGAGGACATAGGCAGATTTTGCCTGTTAAGGCCACCCGATCAAGCCGGGGATCGAGTAGGGTGAGGGGTTGCCCCCTCAGCCCTCTCACACCACCGCACGTG
>JAZKCE010000009.1:0-211114 GCA_040388255.1 Pseudomonadota bacterium | reverse complement strand
TCGCGCCTGTCACGGCCAGCGCGCCGGTCTGGGTGAGGGCGCCGGCTGTTGTGACCGTCAGGGTACCGCTGATTGCCGAAGTGTCCAGAGCCAGCGCATTGGCATCGCGCAGCGAGACATTGTTGCCCGATACCACCGACACACCACCCTGGAAATCATTGGTGGCAGAGGCCAGCGTGACATTGTTCGCGGCGCCTGCCGCGATGGAGCTTGCACCCTTGATGACCAGCGCGCCCGAGGTCTGGGACACAGCGCCCGCACCGGTGATGGTCAGATTGCCGGTGCCGGTGCCGCCGGTCGTCGTGATGCCGCGAAGTGCCTTGGTCGTCCCTGCGATGGCGACATCGCCGCCAAACGTGGACAACGACCCGGCGGCGCTGAAAGTAGTGGTGCCGGCCGCATTCAGGTTGGCCGACAAGGAGGCGGCCGATGAAGAGATGGCCGCATTGATGGCGATGTTGCCATCAGCGTTGAGCGTCAACGAGCGGGCTGTGCCGCCGGAATATGCAACATTGTTGGAGACCGTGATGTTGCCCACGCCGCCCGTTCCCGGCGTCGTGTTGACGATCACATTGGCGCCCGCCAGTTGGCCGAGCAGGGTGGTGACATTCAGGTTGGCCATGCCTGTGCCGCTTTCGAAGGTCGGACCCGCACCCAGCCCACCGGAATCGACGGCCGTCGAGATCGTGATGTTTGACGGGTCAAGCAGCAGCGTGCCGGTCGTGCCACTAGCAGCCGTCAGGTCGGCAAAACCGTTGTAGTCGAGGTAGCGTTTGCCGGAAACCTCGACCATGCCGCCATTGCCCGACCCGCTGCCGGCACGCGCCGCAATCTGGCCATTAAACCGGGTGGTGTCATCGGCCCACACAACAACATTGCCACCGTCCCCGGTGCGGCTGGCGCTGGCGTCAATCTGGACCTGGTCCCCAACAAAGGTGGCCGTCGCATTTTGCTCCGCCCCCTTGCCCCGGTAATTACCGCCAATCAGGACGCTGCCACCGCCCGCATCCCCGGAAACATTGATGCGCGCGGCCTCTGCCAGCCCCACCTTGTCGCCCAGCACCTTGACCGTCCCGCCGGTTTGCCCGTCAGCCGCGCCCGCAGCCGTCAACTCACCCGTGACGCGCACCACACCGCTCGCGCCGCCGCTCAGCACAATCATCCCGTTGCGCTCCACGGCGGAATTGGCGCGAATCACGCCCGACTGGTTGATCACGGTTGCCAGGGCGTCCCCCACGGAGCTGGCCAGCAGGGCGACCTGGCCGCCATCGGCCGTGATGTTGCCGCTGTTGGCAATCGCAGCCTGGGCCGCAGCCGCATCCACGGAGAAGCGGACCAGGCCCACGCCGGACATGTCAATCGATGCGCGATTGCCTGCCAGCAGCCCGATCGAGCCGGCATCCACGCTGATGGAGCCCGCGTTGTTTACCGTGGGCGCAGCCAGCAGCACATAACCGCCGCGCGCCGCCTTGATCGTGCCCTGGTTGTCGACAGGCCCGCTCCCCACACCGCTGAAGGTGTAGCGGCCCGCCAGGAAATCCTCGTTGCCTATGGACAGGCTGGAGGCCACCAGACCGCCCACACTGATCTGCGCCCCGGGCGCGAACATCACACCGGCAGGATTGAGCAGGAACACCTGGCCATTGGCGCTGAGGGAGCCATAAATGGACGAAGCTTCGTTGCCGACGACGCGGTTGAGCGCGACAGAGCTTGCGGAGGGCTGGGCAAATTGCACCGACTGGCCCGCCCCGATGTTGAAGCTTTGCCAGTTCAACACGGCCTTGTCGCTCGCCTGGTTGATGCGCATGTCATTGGCCGTGGGCGTGCTCACGGTGGCCTGGCCTGCCACCACATTCAAGCCGGTGGGCAGGTCCGCCATGGCGAGCGGCGTGACCACGGCCAGCAAGGCCATGAGCAGGCGTGACAGGCGACGTTCACTGCGGATGCGGTAAGTCGCCGTCAGCTTGCGCGACAGCCTGACCACCACGGTGCGTACCGACCATGGACGGTGAGGATGCTTGCCAATGGCTTGGGCAGTCATGATGGGCTTTGGGTACCGGGCTGTTTATCCGGCCTAAAACCAGGTTTGCGCCGACAGCCAGGCGCGGGGCCGGCGATCCGCATCCCCGGTGCTCGGCTGCGCAGGGGTCGTGCGCCAGGCCAGATGGGTTTTGACCAGAAAGTTTCCGGCCCGGCCCAACTGCGCACCCACACCAACGGAGGCAAGGTTGACGCTGTTGGCCGCACCGGGCAAGCTGGGGCCGTTCTGGTTAAGACGCACGTGGCCGCGGTCATAAAAGGCCAGCAGGCTCACGGGCTCCGACAACACAGACACCGACGGTGGGAGCTGGTAGCGGTATTCCAGGCTAAACAGAGCGCCGGCATCGCCTATGCCCTCGCCAACCGGGTAGCCGCGAACGCCGTTCGGCCCGCCCAGGGCCATTTTTTCGGCCGAGCCCAGGTTTTTGGAAGCGAGCTGGGCCTGTACCGTGAAGTAGACGCTGGAAGCGCGGCCAAAAAACTGCGCCCGCTGGTAGTCGAGATTGAGCTTGTTGAAAGCGCCTGCGGTGCGCAGCCCTCCCGCGCCTTGGTCCAGCGCCAGATCAACCGCGTCCAGGGTCAGGCGCCCGAAGGTGCTGTTGAGCGCATAGGCGTTAAAGGCCGTCCCGCCGGCCAGGCTGTCCACAAAGTTCCCGGCCAGCCCCACGCGCAATGACGCAATTTTTCGTTCACTTTTCAGCGCCGGGGTCGCGGTCTCGTCAATCAGCCGTTTTTGCTCTGCGCTGACCTGTCCGTACAGGTTCGTGTCGCGTCCGCGCACCAGGGGTTGCGACAGGCTGAGCCCCCAGATATCGGCCTGGCCGGTGGCACCCAGGGCGCCAAACTGTTTGCCCAGTGCGTAATTGAGGCGCGCAACATTCAGGCCCAGCCGCGTGCCCATGCCGCCCACCGGCAAGGTATAGCCGGCGCGGTACAAACGGGAGCCTGGCTGGTCGCTGAGTTGCCCGCTGAAGGACAGGACATCGCCACGCCCCAGCAGATTGTTGATGTTGGCATTGGCCACGGCACGCACGGCCCCGGCGGCGGTCGCGCCGTGGTTGTCCAGGCTGATGGAGCCATCGGCACGCGGGCCTTTGCCCCTGACAGCCACACGCACATTGGCTTCGCCCAGGCCGTCGCCCGGCTCGACGATGGCGCTGGCCTCATAGCCCGCCAGATCGCGCAGCAGCAGCACGGGCTTGTCGAGCGCGTACTCGGTCACGGCATCGCCCTTTTGGAGCTGGCTTGCAACCAGGTTTTCCGCAAAGGTTTTGGAGATGCCGGGCTGGTCTCCTTGCAGTTCGACCAACACGCGGCCGATGCGCGCCTCGATCACCTGGATGGTGATGGTGCCGCCCGTGACCGGGAGCGCCTGCTCGGGCAAATAGGCCTCGGTAAGCAGGTAGCCGCGCGAGCGGTAGTAAGCGCTAACGGTATTGACCGCCGCTGTCAGGCCTGCGAGGTCTGTGGGTTTGTCAATCAACCCGTTTAACAGCGGCGCGAGCTCTTCGCTCGAAAACACGCTGTTGCCAACAAAACTGAAGGCCCTGGGCGTTATGCGCACCGAGGCGGTGCCGGCCACCGCAGGCTTGGGCTCGGGAAGGGAAAGCTGCGGCCCACTCTGCGGAGGCAGCAAAGGCGACGGCAACTGCGGCGCCAGCAATGTGCCGGCGTCCGGCCGAACCTGCGCCCACGCGGACACCGCGCCTATGGCGCAAACGGCCAGCGCAGCAAACTGTTTGGGCCTGAACCACTTAAACCTGAGGTAATACAAATTGCCCCCTTGACAAATGCAACCATCTGTATCTGGTTCAGTTGTAGTTCTTATTGACCCCCGTGTCCAACGATTTGTTCCAGAAGTAGCTGTTTCCAGAGGAGATATGCAGCAATATGCAGACTTTTTACACACTCATACCAGCTCGATAGCGGATAAGCGCGGGTTATCTGAGTTTGTAACAAGAATTGGAACTGCCGTCTGCGGTATGCGTCGCAGGCCGTTCCCATCGGCCAGCAAAGCCAGCCTCGCTGGCTGGTCTCGACTGCTATTGTTTTGATAGCTGCCTGCGCTTTCCCAATGGCCATTACAGGCTCTTTTAGCGCATGAAGCCACGGCAGACTCGAAAGTTATGGCCGTGATGCCCCAACACTTTCAACAGCTCGGGCCGGATTTGGCGCCGCAGCCTTACCGGTCACCCATGATTCCTGGCAGCGACGGCCTTGGGTTTATGCGGCGTTCGGTCGCTGCGGCTTGCACATTTCCAGCGCCGCGTCTCGTGTCATCACCTCCGCATACTTTTGCCCCATGTCGAAAATGCTGGCGTCGTGCGGCCCCATCGCCCGATCGCCCACACAATCGCTGAGAACAACCGGACGGAAGCCCCAAGACATGGCGTCCACTACGCTTGCACGCACGCAGCCGCTGGTTACCGCGCCGGCTATCACCAGGGTTTGCACGCCGCGCTGGGTCAGCCATTGCGTGAGCGGTGTGCCGAAGAAAGCTGAAGGCACGGTCTTGCGAACCACCAGCTCACCGGCGGCCGGTGTGAGTTCCGGCACGATGGCGCTGCAGGACTCCTGCTCCTTCAGCGTCAGCATGGCCGGCACCTTCAATGAAAAAATGTTGTGATCGGCGCCATCGTCGGCATAGACGATGCGGCTGTGCGCAATCGCCCAGCCCCGCTCGCGCGCAGCCCGCAGCAGCGGCACGGTGTTGGCAATGGCCTGTGGGATATTGCCGCCTCCGAAAATGTCGGGATTGGCGAAACCGTTGACGAAATCGACGATTAGCAGGCCATAGGGGGGCAACAGGGGAAGGCTGGCGCCAAAGCCCTGCCTGGCATAGGTGTGGATGTCTGTACTCATCTGATCAGTCCTTTTTTTTCTGTTCCTGGTCCATTACTTTTCCTTCGCGCACAACATCTTCTCCGTCCAGGCGCACCGTGCATTTGCGCAGCGGAATGTCGATATGGCAGGTGGTGGTGCGGCTGCCGCCGGCCTCGTTGTTGGGGCCAAGCGAAAACAGGAAATTACCTTCAAATGCGCGGGCGTCCATGCCTATGGTTGCCTCGCGATCGTAAAGGCCAAGCGTGGACCAGCGGGCACGCGGCTGCAGGCCCCAGCCGATGTGCGAGATGGCGAAGGACTCCGGGTCTTCAAATGCCGCCATGTAGTCGTTCAGCAGTTCGGCATCAATGCCGCCCTCGATTTTGGTGGCGTAGCCGTTTTCGACGGTCAGCACTATGCGCTCGCTGGCGTAGCGCTTTTGCGGCAACAAAATGTCGCCGCGATCAATGACAATGCGGCCGTTGGCCCCGCCCTCGTCCGGAAAGGTCAGGGCGAAGCCGCTTGGCCAGTGGTCCCAGCGGCCGGGTTCATCGACAAAACCGTATTCACTGATCGCCGGAAACTCGCCCAGCGGACAACGCAGATCCGTGCCCGCGGCCGACACCACGTGCATTTCCCTGGCCCGGGAAATACGCGCCGCCGCCGCCAGCACGCGCGTGCGATCGGCCTCGGTCGGAACCATACGCACCAACACCTCGGGCGGCTCGACGGCCAGAAGGATCTTGGTGCCTGTCGACAGAATCTCGTGCTGCTCTGGAGAAAACAGCAGGGTCATCAGATCCAGCACAAGGTCGCTGGCCTTCAGGGCGGCGATGGCTGCAGGGTTGCCGGTGAGCGGCGTGGTGCCCAGGTAGGCGAGGCTATCGCGGCTGTGCGCCTTTTCACCATTGATGGGCGGCAGGTCGAGCCGGTTGACGATCGCGCCCATGTCCTGGCTGGCGATCAAGGCGCAGGACAGGGTCTGGGGGTGGGTGGCAGCACCGGTGAGGATGGTCACGGTCTGGCCGCGCTCCAGCTTCGAAAGGGACAGTACCTGCTTCCAGGCCGCTATCAACTGGTGGTCACTGACGGGCATGGTGGCTCCTTATTTATAAATGAAATGCCAAAGTCGGGAAGGTGGTCATCAGGTGCTTTTTTTGGCTGCCAGTGCATTGCCCAGGAAACCGCCAAACGCCCTGTAAAAGCCCTCCTCGTCATCCCAGGGAATCATGTGGCCGGCATTGGGGACGCTGGCCGTCTGGAGGCCTGGCAACAATTGCCTGAGCTCCTGCTGGTCCTCCTCCTGGATGACACCGCCCTTTCCAGCAACGATCAAAAGCGTTGGAACCTTGATGTGCGAAACATCCAGGTGAATATCATCCTGGTGAAAACTGTCAAACGTCGTCACGATCGCGCGCTCGTCGCAGGTGTGCAACCATTCGGCGCGAAGCCGCAATTGGTCTTCGCTCCAGGTCGGACAGAAACCCCGCATCTGCTCAACAGTGATGCCGCGCATGGCCAGTCGGATCGAGTCGATGTACCAGGACAGCTGCGACGGGTAGCGACGCCGTCCCGGGCCGGAGACGGGTGGATCGATGAGCACCAGCCTGGCCAGACCCTGCGGATCGCGGCGCGCAACCCGAATGCCGATGCGCGCACCCATCGAATGGCCGACGAGGTGATAGTTTTCAAGGTTCAGGGCTTTGGCAAACGCCGACACATCCGCCGCACAGGCGTCAAGGCCGTAATCCAGGCCGGGTGAGGCCTCGGACAAGCCGCGGCCGCGCACGTCAAGAACGTAAGTGTCGAAATGCTGGCCAAACCGCTCGGCCACGAAACCCCAGGTGACCGCCGGGCTGGTGATGCCCGGGACGATCACGACAGCGGGGCCGGTGCCGCCATAGCGCAGGTAGTGCTGGCGGATACCGTTGGCGCGCACATTGGAACCGTAGAGAAAGTTTGTAGTTGCAGTCATCGCATGCCGCCTTTATTCAGTAAGCACCCGACAACAGGGCTCCGGCGCCCGGCACGATGGGCTCCAGATTCAGCGCCTTGAGCATGGCGTAGGTGGTGGCGACGGCCGCGGTAATCACCGGCTTGCCGGTCATCGCCTCGACCTGGGCGATCACTGCAAGCGAGGGCATCTGCACGCAAGCGGACAGCACGATCACGTCAACGTCATCAGTCTTGAGCTTTTGCACGATGCCCGGCAGGCGCGAAGGGTCGTGACGGCCGACTTCGAGGTTGTCCGGGATTTGCAGCGCCGTCCAGTCCGAGACCTCGAAGCCTTCGTTGCGGATGTAGTCCACGACGAGTTCGGTCAGGGGCAGCATGTAGGGCGCCACCAGGGCGACACGCTTCGCCCCGAGGACTTTCAGGCCGTCGATCAGCGCGCCGGCACTGGTGATAACCGGCGCCTTGCCATCGTTCTTCTCCGTATGCGCCGTCAGTCGCTCTTGCGAGCGGCGGTGGTAGCCATGACCCATGGCCATGATGGCGACAAGGCAGGCGTATCCCAGTACGTCGACGCGCGCATCGCTCAGTTCAAGCGCGCAGCGGTCGGATTCGCCGTCCATTGCAGCCAGTTCGTCCTTCTGCACCGTCTTCATGCGCATGCGGCTCGAATGGAAGGTAAAGCGTTCCGGCCGGATCTGCTCGCGCAGCCGCAGCATGGCGGGGATCTCGGTCTCCATCGTGGTGTTCGAACTCGGCACTATCTGGCCGATACGGAAATTGCGGGTCATGGGAAGTGCTCCTTTGGATGATCTGGAATGGTTGGGCCGGTTTACGGGGCGGTGAGCTTGAACAGCCGTTCGGCGTTGCCGTGGCAGACCAGCGCGCGGGTGGCGTCGTCGAGCCTGGAGTTCTCGATGAAGTCAGCTGCGATGGCCGTGGACTCGTAGGGGTAGTCCACCGAGAACAGCACGGCTTCAGCGCCCATCTCGGCGATGGCGCCGACCAGCGCGGCCTCCGAGCAGACACCCGAGGTGGTGATCAGGATGTTGCTGCCGATGTACTCCGAGGGCTTGCGCTGCAGCTTCACGCCAAACGGATAGGCCGCGAAACGGCTGTCGTAGCGCCAGCGCTGAAACGGCAGGCCTTCGCCCATGTGGCCCAGCACCAGCTTCAGCCGCGGGAAGCGGTCGAAGACGCCGCCGAACAGCAGCCGCAGCGCGTGCGAGCCGGTCTCCACGCCCCAACCCCATGAGGCGCCCTGGATAACCGGAAAGCCGGCCAGCGTCTGCGGCACCTGCGGAAAGTCAATCGGATGCAGGTAAAGCGGCAGGTCAAGCGCCTGCAGGCGCTCCCACACGACGTCGTAAGCAGGATCGTCGTAGTAGCGGCCCTGGGTATGGCCGTTCACCAATGCGCCCTTGAAACCCAGTTGAAGCACCGCGCGCTCCAGCTCCTTGGCGGCGGCCACCGGATCCTGCATGGGCAACGCCGCAAAGCCTGCGAAGCGGGCTGGATGCCTGGCGATGCGCGATGCCAGGTAGTCGTTGTTTTCAGCAGCGCCGCGGATTGCCGCCGCGGTGTCGGGTTCGCCCTGTACGCCCGGGCCGGTCTGGGAGAGAATTGTCAGCGAAATGCCGGCCTTGTCCATCTCTTCCAGGCGCAACTCATCGATGTCGGCCAGGCGGCGGCCCAGCTCGGCAGCCACAGCCGGGTCGATGAACTGCAAAAATGCTTTCGAATACCGTTCGAAACCCGGCGCCATGAAATGCTCTTCGAAGGCGATCTTGCGGATTCTGCTCATGAAAACTCCTGAAAATGGTGTACAAATATGATGGATATATGCATATTTATGTTGCGATAAAAAATGACTGAAAAATTACTTATCAATGTGAAATGTCATAAAAAATATTCAGCTTGAGCCTAAAATGCTCAGTGTGCTAACAATCTGAAAGACGACCTTTGAAAGCAAAAATTGCCGACAAAATTGACCCCATCAAGAAGCCGCTGTTTGCTCGTCCCGGCTTTTTGATCCGGCGACTCCACCAGATTCATGTCACCATGTTTCTGGAGGAGTTCAAATCGGAAAACGTCACGCCGGTGCAATACGGCTTGTTGAGCGCCGTGGCGGCGTTGCCCGGGCTGGACCAGACAGCCCTGGGCCAGGAGGTTGGACTCGACCGGACGACGACCGCCGACGTGGTCAAGCGGCTGGAGGAACGTGGCCTGCTTGAGCGCCACCCCAATCCGGCCGACCGCCGTACCCGCCATGTTCAGTTGACGGCCGAAGGTCATGAGCTCGTGATAGCCCTGCACGGCGACATGATGCGCGCGCAGGAGCGTCTGCTGGAGCCGCTCCGTGAAGCCGAGAGGATCATGCTGATGGACATGCTGCGCCGCCTGGTCGAGGCCAACAACCAGTACAGCCGCACCATCCTGCGCGGCATCTGATCCCCGGCTGCTGGCGATGGGCGTCACAACGGGTAGACGAGGTCGTTGGCGATGATCGTGGTGTCGTAGATGGCTTGCCGCTCCTTGAGCAGCAGGCCGTCGCCGAGTCGCACGAAGCGGTCATAGAAAGTGCCCGCCATATGGATGGTGCCCGGACCTTCGACCAACGTCTGCAACAGCACGAAGTTGGCCTGGGCCTCGATGCAGCCATCCTCCAGCTCGCCGGTGACGCGCGTGTTGCTGACCAGGTGAAGGTTATAGCGGGGCGCGTACATCTGGGTACGCGAGATCGCGATGGCCCGGTCTATCATCATGTTCCGGCCCTGGGCATAGACCAGGCCCACCGGCATGTTGAGTTCGGCATTCTCGCGCGAGGTGATGCGGTAAACCGCATCCTCCGTGAAGAAGTCCGGCCATTGTTCGATCATGCCGGCATCGAGCACCGCGGCATATTCCGCGTTAAACGCCTCGACCTCGCGGCATAGCGCGATGGAGCGCTGCAGGCCGATGTTGCGCGGGCGGAAAAGATTGGAAACTTGCACGCTCATGGCTTAGAACCCCATCACTTCACGGTAGTAGCGGTACATGCCACGGATGCATGCCTCGGAGATCAGCGTCTCCGAGGTGCCGATGCGGTCCGCATCCAGCTTGATGACGTTGGTGTCGCTGGTGGAGCGGCGCACGCCTTCCTGCACGAATTTCATTGCCTCGTTGTCTTCCAGCCCGAGGAAGCCGGCAGGCCCCATCAGGTTGCCCTGGCGCAGCCGGTGCTGGGTCATCTCCTCGGTGTCGTCCTCGTAGCCGAACATGGTCCACTGCATCAGCATGCTGTTGGGGCCATTGGGCACAATCTGGCGCACGCCCAGCGTGTTCATCTCCCGCTGCACGACCAGGTTGGGCCAAATCGTCTGCATGGTGACCGACCAGGGAGAATCGAACTCTTTCACGAACTCGAGGAAGCGGTCATCACGCAAATGCATGTCCTCATGGAAGGAGCGCATTTCCTTCTTGTTTTCACTGCTTACCACCGCGTATTTGTCCTCGGACTTGGCCGAGGCCATGACGCCGTGACGACTGTGCTTGCCGTCGGCGATCATCGCGGACTTGTTTCCAGCCACCAGCAGGCCGAACACCACCAGGAAAGAGTGGAGCAGGGTGGCGTGGTACGGGTCCTTCAGGTTCTCGTGGTACATCTTCCAGTTGCAGGGCAACTCGTTTTTGTAGTAGCCGAGCACCTTCAGCTTCTTGCCATTGAACACCACGTCGAAGTCTTCCAGCATTTCCGGTGTCAGGTATTCCTCGATGGATTCGACGTCGGCCGAATAGGAGGCAAAAACCACACCGCGCCGGCTGGTAACGAAGAGCTTCTTCAGTCCGTGCTCTTCATTCTTGAAGTCCTTGGGCATGCCACCAATCTTGTTGACCCCGCGCTTGAAAGGCACGCCCTGCAGATTGCCCTTCAGGTCATAGGACCATTGATGGTAGGGGCACACAAACTCCTTGGTGTTGCCCTGGCCATGCCGGCAAAACTCGGCACCGCGGTGAGCACAGCGGTTCTCGAAAACATTGATCGAACCGTCCTCGGCGCGCGATACCACCACGGGCGTATCACCCACGTAGGAGCGCTTGTAGTCGCCCGAATTGGGGATTTCGGCTTCCAGTGCGACATAGTTCCAGGTGCGCCCACGAAAGATGAGCTCCATCTCCTTGGCGTATACCGCCTCGTTGGTGTAAACCCAGTCAGGGATGAAGTGCAGCGCGTCCTCGGGCCAGACGCAGCCAGAAAGGCCTGCGTCCCGGGATTCGGCGGTGCGGTTATGAACGACATGGGTACTGTGCATACGCAAACTCCGGTTTAGTTAGTAGTAGGGAAGGGTGTCCGGGCCAGCGCGGCGCGGACCAGTTGCCGCAGGGGCGCCGACTGTTCGCAGAGCGCCACCGGGTCGCAGGGCATCTTGCCGTCGACCAGCGGCTTCAGCTGGCGCAGGTCGCCGCCGGCGTTGACAGCGATGGCGTGCAAAATTTGGCCGCTCTCGTTGGCGCCCAGCAACATGAACTTGGGCGCTTCGGCCGGCGCGCCTATGGAGCCGCGGCTGTAGTAGGTCAGGCCGGCGACGGGTACACCCAGCATTTGCAGGTTGCAGCCGAATTGGTCGCTCCAGAACCAGGGGGCATTCAGGCCATTGGTTGCCACGCCAGCAATGGCCGCAGCCGCCAGCCGCGCCTGCTCGTTGGCGCTCTGCCAGGACTCCAGGCGGACCTCCGCGTCCATAAAGGGATGAAACTGGCTGCAGCAGTCACCCACCGCAAAAATGTCCGGCGCGTTGGTCGCGCAACGCGCGTCCACGCGAATGCCGCGATTGACATCATGGATAGCCATGCCGGCCTGTCGGGCGACTTCAACTTCGGGCTCCAGCCCAACCGCAACCAGGATCAGATCGGCCGAGACATCGCCGCCGGTCGACAGCCTGGCGGTGACGCCGCTGGCCTCAACTGCAAAGGATTCGCAGCGGGCATTCAACCGCAAATCCACACCCGCCAACTCAATGCGCTGCTCCAACCATGTAGACATCGCTGGAGGCACCGCCCGGGCCAATACGCGGTCGGCGCTTTCGAGCACCGTGGCCGACAGGCCCATCGCCCGCGCGGTCGAGGCGACTTCAAGCCCCAGGAAGCCGCCGCCGACAACCAGCACCGAACGCTGCTGGCACATCTCTTCGCGCAGGCGAAGCGCATCAGCCATCGTGCGCAGATAGTGAACCCGCGGCGTGCCCGGCACCAGGCCTTCGACGGTGCGCGCCCGGCCGCCGGTGGCGATCAGGCAATGCCCATACCCGATGGATTGCCCGTCACTCAACAGCGCGGTATGGGCCGCGGCATCAAGCGAGATGACTTGCACGCCGGGCAACATCTCTATCGCCTTGTTTTCATGGAATCCGGCTGGATGGACCAGGATGTCCCCGACCGAACTGGTGCCGGCCAGAATGGCCTTGGACAGCGGCGGCCTTTCATATGGCGGCAACCGCTCCGCGCCGACCATGAGGATGCGCCCCTGGTAGCCGAACTCGCGCAGCGCCGCGGCCGCCGTCGCGCCTGATTGGCCGGCGCCGACGATCAGCACATCTGTTTGGGCGGCAGTCATTCAGGCGTCCACCAGAATGTCCGCGCCTTCCACCTTGACGGCGTAGACACGGATGGCTTGTGTCGCCGGCGCGCACATCGCTTCGCCGGTGGCCAGATCGAAACGCGCCTGGTGCAAGGGGCATTCAACGCAGCCGTCTTCCACATAGCCGTCCGACAGAAGTGCGTATTGGTGAGTGCACACGTTGTCGGTCACATGAAAGCTGCCGCCGCTGTTGAACAGCGCCATCTTGCGGTCGCCAAGCGATACCGCCATTGCCTCGTCTTCGCCAAGCTGTTCAGTACTTGCAATTCTTGTCCACGCCATGGTTTACCTCGTTTCAGTTTTTTGGCAATTATCTTCAGTGTACTGACATTAGTCAAGTAACTCAAGAATCGAAATTTCCGGATAAATGGTCCTGGAAAATTAGTTATTGCAATGCACCATTTTAGTAGAAATGGCGTTTTTACTGGATAAAATGGTGCAAATTCAGATTTTTCGATCGGTTTCGGTGCGCCAGCGAAAAGATAAATTCAATGAGTAGAAACATTGTTGACACGCCAAAAACAGATCAGTACACTGATAATAATTGCCCAGTCTAATAATTTTTGCGGCTATCTGGGCGAGCCGACGTACCTTACTTTCTGGAGTTCCTATGCAACGACGTAGCTTCATCGACAAAGCGGCCATGGCCGGTGTTCTGGGCGCTTTTGCGGCGCCGTCCATGGCTCAGTCCATGCCCAGCATCAAGTGGCGCATGTCCACCAGCTGGCCCAAAAGCCTGGACACGATGTATGGCTCGGCCGAACATCTGTGCAAACGGGTCTCCGAGCTGACAGACGGCAAGTTCCAGATTCAGTGCTTTGCCGGTGGCGAGGTTGTCCCCCCGGCACAAAACATGGAAGCCGTGAGCAACGGAACCATCGAAGTCAACCATGTGCTGGCATCGGCTTTTGTGGGCAAGAACACGGCCGTGGCTTTCGACACCGGCTTGCCTTTCGGGCTGAACGCCCGCCAGCACAACGCCTGGATGCAGTTCGGCGGCGGCATGCAGCTTGTGCGGGAGATGTACAAGAAGATGGGCATCACCAACTTTGTGTGCGGCAACGTTGGCGTGCAAATGGGCGGCTGGTACCGCAAACAGATCAAGAGCGTGGCCGACCTCAAGGGACTGAAGATGCGCATCGGCGGGATAGGCGGCATGGTGCTGTCAAAGCTGGGCGCCGTGCCGCAACAGATTCCGGCGGCCGACATCTACCCGTCGCTGGAAAAGGGCACCATCGATGCGGCCGAATGGATTGGACCTTATGACGATGCCAAGCTTGGCCTGAACAAGGTCGCTCCTTTTTACTACGCGCCCGGCTGGTGGGAAGGCAGTGCCTCAATTACCGCCATGGTTAACAGCAAAGCCTGGGACGCGTTGCCGCCTGCGTACAAAGCCGCCTTCGAATGTGCCTGCAATGAGCAGACCATGAAGATGATTGCCGACTATGACAACCGGAATCCCGAGGCGATCAAAAAACTGGTCGGCCAAGGTGCCAAGCTGTCCTACTTCCCCAAGCCCGTGATGGACGCCGCTTTCAAGGCTTCGAACGAGCTGATGAATGAACTTTCGGAAGCCAACCCCGACTTCAAGGCAATGTTGCCAAGCTGGCTCAAGTACCGCCGTGATCAGGCCAGCTGGTTCCGCGTTGCAGAGGCCGAGCTGGACAATTACACGTTCGCAAACGTTACCAAGTAAAAAACGGCCAAGTGCCACAAGGGGCGCCCACCCGCAGGCGCCCCTTGAATGATGGATCGCCCCCACATGAAAACGACAAACCCCAACGACCGTGCGCTGCCTGGCTGGGTACGCGGCATAGACCATCTGACCGACTTTGCAGGTGTCATTGCCAAGTGGGCTTTACTGCTCGCTTGTGTGATCAGCGGTGGCAACGCGCTGGTCCGCTACGGTATTGGCATCAGCTCCAACGGATGGCTTGAGATCCAGTGGTATCTCTTTGGCGCGGGCGTGATGCTGGGCGCCGCGCAAGTGCTCCGACTCAACGAACATGTTCGAGTCGACCTTTTCTACGGACGCTGGTCGGCGCGCCGCCAGGTTTATATGGACATTTTTGGACTGATCGTATTTTTGTTGCCGATCATGGTCCTTCTCACTTACCTGTCCTGGCCGCTGCTGGTTGACATGCTCCATTCGGGTGAGTCCTCACCGAACGCTGGAGGACTGATCCGCTGGCCCGCGATGGCACTGTTGCCTGTGGGATTCGGTCTGCTGGTGCTTCAGGCGCTCAGCGAGATCGCCAAACGGGTTCTATGGCTACAGAACCGCTATGAGATGAACCTTCACTACGAAAAGCCCCTGCAATGAGCCTCGAAGTATTTCCGCCGATGATGTTCGCGGCCCTTGTGGGCATTTTGCTGCTGGGCTTCCCAGTGGCTTTTTCGCTGGCCGCGCTTGGCGTTGCCAGTGGCGGTGTTGCCATCTACATGGGCTGGTTTCCCGCCGGATTCATTTCGGCCCTGCCTCTGAACGTCTTCGGCATCCTGTCGAACGACCTTTTGCTGGCGATTCCCTTTTTTACCCTGATGGGATGCGTGCTTGAACGCTGCGGCCTGGCCGAGGACATGCTTGATTCGATGGGCCAACTCTTCGGGCCCGTGCGCGGCGGCCTAGGTTACTCCGTCATTATTGTGGGCTTCATTCTGGGCGCAATCACGGGTACCGTGGCCGGCCAGGTGATTGCCATGGCGATGATTTCGCTGCCGGTGATGATGCGCTACGGCTACAACATGCGTTACGCCACCGGCGTGTTGGCGGCATCGGGAACGATCACCCAGATTGTTCCGCCCTCCCTGTGTTTGATTGTTCTGGCCGACCAGCTAGGCCGCTCGGTGGGCGACATGTACAAGGGCGCATGGGGGCCTGCCATCCTGCAGGTTTTCCTCTTCGCACTTTACACATTCCTTCTCGGCCGCTTCCGGCCGCAGGATGTGCCGGGCATACCGAAGGAGGCGCGCACGCTCAATGGCTGGGCGCTGTGGTCCAAATGCCTGCGCGGCATCATCCCTTCCGCATTCCTCATCTTCGCAGTGCTGGGATCCATGGGCGGCTTGCCGGGAATTGACGAAGCCATCGCCACGCCAACCGAGGCCGGCGCGATGGGAGCTTTGGGTGCGTTCCTGCTGGCAGCGGTGCATGGCCGGCTGACTTGGCCACTGCTGCAAAGCGCCATGACCTCGACCATGCGCATGACAGCGATGGTGGTTTTCATCCTGATTGGCTCGCGTGCCTTTTCCCTGGTGTTCCAGGGTGTCAGCGGCGGCTTATGGATAGAACACATGCTGGCTGACCTGCCAGGCGGCCAGGTGGGCTTCCTGATAGCGGTCAACGTGTTCATTTTCTTCCTCGCATTTTTTCTCGATTTTTTCGAAATCGCCTTTATCATCCTGCCCTTGTTGGGCCCGGTTGCGCAAAAGCTCGGCATTGACCTGGTGTGGTTTGGTGTGCTTATCTGCGTGAACATGCAAACCAGTTTCATGCATCCGCCCTTCGGATTTTCCCTTTTCTACCTGCGTGGCATTTCCGACACGCTGCACAAGGAAGGAAAGCTGCCCCACAAGGTGCAGTCAAAGGACATCTACCTCGGAGCCATTCCGTGGGTCTTCATGCAGCTGATACTCGTTGCCGTCGTGATTTTCGTGCCCCAGACGGTCACCTTTTTCCTCGACAAGGAGGTAGTGGTGGATACCGACAAGGTGCAGCTCAACTTCCAGAACAGTCCCGAGCGCTCGGAAGAAGCCCCCCCCGAACGTGAGGATCCGTCCAAGATGTTCGGCGGCGGCGCAGCCAGCGATTCCAAGTAGCCCACCAGAAACAAAAATGCAACACAGTCACACCGATCTTGCAAAACCAGTGGGCCAGGGCGTCGGCGCACGCGTGGAGCGCAAGGAAGACGTCCGGCATCTGAACGGCCGCGGCCAATTCGTGGCCGATATGCACATGCCCGAGATGAGTGAGGTCGCCTTTCTGCGCAGCCCATTCGCCCATGCCCGCATCATCAGCACCACGCTTGCGCCCGAAACCGCCAGCCGCGTCGTGCTGCGCGAGTCCATGGGCGATGTCCTGGACATCGTCGCCGAATCGGCGCTTCCGACCTACCAGTCGTCAGCGCAGCCACCGCTAGCCTCGGGCAAAGTACGTTTTGTGGGTGAGCCGGTCGCGCTGGCTTTTGCACCTACCCGCGCAGAGGCCGAAGACATCGCCGAGACCATAGAACTTGAATTCGAGGATCTGCCGGTCTATGCCGACGCAACCACGGCTAAAGCGGCCACGACGGATTTCATCCATGAGGGCTGGGCACATCACAACTTCCTGACCCTGAAGGCCGACACCAAGTTCGACGAACTTGCCAGCCAGGCAAAGGTGGTGGTGCGGCGCTCCATCGACCTGGCGCGCCATTGCATGGTGCCTATGGAAGGCAAGGCCGTGCTGGCCTACTGGGACCATCAGGCCGACATGCTGGTTGTCTACACCGCCACCCAGGTGCCGCACATGATACGCACCATCCTGGCCAAATGCCTTGGCATGGATCAGGGACAGGTTCGCGTCGTCGCGCCGGATGTAGGCGGCGCGTTTGGCTACAAATGCGTGTTGCAACAAGAGGAGTTGTGCGTCGCCTGGCTTGCCAAGACCCATCGCAAACCCTTTCGCTACCTGGAAGATCGCCGCGAACATCTGATCGCCGGTGCCAATACGCGGGAGCATCACTACGACATGACGGCCTATGCCGACGAGCGAGGCAAAATCCTGGCGCTAGACGCGCACATCGTCATCGATGGCGGCGCGTATTCTGTCTGGCCTTTCACCATTGGCCTGGAACCCGGGCAGGCGATAGGCAACCTTCCCGGCCCCTATGCCTTCCGCGGTTACCGCTGCGTGACGGAATGCGTGGCAACCAACAAACCCGGTTTTGTGCCCTACCGCGGCGTGGCGCGCACAGGCGTTTGCTTCGCCATGGAGTTGACGATAGACGCGGTGGCCCGCGCGGTCGGCCGCGAGCCCTGGGAAGTGCGGCTGGAAAATCTGGTGTCGGCAGAGCTCATGCCCTACGTCAATGTCACCAACAAACATCTGGACAGCGGTGACTATCCCGCCAGCCTGCTGAAGGCACGCGAGATGATCGATTTCGAAGCGGTGCGTGGGCGGCAGCGCCAGGTGGAACCGGACGGGCGGCTTATCGGCATGGGCTTTGCCACCTATACCGAGCAGTCGGCCCATGGCACCTCCGTCTTCGCCGCCTGGGGCACGCCGGTCATCCCGGGATTCGACTCCGCCACCGTACGCGTCACACCCGACGGTGGACTGGAGATGCGCGTTGGCGTGCATTCGCACGGCCAGGGCATGGAAACCAGCTTCGCGCAGATCGCTCACGAAATCCTGGGGATCGATATCTCCCGCATGCGCTTGGTCCACGGCGATACGGCACAGACACCTTACTCCACGGGAACCTATGCGTCACGCTCGCTGGTGATGTCGGGAGGCGCGGTGTCGCGCGCCTGTAAAGTTCTGGCCCCGCGCATCAAGCAAATCGGCGCTCATTTGTTGGACGCCAAACCAGAGGATGTGGAACTGGTGAATGGCCGGGTTGTCGGCCCCGCTGGCAGCGTAGCCATCTCCGAAATCGCCGAGGCCTGGTACCTGCGACCCGACAGGCTGCCCGCAGACGTTGATCAGGGCGGCCTGGAGACCACCACCGGATTCAAGCCGAAGGTCGACACCGGTGCCTTCACTTACGCCAGCCACGCGGTCACGGTCGCCGTAGATCCCGAAACGGGGCACGTTGAAATTCTTGACTACGTCATTGTTGAAGACTGCGGCACCATGATCAACCCCCTGATCGTCGAAGGGCAGACCTATGGCGGGGTCGCGCAGGGCATAGGCACCGCGCTGTACGAGGAGACTCCGTATGACGCCAACGGCCAGCCGCTGGCATCGACGCTGGCGGACTACATGTTGCCGGGCGCCACGGAAGTTCCGCGCATGCGCATCCATCATTTTGAGACCCCCTCGCCGCACACCGAGTTCGGCGCCAAGGGGATGGGCGAAGGCGGCGCCATTGCACCGCCTGCCGCCATTTTCAACGCGGTGAACGACGCGCTGCGAGGGCTGGGCGCGGAAGTTGCTCACACCCCGCTGACGCCCCGGCGCCTGCTCGAGGCCATTGCCAGGGCAGAGGCGGCTCAGCTTCGCAAGGCCGCTTAAGGAATCGATAATGAAAGCTGCTTTATTTGAATATGTCCGTCCGTCGACGCTGAAGAATGGACTCCAGCGCCTGGCCGAGGGGCAAGGCGCGGTCAAGGTCATGGGTGGGAGCCAGTCTTTGGGGCCCATGCTCAACCTCCGGCTCGCACGGCCCAAGGTGGTCGTGGATTGCACGGCACTGCCCGAGATGCGCGATGTCACGATTGCCGATGGGCTGATCCGGATCGGAGGGGCCGTGACCCATGCCGAGATCGAGGATGGCGTGTTTCCGCTGCTGCGTGGAAGCCTTCTTCAGACCGTGGCGGCCGGCATTGCCTACCGCGCGATCCGCAACCGCGGCACCGTGGCAGGAAGTCTGGCGCATGCCGATCCGGCGGCGGACTGGGTACTGACCATGACGGCGCTGGCAGCGCAACTGGAAATCATATCCATCGCCGGCAAACGCATGGTGCCTATGGAGCGCTTCATGCTCGGGGCCTACACCACCGATGTCGCCGAAGGCGAACTGATCAGCGCGATCCATGTGCCCGAGCTGGGGGGCAACGCCCGCTGGGGCTATTCGAAGTTCTGCCGCAAGACGGGCGAATTCGCCGAAGCCAGCTGCTGCGCTGTTTTTGATCCGCGTCGAGGATTCGCTCGCGTGGTGGTCGGCGCGCTGGACGGAGCGCCGCAGGCGCTGCCGGCAATCGCCGCTGCGGTCGCCGAGTCGGGTGCCATCCCGCCGCGTGCCGACATCGGCAAGGCCCTGGAGGCTGCTGCGCCAGGCAAGGACGCCATAGACCGCAAACTAATGACGGCCGCTGTCCTGCGCTGCCTGGAACAAGTGTTGGGCAAGGAGAAAACGTTATGACAGTCATCGCCATCCAGATCAACAACAGGTCGGTCAGCCGCGATGTGCCGTCGCGCATGCACCTGGCGGACTTTGTTCGCGACGAAGGCCGTCAGACCGGAACCCACCTGGGCTGTGAGCATGGCGTATGCGGCGCCTGCACGCTCCTGGTTGACGGTCAGCCGGTCCGCTCCTGCATCACGTTTGCAGCTGCCTGCGACGGCAAGAAAGTCACAACGGTCGAAGGTTACGACGACGACGCCATCATGGCGCTGCTGCGGCCCGCCTTCTCGCGTCACCATGGCCTGCAGTGCGGCTTTTGCACACCCGGCATGCTGGCGACCGCACGCGACATCGTGCTGCGCTTTCCCAATGCCGACGAGGACCTGATTCGCGTAGAGCTTTCCGGCAACCTTTGCCGCTGCACGGGCTACATGGGCATCGTGAATGCCGTCATGGACGTCCTGGCGCAATGCCGTGATGACGCGGTCCCCGCGGTGTCGAAACTTCGGGCAGCAAGCACCCAGGTCTTCAAGGATGTCACGGTCGTGGCAGGGGGCGCGACTGGCTTTCAACCCTTCAAGGCGACTGACATCGGCAAGCTGGCCGTGGTCGCGGAAAAACAGGCGGCCGCCGACGAGAATGCCACGGCGATCAAGGGTGGTACCAGCATACAAGGCAGTTTCAAGGTTCCCTATCCCGCCGACGCCGTCTGGAAGTTCATGGCAGACCTGCCTGCCGTGGCCGGCTGCCTGCCCGGGGCGGAACTGACGGAGCACGTGGGTGATCGCGTCAAAGGCCGCGTGGCCATCAAGTTCGGCCCGATGTCGGCCAGTTTCAACGGTGCCGCACGCCTGGAGCGCAACGAGCAGGCGCGTTCCGCCGTTCTCAAGGGCGCTGGCCAGGACTCCATCAGCAAGTCCCGGGCCAATGGCGATGTGTCTTACCGCATGGTCGAGGTCGACGCGAACACCACCAAGGTGGAAGTCGATCTTCTCTATTCACTGCAGGGCCCCTTGGCTCAGTTCTCGCGCTCTGGTCTGGTTAAAGACTTTGTCAGTCGCCTGATTCAGGAGTTCGGCAAGAACGTAACGCTTCGCATGAATCCGAATCGCTCGTCGGATTTGCCGCTGCCACCGGCACAGCTCAATGCCTTCAGCCTTGGCATGAGCGTGATGTGGTCCCGTATCAAGCGTTTGTTCGGCCGTGGCGACTGAAGCAAACAACTTAGTTTCTGTTCCAGCCTGGTGAGATCGTCTGGGGTCGAGCTTGGCATTTTTATTGGAGAATTTCTATGAACCGCTTCCTTTCTCGCCTGGTTGGTAGTCTTACCATCGGCTGTCTTGGCCTCACCCTTTCAGTGGGCGCCTTGGCCCAAAGCGCCGAAAAGCTAAAAGTCCGAATGGACTGGACCCCTTGGGGCGTTCAGGCCGCCATGCACCTCGCCCAGCAAAAGGGATGGTTCGCCGCCTCCGGTCTTGACGTCACGCTTGAAGACGGCAACGGCTCGGTGACAACCGTCCAGATCGTTGGCGGCGGCGACCAGTTTGATGTGGGACATGCGGCCCTGGCGTCCATGATGATTGCCCGCGACAAGGGCCTGCCGGTCAAGGCTGTCGCCGTCTTCGCGCGTTTGAGTGACATCGGCTTGCTGGTTCCGAAAAACGCCGGCATCAAGGGACCCAAGGATCTCAAGGGCAAGAAAGTTGCCTATACCGCAGGCTCTCTCGAAGCGCCCTTCATCGACGCCTTTCTTGCGTCGGGCGGGTTGAAACGAAGCGACCTGGAGTTGGTCAACGTCGACGCGGCAGGCAAGGCCGCCACTTATTCTGCCGGACGAGCAGACGCTGCGTTTTCAACCATTCCGTTCTTTCTGCCTGTGGTGTCGCAAACGCGTGCCTCCGATGCGATCCGGTTTGCAGACTACAACCTGAACATGCCAAGCTTTGGACTTTTTGCGACTGAGGCCAAGCTGGCAGCCAAACGCGAACCTATCGCCAAGTTTGCAAGCATTGTTGCCGCTTCATGGCAATACATCTACAACGGCCACGAGTCCGAAGCCGTTGATGCCATCGTCGCTCAGCGGCCGCAAGCCAAGCTGAACAAGGAGATTCTGCGGGCACAGATTGATGCGCTCAAGGGCTTCTTCCAACTGCCGGTTCCTGCAGGTCAAATGCTGGGCACGCCTGTTGCCGCGGACTTTAGCGTCGCGGTCAAGACGCTCACGGACGCAGGACTGATCAAATCGATCAAGGATGGCAAGGAATTCTTTGAACCCGGCCTGGTGCGTGCTGCTGCGGGGGTGCCGAAGTGAGTGCATCAACAATCACCTCGATCGACGTCCGCAAGGTTTACGGCGGCGACACGCCGCTTACGGCCCTGGACGGAATTTCTCTCGACATCCGGCCCGGCGAATTCGTCAGCATTCTTGGCCCCAGCGGCTGCGGAAAAAGCACCTTTCTTCGCTGCATTGCGGGTCTTGAAGAAATCTCCTCCGGTAGCCTGAAGGCTGACAGCCGGGAGATTTCCGGCCCGCCGGATCACGTCGGCATGGTTTTCCAGCGCGACGCCCTGCTCGAATGGCGAACCATAGAGCGCAACATCATGCTGCCCATCGAGTTTGCGGGGAAGCCGGTCGCGAACTACCAACAGCCCATGCGCGATCTGCTGAAGCTGGTGGGCCTGACAGACTTCGGTGCCAAATACCCCCGGGAACTGTCCGGCGGCATGCGCCAACGCGCTGCGATCTGCCGGGCATTGATCGATCAACCCAGCTTGCTGCTGATGGACGAGCCTTTTGGTGCGCTTGACGCGCTGACGCGCGACCAGATGAACGCGGAACTGCAGCGCATCTGGCTTGAGACACGCAATACCGTGGTATTCGTGACGCATGGCATCGCGGAAGCCGTCTATCTGGCAGATCGTGTCGTCGTGTTCTCGCCGAGACCGGGTCGAATTGCGGACATCATTGACATCGACCTTCCGAGGCCTCGAAAGTTGGCGGTGCGCGAGACACCTGAGTTCGGAAAATATACCAACCGTATCCGTTCCCTCTTTCATGACATGGGACTCATCAACGAAGAGCCAGGCCAAGTCAACGAGGCGGTCGCAGCATGAACACAAAAAAAACACACGCAGCCCAGCAGTGGATATTGGGCTCACTCTCGCTGATCGGTTTCCTGGTCGTGTGGGAGGTGCTGGTACGTGTTCTTCACGTGCGCCCAATCACCCTTCCGCCGCCCAGTGCTGTCATCAATGAGCTATTCGGCGAGTGGAGCTTTTACCTTGACCACGCCGCCTATACCCTGCTCACGACGCTGGCCGGATTCGTCCTGGCAGCCGTCATCGGCGTGCTGCTGGCGACGATGCTGGTGGGCTCGAAACTGTTTGAGCACACGGTTTATCCCCTGATCATTGGCCTCAACAGCGTTCCGAAGGTGGCAATTGCGCCCCTGTTCGTGATCTGGCTTGGGACGGGCTCCGAACCCAAGATTGCCATCGCGTTTCTTATTGCTGTTTTTGCGGTCATCGTGGATGCGATGCATGGACTGCGATCGGTACCAAACGATGTGCTCGATCTGGGGCGTGTGCTTAAGGGCTCCAGGATGGATTTTTTCTTCAAGGTCCGCTTGCCAAGCGCGCTTCCGTCCATTCTTGCCGGCATGAAGGTGGCCATCTCTCTGGCATTGGTCGGTGCGATCGTTGGCGAGTTTGTGGCCTCCCAGCGCGGTCTTGGCTATGTCATCCTGAGCGCCCAAGGCACTTTTGATACGCCCCGTGTTTTTGCTGCGGTGGCCGTCCTGGCCTTCATGGGCCTGGGTCTTTATGGCGCACTGGCCTGGGCTGAGCGTTATCTGACGCCCTGGCGCCGATGAGGGGGCTACGAGTCTGAGAGCCTGTTTACGATCTCCGGACTGAGGCGAAAATGTGGGGGTGAGAAAGAAATACGCCAGCGACATAAGCCCAGAGAAGTTCGCAGAGATAGCGCCGCTGCTAAGCAGTGTGCGCCGCGTCGCACCAAGCCAGCGACGGTGGAGCCGTATGAAGTATTCTGTGCGGTGCTGTATGTACTGCGCACGGGGTGCCAGTGGAGGTTCCTGCCCAGTGAGTGGCCCAAGTGGCAAACGGTGTATTCCTACTTCGCCAAATGGAACAAGCCTGACGAGAGCGGTACCAGCGTGCTGGAGCGGGCTTTAAAAAAATCAGGTTGGCGCGGCCCGTATGAGACTGGGGCGCAACGCCTGCAGCACGTTCTTGATCGTGGACGCGCAGAGCGTGAAGAACACGGACACGGCAGCCCTGAAGGGCTATGACGCGGGCAAGAAAGTCTCGGGGATCAAACGCCACATCGCAGTGGACACCCAGGGGTTTCCTCACGCCGTGGCGGTGACTACGGCCGAGGTAACGGACCGCAAGGGGGCGCTGCAGGCGCTCAAACGCTGCAAGCTCTCTCTGACGCGAGTACAGGGCCTGCTGGCCGACGCCGGCTACGTGGGCCAGCCCTTCGCGCAGGGCGTGCGCGACATTCTGGGCGAGCACGTCACGGTGCAGATCGCCAAGCGCAGCGAACTGCACACATTCAAGGTAATGCCCAAGCGCTGGATCGTCGAGCGCAGCTTTGCCTGGCTGGAGAAGAACAGGCGGCTGTGGAAGAACTGTGAGCGACTGCTCAACACCAGCCTTCAATTCTTCCACCTGGCATTCTTGGCTCTGATCCTCAGGAGATCGTAAACACGTTCTGAGTAAAAAATAGTCAAAGATCATGAGAACTACCTCCGTGCGCGCCTGGCGGCAACCCTTTGTCATGGCCTCGCGCATGCTGATCTCGCTGCGTAGCTTGCCCGATGCGTGCATTAAATCGGCCACCGTCAGCCGCGAGATTTCGGTGATCCGCATTCCACAGTAGTGCCCCAGCATCAGCACAAGAACGTCGCGCTCGGGGTAGCGTGAGGTCGCCTGTGTAATCTTGATGAGGCGGGTCAATTGCCCTTGTTGAAGGGTCTTGGCACGGGTGATTTAAGGCATGCAGCTCTCTGTAATTCGCTTGTGAACGTGAAGTACATAGAGAGGGCCAGGCGAGCTCTTTTTCGATCATATCCCGCATCATTCCTGGACATGAAGGAATCACATTAGCGGTAACTGTTACTCACGCACAACACCTTGATCTATAAGGATTCGGGCAGGTAACGTGCGTATTTCAGCGCCTCGCCGTCACCCATTTCAGTCTGCCCTGGGCAAGCCGTTCAGATGCAGTTACGCACGGTGATCGGCTGCAAAAGACTGAATGCGGTCCTTCATGCGTCGTCAGGCACCGGCTGGTTTCGCTGCTTATGGAAATATTTCCATAAGCAGCGTAAAGAGTCGGTCGCGAGTGCCCGCTTTCTGGCAACCCAATTGCATCATTTTGGTTACCGGGCAGCCGCCATTCGTGGTCGGCTCCAGAGTGCCCACAGGAGTCTTAGAACTCATCCGTAAATAGTAAACTCTTGCCTTGAGCCGTGCGTGGGACGGCGCGAGGCGAGAGCGTGGCGACCAAGAAGCGTGTTGGTTACCGGGAAGTGACCGATGATTTCTGGCAGCGAGTGGAGCCGCTGATATAGGTGACCACGCACCGGGCCTCTTCAGACTACTTTTAGCCAGCTCATGACGATGGCGAAATTGTTCCGCGCAGCGTGAAAGCTGGCGCCGACACTCAGTCGGTCAACTCCACAAATTCCTTAAATGACAACCGCGCCACCTCGTGCGGCTTGCCGTCGTCACTGGGCCGGAATACTACGGTTTCGCCGGACGGCAACCAATAACCGAAAGCTTTCTCGAACTTGCCCTGATGCGTCCAGAGGACGACGTTGGATCCGCCCGCTGGTGGCGTGGCAACGCGCAAGCGCAATCCCGCGATCGAACGATCGAGCTCCCCGGGATCGGTGAAATGGAGCGATCCGGTCAAGTCGCGATGCACGTCGATGCGGTCTCCGAAGGCTGCTGCGGCGGCCTCGTAAACAAAAAAATACGCGCTGCTGAGTACGCGAAAAACCTGAATCTTCAGCCTGCGATAGGTTTCGCCGATTGCCAGGGCGTCCGCCCGTCCAGCCGACGAGAGCCGTTGGCCATCATCGATGGTCCCGGGCTGCGCTCGCGGCAACCGGGACCGGGTCGTCCCTGTGTACCGATGCACGACAACGAAACCGCCGGATTGCAGGCCGTTGACCAGCGCCCGGCGATCGAGCGGCTGTTGCGCAAATGCCGGGTGCTGCAACCAGGCAGCGGCCGAGGCAAGCCCCAGCAATGCGGCAACGGATCTGCGCCGGATGGGAGCGTTGCGATCACGCCCGGTTTTCGCGCGATCGAATGCGAATTTGCACATGGTTCAATCCCTCTTTTGGTCAACCACACAGCGTGGATTCCCTCTGGCGCGCGCCAGTGACAGGAAGCGTATGCGGCATAGGGCTCGCGCACAAACTCGCAATTCACAACATCCCATTTCAGGATTGATATGAATGGGAGGTCGAGCTTGGGCAGGGGTCCACTATTTCGAGTCCGCTCTCCCACCCGCGTGGTAACTATGGCTTGCCTCGCCCCTCGATCAACGACTTGACGCAGCGAGCGAAAAGACTCGCCGCGGGTGAGAGTCCCCGCGATTTTCGGTGCGCAATGCAAATCGGCCAATGCACCAATTCCTCGGTCAGCGTCAGCAAGCGCACGGCGCCCAGTTCTCTCACGAACCATTGCGCCAGGCTCAACGGTACGGCGGCCACCCGATTGCTTTCGCGCACCAGCGACAACACAAAATGCGGATCGGTGGCCTCAACGACGTGGGGCCGCACACCATGCCCTTGCACCATCACGGCCCGCTCGAAGACAAGCCGGATGGTTGTGTTTAGCGGCGGCAATACCCAATGCTCCCCGACGAGGTCTTGCAGGCTGACGCTTGAGCGCCGCGCGAAGCGGTGCTTGCTGGAAATCAGGATACCGACCGATTCGGTGAACAGAACGTCGACGTTCAAATCCTGCGGCGGTTCGGGCACGTTCAGGTGGCCGAGCATCAGGTCCGTGACGCCGTCGCCAAGGTCACGGATCAACTCATGCGCCAATCCCTCGTGCAGCCGGATCTCGACTTGGGGAGCCTGCTGCGACAGCAATTGGATGGCATTCGATAGCAGATCCGGCGGCATGCCGTGCAGCACGCCGACGTCCAGGCCGCCCGATCCGCCCTGGGAGAGCGCGATGAAATCGCTCTCAGCCTGCGCCATGTCTGCCAGGATGCGATCGGCGTGCCAGATGAGGTTGAGTCCCAGCGCGGTCGGCTTGACGGCACGGGTGGTGCGATCAAAAAGGCTGGCGCCCACAATACCTTCGATCTCTTGCAGTCCGCGCGATACCGCGGGCTGGGAGGTGTGCATCAGTTCGGCGCAGCGGCTCAGGTTGAGTTCACGGCCGAGAACATGGAGCAGCCGCAAATGCCTCAGCGTGACCTTGCGTTGAAAGTCCAGGAAGCGAGGCTGTTTCGATGTAGTGGTCATAAGGTCATAGCGCGTTTTCGTCCTTGCAATCAGTCACGGCATGGGATGGGATGCGGCAGGGAATTTATATCAATTTTGACATGAACTGTTGCGAATTGCGAGTTTGTGCGCGAGCGCCAGGGCACCTATGCTTCCTGTCCAGAGACCTTGACATTGATCAAGGCTTATTCACTTCAGGAGACACAACATGAAATTCGAAAGCCGCCGCTTTCTCGTCATTGCCTTCATTGCCTCATGCCTCGCCGCCGGGGGCGGCTTGCAGAACGCGCATGCGCAGACTGCTTTCCCCAGTAGCCCCGTAACCATGGTCGTTCCGTACCCACCCGGTGGAGGGACGGACTTCTTCGCGCGCACCGTTGCCGTCAAAATGGGCGAGAAGCTGGGCCAGTCGGTGATTGTGGAAAACAAACCAGGCGCAGCAACCGCCATTGGCGCATTGGATGTGGCGCGGGCAAAACCTGACGGTTTGCGTATTCTGCTGGGCGACACCGCCACCTTCGCGGCCAACAGCAGCATCTACAAGAAGTTGCCGTACGACACTCTGCGCGATTTCACGCCGATTTCACTGACGGGCCGCTTTACCCTGGTGCTGGTCACCAACCCGCAGGTCCTGCCCTACAACTCGGTCGCCGAGCTGGTAGCCGCTGCGCGCAAGGCTCCGGGCACCATCAACTACGCCACGTCGGGCGCCGGGAATCCCTTTCATCTGGCCACCGCAATGTTCGAGCGTTCAGCAGGCATTTCGCTGACGCATGTGCCATATAAGGGGGCCGGACCCGCCGTACAGGACCTGTTGGGCGGCCAGATCGGGATGATGTTTCTGGACTACGCCACCGCGCGCGCGCAGTTGGCAAGTGGAAAGCTGAAGGCGCTCGCGGTGGCGTCGCCGACACCGCATCCCAGCCTTCCGGGCGTACCCACTATTGCGGCGTCCTACCCCGGCTTCGAAGCCTGGGCGTGGCAAGGACTGGTGGCGCCGACGGGGACACCGCGGCCAGCGATGACCCGGCTGAGAGAGGCGTATTTCGCAGCCATTAACGACCCCCTTGTCCGCCAAAAGATCGTCGACGCGGGCATCGAACCACTGCAGAGCAGCGGCGAGCAGATGGATACGTATGTGCGCTCCGAGATCGCCAAATGGAGCAAGCTCGTGACAGAGGCCAACATCCATCTCGACTGATCTTCCATCGCCATACAACCGTTCCTATCCAAGAGCACATGATGACTACTGCAATCAAGATCCGACAAAACAACTTCAGTGAGGCTGAATGGGAAGTCCGAGTGCAACTCGCGGCCTGTTACCGCCTGGTTGCGCTGTACGGCTGGACCGACCTGGTCTTCACCCACATTTCCGCGCGGGTTCCGGGGCCGGAAGAACACTTCCTGCTCAACCCCTTCGGCTCGGCGTTCGACGAAGTGACTGCTTCAAGCCTGGTGCGCATCGACCTGGACGGCAACGTCGTGGACGGTTCGGGTGCCCGCATCCACCGTGCCGGCTTTGTCATTCACAGCGCCGTGCACGGCGCGCGACCGGACGCCCACTGCGTCATCCATACCCACAGCACTGCGGGAATTGCCGTTTCGATGCTGAAGGACGGACTGCAGCCCCTGTCCCAGCATGCCCAGCTCTTCCACGGACGCATCGCCTACCACGATTACGAAGGGCTCGCGCTCGACCTGGACGAGCGGCAGCGACTGGTGCATGACCTGGGCGACAAACCCGCCATGATCCTGCGCAACCACGGCCTGCTGGTCGCCGGGGCCTCCGTGCCGGAGGCATTCAGCATCCTCCACCACCTGGAGAAGGCGGCACAGTCGCAACTGCTTGCAATGGCCGCTGGCGCCGAACTTTCACGCCCGCCCGAGGCGGTGAGCTTGAAGACGGCGGCGCAGGGCTTTGGCTCGGAGGGCGCACCTTTCGGTGAGGTCGAGTGGCCTGCGATGTTGCGTCGCCTCGACCGCATCGAACCCGGCTATCGGGATTGACATCATGTGTGAACTTTCTCGGATGGCCTCGGTGGCCGACCTGCGGCATGCCGCACGGCGGCGACTGCCGCGCCTGGTGTTCGATTTCATCGATGGCGGCGCGGAGTCGGAAGTCGGCCTGCAGCGCAACGAGGCCGCGTTTTCGAGCATGACGCTTTCACCTCGCGCTCTGCGCAACGCGAGCAAAATTGATACCGCAGTGACCTTCCTTGGGCAGTCGTACTCGGCCCCCTTGGGCATTGCGCCCATGGGCATGAGCGGCCTGTCGCGCCACGGTGCCGACGCCATGCTGGCGGGTGCCGCGCTACAAGCCGGCCTCCCGTTCTGCCTGAGCACTGCCGCGACCGCATCCATCGAGGACGTCGCCGCGCAAATGGGCGCCGCTGTGGACAAGCTGCTGTGGTTCCAGTTGTACATGCCGAAGACGCGAGAGGTCGGGCACGACTTGATGGCACGCGCACTGGCCTGCGGTGTGCAAACCCTGGTGCTGACGGTCGATGTTCCTTTGCCTGGCAGGCGCTTGCGCGACACCCGCAACGGGTTCTCGATCCCGTTCAGGATCGACCCGCTGATGTTGTGGGACTTCCTGCGGCATCCCGCCTGGGCTTTCGACAAACTGCTTCACGGCCAACCGCGCCTTGCCAATTGGAAAAAGTATGCGCAGCCCGGGCAATCGGCAGCATCGCTCGCTCAGTTGCAAGCCTCGCAGGTCGATGCGGCCCTGAGCTGGGACGACGTGGCCGACATCCGGCGCCGCTGGCCGCACAAGCTGATCGTGAAGGGCCTGAGCGATGCCGGCGACGTGGCGACAGCACGTGAGCTTGGCGCCGACGCGGCGTGGCTGTCAAATCACGGGGGCAGGCAGCTCGATGCCAGCCCGGCGCCCTTGCACGCGCTGCGGGGCGTGCGCGAGGCCGTGGGCCCCGAGTACCCGCTGGTGATCGACAGCGGCGTGCGCTACGGCGGCGACATCGTGAAGGCCATGATGGCGGGTGCCAGCTTCTGCTTTACCGGCCGCGCACCGCTGTACGGTGTCGCCGCCTATGGCGCCGCGGGGGCCGTGCATGCCTTACAACTGCTGCTTTCGGGCATGACGAATACGCTCGGCCTGATCGGGCGCAGCGACTTCAAACCTAGTTGAACGGTCAGGAAACCCATGAAAATTGCAATCTTTGGAGCAGGCGGCATCGGCTCTTACCTGGGCGCGGCACTCGCGCGGCAGGGCGCCGACGTGACGCTGATCTGCCGTGGCGCTCACCTCGCCGCGATCCGGCAGCATGGCCTGCGTGTCGTCGGTACAGCAGGTGACTTCAGCGTCGACAACCTGCGTGCCACGGACGACCCGGGCGCGGTAGGCGAAGTCGACGTGATCATCTCATGCGTGAAGCTCTATGACCTGGCGGCTGTCACACCCAGCATGCTGCCGATGATCGGCGCGGGCACGATGGTGATTCCGATCCAGAACGGCGTCACAGCCCACGAGGAGATCGCGGCTGTCGTGGGGCGCGAGCATGTGCTCGGCGGCACCGTGTTCATGTCAAGCTTCATCCGCGAGCCCGGTGTCGTCGAACTCAAGAGCGAGCAAGCCAGCATCACCTTTGGAGAATTGCAGGGCGGGATCAGCCCGCGTGTACAGGCGTTCGCGCAGCTGTGCGAGTCGGCGGGCATCCGGGCGCATGCGGCCCGCGACATCCTCATCGAGCTGTGGCACAAGTTCATCATGCTCGGCGGTACCGCGGCCCTGTGCTGCCTGTCGCGGCAGTCCATCGGCGTGATTCGCAGCGATGCACATTTGCGCAGTCTTCTGCTGCAGGCGATGCAGGAGGTGCTGACGCTGGCGCAGGCGAAACAGGTGTCTGTCGATGGGTCCTTTATTGCCGAGGCCATGCAGTTCACCGACAAGGTGCATCCTGCAACCAAGGTATCGATGCTCGAAGACATCGAGGCCGGCAAGCCGCTTGAGCTCGAGTGGATCACCGGCCACATCGTTCGCGAGGCACAAGCGGCAGGCGTCGCCACGCCCATCAATGACATCGCCTACGCCTGTACTCATTTGTTGGCGGCGGGGGCGACCAGCGTGCAGCGGCAACTGCCTCGCCGCATGAACCCTGCAATCCCAACCCTCCTGGAATCGACATGAACTACGTTTTTGAACCCGAAGCCCAAGTGTGCGTGCCCGTCGTGGGCTCCGATGGTTTGTTCCCCGTGCGGCGCATCTATTGCGTCGGCCGCAACTATGCAGCGCATGCCCGCGAGATGGGCTTCGACCCCGACCGCGAGCCGCCTTTCTTCTTCTGCAAACCAGACAACAGCATCGTTGTCGTGCCGCCCGGCCAGACCGTGGACGTTCGCTACCCCAGCCAGACCAGCGACTACCAGCACGAAATCGAGCTCGTGGTGGCCATCGGCAAGGCCGGGCGCGACATTTCTGTCGCACAGGCCAACGAATACATCTATGGCTACGCCGTCGGCCTGGACATGACGCGCCGCGACCAGCAACTGAAGGCGCGCGACAAAGGCCGCCCATGGGAACTGGGCAAGGCCTTCGATGAATCGGCGCTGATCGCGCCGTTGCATGCGGCCGAGCAGATCGGCCATCCGACGCAAGGCGCGATCTGGGTGCAGGTGGACGGTGAGGACCGCCAGCGCAGCGACATCGCCAAGCTGATCTGGTCGGTGCCCGAGGTGGTGGCGAACCTGTCGACCTTCTTCGAACTGAAGTCGGGCGACCTCATCTACACCGGCACACCCGAGGGGGTAGGCAAAGTCGAGCGGGCACAGACGATGCACGGGGGGCTGGACGGCCTCGGCGAACTGCGCGTGCGGGTGGTGTGAGATGACGTCACCCCCGCTCAAGCTGCATGGCTTTTTCAACAGCTCAGCCTCCTATCGCGTGCGCATTGCCTTGGGGCTCAAGGGCATGGCATGGGAGCATATCGGCGTCAACATCCGCACCGGTGTCCAGAACGATCCAGACTACCGGGCGGTAAACCCGGCTGCGCTCGTGCCGACGCTTCAGCATGGCAATCAGCACGTCACGCAATCGCTCGCCATCATCGACCACCTCGACCGGCTACAACCCGAGCCGCGACTGATTCCGGCCGACGGCCTGGCGCGCGATCGTGTGCTCGAGATCGCGCTGCTGATCGCCTGCGACATTCACCCGCTGAACAATCTGCGCGTGCTGAGGTTCCTAGCCGGCCCGTTGGACTTGAGCGATGCGCAGAAGAACACATGGGCCACGCACTGGATCGCTGCCGGTTTCGACGCCCTCGAAGCGCTATTGCCCGAATCCGCAAATTCTCACGACAGCTGGTGTGTCGGCAGCACGCCGACGCTGGCCGATTGTTGCCTCGTGCCGCAGGTGGCCAACGCACAGCGCATCGGATTCGATCTGGCGCCGTACCCGCGCATCCGTCGCATTTACGCGTTCTGCCAGCGTCACCCGGCTTTTGCAGCGGCGCTGCCGAGCGCGCAGCCCGACTTCATCCTGACTTGATACGAGGAAAGACCCCATGTCCACCATCCAATCCCAACGCGAAGTCTTCTATGGCCGCGCCGGCACCCAATCCCTCGCGCCGCTTTGGACGCGCCTGAAGTCGCTGGTGCCGGAGGAGCCCACGCCCGTTGGCGTGGCGCACCAGTGGCGCTACGCCGCGGTGCGGCCCTACGTCCTGGAGTCCGCCGAGCACATCAGCGCCAAGGAAGCCGAGCGTCGCGTGCTGATCCTCGAAAACCCCGGCCTTTGCGGCAGTTCGCAAATCACCAACTCGCTTTATGCCGGCCTGCAACTCATCATGCCCGGCGAGGTGGCGCCGGCACACCGCCACACGCAATCGGCGCTGCGCTTCATCATCGAAGGCTGCGGCGCCTATACCGCGGTGGATGGCGAGAAGACGATCATGCAGCCGGGCGATTTCGTCATCACACCGTCGTGGACCTTTCATCACCACGGCCATGAGGGCAGCGGCCCGATGATCTGGCTCGATGGGCTGGACATTCCCATGGTGGATTTTTTCAACAGCACCTTTCGCGAGGAGCATGAGGAAGACGAGGCCGCGATCACGCGCCCAACCGACGACGCGTTGGCGCGCTACGGCAGCGGACTGCTGCCGGTGGGGTATGTGTCGAAGTCGCTGAACTCTCCGGTCTTCAACTACCCCTACGCACGTACCCGTGAGGCACTGCATTCGCTGACCCGCGCCGGCACGCCCGACGCACACCTCGGTCACTTGATGCGCTACGTCAACCCGCTCGACGGCGGCTGGGCCATGCCGACCATGTCCACCATGATCCGGCTGTTGCCGCGTGGCTTTGCGACGCTGCCATATCGTTCCAGCGACAGCATGGTGTTCGTCGCGGTCGAGGGACGCGGAGAGATTCGTGTTGGCGAGCAGCGCTTCGTGTTGGAGCCGCGCGACATCGTCGTCGTACCGGGCTGGATGATCTACACGCTCCACGCGAGCGAAGACCTCGTGCTGTTTTCGTACTCCGACCGCGTCGCGCAGGAGAAGCTGGGCTTCTTCCGCGAGCAGCGGCTCTGATCGCTACTCTCTCGAATTTTATAAACAGGAGACAAAGATGACCACTCAGAATCGCAATGTACTGTTCGCCGCGCGCGCATTGATGGCCCTCATATTCCTCGTGGCGGGCACAAGAAAGCTGCTTGCGTGGGGTGCCACCGTGGGCTACTTCAACAAGCTCGGAATTCCGCTCCCCGAAATCGCCCTGGCATTGACGATTGCGCTGGAGATTGGTGGTGGTATCGCGCTTGTGCTTGGTTGGAGGCTGCGGCTTGTCGCTGTTGCAATGGGCGCATTCACACTCGCGTCTGCCTTGATAGGACATGCCTTTTGGGCCGCCGAACCGCCGCAGTTCAACGCGCAGCTTTTAAGTTTCTTCAAGAACACCGCGATGGCGGGCGGCTTTCTATTGCTGGCTTATGTCGCAGGAAATCAAAAAGACCTGGCCTGATGAGCGAGTGCGGGCTGTGGATGCGCGAGCTGCTCAAGTGACTCGCATCGAATCCGCGTGACTGGCCATGCGAGCCGGCAGCGACACCGCCCTGGCCCGGGTGGTAGCCGTCTTCGGCGCTTCCCGCCTGCACCAGGGCCGGTTTCGCCTTGCCCTTGCCACCCGGCGCAGGGCAGCGACACCGCCCTGGCCCGGGTGGTAGCCGTCTTCGGCGCTTCCCGCCTGCACCAGGGCCGGTTTCGCCTTGCCCTTGCCACCCGGCGCAGCACACCAGCTCAGTCTCACTCGCCGTGCCCTGAACCCCACTCTTGCCGCGTCACATACTTTCGCATGAAGTCGGCGAGTTCTTGGGCTGCGGGCGACAAGGGGCGTTCTTTCTTGGTCAGCAAATAGAACTTCCGGTTGATCTGGGGCATCAGCAGCGGGCGGCTTTGCAGACCATAAAGATCGAGGAGCGAAGCGGCGTAGGGCAAGCAGATCGTCACCCCTAACCCGGCATTCACCATGCTGAGGGCCGTGGTCATGAACGTGACTTCAATATCGGGGCTCAGCGTCAAGGTGCCGGATGCAGCTTGCAAATCCGCGCTTAGCATCCGTGTGTATTCCCCTTGCAAGGAAATCAGCGAATAGCGGGACAGATCTGCCCAGGTCACGCGCTTCAGCTTATCCAGCGGATGCCTGCTTTTTACGGCACTGCCTGTTCACCAGCACAGACCAAGCTATCTTGATGGTTCAGCGGCGCGTTGCCGATCTTTGGCGCACGGTCGCAGCAGGTGTCACGGAGACGGTCAATTGGGCTGACCTGTACAAGACATTGCTGGCAGAGCTGGCTGGTTTGGTCGCCCAGGGTGAACTTCAAGACGCGGAGTTGCGGGCTCGAATTGTTGCCCTGCTCAGTGCCAGCCAGCAAGGCAAACCACCCAGCCGGGCCTCGGTGGTGCGTGAGCGTTTGTTTGACGCCATACGTCCCGTGCGCTCTTTGCTGGCCGAAATCACCAAGCTGCCCTGGCAGGCCAATAGCGAGCACCCGGTGACCACAGCCTTGGCCCAATTGACGAAACTGTACGCGGGCAAACTTCGCGAACTACCTGCTGATGTCAGCGCCCCTCGCTTGGGTTCGGTCTGGAGCGGCGCGATTGCGGGTGCCGACCGGGAGCGCGCGTTTCGGGCCTTGGAGGTGGCCACCCTGTTTTCATTGCGACGTGCCGTGCGCAACGGTTCGGTGTGGATTGAGCACAGCCTGAGCTTTCGTGGCCGCGCACGCCTGTTCTTCACTGATGCGCGCTGGCAGGAAGAAGCCAAACGGCACTATGCCCGACTGTCACTGCCAGCCAATGCATCCACACTTTTGAAGCCGTTGCTTGCAAAGGTAACGCTTTTCGACTTCTAAACTATTGCTTTATTGATACAACCTTCCCGGTTGCAATCGCACGTTGCAGAGCGAGTTCAGCGCGCAGGGCTTCGTTTTCCGATGCCATATTCCTCAGATCGCTCATCAACTCAGCAACCTGTTCCCTCAATTGCTTTGCCTTTTCACGCTCTGTCACAAGCAACTCGTGCTTGCCGTCCCGCTGTGCCCGCGTCGATTTCCCAATTGTCTTTCGGACTTCCTCCGCAAAATCAGCATAACGGTTATGAATCAACGCGGGAGTGACGCTAGCCTCCTTGGCGACCGAAGCAATAGAGACCTTTGCATTTCGCTTTTGCAGCCTATTCATTGCGAGACGCAATTGGAATAGAGTCTTTTCTCGGTCCCGTTGGCGGGGTTCATTTTCTGGCTTGCAGCTGTCAGCCATTGGCATCCTCCACATCCAACTTGACGCCCAAATCGACAAGCACCTTCTTTGCCCGATCAAGATCGCGCATTACCCTAGCTGAAGCGCCCGGCCCAAGGTCAGCCAATTCACATAGCAACTCAGTTTGGTGCAGGTATATCTCGCGCCAGACGGGCTGGAACGTCATGTCAATGACGCCATTGCCACACCCCCCGCACTGGGTTCGCTCATACAGACCTGCACCACCACACCCATCGTCTTGCGACAAACACCAAGAATGTCCAGTGCTGCGGATGCTCAACTTGTCCGCCGTCTCCAGAATAAGTGCTTTCCGGTCAGGATAGTCATACGCCCGTAGTTCCATGATCTTCCGTCCTGCACCACCCGATAGGGGCGAGTCGTCATCAAGCCATTTCAGGACGACATCCGCTTTTTGCCTGTGAATCTCCTCAAGAATTTCGTCATAGAGCGCCGCCTCCTGATGCGGGTTGGCCGCATACAACTGCGTCATGCTCAAACTGGAGTGCTTGAATTGTTCTTTCAGGAACAGAATGTTCCCAAGGCGGTGTCGAACAAACGTGTACCCAAACAGGCGTCGTAGTTGGTGCGGCGCCAATGGCCAATCAACACCAGCAGAAACTGCAAACTGCTTCAGCCTCAGCCCCCATCCACGCCCCAAGATTGATGAGATAGTCTTGCGTCCCTGTACCAGGAACAGCCTATGCAGCCCTGATTTTGCACTCGCAATTTCCTGAAGCAGGTTAGTGCTTGTCTCCTTTTCGTAGGCATCTTCCGCCTTCTTCAGTTGAGCAGCAAGTGCCCGTCGCAACGGTGCCGACAATCGTTCCAACACAGTGAATATTTGAATGCCCATTGAAGGCATCAGATACTCCACATGCCCTTTGCCAGTTTTGTGCTCAACAGAGGCTACCCAGTGATAGGTGATTCCGTCCTTGACCTCTACACGCCACGCGCCAACCTCAATTCCAGAAATTTCGCTGCATCGCATTCCCGTTAATACGCCTACCAGGTAGAAACATGCATCTCGCAACATCAATAGATCAGCGTCACGAAATGGGTCTCTGACATTCTTTTCCATGTCGGCCAACAGCCCGTCTGCCGCATTCAGCAGGCCCTCTGCGTAATTGAACAGGGCCTGAGATGCGGGCTCAGGGATTAGAGGCGTATTCCCCTTGCGACTGTCGTCACGCACCCCACCAACACATCCGGCCATGTCATATGCGGACGATTCCGGCCAGGGATGGATTGACAGGCCCTCTGGGTGTTGATCTGAAAAATGGTGCAAGACATCAAGTGCGGCAAATCGATGCACCAGCGATCCAGGAGTGAGGCCCTGCGACCGCGACTCGTGAACGTAATTCGAAATGTGCAGTGGCTGCACGTTGGCGAGGCTTTCAACTCCAAAACGGTCTAAGTAACGGGTGAACAACGCCATCTGGTTTAGCAATCCCTCCAGTGTTCTGGCTTTGGGTCTTTTTTTACCGGGGAGACCAACCATCCAGTACCGATACATGACTGCCTTGCAGGCCTCTACGAAGCCGGACGGGATACGGGTCCAATCCAACCTCTTCATCCTAGGATCAACATTTGGTTGATCGAAAAACGGCCACAGCTCCCAGACTGGGTCTGCGTAACGGCTCAGGACATGGGAAACACCACCACTATCGGTAACCGCGCTTATGACGACAGATTGACGGCTGTCCTGGAGCAATTCAGCCACGCCTTGCGGCTGCTCTGCCAACAATGAGTAGTCTTTTGCTATTAGGGCTTGGTTGTTACGCACCATCGTGTTCACCGCCAATTTGATAACTACGCCAGAATGCGGTAGGTTCCGCTCGCGCTGCTTCTTTGGCCTGCGCCACCAGCCCACCGTCGAATTTATCCCTGGTAAAGGCATCAATCAATGTCATGATGACCATGAACCGCTCCCTCCATTCCCGACTACGCGCGGTCTCTCGCTCGATGTCGAGAAACCAGTAAAAGCTAAAGAGTCTATGCAGGTCTTTTTTCGCACCAACGATGGCGTATGACTTGCAAGAAAAACAACTGAAGAAATCCATGCAGTGGCTACCATCTTTTGGAGCCTTTTCCCCACTGAGGCTGTCTTTGCAGCTTCCAACTGGGGTGGTTTCCAGAGTACGTATGGGGATGACGTGGTCGGTTGACGCGTCTGGCACGACACCACGATAGGTGTCGATTAAGGCCTCTCCAACAAACGTAGCGTTGCGACGCATTTCATCAGTGCAGGCCAAGTAATGTGTTTCTGCCACTTGCGGCTGATGCCCCATGATTGCTGCAGAGACAAGCAAATCGCCATCAGATATGGCGAATACTCGGTCGGCCATGGTCTTGCGCAGCCGTGAAAGGTTTAACCGAAGGGAGGTACCGTCATCAGCACGCAAGTCGTGCCGCTGGACAAATGCCCTGGTTCTGGCTGTCAATGCGTCGGCTGTGATTGCTGTGACCTTGCCACAGCCAAGGCCGCCTTCTGTCACGTGCAGCCAAATCCGATCCTTGCAGTGAGAAGGCGCGCTGCCAACTAGGTTGTCAGTTCGTTTCAAGATAAGTGTCAAAAGCCCGACGCCGTCCATTGGGATCGACGTGGGGTTTGCTCTCGACTCTGAAAATCGAAGGCTCTTTAGGTGGGTGCCGTTGCCCCGTCTTTTGAATGCTTGCAAAAGCATCATGTTGGGAATCAGAGGGTGAGGCTTTAGGCAATCTCGACTCAATTCCAACATTGAACTTGGATTCAACCCAGTCCGTAGGGCCAATGCCAAGATGTGAACCACAAGCCCTTGGGATTCACCTGCCGCAAATGTGCCTTTATGAAACGCAACAATATCCTGTCGCAAAGCTTCAGCAACACGCGAACGCTCGCCGGCCGTAAGCGCTTTTTCCCCAACGATAGTTGCCTGAGATCCTGGAAATGGATTCCTCGGAAAAATCTTGCGGGTACCTCCCGCGACACCACGAGACTGAAGTTCAATCAACACCGCCTTTGCTTGCGCGTATCTAGTTCCTTGATTGAGTGCATTAGTTCCAGGTTGAGTTTTGAGCCATGCCAGGAAGTCCGCAATGACTTTTTGGTTGAGTTCGACAGGTGTGATCGATATTTGCCTGTCGATCAGGTACCGAAAGAAGCTGCGCATGCCGTTCTCTCCATAAGCAATGAGAGTTGCTGGAGAGCGTGTTCCTGATGCAAGTAGTGCCCGCAGTTGGCCAACAGTAGCCCATACCCAAGGATCAATGCCGTGACCAAGCCATTTAGCCAAGTTGATTTTGGATGTGCTTGTGGCGTTCAGACCAACATCTATGACGGCTGAATCACCATCGATGTCGCGGGCCGCCGTGTCAACCAGCGCCTGAGCTGGTGCGTCGAAGTTCTTTCTAGCCCTCAATGTGTCCCGCCCCTCTCGCAAATAGACTGTCGATTTCGTCTTCGTGCTCCAAAACCACGTGACCTTCCAACGAATTGATGAGGTGTAGGTAGATCGCTGTGGTGGACACGTCAGAATGGCCCATACGGTCCCTCACGTACAGGAGGGGTTCCCCCTGAAATGCCTCACTCCTGCGCAAGCTCCAAAGGAGGTATGTCGCATACGAGTGCCGAAGCATGTGCGGGCGAACATCAAAGCGAACTTTGGCAGTAAGTGTGCGATACATCTGAGTCATCGCTTCCTGGCTGTAGACCCGGCCAGCCTCGGTTAGAAACATCACAGGGTGCGTCTTTCCATCGACTTCGTTGCGTTCACGCTTCTGCCGATGCCTAACGCTGTAATCCCACAATTCTTGCATCAGCCCATAGGGGACATCAATATCCCGAGGCTTATCAAATTTAATCTTCATGTCACGTGGGTCGAGCCGCAACCGTATCTTTTGACCAGCTGTCAGATCTTTCCGGCGGCTGGGGTCAAATACATACTTCTCCGGGAACGTGCGGCATTCAACTTGGCGCAACCCTGTCCTGACCATCAACTCGAACATCAGCCGGTGAGTCTTGTTCATTAAGGCCGCGTGGCAAACAATGATCTGTTCCTTGGTCAAAAATTTGATCTGCTGCTGTTTTTCACGAAGCAAAATATCCGGTGACTGCACCACTCCGCCGCTTGCATCAGTGTGGGCAAGGAATCCCGGTTGACGATACGTTTGTATGGAAACATAGTCAAAAGGTACTTCCGCAATGAGTCCAGTCTTCTTTGCCCACTCGTAGAACCGCACCACAATGCGCAGTCGTTGATTTATGGTCACCGGATCAAGCGCCAACACACCTTTGGACCAGTCTCTGTATGCAACTACTGGACTGGATAGCCCAATTGGCTGGGGAGTATCCCACGTGATCTTGTTTCGGTACAGGAAGGCAAAGTAGTCGTACATGGCACGGCCGTACGCTTCCCAGGTCGATTTACTATCCGTGCGGCCAGCTTTGCCAAGGAGCCACCACAAAAACGTTTGTGCGGGCTGCATTGCCTTGCATTGGTCATCCAGGAGCAAAGGGAAGCCGGTATAGGACCGCCCACCAACCACCAGCCTGTCGGTCGCGAGCAAAAACCTCACAGGCCTAATTCCCGTAACTTGGCGACCGCCTGCTTGAACGTCAGGCCCAACAAGTGCATGGCGAGGTCGATGGCGCCACCGCCACCGCGATTCGCACGCGTGTCAAACCATTTGGCTGCCGTCGTAAGAAGCTCGTAGTCCTGGCCATTGGCCGTTAGATGCCAGCGGTTGGTGTGCTTGTTTTTGAGGGCTGTGAAGTCACGATCTCCCTTGAGGTAGTCCGTCAAAAGGGGGAGAACTATCGAGCAGTCCAACTGCCGGTACCGTTGCAATTCATCTTCGGACACCAGACTTTCGTTTGATTTCACCCTCGCGCTCCCCAAAAAACCAATACCGCTACTCGTCTCTTAAACAGAGACGGGAAGCCGGACATCCAGCCTCCCTTCCATTTCACAATGATATTGATATTCAATAAGATTACAAGTAATTCTTTGAAGTGCGGTTAAGAAGGAAAGTTATAAATCAAGCGAGCAAAGAAAAGGGCCGCCAATCCGGTTAGGGAAAGGTGGCCTTGATTGTTTTGAAATTACCGTGACGCTGCTGCGCGATATGCTACTTCAACGGCGTGAAGAACAGTCGCGTGCAAAGTCCCGAGCTTGGGCGTGTTTCCATGTGGGCTTCTAGCCGGCACCTTGAAGTACCGATCTGACCACGGCAGATCCACAATCACCTTGAAGTCGAACTTCGTGTCATAGGCTAACCCAGCGAGCGCGAAGGCCGCTGGGTGTTTAGCTTGTGTGATTGCTACCTGACCAGTTTTTAGTCGAGTAAGGTTCTGGGATGTCCCGTACACCACACTAACTAGATCACCATCATCCCGATGTTCGACCCTCATGACAAGTGCCGGACGTGGTTTTGGTCCTGGTTCAATATCTGGAACCTCTGGAAACAAGCACCAAACGATGTCGCCGGGCGCAGGGAGTTTCCAGTTCAGGCTCATGCAAACAATACCTCCCTAGAGAGGATCTTGCCTTTCGGCAGGTGCTTATCTGCATCCTTGCGAAGCGCCCTAACTTGTTTTGCTGTTAGTGGCCCATCATCTGGTGCGTAGGCTGGCAATACGTCAGTTGCCAACTTTGACAATGCCATGTGAATGACCTGTGTCTCGTTCACATCCAACTCTTTGGCCAGCGCCTTAACCGTTCCGCGAGTCACGCCAAATTGCGTGTCCTTGGATCGAAATTTCACCAACAGGTTTTCGCTTGCAACTGTCATCATGGAACCTCACTCTGTATATATTTAATATATACCATTGTTGACGCCACTGCAACCTGTCTTGCGACAGGCTGCGCACCAGGTTTTGCATCTGTTCTGCTTTGTGGGCTTGAGACGATCCACCAAAACTGGAGAGGGTGGCCCGCAGTTGTTCCAGGTCGCCTGCGCGCAGCTCCTCTGCGACGTGAATAACAAATTCGGTCATGGAGTCTCTAATAATTTGACGCTCTGCTCAGCCTGCGGCAGGTCACAACCAAATGCCCCGCGTACAAGCCATGGCCGTCGCCAATTGACGCATCCTTTGCCACGTTGCTTCGCGCGACACTTTATTCTCGACTTCTATTTGCGCCACGGCAGCGGAGAGTACTCTCAAAGGGGCCTCATCAAGCAAGGCCCGCAGTTGCGGGAGGTAGTTGGGCGAGACCACACCAGTGACCAACGCGTGACGCAGCGTTTCCGTCGGAATCGTGTCGCGATAGCTGATGCTACTGTCGCTACGCAGCGTGAAGCCGTCCTGCTCGCTGGTACCGCGAGCAGCTTAAGGCCTTGATCCCGCCCCTGATGGAGAAGTGGGAGCATCTGCTGGGGGGCCGGGCCACCAGTTGGGGCATCAAAAAGATGAAGACCAAGTGGGGAAGCTGCAACACCGCCACTGGGCGGATATGGCTAAATCTGGAGCTTGCCAAAAAACCGGTTCAGTGCCTCGAATACATCGTGGTGCACGAATTGGTGCACCTGCTGGAGCGTAACCACACGCAGCGATTCGGCGCTCTGATGGATCGTTTTCTACCAGATTGGCGCACGCGCCGAGACACTCTCAATACCGGCATCCTTGGCCACGAAGCGTGGGACTATTGAAGTCAAGCTTTACCACTGAGGGCATTTGACAGTAACTGTGGATTTTTTTCGACATAGCAGCATGCTGGCCGACAGCAACTATGGATCCCTACAGCCTGCAGTACTAGTTTCATCTTTTAAAGTTAAAAGCGCATCACCCGTTTTGCGTAGATTCACCTACTAGGGTTTTCCCCCTAAACGGCCTACAATCGCGGACCTTGGAAGAATTTGACAGTCCCTCGACTGTCGCCGCTGGAGACCCTTTTAATGCCGATTCCATCCCCCGCAACGCCGGATAAAACCCTGGAAAAACGTGCCGAGCTGCGCCGTGCCGCACTCGAATACCACGAATTTCCGACCCCCGGCAAAGTGGCCATCTGTGCGACCAAGCAGCTGATCAACCAGCGTGACTTGGCCCTGGCCTACTCACCGGGTGTGGCAGCCCCCTGCGAAGAGATCGTCAAAGACCCGAACAACGCTTTCAAGTACACCAGCCGCGGCAACCTGGTGGCCGTGATCACCAACGGCACGGCCGTTCTGGGCCTGGGCGATATCGGCCCCCTGGCATCCAAGCCGGTCATGGAAGGCAAGGGCGTACTGTTCAAGAAGTTCGCCGGCGTTGATGTGTTCGACATCGAGATCGACGAGAAAGACCCTGCAAAACTGGTGGACATCATCGCCTCACTGGAGCCCACCTTCGGCGCCATCAACCTGGAAGACATCAAGGCGCCCGACTGTTTTTATATCGAGCGCGAACTGCGCAAGCGCATGAAGATCCCGGTGTTCCACGATGACCAGCATGGCACGGCGATCACCGTCGGTGCGGCCATGCTGAACGCCCTGAAAGTCGCCGGCAAGGACCCGAAAAAAGTCAAGCTCGTCACCTCTGGCGCAGGTGCAGCGGCGCTGGCCTGCCTCGGGCTGCTGCTCAAACTCGGCATTCCCCGCGAAAACATTTTTGTGACCGACCTGGCAGGCGTGGTTTATGAAGGCCGCACCGAACTGATGGACGAAGACAAGATCCAGTTCGCTCAAAAAACGTCGGCCCGCACCCTGGGCGAAATCATTGAAGGCGCGGACATCTTTCTGGGTTTGTCTGCAGGCGGCGTTCTCAAGAAGGAAATGGTCGCCAAAATGGCGGCCAACCCCATTATTTTTGCGCTGGCCAACCCCAACCCCGAAATCTCGCCGGAAGACGTCAAGTCGGTACGCGACGATGCCATCATGGCCACGGGCCGCACGGACTACCCGAACCAGGTCAACAATGTCCTGTGTTTCCCCTACATTTTCCGTGGCGCGCTGGATGCAGGCGCCTCGACCATCACAGTAGAGATGGAAATTGCCGCCGTGCACGCCATTGCCGAACTGGCCCAGGCCGAGCAGAGCGAAGTGGTCGCGGCAGCCTATGTGGGCGAAAAACTGGCGTTTGGTCCCGAGTACCTGATCCCCAAACCGTTTGACCCGCGCCTGATGATGAAAATCGCGCCGGCGGTGGCCAAGGCCGCCGCCGACAGCGGTGTGGCCTTGCGCCCCATCCAGGACCTGGATGCTTACCGCGAAAAGCTGCAAAATTTTGTGTACGCCTCGGGCTCGGTAATGAAACCGATTTTTACGGCCGCCAAAACGGCATCGCGCAAACGCGTGGCCTATGCCGAAGGTGAAGAAGAGCGCGTGCTGCGTGCCTGCCAGATCGTGGTTGACGAGGGCCTGGCGCGACCAACCCTGATCGGCCGCCCGGCCATCATCGCCAGGCGCATCGAGCAGTTTGGCCTGCGCCTGAAAGAAGAGCTCGATTACGACGTGGTGAACGTCGAACAGGACCACCGCTACCGCGACTTCTGGCAGACCTACCACCGAATAATGGAACGCCGCGGCGTGACCGTGCAGATGGCCAAGATCGAGATGCGCCGCCGATTGACGCTGATCGCCGGCATGCTTTTGCATAAAGGCGATGTCGACGGCCTGATCTGCGGCACTTGGGGCACCACCACGCACCACCTCGACTACCTCGACCGGGTGATCGGCAAACGCGAAGGCGTCAACACCTATGCCTGCATGAACGGCCTGCTGCTGCCCGGCCGCCAGGTGTTTTTGCTCGACACCCACGTGAACTACGACCCGACGGCGGAACAACTGGCTGAGATCACCACCATGGCCGCCGAGGAAATGATGCGCTTCGGCATCAAACCCAGGGTAGCCTTGCTGTCACACTCCAACTTTGGCTCATCCAACCAACCCAGCGCCACCAAGATGCGCCATGCGCTGGAGCTGCTGCGTGACAAGGCACCCTGGTTGGAAGTTGACGGGGAAATGCACGGCGACGTGGCGCTGGACGCCAGCGCGCGTACGCTTATCATGCCCAACAGCACCCTGGTGGGCGAAGCCAACCTGCTGGTGTTCCCCAACATCGATGCAGCCAATATTTCTTACAACCTGCTTAAAACCGCGGCAGGCGGCAACATTGCCATCGGCCCTGTGCTGCTGGGCGCCAACAAACCCATGCATATTCTGACCCCTACCGCCACGGTACGCCGTATTGTCAATATGACAGCCCTGACGGTCGCCGATGCCAATGCGGCGCGATAAGCTGAATTCAGACAGCTAGCACTAACTTTCAAGGCTCTGCTCCTTGATCGTTGGTGCCTAAATTTTCAGCACCCCCTTGCGTTTTTTGCCCACATGCGGCAAACTACCCTTCTTGAAATTTAAGGGTTAACCCGAAATTTGGGCTGATGGCTCCGGGTCAAGCACTGGGTTCAAGAAAGGTATTTTTCATGTTGCGCAATGGGTTTGGGCGTTGGCTTAAGGCTGGCGCAGCGATATCGCTGGCCTTGCTGGTCGGATTTTCCGGGTTAAGTCCCAGCGTGGTACAGGCCAAAAGCGCCAACTCCACGGCTCCGGCTGGCACGATTGCAGTCTCCCAGTTGCCCCCGCAAGGGCAAAGCGTAATGGCCTTGATATATCAGGGCGGTCCGTTTCGGTATGACAAGGACGGCACGGTATTTGGCAACCGGGAGCGAATTCTTCCGGCCAAAAACCGTGGTTATTACCGTGAATACACCGTCAGGACACCCAGTGAGCGTACGCGGGGAGCCCGGCGCATCATTTGTGGCGGCTTGAAACCTGCCGCGCCTGACGCCTGTTATTACACCGACGACCACTATGCGAGTTTTCGCAAGATTACTCAGTGAAGTTCAGTCAATTGAACTGTGGTTGTTATTTTGAGTTTTTGACTTCATAGAAAGAGATGCGGAGATGGATACACCACTTCGTAAGGATACTGATACTCCCCTGAAAGGGGTGCGACCCAACATCGTGCAGTCCATACGCGCTTTCCGCGTGCAGGAATTGCAGGACGCGGCCACGCACCTTAACCAGCATTTCCTGTATGCCAACCTGGGCAACGCCCAGAGCAAACAGGACATCCTGGACATGATTGCGGCACAGTACACCTTCCCGGCACATTTTGGTAAAAACTTTGATGCGCTTTACGACTGCATGACGGACCTGGTTCACAAATCAGGCCCACAGCCCGGTTTTATCGTGGTGCTGGAGCAAATCCCGGCGAATGCCAAGTTCGACAAGGAAGCGCGCGAGCAGCTTCTCGACATCTTCAGGGATGCAGCGGACTACTGGGCGGATCGAAAGATCCCGTTCAGATGCTTCTATTCTTTTCTGTAGCCCGCTCCCCAGACATTGGCCAAGGGGATCGGGCGAATGAGGCCCCACAAGCAGTTGCAGAAGGTGAAGAACCCATGCCTACCGACAAATTGGTAGACGTGTCACCGCTGGCATTGCGCATGAGCAGTCCGTTTAACGCCGGTTACTGGCTGGCTGCCGCCTGAGCAGTTTCCTTTAACCCTGTATGGCTGCCTGAAAAGCAGTCATGCCCCAAAAAGCCCGGCCACCACAAGTGATGCCGGGCTTTTTTATGCCTGCTGTGCCAATGCGATGTACTCGGCAACGGGCACTTCCTCGGCACGGCGCTGCAGGTTAAACGTGCCGCTGAAGTTGCGCTGCTCCAGCCACTTGCCCAGGGAATGGCGCAGCAGCTTGCGGCGCTGGCTGAACGCCACCCGGACCACTTCACTGAACAGCCTGGCGTCCAGCGCTTCAGGCGCGGCATGCGGCACCATGCGCACCACGGCGCTGTCCACGCGCGGCGGCGGATCAAAACTCTGCGGTGGCACAAACAGCACGTTTTCCATGGCATAACGCCATTGCAGCATCACGCTGAGCCGGCCATAGTCGCTGGTTGCCGGCCTGGCCACCATGCGGTCAATGACTTCTTTTTGCAGCATGAAGTGCTGGTCTTCGATCACGTCGGCTACATCCAGCAGGTGAAACAAGATCGGCGTGGAGATGTTGTAGGGCAGGTTGCCGACCACCCTGAGCTTGCCGCCAGCGTTCTCTGCCAGTTGCCTGAAATCGACCTTGAGGACATCGGACTGCACCACCGCAAGCTGCGGGTGCGCCCGCAACTGCGCTGCCAGGTCACGGTCCAGTTCTATCACCGTCAACTGCCCCAGGCGCTCAACCAGAGGCTGCGTCAGCGCCGCCAGGCCGGGACCAATCTCCACCATGGCCTGCCCGGGCTGCGGCGCAATCGCCTGCACGATGTCTTCGATGATGCCCCGGTCGGTCAGGAAATGCTGACCAAAACGTTTGCGAGGGATGTGCTTCATGTTACGCAGAAAGAAGGAGTGGACACATCATCACGTCACGCGAGACGAACCAAAGCGTATCCAGCGAGCCACCAATTTCCCGCCGGGCCGCCCCAAGGGAAATTAGCCCCCGAGGGGCTGGAGCCTGCGGCTCCAAACCTGCTTGAGCAGGTTTGGACAGGCGACAGAGGCGAAGCGTCCCGCGAGCCGCGGCCTGCAAGGCCTCGCGCATTACACGAAGTGAAAAGCGTGGGGGCCACATCCTATTGCGGCGGCTCACGGTACTCCACATAAGCACGCCCTCGCACCTCCTGTGCCCAGATCGCATACGCCTCATCCTGTTTTTTCTCGCGCAGGACATTACGGGCCATCTCGCGCTGGTCACGCGTGGACAGCTGGGTATTGCGCCGCTCCATGACCTGGATCAGGTGCACGCCAAAACGCGAGCTCAGGGGGTCCGAAACCTGGCCGGGCGTCAGTCCATTCATCACCTGCTCAAACTCGGGCACAAAACTGCCGGGATTGGTCCAGCCCAGGTCACCGCCTTCTTTGGCCGAACCGTCTGCACTGTTTTCACGCGCCGCCGTGGCAAAGTCCGTCTGGCCGGCAGCAATGCGCTTTTTGATGTCGGCCAGCTTGACCCTGGCCGCAGCCTCGGTGAGCTGAGGGCCCAGGCGCAGCAGGATATGGCGCGCATGGGTCTGCGTGATGTTGACGCCTGGCATGCCAGCCTGCTTTTTCTCAATTACCTTGAGGATGTGAAACCCGGCACCGCTGCGTACCGGACCGGCGACACCACCGGTGCGCAGGTCTTTTGTCGCTGCCAGAAAAAGCGGCGGGTAGCGTTCGGCATTGCGCAAGCCCATCTGGCCGCCCGCGGCCTTCGAAGGGGAGTCGGAGAACTCGTTGGACAGCACCGCAAAGTCAGCGCCGGCACGCGCACGGTCTGCCACCTGCGCGGCTTTTGCCTGCAGCGCGGCAACCTGTTCAGGCGTGGCGTTTTCAGGAACCGCCACCAGTATCTGGGCAAGATTGATTTCCAGGGCCGACTGGTCGTTGTTGCCTTCCTGGTCGCGCAGGAACTGGTCAATATCGGCTTCCGTCACGGAGACCCGGGAGTCCACCTCACGCTGCCTCAGGCGGCTGACAAGGAGTTCGTCTTTTAATTCCGAGCGGAACAGGCTGTAGGTAATGCCATCTGCCGCGAGGCGGCGGCGCAGCTCTTCCACCGTCATCTGGTTTTGCTGGGCCACGCCGAGAACGGCGTTTTCAACGGCGTTGTCATCCACGCGCACACCGGCGCTACGCGCCATTTGAAGCTGCGCCTTGTCGCCGATCAGGCGCTCCAGGACCAGCCGCATCAATTCGCCGCGCGGCGGCAGCACGGCGCCCTGCTGGGTGAGTTGCTGCTCGGCCCGAATCAGCTTGGCACGCACCTCGTTGTTCGTCACCGGTTCCGAGTTGACCACGGCAACAATGAAGTCCGCCTGCCGCTGCCCGCCTGCAGCAACACCAGCCCTTGCCTGATCGGGCGCGCGCAGCTGTCCCGAGGGCCTGAGGGTTTGCGCCTGCAGCAGCAGGACGGGCATGGTCAACAACAGGGCAACCAGCGCCTTGCGTGCATGCCTACCTGTGACCCCGCCACAAAGAGGAGCGCGGTACTGAAAAAAATGTTTAGTCATAGTTGGTAAAACGGCTAGGCGAGGTCGCTTGATCACGCAGGTACTGGTAACGCGGAATATTTTGTTTCAGGGTGTCCAGGGGATTCACGCCCAGGCGGGAGAACCCGACCAGCTCGAGCTGGAACATGATGCGGGTATTGGAAGCGGCCGTACTGCTTTGCGAGCGCTGCAGCACCACACGGCCAATCCAGCAGCAACCATCGTACTCAACCCCGACGATGGCATCAACCAGTTTTTTGTCCTGCACACTGTAATTAAGCCGGCCAACGCTGTAGTAACGCCCGCCACCCTGGCCGCGCCCCGGCCCCAGGTCCTTGCCCTTGTCGCCCCACAAATCGTTGATGGGCCATTGCCAGCCGACATCCACGGAGTTGCTGACATTGATTTGCCGCCTGAGCGCCGCGCTGATGACCCGGTAGTTGCCCGGGTTGTAGCGCATGCCTATGCTGCTGCGCTCTGACTGTTTGCTTTTCGGGTTGTATTGCACGGTGCTGTCAAAGGACCATTGGGGCACCCAGTTGATCGTCGTGCCGAACAATATGTCGCTGATCCGGTCCGTCACCGGCAATCCGCCCGGCAATGTGACGTTCTGGTTTGAAAAGCGCAGGCGCTGCGCCACGCCAAAGCGCACGACCTCCGCACCCGTTTCAGGTGTCAACAGCCTCGACGTCACACCCAGTGTCAGCAGGTTGGCATCCGAAATGCGGTCATTGCCGACAAACGCATTTTCGGTAAACACGGTCGCAAAGTTAAAGTCATTGAGGCCCGAATCATAGTTGGGCAGGAGGCTCTGGTCGCGGTAGGGCGTGCGCACATAAAAGGCCCGCGGCTCCAGTGTCTGGGTAAAGTCGCGGCCAAAATAACTCGCCTTGCGCTCGAACTGCAAACCACTGTCCAGGCTGAAGGTCGGCACCACCCGCGACGCCGACAGGCTGCCATTGGCCAGTGGGGCATCAAAACGATAGGTGGTGGCATGCAGCTGCAGTTTGGGCGTGATATACCCGCTTGGCGATATCCATGGCCGGCTGATTTGCGCCAGGGCCACGGCGCGATCGCTGTTGGGCTGCAGGGTCAGGGTACGGTCAGCCGAAAAGCGGGTGAAATCGCTGGAAAGCGACCAGTCAAACCCGCCCAGGCCTGCAATCGGCGTATTGACACGGGTATAGGCTGCGGTGACCTGCGGCAGGCGGTCATAGGGTGGCACGATGGGCGACAGCGGATCCTGCAGGGTCTGCCATTTGAGCGCGCGTACCATCATTGAAAAATAACCCCGGCCCCAGGTCGCCATGGCATCGTTGGTCAGCAGCCGCTGGGTGAGCACCGTGCTACTGCGCGGAAAATCGGTCCAGTAGTTGTTGTCGCTGACGCGGTTGAGGTTCAGGTTGAGCCCGATGTTGCCGACCGACGGCAGGCCGGTATTCAGCGTACCAACATGCTCAAAGGCATAAGACCAGCGGTTGTCGTTGTTGCGCAGCTTGTCACTGGGCATGAAGTTGGCGCGCAGCCTGCCCCTGTAGGCCGGATCCAGGTAGCGGAACTCCCCGCCTAGATCAAGGCCGCGCTTGCTCATGATGGTCGGCGACAGCGTCGCATCATAGTTGGGCGCGAGATTGAGGTAATAAGGCTGGCCAACCATCATGCCGCTGGTGCTGTCCACACTGAAAGTAGGCGGCAGCAAGCCTGATTTTCGCTTGTCGCTGAGCGGGAAACTGATGGTCGGAAACGCCAGGATAGGCACGTTCTTGAAGCGCAACACCGCCCCTTTGGCCTCGCCGGTTTCGGCGTCTTGGTCAAACTTGAAGCTGGTGCCGGTGATCACCCAGGCCGGCGCCCAGGTCGCCTCGTCATTTCGTTCACAGGTCGTGTAGTTCGCGTTGCGCGCAATCAGTATCTTGTCACTGACAAAATCAATGCGGCCGGCAGCGCCGTTGCCCCCATTGGACAAAAAGCGATAGGACGGCTCCGTGAAGTAGCCCTCAAAGGTATCGAGCTTGAGCTGCAGTTCTGGCCCCCGGAACTGGTTGCCCTTGCTGTTGATGTGTACATTGCCCCGCGCATTGAGCATGTCGGTTGGCTGGTAAAGCTCGATGCGGTCGGCGTGAATGGCCGTCCCGCCGCGGCGCAGTTCGGCATGGCCGTCAATCACGGTTTCCAGGTCCGGCCGGCCCGAGACGCTGTCGCCAAAAACAAAGGTGGGCGGCGTATTCTCATCCCCATCGGGCACCGTCTCTGCCAGCATGGGGCTCATTTTGAGCGTTCGCGGCGCCCCTGCGCCTGCAGGCACCGGCCCTTGCACCTGTACCTGCGCTTCGGCCGGCTGCGCCATGCCGGGCACCTCCTGCGCCTGTGCCGGCGCGCCACAGGCCACGCCCAGCGCGGCTATGGAAGCCAGGCAGAACACGGCACGGGACACCGGGGAAAGGATAAAAGGCGAAGGGGATGCGCGGTGCATCGTTGGTATGAGGTAAACCCGTTTGTAAAATCAAGCCTGATTATCCATGACCGTCCAGCGGCCAAGCCCCAGATACGCCCGGTTACCTGCGCGCCTGAATCCTTGCCTGTTGAGCCGCCCTTTCACCTGACCGGAAAAGCCATGACCACTTCCACCAACGCCATCGCCTGGGCCGACCCGGCCCGTGCCGGCGCTTTTTCGGCCTGGCTGGCCAGCATCACCCACCCGAACGGCCCCCACAAGCTGAATCCGGAAAGCCTGCGGCTGGCATCCGCCGACGCCAGCTTTCGCCGCTATTTCAGGGTGGATGCGGCGGCAGGCGCGGGCAGCTACATCATCATGGACGCACCGCCCGACAAGGAAGACTGCAAGCCGTTTGTAAAGGTGGCCGGCCTGATGGCCGATGCAGGCCTGCAGGCACCGCGCGTCCTGGCCTGGGACGAGGCCGCGGGATTCATGCTGCTCAGCGACCTGGGCGCGCAAACCATGATGGAGGTGATTCAGCCACCAACTGAAGTGACGGCCATCGTCCAGCCCACCGCTGCGCACCATGAGCTCTACATGGACGCGGTGGATGCGCTGGTGCGCTGGCAACTCTCCTCAAAGCCCGGTGTGCTGCCGCCCTATGACGATGCCCTGCTGAGCCGCGAACTGGCGCTTTTCCCCGAGTGGTATGTGACCAAACACCGCGGGTTCACCCTGGACGCCGTCGGACAAGCCACACTGGACAAGGCCTTCGCGCAGATCAAGGCCAGCAACCTGCAGTCGCTGGATGGTGCCAGGGTTTTTGTACACCGCGACTTCATGCCGCGGAACCTGATGGTGAATGTGGCCCCCACGCTTGTCGCTGCGCGTACTGCGCTGCCCCCCGAGGGGGCTAATTTTCCTAGGGGCGGCCCGTCGGAAAATTCCACAACTATCCTGGGGAAGCATGGCACAACGCAAGTCGGCATCCTGGACTTCCAGGACGCCGTCTACGGCCCCATCACCTACGACATTGCCAGCCTGATGCGCGACGCATTTCTGAGCTGGGAAGAAGATTTTGTACTCGATGTGACCGTGCGCTACTGGCAAAAGGCGCGCAAGGCCGGCCTGCCGGTTGGTGATGATTTTGGCGAGTTTTACCGCGCCGTCGAATGGATGGGACTGCAACGCCACCTCAAGGTGCTGGGTATTTTTGCGCGCCTGACACTGCGCGACGGCAAGCCCCGCTACCTGGCCGACACGCCGCGTTTTATCAAATACGTACGCAATACGGCCGCACGCTATCGCCAGCTCGGGCCGCTGATGGTCCTGCTCGATGCCATTGAAGGCAATGAAACCCGCATAGGCTACACTTTTTAATGCCAAATCAAGCCTTGATCCCCGTCCATATTGCGCAGCCAGCTATTGTTTTAATAGCAAAAAAGACTTGCCTTCAAACTGGCGAAGCTCCATGAGCGCCCGCTTTTATGCCGACCTGGACCTGCTGGCCGGCAATACCGTGAGCCTGCCCGCGCATGCGGCCCGCCATGTGCAGGTGCTGCGGCTGCAGCCGGGCGATCAGATCACGCTGTTTAACGGGCGAGGCGAGAGCGAATTCGAAGCCAGCATCGAAAGCATGGGCCGCAGCGACGTTGTTGTCACCGTCGGCGCGCATACCGAGACCCGGCGTGAAGCACCACGCGCCGTGCACTTGGCCATGGGCATGCCGGCCAACGAGCGCATGGACTGGCTGGTTGAAAAGGCCACCGAGCTGGGCGCCGCCAGCATACAGCCGCTGATGAGCGAGCGCAGCGTGCTGCGCATCAAGGGCGAGCGCGCCGACAAAAAACTGGCGCACTGGCGCGGCATCGCCATCGCGGCCTGCGAACAATGCGGCCGCAACCGGGTGCCGGTGATCCATGAGGCCGCCAGCCTGAGCGACTGGCTGAAACGGCTGGCACATGAAACCCCTGCCGCGGAACCCGGAGCGCGCTTGCTGCTCTCGCTGCGGGACGGCACGCAGGCGCTGGCCGGCGCCCTGACCGCCGCCGCAGGCGCGCTGACGTTTTTAAGCGGCCCGGAAGGCGGCCTGGGTCCGGCCGAAGAAGCCGCCGCGATGGCCGCCGGTTTCAGGCCGGTGACCCTGGGCCCGCGTGTGCTGCGGGCCGAAACCGCGCCGCTGGCCTGCCTGTCACTGGTTTCGCTGATGCCACCCCACTGAGCTCCAGGCTCCAACCTCACTCCAAACACAATGAACCTCAATTTGTGGCTGCTGGTTTTCTGCCAGGGCTTGTTCCTTACCAACAACGTCACCTTCATCGCCATCAACGGCCTGGTCGGCCTGAACCTCGCGCCGCTGGGCTGGATGGCGACCCTGCCGGTCATGGGTTATGTGGTGGGCGGCGCGCTGTCGACCGGCCTGGTGGCACGCACACAAAGCCTGTTTGGCCGCAAAACCTCGTTCCAGCTCGGGCTGGCCGTGGCGCTAGCCTCGGCCCTGCTGTGCTGCTACGCGGCCTATAGCAAGAACTTCTGGCTGCTGGTGGCGGCCACCGTGGTGGCGGGTTATTACAACGCCAATGCGCAGTTGTACCGCTTTGCCGCAGCAGAATTGGCGCAGCCGGCATTCCGCGAAAAAGCCATCTCACTGGTCATGGCCGGCGGCCTGATTGGCGCGGTGGCCGGACCCAACCTGGCCTCGCACACCCGCAACCTGACCGCCGTGCCCTTTGCCGGCGCCTACCTGGCGCTGGCTGGCGTGGCCCTGCTGGCCATGCTGCTGCTGGCCTTTATCAAATTCCCGCCGGCGCAGGCTAAAACGCCGGGTGGACAGCCTGCCGGCACAGGCCGGCCGTTGGGCGAAATCATGCGCCAGCCCGTGTTTATCGTCGCCGCGGCGGCAGGTGCGCTGAGCTATGGCGTGATGAACCTGCTGATGGCCGCCACGCCGATTGCCATGCAGATTTGCAGCCTGCCGTTTTCCGATGTGGCGCTGGTGCTGGAGTGGCACGTGATCGGCATGTTTGCGCCCGGCTTTTTTACCGGCCACCTGATCAAGCGTTTCGGCGCCCTGCCCATCATGGCCGTCGGGCTGGGGCTCAATGTGCTGTGTGTGGTGATCGCGCTGTCGGGGGTTGATTTCAAGCAGTTTCTGGTCGCGCTGTTTTTACTCGGCCTGGGCTGGAATTTCCTCTTCACCGGCAGCACCACGCTGGCACTCACGGCCTACCGCCCGGAAGAAAAAGACAAGGCACAGGGCGCGCTCAATTTTTGCGTGTTTGCGGTGCTGGCGGTCTCCTCACTGGCGTCCGGTGTGCTGGTCACGACCCAGGGCTGGGCGCTGTTGAACCTCGGCTCGCTGCTGCCGCTGGGCCTGACCGGCCTGGCGCTGGGCTGGCTTGCATTGGGTCGGCGCAGACCCCAAAATGGCTGACACAACTTCTGGAGCTTGTCATGGGTTTATTCGATTCAGTCCTGGGCGCCGTCATGGGCGGGCAAAATGGCCAGCAGGCGGCCGGTGGCGGCCTGGGCGGCCTGATGGGCATGGTGACCAGCAATCCCCAATTGCTGCAAGCCGTGACCGGCATGCTGGGCAATGACAGCGAACATGGCGGCCTGGCCGGCATAGTCCAGAAGTTCCAGCAGGCCGGCCTGGGCGACGTGGTCGGCTCCTGGGTAGGAACCGGGCAAAACCAGCCGGTTTCCGGCGAGCAGATCACCAATGTGCTGGGTTCGGACGCCCTGTCAGGCCTGGCGCAAAAACTCGGCGTCAGTCCCGACGACGCGGCAGGCCAGCTGTCGAATATTCTCCCCGGGCTGATTGACCACCTGACGCCGCAAGGGCAGGCGCCCGAAGGCGGCCTGGGCAACGCCGGCGACCTGATGGGCATGCTGGGCGGGCTGCTGCAAAAACGCTGAGGCCGGCCGGTTTTGCTATTGTATTAATAGCTGCCTGCGCCCATGTCCTGGTGGTTTTGGCTACTTTTTACTTGAGCCCTGGCATTCAGCCAGGTGCCCAGCGTGTCGAACACCGGTCCGGAATCCAGCTCGTTGAAAAGCTCGTGGTACAGGCCGTCAAAACATTTTGCGCTGACCGTACCGGGTTTGACCTCTGCTGAACTGGCGGCGGTTTCGGCAAACCTGCGGCTGCCCTCGGGATTGACCAGCCGGTCCGCGCCGGCGTACATCAACAGCGTGGGCGTGCGCCATTGCGCCGCGGCCGCCACCATCGCCGGGCCACCCGTGGCGATAAAGCGGCCCAGGCGCGGGGAAATCCTGCTGTGCACCAGGCGATCCGCCAAATAAGCCTTGACCACGCGCTCGTCGTGCGAGAGGTAGCGCGCGTCCAGCCCGTTGTTGACGCACAGATTCGGCACCAGCCTGGGCAGCACGGCCAACATCAGCTTTTGAAAAATGCCCAGCCCGGCATCCAGCGCCGGTGAGGACATCACCAGGCCATCGACCGGACGCATATTCAGCGCGACAAAACGGCCCGCCACCAGGCCGCCCATGCTATGGCCCAGCAGGATCAGGGGCAAGGGTGTTTGTGGCGCAGCGCCTGCATCAATGCCTCCAGCCTGCGGCGGCCATTGGCAGCGCAGGCGGGTGTCGTCAACGATTTCCGCCAGATCGTCCAGCAGGGCGGTCTCCGACGGCAGGGCGCCGCGCGCGCCGCCTGATTCGCCATGGCCGCGCTGGTCGTAGGCCCGCACGGCAAAACCCCAGGCCATCAGGCGCCTGGCCACATGGCAGTAACGGCTGGCATGCTCGCCCAGGCCATGAACCAGCAGCACCACACCGCGCGGCTGCTGCACCTCCAGGCCCATCTCGTCGGCCCAGTCCTCCAGCGGCCATTCGTACAGCGCCAGGTTTTCCCCATCACGGGCGGTAAAAGGTGCCAGGATGGTGGAGCCCATGGACAAAAGCGCCCTCAGCCAGGCACGCGCGCGATGACCTGCGCGACTGCCGCCGTCAGTTTTTTGGCATAAGGCACATGCAAGAACTCGTTGGGGCCGTGCGCATTGCTTTTCGGACCCAGCACACCGCAAACCATCATCTGCGCCTTGGGGAAACCCTTGCTCAGCATGTTCATGAGCGGAATCGTGCCGCCCTGGCCTATGGTGCCGCAGGGCGCGCCAAAAAAGCTTTGTGATGCGTCATTCAGCGCGGTTTCAAACCAGTCCACCGAGCCCGGCGCATTCCAGCCGCTGGCGCCGCCATTGCTTTCAAAGGTGACTTTGGCGTTGTAGGGTGCGTTGTCTTCCAGCAAGGTCTTGAGCTCCTGCACCGCTGTGCCGGCGTCAATCAGCGGCGGAAAGCGCAGCGACAGCTTGAAGGCGGTGTAGGGGCGCAGCACATTGCCCGCATCCCTGAACGCCGGAAAACCTTCGGCGCCGGTCACGCTTAAGGTCGGCCGCCAGGTGCGATTCAGCAGCGCTTCGAGCGGGTCGGTGGTGGTCGGCAGCGTGAAGCTGCTGGAACCCTCACAGTCGTAATGTGCCCAGGGGAAGCGCTTGTACAGCTCGTCACCGAGGATTTGCGCCGTGGCCCGAGCCTGCTGCATGCGGTCGGCCGGAATCTCGCAATGAAAACTCTGCGGCAGCAAACGCCCGGTCTTGCTGTCTTCGAGACGGTCCAGCAGCTCGCGCATGATGCGAAAGCTCGACGGCACCAGGCCGCTGGCGTCACCCGAGTGCACACCTTCGGTCAGCACCTCGACCTTGAGCACGCCGCCGCCGTTGCCGCGCAGGCTGGTGGTCAGCCAGAGCTGGTCGTAATTGCCGGCGCCCGAGTCCAGGCACACCACCAGCGCCACATCGCCAAGCCGCTCCTTCAGCGCATTCACATAAGGCAGCAGGTCGTAGGAGCCGCTTTCTTCGCAGGTTTCAATCAGGCCGACGATGCGCGGATGCGGCACGTTCTGGCTTTTCAGCGCCTGCACCGCGGCAATGCTGGCGTAGACCGCGTAACCATCGTCGGCACCGCCGCGGCCATAGAGCAGGCCGTCTTCATATTTGGGCGTCCAGGGACCGAGATCGCTGCGCCAGCCGGTGAACTCGGGTTGTTTGTCGAGGTGCCCGTACATCAGCACAGTTTGTGTCGAACCGGCGCGCGTTGCGGGGATTTCAAAAAACAGCACCGGCGTCCTGCCCTCAAGGCGCACCACTTCCAGGCTCAAGCCTTCAACCTTTTGCGCCTCAACCCAGGCCGCCGCATTGCACATGACAGTATCGATATAACCGTGCTGTTTCCACTCGCTGTCAAAGCCCGGTGACTTGGCGGGGATGGCGATGTAGTCGGAAAGCTGTTTGACGATGTCGCTGTCCCATTGCCTGGTGACTTGCGACAGCGCCTGGGCGGAATCCAGGATAGAGGCGGGGATTTCGCGGTACAAAGGGGCATTCATGGGGCAAACTCCAGTCTGGCTGTCTAGGTCGGTACTTTACGCCTGTGCTTAAAACCGTGCCACCTTGCGGCCATGCCGCTTCAGGCGCGGCGCCGCCGCATCAGCCATTCAATGGCTTCGAACACGGCCTCGCTGGCCAGCGCGAGCGCCGCAGCCGGCAAGGCACCCGCCATCAGCAGCGCGCGGTCATTGAGCGCCAGCCCGGTCACGATGCGTTCGCCATAACCGCCGGCGCCTACGAAGGCCGCGATGGTCGCCGTGCCTATCGCAATCGTGGTGGCGGTTCTTACGCCGGCCAGCACCGTCGGCAGCGCGAGCGGCAGCTGCACCAGCCACAGGCTTTGGCCTTTTGTCATGCCCAGCGCGGTGGCGGCCTGGCACAGCCCCTGCGGCACTTCGCTCAGGCCCGTGACGGTGTTGCGCATGATGGGCAGCAGGGCATACAGCGTCAGCGCGACCAGCGCCGGCAGTGTGCCTATGACCCCCATCAAAGAAATCAGCATGGCCAGCAAAGCCAGCGAAGGCACGGTCTGCAGCAGGCCCGCAAGCCCCAGCAGCGCCGCGCGCAGCCGCACATGAGCAAACACCAGGATCGCCAGCGGAAGCGCGAACAGCAGCGCCAGGCCCACCGCGGCGCCAACCAGCAGCAAATGCTGGCGCGTCAGCCGTGCGAGGTCAGGCCCGAACAGCTTGGCCGCGAAGCCGCGCTGGGTCGCCCCAGCCGTGCCGCCCGCCAGGAAGTCGCGCGCAATGGCCTCAAAACCCTCGCCCTGCAACTCGGCGCGGGCATTCATGGCCACCATGGCACGCTCGTTTATGCGGCCTTCCAGCCCTTGCATGGCGGACCATGCCTGCGCAAAGCGCGCCGGCACATCCAGCCGGTAGAGCAGCACCGCGTCGTAGCGCGGAAAGTATTGCTCGTTGTCCGTCAGCACCCGCAGGCCCAGGCTGTCGATTTTGGCGTCTGTTGTGTAGATGTCGATGACGTCGACCTGCCCGGCGCCAATGGCGTCGTAGGCCAGGCCATGGTCCAGCCCGGCCGGCGATTGCGGCAGGCGGTAGCGCGCGGCCAGGCCCGTCCAGCCGTCGGCGCGGCCAATGAACTCGTTGGACAGGCCCAGCCTGAGCTCCGGATGTTTCGCCAGGTCAGCCAGGCTGCTTATGCCCAGGCTGTCGGCGCGGTCGGCGCGCATGGCCAGGGCATAACCGTCGTTGAATCCAAACGGCACGGCGATGCCCAGGCCGAGCGGCGCCAGCGCGGCGTTCATGGCCTCGCGTGTCATCGGTTTGTCGCTCTTGAGGATTTCCAGTGCAATGGTGCCGGTGTATTCGGCATACAGGTCTATATCGCCTGAGCGCAGCGCCTCGTAAACAATGGCGGTATTGCCCAGCCCGCGCCGCACCACAGGCGGCGTGCTGGTGTGCGGGGCTGCGGTCTGCGCCAGCACCTCGGCCAGAATGTAGGACTCGGTAAAACGCTTGGAGCCAATGCGCAGCACATCTTGCGCGGCATGAGAGAGCCCCATGCTTGAGAACAACGCCAGCAAGGCCAGCGCCCGCAGCCAGCGGGCACGGTAAACGCAGTTATTCGCTATAAATTCAATAGCTGTCCGCGCTTGTTGCATATGGCTTGCAAGCCTAAAAGGCTATGTTTTCACGGCAGCTGCGCCATGGCCTGGCCCAGCCTGACAGCGCCACCCGGCGCCCAGTCGGCGTTAAAGGCCAGCGGCCCTTTGGGGAACAGCATGACCACCGTGGAGCCGAGCAGGAAGCGGCCCATCTCTTCGCCTTGTTTGAGCCGGATCGCAGAGGTCGGTTCATCCGGATAGTGCCATTCACGTATGGCCTTGCCGCGCGGCGGATTCACCACACCATGCCAGGCGGTGGCCATGCTGCCGACTATGGTGGCGCCCACCAGGATCAGCACAAAAGGCCCGCGCGCCGATTCAAAAACACACACGACACGCTCGTTGCGTGCGAACAGCCCCGGCACGCCGCGCGCCGTCACCGGGTTGACCGAAAACAGCTCGCCGGGCACATAAATCATGCGCGCCAGACGCCCGTCGCAAGGCATGTGAATGCGGTGGTAGTCACGCGGGCTCAAATACAGCGTGGCAAAACTACCGTCCTGGTATTGCGCGGCCAGCGCGGCATCGCCGCCCACCACGGCCGTGGTCGAGTAGCTGTGGCCCTTGGCCTGAAAAATCTGGTCGCGTGCTATCGCGCCGAACTGGCTGATCGCGCCGTCCACCGGGCAGACCAGGTCGGCCGCCGCCAGCGGCCGCGCGCCGGCTTTGAGCGCGCGTGTGAAAAAGTCGTTGAAGCTGCGGTAGCTGGCGATGTCTGGGTCCAGCGCCTCGTCCATGTTGACCTGGTACTTCGCAACAAAACGCCGGATGATTTCGGTGGTCACCCAGCCGCGCTCGCGCGACGCGACCCAGCCGGCGAACGCGGTCAGCGCCTGCTTGGGGAAAAGATATTGGGGCAAAACTGCCAGGCGGTCAGACACGGGTGATGGCTTTATTTGTTGTAGTTTTGCGGGGTGGCTGATTCTATCGGTGCGCAAACCCACGGTTTCAACCAGCCCAGGCCGGCGGAGGTGGCGCCCGCCTGGCTGCCACGCAGCGGTTTGTACTCGCCGCCTATCCAGCCCGCGTACTTGAGCTCTTCAAGCACCGAGAAGAGGTAGGCATGGTTGAGCTCGCCCACATCGGGCTCGTTGCGCCCGGGCGAGCCGGCCACCTGTATGTGCCCGACATGGCCGGTCGGGACGTACTTGCGCAGCTTCATGGCCACGTCGCCCTCGACAACCTGGCAGTGGTACAGGTCCATCTGCACCTTGAGGTTGGCCGCGCCGGCCGCGCGAATGATTTCATGCGCGTGGTCCTGCCGGTTTAAAAAGAAACGCGGAATATCGCGGGTGTTGATGGGTTCAATCAAAATCTCCACGCCCGCCCTGGCGGCCTGCGCCGCGGCGTCGCGCAGGTTGGCGATGTAAGTAGGCTGAACGGTTTCGCGGTCGACACCCTCGGGCACCACACCGGCCATGACATGGATGCGCGGGCAGGACAAGGCCTCGGCGTATTGCAGCGCCAGCGCAAAACCGGCGCGAAACTCGGCCTCGCGGCCCGGTAGGCAGGCCGTGCCTTTGTCGCCGCAGGCCCAGGCCTTTTCAATGCCGACGGCGTCGCTGCCACCGGGCGGCGCGTTGAACAGCACCAGCGACAAGCCATAGGTTTTCAGGCGCGCGGCCAGTTCGGCCGCAGGCCAGGCATAAGGCGAGAGGATTTCGACTGCGCTAAATCCGTCCTTGGCGGCCGCTTCAAAACGGTCGTTAAAGGGCAGCTCGGCATACATCCAACTGAGGTTGGCGGCAAATTTAAGCATGGGTTAAAGACTCAGGCCTTGTCACCGTCTTCTTCGGGCGGCGGCACATTTTTGCATTCCCAGAAAATGCGCGCCGTGCAGGCCCTGCAGATCTGCGGGTCCAGCTTGGGGAATATGGTGGCGATGGCCGTGCGTTTGTCGGGGAACTGGTGCTCCGGCCCCAGCAGGCGCGTAAAACCCGTGGTCTGCCACATCCGGATCACTTCCGGCCTGGGGCGGTGAAAGTAAAGGTCGCCGCCAATGGCACGGCGCGCATTGAGTTCGGCCTCCCACAGTTCGGCACCGGCCAGGTCTATGAAGTTCATGCTTTTGCCCATCACCAGCAAATGTTTTTGCACATGCGGCGCATGGCGCAGGACGTGCAGGGTGTCGGCCACATGCTGCGTGGCGCCGAAATACACCTCGCCTTCCATGCGCAACAATTTGAGTTGTGGGCACTCGGGCAAGTAATGAGCCCCCATGCTCGTCGCCTCACCATTCCGTTCGTCCTGAGCATGTCGAAGGATGCCCCCCGAGGGGGCTGGCGTATCGCGCACATCATCAATCACCACAAACTGCCGCTCCGGCCCCCAGCCGTCAAAACCCATGGTGCGCATCGCAGGCTTGGAGGTGCGGTACAAAAACGACATCAGCGACAGCAGGGTGCCCAGCAAAATGGCCATTTCAAGGCGTATGGTGACGGTCGCCACCATGGTCGCCAGTGCCACCGCAAACTCGGTGCGGCTAAGCCTGAACAGCTGGCGCCAGCGTGTCAGGTCCAGCAGGCCCACGGCCACCAGCATCAGCAGCGCGGCCAGTGCCGCCATCGGGATTTGTGCCAGCAGGGATGAGCTGACCGCCACCAGGCCCAGCAGCAACAGGGCAGAAAACACCGACGCCATCGGTGTGCGCGCGCCGGCCTGCAGATTCGGCATGGAGCGGTTCATGGAGCCGCAAGACACGTAGCAGGAGAAAAATCCGCCGACGATATTCGACAGGCCCTGGCCGCGAAACTCGCGGTTCGCATCAATGCGCTGGCCCGAGCGCGCGGCCACCGCCTTGGCAATCGAGATCGCCTGGCCGAGCGCCACAATCGTCAGCGCAAACGCCAGCCCCAGCAGATCCGGCACCGAGGTCCAGCTGATGTGCGGCAGCTCAAAGCGCGGCCAGGGTGTGGCGATCTTGCCAACCGTGCGCAGGGCCATGGCCGGCAACACCGGCTCAGGCGCCATCACCTGGAACCAGAACACCGCCAGCGCCGTCGAGGCCACCAGCCCCACCAGCATGAAGGGCCAGTTGGGCCGCAGGCGGCGCACCGCAAAGGAAACCGCTGCCGTGATCCCCGCCACCGCCAGCGCCGCCGGTTGTGCGTGGCCGAGCTGCGAAACCACATGCCCCAGCACCGCCGCCGCGCCGTGCTCGGAGGCCGGTGCCAGGCCCAGCAGGTCCGGCAGGGCGTAGACCGCAATCAGCAGCGCGGCGCCGGAGGTAAAACCAAACAGGGCCGCCGGTGAAATGAAGTTGGCCAGGCTGCCCAGGCGCAAGGTGCCTATCAGCCACTGCATGATGCCAACCATCACCGTGACGGCCAGCGCCAGCTGGATATAAGCCGGGCTGAAGGCCATGGCCAGCGGTGACAACATGGCAAACAAGGCCAGCGAGTTGGCATTGGTCGGCCCCGACATGACATGCCAGCTGGAGCCAAACAGCGCGGCGATGATGCACGGCACGACGGCGGTGTACAGCCCGTACTCGGGCGGCAGGCCGGCCAGCGTGGCAAAGGCAATGCCTTGCGGCAGCACCAGCACGGCGCCCAGCAAACCAGCCATGGCATCGACGCGCAGCGTGCTTCGCGTGACGGTTCGGGTCCAGCTGCCGAACAGGCGTTCCAGCAGGCTGGGAGGGCTATTTTTTTCCAGTTGAGCTTGCATGGGCATGAGCATAACTTGGCTGTACCGCGGAGCTTGTAGCGTGTACCGCTCAGGCCAGGCCAAGCAGACGCAGCGACAGGCCGACCCCGGCCGAGGCCGCGATGACCGGTATCACGCCCCATTTGAGGCGCCACAGCGCCAGCGCGGCGGCCAGCACCAGGGCCAGCGCGACCCAGTCGGGTTGTGTGCCAAACAAGCCCTTGACCCCCGCCGGATAAGCGACAGCAGCTATAAAAAACAGAGCAAGATTGGCGATCACGCCAACCACGGCGGCGGTCACGGCGGCCAGCGGCGCGGTCAGTTTCAGGTTGCCGCGCGTGGACTCGACCCAGGGCCCGCCGGCCAGGATAAAAATAAACGAGGGCAAAAACGTGAACCAGGTCGCCACGCAGGCGGCCAGCGCCGCGCCCAGAAACACAGCGTCCGGGCCCAGCACCTGCCTAGCCCAGCCGCCGACAAAACCGACAAAGGCCACCACCATGATGAGCGGGCCGGGCGTGGTCTCCCCCAGCGCCAGGCCGTCCATCATCTGCGCCGTGCTGAGCCACTGGTAATGCTCCACCGCCGCCTGGTTGACATAAGGCAAGACGGCATAGGCGCCGCCAAACGTCAGCATCGCCGCCTTGGTGAAAAACCAGCCGATCTGCGTCAGCGTGGCGTTCCAGCCCTGGCTCGCGACCAGCGCGGCCATGGGCAGCAGCCAGAGTACGGCGCCAACGGCAAGCACCTTTAGCAGCCGCGGCAAGCTGAACAGGGCGTGCTGGGGCGTCGGTGTGTCGTCGTCAATCAGCGCAGCGTCGTGGGCGCCTGCGGCCGAAGACGCGTGGCCGCCACCCCGTGCCAGCGCGCCGGGTGCCAGCCGCGCGAGCACGGCCCCGATCAGCATGGCGCTCAAGACCACCAGCGGAAAGGGCAGCTTCAAGGCCCAGATTGCTATAAAACTCATAGCTGCCAGCGCCCAGGGGACAGGGGCCAGCAGCGGATTTCCCAATGATTTGCTGGCAATGCGGTGCAGCGCGTGCAGCACAATCGCCGCCACAGCAGGCTTGATGCCGTAAAAAATGCCGGCCACCAGCGGCTGCTGGCCAAAGGCCATGTAAATCCAGCTCAGCCCGATCAGCAGCACCAGCGAAGGCAGCACAAACAGGGCACCGGCCACCACGCCGCCCCGGGTGCGGTGCATCAACCAGCCGAGGTAGGTGGCCAGTTGCTGCGCCTCCGGACCCGGCAGGACCATGCAGAAGTTAAGCGCGTGCAGAAAGCGTTTTTCAGATACCCAGCGGCGGCGCTCGACCAGCTCGCGGTGCATGATGGCAATCTGTCCGGCCGGGCCGCCAAAGCTGATAAAACCCAGCTGCAGCCAGAAGCGGAAGGCCTGGAAAAATGTGACTGGGGGTGGTTTCCCGTCAGTGCTCAAAGCGACAGGATTTTGCATAGAGGTGTCCACGGAATACTCCAATGAGTTGCCAGCGCTTGGACGGGACACCGTCTGTTCTAGTGAAGAGTCGGGAGGCTGAAATCCCGCTGGCCAAATCTTAGCATCCGCAAGCGCCGCGCCCGCCCGCTTTAGCTGCGCTGAAACCTGAACACCGCACGGCTGGCGCGCGCGTTGGGCCAGAAGCGGATTTCCCGGCCATCCTGCAAACCAAACTGGTCCAGAATCTCCAGCCGGTTTTGCAGGGCCAGGGCTTCAAAGTCCTGCAGGGTGCCGACACGGATATTCGGTGTGTCGTACCACTGGTAGGGCAGCACCTTGGTCACCGGCATGCGCCCGCGCAGCACGGCCAGGCGGTTCGGCCAGTGGCCGAAATTGGGGAAGGCGACGATGCCCATGCGGCCCACGCGTGCGGTTTCGCGCAGCATGACTTCCGCGTTGCGCAAATGCTGCAGGGTGTCTATCTGCAGCACCACATCAAACGAGTTGTCGCCAAATACCGCCAGGCCTTCATCAAGGTTGAGCTGTATCACATTGACGCCGCGCGCCACACAGGCCTGCACATTGGCGTCGTTGATCTCTACGCCATAACCCGAGCAGCCGCGCTCCTTGATCAGGTGCGCGAGGAGCTCACCAGTGCCGCAGCCCAGGTCCAGCACGCGCGAGCCCTGCGGCACCAGCCTGGCAATCGACAGCAGGTCAGGCGAAGGCTGAACGGTAAGGTCGACAAGCGGATTCATGCCGCCACCTTGGCTTTGAAGTAGGAGCGCACCACGCCCATATAACGCTCGTCATCAAGCAAAAACGCGTCATGGCCATGCGGCGCATCGATTTCGGCGTAGCTCAGGTCGCGCTGGTTGTCCAGCAGGGCCTTGACGATTTCACGGCTGCGCGCCGGTGAAAAGCGCCAGTCGGTGGTGAAACTCACCAGCAGGAATTTGGCGCTGGCTTTGGCCAGCGCCGCGCTCAGGTCACCGCCGAAGGGGCTGGCCGGGTCAAAATAATCCAGCGCACGTGTGATCAGCAAATAGGTATTCGCGTCAAAGTATTCGCTGAACTTGTCGCCCTGGTAGCGCAGGTAACTTTCGATCTGGAACTCGACCTCTTGCGTTGAAAACCGGTACCCGGTTTCGTGGATGGCCGAGATTTCCCTGAGCTGGCGGCCAAACTTTTCATTCATCACGTCATCGCTCAAATACGTGATGTGACCAATCATGCGGGCGATGCGCAGGCCGCGTTTGGGCAGCACGCCATGGCGGCCATAGTTACCGCCGTGAAAGTCCGGGTCGGTCACGATGGCGCGACGTGCGACTTCGTTAAATGCGATGTTTTCGGCCGTCAGGTTGGGCGCGCTGGCCACCACCACGGCGTGCCGCACGCGGTCCGGGTATTGCAAGGTCCAGCTCAGCGCCTGCATGCCGCCCAGGCTGCCGCCCATCACCGCGGCCAACGTCTGTATGCCCAGCGCATCGAGCAGGCGCGCCTGCGCGTCCACCCAGTCCTGCACCGTCACCACGGGGAAATCCGCGCCGTAGATTTCATTCGTGTCCGGATTGAGCTGCATGGGGCCGGTGGAGCCAAAACACGAGCCCAGGTTGTTCACGCCTATGACAAAAAACCGGTCGGTGTCCACCGGCTTGCCGGGGCCAATCATGGTGTCCCACCAGCCTTCGGATTTTTCAATCACCGCGCCGCCGGCATCCACATAAACGCCGGCCACATGGTGCGAGGCATTGAGCGCATGGCAGATCAGCACCGCATTGGACTTGTCGGCGTTCAGCGTGCCGTAGGTCTCGTAACTGAGGTCGTAGGCGCGTATCGATGCACCGCTTTGCAAGGGCAAAACGTCTGCAAAGTGCATGGACTGTGGCGTGGCTATCAACATGGCTGGAGCATCTGGAAACAAAAAACCCGGCATCGCGCTAAAGGCGAGGCCGGGTTGGCTGGCGTCTTTAGCTGAACTTATTAAGCGCCCGCAAGCTGTAGCAAATCGGCGCAGTGGCAGTATATCAACCCGGGGAGCCCAAGCCCGACAGGCTCCTAGCCCAGCAGGGCGAACAAGCCCAGGCCGAGAAAGACCAGCGCCGAAACAATGTGCACCACACGCAGCGGCACCAGGCGCGTGACGCGCTCGCCGAGCCAGACCACGGGCGCGTTGGCCAGCATCATGCCCAGCGTGGTGCCGGCCACCACCGCGAAGTAGGCCTCGTAGCGCGCGGCCAGCATGACGGTGGCAATCTGGGTCTTATCACCCATTTCGGCGAGGAAAAACATCAGCACCGTGGTGCCGAAGACGCCAAAACGTGAGGTCTGCCTGTCCGCCTCGTCGTCCAGCTTGTCCGGGACCAGCATCCACACCGCCATGGCGATAAAGGAGGCGCCCAGGATCCAGCGCAGGGTTTGCGGGCTGAGCTGGGTTGTCACCCAGGCCCCCAGCGCGCCGGCCAGACCATGGTTGGCAAGGGTGGCGACAAAGATGCCCAGGACTATGGGCCAGGGTTTGCGAAAGCGCGCAGCCAGCACCAGCGCGAGAAGTTGCGTCTTGTCGCCCATTTCGGCGAGGGCGACGATGCCCGTAGAGATGAGGAAAGCTTCCATTGAATAGACTCCGGCCGGTACGAAAACAATGACTGCACGGCAGCCCCGGCCCAAATTGCGTTAAGGCGGCGGCTGTGCAGTCAAAGGTCTCGCCAAGTCTGGACCGCTTGCGCCATGCCGGCTTTGTTGCAAAGCCGGGCAAGTCTGTTGACGCAAGCCCCTCTCTCATAAATGGAAGGGCGGCTACTCCCCAATGACAGCCTGCATTGTATGCGCCACCCACTCTTTATCGCCGAAGGGTCTTTCTGCACGCTTGTGGCGCATTTCTTGCTTGTATTTGGTGCGTTTCTGGGGTTTACTCGAAACGCGCACCACAAAACTACATTTCATCCAATGAGGGACTTATGGAAGCACTAAAACAGGGCTCAGACGCGCTGTTCATACTGTTGGGCGGCATCATGGTGCTGGCCATGCACGCCGGTTTTGCCTTTCTGGAACTGGGCACGGTCCGCAAAAAGAACCAGGTCAATGCGCTGGTCAAGATACTGGTGGACTTTTCAGTCTCCACCGTGGCTTATTTTGTGGTGGGTTATGGCGTGGCTTATGGCACCCACTTTTTTGTGGGCGCCGAGCAGCTGGCCGCCAAAAACGGCTACGAACTCGTCAAGTTTTTCTTTTTACTGACCTTTGCAGCCGCCATTCCGGCGATTATTTCGGGCGGCATTGCCGAACGCGCGCGTTTTTACCCGCAACTGATTGCAACGGCGGTCATCGTCGGTTTTGTCTACCCGCTCTTCGAAGGCATTGCCTGGAACCATCATTTTGGCGTGCAGGCCTGGATCAAGTCGCTCACCGGCGCGGAATTCCATGACTTTGCCGGCTCCATCGTGGTTCATGCCGTGGGCGGCTGGCTGGCCTTGCCGGCCGTGATCCTGCTGGGCGCACGCAGCAACCGCTACCGCAAGGATGGCGCGGTGCTGGCGCATCCGCCGTCCAACATCCCTTTCCTGGCGCTGGGCGCCTGGATACTGACCGTGGGCTGGTTCGGCTTTAACGTGATGAGCGCGCAGACCATAGACAAGATCTCCGGCCTGGTCGCCGTCAACTCGCTGATGGCCATGGTGGGCGGCACCCTGGCCGCGCTGGTGTTTGGCAAAAACGACCCCGGCTTTGTGCACAACGGGCCGCTGGCGGGGCTGGTGGCGGTGTGCGCTGGTTCGGACATCATGCATCCCTTGGGCGCGCTGGTGACGGGTGCGGTCGCCGGCGGGGTGTTTGTGGTGATGTTCACGCTGACGCAAAACAGATGGAAGATCGACGACGTGCTCGGCGTCTGGCCCCTGCACGGCCTGTGCGGCCTGTGGGGCGGCATTGCCGCGGGCATTTTCGGCAGCCAGGCATTCGGTGGCCTGGGCGGCGTGCATCTGGGCGCGCAACTGATAGGCAGTTTCATGGGGGTTGCCTGGGCGCTGCTGGCAAGCTTTGTGGTTTATGGCGTGCTCAAGGCAGCCATGGGCCTGCGCCTGAGCCAGGAAGAAGAGTTTGAGGGCGCGGACATCTCCATACACCGCATAGGCGCCACGCCCGACCGCGAGGTCAATTGGTAAGCGGCCCGATCCGCTATCAATTCAATAGCTGCATGCACACACAGGCCATAGGCTACAGGCATTTTTTGCACATAAGCAGGTTCTCAGGCTAGACTGCCGTGCATGGCCTCCTTTGAAGAGCAGCTCGTCGAGCACCGGACCTACCTGATGCGTTTTGCGCGCCTGCAGCTGCACAATGACGCCTGGGCCGAGGACGCCGTATCGGAAACGCTGCTGGCCGCACTGTCGAAGCCGCAGAACTTCGGCAGCCGCTCCCAACTCAAGACCTGGCTGGTCGGCATCCTCAAGCACAAGGTGATTGACCTGATTCGCAGCAATACCCGCGAAATGTCGGCGACCGATCCGGACACCGAGGGCGAAGGCGATGAACTGGAGCGGCTGACATTCAAGGCCGATGGCCATTTTGTCAACCAGCCCAACGACTGGGGCGACCCGCAGCAGACCCTGCAGCAAAGCCAGTTTTTCCAGGTGCTGGACGCCTGCATGGAGCGCCTGCCGCCCGCCTTGGGCCGGCTGTTCCTGATGCGGGAGTGGCTTGAGCTGTCGTCCCAGGATATCTGTAAGGAATTGGCCCTGACGCCGACCAACCTGTATGTCCAGTTGCACCGGGCCCGCCTGCGCCTGCAGGAGTGCCTGAATGTTCACTGGTTTGGCAAACACGGCACCTGACCGACCCTTCCCCTGGCGTGAAACCGAAAATCACCTTACTCAGACGCAGCTGCCGCGAGGTTGCCGCGCTGCTTATCGCGCGGGAAGACCGCCAGCTCGGCCTGCCCGACCGGATCGCCCTCAGGCTGCACCTGCTGGCCTGCCAGGCCTGCCCGAAATTCGAAAACCAGGTGCTGACCCTGCGTGCCGCCATGGGCCGCTGGCGAAATTACGCCGACAAGGATGGCGACTCCAACTGAATACTAATTGGCTACTTGACTTATAGGTAGTTACGATAGCCATCTGGTTTTTTCAGTATCTAGCGCATAATATAGGGGTGTAAATGCCCGCATTTACACACGTTAGGTGATCGGTCAGTTTCGCGCGCTACAGCGGTACGTATAAGATTTGTTGTGCTTTCGGGACCCCATCGCTTTTGTTTTTGTGTTTTAGAGGAGTCCCTTCATGGGCAACAAACTATACGTCGGCAATCTGCCGTACTCGGTTCGCGACGAAGACCTGCAACAATCTTTTGGCCAATTCGGCGCTGTCACCAGCGCTAAAGTCATGATGGAACGCGACACCGGTCGCTCCAAGGGCTTTGGCTTTGTCGAAATGGGCAGCGATGCCGAGGCGCAAGCAGCAATCGCCGGCATGAACGGCCAGCCTCTGGGCGGCCGCAGTGTTGTCGTGAATGAAGCTCGCCCAATGGAAGCTCGTCCCCCACGCACGGGCGGCGGCTTTGGTGGCGGCGGTGGCGGCTACGGTGGTGGTGGTGGCGGCGGCGGTGGTTATGGCGGCGGTGGCGGTCGTTCCGGTGGCGGCGGCAGCGATGGCGGTTTCCGTAGCCCCTACGGCGGCGGCGGTAGCGGCGGTGGCCGTTCCGGCGGCGGCGGTGGTGGACGCGGCGGCTACTAAGCCCTCAACCCCCAGGTCCCTTCAGCTGAAAGGCTGAAGACCAGCCCACAAAAGGCTTCAAGACTCCGGTTTTGAAGCCTTTTTGCATTGCAGCCCGCCAAACACGGGCGCAGCCAGCTCCTGTTTTTATAGCAAGCCGCAGGTCAACTCAGTCGTTCTGCCGGCGTTTCTTGCGCGCCCGGCCCGACAGCGCCTTGTCATACACGGCATTGGGCAGCAGGCGCAGCAGCTTGGCCACGACACCCATCTGCCAGGGAATGACGCGGTAACTGCTGCCGGCTTCAATGCTGGCAAAGGCCTGCTCGGCAAAGGCTTGCGGCTTCATCAGGAAGGGCATGGAATAGCTGTTTTGCTGCGTCAGTGGCGTGTCTATATAACCCGGGCAAATCGTCACCACCCGCACACCGGCACTTTTGAGTTCTCCGCGCAGGCTCTCGCAGTAAGCGATGACGGCCGCCTTGCTGGCGCAGTAGGCGCCATGCCCGGGCAGGCCGCGAATGCCGGCGACGCTGCCTATGCCCACCAGCGTGCCCGAGCCGCGCTGCGTCATCGCGCCGATAAAGGGATGGAAGGTCGCGGCCACGCCTATGTTGTTGGTGGCAAAGGTCTGCCGCATCACGTCCAGGTCTTCGCGCATGCCGGTGTCCATGCCTATGCTGATGCCAGCGTTGGCGATCACCACGTCGGGCACGCCCTGGGCCGCCATGCAGGCCTGCCCGGCGGCCACGATGCTGTCAATATTGGCCACATCTGCGCTATATATTTGATAGCTGCCTGTGCCCGTCAAATGGTCCTCAGCCCATGATTGAAGCTCCGGGGTGCGGCGGGCCACCAGCGCCAGCCGGTAGCCCGCCTGGAAAAACCGCAGTGCCAGCGCCTGGCCTATCCCGCTCGATGCACCGGTGATAAATACGAGTCTGGACACGCTGGCTCCTGAAAAATCCGGCGCTTACCGGGGCGGAACGGGCACCGCCGTTTTGGGAACGATCAGGCCTTTCACACGGCCCTTCAGGTCGGCGATGCCGGTGAGGTTGTCGTAGGCAAACGTGTCGCCGGTGAACTGGTCGCTGCCACGTATCAGGAGCACGGGTTTGTGCGATTTGACGCGCTCTTCATTGACGTAGGCATGCAAAAACTCGCCCTGGAATTCCATGCGCGGCAGTTCCCGCCCGTCGGCGTCCGTGGTCGCTTCGCGCACCACCCGAGCATTGCCCATCAGCTGCACTTCCGAGCCGTCGCCGTTGGCCAGGGCCTGCTTGCTGGTGGAGGTGACCAGGCGCCCCTCGGCGCTGATGCTGCGAATGCGCGGCTGGTCGATTTCCAGTGTGTCGGTGTCGGGGTAATGGCGGGCCTCTATGCCGTAGATTTCGCTTTTGAGCAGGCCGCCCTCGTCGTAGGTCTTGATCGTGAAGTTGCGCATGAAATAGTCGATTTCATGTTTTGCTTGCGCGGCGGCTTCCGGCCCATTGAAGACCGGTGAATTGCGCACCAGCCAGTAGGTGCCCAGCGCCAGGGCGCCCATCAGCAGCACCGGCAGGTAAATAGAAATATGGTCCCACAGCCGCAAGGCCTGCGCCCAGGGCCGGCGCAGCACCTGCAGCAGTGTTCTGGCCGGCAGGCTTGCCGTCGTCATTCGGCGCAGGCCTGCAACAGGGCCGCATAACGGCCGCTGGCCACCAGCAGCAGGTCGCAGAATGCCCGCGCCGCGCCATGCCCACCGGGCTCCTGTGTGACGTGGTGCGCCATGGCTTTCACCTCGGCATGGGCATTGGCGGGCGCGCAGCTGAAGGCAGCACGCCGCATCACACCCAGGTCGGGCCAGTCATCGCCCATGGCCGCCGCCTGCGACCAGTCCAGCCCCAGCGCCTGCAGGGTGGTTTCAGCGGCGGGGCGTTTGTCCTCGGTGCCAAAGTGCGCATGGGTTACGCCCAGCGCCTGCAGCCTGGCGCGCAATGCGAGGCTGTCGCGGCCGGTGATCACCGCCGGCGTGATGCCGGCCTTTTGCAGCAGTTTCAGGCCGTGGCCGTCGAGCGTGTTGAAACGCTTGAGCGTCTCGCCATGCTCGGACATATACAGGCCGCCATCGGTCAATACACCGTCGATATCGAAAAAAGCGACCTTGATGCCTTGCGCCCTGAGCAGCAGCTCGGGGGCAAAATTCAGGACAGGAGAGAGCGTGGGGGCCAGTTCCGCCGACAGGCCGCCCTTAGCCGGAACAGCCCCCTCGGGGGGCAGCGCAGTACGCGAAGCGACAAGCGTGGGGGCCATATTAGATGACCTTGGCACGCAGCAAGTCGTTTGAATTGAGCGCGCCGCAAAGCACACCATCCCCGTCCACCACCAGCACGCTGGTGATGCTGTGCTGCTCCATCAGCTCCACGGCCTCCACGGCAAGCGCGCTGGCCTTCAGCGTATGCGGTCTGGTGTGCATCACGTCGCCGGCCTTGCTGCTGCGCAGGTCCACACCTTTTTCAACCAGGCGGCGCAAATCGCCATCGGTAAAGATGCCCAGCACGCGCCGCCCGGCATCGACCACGGCGGATGCGCCCAGGCCTTTGCTGCTCATCTCGCGCATCAGTTCGCTGAAGCTGGTATCCGGGCTCACCTGCGGAACCTGCTCGCCGCTGCGCATGACATCGCTGACGTGCGTGAGCAGCTTGCGGCCCAACGCGCCGCCGGGGTGCGAGCGGGCAAAGTCTTCTTCCCTGAAACCGCGCGCGTCCAGCAGGGCCACCGCCAGCGCATCGCCCATGGCCAGCTGCGCCGTGGTGCTGGCGGTAGGCGCCAGGTTCAGCGGGCAGGCTTCCTGCGCAACGCTGCTGTCGAGCGTGACCCGCGCCTGCCTGGCCAGCGCGGACTGCAAACCGCCGGTGATCGCCACCAGCGGCACGCCCTGGCGGATCAGTACCGGCAAAACCGCCGTGAGCTCGGCGGTCTCGCCGCTGTTGGAAATCGCCAGCACCACGTCCGCCGCGGTGACCATGCCCAGGTCGCCGTGGCTGGCCTCGGCGGGGTGGACAAACATTGCGGGGGTGCCGGTCGATGCCAGCGTGGCGGCGATCTTGCGGCCTATGTGGCCGCTTTTGCCCATGCCCATCACGACCACACGGCCGCGGCAGGCCAGCATGATCTGCACCGCCTGCGCAAAGCCGGGGCCGACACGGGCGGCCAGCCCAAGCACAGCCGCGGCCTCTATCTCAAAGGTCTTGCGGGCAAGGGCCTGGGCCTGCTCGGCATCAAAGGGAAGGGCGTCAAAACTGGAGGGTAGGGATACCATCTCTCGATGATATCCCCCCCATCGAACCGTGCTTGCGACTTTCACCGCACACGGCTCACGTACGACCACTGACTACGTAGCGTCATCCGGTTGCATGACCGTCAACTACCTCGCCAGATTAAAGTCCCCCGTACCGGGGACCGGCTTGATAACCTTCAAACCTAGGGCGTGGACACGCCTGTGACAAACCGGATGTAACAGCACCCGGTTGGAGAGAGCATCACTCCCTCCAAACTGCCTATAGACGATATGGTGGTCGTCCATGTTTTCATCAGCCAAGTCGATTTCTTGCTGACAGAGAGCGCATTTACCACCTTGGTCGAACCACAGAGAGGCCCTTTGAGCACTCCAGATGGTGTTACCCATCCGTTGCACTCGTAGTTTTTCCCCATAGGCGACCCAATCCGGGTGGAAAGGGTTGTAATCCCCTTTCACTTTGACGTGACGAACAATTTTCATGTCCGCGAGACGATACAGCGGTAGCGGTATCCTCTCTACGGCTCCGGACGGGTCATCCTGCAAGCCCGCGAATTGTTTGCGTGAACCACACTGTTTCCAGTAATGGCCGTACACCCAACCCGCCGTTTTGCGCGGATGCGTCCGCATACCCCAGCGCATCAGTCTCCAATAAATCAGAGAATTCACTTTGCTGAAAGTCTGCTTTGCGACCGTCCCTCTGTGGTACTGAGCCCAGCCTTTGAGGACTGGATTCAGGCGCTTTATCAGCGTTTCTACTGGAACCTTCGATAGCGATTTAACGATTTCCTTTTTCACCTTGGCATAGAACGTTTTCACGTTTTTCCGACTCGGTTTGATGAGTAGCTTGCCCCCGTATTTACGGAAGTTCCACCCCAGAAAATCAAAACCCTGCTCAATATGCACAATGCGCGTCTTCTCCTCGGACAGCGTCAATCCCCGCTCGCGCAGGAACTCGACTATCCATGGTCGGACGGTGGTCTCAAGGAAGTCTTTTGAACTACCCGTCACCACAAAGTCATCTGCATACCTCACCAAGTTCACTTTCACCTTTTTGGCCTGTGCGGCGCCCAACTTTTCCCGGAGGAATTGCCTGAGCCCCGTTTCCAGACCATTTAGGGTGATGTTCGCTAACGTCGGCGAAATGATCCCGCCTTGCGGCGTGCCATCACTCGTGCGCTGGAGTTGACCCGCGTCAACGACGCCAGCTTTCAACCACTTGCGCAGCATCACTTTGTCCATATGAACATGTTTCAGCAGCCACTCATGGTTGATGTTGTCAAAGAACCCACAGATGTCCGCATCCAATACCCATTGAGCCGAAACCTTTTTGGATAAAGATACAAACAACTGAGACCGTGCATCATGTGTTGATCGGCCTTTCCGAAACCCATGCGAGTTCGGATCGGACGCACATTCCACAGCCGGTTCCAGCGCAAGCAAATAAAGTGCTTGCATCGCCCTGTCCTTCATAGTTGGTATGCCCAAAGGGCGTTCCTTTCCGTTGGCCTTCGGGATATAAACCCGCCTTAGGGGGCGAGCCCGATACCCTTTGGGGTTTAGACAACCTATCGCATTCCATTTCTTTGTGGGCGTATCCCATAGGACGCAATCGACGCCACTCGTTCGCTTCCCTTGGTTTTCCGTTACTCTCCTGACGGCCAATGCCTTGGCTTGCCAGGATCGGATAAGACTTCGTGTGAGTCTTGCGACCCGTCGGAAATCCTTCTCCGTTTCTGCCTGCGCTATGCGCATCTGCGCCTTCCCGACGAACTCCATGACTAGCTTCCAATCAATCGAATGCCATTCACTTGGTCCGTCTGGAGACGCAGCATCGTTGCCGATGTGTTCCATACCTTCTCCAGTTTGGTTTGACCCATTGAAGACGGCACTGACCCAGAGGGTCAGATACCCTCTGGGTCGTTAATAAAGTCGCAACGGCTTTACGCTGTCGCACCTGAGGCAAGTCTGCCGGCTTTCGCCGCAGGCCATGAGCCCTATCCTGTCCATTACAGACAGGCATTTGCTTTTTGCCTCTTCCTCTACCCCCTCCACCATGGCCCTTGATTGCTCGCAGGTTGCCAACCCCTTGCGGTGTTGGCGGTGAGTGGGGCTTACCTCGTTTCCCTCTGTGCCCAACCCGGCGGCCGCCGGGCTGATGGGGTTAGGGACCCTCTATCCGCCAGAAGCCAATTTGGGAACGATGCGCAGTTGATGACATGCGCATCCTGACTTCGTGCCTTTTGGCCGCAGCTCCTCCCTTGCGGGAGAGACAAGCGTAAGCTGCCTAATGCTGACGACGGTTCAAGCGAGAGTTCACATTACATTTCCCGTGCCCTATACCTCGGCAACCTTCCCGCGTCTTGTTCGTGGGATTGGGACTGACTCGCGTCAGCCTTGTGTGCTTGCGCACAGGTCGTTTAACCGTAGCTCCGCACCCCCAGATTGCTCCGGACGCACGTACAGTCGAGGTCACGCCGTTCCAGTCGTGGTTTTGGTGGAAAACAAGACACAGAGAGCGGTAGCGCTCTCATTACCAGCACTTCCCATTGCAAGTTATTTGCAACAAGATGCAACAAAGCCTTTCCTTGCGGAAATATGTCTCTAATTGGCAACGAATCGCGTCCCTTCGGGACGTAATTCACCATTACCGCACCCTGGAGGAGCGGGCTGGAGCAGCCAAATTAGAGCCATTTGGCTGCTACAAAGTTAGCCCTTTTGAGGGGGCAGAATGGAACCTCCTGAGAGGGAAACCATTCACTGATAAAGACGATCACAAGGATCGAATGAAGCGACTTCGAGTCGCACCATCACCGCATTCTATAGAGCCGCTGCTACCATCAAAGCATGAGCGCGCTTGAATTGACCCTGCTTTACCTGCTGGCCGCGGTGCTGGGCGTGGTGGCGTGCCGCTCGCTGAAATTGCCGCCCATGCTCGGTTACCTGGCGGTTGGCGTGGTGATAGGCCCGCATGCGCTGGCGCTGTCGCAGGATTCCGAGGGCGTGCGCCACCTGGGCGAATTCGGCGTGGTGTTTTTGATGTTTGTGATCGGGCTGGAGTTCAACCTCTCCAAGCTGCGCTCCATGCGCCGCCATGTCTTCGGGCTCGGGCTGCTGCAGGTGGTGCTGACGGTGGTGCTGGCGACCTTCGGCTCGCTGTTCCTGGCCAGCCTGGCGCCCACCCTGTGGAAGATGGAGTGGCAAACCGCGCTGGCGCTCTCGGGCGCCATTGCCATGAGCAGCACGGCCATCGTGGTCAAGCTGCTGGCCGAACGCCTGGAGCTCGAATCCGAACACGGTAAACGCATCATGGGCGTGCTGCTGTTCCAGGATCTGGCGGTGGTGCCGCTGCTGGTGCTGATCCCGGCGCTGGGCTCCTCGCCGGACAAACTCTTTACCGCACTGGCCGTGGCCGGGCTCAAAGCCACGCTGCTGGTCGGCCTGCTGCTGACGGGCGGCCAGCGCGCCATGCGCTGGTGGCTGACCATCGTGGCGCGCCGCAAAAGCGAAGAGCTGTTTGTGCTGAACCTGCTGCTGGTCACGCTGGCCCTCAGCTGGCTGACCGAGCTGGCCGGCCTGAGCCTGGCGCTGGGCGCCTTTATCGCCGGCATGCTGATTTCGGAAACCGAATTCAAGCACCAGGTGGAAACCGACATCCGGCCCTTCCATGACGTGCTGCTGGGCCTGTTTTTTATCAGCGTGGGCATGATGCTGGACTGGCACATCGTGCTGGAGCGCTGGCCCATGGTGCTGCTGCTGGCAACGCTGCCGGTGGTTTTCAAGCTGCTGCTGGTCACCGGCCTGGCGCGGGCCCTGGGTGCAACGGCGGGCGTGTCCCTGCGCACCGGCCTTTACCTGGCGCAGGCCGGGGAGTTCGGTTTTGTGCTGCTGGCGCTGGCGCACGACAGCAACCTGGTGCCGCCCAACCTGCTCAACCCGATTCTCGCCAGCATGGTGCTGTCGATGCTGGCCACGCCCTTCATCATCATGTACAGCAACCAGATCGTGATGAAGCTGGTGGCCAGCGAATGGCTGCAGCAGTCGCTGCAGATGACCACGATTGCGCGCAAGTCCATCAACACCGACAAACACGTGATCATCTGCGGCTACGGCCGCTGCGGCCAGAACCTGGGCCACATGCTGGAGGGCGAAGGCATTCCCTACATGGCGCTGGACCTGGACCCGGACCGCGTGCGCCAGGCCGCCGCTGCGGGCGATTCCGTGGTGTTCGGCGATGCCGTGCGCCTGCAGGCCCTGATGGCGGCCGGCCTGGCACGCGCCAGCGCGGTGGTGGTGACCTACCTGGACACCGCCAGCGCCATCAAGGTGTTGGCCAATGTGCGCGCGCATGCGCCCACCGTGCCGGTGGTTGTGCGCACGGTGGACGACCACGATCTTGAAAAACTGCAGGCCGCCGGTGCCACCGAGGTGGTGCCCGAAGCCATTGAAGGCAGCCTGATGCTGGCCAGCCACGCGCTGGCGCTGGTCGGCGTGCCCATGCGCCGCGTGATCCGCGTGGTGCAGGAGCAGCGCGATGCCCGCTACAACCTGCTGCGCGGCTACTTTCGCGGCGCCGACGACGACACCGTGAACGAGCTCGATGAAGAGCGCCTGTCCACCGTCACACTGCCGCTGGGCATCAGGTCCGCCGGCCAGCCACTGGGCGCGCTGGGCGTGCGCGTGGTCAGCCTGCGGCGCAGCAACGGCAAGCCGCTTGAAGCGAACGAAGACACGCTGCTCGAAGGCGGCGACACGCTGGTGCTGTCGGGCAAACCCGGCGCGCTGGCCATGGCCGAAGAAAAACTGCTGCGCGGCCGCGCAGCCAAAAACAACCCTGCCGGATGATTCCCATGCCAGACCTCCACGAACTAAACCACCAGACTGTCAGCCAGTACCTCAAGAACCATATCCGCACGGTGCCGGACTGGCCCGCGCCCGGCGTGCAGTTTCGCGACATCACGCCGCTGCTGCAAAACCCCAAGGTGTTCCGCGTGCTGATAGACGCTTTTGTGCACCGCTACATGGACCCGGCGCTGCGCCCCGACGTGGTGGCCGGGCTGGATGCGCGCGGTTTCATACTCGGGGCGGTGATCGCCTATGAACTCAATGTCGGTTTTATACCCGTGCGCAAAAAGGGCAAGCTGCCCTTCACCACCGTGCAGGAAACCTATGAGCTGGAATACGGCAGCGCCACGGTGGAGCTGCATACCGATGCCGTCAAGCCCGGCGACCGGGTGCTGCTGATTGACGACCTGATTGCCACCGGCGGCACCATGATGGCGGGCAAAAAGCTGCTGGAAAAACTCGGCGCGGTGGTGACCGAAGGCGCGGCGATTGTGGACCTGCCCGAACTGGGCGGCTCGCAAAAGCTGATCGCAGCGGGCCTGCCGCTGTTCACGCTGCTGGATTTTTCCGGTCACTAGGCGCGGCCCGGATTGCTACTTAATTAATAGCTGCTTGCGCTCGTCCTGCCTTAATTGCAGGCACTTTTTATATTTAATTCAGGTCGCCGTACTGGGTCGTGCTAAGCGCCGGCGCGGCTGCGGATTCCGGCATTTCCGTGTCTTCGAATCCGGTCAGCAGCGTGTAGGAATGCAGGCCGCTGCGGCTTTTTCCCGCCGCGCCCGTCGCATCGACAGTTGCCGCGCTGCCGGCCGAAGCCGCGGCCAGCGCCTGCTTGAACGCAGCGACCTCGTCGTCAAGAATCGGTTCATAACGCGGTGCGCCTGGCTTTTTGGCTGGCAGATTAAGGGGATAAGCTTTGTCCGCCGCGGCCGCCTGGTCCATGGCCTGCGCGGCGGGTTTGATGCCCACGGCCGTTTTGGCCTCCATGCGCCAGTACACCGCCGTGACCAGGATTTCAAACCTGGCCCTGGCGGTCCGGACAATGATGCTCTCAATCTCCGCGAGTTTTTCCGCCTGCCGGCCCAGGCTGGCGTCCACATCCATCATGACCAGGAACTGGTCGCCGCGCTGGTCCAGCGACAGGACCTTGAACTTGTAGCTGGCCGCCAGCACGCCTGCGCGTGTCATGGCCTCACGAACCGCGATATAAAGCTGCTCCCGGCGGGCATGGCGCTTGGCTTTGCGGGTTTCACTGCGGTTGACGGGGTCGGACGCGGGCTTTTGTGCCGGGCGCGACGGCGGCGCAGCCTTGTTGTCGCGCCCGGCCAGGGGCCGGCTGTCGCGAAGCCCGGTCCGGTCGCTGCCGCGCGGCAGTTTGGCGTGGTCGGGTTTTCTGGAAAACCAATTGAACAAGGACATTTCTTCGTTTTCGTAAAAGTGGTGTCCTCTCCCAAACCCCAAGGACACAAAAGGTCACGGCCTTCAACCCGCAAACCCCCTGTGCGCAAGAGGGACGGGAACAGGCCGCGCTTTTCAGATGCAGTTTAACCAGCAGCCTTTGCTTTGCAAGCCCGCGCCTGGTAATAAATCACGCAAAGGAAGAAGGCCGTGCAACTCAGGTGACCGCCACGCGTTTGGGCCGGTTGTAAAGCCGTTTGGCCATGACCGCGCCCATGCCCATGGTCAGTTCCAGCGCAATCGGGCTGTGCCGGTTGGCCAGCTCCAGGAAGCGCATGGGCGTCAGGCACCAGAGCTTGCAGGCGCCGGAGGCCTGCACCGTGGCACTGCGCGCCTGGTGGGAGAAAAATGCGCCTTCGCCCAGCACGGTTCCGGGGCCGACCATGGCCATGCGGACGCGCGCTTTTTCGTCCTCGTAATGCACGCTAAGCGTGCCGCTTTCAATGAAATAAAGGGTGCGGTCCAGCGCACCCTGTTCCATCAGCACCTGGCCGCTGTTGAGGGCAAACGGCTGCATGTAGCTGGCCAGGATGTCCCAGTGCGGCTGGTTGAACTGGCAGCGCAGTGCGTCACTTGCGTGGCTGTTCGCTATGGCCAGCGCCAGGCCGTGGATATCAAAACGCGGGTTGGCAAGCAGTGGTGCATTCATGGTGAACGGACGATACCCGCTTGCCTGCTTGCCCAGCAAGGGATGTTAACGCCCGCTTACGACTGATACAGGAATGCCCCGGCTTGTAATTTTCCGGGGCTTGCCGCGCGGCATCCAGCGCCCGGGAGTGAATTATTTGCCTATGCAGAACCGGGAAAAAATTTCCCCCAGCAGGTCATCCGACGTGAACTGACCGGTGATCTCGCTCAGATAAAGCTGCGCCTGCCGCAGGTCTTCGGCCAACAGGTCCAGCGCGGGCGCGGCCGAGCCAAGCTGGGCCGATGCCCGCGATAGCTGCACGTCGACGTTTTGCAGCGCATGCACATGGCGCTCACGGGCCATAAAAACGCCCTCGGGGGCGGACTGCCAGCCCACCACCCGCAGCAACTGTTCCCGCAGCGCCTGCAGGCCCGCGCCGGTTTTGGCGGAAATCGCTACCCCCGTGCCGGTTTTCGCAAGCGCCGCGGGCGTGGCCATGTCGGACTTGTTCCAGACCTCGATGGTGGGCGTGTTTTGCGGTAGTTTCAGGGCCAGGGCCGCCGATATACGTGCGTCATCAGCTATGTAATTGATAGCATCCTGCTGCGTCAGGTCATGCAGGAACAGCACCGCGTCGGCGCTTTGTATTTCAGCCCAGGCGCGCTCGACGCCGATTTTTTCGACTTCGTCCAGCGCCTCGCGCAAGCCCGCCGTGTCCACCACATGCAGCGGCACGCCGCCTATCTGTATCAGCTGCGTGACCTTGTCGCGTGTGGTGCCGGCAATCGGCGTGACGATGGCCAGCTCGGCGCCTGCCAGCGCATTGAGCAGCGAGCTTTTGCCGGCGTTGGGTTGCCCGGCGATCACGACCTTGATCCCTTCGCGCAGGATGGCGCCTTGGGTCGCGCGCTGCATGACGCTGGCCAGCGTCTGCTGCAAACGCAAAAGCTGGCCTTGCGCATCGGCTTTTTGCAAAAAGTCTATGTCTTCCTCGGGGAAGTCCAGCGTCGCTTCAACCAGCATGCGCAAATGGATTAACTGCTCCAGCAAGGTGTTGACCGCCAGCGAGAACTCACCGGACATGGAGCGCGCGGCCGAGCGTGCGGCGGTCTCGGTGCTGGCGTCTATCAGGTCGGCAATCGCTTCGGCCTGCGCCAGGTCAATCTTGTCGTTCAGAAAGGCCCGCTCGGTGAACTCGCCGGGCTGCGCCACGCGCAACTGCGCCAGCCAGGCCTGGCCGGTCGCCGGGTTGATCGCCGCCGCCGCCTCAAGACAACGCGCCAGCAGCAACTGCAGCACCACCGGCCCACCGTGTGCCTGCAGCTCCAGCACGTCCTCACCGGTGTAGGAGTGCGGCGCCGGGAAATGAATGGCCAGGCCCTGGTCTATCACCTGCCCCTGCGCATCACGAAAGGGCAGGTAAGTGGCCTGGCGTGGCGCGAGCGTTCGGCCGCAGATCGCAGCGATCACCGGTCCTATGTCCTTGCCCGAAACCCGAACAATGCCGACGGCGCCACGGCCGGGCGCGGTGGCAATGGCAACGATGGCATGGGCGTGTTTGTTCAGCAGCATCATTGGTCGTCCGACAGCACCAGCAAAGCCTTGGCCCTGGCCCGGCCAACACGGCACAAGCGGTGTTCCAGATAGCCAGGAAAGTGGATGCAGTCACCGCTTGAAAGACGCACGGCGTGACTCTGGAAAATCACGTCCACAGTCCCGGAGAGGATGTAGAGCATTTCCTGACCGCCGTGCTGCGCCTCGGTCTGCCCGGCATCGGGGCCGGGAAAGATGATGAAAGCCTCAAAAGCCCCGACCTTGTCGCCATGCAGCAGCGGCACGAACTGGTGCAGCGCCGGCTCCGTCGCCTCGCCGATGACGCCCAGCGATTCGCCGCGCGTGACCTTGATATCCGACTTGTCCAGCGTCTCGCCCAGCAGGTGACCCATGGAAACGTCCAGCGCCTGACCCATCTTGGCGATGGTCGCGATTGAAGGCGTCTTCAGATTGTTTTCGATACGCGAGATATGCGCCTTGTCAACACCAACCGCTTTGGCCAGCTCGTCCAGCGTCCAGCCCTTGGCCCGGCGAAAGGCGCGCACGCGCGCGCCCAGCAACAACGCAGGCTTGATTTTTTTGGCGCCGCCCCGGGCGGGCTTCTGGGTGGTAGTGGTGCTCATGCGGTTTGCGGTGGCGATGGCCGATTGTAGGGGCGGCCTCGCGGGCCGTGGCGGCACGGGGCCATATTGACAATGGTCAACATGTTGACTATTCTTCGTTTATATTAAATTTGGTCAACAAGTTGTCCTCTCATGCGGCAACCGGAAAACAGGAAAAAAAGAGGCATTGCAGATGGAAAACAAATCCGCCACGCGTGAAGCGGTAGACCGCGAAATCGCCCGCAAGGTGCAGCTGGACAAGCGGCCCCTGCAGGCGCGCCTGATCCTGGCTTGCCGCATGCTGGGCGCGCAGGGCCATTGGCATGGCGGCCTGGCCGGGCAAATCAGCGCCCGGGGCGAGCAGCCCGGCACCTACTGGACGCTCAAATTTGGCATTGGCGCCGATGAGGCCACCCTGGCCGACCTGATACTGGTCGATGACGAGCTCAGGGCCCTAGACGGCAAGTCGCTCCCCAACCCGGCCACACGCTTTCACCTCTGGGTGTACCGCCAGCGGCCGGATGTGATGAGCATTGTTCACACCCACCCGCCGGCGGTTTCCGCGCTGGCCATGACCGGCCAGCCCCTGTGCATTGCCCACATGGACAGCACGCCGTTTTACGACAACTGCGCTTATTTGCCCGACTGGCCGGGCCTGCCGATTGCCGACAACGAGGGAGAGATCATTGCCGGGGCGCTGGGCCATCGCAAGGCGCTGCTGCTAGCGCATCATGGCTTGCTGACCGCAGGCGCATCCGTTGAAGAGGCGGCCGTGCTCGCGCTCTGGATGGAGCAAGCCGCCGAGGCGCAGTTGCGCGCCGCAGCGCTAGGGCCTGTCCAGCCGGTCCGTCCGGAGCTGGCCGCGGAATCGCGAGACTTCCTGCTCAAGCCGGAAATCATAGGCCTGACTTTCCAGTACTTTGCCCGCCGCGTACTGCGGCAGGACCCGGCTTGCCTCGATGCAAGCTAGGACACCGCGCAAGCTTTTCCCCCCCACAACCCCGGAGAATCGAATGAAACGACGCCGTCTTTTATCTGCCGCCACCGCCGGTGCGGCTGCCACGCTGGCTGCTCCCAGCTTTGCCCAGTCTCAGCCGACCGTGCGCTGGCGCATGCCTTCCAGCTTCCCAAAAGCCCTTACCACCGTGTTCGGCGGTGCGCAGTCGATTGCCAGCATCGTTAGCAACCTGACCGACGGCAAGTTCACCATCACGCCGTTTGGCGCCGGCGAGTTGATGCCGCCGCTGGCGGTGCTGGACGCCGTGCAGAACAACACCACCGAGTGCGGCCACACGGCCGGTTTTTATTACATCGGCAAAGAGCCCGCGCTGGTGTTCGACACCGGGGTGCCCTTCGGTTTAAGCCCGCGCCAACACGACGCCTGGATGACGCACGGCGGCGGCCAGGAGCTAATGGGCGAGATCTACAACCGTTTTAACGTGGTGCAAATACCTTGCGGTAATACCGGCGCGCAAATGGGCGGCTGGTTCCGCAAGGAGATCAAGACGCCCGAGGATTTCAAGGGCCTGCGCATTCGCGTGGCCGGCTTTCTGGGCCATGTTTACGCCAAGCTGGGCGCCACGCCGCAGCAGATCCCGGCATCCGACATCTACCCTGCGCTGGAAAAAGGCGTGATTGACGCTGTTGAATGGGTCGGCCCCTATGATGATGAAAAGCTGGGCCTGAACAAGGTGGCCAAGTACTACTACGCGCCCGGCGTTCTGGAGCGCGGCGCCTCGCTCTGCTTTATCGTCAACAAGACAGCCTGGGCCGGTTTGCCGCCGGCTTATCAGGCCGCACTCAAGGCCGCCTGTGCGCAAAGCGCGACCGACATGCTGGCCAAGTACGACACCCTCAACATTCCCGCGCTCAAGCGCCTGATAGGCGGCGGCGCAAAACTGGGCTACTGGTCCAAACCTATCATGGATGCGATGCAAAAAGCCAGCAATGCCGTGATGCAGGAGCAGGCAGCCGCCAATGAAAGCTTCCGCAAAGTCCACGCCCAGTGGAAAACCTTCCTCGACGAGCAGGTGTTGTGGTCCTCGATCAACGACGGCGCAGCGGAGCAATTCCTGACCAACAGCCAGCGCAAGCGCGGCTGAGTTCAGCCGCGAACCCACAGCACCGCGGCAAGCCCATAAAAAAAGCCGCCACCTGTATCAGGTGGCGGCTTTTGCTTTCCGCTTTCCGGCGCGCGCCTAGCGCGCCCGTTTTTTACTTGAACTTCGGCAGGTTGAACTGCGGCGGCACGCCCATGCGGGTATTGATCACCCACTGCTGGGTGATAGACAGGATGTTGTTGGTGATCCAGTACATCACCAGGCCAGCCGGGAAGAAGAAGAACATCACGCTGAAAATCAGCGGCATGAACCACATCAGCTTGGCCTGCATGGGGTCCGGCGGTGCGGGGTTCAGCGCGGTCTGCAGCATGGTCGTGAGTGTCATGACCACCGGCAGGATAAAGAAGGGGTCCGGCGCCGACAGGTCATGTATCCACAACATCCACGGCGCACCGCGCATTTCAACGCTGGACAGCAGCACCCAGTACAGCGCAATAAACACCGGAATCTGGATCATGATGGGGAAGCAGCCACCCATGGGGTTGACCTTTTCTTCCTTGTAGATCTTCATCATCTGCTGCTGCATTTCCTGCGGCTTGTCCTTCAGCCGCTCGCGCATCTCCTGGATTTTTGGATTGATGGCCTTCATCTTGGCCATGCTGGCATAAGCCTTCGCATTGAGCCAGTAAAAAGCGATCTTGAGCAGCAGCACCAGTGCCACAATCGACCAGCCCCAGTTGCCGATAAAGCTGTGCAGCTTGTCGAGCAGCCAGTACAGCGGTTTGGCGAGTATGGTCAGCCAGCCGTAGTCCTTGACCAGTTCCAGGCCGGGGGCCAGGGCTTCCAGTGTTTTTTCCTGCTGCGGGCCAACAAAAAATTTCGAGTCTATGGATTTGCTGGCGCCCGGTGCAATCGTGTCCAGTGGCGTGATCATGCCGACGGCATACAGGTTGGTGTCCACCTTGCGCTCGAACAGGTCGCGCTTGATGCCATCACCCAGAATCCAGGCGGCGGCAAAGTAATGCTGGACCATCGCGACATAACCATTGGTCGCCGTTTTTTCAACATCGACCTTGTGGTTTTCGATGTCCTTGAATTCAATCTTCTGGTACTTCTTGGCGTCGGTGTAAATCGCCGGGCCGGTGAAGGTTGAATAAAACGAAGACTCTCCCGGCGGCTTGTTGCCGTCGCGCACCAGCTGCAGATAAAGCTGGGGCGACACGGAGGCGCTGCCCGTGTTGATCACGTCATGGCGCACGGCAATGTCGTAAGCGCCGCGCCTGAGCGTGTAGGTTTTGACGAGTTTGACGCCGCCAACATCGGCCGACTCGAACTTGACCTGCAGTTCGTCCTGGCCGTCTTTCAGGCTGCGTTCGCCCGGGACCGCAGTCATCAGCGTTTTGTGGGTGGGCAGTGCCGCGCCGCCACCGCTGGCGATCAGCCCGGTCTGCGCAACATAAACCCGGTTGGCGCTTTCGTCGAGCAGGACAAAACCGTTGTTTTTATCGGTCGTGTCCTTGAACTTGTTGAACGTGGACTTGACCAGCGTGCCGCCTTCGGTGTCAAACACCAGTGTGAAAACGTCAGTCGTCACCACCAGCCGCTCCTTGACCGCCTGGGGCGCCGCCGACGGTGCGCCACCGGGCACGGCCGACGCGCCTGTTGCGCCTGCCGCTACAGGCGCGGGAACCGCCGAAGGGCTGCCGACCGGCACGGACGAGGCTGCTGATGCCGGCACCAGCGGCGCAGTGGCCTTGGCGGTGCTGCTCGCGCCTGGAAAGAATGTCGGCTTGTGACCGTTATGGACTTGCCACTGGTCCCAGAGCAGGACCATGGAAAAACCAAAAATCACCCACAAAATGGTGCGGCGGATGTCGTTCATGACGGCTTCTTTTTAGAGGGAATGGAGGCCACGGGCGTGACCAGGCGGGTGAAGAGGGAAGTGAAGGAAGAAGTGCTGCCTTCAGCATCTGACTGACGTAGTGGAACAGGATCATGCCCGCCCTCACACCACGGCTGGCAACGCACCAGGCGATGCAGGGTGAGGTAGCTGCCGGCCATGGCGCCGTATTCCTTGAGTGCCTGCAGCGAATAGACCGAGCACGTGGGCTCAAAACGGCAGGCCGAACCCAGCCATGGGCTGAGCAGCAGGCGATAGCCCTTGACCAAACCGATCAGCACGGTTTGCGGCAAATGGAAAAGGACAGCCAGTAAGTGTTTCATGCGCAGGATCAGCAAGCCGTCACGTGGAGGCGGCACCGGCTTTCATCAAGACCTGCACCTCGGCACGCACCGCTTCTTTTAACTGGACCGACGTGGCGCTGAGGAATTCCTTGCGGGAAAACGCCTTGCGCAAGCGGACCAGAAAGGCGGCCTGGGGATAGTGGGGCAGGAAGTCAGCGCTCACGGTGTAGATTTGCCTTTTGATGGCGTTGCGCGTGACGGCGCGTTTGGCCCAGCGTTTGGGCACCATCGCACCTATCCAGATGTCCTGAAGCGGAAACAGGGCCGGAACCGGATAGTCCTTGCCCGCGGTTTTTTCCTGTGAACGGTCTGGCCCGGTTTGCGGCACCACGGCATTGAACCCGTTACGGTGCAATGCAAAGTGCTCGGTTTTGGCAACAATGCTGCCGGCAAGAACCGCCTGGAACTGGGGCCGGGTTTTAAGCCGCTGCACAAAACGCCGTATGAGCTGGTGCAACAAATGGCACGCCAACCAAAACCCTGCCCAGGACTGGCCTGAAATCTTCAGCGAGCAGGCTTAGACAGCCAGGCGCTTGCGGCCTTTGGCGCGGCGTGCAGCAATCACTGCGCGGCCGCCACGCGTTTTCATGCGGGTCAGGAAACCGTGCGTACGTGCGCGCTTGACTTTGGAGGGTTGGTATGTGCGTTTCATGATGGGTCCTACTGGCCGGTTGGCTACAAAACTTCCCTAAGCGATTCGAATGATCTTGGTGGCCATACAACACGGCCAGCTTTGCAAGTCCGCAGGACTTGCAACACACCGGCATGAACCGCCCGCAAGCCATCAGGATGGGCTTGACAAACAAGGTCACGCAGGCGGAATCAATCCGCTACGAATCAGGGAAACCCATGATTATCGCAGATTTCCCAACGCTGGCAACGGCTTAGCCCCGGCATTGGGCGTAAAAGCTGAGATCAGCGGCAGGCAGCAGCGGGCTTGCGGGCATCGTCACCCGCCGCACGACTGATTTTTTGCCACGCGAACACAAGGCCAGGCCAAAACGGCCGCGGGCAGAAGGATGATCTCAAAAAAGGGCTGGCGCCAAAAACCCGGCCGGGTTTTGTTTTTTGCGAGGCGGGGAATGCTTCTTATCTTTGTCTTACTTCTTTAATTCAAATTAGTAGTAGTAGTAGTAAGGGCTGGCAGTTTCTGTGCACAACCTGATTTTTCCTATTTTTATCAAGTACTTGGAGTTTGTTTAACCATGTGGTGCGTATGCGTGAAAGTTGCAGCTGGATATGAATAACTTTGACTTTTCGCACATTGCTGTGGATAAGTCATGGCTTATTAAAAAGTTGTCCCCATGGTTGTTGCTGCCTCCTGTTTATCTAAAAAATACTCATAAAGTATTCACTTTTTATTTTTGAGTTTGAATACTTCAGATCCGGGCCTGTTTTTTTCGCTGCCTGTCCATTTCCCTGAATTCAGGCCCTGAAAAATAATGCGACCGTTTTGGCACCGCTCCGGGAATCTTTGGGAATTCAGGGCCGGCCTGGAATAGGTTAAAACCCCGTGTGAATTTTTGTGGATAACTAAGCTGCGGGACTACAATTGCGAGTGTTCAAAATTAACAATATCCACAAGTGGCTGCCGGCTGCTTCGTGTCTGCAAGCGGTTAAAACCAGCCATGAGTGAAGGCGCAACGTACAAGCTGAGTCATGGTTTGTGGCAAACCTGTGTCGATCATCTCGCCCAGGAATTGCCCGAGCAGCAGTTCAATACCTGGATACGTCCGCTGGCCGCCGACGTGGCGGAAGACCTGTCAAAAGTCACCATCCAGGTCGGCAACCGTTTCAAGCTCGACTGGATACGCGCCCAGTACGCCGCCAGAATCGTTGCCCTGCTGGAAAAGGTGTCGGGTCAAAGCATCCCTCTTGAGTTAGCGCTCGCTCCCCGGGAAGCCCAGCCTAAATCATCATCCCTGACCCGGAGTTTCGAGGCTTCGGGGGTTCCTGAACCGGTTGGCCTGGGTGTGGCGGAAGAAGTCGCCGGCGCGCCGTTTAAAAACCGGCTCAACACCGCCCTCACCTTTGACACCCTGATTGAAGGCACGGCCAACCGCATGGGCCGTGCCGCCGCCATGCACGTGGCCAGCAGCCTGGGCCAGCTTTACAACCCGCTGTTTATCTACGGCGGCGTCGGCCTGGGCAAAACCCATTTGATGCACGCCATAGGCAACAAACTGCTGGCCGACAACGTCAATGCCAAAGTTCTCTACATACATGCCGAACAATTTGTCTCGGATGTGGTCAAGGCCTACCAGCGCAAGACTTTTGACGAATTTAAAGAGCGTTACCACTCGCTCGATCTGCTGCTGATCGACGATGTGCAGTTTTTTGCCAACAAGGACCGCACGCAGGAAGAGTTCTTCAATGCCTTTGAGGCCTTGCTGACCAAAAAATCACACATTGTGATGACCAGCGACACCTATCCCAAGGGCCTCACGGACATCCACGAACGCCTGGTGTCACGTTTTGACTCCGGTCTGACTGTCGCCATTGAACCGCCCGAGCTGGAGATGCGCGTCGCCATCCTGATCAACAAGGCTGGCGTGGAAGGCGCGGAAATGCCCGAAGAGGTCGCGTTTTTTGTCGCCAAAAACGTGCGCTCCAACGTGCGTGAGCTGGAAGGCGCTTTGCGCAAGATCCTGGCTTACTCGCGTTTCAACCAGAAGGAAATCTCCATCCAGCTGGCCAGGGAAGCGCTGCGCGACCTGCTGTCCATACAGAACCGCCAGATTTCGGTTGAAAACATACAGAAGACCGTCGCCGACTATTACAAGATCAAGGTCGCCGACATGTATTCCAAAAAGCGGCCGGCCAGCATTGCCCGGCCGCGCCAGATTGCCATGTACCTGGCCAAGGAACTGACGCAGAAAAGCCTGCCCGAGATCGGTGAGCTGTTTGGCGGCCGTGACCACACCACGGTGCTGCACGCGGTGCGCAAGATGTCTGCGGAGCGCCAGCAGATGACCGAGCTGAACCAGCAGCTGCACGTGCTGGAACAGACCCTCAAAGGCTGAACAGGCACCATGACCCTTCAAAAATCGCCAAAAACCCCGTCCCGCATAACCATGGGTATAAGTTTTGAACAAACCATGGCTTATCCACAGCAGGGGCGTTCAGGCCAAAGTTGTTCATATCTGGCAGCTATGCTTGCAGGGGTTCCAGGCACAAGGTTAAACAATCGCCAAGTGTTTGATTAAAAAGGGGAAAATAGCCCTGTCCACAGAAAAGGGCGGCCCTTACTACTATTACTAATTTGAATTAAAGAATTAAAGAGAAACAAAGAGGAAGTCATGATCGTTCTGAAAGCCACCCAGGATAAAGTTTTGTCGGTACTGCAATCGGTTGCCGGCATCGTGGAGCGCAGGCACACCTTGCCCATCCTCGCTAACGTGCTGATCCGTAAGACCGGTCCGCAGCTGCAGCTGACGACCAGCGACCTTGAAATCCAGATCCGCACCACCGCAGAGCTGGACGGCGACGCCGGCAACTTCACCACCACCGTGGGTGCACGCAAGCTCATCGACATCTTGCGCTCCATGCCCAGCGATCAGACCGTGTCGCTCGAGTCGGCGCAGAACAAGCTGATCCTCAAGGGCGGCAAGAGCCGTTTCACGCTGCAGACCCTGCCCGCAGAAGACTTCCCGCTGGTGCAGGAAGCCGCCAACTTCGGCCCGGCTTTTTCGGTGCCGCAAAAGGTGTTGAAAGAGCTTTTGAACCAGGTGTCGTTTGCCATGGCTGTGCACGACATCCGTTATTACCTCAACGGCATTTTGTTTGTGGCCGAAGGCAAGCAGCTCAGCCTGGTCGCCACCGACGGCCACCGCCTGGCTTTCTCGTCCGCCACGCTGGATGTTGAAGTGCCCAAGCAGGAAGTGATTTTGCCGCGCAAGACCGTGCTGGAAATGCAGCGCCTGCTCAGCGACAAGGAGGGCGCGATTGAAATGCAGTTCGCCGGCAACCAGGCCAAGTTCAGTTTTGAAGGCATGGAGTTTGTGACCAAGCTGGTAGAGGGCAAATTCCCCGACTACAACCGCGTCATCCCCAAGAACCACAAAAACATCATCACCCTGGGCCGCCAGCCGCTGCTGGCCAGCCTGCAGCGCACGGCGATTTTGACCAGCGAGAAGTTCAAGGGCGTGCGCCTGAACATCGAACCCGGCACCCTGCGTGTGGCGTCCAACAACGCCGAGCAGGAAGAAGCCGTGGACGAGCTCGACATCGACTACTCGGGCGACGCGATTGAAATCGGCTTTAACGTCACCTACCTGATAGACGCCCTGGCCAACATGGACCAGGACATGGTGAAGATCGAACTGGCCGATTCCAACAGCTCGGCGCTGCTGACCATTCCCGACGATGCGGCCTTTAAATACGTCGTGATGCCGATGCGTATCTAGGTCAAAAAACGTAAACGCCAACAACCCGAACCCGCTTGCCAAAGCGGGTTTGGTCATTCAAGAGATTGCGAAAACCGGGGAAATCCGGAAAAGTTTCGCAAGAGGATTCGCAAGAAAGCCGGTTATGACTGAAGAAAACAAAGTGAACGAAGCCGATCAGGTGCATGTATCCGACGGTGCCGCCAGCGCGGAAAGCTCCAACTTCCAGCCCAAGATAGACACCAACCAGGCCGGCGCATCCGAAGCCTATGGCGAAGGCTCCATCCAGATCCTCGAAGGCCTGGAAGCCGTGCGCAAGCGCCCCGGCATGTACATCGGCGACACCTCTGACGGCACCGGCCTGCACCACCTGGTGTTTGAGGTGGTCGACAACTCGATTGACGAATCCCTGGCCGGCCATTGCGACGACATCCTGGTCACCATCCACAGCGACAACTCCATCAGCGTGGTCGACAACGGCCGCGGCATCCCGACCGGGGTGAAGATGGACGACAAACACGAGCCCAAACGCTCGGCTGCCGAGATTGCCCTGACCGAGCTGCACGCCGGCGGCAAGTTCAACCAGAACAGCTACAAGGTCTCGGGCGGCCTGCACGGCGTGGGCGTGAGCTGCGTCAACGCGCTGAGCAAAATGCTGCGCCTGACGATTCGCCGTGACGGCAAGGTGCACGTCATGGAGTTTTCAAAAGGGTTTGTGCAAAACCGCATCGTCGAAACGGTCGATGGTGTTGAAGTCTCTCCCATGAAGGTGATGGGTGCCACCGACAAGCGCGGCACCGAAGTCCACTTTTTGCCCGACACCGACATCTTCAAGGAAAACAACGATTTCCATTACGAGATCCTGAGCAAGCGCCTGCGCGAGCTGAGCTTTCTGAACAACGGCGTGAAGATCCGCCTGAAAGACGAGCGCACCGGCAAGGAAGACGACTTTGCCGGCGCCGGCGGCGTGACGGGTTTTGTCAACTTCATCAACAAGGGCAAGACCGTCCTGCACCCCAATGTGTTCCACGCCATGGGCGACCGCCAGAGCGACCAGAACACCAACATCGGTGTGGAAGTCGCCATGCAGTGGAACAGCGGCTACAACGAGCAGGTGCTGTGTTTCACCAACAACATCCCGCAGCGTGACGGCGGCACCCACCTGACCGGCCTGCGCGCCGCGATGACACGGGTGATCAACAAATACATCGACGACAGCGAGCTGGCCAAAAAAGCCAAGGTCGAAGTCACCGGCGACGACATGCGTGAAGGCCTGACCTGCGTGCTGAGCGTCAAGGTGCCCGAGCCCAAGTTCTCCAGCCAGACCAAGGACAAGCTGGTCAGCTCCGAGGTGCGCGGCCCGGTGGAAGACATCGTCAGCAAGCTGCTGACCGACTATCTGCAGGAGCGGCCCAACGACGCCAAGATCATCGTTGGCAAGATCATCGAAGCCGCGCGCGCCCGTGAGGCCGCGCGCAAGGCCCGCGACATGACACGCCGCAAGGGCGTGCTCGACGGCATGGGCCTGCCCGGCAAGCTGGCCGACTGCCAGGAAAAAGACCCCGCCATGTGCGAGATCTACCTGGTCGAGGGTGATTCCGCAGGCGGCTCCGCCAAGCAGGGCCGCGACCGCAAGTTCCAGGCTATCCTGCCCCTGCGCGGCAAGATCCTGAACGTTGAAAAAGCCCGCTACGAAAAGCTGCTGACCAGCAACGAAATTTTGACGCTCATCACCGCCCTTGGCACCGGCATAGGCAAGGCCGGCGGCAGCACCGGCAGTGATGACTTCAACGTCGCCAAGCTGCGTTACCACCGCATCATCATCATGACTGATGCCGACGTTGACGGCGCCCACATCCGCACGCTGCTGCTGACCTTCTTTTACCGCCAGATGCCCGAGCTGGTCGAGCGCGGCCACATCTACATTGCCCAGCCGCCGCTGTACAAGGTCAAGGCCGGCAAGGAAGAGCAGTACCTGAAAGACACCGCGGCGCTTGACACCTTCCTGCTGCGCATCGCGCTTAAAGACGCATCGGTGCAAACCGCGGGCGAAGGCAGCGCGGTATTGACGGGCGACACACTGGCCGAACTGGCACGCAAACACCAGCTGGCCGAGTCCGTCATTGCACGCCTGCGCGGCTACATGGACGCCGAGGCGCTGAAGGCCATTGCCGACGGCGTTTCGCTCAACCTGGACACCGTGCCCGATGCCGAAGCCTCGGCTGCCGTGCTGCAGAAGTTCTTGCCCACGGCCGAAGTGGCCGGCGAGTTTGACGTGCGCACCGACAAACCGATTCTGCGCATCAGCCGCCGCCATCACGGCAATGTGAAAAGCAGCGTGCTGACGCAGGACTTTGTGCACGGCGCTGATTACTCCACGCTGGCCGATGCCGCCGCCACCTTCAAGGACCTGATTGGTGAAGGCGCCAAGGTCATGCGCGGCGAAGGCGAGCGCCAGAAGGAAGAAAAGGTCGGCGACTTCCGTCAAGCCATGAAATGGCTGATTGGCCAGGCCGAAAACGCCACCGCGCGCCAGCGCTACAAAGGCCTGGGCGAGATGAACCCCGCCCAGCTCTGGGAAACCACCATGGACCCGACCGTGCGCCGCCTGCTGCGCGTACAGATAGACGACGCGATTGAAGCCGATCGCGTGTTCACCATGTTGATGGGCGACGAGGTCGAGCCGCGCCGCGAGTTCATTGAGCAGAACGCCCTGAGGGCTGCGAATATTGATGTTTAAGTGCGGCTGTGGGGTCGCCTGTGACTCGTGAGTTGATTCTGTACTGTGACGAGTCTGACTCTTCAGGGAAGCATTTCGCCAACTTTTACGGCGGCGCACTGGTTGAGTCAAAACATCAAGCGGAAGTAATAGCGCGCCTGGAGGCTTGTAAAGAACGCCTAAATCTATTTGGCGAACTTAAATGGCAGAAGATCACTGAGCCGTACGCCCAGAAGTACATGGATTTTTTGGAGGAAGTTTTTCTTCTGGTGAAGGAGGGAAAACTTAAGTTTCGAATCATGTTCACGCAGAATTATTTTTCGGCTCATCGTTTGACTACCGAGCAGCGAGAGAACGGTTTCTTTCTTCTGTATTACCAATTTATCAAGCACGCCTTTGGGCTCAGGTACGCCGGACGGCCTGGCGTTAAAACAGGTGTTCGAATCTATTTCGATAAATTGCCGGATACTTCTGAGAAATGTGCGGCATTCAAGGGATTTGTTACGGGGTTAAATAGCAGCCCGGGATTTCGACGTGCGAATGTGTACATTCGTCCCGATCAACTTGCCGAGGTTGATTCAAAGGAGCATGTCATTCTTCAGGCATTGGATGTGATCCTTGGCTCGATTCCGTTCAGGCTCAACGACAAACATAAAGAAAAGCCCGAGGGATCGCGGGTGCGAGGCAAAAGAACAATTGCCAAGGAGCGTGTTTACAAGAGGGTGCTTGCCGAAATCCGCGCCGCATATGGTGGCAAAGCATTCAATATTGGTATTTCGACAGGTACAAATCCTGGCTTGGAAAGCAGGTGGGATGACCCGTACCGGCACTGGATCTTTAAGCCTGCGGATGGCGTTGTCAGACCAGAGTTCGCTAAAAAGCGTGGCGGAAAAGTAAAAAGCCCCGCAGGCACTACATAAAGGTCCCAAGTGGAACTTGGGCGTTCGTGCGCTGAAGGGCAGTTAAATTATAAGTGAAGAGACCAAAAGCATGCAAATCAGACTTTTTAGGGAAAAAATACACCGCTATCGGGTCGCGAACTAGCGATCTTTCGCGCTGCCATAGGATCACCGGTGGCAATCTGACCTCTCTATCTATTGCCAAAGAAAATTGATATGACCGAAACCACACAACGCCCTGCACTGCCCGACCACCTGTCAACCGACGAGCGCAGCCCGCATTTCGTTAAGGCCATCTTTGAGCATGACGTGGGTATCCGCTTCAACGACAAGGAGCGCAACGACGTGCAGGAGTACTGCATCAGCGAAGGCTGGATCAAGGTGCCCGTGGGCAACAAGGTTGATCGCAAGGGCAATCCGCTGACGATCAAGTTGAAAGGCAAAGTCGAGGCTTTTTACAAGTAAGCGACGCTGAGACTGTTGTGGTTTAAATTACCATGAAATTCGAATATGTAATGTTCGAATTTCATGGTAATATTTCCTGATGTTAAGCCGCACCGACCTTGAGCTTTCGATCCAGAAAGCGCTGGCCCGCTTCCGGGGTGTGGTGCTTAGCGGGCCCCGGCAATCCGGTAAAAGCACATTGGCCCGGAAGTTTCTGAGCCGGCAGTCCCCAAACTATTTCGATCTGGAATATCCGCCGCACGCATTGCGACTTGAGCAGCCTGTTCAGACGCTTGAGGCCTTGAGCGGCTTGGTCGTCATTGATGAGGTTCAACTCAAACCGGGTTTGTTTCCTCTGCTCCGGGTACTCATGGATCGCTCAGATGTGCCAGGCCAGTTTCTCTTGTTGGGCAGCGCTTCACCGGCCTTGCTCAGGCAGGCAGGAGAGTCTTTGCTTGGGCGTGTAGAAACCATTGATGTTGGCGGCTTTGACCTGCAGGAAATCAGCGCACACGAAGGGGGGTACACCGATGCGGCGGCCAATCGTTTGTGGCTTCGCGGTGGCTTTCCAAGGGCATATCTTGCGGCCTCTGATGAAGACAGCATGATGTGGCGAAGCCAGGCCATCGCCGATCATGTACGCGTAGACATTCCCCAGTTTGGGATCAATATTGCAGCGCTTGCCATGTTGCGGTTCTGGACGATGCTGGCCCATTACCATGGGCAAATCTGGTCAGCTGCACCATCGGCGCAGTCCATGGGCGTGTCAGAGCCCACCATACGCCGTTACCTTGATACGCTGACGCAAACGCTGATGATCCGGCAACTGCGGCCGTGGCACGAGAACCTTGGCAAACGTCAGGTCAAGGCTCCCAAGATATATTTTCGCGATACCGGGTTGCTGCATTCGCTTATGGGCATCCAGACTATGCAGCAATTACTTGCCCATCCGCAAAGCGGCGCCAGCTGGGAAGGCTTTGCGCTGGAGCAGGTTTTACGCATTGCGCAACCCGATCAGGCTTACTTTTGGGCCACACACCAAGGGGCGGAACTTGACTTGCTAATGTTCAAGGGCGGGCAGCGCGTGGGTGTTGAATTCAAGCGTGCCGATGCACCTCGCGTTACCACCAGCATGCGTATTGCCATGAACGACTTGAAGCTGGATGCCCTCTATGTGGTTTATCCGGGCCTGCATCGCTACAAGCTGGCTGACCGGGTCGAAGCGGTGCCGCTTTGGGCCATGGTGCCGGTCGAATCGCCGGACATTAGCGCATGAGCCGCATCGCCGTCATCGACTTTGAAACCACAGGCCTGTCGCCCAACATGGGCGACCGCGCGACGGAGGTGGCCATCGTCCTGGTGGAGGACGGCCAGGTGGTGGATCGCTTTCAGAGCCTCATGAATGCAGGGCAGCGTATCCCGGCATTCATTGAAGCTTTAACCGGCATCAGCAACGCCATGCTGGCCACAGCGCCGCCTGCTGAAAAGGTGATGAGCGATGCCAGCCGCTTTGTGGGCAATGTACCCATGGTGGCGCACAACGCCTCGTTTGACCGCCGGTTTTGGGACGCCGAACTGGCGCGTGTGGGCGAGACGGCAACCCAGCCCTTTGCCTGCACCATGCTGGTTGCGAGACGGCTTTATCCGCAGGCACCTAGTCACAAACTGGGTGTGCTGGTCGACTACCACCACTTACCCAAAGCGGGTCGTGCTCACCGGGCGATGGCGGATGCTGAAATGGCTGCGTCGTTGCTTGGGCAGATTCAGAATGATTTGCGTACCCTGCATCAAGTCGTCATGCCAGATCACGCCATGCTCATGGCGTTACAACGTTGTGCTAAACCAGCGGTGTCTGCGTTGATGGCTAAATATGCGGATGTCGCAGCGGCGTGAGTTGCCGAGATTACGGCATGGCTGAAAACTGATGGGATCGCTCATGGATTGGTCACGCGAAGAAGTAGAAGCAATCGTTGCTGATTACTTGCAAATGCTGACGCTGGAACTGGCGGGGCAGAGTTACAGCAAGACCGAGCATCGTCAACGCTTGCTGCAAAAGTTGCAAGGTCGATCGGAGCCATCCATTGAGTTCAAGCATGGAAATATCAGTGCTGCCATGATTGATCTTGGGTTTCCATACATTCGCGGTTACAAGCCACGGTCAAACTATCAAGCACTTCTTGCAATTGTTGCTGCGGACCAAGTTCGCGGCAAAACTACATTGGACAGCGCGGCACTCGCAGCGGTTCAGCAACCGGCGGTGATGCCAACGCTTACCGACTTCACCAAAGTGAAATCAGATGCGCCACAGAAGCAGAACAGGGCAGCTGAACCATTAAACCCGTTGCTTTTCAAAGCCGTAAAACGCGACTATCTTGAACGTGAAGCTCAGAATCAATCATTGGGCTTAGCCGGTGAGGAATTCATAGTTGAATTTGAACATTGGCGGCTTATTGCGCTCGGGCAGCAGCGACTCGCAGACAAGGTTGACCATGTTTCAAAATCAAAGGGAGACGGTCTGGGTTATGACGTGCTTTCTTTTGAGGCGGACGGTAAAGAACGCTATATCGAAGTGAAGACAACCACCTTTGGTCGGGACACACCGTTTTTTGTTTCACGCGGTGAGCTTGCCTTGTCGAATAGCGCACATGAGCAGTTTTATCTTTATCGCCTTTTTGAGTTCAGAAAAGCGCCCCGCCTTTTTGACTTAAAAGGGGCGCTTGATCAGCATTGTGTTTTGGACCCCATAACTTATCGCGCCAGTTTTGGTTAACCGATTTTGCGGGCGCTATTGCGTAAAAGGTTTTGAAGATCGCCGATTCGACGTTTAAGACCGCGGGTGTTAATACTATGGCTGCTTTGTGTGTGACCTGGATGGTCACAAGATTGAGGCGCAATTCGCGGACACCTCGGCGGGCCGAGCGGGCAGCCCTCCGCGGCTGCGCACGTCGGGGCAACATGAGCACAATGGCGTTCAATGTCGCAAATGAAGTCGCAAAAACAAGCGCATATATTGATAAATACCTAATGGCGACATAGGCTTAGGCGTGCCTGCCAAGTCGCAACCTTTAGAGCTTTATGACGATTCATCCCAGACATGGCCAGCATGGGCCGGGGATGTAAAGCCATTCCCCGCAAACCCGCACCAACAGCGGCTTGAGGCATTTGCTTACGAAACGCAACATTGCAGACGCAGAGCGGCCACACAGGCCGGGCAAGATGGACTTTTGCGTCTTTGACAAGGAGTCAAGCCATGGCAAAACCTCAGAACTTTTTGCTGCGTCCGCGTTATCTGCGGGCCATTCCTTCCCTGGTGGTGCTGACCACTGCGATGGCCTGGGGTGTGGCGCCGGACACGGATGTGATGGACGCGACGGGCAAGAAGGCGGGTGTGACGCTGTTGCAGCGCGCTGACAGAGCACCCGGCGGCACGGGTGCCGGCGCAGGTGGCGACCCCTACACATTGGGCTTGTTGCCGCGCCGTTGAAACGGGGCGCTGCACCGGATCAGTCTGGTTTGGTGCCAAAAAGGCCTCTAACCATTGTGTGGCGGGCGCAGGCAGCTATTAAATTTGTAGCATCTGATTTGCCCTCTTTGCCCAGGAGTGGTTCACCGGCCCTGATGTTTTTCGCGTGGATGTTTCGGGTATTTGCTTAAGTAGTTTTACTTTAGAGCCCTTACAAACACTGGCGCGGGCCGCTTCCTGAAACAATAGCGGGTTGACCATGCGTTGCCGCGGCATTAAACCTGCTTTGGCAAGCGCTCTTGAATACGGCGGCTGTCGCGCCCACTTTCACTGGAAGTCCCTTCGGGATTCCACAGGACCCCATGAATTTTTATCCGATTGTTTTGATGATGGCGCTGCTGCATGCCTACGTGGGCTGGCGTGTGCTGCCCGGTCTTGGGGCCTACCCGCAGGGGCAGGTGCTGCTGCTGGCCGTGCTGGTGCTGTCGACCTTGCTGATGCCGCTGGGCCTGCTGGGCAGCCGTGTGGCGCGCCAGCCCTGGGCGGACCGCCTGAGCTGGGTGGGCCTGCTGCTGATGGGTTTGTTCTCGTCGCTGTTTGTGTTGACGCTGGCGCGTGATGCGGCCTTGCTGCTGCTGTGGTTGGCTGATGCCTTGGTGCCGGTGGCCTTGCCGCTGGCGCAGTGGCGCACCAGCTCTGCCGAGGCGGTGCCTGTGCTGGCCATGCTGGTGACGCTGCTGGGCTTTTTGAACGCGCGGCGCACGCCTGCGGTGGTGCGCATTGACGTGCCCATCAAGGGCCTGCCTTTGGCGCTGCAGGGTTTTACGGTGGCTCAGATCAGCGACATCCACGTCGGGCCGACCATCAAGCGCGCCTACCTGCAGCGCATCGTGAACAAGGTGAACACGCTGCGCGCCGACATGGTGGCCATCACGGGCGACCTGGTGGACGGCAAGGTGGCCGAGCTGGCCGCGCATGTGGCGCCGCTGGCGGGCCTGGCGTCGCGCCACGGCACGTTTTTTGTGACGGGCAACCATGAGTACTACTCGGGCGCGCATGCGTGGATTGTCGAGCTGCGCAGGCTCGGGCTGACGGTGCTGATGAACGAGCATGTGGTGCTGCACCACGGCCAGGCGGCGCACACGGCGCTGACGCCCTTGGGCGACCCGCAGGAGGACGCACACATCATGGCGCCGCTGGTGCTGGCGGGTGTGACGGACTACAGCGCGCACCACTTTGACGAGGCGCACCGCAGCGACCCGCAGGTCGCGCTGGAGGGCTCGCCGCAAGCGGTGCCTGTGCGTTTGTTGCTGGCGCATCAGCCGCGCAGTGCCGAAGCAGCCGCCAGGGCAGGGTTTGACCTGCAGCTGTCGGGCCACACGCATGGCGGGCAGTTTTACCCGTGGAACCTGTTTGTGCGCTTTCAGCAGCCGTTTACCAATGGCCTGCACAAGCTGCAAAACCTCTGGGTGTACACCAGCCGGGGGACGGGCTACTGGGGTCCGCCCAAGCGTTTTGGCGCGCCTTCGGAGATCACGCAACTGCGGCTGGTGGCGGGCTGAGCCGGGCTGTTTTAGGGGCAAACAGGCCCTGGCCGCCGTGCCGCGTGCGCAATCAGCTATTAAATTTGTAGCGCTTTTTGCCGGGGGTAAAAAGCCACCGGCTTGCCACGCCCCGGGGCCTTGGCCTGTGCACCCTGCAGGGGCATACTGGCTGCCCAGGCGGGACGCCGTGTTCGGCCTCTAACTCGGGAGTAAGCATCATGCTGGATTGGGTTGGATACGCAAAAGAACTGATGGGCCGCATAGGCGAGATCGGCCGCCTGAGCCCGGACACCCTGAAGGGCTACCAGACGCTGTCGGGCGCGGGCGAGAAGACCGCGCACCTGGATGCCAAAACGCGCGAGCTGATTGCGGTGGCTGTGGCGGTGACCACGCGCTGCGACGGCTGCATCACCGTGCACACGGCGCAGGCGCTGAAGGCCGGTGCAACGCGTGAAGAAATCGCCGAGGCCCTGGGTGTGGCGGTGGCGCTGAATGCGGGCGCGGCCATGGTGTATTCGGCGCGTGTGATGGATGCGGTGCACGCGCACCAGGGCAGTTAATTCAATTGAGGCACCCCCGCCGGCCAGCGGCGAGGGGCAGTGGCTTATTTGCCGTCGGGCAGCTCGATCTTGACTTCGAGCACGTCCAGGTTGTCCTGGCGCTCCAGGTTGACCTTGATGTCGTTCGGGTTGATGTTGATGTACTTGGAGATCACCGCGATCAAATCGCGCTGCAGCGCCGGCAGGTAGTCGGGCTCGTGGCCTTGGCGGCCCGAACGTTCGTGCGCCAGGATGATCTGCAGCCGCTCTTTGGCGACGCTGGCGGTTTTTTTCTTTTCGCCGAGCAGGAAGGACAGGAATGATGCCATGGCGTTTTACTTGCCTCCAAAGACACGTTTGAAAAAGCCGGCTTTGGGCGCGTCGATAAAACGCAGCGGCTTGTCTTCCCCCATGAAACGGGCGATCACGTCCTTGTAGGCCTCGGACACGTCGCTGCCGGTCATGTGCACGGCCGGCACGCCCTGGTTGGAGGCCTGCAACACGGACTCGGATTCGGGGATCACGCCGATCAGCTTGATACGCAGGATGTCCTTGATGTCTTCGAGCGAGAGCATCTGGCCCTGGTCAACGCGGCTGGGGTTGTAGCGCGTGATCAGCAAATGCTCCTTGATCGGGTCGCCGCCTTCCATGCCGCGTTTGGTCTTGCTCGACAGCATGCCCAGGATGCGGTCGGAGTCGCGCACCGAAGACACTTCGGGGTTGGTCACCACCAGCGCTTCGTCGGCAAAATGCATGGCCATCAGCGCGCCGGTTTCAATGCCTGCCGGGGAGTCGCAGATGATGTATTCAAAGTCCATGGCGGCGAGGTCGTTCAGGACTTTTTCAACGCCCTCCTTGCTCAGCGCTTCCTTGTCGCGGGTTTGCGAGGCAGCCAGCACAAACAGGTTGTCGCACTGCTTGTCCTTGATCAGCGCCTGGTGCAGGTTGGCTTCGCCCTGGATGACGTTGATCAGGTCGTACACCACGCGGCGTTCGCAGCCCATGATGAGGTCGAGGTTGCGCAGGCCGACGTCAAAGTCGATGACGGCGGTTTTGTGCCCGCGCAGGGCCAGGCCGGTTGCAAAGCTGGCGCTGGTGGTGGTTTTGCCCACGCCGCCCTTGCCGGAGGTGACCACAATGATTTTTGCCATGCGTAAAAGTCCTTAAGAAAAACGGGGCGTGTGATGCTTGGGCATCACGTTTTGATGAGATCCATGACCAGCTTGTCGCCTTCGGGGCCGGGCACCAGGCGCACCTGCGTGGGCTTGCCCCACACACCATCAGGCAGCGGGTTTTCGCTGGTGCGGTAGATGCCGGCGATCGACAGCAGCTCGGGCTCCAGGCTGAGCGCAAAAATGCGCGCTTCGGTGTTGCCGCGCGCGCCGGCCATGGCCTTGCCGCGCAGCGGTGCGTAGACATGGATGTGGCCGTCGGCGATCACTTCGGCGCCGGCGTTGACCATGGCCAGCACCACCAGGTCGCGCCCGCGTGCGTAGACCTGCTGGCCGGAGCGCAGGGGTTTGTCTATGACCAGTGCGCCCGGTGCCGGGGCGGCTGGCGCTTCTGCGGCAGGAGCCCGGATGCTTTTGGGCGCGGCGCGTTCGGGGGCTGGCGCGGGGGCGCTGACGCGTGCGTCCGGTGCGGCCACCAGGCCGGCGGCCAGTGCGGCGGCCATCTGCGCCGGGTTGCCGCCGCGCACCGCGATGGGGGCCACGCGATAGGGCCGCATCATGGCGACCAGCGCGGCGAAGTCTATGGCGCCGGCATCGGCCGCGAGTGACGACAGCTCTATGACCAGCGGATCGTTGTCAAAAAAGTCGGGAATGTCGCCAAAGCGCATCGCCAGGTCGCGCGCCAATGCGCCCAGGTCGGTGGATTTAAGTAACAGCGCCACCAGGGGCAGGTTGGCGCTCTTGATTTCGAAGGTGGCGGGGGTGCTGGCCGGGAGGGCGACGGTCATGAGGTGGTAAGCATCGCAATACAGCGCGGGGTATCGCGCAGGAAAAAGACAAGGAGCGCCATGGGCGCATGCTGTTTGTTCGGGAGCCTGAAAAGGCTCGAATCTTAACAGCGGGGCGTGACGCAGTTGTTAGTGAATGAAACGCCGTGCGGCGTAGCAACTGTGGGAGGATAAGGGGAACAACTTGTTTTCAGGAGCCGGCCCATGACTTTGGATGTACATGTGTTGCGTTGTGCGGCGGAACCGCAAGGCTTTTTGCGGGTCGAACTATCGGAGTCGCCCACGCTATCGGACACTTTACGCGGGGCGTGAGTGGTTTTTGCAAGGGGTGTGGTGATGAACAAAACATTTGTTTTTGCAAAGCTGGTGAAGCTGCTGAAAGGGCCATGGTTGCTTATCGCCCTGGCGCTGGCTTTTTTACTGATGCCGGCCTGGGTGGCCGCGCAGGGCGGGATGGGGTCGTCGTCGGGTTCGGGTGCTTCGGCGGGGAACGCATCGTCGAAAAAGCTGCTGAACCCCTTGAGCCGCAATCCGGGCCGGCGCAGCGGCATACCTGATACGGCGCCGGTTCCGGATGATCCGCGCAATTCGAGCACGCGGCCTACCTTGCCGGCGGCGCCTGTTACGCCGGACCCGCGTGATGTGGTGCCGCCGCAGCCGGATGGTTCGCGGGACTTGAAGTGATGTTTGTGGCCTTTTCGGGCTCTGGCGGCCTGAATATGTGCGCAGCCAGCTATTGAATTTATAGCGATTCGTTTTCACTACCAGGCCGGGTCTCGCCCCGGCGGGCGAGGCACTTTCTCTTGCTTCTGCCCAAGAGAAAGTAAGCAAAGAGAAGGCGAGCCGCAGTCAGGGCCGCTGCGCGGTTCCTTGCGCTGCTCGGATGAGCCGGGAATTTCAGAAACTTGTCTGCTGCTCAGCCTTCGGACATCTGAAATTTTGATCCGTCTCCTCCTGCGCTGCTCAGCCCTGCCAGGACGGCACTGCGGGAGCGGGGATAAAACGGCTTCAAGGGAGAGGATTTTTAATAAAAAGTTCCTGTGGTCGGCATACTGCCTGCATAACCAGCTATTAAATCAATAGCATCTCCGGCGTGTCGTCAATCATGGTGATGCCGTCTTCAGCACTGTCCGCTGCTGGTGTGCTGATGAAGCTAGGCTCGGGCCGGTTGTGCCAGTGGCGGCGGGGCTGGCCTTTTTTCATCACCCGGCGTTTTTGCCGTGTGGGTTTGAAGACGCGCTGGTAGCAGCTGAGCCAGTGCTGCTGGCCTGCGTTGGGCTGGGGCACCTCGCTTTTCTGGGCGCCGGGGCCGAAGCGCAGCTGTGTGCCGTCCCACTGGATGCTGCATTCGGGCGTGAGGATGGCCCAGCGCATTTGGGCGAAGCGGCGGGCAAAAAACGGTGCAACCGCTTCAACAATGTGGTGCTCGGGCTCCAGCCAGGCGACGTGCAGCAGCCCGCTTTCGGGGTGGGTCTTGAAGATGTCGTCCTGCACGGTGCGAAAGTGCACAAAGGCCTTGATTCTTTGGATCTCTTGTTGCACCGCCAGCGCCATCTCCCTAGCGCTGGCCATGTCGGCATCCAGCGGGTCGTGCCGCAGGCCGGGCTCGTGCGCCAGGCGCCACAGGATGCGGTAGAGCAGGCCGAAACGGTTGGGGTCGCTGTGCAGGATGACGCTTTGGCACAGCGTTAAAAACTCGGGCGGCACGCCGACGGCGGGTGCGTCGCTGAAGCTGCTGTGCTGCGCCGGTGTGTGGCCGTCAAAAGCGTCGCCGGGCAACTCCTGGGCGGTGCTGCCGGTGCTGCTGTGCCAGCTGATTTGCTCGGGCAGCATCTGCCTGGCCAGCAGGGCGCGTGCGGCGCGGCGAAAGCCCTCCAGGTCCGACGGACCCTGCAGCGTCACCGGCAGCAGGGCTTGCGGAAAGAGGTCATTCGTCAGCAGGTCATTCATCACGCCCATGCAAAAACTCCTTGCTTCAGCACTTGGAGGCGGCCCGCCCGGGATAGTTCTGCCGGCTGTGTAGGCGAAGGTGCCGATCAGCCAACAGAACACCGGTCAGGTCAGGCCCGCCAGACCGGCCGCTTGCCTGAGCGGCATGTGGTGTGCGGATTTAATAAACACTGGATTAATATACAGTGTTTTGGGCTTTGTGTCTTGTGGGTGTTTTGCCATGGGCCGTCGCGGCCCGCAGCAGCGCGTAATGGTTGCCCTTAAAACGCAATCTCCGCGGCGAGCGGTGCGTGGTCGGACAGGTGCGACCACGGTTTGTTGGGCAGCACCATGGGTGCGTGGCCTATGGCGTTGCGTACATAGATGCGGTCCAGCCGCAGCAGCGGCAGGCGCGCCGGAAAGGTCCGGGCGGGGCGCCCATGAGCCTGCACAAACACCTCATGCAGGGCGGCGCCCTGTGCCAGTTGCTGGTGCGCGCGGTGCCGCCAGTCGTTGAAGTCGCCGGCCACGACCAGGGGCGCGTGGACGGGCACCTCCTTGTGCACCAGCTGGCAGAGCATGTCCATCTGCCGGGTGCGGTGCGCCTCGGTCAGGCTCAAATGCACGCAGATCGCATGCACGTTGACCTTGTGCCCCGGGATATGTAGCTCGCAATGCAGCAGGCCGCGTCTTTCGGGCCCGCTGATGGACACGTCGTGGTTTTCAAAACGCACGATGGGGAACTTGGACATGATGGCGTTGCCGTGGTCGCCGTGGGTGTAGACGGCATTGCGGCCATAGGCGAACTGCGGCCAGATGGTGTCGGCCAGAAACTCGTAGTGCGGGGTGTCGGGATAGTTGTCGAACTTGTCCGGGTGCGTGGCGTGGCTGCCCGTGACCTCCTGCAGGAACACCACGTCGGCGCCCACGCTGCGCACGGCTTCGCGCAGCTCGGGCAGGATGAACTTGCGGTTGAAAAAGGTAAATCCCTTGTGGATGTTGACCGTCAGCACCTTGATGGAAAAGGTCCTGGCCGCCGTGGCCAGGGCTTCCTGCGCGGCGACCATCACGTCGGCATCGGCGGAGGGCGGCGCCACGACGGCGACAGCTTCGCTGACCTTGACCTTGATAAGGGATTCGGAATTGGGCATGGGGCAATAAACCGGCCGGTAAAACGGCAACCGGTGTGAAAAATCAATACGCCATTGTTACGCCGGCGGCGTCAAGGCGGCTGTAGGACCACAAGCTAATCTTGACTGTAAGGTTTTTGGGCTGCTGCTGCCAGAGGGTGTATGTAAAGCGCGCTGTCCTACATGCCTGGACGCGGCTCGCCGATAAGCCGGACGCGGTGCCTGGCCTAAATTGGACTTAGCCGCACCCGATACGGGTTTGGCCTTTGCAAGGGCGCCGGCTGTTCTGGCGGTTTTGCAGGGTTTTTGGTTAGTAGTTCAAAGGGGGGCACGATCCGCTCTGCCCCGCTTAAGTCTCTTCAAGGAGTTGGAAATGAACAAATATGCAATGCGATCCCTTTCTGCTGCCGTGGCCTTGACGGGCGCGCTGGCTTTTGCCGCCCATGCCCAGGTCGGCCTGGGTGTTGGCGCAGGCCTGGGCGTGAACCTGGGCGCAGGCGCCTCGGGTTCGGGCGTCGGCCTGGATACCGGTGTGCGCACCGGCGTTAACGCCAATATCGGCGCTGATGTGCGTAGCAACGCCGGCAACAGCGCCACCAACGGTTCTGCCGAGGGCAGCATGGGCATGAGCGGCAACACAAACGCCAACGCCAATGTGGGTGCAAGCGCACAAACATCGGGCAGCGTCAGGGGCTCGGCCAACCAGGCGGCTGGTGCCACCAAGCGGGCGGCCAGGCGTGCCACCAACGCGGTGGGCAATGCGGCCGCACGCGCTGACGGCAGCATACGCGGTGCCCTGCCCGGCAATGTTTCCGGCGGCGCGGCCGTCGGCGTGCAGGGTTCCGGAAACCTCTCCGGCCAGGCGCAATAAGCTGCAATAGTCGAGGCGTGTTCAGGCTGTTCCGTGTGCCGTGCACGGAAGGCGGTCCTACAGGATCGCAGCCTGAGCGCCGATGGGAAAGTTTTGGCCCCCAGCTTAAATTGCAGCGGTGGGGTCATTCTGGAGGCCTCCCATGACAGAGTGTTCCAGAGTAATGAAAAACCCATCTTTCAGATCAAGGAAATCCCAATGAACAAGTCAACGATGTCAATTCTTCTGGCCGCCATGATGGCCAGCTCCGGCCTTGCCGTGGCGCAAACCGCGGATATCAAATCCGGCACGCAGGGTGGTTCCGGTCCGGCGCCTGCCGTCACGGCGGCCCCCGGCAATATGCCCAACACGCGTGCCGAGGTGAAGGCGCAAATCAACCCGGCGGACATCAAATCCGGCACCCAGGGCGGTGCAGCACCCGAGCGTGGCGCCGCGGCCGGAAGCTCCGGCGATGTGCAGCCCAACACCCGTGCGGGCGTGAAGGCGCAGGTCAACACCAACGACATCAAGTCCGGCACCCAGGGCGGCGCCACGGCGTCCCCAGGCGGCAATGCCGTCAGCCAAAATGCCGCGGGTACAACATCCGCCGAACGCAAAGCCAAACGCGCCGACCGCAAGGCCGCGCGCAAAGCCAAACATAAAGCCAGGAACGATACAAAAGTGAGCGGTGAGGCGGGCATGGGCCAGGCCAGTGCGCCGGCAAAAGAAGGCAAGCCCGCTTACTAGGCTTTTGTGATTGTTGCCCTGCCCGTTGACCGGGCATGACAAAACGCCCGGTCCCTCACGGTTCCGGGCGTTTTGTTTTGGGCGCGTTATGCTGCTGCTTTGCCGTACTACACAAGGATTTCACATGCCACGCCCTTTGCTTGACGAAGCGCAGATCCACCCCGCCATCCGCAACAGGCTTGCCAGCTGGCAGCAGGCCATCGTGCAGGAAGTGCAGGCGGCGGTGGCGGCGAACGATGTGGTGGTGGTGGGCATGGGCATCAACCCCTTTGTCAAAAGGGCGCGCAAGGCGCTGGATGCGGCCGGTGTTGCGCACCACTACCTGGGCTACGGCAACTACTTCAGCCAGTGGCGCAAGCGCGGTGCACTGAAGATGTGGAGCGGCTGGCCGACCCTGCCCATGGTGTTTGTGCGCGGCACGCTGGTGGGCGGCGCGACCGACCTGGACAAGCTGATTGCCAGCGGTGAACTCAAGACCTTGTTGGGTTCATGAGACCTGCGCAGTGAAGATGCGGGGTTTTATTTAGGCCGCGGTCTGGTCAGATTTTTGTCCGGCTGCGACAGCGTTCCCGCGCGCAGTTCCCGGACCGCGTTCGCCACGGCTTTGGCGACGTTGCGCACCTCGGCCTGCATGGGTTTGTCGGCGTCCAGCGCTTCATGGCTGGTGGCATAGGGCTGGTAATAACCAATATAGCGGTCCAGGCGGGCCTGGCTGCCCGCATCCACCAGGCCCATCCAGTCGAGCCAGTCCGACAGGCTGCGCCGCGACCCTTCTATGCCCGCGACGTCGCCATGCACGACCAGGCCGTAAACGCGGCCGGCCAGGTGCTTGGGGTAGTCCCAGCCCTTGAGTTCGAGGGCCTTGGCCTCGGCCGGTTTTTTGCCGTGTGTGCTGGTGGGGTCCGGGTTGCCGCCGTCGGCGCAAACCAGGCGGTCTATCATGAGCTTGAGCGGGCTGGGTGACTGGTACCAGTACACCGGCGAGAGGATGATGACGCCGTGCGCGGCCGTCCAGCGCTCATAGATCTCGGCCATCCAGTCGCTGGTTTGCCCCAGCGCGTGATTCGGGTAGCAGCTGCAGGGCCAGTGGCACAGCGGCATCGCGGTGGAGACACAGCCCTTGCAGGGGTGAATGTTGAGATGGTAGCTGGAGGTCAGCAGGCTCAGATCCAGCACGTCGGTGACCATGCCGGCGCCCTCCAGCGTGGTTTTGGCGGTGTTCAGCAGGCGCCAGGTTTTGGAGATCTCGCCGGGGCAGCTGCCGTCGTTGCGGGCGGAGCCGCAGACCAGCAGCACGCGCGGTGGCGTGGTGGGCTTTTTCCATTCGGTCTGGGTTTTTTTCAGGCGCGCGCGGGTTTCCAGCCACTCAGTCGACAGCTGGTACTCGGGGTCGGCAAAGCCCTTGCCGGCCCTGCGCGTGAGGGGCGCCTTGTGGCCTTCCTTGTAGGCGTTCCAGGCCAGCGCTTCGAGCCGCGCCAGGGCTTCGTCCTCATGGCGAAAGGCGGGGTCCACATAGGATTGCATGAAGCGTTCGTGAAACACGTGGCGCGACAAAACGGCGGGCGCCTGGCCTTTGCGGATTTTGATCATCAGCCCAGTTTAGTGAGGCCGGGTGGCGCGAAGGCGGGCATTCGATGCCGTCCTACGCGGGCTTTCGGCGCCGTCCGGCGACATCCGCAGAGGCACAAAAAATCCCGCACCGGCCAGCCCGAAAAGGCTGCGGTGCGGGATTGGGGATCGCGTCAGCGCTTGGGGCTCAGCGCTGATGGTGGCCCTTGTGCGGGCCGTGCTTTTTGTGCTCGGCATCGAAGGTCTTTTGCTGCTCCGGGCTCAAGGCGGCATAAAAGGCCTTGGTGGCTTCGCCGCGCCTGTCCATGGCGGCATTCATTTCCGTCATGCGCTGGGTGCGCATCTCACGCATCTTGTCTATGCGCTGCGGTGTGCTCAGCTTGTCGAACTCGGCGCGCTGCTCGGGCGTGGGCTGTGCGTGTGGGGCTGGTTTCATGGCGGCTGTGTAGCTGGTCCAGGCGCCTTCCTGCGCGGGGGTGATCTTGAGCTTGGCTTTCAGCTCGGCCTGGCGTTTGGCCATCCACGCCTGCATCTTGGCCGGGTCATGGCGTGCCATGCGGTCGCCGGCCGGGCCGGCGGCTTTGCCTGCCGCAGGCGGGCCGGCAGGCGGCGCTGTCGGCGCGCCTTGCGCCATGGCGCTGGCGCCCGCGGTTGCCAGCAGGCCGGCGAGGATGAAGCTGTTCAGTGAGGCAGAAGGTTTGAGGGCGAATTTCATGGAAAGCTTCCTTTCGAGAAGATGCCTGATATCCGGAATGGGTTTCAGGTTGAAGGCAAGTTTGCGAGTCTTCTGTATAGGCGCCATTGCGCGGTCATGATGGTTTGTAAAGTTTGATGAAAGGAATGTTGCGGGCGTTGAGCCCGGATTTGTTACAGTGGCAGATGAGGTTTTCGGCTTGTTTAAACAAAAACAAGCCACGAAGCCCGCAGGATGTGCGCAATGCGCTATCTAAAGCATAGCGTCAAACAAGTGGCGCAGGCCTTTCCGGTGGCCGCACTCCGGACTTCAACCCCCCTTTATTTCAGCTCAACGACAAAAGGTTTTCAGTGTTCAAAAACGTGATGGTGTATCGCATAGGGCCCGCTTGGGCGGCTTCCATTGGCCAGTTGGAGGAAAGCCTGCAGGCCGCGCGCTTTGTCGAGTGCGGCCTGACACAGGAAAAATCCGTGGGCTGGATCGCGCCGCGCGGTGAAGCGCATGGCGTGCTGGTCGAATCCATAGGCGGGCAATGGCTGCTCAAGCTGATGCTGGAAAGCAAGGCCGTGCCCGGCTCGGTCATCACCCGCAAGACCAGGGAGCGCGCCGCGCAGATTGAAGCTGCCACCGGCCGCAAGCCCGGCAAAAAGGAAACCCGGGAGCTCAAGGACGAGGCGCGGCTGGAGCTTTTGCCCATGGCGTTTACCAAGCAGGCCAGCGTGCTGGTGTGGATAGATCCCGCAGCGCGCCTGCTGGTGATTGACGCGGCCAGCCAGGGCAAGGCGGACGAAGTGCTGACCTGCCTGGCGAAGGCCATGGAAGGCCTGGGCGCCATGCTGCTGCAGACCACGATCTCGCCGGTGGCCGCGATGTCGGACTGGCTGCTGAGCCAGGAGCCGCCCGCCGGTTTCAGTGTGGACCGGGAGTGCGAGCTGAAGGCCGGGGACGACTCCAAGGCCATCGTGCGCTACTCACGCCATGCGCTGGACATCGAGGAGGTGCAGCAGCACGTGACCAACGGCAAGCTGCCGACGCGGCTGGCGATGACCTGGCAGGGCCGGCTGTCGTTTTTGCTGACCGACACTTTCCAGCTTAAAAAACTGGCGTTTGTCGAAGGCGTGTTCCAGGACGATGCCAGCACCTCCAAGGACGACAGGTTTGATGCCGACGCGGCCATTGCCACCGGTGAAATCCGCAAGCTGATCCCGGACCTGCTGGAAGCGCTGGGTGGCGAGCTGGTGATGAATGCGGCCGCGCCCCAGGCCGCCCCTGCGCTGGCCGGGGACGTGCTGGACACCGCCCCGTTTTAAACCGGCGCGGGTGTGGTGCCGCGCAGCAGGTCCTCGAACAGCGCGTCGCCGCCCATTTGCCCGCCCTTGAGCATGATCTCCAGCCCGTCCAGCGCGGCGTCGTCGCTGTGCAGGCGGCACAGCGCCACACCGGGCGCGAGCTGCGCCTGGTAGGACAGGCCCCAGGCATCCAGCGCCTGCACGGCATGGCTGGAGGTGTCGCCGCCGGCAACGCCCAGCCGGCGCAATGAAACCCTTTTAAGAACCTGCGCCAGCAGCGTGCCGCAAGCCTGCGCCAGGGCGCGCGCGTCGGGCCTGGGGCCTGCATCTGCCGCCGCCTTGCCGCCCGAGGTGTATGCCAGCACATGCGTGCCTTCGCGCAGCCAGCTGGCGATCTCGTCCGCCATCTGCAAGGCATAAGCCGCATCATTTGCCAGACGGGCCGCATCCAGTTGCACATGCCGGTAGGAGGTGGCTGCCGCAAGCTGGCGCGCCGTCTGCGGCGACAGGCTGCCGGCCAGCACCAGCACCGGCCCCTGTGAGGCGGCAATGGCGGCGCCCGCATCAGCTGCGGTGTTTTGCCAGTGCACGGCCAATGCCTGCACCACGCTGCTGGGCCCGGCCGCCAGCAGGGGCTGGCGCGATGCATGCTGCCAGATGAGGCGGCCCACGGTGGCAAGGTGCGGTTCCTCCGCAATATCAAACAGCACGGCGTCGGGTGAGCCGGCCAGCAGCGCATCGAGTTGCGCGTCCAGGGCCTTGTTGTCCAGCGCATAGGCCGGATAGTCGATGGCGTCCACCCGCGCCAGGCCCTGCTTTTCCAGGTGCAGCCGCAGGTCTGCCTCGTCCATGGGTGTGACCGGGTGCTGGCGCATGGTCGGATGGCGGTCAATGCGGCTGATGCTGTTGCCGGCGGCGGCAAACAGGTTGCCGAACACACAGTAGCGGCGCAGGTTGGGCTGGCCGCCGACGATGGGCACCAGGGGATTGCCTGCATGCGGCTGCAGTATGCGTATGGCCGCGCCTATGCTGCCTATGTGCGGCGCGCTGTCAAACGTGGAGCAGGTTTTGTAATGCATGACGGGCGCGCCCAGTGATGCAAACAGGCGGCCCACGGGCTCCAGCTCTGCCCGCATTTCGGCGGGTGTCATGCTGCGTGCTGCGCCGGCAATGCCCAGGCAGTCCAGCGGGCCGGCGCGTTCAAGCTGCGTAGCTGTCGGCAGGCCGAGGAACAGCAGGCTGCGCAGGCCAGCGCGTGCGGCCGTCGCGAGTGTGTCGGTGGCGCCGGTGAAGTCGTCGCCGTAATACGCAATCTTCAAGCGGCCGTCCGGCATCATGCTCAGTTGCCGAAAAATGCGAGCGCTGCGGCCAGCTCCGGCGCCTGCCGCGCGTGCTCGGCCAGCGCGGTGCCGGCGCGTGCCGCCGCCCAGGCCTGGCGAATGCTGGCCACGCCCGCGGCCGGGCCATCGGGATGCGCCAGGATGCCGCCACCCGACATAAAAAGCAGGTCGTCGCTTTTCACCGCCGCCCAGGTGGCCGGTACCGTCCCCGCCCACTGGCCGGAAGAAAACGCCGGCATCACGCGGTCGTCAAAACCATCGGTGAGCGGGGTGTAGCAGTCGTGCGCTGATTCAATGACTTCTGCATCGGCCTGCGAGAACTTGCCCTGCAGGCCATGCACATGCATGTGGTCCACACCGGCGAGCCGCCACAGGGTTTGGTAGGCCTGAAAGGACATGCCCAGCAAGGGGTGGCGCGACAGCGCGCCATAGCCGTTGCGGTGGCCGTGGATGGCCAGGCCGGTGTGGCGGCGCAGGGTCTGCATGGCCGAGTGGCCGCACCAGTTGAGGCTGGTCATGACGCAGCTGCCGCCTTCACGCTCGACCAGGTCGGCATGGCGCTTCATGGCGTCGGTTTCATCGGTGATGTTAAAGGCCACCATGACATGTTTGCCGGTGCGCTGCTGGTGCTCGCGCACCACCGCCATCACGGCTGGCACACGCTGGGCCAGCGGAGCATGGGCCGGGTCGGCGCAGACTTCATCGTCCTTGATGAAATCAACACCGGCGGCGCACAGGCGGCCAACAAGCTCGGCCGTTTGCGCGCTGGAAAAACCGACGTTGGGTTTGATGATGGTGCCGACCAGCGCGCCGGCAGTTACGCCGGTGGCCTGGCGCGTGCCGGCGATACCGACTCTGGGCAGGTCGAATTGCGCGCGGTAGGCGACGGGCAGCTTGATGCTTTCAAGGCGCAGGCCGCTGACCTCGCCCAGGTCATACAGGTTGCCCGAAACCGTCGCGGCCAGCGTCGGCAAGTTCGCGCCCACGTTGGCCGCGGGAAAGGAAATGCGCACGCGGGCGCGCCGCCATGGCCCTGTGTGCTGCCTGCGTTCAAGCAGTGCATTTGGCAGGCTGGGTGTGTTGACCGACTCAAGCTCGTCGATCTGCTCCACCGTTGCGCGTGCACGCTGGCGCAGCTCGTCGGTCTCGCCTTCAACGCGGGTAAAAGTGCCGCAGGACTGCTCGCCCGCCATCACCTCGGCCACGTGTGCCGGCTCAAGCGGGGTTTCAATCAGGTAGGTGGCTTCAAAGCGGTCTGCGTTCATGGCGTATGTTTTCAGAGCTTGCTCAAATCGGGGAAAGGCCGCACCGGCGCGCTGCCGTCCCAGCCTTCGGACGACTTGCGAATCAGGTCAAACATTTTTCCCTTGGGGCCGGCGACCTCGGACAGTTCGATGACGGTGCCGGGGTGGTATTCGGTGTCGAAATAAATGAAGCGGCCTTTCTCGCCGACCTCACCGCTCATGACCGGTTTGAAGCCTTCTTTCAGCAGGCGCGCCAGGTCGGCGTCGTAGTCGCTGGTCCAGTAGGCGACATGCTGCAGGCCGGTGTTGCCGGCCTTTAAAAAATCGCGGTACATCGACGGCACATCGTTGCGCGTCTGTATCAGCTCGACCTGCACAAAACCCGAGTTGGCCAATGCCACCGAGTTGTGCGGCTCATGCGATTCGCCCTTGTAGGTGTAGTTCTTGATCGGCACCTTGGGGTTGTAAAACCAGGGGCCGACGCCCAGGGTTTTGCTCCAGTAGTCCATCGCTGCCTCGATGTCGGGCACGACGTAGCCCAGCTGGCGGATCTCGCCAAAAAATTTGCTCATGTTCAGTAGCTCCGGTGGGGTTTAATTTTTGAGGAAGCCGGTGGAAAACCAGGGAATCGCGGCGACAAGAAGCAGGCCTATCAGCAGCGCGCCGAAGTAGCCCCAGATGTACTTGATGCCTTCGTCCGGGTCGACCTTGCTGACGGCACAGGCGCCGTAATAGCCGACACCGAAGGGCGGCGCGAACAGGCCTATGCCCATGGCAAAAATCACCACCATGGCGTAGTGCACCTCATGCACGCCGGCCATGCGCGCGATGGGGAACAGCAGCGGCCCGAACAGCACGATGGCCGGTATGCCTTCAAGCACGCTGCCCAGGATGATGAAGGCCAGGATGGACACGGCGAGGAAGCCGTAAGCACCGCCCGGCAGGCTGCCCATGATGCGCGCCAGGTCCTGCGAAAAGCCCGATTGCGTCAGGCCCCAGGCCATGGCCGTGGCGCAGCCGACGATGAAGATGATGGCGCCTGTCAGCGAGGCCGTTTCAACCAGCATGGGCACCAGCCTGCGCCAGGCAAACTGGCGGTACAGCAGCAAGCCGGCCAGCATCGAATAAATAATGCCTATGGTGGAGACTTCGGTCGCGGTGGCCACGCCTTCAACCACTGCGGCGCGAATCACAAACGGCAGCACGATGGCCGGCAGGGCGATCAGGAAGAGTTTGCCTATCTCACGCTTGCTGTAGCGCAGCACGCCGCTCAGGTCTTCATGGCGGTAACGCCACCAGACAACCGCGCACAGGGCGGCGCCCAGCACCACGGCGGGCAGCAGGCCGCCGGTGAACAGCGCGGCGATGGACACGCCGGTGACCGAACCTATGGTGATCAGCACAATGGACGGCGGTATGGTTTCGGTTTGCGCGCCTGTGGCCGACAGCAGCGCCACCAGGTCGCCGGGTTTGGCGCCGCGCTTTTTCATCTCGGGGAACAGCACGGGTGCAATCGCCGCCATGTCGGCGATCTTGGAGCCCGAAATGCCCGACACCAAATACATCGCGCCTATCAGCACATAACTCAGGCCGCCGCGCACATGGCCCAGCAGGCTGGCCAGGAACTGGATCATGGCTTTGGCCATGCCGGTCATCTCTATCAGCGCACCAAGGAAAATAAACAGCGGCACGGCCAGCAGGATCATGTGCGACATGCCTTCATCAAGCCGGCCGACCATGACCAGCAGCGGGGTCTGTGTGGTCAGCGCCAGGTAACCAAAGGTGGCCAGCGCAAAGGAGAACGCAATCGGCACACCGGAAAACACATTGGCCGCGACCACAAGGACAAAAAAGATGATCAGGTTGGCCTTGCCCAGCGGCACCAGCAGCGGCTGCGCAAACCAGAAAGCCGCAACGACGGCCGCGGTGCCGGCCAGCGCGATGGCGATCTGTTTAAAACTGCTGATGCGCAAGAGCCGCAGCAGGGCCACGATGATCATCAGGCCCATGCCGGCCGGGATGGCCGCGGCGCGCCAGGCGTTGTTGACCTCAAGCGCCGGTGTGACGATGAAGCTTTCTTCATACGCATATTCGTAAGCCGGAAACAGCACCAGCAGCAGAAAGGCCAGCGAGGCCGTGATGGCAATCGTGTCCAGCAGGGCGCGTGTGTGCGGCCTAACGTTGTTGACCAGTGCCGTCATGCGCATGTGTTCGCCGCGGCGCAACGCCACAACGGCGCCCAGCATGGACAGCCACAAAAACATGATGGAGGCGAGCTCGTCCGACCAGGTCAGCGGCTGGTGAAACACATAACGCGACACCACGCCGGCAAACAGCACGATGATTTCGGCCAGCACCAGGCCGGCGGCGATGGACTCCACCACGCAACCCAGGCCGCGGTCCGCCTTGTGCGCAAGGCCGCTCAGCGCGTTGGCGGGCGGCGCGTCGGCATTCAGCGGCGGAGTGGGTGTGTGGGACATGGATCAAGCTCCGGAGGAATCGGTGATGAGGACGGCGGCGTTGCCCTCCCGCCGCGCGGGAGGCAAAAAACTGGCTGATGGGCGTATGCCGTTTTATGCGAGTTTTCCAACCGACTGTTCGAGGAGTCCCCAGGCCTCGGCACCGAAACGTTCTTTCCACTCGCCGTAAAAACCGGCTTCGCGCAGCTTGGCGCGGAAGGAGTCGGCGGTGGGGCGGTTGATGCTCAGGCCCTTGGACTGCAAATCCGTCACCACGGTCTCGTTGAGTTTCTTGATGTCGTCGCGCTGTTGCAGGCCGGCTTCATTGATGGCGCGGGCGACTATGGTTTTCAGGTCGGCAGGCAGTTTGTCCCAGGCGCGGCCGTTGGCGACAAACCAGTAACCGTCCCAGATGTGGTTGGTCAGCGAACAGAACTTCTGCACCTCATAAAGCTTGGCGACCTGGATGATGGGCAGCGGGTTTTCCTGCGCGTCGACGATTTTGGTTTGCAGGGAGGAATACACCTCGCTGAACTGCAGGCTGGCGGGCGCTGCGCCCAGGCCCTTGAACATGGAGATGGACAGCGGGCTGACCGGCACGCGAATCTTCAGGCCGTCCATGTCTTTCGCCGTCGTCACCGGCGCCTTGCTGCTGGTGGTCTGGCGGAAACCGTTGTCCCACATTTTTTCAAATGCATACAGGCGCGATTTGCTGATGGCTTCACGCACATGCGCGCCCAGCTTGCCGTCCATCGCGCCCCAGACCTGGTTGTAGTCGCTGAAGGCAAAACCCACGGCGTTGATGGCGGCCACCGGCACCAGCGTGGCGATCACCAGCGCCGAGGGCGTGAAGAACTCGATGCCGCCGGAGCGCACCTGGGCCAGCATGTCGGTGTCACCGCCCAACTGGTTGTTCGGGAATATCTTGATCTCGACCCGGCCCTTGCTTTCCTTCAGGATGCGGTCGGCGGCCTGCTGCGCGCGGATATTCAGCGGGTGGGTGACGGGCAGGTTGTTGCCGTATTTGTAGGAAAACTCGGCGGCGCGCGCCATGGACGGCAGGGCCGCGGCAACGCCTGCTGCGGAAACGGCGGACAGGGTGCGCAGGACGCTGCGGCGGGTGACGGCGGTGTTTGAGCTCATGGGGTTGTCTCCAGTTTTGTTTTGATGTGTTTTGATGCATCATTAGGTGAAAGCTACGCAACGATAGGCGCAGCAGTGCTGATGGTCAAACCAAAATAATGATGGATTTTGATGTATGAGGGTTATCCCTGATGTGATGGAAGGCGTACAGCAGCGGGCCAGGGTGGTCGACATCGCGAAGGCCGCAAAGGTGTCTACCGCCACTGTGGACCGGGTGCTCAACCACAGGCCGGGCGTGCGTGATGCTACCGCCCAGAAGGTGCTGAAGGTGGCGGCCGAGCTGGACTATTTGCCGGAAACCGGGCTTTATGCCGCGCTTGCCGCGCAGCCCATGCGCCTGACGTTTTTGCTGCCCGACGGCAGCAACCGTTTTATACGCATGCTGGGCGACACCGTGGGTTATTCGCAGGAGCACCTGGTGCCCTTTAACGTGAAATGCCGGACCGAGCTGTTTGAAAGTTTTAACCCGCAGCAACTCGCCGCCAGCCTGTTGCGCCTGGGCCAGCGCAGCGACGGCATTGCCTTTATGGCGCTGGAGCATCCGGCCGTGCGTGAGGCGGTGAGCACACTGGCCGAAAAAGGCGTGCCGGCAATCACCCTGATCTCGGATTTGTCGGGCTCGCAGCGCGCCGGGTATGTCGGGCTGGACAACCGCGCGGCGGGGCGGACCGCCGGGTACCTGGTGGGCCGTTTTATCGGCCCGGGCGTGCGCGCGGCCAAGGTGGCGCTGATTGCCGGCTCCCTGAGTTACCGTGCGCATGAAGAGCGTGAGGCCGGTTTTTTGCATGTGATCGAGGAGATGTTTCCGGCGCTGCAGGTGGTGGGCCTGCGTGAGGGGCAGGATGATGCGCAGAAAAATTACGAACAGACCCGCACCCTGCTGGAGCAGTACCCGGACCTGGCCGGTATCTACAACATAGGCGGCGCATCGGACGGCGTGGCGCGCGCGCTCAAGGAGTGCGGGCGCGAGCACAAGGTGGTTTTTATCGGCCATGGCCTGACACCCGACACACGCGCCATGCTGATAGACGGCAGCATGGACGCCGTCATCACGCAAAGTCCGCAGACCGCCATGATGAGCTGTGTGCGCATGTTCACCAATATCCGCGACAAACGCGAGCTGATGAGCGGCGTGGATGCGGTGCGCAGCCAGGTGATTTTTAGAGAAAATCTTCCCTAGCCCAATAGGTATGGGCGCAGCAAGCTATTGAGTTGATAGTGCCCGGCGCGGTATTGCCAGCGCCGGCATCGCTGCTTACAATAGCTGCAGCTTGTCGGGGTGCCAGGGATGTTTCCACCAGGAAATGTTCTAGGCTGAGATCGCAGTATGCGAGACCCGCTGAACCTGATCGGGATCATCCCCGCGTAGGGAACAACGCAATTGGCACCGGAACTCCGTGGCGTCACCACCCCCAGACGCCACCAGTGAAACTCCCGGCTCCCCAGCAGGCACTTCAGTACTGCGATGTGGAAATATCAAAACATGAAAACGTGCCTTCCCACCCAGGGCGGCGTTGCAACCCTTACGAAGGCGCCTTGCCCTGAGCGGGAATCCATCGTTTTCATTGTGTTCCGATATCTCTACCTCGCAGTACCTACCTTCTGGAGAACACCATGGCCAAGACCCGTCTTACTGTTGATACCAACGACCTCACCAACCGCATCACGCGTGCGCCTTTTCCTGGCTCCGCGAAGATCTACATCGAGGGCTCGCGGCCCGATATCCGTGTCCCCTTTCGTGAAGTCACGCTGACCGACACGCTGGTGCACGAGGGCAGCGGCGAGCCACGCCGTGAACCGAATCCCCCGATTCGCCTGTTTGATTCGTCGGGCGTGTACACCGACCCTAGCGCAGCGATTGACATCACGCGCGGCCTGCCGCCATTGCGCGGTGCCTGGATCAATGAACGTGCAGACACCGAGGCCCTGCCAGGCATCAGCAGTGCCTATGGCCGTGAACGCCTGAACGACCCCGCGTTGGCCGCGCTGCGCATGGCGCATGCGCCGGTGCCGCGCCGCGCCAAGCCAGGGGCCAATGTGTCGCAAATGCATTACGCGCGCAAAGGCATCATCACGCCGGAGATGGAGTACATCGCCATCCGCGAAAACCTGGTGCGCGCGCAGCTGGCGGAACGCCTGGCGACCGAGCGTTTGCCAAAACGCGGGCATTCGTTTGGCGCGTCCATACCGCAGGAGATCACGGCCGAATTTGTGCGCGACGAAGTGGCGCGCGGCCGCGCGGTGATCCCGAACAACATCAACCACCCCGAGAGCGAGCCCATGATTATTGGCCGCAACTTTTTGATCAAGGTCAACGCCAACATCGGCAACTCGGCGGTCACGTCCAGCATTGAAGAGGAAGTCGACAAACTGGTCTGGTCGATTCGCTGGGGCGCAGACACCGTGATGGATTTGTCGACCGGCGAAAACATCCATGAAACCCGCGAATGGATCTTGCGCAACTCGCCGGTGCCGATTGGTACGGTGCCGATTTACCAGGCGCTGGAAAAGGTCAATGGCAAGGCTGAAGACCTGACCTGGGAAATCTTCCGCGATACCTTGATCGAGCAGGCCGAGCAGGGCGTGGACTATTTCACCATCCACGCCGGCGTGCGCCTGGCCTATGTGCCGCTGACGGCGAATCGCCTGACGGGCATCGTCTCACGCGGCGGCTCCATCATGGCCAAGTGGTGTTTGTCACACCACAAGGAAAGCTTTTTGTACGAGCGCTTTGACGAGATCTGCGAGATCATGAAAGCCTATGACGTGTGCTTCTCGCTCGGTGACGGCCTGCGCCCCGGCTCGATTGCCGACGCGAACGACGAAGCGCAGTTTGCCGAATTGCACACCCTGGGCGAACTCACGCAGATCGCCTGGAAGCACGATGTGCAGGTGATGATAGAAGGCCCGGGCCATGTGCCGCTGCAGCTGGTGAAGGAAAATGTTGAGAAGCAGCTGGAAGCCTGCTTTGAAGCGCCGTTCTACACGCTGGGCCCGCTGATCACCGACATCTCGCCCGGCTACGACCACATCTCTTCCGCGATGGGCGCGGCCAATATCGGCTGGTATGGCACGGCCATGCTGTGCTACGTGACACCGAAAGAGCACCTCGGTTTGCCGAACCGCGACGACGTGAAGCAGGGTCTGATTGCCTACAAGATTGCCGCGCATGCGGGCGACCTGGCCAAGGGCTACCCCGGTGCGCAGATGTGGGACAACGCGGTGTCGAAAGCGCGCTTTGAGTTCCGCTGGGAAGACCAGTTCCGTCTGGCCATCGACCCCGACACGGCCATGGCTTACCACGACGAAACCCTGCCTAAAGAGAACGCCAAGGTGGCGCATTTCTGCTCGATGTGCGGGCCAAAATTCTGTTCGATGAAAATCTCGCAGGAGGTGCGCGAGTTTGCGCGCCTCAACCCTTCCACCACGACGCTGGTTGCGGCCGCGCCGGTGGCGGCGGGTGTGATTCCCATCAAGCAGATCGATACCGCCTTGCAGGAAAAAGCCAAGGAGTTCCGCGAGGGCGGCAGCGAGATTTATTCCTGAAAATTGAAACGGTAAAAACCATGCGCAAACTTCACATCGGCATCGCAGGCGCAGGCCTGGCCGGCCGCACGCTGGCCTGGCGCCTGGCCAGGGCGGGTTGCCGCGTGAGTCTGTTTGATGCGCGCCAGCGCGATGACCTGGCCACGGCGTCCATGACGGCGGCGGCCATGCTGTCGCCGCTGGCGGAGCTGGCGGTGTCTGATGAACTGGTGTTTGCACTGGGCCAACGTTCCATGCTGTTGTGGCCGCAGTGGATTGCAGAGCTTGCGGCGTCCGGTGCGGAGCCCGTTTTTTTTCGCCAGCAAGGCTCCCTGGTGGTCGCCCACGCACCTGATCAAACTTCACTGGAGCACTTCACGCGCCTGCTGCAGCACAAGCTGCCGGATGCCTGCAGATCACAGGTACACACGCTGGATGCGGCAGCGCTGGGGCAGCGCGAGCCGACGCTGGCAGGCCGTTTTGGCGGTGGCCTGTATCTGGAGAGCGAGGGCCAGGTGGCCAACGATCAGTGGATGGCTGCGCTGGCCGTCGAGCTTGACCGCCTTGGCGTGCAGTGGCACGAGGGGCAGGCCGTTGAACGCGTGGAAGCGCAGGGCATGCTTTGCGCGGGTCGGCCTTATGCGGTGGACCTTGCCGTCGATGCGCGTGGCGTGGGCAGCAAGGCGCAGTGGCCGCCGGGCAATCCCCTGCGCGGCGTGCGCGGCGAGGTGTTGCGTGTCGAATGCGCCGGCGTGACGCTGCAGCGCCCGGTGCGCCTGATGCATCCGCGCTACCAGCTGTATGTCGTGCCGCGGCCCGGCAATCAGTTTGTGGTTGGCGCCACCGAGCTGGAGTCGGAAGACACCGGACCGGTGACGGTGCGCTCGGTGCTGGAGCTGGCCAGTGCCCTGCACAGCCTGCACCCGGCTTTTGGCGAGGCGCGTGTGCTGCGCATGAGCGCCGCATTGCGCCCCGCGCTGGACGACCACCGGCCCGTGATTGCCCTGCGTGATGGCGTGTGGCATATCAATGGCCTTTACCGCCATGGGTATCTGTGCGCCCCTGCGCTGGTGGACGATTTGGCCCATAAACTGCTGGCTTGAGACAATCGGACGATCACAGACAGCCATGAGCATCATGAATCCACTGGAAATATCCCTGAACGGCAAACGCATCGAAACCGCTGCCGCCACCTTGCAGGCCCTGCTGCTGGCCCAGGGTTACGAGCTGCAAACCGCGTTTGCCTGCGCCATCAACAGCAGTTTTGTGCCGCGTCCGCAATGGCCGGAACGCGCCCTGCAAAACGGTGACCGCATAGACATCGTGACACCCATCACCGGAGGATAAATATGGAACACCCCCGCCGTTGGCTCACGTCGTGTAGCCTCCTACCCCCCTCGCAGGGGGCGACGCTTGCGGCCTGGCGGAGCCAGTTCCGCGGCGTCTGCTTGCATGGCACCACATCGGTGGAGCAATTGGCATGAATGCATCTGCTGCATCCCCTATTGCGCACGGTAGCCCATGGACGGTTGCCGGCACCACGCTTTCGAGCCGGTTTTTCCTTGGCACCTCGCATTACCCCTCGCCTCAGGTTTTAAGCGATGCGGTGGTCGCCTCCGGCACCGAGGTGCTGACGGTGGGCCTGCGCCGCCTGCAGCCCGAGAGCGGCGGCGGCAACAGTTTCTGGCAGCGCGTGCAAAGCATGAAATGCCACATCCTGCCCAACACTGCGGGCTGCCATAGCGCCGAAGAAGCCATCACGCTGGCGCAGATGGCGCGCGAGATTTTCGGCACGCCATGGATCAAGCTGGAAGTAATTGGCGACGACTACACCTTGCAGCCCGACACCGTGGCCACCCTGCAGGCCGCAACGGTGCTGGCCAAAGAAGGTTTTGCCGTGTTTGCCTACACCACCGACGACCTGGTGATGGCGCAGCGCCTGCGTGACGCGGGTTGCGCCGCCGTGATGCCCTGGGCCGCACCGATTGGAACGGGCCGCGGGCCGCTCAACCCGTATGCGCTGGAAACCATGCGGCGCCGCCTGCCGGATGCGGTGCTGGTGGTGGATGCCGGCCTGGGCCGCCCATCACACGCGGCGCAGGTGATGGAGCTGGGTTTTGACGCCGTGTTGCTCAACACCGCCGTGGCCCAGGCCGGCGACCCGGTGCGCATGGCGCGGGCCTTTGCCGATGGTGTGGCCGCCGGCCGCGCCGCCTACGAATCAACCCCCATGCCCGAACGCGCCGCGGCGCAGGCCTCAACACCTACCGTTGGTGTGCCGTTCTGGCATTCCTCTTGAAACTGTCATTGCGGACTTGATCCGCAATCCATGAACCCGATTCGGAGTCATGGATTGCGGATCAGGTCCGGGATGACAAGATAAAAATCAGAAAATCATGACGACATCTTCCTTTCCATCTCTCATTGCCCCCATCGGTTTCTACCCTGTCGTGCCAACAGCCGAATGGGTTGAGCGCCTGCTCGGCTGGGGTGTGCGCACCCTACAGCTGCGTTTCAAGGCGGCGGACCATACACCTGCCGAGATTGAACGGGAAGTCAAAGCAGCGGTGGAGGCCGGGCGCAAGGTGCCGGGCGCGCAGGTTTTTATCAATGACCACTGGCAACTGGCGTTGGCCGCCGGCGCTTACGGCGTGCACCTGGGCCAGGAAGACCTGGATGTTGCGGATATTGATGCCTTGCGCCGGGCCGGTGTGCGGCTGGGCCTGAGCACACACACACCCGCCGAACTGGCGCGTGCGCATGCGGTGCAGCCGTCCTACCTGGCGATTGGCCCGATTTACCCGACCACACTCAAGCTCATGCCTTATGAGCCGGTAGGCCTGGAGCGCCTGAAGCTCTGGGCGGCGCAGGCGGCGCTGCAACCAACGCTGCCGGTGGTGGCGATTGGCGGCATCTCGCTGGCGCTGCTGCCGGGCGTGATGGCCTGCGGTGTGGATGGCGTGGCGGTGGTCAGTGCGGTGACGCTGGCAGCCGATCCGGAGCAGGCTGCGCGCCGCGGTTTGCAGCTGGTTTCAAGGTAAAAAGAGCCTGTAGCCGACGCCCTGCGTGTGCAGATAGCTATGATTTATATAGCGCCTTCGGGCTGGCTCAAGCCGGAATCGGCCGGCGATTGATTTCGATGGAGATGTGCACCAGTTCTTCATGGATGCGCAACTGCCGTTTGAAATCTTCTGGCTCGGCGTCCTGCCCTGTGACCAGCGAAAGAATGCAGGCGTATTTGCCTTTGCCGACGCGCCACACATGCAGGTCCGAGATCGTGGCCTGGATGGGGCTGGCTGCAATGACCTCCCTGATTTCGGCCACCACGGGCGCGTTCATCTCTGCGTCCAGCAGCACGCGGCCCGAGTCGCGCAGCAGGCCGTAAGCCCAGACCGCGACCAGCCCGGAGCCGGCAATGCCCATGACCGGGTCCAGCCAGCTGGCGCCCCAGAGTTTGCCGCCAATCAGGGCCAGGATGGCGAGCACCGAGGTGGCGGCATCGGCGACAACATGCAGGTAGGCCGAGCGCAGGTTCAGGTCGTCATGCTGGCCATGTGATTCATGAGCATGGTGATCGTGATGCCCATGGCCATGGTGGTGGTCGTGCCCGCTGCCGCCCCTGAGCAGCCAGGCGCAGGCGAAGTTGACCAGCAGGCCGACGACGGCAATCACGATGGCCTGGTTGTACTGTATGGGCGTGGGGGCGATCAGGCGCTCAACCGACTGGTACAACATCAGCCCGGCCACCAGCACCAGCAGGAGGGCGCTGGTGTAGCCGCCCAGCACTTCTATCTTCCAGGTGCCGAAGGCAAACCGGCTGTCATTGGCGAAGCGCCGCGCGGCCACATAGGCCAGCAGCGACAGGCCCAGCGCCAGGGTGTGCGAGCTCATGTGCCAGCCGTCCGCCAGCAGGGCCATGGAGTTGAACATCCAGCCGCTGGTGATCTCGATCACCATCATGCCGGCCGTCAGCAGCACAGCCCACAGGGTGTTGCGTTCTACAAGCGGATTGCCCTCGTCAAAAACATGCGAATGCTGTAGCTTGTCAATGGAATGGGAGTGCTGCATTTTTGAGTTGCCCTGTATCTCGAAAAATGCACTATACGCGTCGGCGCAGGAGGCGGAATGCACCGCCGTATTGCAGCAGCTTGCTGCAATACGGGGCGCCGGCAATCGCCTGCGTCCTTATGCGGCTATTTCGGGCACGGCCGGGTCATCATTGTCGGGCTCGGGTTTTTTGTCGTTGGCAAACCACGATACGTAAAGCGCAGGCAGTACCACCAGGGTCAGCAGGGTGGCGGTGATCAGGCCTCCGATGATGACGATGGCCAGCGGCCGCTGCGTTTCCGAGCCTATGTCGTGTGACAGCGCCATGGGCAGCAGACCCAGCGCCGCCAGCATGGCCGTCATCAGCACGGTGCGCAGGCGTTGCATGGAGCCCAGCCTGACCGCGTCGATCACGCTGTGGCCGGCTTGTTGCAGCTGCTGGAACACCGACAGCATCACCACGCCGTTGAGCACGGCCTGACCCGAAAGCGCAATAAAGCCGATGGCCGCTGACACCGACAGCGGTATCGAGAAGACCCACAGCGCCACAAACCCGCCTATCAGCGCCAGCGGCACGTTGATCAGGATAAGCGTGGCCATCTTGAAGGACTTGAACGCGTCAAACAGCAGCACAAAGATCAGCAGCAGCGAGATCGGCACGACCACCGACAGCCGTTTCATGGCGCGCTCCTGGTTTTCAAACTCACCGGACCAGCCCACGGTGTAGCCGGGCGGCAGCTTGACGTTTTGCGCCACGCGGGTCTGCATGTCCTTGACCACCGAGCCCATGTCGCGGCCCTTGATGAAGATGCCTATGGCCATGGTGCGGCGGCCGGCCTCGCGGGCAATGTTCATGGCGCCGTTGGTCTCGCGTATCGTGGCCACGCTGCCGAGCTGGGCATAACCGCCATCGGGCGTGGGGATCAGCGTTTGCGGCAGGCTGGCAATCGCGCGCCGGCTTTCCGGCAGCCTGACCGCCACGGCAAACTTGCGCTCGCCTTCCCACAGCTGGGTCGCGGCCTTGCCGCCCAGCGCGGCCTCGATCACGTCCTGGATGTCCTGCACGTTCAGTCCCAGGCGCGCCGCCCGGTCGCGGTCAATGTCTATGACCAGTTGCGGCAGGTCGCCGAGGCGGTCAATCTCGCCGCGCTGCACGCCCTGCACCTGCTTGATCTCGCGCTGTATGGCTTCGGCCACGCGGCGCAGCTCGTTCAGATCCTCGCCCGATACCTTGACGACGATCTGTCCCTTGATCTGCGAGATGGATTCAAGCACGTTGTCGCGGATCGGCTGCGAGAACGCGGGGTCTATGCCCGGAATGGCCCGCAGCTTGCCGTCCATTTCTTCAATCAACTGGTCGCGCGTCAGTCCCTTGCGCCACTCTTCCTGCGGCTTCACGTCGACGAAGATCTCGGCCATGCTCAGGGTTTTGGGGTCGGTGCCGTCCTCGGGCTGTCCGGCCTTGGAAACCGCCGTGCGCACTTCAGGCACGGTGATCAGGGCCTTGCGCGCCATCAGCAGGATCTTGGCCGCCTCTTCGCTGGACACGCTGGAGGGCATGTCGAAGTTGGCCCAGAAGGTGCCTTCGTTGAGTTCGGGCAAAAACTCCGAGCCCAGGCGCGCGGCGGCCACCATGGCCAGGGCGAACACGCCCAATGCGATCACCACCACGGTGCGGCGCCGCTCCAGCGCCCAGTTCAATATGGGCGCGTAAAAACGCTTGCTGCTGGCCACGACGCGGTTGTCGCCGTGCGGCACCTTGTTGCGCAGCATCCAGTAGGCCAGCAGCGGCACCAGGGTCAGCGAGAAAATCAGCGAGCCGACCAATGCAGTGGTGACGCTGAGCGCCATCGGCTGGAAGATACGGCCTTCATGGCGTTGCAGCGCAAAAATCGGAATGTGCGCGGCAATGATGATGAGCATGGAAAACAGCGTTGGCCGGCCGACTTCGTTGGCGGCATCGATGATGACGTTGCGCCGTTCGGCGTTGCTCATGCCTTCTTTTTTCTCGGACAGCCGGTGCATGATGTTTTCAATCACGATCACCGCGCCGTCCACGATGATGCCGAAGTCCATCGCGCCCAGGCTCAGCAGGTTGGCCGGCACGCCCATGATCTTCAGGCCCAGAAAGGTCGACAGCAAGGCCAGCGGAATGATCACCACCACGGCCAGGCTGGCGCGAATGTTCGACAGGAACAGGTAGAGCACCAGCGACACCAGCAGCGCGCCTTCGACCAGGTTCTTGAACACCGTGGTCAGCGTTTTTTCCATCAGCCAGGTGCGGTCGTAGTAGGGCACGATCTGCACGCCCTTGGGCAGGCCGCGGGCGTTGAGTTCGGCAATTTTCTCTTTCACGCCCTTGAGCACCACGCTTGGGTTTTCCCCTTTGCGCATGATGACGATGCCGGTCACGATGTCGTCGTCCTTGTCCTGGCCGACGATGCCCAGGCGCGGCACGGCGCCGATTTTTACCTCGGCGAGGTCGCGGATCAAAATCGGTGTGCCGCCGCGCGCCGCGACGACGATGCGGCCTATGTCGTCGGCCGAGCGCAGCAGGCCTATGCCGCGAATCGCGAACTGCTGCTGGCCCTGCGCGACGTAGCTGCCGCCAGCGTTTGAGTTGCCGCGGCCCAGCGCGTCCAGTAAATTCTGGAAGGTGAGTTTGTAGGCGCGCAGCTTGTCGAGGTCGGGCTGGACTTCGTATTGTTTGATGAAGCCGCCCATGGCCACCACGTCGGCCACGCCGGGCACCTGTCGCAGGCCGCGTTCAATGACCCAGTCCTCCAGTGTGCGCAAATCCGTCGTGGTTTGCCCGTCGCCCTTCAGGCGGTAGCGCATCACCTCGCCGACCGGGGTGGCGTTGGGTGCCACGTTGACCTGCGCGCCCGGCGGCACATCCACGCCGTTAAGCCGTTCGTTGACCTGCTGGCGTGCGATGTTGACATTGGCCGCGTCGTCATAAGTGATGACGGTATAGGACAGGCCGAACTGGGTGTGGGAGAACAGCCGGATCGCGTTGGGCAGTCCCGACAGCGCGGTTTCTATCGGCAGCGTGACCTGCTTTTCGACTTCCTCGGCGGCGCGGCCCGGGTACAGCGCGATCACCGTGACCTGGGTGTCGGTCACATCGGGAAAGGCTTCAACGGAAAGGTTCTTGAAGGCAAAGACACCTGCCATGACAAACAGCAGCGTGCCCAGCACGATGAACAGCGGCTGGTGCAGCGCGTAGTGGATCAGGCGTTTCATGGCTTGGCCTGTGCGCTGGAGGCGGGTGCCGCTGCAGCGGGGGCCGTGTTTGCTATTGTTTTGGTAGTTGTTTGCGCTGATCCCACGGGGGCTGCGGGTGCTTTTTTGTCTGAATTCCCGGCTGGCAGGGCTTCTTCCTGGGCGTTGCGGAAGGCGCGCGCAAGCAGCAGCATGTTTTCACTGACAACCTGTTCGCCGGCTTCCAGCCCGCCCGACACCACGGTCTCGCGCGGCCCCTGGTAGCTGAGCGTCACCTCGCGCGACTCAAACACGCCAGGCTGCACCTGCACCAGCACCGTGTGTTTGGCGCCCAGCAGCGAGACGGCCTGCGACGGGATGATCACACCCGGGCCGAGCATGCGTTCGATGCGGGCCGTGGCCAGCATCTCGGCCTTGAGCGTGCGGTCCGGGTTGGCCACCACGCCGCGGACCTTGATGGTGCGGGTGGCTGGGTCTATGAAGTCGGAGGCGGCGCTGACACGGCCCTCGAATTTCTGGCCCGGAAGGGAAGGGATGATGAGCTCGAAGGCGGCGCCGGGCTTGAGTGTGCCGATCTCGGATTCACGCGCGTCAATCTGCACCCATAGCGAACTCGGGTCGGTCACCACAAACAGCGCGGGCACGCCGGGGCCGGACTGGTCGGGCCGCACTTCCTGGCCGGGGTTGAGGTTGCGTTCGACCACCGTGCCGTTGATGCCGGCCAGCAAGGCCAGCTGCTGGTTGACGTTGCCGCTGCCACCGCCATACAGGCGGGTGCGGGCCTCGGCGCGCTGGCTTTCGGCCTGCGAGCGTGCGGCGTCGGCCTCGCTTTGCTCCAGGTCCTTGCGGGCGACGATGCCGGCCTCGAACAGCTCGCGCTGGCGCTGCAGGGCTTTTTGCGTCAGCCGGGCATCGGCCTGGGCCTTGGCGGTATCGGCCTGGGCGCCGCCGAAGTCGGGCGAGGCCAGTTGCGCCAGCACGGCGCCTGGCTTGACGCTCTGGCCGACATCGGCCTTGATGGCCATCACGCGGCCGGCAAACGCCGGGTAGATGCGCTGGGTGCGTTCCTCGTTCCAGACCAGCCGGGCCGGCAGCTCGACAACGATGGCCTTGCCCGGCGCGGCGCTGGCCAGGCCCAGCAGCGCGAGCTGCGGATGGCCGGGCGCAAAACGCAGCTGCTTGCCCTGCAGTATGGGCGCGGGCGCCTCGGGCGCCGGTGCCGGCGTGTCGTTGCAGCCTGCCAGGAGGGCCAGCGCGAGCAGCGCGCTGGCGCCGGGGATGAGTAGGTGTGTGCGTTTCACGATGGCTTCCGGATAGAAAGGGGTCAGGCGTTGTGCCGGGTTGGTGGTGTTCATGGCTGGCGCAATTGCCAGGCTTGCGCGGCCTTGGCGTGCTCGGTGCGCGCGGCCAGGTCTTCGATCAGGATGGCGCGCAGGGTGCGGCGCGCATCTATCAGGTCGGTCAGGGACATCGCGCCCTTGCTGTAGGCCAGCTCGGCCATTTCGGCAACCTTGCGGGCGCGCGGCAGTATGGTGCTTTCAAAACTCAGGGCGCGCGCGGCCGCGCCCTGTTTGTCCTGCTGCAGGCGCTGCAGGTCGGCGCTGGCGGCGCGCCGGGTTTTTTCCAGCGTGTCCTCGGCCTGGTCCAGCTGTGCCTGTGCCCGCGCGATTTCGCCCTGGAAGTTATAGCCTCCCAGGAAGCCATACAGCGGCATCTGCAGGCGCAGCTCCAGCAGGCGGTTGGAGGTCCCCGGGAAGTGGTCAAACGAGGTGCCCAGCGTGATGTCGGCTTTCTTTTGCGCCGAGGCGAAGTCAAGCGCGGCGCGTGCCGCCTCGACCCGCTGCAGCGCGGCCCGCACGTCGGCCCGGGCTTCTATGGCCGGGTAGATGACGGCGTTGTCGGCCATGGCGTCCGGCGCCAGCCGCGCCGGCCAGTCGGGCAGCGCCACCAGCGTGCCGGGGCCAGTGAAGCCGGTCAGCTGGGCCAGCGCCAGCGCCGCACGCTGGCGGTCCAGCCGGGCGGTGAGCAGGTCGGTGCTGGCGCGCTGGGCTTCTATTTCGGTGCGGGCGGCGTCCTGCGCTGCCAGGTCGCCGGCCTGCACGCGGCGCGCCGCGGTGTTGGCCAGTTGCGTCGCGCTGCGTGAGATCTCGCCGACCTGGCCGATGCGCTCCTGCGCGGCCAGCAGGTCGAAATAGGCGGAAGAGGTGGCCAGTTGCTGCTGGATCAGGGTGTCTTCGATATCGGCCTGGGCGGCGGAGGCATTGCTTTGTGCGGCCCGCGTGCGCAGTTCGCGCTTGTTGCCGCGCTCCCAGGTCCAGTCCAGGCCTATGGATTTGTCTATGCGTTTTTGTGAAAACACATTGCCGCCGCCAATGCCGTTTTGCAGGTCTATCTGCGAGGCCTTGGTCGACAGCACCGGCGCCGGCGCATGGTTGGCCGAGGCCACGTCGCCCTGCGCTGCCGCCAAAGCCCGGCGTGCCAGTGAAACATCCAGGTTGTTGCGTGCCGCCTGCAGGGCCTGGGACAGGGAGAAGGTGGTGCTGGGCGCGGACGGGGTGGATACCGCCGCCACAGGCGCGGCAACACCCTGCGCAAGCACGGGCAGGGCCGCGCCCAGGCTGGCCGCAAGAAAGAATTGTCGTATGCTCATGAGGCTGTTTATCGCCCGCAGGGGCTGACCGGTAACTGACCCGGTCGCTGCGTATTTCTACGTAGAAACCTACGTGGAAGTTGTAGAAGACGATCCGGAGCCTGGAGCCATGCGAATCCTTTTGGTTGAAGACGATGCCGTTTTGCGCGATGTGATGTTGCGCAGCCTGGGCGATGCCGGGCACCGCGTGGACATTGCCGCGACCATGGACGAGGCGCGCCACTGGTGGCGTGTGCAGGCCTATGACTCGGTGCTGCTGGACCTGAACCTGCCGGTGTCGGCACATGAGCGCAGCGGCCTGGGCAACGGCCTGACGGTGCTGCGCGAGGCGCGCGCGCGCGGCGACCGCACGCCGGTGCTGGTGCTGACGGCGCGTGACCGCACCGAGGAGCGCATCGCCGGGCTGGATGCCGGGGCCGACGACTACCTGGGCAAACCCTTTGACCTGGCCGAGGTCGAAGCGCGTTTGCGCGCGCTGGTGCGCCGGGTCCACGGCACCGATGACCGCGTCGAGCAGGGCCTGCTGGCGCTGGACCGCAAGGCCAGGCGTTTCTTTTTGCAGGGCCATGCCTGGGACCTGCCGGCGCGTGAGTTCGAGGTCTTGTGGGAGCTGATGACGCCGCCCGGCCGGGTGGTCAGCAAACGCGTGCTGTCGGACAAACTCTCAGAGACCGATGGCGCGCTGGGCGACAATGCGCTGGAGGCTTTTATTTCGCGCCTGCGCAAGAAGCTGGCCGGCAGCGGCGCCAGCATACGCACCCTGCGCGGCCTGGGTTATGTGCTTGAGGAAGATGCCGCATGAGCGCCGCGCCGGGCCGTCCCCAAGCAAGCTCGCACCGCAGTGCGCAGCACGAAGGTACTCCAGTGAGCGCCGCGCAGGAGTCCAGGCCTGGCGGCCCTGCGCGGCACAAACCCTCTTTGCGCAGCCGGGTGACGCGCCATGTGGTGCTGCCGCTGGTGCTGATGTGGGCGCTGGGTACGGCCGTTGCCTTGTCGGTGGCCAACTACTTTGCGGGCCAGGCCTTTGACCGTTCGCTGCTTGACGATGCCTACGCGGTGGCCGCAAACATGCGCACCAGCCCTGATGGCCCGGTGCTGAGCCTGTCTCCGCCGGAAATGGGCGCGTTGCTGTTTGACCAGAGCGAGTCGGTTTATTTTGCGGTGCTGCGGCCCGATGGCGAACTGGTGGCGGGCCATGCCGGCCTGCACCCGCCACCGCTGGCCGATGAGGCGCCCTATGGCTTTTCCGACATCACCTTCCAGGGACGCGAACTGCGCGTGGTCAGCCTGCGCCGCAGTGAGCCGGCCCCATATACCGTGGTGATGGGCCAGACCTCGGCCAGCCGCAAGCGTTTGCTGCACCGCATGCTGGCCTACTCCGTGGTGCCGCAGGTGCTGCTGCTGCTGCTGCTGGCGTGGTGGCTGCTCAGGGGCATACAGCACGATCTGCGGCCGCTGGTCGAACTGCAGCGCGCGGTGGACCGGCGCGATGCGCGGGACCTCACGCCGGTGCCGCCATCGGTCACCACCTTTGCCAGCACGCGTGATGTCGAGCGCCTCGGGCTGGCCGTCAATTCGATGCTGGCGCGGCTCGATGAAAGCATTCGCGCGCAGCGCGAGTTCGCCGGTAATGTGGCGCACGAGCTGCGCACGCCGCTGGCCGGCATACGCGCGCAGGCCGACTATGCGCTGGCCCATGCCGACCCGCAGGTCTGGCGCGCGCAATTGCAGGGCATTGCGCGCGCCGAAGCCCGGGCCAGCCATCTGGTGGAGCAGTTGCTGGCGCTGGCGCTGGCAGATGAAGCACGCGCCGGTTTGCGGCTGGAGCCGGTGGCTTTAAATGAACTGGTGCGCGGCGTGTTGCTGCGGTTTTTGCCCAAGGCCGACGCGGCGGGTGTGGATCTGGGCGGCGAGGGGCTGGACGAGCCGGTCACGGTGTTGGCCGATGCCGCGCTGCTCGAAGGCATACTCGGCAACCTGCTGGACAACGCCCTGCGCTACGGCAAGGCCGAACACCCGCACGTCACAGTGGCGCTGGCGCGGCTGGCGGATGGCGCCGTGCTGTCGGTCACCGATAACGGCCCGGGCCTGAGTGCACCGGAGGCCGAGCGCCTGCGCAGCCGCTGGACACTGGGCGCGGCCGGCCAGCAGCTGGGCGAGGGCGCCGGCCTCGGGCTGGCGATTGTCAGCCGCTATGCGGAGTTGCTGGATGCGCGCTTCAGCCTGGATGCGGTGGACGGCGGGCCGGGGCTGCGTGCCAGCGTGACGTTTGCGGACAGCGCGGCGCGCAAGGCCACGTCATCGTCTTGACATGCTGTGGCTTTAAACTCCACTGCTTTTTGTCCGCGTGAGTCGGCCAAGCGAACTCAGACCCTGAACCATGAAGCTGCGTTACCCGAATCTCTGCCTTGCCGCCCCGCTGCTGTTTTTGCTGCCGCTTGCCGCAGCGGCGCAGACGGATGCGGAGCCGACGCCGGCGTTTGGTTTTCATGCCCAGGCGACCTATATCTGGCAGCGCAAGCCTTCCTTCAGTGCTGCCTACACCGGCCCCAGGTCGATTGTTCCGGGCGCTGAAAAATCCTATTCGTTCACGACCACCGCCGACTTCGGTGCGCGCTTGTGGCATGGCGCGCAACTGCATTTCAACCCCGAGGGCGCGCAGGGCGTGCCGCTTTCAAACCTCACGGGTGCGGGGGGGCTGAGCAATGGTGAACTGCAGCGCGGTGGCACGACCAGCCTTAAGACCTATGTGGGCCGCCTGTTTGTGCAGCAGCGTCTTGATGTGGGCACGGACACTGAAAAAGTGGACGCCGACTTCAATGAACTGGGCGGCAACTATGGGGCCAGGCGCTGGACCCTCACCGTGGGCTCGTTCTCGCTGCTGGACTATTTCGACAACAACCCCTATGCCAAAGACCCGCGCGAGCAGTTCCTGAACTGGTCCTTCATGACGTACGGCGCGTGGGACTATCCGGCCGATGCGCGCGGCTACACCACAGGCGCAATGCTGGAGTACCGCACGCCGGACTGGTCTGTACGCGGCGGGCGCGCCATGCAGCCCAGGGAAAGCAATGGCTTGCAGCTTGACCGGAATCTGACGCGCCAGTATGGCGACCAGCTGGAGATCGATGGCAACCTGCCGCTTGCGCTGGCTGCCGGCCCCCTGCGCGGCCGCCTGCTGGTGTTTCGCAACCGCATCATTGCCGGCAGCTTTAACGATGCGCTGGCGCTTGGCGGCGTGCCGGATGTGTCACTGGTGCGCCGCGCCCAGACCAAGACCGGCTGGGGCGCAACGCTTGAAGCCCCGCTGGGGGAAGACGAAGGCCTGTTTCTTCGTGTGAACCGCAGCAGCGGCAGCCTTGAAACCTATGCCTTCACTGAAATTGACCAGCAGCTTTCAGTTGGCGGCCAGTTCACCGGCGCCGCCTGGGGCCGCAAACAGGACCGTGTGGGTCTGGCTTATGCGGTCAATGGTTTGTCGGCCAGCCATCGTGATTACCTGGCTGCGGGCGGGCAGGGCGCTTTCCTCGGCGACGGCCGGCTCAACTACGGCAATGAGCGCGTGTTTGAAACCTATTACCGCTGGACGCTGCCGGAGTGGTCCATGCGCGCGGGCAAGTTGCAGACGGCTTTAAGCCTGGGCTTTCAGCATGTGCGCAACCCCGGCTACAACCGCGACCGCGGCCCGGTGCAGACTTACACCATTCGCCTGCACACCGAGTTCTAGGCCAGCGCCGGATAGTCCGTGTAGCCTTCGGCGCCGCCGCCGTAAAAGGTGGATTTGTCGGGCTCGTTGAGTGCGGCGTTGCTGCGCAGGCGTTCCACGAGGTCGGGGTTGGCGATATAGGGTTTGCCAAAGGCGACCAGGTCTGCGCCTTCGGCCACGGCTTTTTCGGCCAGCGCCTTGTCGTAGCCGTTGTTGACCATCCAGGCGCCTTTGCCGCCCGCGCTGCGGTAGGCGGCCTTGAGGGCTGCATAGTCAAATGGTCGCCCGTCGATTTCGCGCGGGCCGCCGGTGGCGCCTTCGATGATGTGGATGTAGGCCAGGTTGAGTGGGGCGAGCTGGCGCACCACATACTCAAACAGCGGCTGCGGGTTGGAGTCGCTGGCGTCGTTGGCCGGTGTGACCGGCGACAGGCGTATGCCGGTGCGGCCGCCGCCTATGGAGTCGGTTATGGCACGAGTTACTTCCAGCAACAGGCGTGCGCGGTTTTTGATGCTGCCGCCGTAGTCGTCGTGGCGTTTGTTGCTGCCGTCTTTCAGGAACTGGTCCAGCAGGTAGCCGTTGGCGCCATGGATCTCCACGCCGTCAAAACCCGCGGTCCCCACCGCGTTGCGCGCGGCGGCCTGGTAGGTGTGCACGATGCCGGGTAGCTCGTCGAGCGCGAGCGCGCGCGGCTCCGAGGTTTCGACAAACACCGGCGCGCCGTCCCGGATCAGCACGGTTTTGGTTTTGGCGGTGATGGCCGATGGCGCCACCGGCTGGCCGCCGCCGGGCTGCAGCTCGCGGTGCGAGACGCGGCCCACATGCCACAGCTGCACCACGATCTTGCCGTCCGCTTCGTGCACCGCATGGGTGACTTTTTTCCAGCTGTCGAGCTGCTCGGTGCCGTAGAGGCCGGGCACGTCGGCGTAACCCTGGCCCTGGTGGCTGATGGCCGTGGCTTCGGTGATCAGCAGGCCGGCGCTGGCACGCTGGCTGTAGTAGGTGACGGCAATGTCGGGCGGGATGGCGTCGGGCGAGCGGTTGCGTGTCAACGGCGCCATCACGATGCGGTTGGCGAGTTCAAGGTCGCCGGCCTGGACCGGCTCAAAAAGGGAGGGCGTGGAGGCCATGGGAAGTTCCGGTTAAAAGTAAAACAGGCCCAAGTGTGGGCCTGTTTGAATTTGCCTGCGCTGGCATGGCCTTGCGGTTTTGTGCTACGCGGCAGCCAGCTTGATTACAGCAATCCTTCTTCTTTCATCGCGGCCTGCACGGCGGGGCGCGCGGCCACGCGCTCGCGGAATGCGGCGATGTTGGCAAAGCCAGAAATGTCCACGCCTACACGCGGTGCCCAGCCGGTCACGGTGAACAGGTAGGGGTCGGCGACGCTGAAGTTGTCGCCCATCAGGTATTGTTTGCCGGCCAGCTGGCCGTCCACCCATTTCAGGCGCGACATCAGTTTTTCCTTGGTGGCGGTCTTGACTTCTTCCGGCGTGGCTGGATTGAACAGCGGGCTGAAACCCTTGTGCAGCTCGGTGCCCGTGAAGTTGAGCCAGGCCTGCAGCTGGGCACGTGCCACCGTGCCGTTGGCGGGGGCGAGTTTTTTGTCCGGCACCAGGTCGGCGATGTATTGCACGATGGCCGGGCCTTCGGCCAGGCGCGTGCCGTCGTCAAGCTCCAGCAGGGGCACATAACCCAGCGGGTTGATGCTGTAGTAATCGGTGCCGTCTTCCAGCTGGTGGGTTTTGGTCGGGGCCAGCACATGCTCGAACTTCAGGCCGGACTCGTGCAGTGTGATGTGGGGGGACAGGGAACAGGCGCCGGGGGAGTAATAAAGTTTCATGATGTCTCTTCCTCTGATAGTGGTCTGGTGAACGCGAAATGCAAAACCGCCACCATGCCGCCCGGAGACCGGGAGGGCAGGCAGGCCAGCCCCCGATGCTATCCGCAAGACGGTTTTTCTGCAGCGAGCCCGTGCGGCCGCACTGATTTGCCACAACAATGGCGCATGACAAGAATTTTGAAATGGCTGTTGGGGGCCGCGCTGGCGGTGGTGGTGTTGTTTGCGGCGCTGGTCTTTGCCTTGCACCGCTGGGTCGGCACCGATGATTTCAGGCAGCGTATTGAACGCGAGGCCTCCGCGGCGCTGGGCGTGCCGGTGCTGCTGGGCAGCGTGGCGGTCAGTGTGTGGCCCTTGCCGGCGGTGGCCTTTGGCGGGCTGACGCTGCAAAGCAAACCGCCGGTGACGCTGGAGCGGCTGGAGGTGCGCCCGCAATGGCAGGCGCTGCTGCAGGGCCAGTTGCGTGTGGCCACCCTGATCGTGCGCAAGGCGGTGCTGCCGCAGCTGGGCATTGACGCGATTTTGCTGGCACTGCAAAAAAAGTCGTCTGTGCCTTCCGCACCTTCCGCGCCCGCCGCACCGGCGGCAAAACCACCGGCCGCCACGCAGCCCGCAGCGTCCGCGCCGGCAAAAGATGAACTGGCCTGGCTGCCGCGCCGCACCGTGCTCGATGATGTGACCTGGGTCAGCGCCAAGGGCGCGAACACGGCGCTGGAAGGCGAGGCCCGCCTGGGTCCCGACGGTTTGCCCGACAGCGCATCGCTCAAGTTGATACGCGGCAACCTGCAGGGCCTGCGTGCCCAGCTCACGCGCGAACCCCGCGCGGCGGGCCAGGAGTCCACGGGCGATCAATGGGCCTTGCGTGTCGATGTGGGCGGCGGAAAGATAGAAGGCCAGCTCGGCATGCAGCGCAAGCTTGAGAAGGCCGGGCCTGAGCTGGTGCTGCAGGGCAAGCTGGAAACGCGCGATGTGGAGGTCTCGGCCCTGACGGCGCCCAGCAAACCGCTGAGTGGCCTGCTGGAGGCCAGCACCACGCTGAATGCGCGCGCCGCCACCACGGACGCGCTGGTGGAGGCGCTGCAGACCCAGACCTCGTTTACCGTGCGCAATGCGACGCTGCATGGCATTGACCTGGCCAAGGCGGTCAAGACCGTGGGCCTGAGCCGCGGCGGCCAGACCCAGCTGCAAACGCTGGCCGGCCATGTCAGCACGCAGGGGCGTGCGGTGCAGCTGTCCAACCTGGTGGCGAGCTCGGGCGCGCTGAGCGCCAGCGGCAATGTGGCGGTGTCGCCGTCCAGGGCGCTGAGCGGGCAGATCAGCGTGAACCTGTCCGGCGACAGCAAGCTGGGCAGCGCGATAGGCGGCGCCGTCGGCATACCGCTGGTCGTGGGCGGCACGCTGGAGGCGCCCGAAGTCACGCTCTCGCGCGCGGCGCTGCTGGGCGCGGCCATAGGCACGGCGCTGATGCCGGGTGTGGGCACGGGCGCGGGCGCCAAGCTGGGCGGCAAGGTCAATGAAGGGCTGAAAAAGCTGTTTGGAAAATAGCGTTCAGCTGGCTCGCAGTTTATGCTTTATGCGGCTGTAATCCAATAAGGGCGAGCGCAGTAAGCTATTGAAAATATAGCACCCGGTCTTTGCGTCGGAGTTGTCCTACAGCCGTGCGCGTGGGCTACTGATTTGGCGCGAACAGGCGGGCTTCTAGCATCAATACATATCAACTTATTGCGGTCCGGGCTTTGTGCTTATGCCGCCCAGGAGAATGTGATGCTGAAGTACGCCATTGTTTTTGCGCTGATCTCCCTGATCGCCGGTGCCATGGGTTTTGGCGGCATCGCGGCGGGATCGGCCGGTATTGCCAAAATCCTTTTTGGCCTGTTCCTGATCCTGGCGGTGATTTTTGTCGTGCTCGCCGCGCTGGGTGTGGGGGCGGTCCGCAAGGTGCTGAAGTAAATGTCCTCCCCTGACAAAAAAAACGAAGAGACCGGGCCTGAGAGTGCCGGCCTGGTGGCGCGCTTCAGGCAAAGGCTTTTCCCCGCGAATCCTTCCGCCGCCCCGTCTACCGCGCTGGCCCAGCCGTCCAGGCGCGGCATCAGCCTGCGCGCGGGCATTGCCGAGCTGCTGCTGATCGCACGTCTGAAAGCGCGCAGCCATGGAAACCTGGCTACCGACGTGCTCGAGCGTGCCGCGCAAATTGTTTTTGTGACCTGCAAGAACTGGTTTTCGGCGGGTGATGAAAAAACACCGCGGCATCGCAAACCGCTGTGAGTGATCCGTGGCGGCCACTGGCTGGCAGTGTCATTTCGCCCGCCATCATTTGAGGAAGCACATGCATACAGCGACTGTCGACCTGCTGCTGGACTATGAGGTCAGCCTGCCGGCGCATTTTTTGTTCCACATCGAGGCGGCTTTTCATGCGGCCCACCGCATTGTTGAAGAACGGCTGACGATCACGCCCAGTATGAAGGTGCGCACCTTCAGCGACGAGCGCAACGGCAACCGTTTTGTGCGGCTGGACGCGCCCAAGGGCGTGCTGTCGCTCAACTACCATGCGGTGATCGAGCTCAACACCCTTGCCGTGCCGCTGCATCTGGACGAGTCGCCGGTGACGGCGGTGCCCGACGATGTGCTGCGTTTCCTCATGCCCAGCCGCTACTGCGAGTCCGACGTGATGAGCCGCGCGGCGCAGCAGTTGTTTGGCCATTTGCCGCAGGGCATCAGCCGGGTGCGTGCGATAGAGAGCTGGATTCACGAGTCGATTTATTACCTGCCCGGCTTCAGCACTTCAACCACCACGGCGCAGGAGGTGTTTGTGCAGCGCGCTGGTGTCTGCCGCGATTTTGCGCACCTGGGCATCACGCTGTGCCGGGCGCTCAACATCCCCGCGCGGCTGGTCGTCGGTTATACCAACTTCACCGAGCCGCCGCAGGACTTCCATGCGGTGTTTGAAGCCTGGCTGAACCATCAATGGGTGGCGTTTGACCCGACGCACATGGCGCCGATAGATCGGCTGGTTCGGGTCGGCACTGGGCGCGATGCCAAGGACGTGGCCTTTGCCACCATCTTTGGCGGCGTGCAGATGCTGCGCAAGGAACTGACGGTGGACGAAGGGGACACGCCGGGCGCCATGCCGGCAGGCGCTGCGCCGCCGGTGCTGTCGCTGGTGGGGGTTTAAGGTATTTAAGCGCCGGCCCGGATCACGACTTGTAGCTTTCATCCAGCCGGTCGAGCTTGCGTATCAGCGAGGGCCAGACAAAGGCGCCGCCCATGCCACCGGTCTGCACACGCGAGGCTTCTGCCACGCCCTTGACGATCAGCGGGTTCACCTGCGTCAGTTCGCCGCCGCCGGCCTGCGCATCGATCTGGATGCGGCAGGTGTTCTCGAAGGTGTACATGCTCAAAAACGCATCGGCAATGGTTTTGCCCACCACCAGCAGGCCGTGGTTGCGCAGCATCAGAAAGTTGGCGCGGCCCAGGTCGGCCTGCAGGCGCGGTTTTTCCTCGTCGCGAAAGGCCACGCCCTCATACGCATGGTAGGCCAGCGAGGCCAGCACAAAGGTGGACTGCTGGCTGATGGGCAGCACGCCGGCCTTTTGCGCGCTGACGGCGACACCGGCGCGGGTGTGGGTGTGCAGCACGCAGCCGGCGTCGGCGCGGGCCTCATGCACGGCGCTATGGATCACAAAACCGGCCGGGTTGACCGGGAAGGGTGACTCAATGAGCTTGTTGCACTGCTCGTCCACCTTGACCAGGCTGGAGGCGGTGATCTCGTCAAACATCAGCCCGTAGGGATTGATCAAAAAGTGGTGCGTGCCGGGGCCGGAAACCGATTCGGGCAGCTTGGCGCTGATGTGGGTGAAGACGAGGTCGCTCCAGCCGTACAAGGCCACCAGCCGATAGCAGGCGGCGAGGTCGCAGCGCAGCTGCCATTCTTCGGCGCTGACAACTTCCTTGAGTGAGGGGATGTGCATGTTTGTCTCCTGTGAGGTGGGTTAAGCAGGTCCTGCCATGCACGATACGCCTATGTCCGGCCGGCCGCTGTCAGGAATGCAACAGTTGCTGCTATCCGGGGTGGCGCGCGAGCAATGATTGCTATCAAAACAATAGCTGACTGCGCCCGTATCCAGGCGGCCATGGGCCAATTCCATGCATGACGGCGGGTGCTGCGAGTTTTTAGCCAGCCGGGATGCCGCCATTTTTTACACGTTTAATGGCCACGGCCCCCGCAGGACGGGCACAGGCAGCTATGAAATGTATAGCAATCGAATGCTGTTGTGTTGTCTTCAGGCGGGTGCGGTCTGCTGCTCCAGCCGCGTCAGCCAGGCCAGCGCAGCCTGGGCGCGGCTGGATCACTATCCAGACCACGCCGCGGCATTACCCCTTCTGAACTTCTGAATGCGGCCTTTCCGGCCTATCGGGCCGCGGCGACCCGGCTGAGGAAGGCCGCGACGGCCAGCAGCCGTTCGTCGTCAGCATAGGCGCCTATGGCTTGCACGCCCAGCGGCAGTCCCGCAGGTCCTTTGGTCACGGGTAGGCAGATACAAGGCAGATGCAGCAGGCTCCAGAGTGCGCCAAAACGCGGCGAGCCGGAGTCTGCAAGCCCGACGTCCGCCTCACCCTCGGCTGGCGGGTAGAGCAGCGCGTCCACGTCCGCAAAGAGGGCCTGGACCTTGACGCGGGCCAGGGCCGCGCGACGCCGCATGTCCAGGTAGTCCTGGGGCGTGATGCCGATGCCGCCGTCCAGGCGTTTTTGCAAACGCTCACTGAATTGGCGGCTGTTGTTCGCCCGTTCGCTGGCCAGGGACTGACGCGCTTCGAACGCGAATAGCCGTACCTGCAGGTCGACCAGATCTTCGATGTCCGCCGGCAGGGTGATGCGCTGCACGCTGGCGCCCTGACGCTGCGCATCGGCTGCCAGTTGCTCGATGGCTTGTGCCATTTCAGGGCGGGCATGCGCCCATTGACGCGACTCGCAAACGGCCAGGCGCGGCCGGATGTCGGTTTGACTCGTGATGCGGGCGCCGTGCAGGCCGAAGCTGAAGAAGGCCGCATCGGCCACGTTTCGGGTCAGCAGGCCTATCGTGTCCTGCGTCGGGCTCAGCGGTTTGAGGCCGGCCACGCCGATGAAGCCGAAGGTCGGTTTGTAGCCGACAACGCCGCAATAGGACGCAGGCCGCACGATGGAGGCCGTGGTCTGGGTGCCGAAAGCGACCGGCACCATGAAGTCGGCCACGGCAGCGGCCGACCCGCTGGATGATCCGCCGGGCGTGTGGCCCAGGTTCAGTGGATTGCGCGTTTTGCTCGGGCTCTGGGTCGCGAATTCGCTGGTGGCGACCTTGCCCAGCACCACGGCCCCGCGCTCACGCGCAGTGGCTACACAAGCGGCGTCCATGCGCGGGCGGTGGCCGGCATAAATCGGCGAACCGTAGGCCGTGGGGTAGTCTGCCGTATCGATCACGTCCTTGACTGCGAATGGAATGCCGCGAAGCGGGGCCGCGGTGGATCGGTCGGCCAGCCGGGCATGGTGCAGTGCGGTGTCGGCATCGACGGCCGTGAAAGCGAGCACGGCGTCGTTGCGTTCCGCGATGCGGTCCAGGCAGGCCCGCACCAGCGCTTCGCTGGTGAGCGTGCCGGCCTCTAGCGCGTGCGCGGCGTCCAGCGCACTGAAATGGTTGGCGAGGGTCATCGGGTGAGCGTTCCTTGTGGTTTATTGCAGCGTGATGCCGGTGTCCCGGATGATCTTGGCCCAGCGATCGTGTTCCTTCTTCACAAAGGCGGCGAACTCTTCGGGAGAATTTCCCACCGGCTCGGCACCTTGGGCCAGCAGCAGTTCCTTGACCTTGGGGTCCTTGAGAATGTGAACGACCTCGGCATTGAGGCGCTGGAGGATGGGCTTGGGAACCGCGGCCGGGGCGAACAGCCCGAACCAGCCTTCCACCTCGTAGCCCGGCACACCCGCTTGTGCGATGGTCGGCACGTCGGGCAGCAAGGGAGAACGGCGCGGTGAGGTGACACCCAGCGCCGTGAGCTTGCCCGCGCGAATGTGCTGCAGGCACAGCGGCAGATTGCAGAACATCGCGCTGACGCGTCCGCCCATCACATCGGTGACCGGCGCACTGCCGCCTTTGTAGGGAATGTGCAGCAGGTCAGGCGTCTGGGTCATCACCTTGAACAACTCACCCGAGAGGTGCATGCTGCCGCCCGCGCCGCTGGAGGCGAAGCTGTACTTCCCCGTGCGGGCTGCCTGGATGAAATCCTTTACCGTTCGCGCGGGCACCTGCGGCCCGACCACCAGTACGTTGGGCACGGATGCCACGTTGGTGATGGCCGCGAAATCGCGCTGCGGGTTGAAACGCAGATTCTTGTGCAGGCTGGGGTTGATGGCGTTGGTGCTGGCCGCGCCCATCATCAAGGTGTAGCCGTCCGGTGCCGCTGCTGCCACATAGGCTGCGCCGATGTTGCCGTCGGCGCCGGCCTTGTTGTCCACCACGACGGGCTGGCCCAAGGCATCGCCCAGGCGCTGTGCCACGATGCGTGCCAGCAGGTCGGTCACGCTGCCGGCCGCAAAAGGAACGACCAGCTGTATCGGCTTGCTGGGGTAGGGCGCGGCGCTCTGGGCCAGCGCAGTGCCGGCGCTGGCGAAAACACAGAGGGCGCCGCTCACAACAAGCATGCGGCGAAGGAGTTGCAGTTCCATATCGGGGCTCCAGAAATAAAAGAAGGGCGGCGCTGAGGCCGGTGAGTTGTTCAGAATAGGCGCACCCTATTGATATGTCTAATATAAAATTTGCTGCATATTGATTTGAATAACGACCTAATGTCTTTGCTCTCACGCTCGCTCAAGGCTTTTGTCGTTGTTGCCGAAGAACTCCATTTCGGCCGGGCGGCCAGACGCCTGTATATCAGCCAGCCGCCACTGAGCCAGCAAATACGGCAGCTGGAGGAGGAGGTCGGGGCGCAGCTGCTGACGCGCAGCACGCGTTCTGTGCAACTGACGCCGGCCGGCAAACTGATGCTGGAGCGTGCGCGCCAGATGCTGGCGGAAGCCGATGCCGCGGTGAAGGCGGTGCAGCGTGTGGCCCGTGGCGAAGCGGGCAGCCTGACGCTGGGTTTCACGCACAGCTCGGTGTACGGCGTGTTGCCGCAGGCACTCATTGCCTACCGCGCGCGTTACCCTGACGTGACGCTGGACTTGAAGCAGTTGACCTCGGACCTGCTGATTGAGGGCATCCATTCCGGGCGCATTGACGTCGCCTTGTTACGGCTTTCCGCTTCCATGATGGAGCCGGACTTTGAGGTGTCAGTGGTGGCGCGTGATCCGATGCTGCTGCTGTTGCCGTCCGGCCATCCGCTGGCGGCGCTGGATGTGGTGCCTGTGCAAGCCTTGAACGCTCTGCCCTTCATCGCTTATGACCCCGTAGGCGCACGCTACTTCCACGAACTGGTCGAGACCATTTTTGCTGCAGGCGGGGTGCGGCCACAGGTCACGCACACCAGCATCCTGCCCACGCTGCTGGCGCTGGTGGAGGCCAGAATGGGCGCGGCCCTGGTGCCGGCGCCGGTGGTGCCCCTGCACGAAGGGCCTCTTGTTTCCCGGCCGCTGGCTGGCGTGGGCGAGGCGGCGCTGGCGACCCTGTGTTGTGTCTGGCGGCGCGACAATGCCAACCCGGCCGTACGCGCCTTCGCCGATACCCTGCCCGGCCATGGGCTGCTCACTTCCGCGTAAACCGGTGAGCCTCAAGCGGTGCCGGGCTGTGTCTGCCGTTCCAGCAGGCTGAGAAAACGCATGGCCTGGAGGCTGGAGTCACCGCACATGTCCGCCGAGGGCCTCAACTGGCCACACACCGCCGGCCGCGTGGGCTGGCCGAAGATGCGGCACTGGTTGGCCTCGTCCAGCTGTATGCAGCGTACACCGGCCGGCTTGCCCTGCGGCATGCCGGGGATGGCGGAGCTGATGGAGGGCGCGATGCAGCAGGCACCGCAGCCGGGGCGGCAGTTCATGGAGGATTGGATGCTATAAAAACAGTAGCTGGCCGCGCGCATTGCTGCGGGGCCAGGCCCCAATTTGACCATCAAACAGCCAGGCCTGGGCGCGTGGGGGCTTATGGGCTTGTGGGCTCAGTCCGGTTTGATCTTGGCGCGGCTGGCAACCAGCTTCCAGCGCGCCTGTTCGGTCTTGATGAAGGCCGCGTACTGCGCAGGCGTGTCGCCCACGGGCTGGGCCGTGTCGCCGCGCAAACGCTCGGTGGCCTGCGGGTTATGCATGGCCTTGTTGCAGGCTTCGGCGATTTTGTCTATGGCGGCCTGCGGCATGTTGGCCGGGGCATTCAGGCCGTACCACTGCGTCATCTCAAAGCCGGGGTAGCCGCTTTCGGCGACTGTGGGCACATCCGGCAGTTGCGGCAGGCGCTCCCTGGTGCCGGTGGCGATGCAGCGCAGCTTGCCCGACTTGATGTGCGCCAGGATGGCCGGCGCGCCCACGCTGGCGGCGTCCAGGCGCCCGGCCAGCAGGTCGGTCAGCTGCGGGCCGGTGCCGCGGTAGGGCACATGCAGCACAAAGGTATCGGTCACCATCTTCAGGTATTCAAAGGCCAGGTGGCCGGCGCTGCCGTTGCCGGCCGAACCGTAATTGAGCTGGCCCGGTTTGGCCTTGGCCAGGGCGACAAACTCCCTGAGGTTTTTGGCTGGCACGTTGGCATTGACCACATACAGGCTGGGCACCTTGGCCAGCAGCGAGATCGGTTTGAAGTCCCGGTTGGTGTCAAACGGCAGCTTGTCGAAAATAAAGGGGTTGACCGCAAAGGTGCCGATGTGGCCCAGGATGATGGTGTGGCCGTCAGTGGAGGCGGCGCATTCCTGCATGGCGATGTTGCCGCTGGCGCCCGGCTTGTTTTCCACAAAAACGGTCTGGCCCAGGCTTTTGGAGAGTTCATTGGCGGCGGAGCGCGCGACGATTTCAGAACTGCCGCCGGGTGCAAAAGGCACCAGCAGGCGAATCGGCTTGCTGGGCCAGCTGCTTTGCGCGTGGGCGCTGCCAAGAAAAAGGCCGGGAAAGGCCGATACGGCGGCGACTGCGCCGCCGGCCTTGAGGCCGAATTGAAGGGCGCCGCGGCGCGTGTTCAGGTGTTTCATTGAGATGTCTCCCGGTTGTTATCGTGGGGCTCAATATAGGTCCGTACCTGCCTCACCTGCCTACGTGATTCCGCTTATGCCGCCAGCCGCGCGCTGGCAAACAGCACCTGGTCGATCACGGCCTGCACGTTTTTGAGCTGCGCCTCATTGAGCAGCTTGCCGTCCGCGTCAAATGCCTCGCCGGCGCGGCCCAGTGCAAAGGCCTTGGGCGCGACCCAGCATTGGGCGTTGAGCAGCAGCGGCACCAGGTGGCTTTGCGAGCGCAGGCCGCCCAGCGCGCCCGGGGATGCGCTGAGCACACCCACCACCTTGCCGCGGAAGGACTTGAAGCCTTCCTGCCAGGCCGGGTCGCTTGTGACGGGGCTGGAGACCCAGTCTATGGTGTTTTTCAGCAGGGCGGTGTAGCTGCCGTTGTATTCGGGCGAGCAGATGATCCAGGCCGGGTGCTCGAACATGATCTGCTTGAGTTTCATCACGTCGGGCGGTGTGCCCCTGGCTTCGAGGTCGGCGTTGTAAATCGGGATGTCGAAGTCGGCCAGTTCGATGTGCGTGACATCGGCGCCGGCGGCCCTGGCCAGTTCGGCGGCCGTATGGGCCAGCTTGCGGTTAAAGGAGGCCAGGCGGGTGCTGCCGGCAAAGATCAGGAGTTTTGGGGGTGTGCGCATGGGCCGATTTCACCACAGGCAGCAGGGTGGAAAACTGCGTCTGGCTAGCCTTGCAAGTACAAAGCTGTTAAAATGTACAAAATTAATCTAGTTGTACAAAATGCACATTATTCCTCTCAGCGAATTCCGCGCCAACGCCGCAGCCATGATTGACCTGGTGGAGCAGGGCGAAACCGTGCGAATTCTGCGTCACGGCAAGCCGGTCGCAGAGCTGGTTCCCCCCAAGCTTGAAAACCCTTCGAGGGTACCGAGCTGGAAGCGGCCGATCACGCCGCTGCATATCGTCAGGCCCGACGGGAAAACCGGCGCCCAGCTGATCATTGAAGAGCGCGAAGGCGGTTGGTGATGCGCATCCTGTTTGACACCTCCGCCCTGTACAAGCGTTACAACATCGAGGCCGGCCGCGATCAGGTGCTGGCTGCGGGCGATCGCGCCACTGAAGTCATGGTGGCCGCGCACTGCAAGTCCGAAATTGCCTCGGCACTCAACCGCAACCGCCATGACGGGCTGCTCAATGCCGACGATTACGGGCGCATCATGCGGGATGTACAGGGCGATTTTGCGGACTTTACCCTGGTGGCGCTGGATGCCCAGGTGGAAGCGCATGCCATCTCAGCCATGGAAATGAGCCGTTTGCGCGCCATGGATGCCTTGCATATCGGCACCGCCCAGGCCGCGCGGGTCGACCTGTTTGTGACCGCCGACCGCCGCCAGGCCCTGGCTGCCCAGGCCGTGGGCCTGAAAACGGAATTGATAACGGCCTGATTTGCCGGCACCTCGTGCGCGGCGTCCTGAAAGATACCTATGTTTTACCCGCAAGAATTTGACGTAATCGTGGTCGGTGGCGGCCATGCCGGGACCGAGGCCGCGCTGGCATCCGCCCGCATGGGCTGCAAGACCCTGCTCTTGAGCCACAACATCGAGACCCTGGGCCAGATGAGCTGCAACCCCTCGATAGGCGGCATCGGCAAGGGCCACCTGGTCAAGGAAGTGGATGCCATGGGCGGCGCGATGGCGCTGGCGACCGACGAGGGCGGCATACAGTTCCGCATCCTGAACAGCTCCAAGGGCCCGGCGGTGCGCGCCACGCGGGCCCAGGCCGACCGCATTTTGTACAAGGCGGCGATACGCCGCAAGCTGGAGAACCAGCCGAATCTGTGGCTGTTCCAGCAGGCGGTCGATGACCTGATGGTCGAAGGCGACCGCGTTGTCGGTGCCGTCACGCAGGTTGGCATCAAGTTCCGCGGGCGCACTGTGGTGCTGACGGCCGGGACTTTCCTCGACGGCAAGATCCATGTCGGCCTGCAGAACTATTCAGCCGGCCGGGCGGGCGACCCGCCGGCGGTGTCGCTCAGCAGCAGGCTGAAAGAGCTCAAGCTGCCGCAAGGCCGGCTGAAAACCGGCACGCCGCCGCGCATTGACGGTCGCAGCATAGACTTCAGCAAATGCACCGAACAAGCCGGCGACGGCATGCCGGGCGGCATTGAAGGTGATGTGCCGGTCTTCAGTTTTATGGGCAGCAAGATAGCCCACCCCAGGCAGGTGTCATGCTGGATCACGCATACCAACGAGCGTACCCACGACATCATTCGTTCCGGTTTTGACCGCAGCCCCATGTTCACCGGCAAGATAGACGGCGTCGGCCCGCGCTACTGCCCGAGTGTGGAAGACAAGATCAACCGCTTTGCCGACAAGGACAGCCACCAGATTTTCCTGGAGCCTGAAGGCCTGACCACCCACGAGATTTACCCCAACGGCATCTCGACCAGCCTGCCGTTCGACATCCAGTACGAACTGGTGCGCTCCATGGCCGGCATGGAAAACGCACACATCCTGCGGCCTGGCTATGCCATCGAATACGACTACTTTGACCCGCGCGCGCTGAAGTCGAGCTTTGAGACCCGTGCCATAGGCGGCCTGTTTTTTGCCGGCCAGATCAACGGTACCACCGGTTACGAAGAGGCAGCGGCCCAGGGCATGTTCGCCGGCATCAATGCCGCGCTGCAGTGCCAGGGCAAGGAAGCCTGGTTGCCCAAACGCGACGAGGCCTATCTGGGCGTGCTGGTCGATGACCTGATCACCAAGGGCGTGACCGAGCCTTACCGCATGTTTACCAGCCGGGCCGAGTTCCGCCTGATGCTGCGCGAGGACAACGCCGACATGCGTCTGACCGAAAAGGGCAGGGAGCTGGGCCTGGTGGACGATGCCCGCTGGGATGCCTTCAACCGCAAGCGCGATGCTGTTTCACGTGAAACAGAACGCCTGCGCTCCATCTGGGTCAACCCGAACACCCTGTCCGTGCCGGAAGCCGAGCGGGTGCTGGGCAAGGCGATTGAGCGCGAATACAACTTTGCCGATTTGCTGCGCCGGCCTGATGTCAACTACGCCGGCCTGATGTCGCTGGGTGATGGCAAGTATTCGAATCCGGACATTCCACTTGAGCCGGCGACTGTTTCACGTGAAACAGCCCTGCCGCCCGAGCTGGTCAAAAGCGTGGTCGAGCAAATCGAGATCACGGCCAAGTACGCGGGTTATATCGACCTGCAGAAGACCGAGGTCGAGCGGTCGGCGCATTATGAAAACCTCAAGCTGCCCCCCGACCTGGACTATTTGCAGGTCTCGGCCCTGAGTTTTGAGGCGCGCCAGAAGCTGGCCAAGCACCGGCCGGAAACCCTGGGCCTGGCTTCGCGCATCTCGGGCATCACACCCGCGACGGTGTCCTTGCTGCTGGTGCACCTTAAAAAGAACCTCTGGAAAAACAAGCTTCCCGCCGATTTGCCGGCCAAATCTGTGGACCAGGTCCAGGCATGATGGGCGGTGCCGAGAAGGATTTGCGTGCCGGCCTGAACGCACTGCAGCTGCCATTGAGCGACCTGCAAATCAGCCAGTTGCTGGATTACCAGGACCTGATTGCCAAATGGACCAAGGTCTACAACCTCACGGCGGTGCGTGATCCGGCGGAGATGATGACGCACCATTTGCTGGACAGTTTGGCGGCGGTCGCACCTTTGCAGCGTTATCTGCAAGGGGCCGGCCTGGCTACTGCCCGCCTGCTGGATGTGGGTTCGGGTGCCGGTTTGCCGGGCGTGGTGATCGCCATCTGCTGCCCGGGCATTGCGGTGAGTTGTGTGGACACGGTCGCCAAAAAGGCGGCGTTTATCAAACAGGCCGCGCTGGCCCTGAAGCTGCCCAACCTTAGCGGCCTGCACGCCCGGGTCGAAAACATAGGCCAGGCTTTTGATGTGGTCTGTTCGCGCGCCTTTGCTTCCCTGCCCGATTTCACCCAATGGTCCAGCGGTGCGCTGGCGCCCCAAGGGGCGTGGATGGCCATGAAAGGCAAACACCCGGCCGATGAACTGGCGGCCCTGCCTGCCTCGGTCGAGGTGTTTCACGTGGAACAGTTGCAGGTGCCTGGCCTGGACGCCGAGCGCTGCATTGTCTGGATGCGGCAAAAAGGCGCATAACTTGCCCGGGCGGCAAGCCTAAACCCCATTTTCCGGTCTTTGCCCCGCCGGCCCTGTCGTAAACTCACAGTTCTACTTTCGGGGACTTCCATGCCGGGTTCATTTGTTGGCGTTGCCGATTACGGCGCTTTTATTGTTGCCATCATTGTGTTTTTGCTGATTCCCGGCCCAGGCAACCTGGCGCTGATCACCTCGACCAGCAAGGGCGGCATCCCCGGCGGCCTGGGCGCGACCTTTGGCGTGATCGCCGGTGACCAGGTCCTGCTGTGGGCGGCGGTGGCCGGTGTCTCCGCCATCATGACGGCCTACCCGACGGCCTTTCATATCGTGCAGTGGGCCGGTGCCGTTTACCTGGCCTGGCTGGGCATCAAGTTGCTGATGGTGAAGCCGGGCGACGCACCCATCCTGCAAATGAAGCCGCGCCACTTCTTTCGCCAGACATTGCTCATCACCCTGCTCAACCCGAAGGCGATTGTTTTTTACATGGCCTTCTTCCCCTTGTTCGTCGACCCGGCCACCCACCAGGGCCTGAAGACTTTCGGCGTGATGGCAGCCACGATTGCCGCGCTGACTTTTCTGTATGGCCTGACCTCCGTGCTCATCACCTACTACCTGGCCGAACGCATTCGCGCCAACCCCAAAATCTCCACCTTCCTCAACAAGGCGGCAGGCGTCTTTCTCATCGGCTTTGGTCTCAAGCTGGCCATCTCTAAATAACAAGAAGCAACAACCCACATGGCCAAAATTTTCTGTGTCGCCAACCAAAAGGGCGGAGTAGGCAAGACAACAACGACGGTGAATCTGGCAGCGGGGCTGGCGAAAGTCGGCCAGCGGGTTTTGATGATTGACCTGGACCCGCAGGGCAATGCCACCATGGGTTCGGGCATAGACAAACGCAAGCTCGAATACACGGTGTATGACGTGCTGCTCGAATCCGCCTCCATTGCCGAGGCGCGCGTCACGAGCCAGAAGCTGATAGACGGCGCCTGCAGTTATGACATCCTGGGCGCCAACCGCGAACTGGCCGGCGCCGAGGTGGAGCTGGTCGATGTCGAGCGCCGCGAGAAGCGCCTCAAGCTGGCGCTGGCAGAAGTCGACACCGCCTACGACTTTGTTCTGATCGACTGCCCGCCCTCGCTGTCCATGCTGACGCTCAATGGCCTGTGCTGCGCGCACGGCGTGATCGTGCCCATGCAGTGCGAGTACTTTGCGCTCGAAGGCCTGACCGACCTGGTCAACACCATCAAGCAGGTGCACGCCAACCTGAACAAGGACCTGGCCATCATTGGCCTGCTGCGCGTCATGTTCGACCCGCGCATCACGCTGCAGCAGCAGGTCAGCGAGCAGCTCAAGGAGCACTTTGCCGAGAAGGTCTTCAACACCGTGATTCCGCGCAATGTGCGCCTGGCCGAGGCGCCCAGTTATGGCGTGCCCGGCGTGGTGTTTGACCCCTCGTCCAAAGGCGCGCAGGCCTTTGTGGCTTTTGCCGAGGAAATGGTCGAACGCATCAAAAACATGTGATTCCGGTCCATTTTTATATAAATAATGCTTGCAACCCAATAAACACGGGCGCAGCAAGCTATAAAAAAGATAGCAAAAAGATATTCCAGCGCATGAACCCACGCAACGTTTTGATCCTGCCCGGCTGGCAAAACAGTGGTCCCGACCACTGGCAAAGCCGCTGGGAGCGCGCCCACGGCTACACCCGCGTGGAACAGCACGACTGGGTACGCCCGCTGCGCGGCGACTGGATCTCGCGCCTTGAAGACGTGCTGCTGTCCTGCGATATGGAGCGTGATGGACCGGCCGTGCTGGTGGCGCACAGCCTGGGCTGCATACACGTGGCGGCGTGGGCGGCGCACTCCAGGAACACGCACCGGGTCAAAGCCGCATTGCTGGCGGCGCCACCCGACACGGAGCGTGATGACATCCGCCAGATGCTGCCCGGCTGGTCGCCTGTTCCCCTGCAGAAGCTGCCGTTTCCGGCCGTGGTTTTTGCCAGCAGCAACGATCCCTTTTGCAGCCCGCAGCGCGCGCACCAGTTTGCCGCCGCGTGGGGCGCCGGTTTTGTGGAGGCCGGCGAGCGCGCCCACCTCAATGCCGAAAGTGGCCTGGGCGACTGGCCGCAGGCGCACGATGAATTGCTGCGGCTGATGGCCTTGCCGGCCGGCGCCGCCTCTTGAACGCCGCATGAAACACCTGCTTGTCCACGCGGCACTGGCCGCCTCAGTCCTGGCCATCGCCAGCCCGGCGGTCCATGCCGAGCCTGACGAGGGCGTGCTGGGCAAGGCGCAAAACTATCCCGTGGGCACGGTCGCCACCTGGTATGACAACCTCTATCGTGTGGGCTCGTGGTCGGCCCTCAACACGGTGCCCGGCATACGCACGCGAACCGTCGCACGCGCCGCCGCAGCCAGTCCTTTGCCGCTTGCGGCGAACCCCCCGGCGATCGCCTATCGCTATCAAAATGTGGGCTATACGCTGGCCAACTACCTTGAGCGCCAGCGTGCCACAGGCCTTTTGGTGCTGCAGCGCGGCGAGATCGTGGCCGAGCACTACCGTTATGGCCGCAAGGACGATGCCCGCTTTTTGTCTTTCTCCATGGCCAAGAGCGTCACGTCCCTGCTGACAGGCCAGGCCCTGGCGCTTGGGGCCATCGCCTCGCTTGACGACACGGCGGACAAATACGTCAAGGCGTTGGCGGGCAGCCCCTATGGCGCAACGACGATACGCCAGTTGCTGCGCATGAGCTCAGGCCTGGCGTTCAGCGAACGCTATGACGGCAAGGACGACATCGCGCGGCTTTCCAGGGCCAGCGCCGGAGCCCCGGGCGCAGGCAGGCCGCTGGACGTGCTGCGCTCCATCACCGAGCGCCATTCGCCGGCCGGTGAAAAATTTGTCTACGCCAGCGCCGAGACCGATGTGCTGGGCCGGGTGCTGACGGCCGCCACCGGAAAAAACATGGCCGAACTGAGCGCCGAGTGGCTGTGGCAGCCCATGGGCGCCGAGCACGATGCGTTCTGGCGTGTCTCCAGCGACGGGCAGGAGCAATCCTTTGGCGGTTTTAATGCCAGCCTGCGCGACTGGGGCCGGCTCGGTCTGCTGCTGGCCAATGATGGACGCGTGGGTGAAAAGCAGGTGTTGCCGCGCGACTACCTGCTGGACGCCACCGATGCCGCGCGCCAGCCGGCCGCCTTCAGGCCGCGCAAGGCCACGCCTTATTTCGGCTATGGCTACCAGTTCTGGCTGCTGCCCTTGAAAGAACGCAGCTTTGCCATGCAGGGCATTCACGGCCAGACGGTTTACGTACAGCCCTCATCCGGCATTGTGCTGGTGCTGACCTCGGTCTGGGAAAGCGCCAGCGGCAAACAAAACCCGCAACCCTATGAAGAGCGCGACGCGCTCTGGCGTGGCGTGCTCCAGTCGCTGGGCGGCAGCACCGCGCCGCAAGACCTTTTGCAGATCAACAGATAGAACAGAAAGAAACCATGGTCACGAAAAAACCAAAAGGCCTGGGCCGCGGACTTGAAGCCCTGCTCGGTCCCAAAGTCAGCGAAACCGCCACCGATGCGGAGAACGCTAGCAGCACAGCCAACAGCCCCGGCCTGCCGGCATCCCTGCGGCTGACGGACATGGTGGCCGGCCAGTACCAGCCGCGTACCCGCATGGACGAGGGCGCGCTTTACGAGCTGGCCGAGTCCATCAAGGTCCAGGGCATCATGCAGCCGATCCTGGTGCGGCGGCTGACATCAGGCGCCAACGACGGCAAATACGAAATCATCGCCGGCGAGCGGCGTTACCGCGCCGCCAAAATCGCCGGCCTGGACAGCGTGCCTGTGCTGGTGCGCGACGTGCCGGACGAGTCCGCCGCGGCCATGGCGCTGATTGAGAACATACAGCGTGAAGACCTGAATCCGCTGGAAGAAGCCCACGGCCTGCAACGCCTGGTCAAAGAGTTTGGGCTCACTCACGAGCTTGCGGCACAGGCCGTGGGCCGCTCCCGTAGCGCCGCCTCCAACCTGCTGCGCCTGCTGAACCTGGCCGATCCGGTGCAGACCATGCTGATGGCGGGCGACATCGACATGGGCCACGCACGGGCGCTTTTGGCCCTGGACCGCGCCACGCAAATCACCGCCGCCAACCAGATCGCCGCCAAAAAAATGTCGGTGCGCGAGACCGAAAGCCTGGTCAAAAAACTCAGTGCCGAGTTCTCCCTGAAGCCGCAAAAAGCCGCCAAGGAAAAATCCCGCGACACCCGCCGCGTCGAAGAAGAGCTGGCCGACCTGCTGATGGCCGAGGTGGAGGTGCGTGTCAAAAAGCAGGTCAAGCGCAACGGCAGGCGCGAGGACATGGGCGAAGTCGCGATCCAGTTCAGCTCCATGGACGAGCTCAACGGCCTGATCGAGCGCCTGCGCGGCGGCAGGTAAATTCATCTCAGCATATCGCGGGCGCGTCAAATCCCTTTTTACCGGCCCGCGTCAGGGTGCGATTACCAGCCCAGAAGGGACGAGGGCAGGAGTGCCATGGCGCCATCGCCCAGCAAGGCCAGGACCAGCAGTGTCACGGCCCAAAAAGCCGGGTATTCCCAACCGCCGTCCTTGTTGGAGAACAGCCAGCCGTTCTTGCCATGCACCGTGAAGATGGTGCCGAGCATCAGCGGAATCAGAAGCAGCGAGACGAAACGCGGCAATATGCCAAGAACCAGGAACACGCCACCCCCCATTTCGGCGCCGATGGCCAGGTAGGCCAGCCAGCCCGGCAAACCCAGGGAACTGAAGTACTGGGCCGCCCCCGCAGGTTTGAAGACAAACAGTTTCACCGAGCCGTGGGCCAGAAACAGGATGCCCAGGGACACCCGAAGAATCAGGACAGCGTAGGGAGCGGTGTAGGCGTCGATCATGGGTGTTCTTTCTATTTTTTTTCAAAGGTCAAAGGTCAAAGAGCTTTATTGCGGGGCGGGGTGATCGGGCATCTCCAAAGAGACGAAAAGGCAAGCTGCTATACGTGCTTGCGCCTTTTGAAGAAAACAAAGGCCGCAATCACCAGGATAAGCAACACGCCCATCCCCAGCCGTGCCATCCAGACCAGGTTCGACGACCCGCCACCACCGCGCAAGGCCGTGACCTGGTCGACACTGACCTTCGCCTGAGGGTTTCCATAGCGCTCGATCAGGTAGGTGCCCAGCGTGGCGATTTGCCGGTCTGACAAGACCCTGGCGAATCCGGGCATGCGTACTTCGGGTGGATCGAGCTGTCGGTGTACGCCTTCAAGCATCACCATGACCAGGTTGTTGGTGTTGGCCCGGCCCAGCGCCGCGTTGTGAAACAGCGGCGGCAAACCGCCGTCAAAACTGCCTTGCCCTTTGGCCTGGTGGCAGGTAGCGCAATGGGCGTCATACAGTTGCGCGCCCGTCATCTCATTCAGGTCTTTGGGTAGCGGCACACCGCGTATGCTGTTCAGGTCATCGGAGGCCTTGCCCCAGCTGTAGACGGGTTGGGTGTCGGCCGCATCGCGCTGCGCCGGCACGGTTTTTAAATACACCGCCATCGCACGCAGGTCGGCTTCGTTCAAATGGCGCAGGCTGTGGTCGATCGCCTCGGCCATGGGGCCGGAGGCCTGGGCCTTGTTCGCGGCATGGCCCTGGCGCATGTAGTTCACCAGTTCCTGCTCGCTCCAGCCGCCGACACCGCTGTTGGCATCCGAGGTGATATTGGGCGCATGCCAGGGGCCGACATCGCCGCCGCCAAGCGCACGAGACAGGTCCTCCGCCATCGCCAGGTTGCGCGGGCTGTGGCAGGTGCTGCAATGCGCGAGCCCGCGCGCCAGGTAGGCGCCGCGATTCCATTCGGCGCTCTTGCCGGCGTCGGCCACAAACGGCTTGCTGTCGAGGAACAGCAGGTTCCACGCGGCCATGGAAAGCCGGATGTTGAACGGGAAGGGCAGCTCGGTCGCCGGCGGCGCGCTATCGACAGGCGCGACTGCCTGCATGAACCAGGCGTACATGGCGCTGGCGTCGTCGTCGGTGACAAGCGCGTAGGACGTATAGGGCATGGCCGGGTAGAGGTGCTGGCCGTCCGCGCGCACGCCCTTGCGCAAGGCGTCGGTGAACTGCACCAGCGTGTAGTTGCCTATGCCGTGGGTTTTCGAGGGCGTGATGTTGGTCGAAACAATGGCGCCCAGCGGCGTCGGCAGCGACAGGCCGCCGGCCATGGATTTACCGCCGGGTGCGGTGTGGCAGGCGACACAGTCGCCGGCTGTGGCCAGGTACTGGCCGCGCTGGACCAGGGCGCTGTCGGCGCTACCCGCTGCCTGGGCGGCAGCCGGGCCGTGAAGCGCCAGCAGCAGCGTGGCGAGGGGCAGGGCCAGGTGCGTAAGCGCTTTCATCGTGTGGCCCCTTGCGTGGGCGCAGCCGGGGTGCCGGGTGCTGCACTTTTTGGCAGGATGTGCTCTGCCGTTCGCAGTGCCACGGCCAGCCCGGTTTGTGTCGAGTTGCAGGTGCCAGAGGTCGGCAGCACGCCGGTGCTGGTGATGAACAGGTTCTCGTGGTCGTGGCAGCGGCCAAAACCATCGACGACCGAGCTTTTCGGGTCCTTGCCCATGCTCATGGTGCCGCAGATGTGCTGGTTGTTGGCGAAGCTGCCTTCCTTGCTGTAGCGCAGGTTGCTGCCGCCCATCAGCTCGGCAATGCGCGCAAAGTCGGCCCTGGATACCTCGGCACCCTTGCGCGTGTAGTCGTCGATGGCGTAGTGGGCCTGCGGCTTGGGGATGCCCATGGCATCTTTCTGGTCGCTCAGCGTGATGCGGTTGTCCGGATTGGGCAAGACCTCCAGCACGTTCTTGACGTTGAGTTCATGCGCGGCGCTGTAGCGCAGGCGCTTGTCCAGCTCCGGGCCGTAAACGCCCTGGTCGATCAGGGCCTGCGTGGCGCCGGCCACCCGTGAGATATTGGTGAAGTCCAGGCGATAAGGTGCGTGTTCGGAGCGGAAGGTGCCATCACGCAAGGTGTTGATGGAGTTGGGGCTTTGTGGCCCGCGCCCCAGCCACAGCTCTTCTTCGGCATCGAAGGTCAGCGATGTGCTCGGGTGGTCCATCAGGTTGCGCCCCACCATGCCGGAGCTGTTGGCCAGGCCTTGCGGGTATTTGTCGCTGGCGGAGAGCAGCAGCAGGCGCGGGCTTTCGATGCCGTTGGCCGCCAGAATAAACGTCTTGCCGGTGACGCGGTGGCTGGCCTTGTCGGGGTCGTAGTAGTGAACCGCAGCGATGCGCCCCTGCGCGTCATGTTCGATCCGGTAGACATTTGCATTCGGAACCAGCTTGGCGCCGGCGGCTTCGGCGTCCGCGGCCGCAATGCCGCCGTGGTACTGGGCGTCAATCGGGCAAATCGGCTGGCAGCTGTTGTTGCCGCAGCAGGCGGGCCGGCCGCCGTAAGTGCGGCTGTTGCGCGCGACTGTGTTGCCCACCACCGGGTAGACCGCCGCCAGCCGCTCACGCAGGCGGCGCATGGCATAGGGCTCGGCCACGGGCTGCATGGGAAACGGTTTGCTGCGCGGCGAGCCGGTGTTGGTCGCCCCCGAGACGCCCATGATCTCCTCTGCTTGCTGGTAATACGGGTCCAGCTCTTCATAGCTGAAAGGCCAGTCAACGCCCACGCCGTACAGGCTCTTGATCCGCAGGTCGTTGGGCACCATGCGCCAGGCCTGGGCGGCCCAGTGCCAGGTCGTGCCGCCGACGATGCGGATGTACTCGGCGGGGTAGGGATAGGGGCCAGCCTGGACCAGGTAGCCGTCGTCCTTGGGCTGGTACACCGGATGCGGCGCCCAGGGCGCCGGTGGGTAGGGTGACATCCAGTCGCTCTTGCGCGGGGAGTTGCGGAAACGGGCGACGATTTCATCGCGTGTGACGCGCGGCCCCGCCTCCAGGATGATGACGGAGGCGCCCTGCTTCAAAAACTGGTGTGCCGTGGTGGAGCCAATGATTCCGGAGCCTATGACCACAAAGTCAGCCGACAACTGTTCTGCCATGTCTCGTTCCTCAGTTTGGTTTTTTTTCCCAGCTGGCGTAGACGCCATACGAGTAGGTTGGCGGTTTCAGCACGTCTTCGACGACCCCGGCGTTAAGCGCATGTTCATAGGCCAGGCAACGCGCCTTGTCGCCGCTGCCGACAATGCCCATGAACCAGGCGGTGACGATCTTGCGCGGCAGCGCGGCGAGCGGCGACTTTTCGCTGTCCAGCATTTGCTGCAATTGCAGGGGGTCCACCTTGCGTTCATTGATCAGCGTGAGCAGGGCCTTGGCGGCAGCCGGAAATCCGGGATCGTCCGCCGTCAGCGCGTCGTAAAAACGTGTGGCCAGGACGGTATCCAGGGCCTGGCGTCCGGCCAGCAGGGATGAGAGGGCTACAAATGCACCACGCTCCGCGCTGGCCACCGGTTGCGCCAGCGCCCAGGGAATCAGGGAGGCGGTGTAGGCGGACAGCAAGCCCACCAGCAAGACACGCCGTGTGGGTTGGGGAGGGCTGGTGGTGTTGTCCAGCAAGTCGTCGAGAGTATTCATCGCGCGTACCGGTTTTATTTGTTGTTTTGGCATCCTACGCTTTCCGGCCGAATTTGTAAAAACACAGCATGGGCCGGCGAATCCAGGAGCACCCTTCGCACAAGGAACGTAGAAAGCAAAAAAGCACGCCGTGGCGTGCTTTGGGGCGGTGCCGTACGCGGGTCGCGCCGGCCTCAACTTGAAGCTGTTTATTTCCCGCCGCGGCTGGCCTTGGCGACATAGGCCGAGAGCGCCTGGATCTGCTCTTCGCTCAAGCTGTTCTTGAAGGACGGCATGCTGCCCAGGCCATCGCGCAACACCTTGGCGACGCGCGCCGCATCGGGTTGCAACTCGTCCAGGATGGGGCCGACAGCGCCTTCGGCTCCCGCATCCTTGAGCGTGTGGCAGACCGCGCAGGCGGGCGTGGCGGTGGTGAAGAGTTTCTTGCCCAGGGTCAGTTGGGCGGCGTTGTCGGCCGCTGCGGCCAGGCTGCAGCTCAGCAGGAGCGCAGGCAGGGCCAGGGCGCGCAGGTGGCGGGAGGAGGTCTTGAAAATCATGGCGATGGTGTTTTGAAAATGAAGGGAAAGAGGGGGGCGCAAGGCAGCGGCACGCCCAGGCCCTGGGGCTGGTGTGTGCCACTGCCGTGAAAGGTCGGGGGCTGTGTGCCCGCCGCTCAGGCCACCGTGACCTTGACCGCGTGGTCGGCCCAGCTGGTGTTGTTGTAGCCGCTCTGGTTTTCACCGCGCGTCTCGGGCTGGACCTTGCCGGCCATGTCGGTGGCGCGGCTGGCCAGTGTGTGCGTGCCGGCGGGCAGCCTGGCCTGCAGCACGAACTGGCGCCAGGCGTATTTGCCCATGTCGGGGCCGATGAAGCGGGCCGCCTGCCAGGTCTTGCCGCCGTCGATGGACACTTCCACGCCCTTGACGGCATGCAGGCCACCGAAGGCCACGCCGGTGATCTGCACCAGGCCGCCGGCGGCCAGCGTGCCGCTTTCGGGCAGGGGCGAGTTGATCCAGGACTTGACGCTCATCTCCTGCACCGAGGGCTGGCTCGGGTCGCCCTTGCCGCCGAGGGGCGACATGCGGTAGCCGTGCGACATAATCTTGGCGTCGCTCTCCTGCGCCGTGAAGGCCAGTTGCTTGATGTATTTGATGTTGTTCACGCCCTGGTAGCCCGGCACGATCAGACGCAGCGGCCCGCCATGGGCCAGCGGGATAGGCTCGCCGTTCATTTCCCAGGCCAGCAAGGCATCCTGCATGGCGGCGGCGGGCACCGAGCGCTCGACCATGATGCTTTTCGGGTCAACGCCCTCGGGCAGCTTTTCGCCGCCCGTGCCGGTCATGAAACGCATGCCGGCGCTCACGCCGCCCAGGGCTTCGGCCACGGCGCGCACCGGCACACCGCTCCAGGCCACGCAGCCGGCGGCGCCCACCGTCCAGGCTGTGCCGCTGGGCTTGCTAGGGAAGAAGCCGCGGCCGTTGCCCGAACACTGCAGCACCATGGTCACGGTCTCCAGGCCCAGGGTTTTGAGTTCGCGCACGCTCAGCTTGCGCGGGTTTTTCACGCCGCCCACAGCGATTTCCCAGGCGTCACGGTCGGCCACGATGGCCGCGTCGGGCGCCGGCAGGTTGTTGCGCAGGTAGAGCTGGCTGCTGGGCGTGATGCCGCTGGTGCCGAAGGCGCTGCGTTTGGTTTCCAGCGTGGTGCTGCTGTGCACGATGACGTCGGATGCGTTTTTCCAGCCCACGTAGGCCGGCAGCGGTTTGGCGGCGGCGGCCTGCGCCAGCGCGCCTTGTGACCAGCTGGCCAGTCCGGCGGTGGCCAGTGCTGTGGCGCTGCCCGTGAGCAGGCGGCGGCGTGGCAGGGAAGTGAGGGCAACAGTCATGGAGTCTCCTGTGAAGTGGGTGGGGTGGGGAAAACAAAGGAGCCCCGCGGCGCGATCGCCGTGGGCTTGCGAGGGACGGTGACACTGGACGCGAGGGGCGGCGCGGCTTGCAGCGCGGCTTGCGCCACGCCCAGGGCTTTTTCCTTTTGCGCGACCAGCACCAGCGGTTTGCCATTGCGCGCGGTAATGACCTGCCAGTAGACATTGCCCCACCAGCCGCTGTCTTCGGGCAGGGCAATCGCGTCGTCAAAGGCAAATACCGTGACCATGCCGCCTTTTTCAAAAAAGGAGGTCAGGTGGTAGGCCATGTGGCCCTCGATGTCGCAGGGGCGAATCAGTTGCGGGTAGCCGGGCAGCGCCTGTGTGGGGCTCAGGCCCAGGTGCTGCAGGACTTTGCTGCTGTCGATGAAGCTGCCGCGCAAGGTGCGTTCGTAGTACTCGTGCTCGATGGCGCTGCGCACCAGGGACGGCGGGCGCATGGCCAGTACCGCCGTGGTGCCGGTGGCGGCCAGCAGCAGTGCGGCCACGGCGCGCTGCACGCCGCGGCGCGACCACAGCGGCGTGTGGCGAAACAGTTGCGCGGGCGGCTGGCCGGGGTCGAAGGCGAGGGCCAGTTCGGCGCGGGCGAGTAAATCGAAGTCGCTGTCTGGGGGATGTTGATTCAGCATCTCAGACCTTTCTCAGATGTCTGTCTTGGGGCGCAGCGGCCGGGGTGAGGGCGGGGGCTGCGGGTCGCATCGCGGCTTTCAGCGCTTCGCGCGCCCGCGCCAGCCGCGACAGCACGGTGCCGGGCGCGATCTCCAGCGCCTGCGCCATCTGCGCGGTGGGCATGTCGTCAAAATAAAACAGCACCAACACCTCGCGGTGTATGGGCGCGATGCGTGCCAGCGCCTTGACCACATCGAGCTGGTCGTCCAGGCTGCCTTCGGGCGCGGCCTCGTCGGCCACCAGGTCGGCGTCTTCCAGCGCCAGCGCTTGCGGCGCCAGGTGGCGCAGCGCGTGGCGCCGCATGATCTGGAACAGCCAGGCGCGCGCCAGCGCCGGGTCACGCAGTTGTTTGCGGTGTTTCCAGGCGCTGGTAAAGCAGTCCTGCACCACGTCTTCCGCGACCGCGCGCGAGCCCATCAGCGCCCAGGCGCTGCGCAACAAAAAGCGATAGTGCTCGCGCACCCATTGGTTGTAGCGGGACTCCGCCGTCAGGATCATGCGCATAAGAGCGCAGCGCGCGGGGTTTTATTCCCTTGGAGGCGAAATAATTTTCGGTAGCACCAGCAGTGGGTTCGTGAGTTATCAAAAATGATAGCTGATCCCGCAGGCTGGGTAAGGGCTGGAGGCTTATTTGGCTTGAAGACGGGGCTGCGGGCCGGGCCTGACGCCCGGTCTCTTACAGCGTAAAAATCTTGCCCGGGTTCATGATGTTTTTCGGGTCCAGCGCGCGTTTGATGGTGCGCATCATGTCCACCGCGCCGCCGCCGGCCTCGGTGACCAGGAAATCCATCTTGTGCAGGCCCACGCCGTGCTCGCCGGTACAGGTGCCTTCCAGGCTGAGGGCGCGGCTCACCAGCTTGTGGTTCAACACTTCGGCCGCGTCGCGTTCCTCTGGCTTGTCGGGATCGATCAGGTAGCCGAAGTGGAAGTTGCCGTCGCCCACGTGGCCGACCAGGAAGTAGGGGATGCCGCTGGCGTCGGCCTCGGCCACGGACTCCAGCAGGCAGTCGGCCAGGCGCGAAATTGGCACGCAGGTGTCGGTTGAAATCGCGCGGCAGCCGGGCTTGGACTGGATGGCGGCAAAGTAGGCGTTGTGCCGCGCTGTCCACAGGCGGGTGCGTTCCTCGGGTGTGCTGGCCCATTCAAAGGCATTGCCGCCATGGCCGCTGGCAATCTCCTGCACCAGCTCGGCCTGCTCCTTGACGCTGTTCGGCGTGCCGTGAAACTCCATCAGCAGCATGGGTTCTTCGCGCAGCTTCAATTTCGAATGTTTGTTCACCATGCGCACGGTGTTGTGGTCTATCAGTTCCACGCGGGCAATCGGCACACCCAGCTGTATCACTTCAATCGTGGTGCGCACCGCCGCTTCAATGCTGGGGAAGGAACACACCGCCGCCGAGATGGCTTCGGGCAGCGGGTAGAGCCTGACGGTGACTTCGGTGATCACGCCCAGCGTGCCTTCGCTGCCGACCATCAGGCGCGTCAGGTCGTAACCGGCCGATGATTTTTTGGCACGCGTGCCGGTGCGTATGACCTCGCCGCTGGCCGTCACGACTTCCAGCGCCAGCACGTTTTCACGCATGGTGCCGTAACGCACGGCGTTGGTGCCGCTGGCGCGGGTGGCGCTCATGCCGCCCAGCGTGGCATCGGCACCCGGGTCTATAGGGAAAAACAGGCCCGTGCTTTTGACTTCTTCGTTGAGCTGCTTGCGTGTCACGCCGGGTTGCACGGTGACCGTCAGGTCTTCGGCGTTGATGTGCAGCACCTGGTTCATGCGGCTCACGTCAATGCTGATGCCGCCCTGTATGGCCAGCAAATGGCCTTCCAGCGAGGTGCCGACACCAAAAGGAATCACCGGCACGTTGTACTGGCTGGCCAGTTTCACGGCATCGGCCACGTCGGCCGTGTTTTCGGCAAACACCACGGCGGCGGGCGGCGGCGCGGCAAACGAGGATTCGTCGCGACCGTGCTGCTCGCGCACCACCAGGGCGGTGGAGCAGCGGTCGGCAAAACGGGCCTTGAGCGCGTCTATCAATGCTGCCGGTGTTTCGCGTTGGGCGATTTCGGGCAGCAGGTGTACGGGCAGGGGTGCGTTCATGCTTGTCTCCAGATACTTCACGCCGCTGCTTTTTGGCTGCGGCGCACAGGGTGGGTTTGCCGGTATGGTTTACAGGGCGCCAAGGGACTCCCAAGGTGCCACCGGAATCAAACATTATGGAGTAGTCAAGCCATGAATTCAGCAAAAACCATCACCTGGGCCGATCCGGCCCAAGCCATACAGCGGCCATAGGCCGCTGTATGGCTGCCGCGGATCAGGCCCCGGCGGCTTTGTTGAACTCCTCGCGCGAGACGAAACCGTCGTGGTTGGCATCGATCTGGTCAAAGCGTTGCGCCACAGCCGGCAGGTTCTCTGCCTCCTTGCGGTCCAGCTTGCCATCCTTGTTGACATCGGTCCGGGCAAAGGCCGCGTCCACGTCCTTGCTGCTGGCCTTGTTCTGGGCAACACCGGCCCCCGCAGCCGGAGGGCTCATCTGTGAAGCGGGACTGCTGGAACTGGCGGCCGGGGGCGTTGCCGTCTGCGCATGCGTGGCGCCCATGGCGCCTACGGCCAGGGCAGCCACAAGCAGGACGCTGCGCATTTCGAAGTTGGGAATAGAATGTTTTTTGAGAGCAGCTGATGGCGTTGTGAATACGGTCATGCGGGAGGTCCTTGAAAGTTAAGAAGCCTCTATTGCAACGCACAAGCCAAGGGTTTACCAGTACTCTTGCCTGCTGTTTCCTCAATGACATGATCACGCAGAACGACACATTTCCTTGCCCAGCGTAACCCTCGCGAGGTTTGCGCAAGGCCTCACGCAACAACCCTGATTTTTTATGGCCAACAGACTTTCACAGATCGCCACCCGCACCGGTGACAACGGCACCACGGGACTGGGCGACAACACGCGCGTGTCCAAGGACAGCCTGCGCGTTCACGCCATGGGGGATGTCGATGAACTGAACTCGCAGATCGGCCTGCTGCTGTGCGAGGACATGCCTGACGGGGTGCGCGAGTTGCTGGTCGAGGTGCAGCACCAGTTGTTTAACCTGGGCGGCGAGCTGAGCATCCCGGGGTTTGAGCTGCTCAAGCCCGAGGCGGTAGCGCTGCTTGACGCTGCGCTTGAAGAGCACAACGCCAAATTGCCGCGCCTGGCCGAGTTCATTTTGCCGGCCGGCTCACGCGCCGCATCGCAGGCCCATGTGTGCCGTACCGTGGCACGTCGCGCCGAACGGGCCGTGGTTGCGCTGGGCGCGGCGGAGCCGCTCAAGGATGCACCGCGCCAGTACCTGAACCGCCTGAGTGATTTGCTGTTTGTACTGTCGCGGGTGCTGAACCGCATGAACGGCGGCGACGACGTGTACTGGAAGAGCGAAAGACTAAAAAACAGTTGATTGGTCCAGGCCGCCGTGGAACCGGCTTCGCCGGGCCACCAGCGGCGTCCCCTGCAAGGGGAGAGGCGGCTACACGCAGTGAGCCCGCAACAGGGGTGTTCCATTATCTGGGTTGCAAAACTGCCATGGTGATGCGCGAAACGCAGGTCAGCTCGCCCGCGTCGTTGGTGAGTTCTATGGCCCAGACGTGGGTGCTGCGGCCTATGTGAACCGGGCGCGTGATGCCGGTGACCCAGCCGCTGGACGTGCCCTTGAGGTGGTTGGCGTTGATGTCCAGTCCCACCACGCGATGGCCTTCCGGCACCGCATAGGCCGCGCCGCAAGAGCCCAGCGTTTCAGCCAGCACCACGGACACGCCGCCATGCAGCAGGCCATAAGGTTGCACCGTGCGAGGGTCCACGGGCACGCGGGCGCGGATGAAATCCTCACCTACTTCCAGAAATTCGACACCCAGGTGGGAGACCGCGCTATTGGCGCTGCCCGCCGTGAGTGCTTCGATGGAGATGGCTTGCTTCCAGATGTTCATGGTTTGTGCGGGCCTGGCCCTTGATGTGATGCCTCCACTATACGGTCAAGGCCTACAACTGGTCGCTCGCTTGCCCGGCCAGTGAGCGGGGTGCCCGGGTTTAGGCTGGGCAGATGGTCAGAGCAGCAGGTTCCCGGTGACGCGCGCACGCCAATGGTGGACAGGCCTGGGCGTGCTTGCTGGCGTGCTGCTCCTGGCAGGCATCACCCTTGTGCATCTTGTACCCTCCGATGAAGAACTGGCCAGGCGCACGGCGGCGGAACTGGAGGCGGCGCTGGGCGTCAAGATCAGCGTGGGCGCGGTGCATTGGCATTTATTGCCCACGCCTGCGTTTGTGATCGAGGACGCCGCCACGGTGCAAGCCCAGCCGGTGGTGATTAAAAAACTCACCGTGTACCCGGAGCTGACCGCACTTTGGCAGCGCCGCATCAAGCTCGACCGCGCCGAGCTTGACGGTGGCGTGGTGCCGCAACTGTCCTTGTCTGGACTCGGCAAGCGAAACAATGACGCGCCCAAAGAGGGCAGCCCCGCCGGCTACGTTGTCGCAGAACTTCCACTGAAGCGTTTTGTATTTCGCCAGCTCACCTGGATTTCGCGCCGCGGCATACCTGTCATTTACGACGGGGAGGTTGACTTTGACAGCGGCTGGCGCCCGCGCAGCGCCGAGCTGCGCCGGCCGGCATTCAGTCCGGCGACCAGCCTGAGCCTGGACCGGCAAGGCCTGCAGGATCGCTGGACCGTGCGCATCAAGCTTGGCGGCGGCACAGCCAACGGCGAGGCGCAATTGCAAACATCGGCCAGGGGCCGCCTGCACCTGTCCGGAAAACTCAAGCCGCAGCAGTTGGAGGTTTCCAGCGCGCTGCAGGCCTTCAACCGCCGGCCCGTGATTGCCGGCAAGGCTTCGGGCGACACCACGTTCTCGGCTGATGGCCTCAACGGCACGGAGCTCGCGCGATCGTTCAAGACCCAGACTTCTTTTGTGATGGGGCCGGCCAGGCTGCTGCATTTTGACCTGGACAAGGCCATACGCACGGCGGGTCGGGAGCATGCGGGGCAAACGCCGCTGGACAGCGTCAGCGGCAAGCTGGAAACACAAAACACGGCGGACGGCATGGTGACCTATTTCAGGGGCATCAATGCCAAGTCCGGCAGCTTGAGTGCATCAGGCGATGCGCGCCTGTTCAACCGCCAGATCGAGGCGGAGTTTGCGGTTGACCTGGTCAAGGGCGTGGTCGGCGTGCCGCTCAAGGTCAGCGGCCCGACCAGCGATGTGTCTGTCAGCGTACCCGGCGGGGCGGTGGCCGGCGCCGTGGTGGGTACCGCCGTGCTGCCTGGCCTGGGCACGGCCATTGGTGCCCGTATGGGCGCTGCATTGGGTAAAATCCTCGGATCGGGGCCGGACGGCAAAAACAGCGTAACGCCCGCCCGGAAAGTCCCGTGAGTTGTGGTTTCCGTGTCCTTGCAATTCAATCGAGGCCTCCATCATGTCCCAGCAGCCCACTTCTTCTTCCAAGCCCACACCGCTGGCGCGCGCACTTGACCAGAATGAAACCATCAAGGACACAGTGGAGCAATCTGCTGCCGAACTGGTGGTGATCAATGCGGTGCTCAAGCAGGAAATCCCCGGCCATGTGCAGGTCGGTGACGTCGCCCAGGCCCTGCAAAAAACCGATGCACTGGAAAACAAAATCCAGGACACCGCGCAAGACCTGGCCGAAGTCAACCAGGTGCTGGCGCAGGAAATGGATGAGCGCGCCGACCTCGAGCAGGAGCTTGCCCGAACCAAGGCAGCCCTTGCCCGGGAAAAGGCAAAGTCCTAGTTTTTGCGATTGAGCAGGGCGTACAGCAAGATGGCGCCGAAGGTCGCGGTGCCTATGCCGCCCAGCGCAAACTGGCCGAACTTCAAGGTGAAGTCGCCGGTGCCCAGCACCAGCGTGATGGCCGCCACCAGCAGGTTTTTGTTGTCTGAAAAATCAACCTTGTTGGTGACCCATATCCTGGCGCCGGCCACGGCGATCAGGCCAAACACCACAATGCTCACACCGCCCATGACCGGCAGCGGGATCGCCTGTATCAGGGCGCCGAACTTGGGGCTGAAGCCCAGCACCACGGCAATCAGCGCCGCCACGACAAACACCGCGGTCGAATAGATTTTGGTCGCGGCCATCACGCCTATGTTCTCCGCATAGGTCGTTACGCCGGTGCCGCCCGCGCTGCCCGAGACGATGGTGGCAATGCCGTCGCCGATAAAGGCGCGGCCCATGTACTGGTCCAGGTTCTTGCCTGTCATTGCCGTCACGGCCTTGATATGGCCCAGGTTTTCCGCCACCAGGATGATGGCGACCGGCGCGATCAGCAGCATCGCATTGGTGCTGAACACCGGCGCGCTAAAGCCGGGCAGACCCACCCATGCGGCATTGGCGATGCCCGAAAAATCCATGGGTTTGCCCAGGCCCAGGCCATTCGTGAGCAGCGCGTAAATCACGCTGGCAGCTATCAGCCCGACCAGGATCAGCAGGCGCTGCAGCATGCCGCGTGTCATCACGGCCACCAGCGCCACGCTGACGAAGGTGACAACCTGCATCCACGAATCAAAATTACTGGCCGCCATGTTCTTGATGGGTATGCCCGCCAGGTTCAGGCCGATCACGGCGACCACCGCGCCCGTCACCACGGGCGGCATGAAACGCTCTATCCAGCCGGTGCCTATCGATTGCACGATGACGCCTATCAGCGTGTAGACCACACCGCAGGCGATGATGCCGCCCAGTGCCACGCCGAGGTTGGTGTTGGGCCCCTTGCCCGCGTAGGCGCTGGCCGCAATCACCACGCCTATGAATGCAAAACTCGAACCCAGGTAACTTGGCACCTTGCCGCCGGTGATGACAAAAAAGATCAGCGTGCCTATACCGCTCATCAAAATCGCAATGTTGGGGTCAAAGCCCATCAGTATGGGCGCCAGCACCGTGGCGCCAAACATCGCAATCACGTGTTGCACGCCCATCACCGTTGTTTGCGGCCAGGGCAGGCGCTCGTCAGGCGCGATCACGCCGCCCTGCTGCAATACCGCGCTGCTTTTTTCTGTCCAGTCCAGCATTCCCATCGCTCACTCCTTGTTGTGGTGACGGCAATCCTAGAGGCAATGCACGTCCCGCACAAGGGAGGGCGAAAAGCCGAGCGGTGCTCAGGCCAGAAAAGCGGCGACCTGCTGCAGCACGGCGCTGTCCTTCAGGATTTTCCTGTGCCCGAGTCCTTCGGTGGCCAGCAGGCGCGCGCCTTCAATCGACTGGCTGTAGGCCACGCCATCGGCAAAGCGGTTGATGCTGTCCTGCCGGTCATGCACCACCAGCGTGGGCATGCGTATGCGCGGGCCGACGGCGGCGGGTTCGAACTGCGGCATCAAAATGCCTTCGCGCGCCTCAATGCGCCGCTGCATGGCCGCGCGCGTGGTTTCGCGCAGGCCGAACACATGCGCAAACAGCCGGGTGTATTCCAGCGGTGAAGCCGGCGGCGCCAGCAGCACCAGGCGGCTTGCGGCAAGTCCCCGGCTGGCGGCGTAAGCGCCGGCATTGGCCGCCAGCGAATGCGCCACCACCGCATGCAGCGTGTGGCCTTGCTGCAGCAGGCGCGCCGCCACATAGTCCAGCGCGCGGGCAAACTGCGGCAGGTTGCTGGTGGCGCCGCGGCTGCGGCCATGCGCCGGCATTTCCACCATCACGGGCTGCAGGCGCTGCTTGAGCACTTCATCGGCCAGCGCCAGCATCTGGCCTGCGTGGCCGCCCCAGCCGTGCAGCAGCAGGACCACCGGAGCCGTGCTTGTCGTGCGCCTGGTGTACAGCGTCAGGCTGGCGTCTTCGAACGGCCATGGCGCAATCTGCCAGTCGGGGCTCCAGCGCCTGCGGCGGCTTAGCCATTTGGGCGGCAGCGGTGTGCCGAACAGGCGATAGGCCGCGCGCACGGCGAGCGCCGGCCAGAGCTGTTGTGAGGCGCCCAGGCCCCAGCGGAATATCCGCGTCATGGGGCTGGCGCCGTAATAGGCCGAGGTGGCCTGCAGGGAGCTACGGGTCATGGTGCTTTCCTTGTTGGTGTGTCTGCCGGCCCGCTCAGTACCAGATCCAGTCTTCATTGCTGCGCGGTAAATTGCGCAGCGAAGCCAGCACGGCTCCGACAGCGCGAATACCTGCATACAAACCCAAAGCGATGATCAGAATCAACATGATGTTTCCTTTATTCGCACAACTGTGCGAAATTTAGACTTGCAAAAACACATAAATCCACAACGGCATTCCTGATGTTTTAAAGACTCAGGCCCGGTAGCTTTTAAGCAGGCGCTTCCAGGACGCCTGGGCACGTTCCGCGGCGCGGTGGTCGCGCAAAAAACGTGCGTCATGCAACAGCCCAATGGACAGGTTGCAGATTTCCCCGACAAGCTGCTCGGCGTCGGTATCGGCCTGCAGGTGGCCGGCCTCGACCGCCTGTATGACAGTGCGCCGCAGCGCGGCACGCCAACGCGTCACCTCTTGCAGCAAGGCATCGCGCAGCTCGCCTTCCTTGTCGTCCAGCTCGAAGGCGCCCGCCGTGTAGATGCAGCCTGATTTGGCCTCCACATCGCGCATGCGCACTATCCAGAGCTGCACAATCGCGTCCAGTCGCGGCAAGCCCTTGGGTTGTTGCATGGCGGGCACAAACACATCGGCCAGGAAACGCCGGCCAAACTCCTCGATGACGGCTTTTTGCAAAGCCTCGCGCGAGCCTATGCGTGAGAACACGCCGCTTTTGGACAGGCCGACACGATCCGCCACCGCCTGCAGGGTGATGGCCTCCAGGCCCTCGGCCGAGGCAAGATCAATCCCCGCACCGACGATGGCGGTGCGGGTCATCTCGCTTTTCTGGGTTTTGGCGTCCATGCGACGAATATTAGCACGACTGTGCGAAATTACAAATCCACACCAATCGCACGGGCAATTCCCGATTCAAACGCGGCACCGGGCGGGTAAGCTCGGGGCCATGAGCGCTCCCTATATTCCCCAGATCCGCCTTTACCAAAACTGGCTCCACGAAACCCGTGGCCTGTCCTTCGACAACTACGACGCGCTGTGGCGCTGGTCGGTGACCGACCTGGAGGCTTTCTGGCAAAGCATCTGGGACTACTTCGACATCAACTCGCCCACGCCGCATACCGCCGCGCTGGCCGATGGCCGCATGCCGGGCGCGAAATGGTTTCCCGGCGCGCAGGTCAATTACGCGCAGCAGGTGTTTCGCCATGTCGATGCCGCCGTCGCGGCGGGCTTGCCCGCCATCATCAGCCATAACGAAAAAAGCCTGGCCGATGGCAGCCCGGCGCGCGAACTGAGTTGGTTTGAGTTGCGCCGGCAGGTCGCATCGCTGGCGCTGCACCTGAAGGCCCAGGGCGTTGTGCCGGGCGACCGCGTGGCGGCCTACCTGCCCAACATCCCGGAAACCATGGTGGCTTTTTTGGCGACGGTGAGCCTGGGCGCGGTGTGGAGCATGTGCGCGCCAGACATGGGCACCAACGCCGTGCTGGACCGCTTCAGGCAGATTGAACCCAAGGTGCTGATCGCCTGCGACGGCGTGACTTACGGCGGGCGCGACATAGACCGCACGGCGGTGCTTGCCGAACTGCGTGCGGCGCTGCCAAGCCTGCAGCATGTGATCATCCACAACAACCTGAATGCTATAAATTCAATAGCTGGCTGCGCAGGTTTCACGGAGGCTACAGCCCGAAATGATGCTGAAACCACGGCTTTTGAGCCGGTCTGGCTGCCGTTTGACCACCCGCTGTGGATTGTTTATTCCAGCGGCACCACAGGCCTGCCCAAACCCATAGTGCATGGCCACGGCGGCACGCTTATCGTGGCGCTGGCGCTCAAGGCGCTGCACAACGACGTGGGCTGCAGCTACGCGGCCAACAGCCTGGGCGAGCGTTACCACTGGTACAGCTCCACCGGCTGGGTGATGTGGAACGCACAGACCAGCGGCCTGCTCAATGGCACCACCTGCGTCATCTTTGACGGCAACCCGGGCGGCAGCAAGGACAAGCCCGACTGGACCACGCTGTGGCGTTTTGCCGCGCAAACCGGCGTGACTTTTTTCGGCGCGGGCGCGGCCTTTTTTGCCAACTGCATGAAGGCCGGCATAGACCTGTCCAGTTGCGGCGACCTGACAAAAGTCCGTGCGCTGGGCACGACAGGATCGCCTTTGTCGGAAGAGTCGCAGCGTTGGGGTACTGCTCAGTTTGAGAGGATTGGCAGGGCTGAGATCTGGTGGTGCAATATTTCCGGCGGGACGGATTTTGCGGGGGCGTTCATCGGCGGTAACCGCGAACTGCCGTTGGTCCCTGGCGAGATGCAATGCCGCCTGCTAGGCTGCGCGGTCGAGGCCTGGAACGAGGCCGGCCAGCCCGTCATTGGCGAGGTCGGCGAGCTGGTCTGCAGCCAGCCGATTCCGTCCATGCCGCTGTACTTCTGGGGCGATACCGGCAATGCACGTTACCTGTCGAGCTACTTCGACATGTACCCGAATGTCTGGCGCCACGGCGACTGGCTCAAGGTCACGCCGGCGGGCGGCTGCGTCATCTACGGCCGCAGCGATGCGACCATCAACCGCCACGGCCTGCGCATGGGCACCAGCGAGCTTTACAGCGCGATTGAGGCCCTGCCCGAAGTGCTGGACTCCATGGTGGTGGACCTTGAATACCTGGGCCGCGAAAGTTACATGCCGCTGTTTGTTGCGCTCAAATCCGGCGTGCTGCTGGACGATGCCCTGAAAGCCCGCCTGAACAACGCCGTCAAGACCGCGCTGTCGCCGCGCTTTGTGCCCAACGATATTTTTCAGGTGGCCGAAATCCCACGCACCCTGTCGGGCAAAAAGCAGGAGCTGCCGATCAAAAAACTGCTGCTCGGCCAGCCGCTTGAAAAAGTCGTCAACCGCGATGCCATGGCCAACCCGGCCTGCCTGGACTGGTATGTCCAGTTTTCGCAAAACTACCTGAGCACGGGGGCAGCATGAAACGACGGACGATGACACTGGCTGCGCTGGGCGCCCTCGGTTTGCTGACGGCTTGCGCTACGGGCCCGGCTTCTTCGCCGGCAAGCACACCCGCCGCGCCGGCCGCGGCCGTGGGTTTGCGCGTGAGCGGCACGCTGTCTTATCTGCAGCGCATCGCACTGCCGCCCGGCAGCGACGTGATTGTGCAGTTGCGCGATGTGTCGCGCATGGACGCCAGGGCCGATGTGCTGGCCGAGCAGCGTTTCACGACGCGCAGCCAGGTGCCGTTGCCTTTCGAATTGACGGTGGACCCCGCAAAAATTGACCCGCGCATGCGTTACGCCGTTGCGGCGCGCATAGAGCAGGGCGGCAAGCTGCTGTTTATCAACGACAAAATTTACCCGGTCCTCACGCAAGGCCACGGCAACCGCGTCGACCTGATCCTGCACATGGTCGCCAGGCCTTAACAAGCAAGTGACCAGGTGCGCGGGGGCCTTTCAGGCCGACGGCTTGCGGTTGATCAGCACAATCCCCAGCGTCACGGTGGCCAGCGCCGCCAGCAGGCCGGGCGTGACGCTTTCACGCAGCCACAGCGCGCCAAACAGCAGCGCGAACAGCGGCGTGAAAAAGACAAAGACTGAAACCTTGGTGGCCGGGTAACGCCCCAGCAGCCACATCCAGGCCAGGTAGCTGGCAAAGGCACCCACCGCCGTTTGCAGCGCGAGCGAGGTGATGGCAAAGGGGCTGAAGTGCCAGCTCCAGCTTTCCCCCAGCGCCAGCGACAGCAACGGAAAGCACAGGCAATTCACGGCAAGCTGGTAAAAAAGCAGCTTCTCGGCAGGGATTTTGACCAGGCCCGATGCACGGATCACCACCGTCGTCAGTCCCCAAAACATGCCGGCCAGCAGTGCCAGCAGATCGCCCTGCAGGGTGGAGCCCGTGCCGGCGCTGAACCCCTCCCTCAGGGCAAACACCACGCCGGCAAAGGCAAGCAGCAGTCCGGCCCACTGCATGCCGCGCAGCCTTTCGGAGCTGACCCAGAAGGGCACCAGCAGCGCCACCCAGAAAGGCGAGGTGTACATAAAAACGGTCAGGCGCGAAGCGGTGGTGTACTGCAGGCCGAGGTAGATGCAGGCGAATTCCGCACCAAACAGCGCACCGGCCAGCAGCCCGGCCTTGAGCGTGCCATCGCGGTTAAACAACGGGACACCGCGCCACAGACACCATAAGCAGAGCAGGACAGTTGCACCCAGGAGACGCAAGGAGGCCTGGAACATGGGCGCTATCTCGGCAATCGTTGCCTTGATCAGCACCTGCTGGAAACCCCAGAACAGGCAGCAGCCCAGCAGCAGGGAAACGGCGAGGGTATCGAGATGGGTTTTGTGCTGGCTCATGGTCCGGATGTTAGCCGTGCAAGCTGCCGGAAGAAGCTGAACACAGCCAGCGGCCGGTTTACAAAGGGTGTTCGGTGTAGAACTTGCCGCCGTGAAACAGCAGCGGCGAGGCGTTCGCACGGTGATGGCAACGCTCCACCTCGCCGACAAAGATGACGTGGTCGCCTTCTTCATAGCGGCTGCGGTTGAAACATTCAAAGGTGGCGGCCGCGCCTGTCAGTATGGGCGAGCCGCCTGGGCTTTCGGTAAACAGCACGTCTGTCCAGCGGTCCTCGCGCTTGCCGGCAAAACGTTCGGCCAGCGCCTTCTGGTCCGCCGCCAGGATATTGATCGCATAGTGCGAGCCGGTGCTCAAGGCCGCCATGGAAGTGGCCGCCTGCGACAGGCTCCAGAGCACCAGCGGCGGGTTCAGCGACACGGAATTGAAGGAGTTGGCCGTCAACCCGACCAGCTCGCCGGCCGGTGTACGCGCCGTCACGATGGTGACGCCGGTGGCAAACATGGCAAGCGAGGCGCGAAATTCGCGCTGCGAAAAACTCGGCTCTCTTGCTTTTTTTGGGAGGACAGGAATCGACATCAAGCGGGTAATTTACGGGAAATTTTTTATGCAGGCGGGCTGTCATTTTGCGCTACACCGCGCGCGCCTGCGGGCAAGTGTATAAAACGGGCCCGGCAGTGCACTTTTGACGCGATGCCTGGCATGCCCGATGACGCCTGCACCTGCCGGCCAGGCATGTCATGCTTGGCGCCTGATTTTCAGAAAGAGCCGATTGATGTTTCAGCCACCCGCCTATGGTTTGTTCCCCGATGTTTCATGGAGCACCTCCGATTTGTGCGACGCGCACCTGGACGATGCGGCGTGGGGTGTTGAGATCGTCGGGCAGGAACTCCGGAGTTTTGCCGGGCATCGCTGGTATTTCGGCGAAGTGGTGACGGCCCGTGCCGCGCCGGATGCCGGCTTGTCATTGGCGCCCATTCTTTCGTCGCCCGGACTGGGTCGGGTATTGATGGTGGATGCGCACGCGGACAGCCGGCACGCCGTGTTTGGCGACAGGATGGCCGGACTGGCGATTCAGAACGGGTGGGCCGGCGTGATTGTTCACGGCTATGTCCGCGACAGCGACAAACTGGCGCGTCTGCCCCTGGGTGTGCACGCGCTGGGCGTGCGCCCGAATCGCCCGGCGGCCATGCCCAACGCCCAGCCTGGCGGGGCGTTTGATCTGTTTGGTGCGGCTGTGGCGCCGGGGCGCTGGGTTTACGTCGATGCCGACGGGATCATCCTGATGAAGCGGCGGCACGCCGAAAAGCCGCCATCCCAAAATCTGTAGGCAACACCCCGTCGGCTTCGGGCTCGGGCTTTTTATTCAGCCACGGCTCCGGACAGCTGGACCAGTTTGGCATGTTTGGCCAGTTCGCTTTTGAAGAAGGGCACGGCCTGTTCGGGCGTGCCATTGAGTACCGTGATGCCCTGCGCTGCGAGCTTGTCCTGTACGTCTTTTGTGGCTAGCGCGGACTTGAACTTCTGGTAGAGGTCCTGGACCACCGGCTGGGGCGTGCCGCCGGGTGCAATGAGCGCCAGCCAGGCGTCGAAGCTGTAAGCCGGGAGGCCGGACTCGGCCAGCGTGGGGACGTCAGGCAGCACCGCTGAACGCGTGGTGGTGGACACGCCTATCGCACGCAATCGTCCGCTCCTGATCTGTGGGGCCGCTGCCGTGACGGACAAAAACGCCATGTCTACCTGGCCGCCAATCACGTCGGTCGTCAGCGGGCCGGTGCCACGGTAGGGAATGTGGGTGATAAACGCACCGGACTGTTCCTTGAACAACTCGCCGGCCAGGTGCAACACACTGCCGTTGCCGGCCGAGCCATAGTTGAACTTGCCCGGTTTTGACTTGACCAGTGCCACCAGCTCGCGGGTGTTTTTGGCGGCGACGGAATTGCTGACCACCAGCACCAGCGGTACGGTGCCAAACACGCTGATGGGTGTGATGTCCTTCAGCGAGTCAAACGGGACGTTCTTGTAGATGCTGGGGTTGATGACGTGGTTGGACGAAATCATGGCAATCGTCTGGCCGTCCTTGGGAGCGCGCACCAGCTGGGCGGTGCCCGTGACGCCGCCGGCGCCGGGCAGGTTTTCAATCACGACAGGCTGGCCCATGCTTTTGGCAAGTTCCACGCTCATGGCGCGGGCCACGGTGTCCACCGTGGAGCCGGTGGTGAGCGGCACGATGAGCCGCAGTGCCTTGCCGCCGGTTTGCGCCTGGGCGCCGAATCCCGGCGCCAGCAGCGCAGCGGCCAGCAACAGGGAGTGGGAAAGGGCGCTTCGGCGGTTGATGCGATTGGTCCTGTTTTTCAAGTTGTCTCCTTCAGGGTGATGGGTGTGATGTGGCTTTGGCTGTCTTTTCAACACGGCGCTTCAGCGCTTCGAAAGAAATCAGTTCACCGGCAAGGGCGCTGGCGACCACGGTGGGCGGGCTGGCCAGCCAAACCTCGCCGGGGCCGGAGCGGCCGGGGAAATTCCGGTTGATGGCGCTGACCGTGACCTGTGCGCTGCTGGTGGACGAGCCCGGCCCGCAGTTGGCGCAGGCACCGCATGAGGGTTGCAGTATTTCGGCGCCGACGGCGGCAAAGGTCTGGTCATGGCCCTGGCTGATGCAGTAGTCGCGCACGGCGGTGGTGCCGTATTGCAGGTACAGCCTGACGCCAGGCGCGACCTTCAGCCCCTGCGCGAGCGCCCACGAAAGCACCGCGTGGTAGTGCTCAAAATCCTCGCGTTTGCCGGCGGTGCAGGAGCCGCCATAAGCGATGTCCACCTTGACGCGCTGGCCCAGTTGGTCGAGCGCGATGCCCTTGCCGGGGTCACCCGGCCGCGCCACCATGGGCGATAGCGCGGCGCAATTCACATGCAGCGTGTCCGCGTAGCGTGCGTCCGGGTCGCTGTGCATCCACGGCTCAATATGAAAGGCATGGCCGCGCCGTTCGCGCAAAAAGCGCAGCGTCTCCGCATCGGGTGCCACGATACCGGTCAGCCCGCCCAGTTCGGCCGTCATATTGGTCAGCGTGGCGCGTTCATCTGTTGCCAGCAGGGGGATGGCGCTGCCCGTGAATTCAAAAACCTTGCCCACGCCCAGTCCGGCGCGTATGGCCGGGCTGGCCAGCAAATGCAGCACGATGTCCTTGGCGGTGATGCCGCTGGCCAGTGGGCCTTGCAGCTCAATGCGCAGCGACTCCGGCATTGTGAGGCGGACTGCGCCAGTGACAAAGGCGTTCGCCATGTCGGTGGTGCCGACACCAAAAGCCACACAACCCAGGGCGCCGCTGTGCGGCGTGTGCGAGTCGGTGCCCGCCACCACCTGGCCGGGCAGCGCGTAGTGCTCGGTCATCATGGCGTGTGAAATGCCGGCCACATTGCTGCCGCCGTCACGCGCCGCTTCTTCGTCGGTCAGCGTGCGGTGAAAGCGCAGTTTGTAGTCAGCTGCAAAGTTGCGCTGCGCCTGGCACATGGCCAGCACATTCGGCACCAGGCCGTCCCTTACATGCGTGGGGCTGGTGCCGACGTAAGAGGTATGGTCTTCAAACACGACGATGGACTGCGGCTCGTGCAGGCTCAGGGGTTTGCCGAAGGTGGCGTGCAGCATATGGGCGCACATGCCGGTGTAGTACTCGTGAATGAAGCGCCAGTCGGCACGTACAAACATGCCCGCGCCGGGGACAACGCTGGCCTCGGTGAGCTCCGTGCGCAAGGCATGACGCGCGATTATTTTTTCAAAAAGGGTTTGCGGCTGCGTGCTGCCGCCTGCGGCTGCCGGGCTGATATCGCGCATCTGCTGCTGGCCGAAGCGCAGCAGGCCGCCGCTGCTCAAAATCGATGCGGCCAGCCGGTCGCGTCCGGCAAGCAGCTCTTCGATCAGGATGGGCTCGCCGCGCTGGATGCGCGCTACTAGCCCGAAGTCGGTCGAGGTAAACAGGCCTATGTTGTCGGCGTTCTGCCGATAAATCCGTTCAAAGCTTTCGGCAATCACCAGCCGTATGCCGGCCAGTTTTTCGGCGGCCGGACTGTGCTCGCGCGACGAGCCCTTGCCATAACGTTTGCCTGCAACCGTGACGCTAAAGCCGCCCGCGGCAGTCGCACCTGCGGTGATGGGGCGCTGCTCACCCGTCTTGAAGCCGGTGTAAGGGTAGCGCCCGAGTTTGTCGTCATAGTGGGTGAGTATCGGGACCGGCGTGATCTCGTCGGTGGAGATGTCGTCGCGCAGCGGCGCGGCCTGCGCCAGGTCAAGGTTTAACCCTTCGAGTTGCGCGCTGACAAGCTCGGGCGAAGCACTTAAAAAAAGAATGCGTCCGGGCAAGGAAAGTGTGGGAGGGGCAAAAGCCATGGGCGCATGGTGCGCCGTAAAGCGGCTGCTGCCCAAGCGCTCAGGCAGCACGTGGGGCATCGCAAATAGCGATAGCCCCTGTTGCCCCGATCCGAAGAAACGGCTAGCGGGCCAGCGCCTCAATCAAGGCCTGCACGGAGCGCAGGCGCGGGTATTTGCGCAGGGCATAAACATGCAGGGCGCGCGGCGCCCATGCTTCATCCAGCGGGCGGCGCACAAACCGGCGCGAGCCGGCATAGGCCGCCGCCGCGCTGTGCGGCATCACGGCAATGCCCAGACCGGCTTCAACCATGCGGCAGGAAGCGTCAAAGCTGGTCACTGAAACTGCCGTCTGTATCGGCGTTCGGGCGATGGCTGCGCGTTCATGCAAAAACACATCCAGCGCCCCGCCCGCATGAATACGCACCAGCGGACAAGCCAGCACATCGGCAAATTTAAGCGCCTGTTTTTTGGCCAATGCATGGCCTTGCGGCATGACAACCAGCAAGGGGTCGTCCGCGAAATGCCACGATTCGAGCCCTGCGGGTATCTCGGTTTTCACACCCACACCCACATCGGCCAGGTCATCCAGGCAGGCCCGCAGGACGTCGCGCGTGTCCTGCTCGGACAGGGAGATGTCGACCAGCGGATAGGCCGCTGAAAATGCCTTGATCCGCTCCGGCAGAAAGCCGATGACCGCCGACATGTTGGCAAACAGGCGCACGGTGCCGCTGACCTGCTTGCCCAGCGTCCGGACTTCCCGCGCCAGGTTTTGCAGGTCCTGGTCAATCTGCAGCCCGCGATTAAAGACCAGTTGCCCCGCGTCCGTCAGTTCCACACCGCGCGGGGAGCGCACAAAAAGAGCCGTGCCAAAAACATGCTCCAGGTCCGCCATGCGCCGGCTCAGGGCGGACGGCGCAATGTTTTCTTTCTGCGCACCGCGCGCAATCGAGCCCTCGCGTGCGGTGGTGACGAACAGGCGCAGGCTATACGGGTCAATGCGGGGAGCGGCGGGGCGGTTCATGCGTTGAGTATCGCCAGATTCGGGCGGCCCGATAAACTGTGGCGCATGAACTTTCACCGCCTTGCAGCCAGCGCCATGGGTGCCTGCATGCCATTTTTGCTCGCCGCGCAAGCCATGGCCGCTGCCCCCTGCGACGAGTTTGTCGCCAGGCTGCCCAATGTCAAACAGGCCTTGTGCGAGTCCGCCAAACTGCAGCCGACGGCCGCGCGCTCCGTCAATGGCCGCACGCTCTGGATGCGCGACATCAAACCCGACAACGCGACGCTCAGGGTGCTGGTGCTGGGCGCCATCCATGGCGACGAGCTGTCGTCCGCATCGCTGGCGCTGCACTGGATCAAGCTGGCCGCGGACGCGCCGGCCGACATGCCGCAGGCGGTGCACTGGCGTTTTATTCCGGCGCTCAATCCCGACGGCCTGTTCAGCAAGCCGCCGCGCCGCGTCAATGCCAACGGCGTGGACCTGAACCGCAACTTCCCCACGCCCAATTGGGAGCGCGATGCCAAAAACTATTGGGAAAAACGCACCAGCAAAGACCCGCGCCGTTACCCCGGGACCCAGCCGCTGTCCGAGCCCGAGTCGCGTTTTCTGATCGAGGAAATGCGGCGCTTCAAACCGCAGCTGATCGTCAGCATCCACGCGCCCTACGGCGTGCTCGACTTTGACGGCCCGGCCAAGGAGGGTTTTGTGCCGCCCTCCAAACTCGGCCGCCTTTACCTCGACCAGGTCGGCATCTTCCCCGGCTCGCTGGGCAACTACGGCGGCGTGCACAAGGGCGTGCCGGTGGTCACCATAGAGCTGCCGAATTCGACACGCACACCGCTGGATGCCGAGATGCGCCAGATGTGGCTGGATCTGCTGCGCTGGATGGGCGAGCGTGTGGGGCCTGGCAACCGGGCCGGGCCGGAAAAACCTGGTCCTACGTAAAAGTCCTGATGCGGCGCAGGCCGGGCGTATCTGAAAAACCGGGGTTTTAAAGGAAATAGGCCTTCAGCCGCTGTGTGGCTTGCATAGCAAGCTATAAAAAACATAGCGGCATGCCTTGCGCACGGCTGCAGGGCTTTTCTGCCCGGGGCGGCATCCGGGTGCCCAGTCAGTAAGATGTGTGGTGACCCGCTGCGCGCATCGCCAGCACTCCCCCAAGTTGTACATAAAAGGAGATTCCCATGAGCCGTGAAGTTGTTGTTGTCAGCGGTGTGCGCACCGGCATTGGTACCTACGGCGGCAGCCTGAAGGACATTCCACCCACCCAGCTGGCCGCCACCGTGGTGCGCGAGTCGCTGGCACGCGCCGGCGTCGAAGGCAAGGACGTCGGCCACGTTGTGTTCGGCCACGTGGTCAACACCGAGCCGCGCGACCTTTACCTCTCGCGCGTCGCCGCCATCGAAGGCGGTTGCCTCGAAGGCACACCCGCCATGAACGTGAATCGACTGTGCGGCTCCGGCCTGCAGGCGATTGTTTCGGCGGCCCAGGGCATTTTGCTCGGTGACTGCGACATCGCCATCGGCGGCGGCGCAGAAAACATGAGCCGCGGCCCCTACGCCAGCCTGAACACCCGCTGGGGCGCACGCATGGGCGACACCAAACTTGTCGACATGGTGCTGGGTGCATTGCACGACCCCTTCAAGACCATACACATGGGCGTGACGGCAGAGAACATCGCCGCAAAATGGGGCATCACCCGCGAAGAGCAGGACGCCATCGCCGTCGAAAGCCACAACCGCGCCCAGCGCGCCACCGAGGCCGGCTACTTCAAGGACCAGATCGTGCCGGTGATGCTCAAGAGCAAAAAAGGCGAAGTGGCCTATGTGGCCGACGAGCATTTCCGCCCCGGCTGCACGCTGGCCGACATGGCCAAACTCAAGCCCGTGTTTTTGAAGGAAAACGGCACCGTCACCGCAGGCAACGCCTCCGGCATCAATGACGCAGCCGCAGCCGTGGTGCTGATGGAAGCCGGCGCCGCCAAGGCCCGCGGCGCCAAGCCGCTGGCCCGCCTGGTCGCCTACGCGCATGCCGGCGTGGACCCGCAGTACATGGGTATTGGCCCGGTGCCCGCGACCAAACTCGCGCTGCAAAAAGCCGGCCTCAAGATCAGCGACCTCGACGTCATCGAAGCCAACGAAGCCTTCGCCGCCCAGGCCTGCGCCGTCACGCGCGACCTCGGCTTGGACCCGGCCAAGGTCAACCCCAACGGCTCAGGCATTTCGCTCGGTCACCCGATTGGCGCCACCGGTGCCCTGATCACCGTCAAGGCGATCCACGAACTGCAACGCATCAAGGGCCGCTACGCACTGGTCACCATGTGCATTGGCGGCGGGCAGGGGATTGCGGCGATTTTTGAGCGCATGTGAGGGTAGCGGGCGCTACGGTTTTGATAGCTGGTTGCGCCTGTCTTTATTGGGTTGCAAGGCGATTTGAGGCTTGAAAATTGCCTGTTTTTGCTTGTGACAGGGTTTCTCCGGTGCTTGCGGGCTGACTTTTTTTGCCTGGATGCCCTGTTTTAAGCATCAAATCAGCCTCTGATCGGCGCGGAGTGAGCGCGGCTAGCTATCAATAAAGTAGCAATCTTTAAGGTGCGAGACGGCAAGCCGTTTCAGGCCGGTGCCAAAATTTAGTGACATCCACGCCTTGAGCCTGCCGTGCAAGCTGGCAGGTTTCTCTGCGGGTTTTGCCGGGTTTGATGGAGTTTTTATAACTGTATAAAGAAGCAGTGCTTCGGCCTGAAACCTAGTATTGCCGCCGCAGGTTTTTCGGCATACTTTTGCACTAGCCGTCATGCCGAAATCCATCCCAACTGAAAGAAAATTATTGCGCTGCATCTACGACATGTATGCCGGTTCTTTCCCGGTCGAGGGGCCGAGCGTCGGGAAGGTGATGGTCGCAATCGATATCGAAGCGGTTGCAAAGAAGCTGGTCTGCGACAAACACATCCTGTTTGGCTATCTCTACTACCATCTCGATCACAAGTATCGTTACCGCAGCGGCGAGAACTCTTTCGTCCACTTGTTCGCGCCAAAGGCCGGAGAGCTTCGTCATGCAATCAACCTGCCATACCTCGCGGCTATCCTTGTAGGCCAAGATCAGGAGCACTCTAAGTTCATCTGGTCTTTGGGCGTCTCGCTGGTGGCCTTGGCATTGTCGGTGGGCGCAATCGTCGCTCAGTTGGTCACAGCAAAATGACGGCTAACAATTCGTTCAAGGCGGACGGCTTCGCCGCCGCTTAACTCCAGCGTTAGGTTGCACTTCAAACAATTTCATAAGGGGATACAAAAGATGGAGATTACGGTTCTCATTGGCGCTGCTTGTGCCATCGCGTCAGCAGTCGTTACTTACGTTCTTACCACTCACTATCACATCAAGCGAGTTGCGGCGTCTCCATCCGGGGAGGACCATGTACTCGACCTGAGGCTTGATCGCGAGTTTCAAAAAGGCAAAGAGGCCGGCCGGTTGGAGGAGCTCGGAAATTTCACCCTAACGTACGAGCCTTTCGTGGAAACCATAGAGGAGTACTTGGGGTTAAAGAAGCGGTCCACTTTGGGGTATGACATGCAAATTCATTACTCTGGCTTCCCAATTGGCCACCGCACTCGTCACGTCACACACAACAGTATTGAGTATGACGAGAAGCGAGTTGATGCACTGTTGAACAATGAAGTGGCTGCTGCAGTGAATGGCATTGTGCAGCTTGCTGCCAGTAAAGGAATGGGCGCCAAGTCCCTTCCTCGGACGGGCAAGTAAGGTGCAACTAAAAAATTCATTCAAGCCGAACCCGCTTCGCGGGTCGGCTTAATTCAAACGTGAGGCACAAGAACCCCCCACCCTCATCTTCATCGCCACCAGCCTCGAAGGCTACATCTCCCGGCCTGACGGCAGCATCGACTGGCTCAATGAAGCCAATGCCACTGTTCCGCCCGGTGAGGACTGCGGTTATGCGCAGTTCATGTCCAGCATAGACACCATCGTGATGGGCCGAACACTTTTGAGCAGGTGTTGACTTTTGACCCCTGGCCGTTTGAGGGGAAAAAACTGGTGGTCATGTCCTCGCGCCCGGTGGCCATACCGGCGCATCTCGCGGCCACGGTCAGCGCAACATCCGAAACGCCGGCGGCATTGGTCGCGCGCCTCACGGCCATGGGTTGCTCGCACCTGTACATTGACGGCGGTAAAACGATTCAGGGTTTTCTGGCCGCGAATCTGGTTGACGACATCACGGTCACCACGATTCCTGTGTTGATAGGGGCTGGCCGTCCGCTTTTTTGGCGCGTTGCCGAAGGACAGGAAACTCAAGCTGCTTTCCTCGATGTCCTACCCGTTTGGATTTGTTCAAAACACCTATGGTGTTGAACCCGACGCCTGAGCTTTCCGCCAGCCGCGGGGCATCCAGCAAGTCGTGACCGACTAACCTGCGCTCTCCGAATACCTTGCCATTTCCTGCGGCCAGTGGAACAAAGGCAGGATGAAGGCCGGGCAGGCCTTGCTCGGGAAGACGTGTTGCCCACCCGCTTGCCGCCTGCTCGCCGGTTTACATGGGTTTACCGGTCATATGCGGTTATTTACGGGAATACCCCAATGCTTACCCCCCTTCAAATTCGTATTATCCGTAAAGCAGGACAACCAGACAACCGAACAACTTAGTGCCAGGTTAATCCTGTGATTAGCGCGTCGCTCCCGGAAGACTAACGAAAGATGTTTTCTGAAATGAATTTGAAAGCAATTGGGTAATTTCAATCAAATGACTAGTTCTTCCATGATCAATCGCGACTCGCCGCTGCCGCTGTATGCGCAGGTGAAGCGAAGGCTGAAGGCAGAGATCATGTCCTGGCCGCCTAAAGACGACCGTTTCTATACGGACCAGGAATTGCAGGGGATTTTCGGCGTGAGCCGGGCGACCGTTCGCCAGGCCCTGACCGAGCTGGAAGAAGAAGGTTTGGTGCGCCGTCAACAAGGGTTTGGAACTTTTGTTAATCGCAACAAGATCGAGGAATCATTTTCCACGCGCCGGGATTTCTCAACACAGTGGGCGCAAAGCGGCCGGTCGCTCCGTGTGGAGCACCTGAAAGTCGCGCGCAAGGCCTGTCCACCATCCTTCGCAAAAATGCTGGGCATTGCGCCGCATTCCGAGGTATTGAGCCTGGAGCGACTTCGCGTTTCGGGCGACATGCGGATAGCCTGGGATTTGCGATTCATGCCCATCTCGATAGCCGGCGACATACCCGTGAAGGAATTTGAAAACGTCTCACTGATCGACGTGCTGCGGCCCGTGGTCAACATTGAACGCGCAGACACCCAGATTGAGGCGGCACTGGCCGGTGAGGAATATTCCGAGCGCCTGAACATAGATCCCGCGGCAGCCATCCTGATTCGGGAGATGGTCTATTTCTCAAGCCGGGACGAACCCGTATTCAGTGGCGTATCTGTCTATCGCGCCGACCAGGTTCGCTACAAGTTCAGCGCGCCGCTCCAGATGAGTGGTGCGACCGTGGAATCCGATGTCCGGGTCAATACCAGCCAGTCCGAAAAGTCCGACCAGTTGCAGTGACGTTGCAAGCACCACCAGGTTTCCCTCGCCGGCCCGCGTTCCGTGGCCATACATGTTGTTCCAGGAGTTTTAAGATGAAAACTGAAATGTTGTCCAAACTAGCTTCGACGCTGTTGTTCGGGGCTGCCCTTTCATTCGCAAGCGCGAGTGTTTTTGCGCAAGCGACAGTGAAGATCGGGTCTGTGCTGTCAGTGACAGGACCGGCGGCTTTTCTTGGCGAGGACATGAAGGCCGGCATGGAACTGGCGGTCGAAGAGATCAATGCCAAGGGCGGTGTTGCGGGCAAGAAGATCGACTGGGTGTTCTACGACGCAGAGAGTCAAACCCAGAAGGGGCTGACGGCTACCCGCAGACTGCTTGATCAGGACAAGGTGGACATGATTGTGGGTGGCGGCAACATGAGTGGCATGGCCATCGCCATGCTCGGCCTCACGGAAAGAGCGGCGGTGCCCTTCATCTCTACCGAGGGCTCGACCGACATCGTGACCCCGGTGGCCGAGCGCCAGTGGACGTTCAAGAGCACCGCCGACGACGAGCAGGTGATGGAACGGCTGGCCGACTACTTCGCCAAAAAGGGCATCAAGAAGGTGGCCTTCCTCGGCGACTCGAGCGGGTTCGGGCAGGGCGCTGCCGTGCAGCTGAAGAAGGTGGCGGCGCGGCGCGGGCTGGACGTCATGTACGAAAGCTTTAACCCGGCCGACACCGACCTCACGCCGCAACTCGGAAAGATCAAGGCCGCTGGTGTCCAGTCCGTCATCTGCTGGACGGTCACTCCGGCCGGCGTGGTTTTCCTCAAGCAGGCAAAGCAGCTTGGCATGGAGTCGATGAACCTTATCCACAGCTACGGTTTTGTGGACCAGCGCTACATGGATCTCGCCGGCGATGCCGCCAAGAATCTATTGCTGGTGTCCGTGAAGTTTCCTGTAGGCGCACAGCTGCCCGACACGGACCCGCAAAAGCAGCGAATCGCTGCGCTCACCAAGTCATTCGAAGCCAAGTACAAACGCAAGCCCAACCAGTTTGCAGCACAGACCTACGATGCCATCTACCTCGCCCGGACAGCGATCGAACGTGCCGGCGGCAGCGACCGCACCAAGGTTAGGGACGCGATGTCCGGCATCGCCAATTGGCCCGGTGTGGGCGGCGTTTTTAACTTCAGCCAGCAACGTCACTCGGGCCTTTCGAAAGACGACCTGGTGCTGGTGAGCTATCGCAATGGCGCGTTCCAGCTCGCCGACTACAAATAACTCGTTGGCCAGGAGAAATGCCATGGTTAACGCAGCAACTGCCACCCTGGACCAGGGCGCCACGCACGCCGGTGCCGCCCTGAACCTGTTTCCAGACGCGGACACCATCATCGACGTGCAGGAAAACCGTTTCCCCATTCGTCTGGGTGTGGAGAACCGCCGCATTCGTGATCTGTTCCACAACGCCACGCGGTCGCAGTGGAATCCGGCTACGGACATCGACTGGGACCAACTCCATCCTGAGCAATACACGGACGAGCAGCGCCGCGCCGCGCGCATGTACTGGAGCCGGCGCGCCTGGGGTGAGTACGGCGCCATTTCGGAGAGCCCCGCCCTGCAAATCCGTTTCTGTCACGAACACTGTCCACCGGACATGGCGCTGTTTTTTGCGATCCGTTCCCAGGAGGAGTCGCGCCACTCCGAGGTCTGCTTTCGCATGGCCGAGGCGTTGGGAGGCTACTACGACCAGCCGGCTGCCGTCGCGTTTCAAGGGTCCGTGGCATCGCACGGAATCCGCAAGGTTGCGCTTGACCCCGCCATCTCACTGGAGGGCACGATTGCAGCGCTGGTGTGTGCGGCAGAAGAAATAGCTTTCGACGTGTTTCGCCATCTCAGCGAAATCACTGTCAACCCGGTGGCGCGTCAGGTGGTGAAGGGCATCTTGCGCGACGAGGTGCGGCACTGTGCATTTGGCTGGGCCTTTCTTCAGCAGCGCATGCCGCAAATGACGGCCGCCGAAAAAGACGTGGTGCGCCAGGCAGTCATCAACATGATGGAGAAGGTGGAGCTCAACGGCTATCACAGCTCCTGGCTGGCGCCAGCCAGTCCGTCATCCACGGCCGAAATGCTGGTTGACGAGATCACCCACCAGGCTGGCTTGGGCGCCACGACGGAAGCGCTTGAAAAACCGGTGTTTCTCAAGTCGATCGCCTCCATGCGTCAACGTATGTTGGAAGAGTGGAACATCGAAATTCCCATGTTCCACCATCCAAAGATTGACGGGGCGTTCTGATCGCTACGTGCTGGCGGCCTTTTCGGCCCGTTCAGCGCGAACGGATCATCCGAAGCCATCCAGCCTTTTCCCCAACTTTTCATTTCCTTCCACAGGAGTGTATTTGTGCAGTCCACTGATTCTTCGCGCATGTCGCCCCAGCGAACGTCGATTAACGTCGAACGGCGTTTCCCGCTCGATCTGCGCCAGTCTGACCAGGCCATCCGCGAACTTTACGAGGACGCCAAACGCGGCCGCTGGAAACCGGATGCGGATATCCCCTGGGAGGCGTTTAACGCCGCCGCGCACGATGCGGCCACGATGGACGCCGCCCGAAAAGTCTGGAGCCGGCGCGCCTGGCTTGAATACACAGGCCTTGCCGAAACACCTGCCCTGATCATCCGGTTCTGTCTTGAGCTCGACCGCGAGGCCGATCCGAAGTATTTCCTGACTGTCCGCAACACCGAGGAAGCCTGGCACGTCGAATCGTTTCACCGTTACGCAGAAGCCTGCGGCGGTTATCTGGACACGCCCGTCAACCCGCAATGGCAACCGTTGTTCAACCGCGGCTTTCATAGAGACGCGCTTGACTCGAAGCGCTCACTCGACGGTCATGTGCTGACGCACTGCCTGTTTGGCGACGGGCTCGAGTGTGCGTTGGCGACTGCCTGGCATGCCAACACCCATGAGCTTGTCGCGAAGGAACTCCTTAAGCGCTGTGCAGCGGACCGTGAACGCCATGCACGTTTCGGCTGGCTGTATATCGAGCGCCGTGCGGCGCTCATGTCGGATGAAGAACGTGCCACGGCCACGCAGATGCTTGTGAGCCATCTGGAGCAGGTCGAGCTGGCCGGAGCACACTGTGTCGGCCTGGCCACAACAATTGACGCAACAGCTGATGTACTGGAAACAGACCTGGTAGCTGCTGCCGGTATGGGTGCCGTGACAGCCCAGGAAGAAGTTGCGCTCTTCACGCAGTACCTTGCGAGTTGCCGCGAAAGACTGGGGCGCATTGGCATCGATTTGCCGCTGCTCACGCATTCGACGCTTGGCAAGATCTGAGGCACGAGTGGACCAGCTTCCCAACCTCCTGCTGTCTGGTATTTCTACCGGTAGCGTCTATGCACTTGTGGCCCTCGGCTTCAATGTGATTTTCAAGAGCACCGGCGCCATCAATTTTGCTCAAGGCGAGTGGGTGATGATGGGCGGCATGGTGGCCGCGGCTGTCTACGCAGCCAATGCGCCGATTGGCCTTGCCGTGCTTTGCTCTATCGTTACCGTGGTCGTGTTCGCGCTGTTGAGCGAGCGCTTTATCGTGCGGCGCCTGCCGGTGCAAAGCCCTCTCACCGTGACGCTGGTGATGATCGCGGTGGCGATATGCTTCAAGAGCCTGGTGATGATAGCCCTCGGTAAAAATCCGATGGACCTCCCGAGCTTCTCGGGCAGCGCGCCCATCGTTTTCGGTTCGCTAAGGATTCATCCGCAAACCCTGTGGATAGTCCTGGCTTGCGCCGTGGTGATGGTCGCCGCGCACTGGTTTTTTGAGCGCACCGTGTTGGGACGCGCCATGCGGGCTGTGGCAGCGCAGCCCGAAGCCGCGGCGCTGTGCGGCATGGAGCCCCGGCTGGCCATGGCGCTGTCTTTCGGCCTGGCTGCGGCGTTTGGTGCCATCGCCGGCATCGTCATCACGCCGCTCACGCTGACTTCATTCGACCATGGCACCGTGCTCGGTTTCAAAGGATTTTCGGCGGCCATGCTGGGCGGGCTTGGCAGCCTTCCGGGCGCTTTGGTAGGCGGACTGCTGCTGGGGCTTCTTGAGGCATTGTCGGGCGGATATCTTTCTTCTCACTTCAAGGACGCGGTCGCTTTCATTGCCCTGCTTGCCACTTTGTTCTTTCGCCCTTCCGGCCTGTTTGGTCGTCATGCTGCGGAGCGCGTATGAACGGCATAACCACTGTCCCGTATTCGCCGCTGGGCCAGCGAAACCTGCGCGCCAAACATATAGCCATCGTCTGGGCAGTCTTTGCCATCTGGCCATTCGCTGCCGGCAACGATTACATGCTGAGTCTGGGCATCTTCTTTTTCATCAATCTGCTGCTGATCGGCGGCCTGAACCTGACCATGGGCTACGGTGGCCAGATCTCGATGTGCCAGGCGGGTTTCTTCGGCATGGGTGCATACGTCTCGGGTGTCCTTGCCGCGCGCTGGGGCGTCCCGCCGGTGCTTGGTGCCCTGATTGCCATGGCGATGACCGCTTTTTCGGCCTTTGTCATCGGCTTGCCCGCCTTGCGCCTGAGCGGCCACTACCTGAGCATGGCCACGCTGGGATTCAATGCCATATTGTCAGTGCTGTTCAATGAGCTGGTGTCGGTAACCGGCGGGCCCAATGGCTTGTCGGGCGTTCCGCCCATGAGCGTATTCGGGTTTGTATTCGACACACCTGGAAAATTCTTCTGGCTGGCGTGGGGGGCCGGGCTGGTGCTGATGCTGCTTGTGGCCTCGCTGCTTGCGAGCCGCGCAGGTCGGGCGCTTCGCGCCGTCTCGGGCAGCGAGGTAGCTGCTGACAGCATGGGCATAGACCCGTTTCGCAGCAAGCTCGCCGCCTTCATGGCTTCGGCGGTCAGCGCTGGACTCGCCGGTGCTCTCTACTGCCACTTTAACCAATACGCATCCCCTGAGACCTTCAGCTTCTCGGCCTCAGTGCTTCTGGTGGTCATGGTCGCCATCGGAGGCTGGGGCCACTTCTGGGGTCCGCTGTTCGGTGCAATGGTGTTTACGGCCATGCCGGAGTTGCTGCGCCGTATCCATGACGCCGAGCTGCTCGTCTTCGGCGCGTGCATGGTCGCGGTCATGCTGTTCCTGCCGGGGGGCATCGCAAGCATCGTCGCCCGCCTGATCCGCCGCAGGCAGTCAGCAGCCAATAAACAACAAGAGAAAGCTGCACACCATGGCATCGCTTGAGATCAACGCAATCATGGCAGGTTCATCTGCATCTGCATCTGCATCTGCATCTGCATCTGCATCTGCGATCGAAGTGAGTGCCTTGACTGTGACGTTCGGCGGGCTTCAGGCCGTGGACAAGCTGTCGTTCACGGTGGCGCCCGGCACCATCAAGGGCATTATTGGCCCCAACGGTGCCGGCAAAACGACTTTGTTCAACGCCATCTCTGGCATTACGCCACCGACCAGCGGAAACATCATGCTTGATGGCACTGACATCACGGCCCTGCGTCCGCACCAGCGCGCGGCCCTTGGTCTGTCGCGTACCTTTCAGAACCTGCAGCTGTTTCCCCAGATGAGCGTGCTTGAGAATGTGATGGTGGGTGCGCATCCACGGATGTCTGCCGGGTGGCTGTCCGGCATGTTCGGATTGGGCGGCGCCGAGGAACGTGTGTATGAGGCCGAGGCTTACCGGCTCCTGGCCTTGCTTGGACTGGAAACGCGCGCCGGGGATCTTGCGGCGGATCTGGGATTTGCCGATGCCAAATTGCTTGAGATCGCCCGGGCGATGGCCGCAAAACCGCGGGTCCTGTTACTTGACGAGCCAATCGCCGGTGTTCCTCTGGAGGACCAGAACCGCATCCTGAAGGTGATCCGGGCCATCAATGCCGACGGGGTAACCATTGTGCTCGTGGAGCACAACATGCGGGTTGTGATGAGCGCATGTGCCGACATCCTGGTGATCAACTACGGCAAGCGCCTGGCTGAAGGAAAGCCGGCAGACGTCGCGCGAAATCCCGAGGTGATTCGTGCCTACCTGGGCGGTGAGGCTGTGCATGCTTGATATAAATGGACTCTGTGCAGGCTATGGTGCCTCCGATGTGCTGCACAACGTTTCGATCGCGGTTGAGCGCGGCTCCTTCCATGCGTTGATAGGCGCCAACGGGGCAGGCAAGTCGACCACCATGAAGGCCTTGTCGGGTTTGTTGAGGCCGGTGCGCGGAAGCATCACCTTCGAGGGCGAAGACATATCGCGGCTGCCCGCGGCCCGTGTCGTCTCCAGGGGGCTCGCGCTGGTCCCTGAGGGGCGACGGGTTTTCGGCCCCATGAGCGTGAGCGATAACCTGCAAATGGGCGCTTTCACCGCCTTGTTTCCGCGACGCAAGGGCGATCTGAGCGAGCGGCTTGAGTTTGTACTCGCTACATTTCCGCGCTTGAAGGAGCGGCTCCAGCAGATCGCTGGCACCCTGTCGGGTGGTGAGCAGCAAATGCTGGCGATTGGCCGGGCGCTCATGTCGGGGCCGCGCTTCCTGGCACTTGACGAGCCTTCGATGGGTCTCGCGCCAGTCATCGTGGAGCAGGTGTTCGCCGCACTGAAGCAGCTGCAGCGCGATGGCCTGACGATTCTGGTGTCCGAGCAAAACGCGAGCATCACGCTGGCGCACGCGGACTTCGGCCATGTGATGGAAAGCGGCGTTATCGCTTTGTCGGGGCAAGCCTCGGCCCTGCGGGACGACGACCGCGTGCGGGAGGCCTACCTTGGCATGTGATTCCGCAAAAACCGTATCGCTGCTGCCGGTGGACCCCGTGCTGGAGCGGGAATACAGCCTGCGCAAGCGCCACCCCGAACGGGGCAGGATCTATGAGCGACAAGCCCGCGCCAGCGCTGAGTTGCGAGCGTCCGTGAGCGGCTTTCGCACGATGCGCTATGGTGACTCGCCGGCTTGCCTGCTCGATTTTCTGCCCGCCATGAAACCGCTGTCAGATCGTGCGCCGCTGTTCGTATTTATTCACGGTGGTTATTGGCGTGCGCTTGAGCGTGGGATCTTCACGTTTTTGGCCAAGCCATGGCTGGACAGGGGTGTTCATACGGCGTTTATCGGCTATGAACTTGCGCCACAACTAAGCGTCAGCGGCATCGCCGTGCAAGTGGGCCAGGCAATGGAGTGGCTGCGCGACAACACGCAAGAACTCGGTGTCGACGCGGAACGGATAGTGGTGGCAGGCCATTCTGCCGGCGCGCATCTTGGTGCCTGTGTGCTGGATGGACCCCAGGGCTGGCACGCCGCCGGCTTTGTGGGTGTGAGCGGCCTCTATGACCTTGAGCCCTTGCGACATACCAGCGTGAATGCCGACATACATCTTGATCCACAAGAAGCGCGCGCCATGAGTCCCAGGTGGCGAGACGCCGACCGTGCGACGCGCCACCTGCTGGCTGTTGGCGGTGCCGAGACGGATGGTTTTCGAAGCCAGTCGATCGACTATGCCGAACACCTGCGCAGTCAGGCTTGCGCAGCCCAGGTGCAGGTGGTGCCGGGCTGTACCCATTTCGACATCCTCGACGTACTCGCTGATCCGCAAAGTGCATTGTTTCGCGATGCGCATGCGATCGTCGGTGACGACTGATCCATTTTTCATTTTTTGTTCAGGACGGTATCCAATGACCATGCTCAAACACAACCCCACCACGATCGCAGCGCCAGCCGGCGCTTATTGCAACGGCGTGTCGGCCCCGGGCGGCGGCCGCTGGCTGCATATTGCCGGTCAGGTGGGCATTGCGCCCGACGGCTCCTTGCCTGATGACTTTGCTCAGCAGACCAAAGTGGCCTGGAGCAATCTGCTCGCTGTGCTGGAGCACGCGGGCATGACTGTTGCTGATTTGGTCAAAGTGAATCATTTTTTGGTGCGGCCAGGCGACATGGCCGCTTATGCTGCGATCCGGGCCGAATACCTCGGCGATGCGCGACCGGCGTCCACCGTGCTTATCGTGCAGGCGTTGGCCAAGCCGCAGTGGCTGGTTGAGGTCGATGCGGTGGCGTGGAAGGCTTAGAGCCAGGACCTGGCTTGAGGAGTTCGTTGTTGCCTGATCCTTCGAGGACGTCGCAGCCGCCGCTGCCAAATGCCGACATGGCGGCGCTGCTGTCACGGTTGGCCCAGGCCCGCGCCGGCCAGCCGAGCCGCTACGAGGTGCCGTTCCCGCAGGCCCGTGCGCAACTGCTGGCTGAACGCGAGCCGTGGCTCAATGACGGTCCAGCTTGCGACGTCTCCTTGCGAAGTTTCCCGGCCGCAGGCCGGTCAATCGACATGCAGGAGGTTCGACCAGGGCAGTGCGAAGCCAATCGGGTCCTGGTCTACCTGCATGGGGGCGGCTGGTGCGTCGGGTCCTCGCGTACCCATGAGGCGATCGTCCGGCGACTGGCCCATGCGCTGCAATGCGTCGCCTGGTCAATTGACTACGCGCTGGCGCCCGAGCAGCCATTTCCTGCGGGCCTGAGTGACTGTGTCGCCGCGATCGAACAGGCTGCCCGCGATCATCCGGGGGCCAGGGTCGTTGTTGCGGGCGATTCGGCCGGCGCCAACCTGGCGCTGGGCGCGGCCATGTATTTGCGTGACCGCCACGCTGCGGACATTGAAGCGACGCTGCCGGACGCGCTGCTTCTGTTCTATGGCGTCTACACCGATTCGCTTTCTGGCTCCAGCATGGCGACCTATGGTGATGGCCGCTATGGCCTGTCCATTGCCGCCCACCAGCGTTATCTGCACGCGTATATTGGCCAGTGCCTGGACCAGAAGATGGATGCGGGTGGCGCACTCCTGGATCGGCGGTACGCCTTCCAGCTCAATCCAACGGGCGATCTATCCGGCCTGCCACCCACATTTCTCGTCGCCGCGGAGATCGACATTCTTCGCGACCAGACGTGGGAGATGGCATCTTCCCTCCGGGCTGCCGGCAACGAGATGGAGGCGATGGAGGTGCCGGGCGTCACGCATGGCTTCCTGGCCTACGGCGCGGTGCTCACCGAAGTCGACCAGGTCATTGGCCGGGCCGCGCAATTCGTGCATCGTCAAGCGTAATGCTTCTGGCACAGCACAAAGTCCAGGCCGCCACAAACCACAATACCGGGCCTGCGGATGGAGCGCTGGAACGTGGCAGCTTGAATTTAATGTAAAAACAAATCTTTTCCAATGATTACGGGCAACAACGGAGAGAGCCGCCATGAATTTCACCCTTACACCGGACATCTGCGAACTGCGTGATCGCACGCGACGCTTTATTGCAGAGCAGGTCATCCCTCTCGAAAACGATGCGCGCGAGTCCCGTCACGGCCCCGATGAATCGTTGCGCCGCGAACTGGTTGAGCGCGCCCGCGCCGCCGGCCTGCTCACCCCCCATGCTTCGCGCGATATGGGCGGCCTCGGTCTGAGCCATGTCGCAAAAGCTGTGGTTTTCGAAGAGGCCGGCTACTCGCGGCTGGGCCCCACGGCGCTTAATATTCACGCACCCGACGAAGGCAATATCCACCTCATGGAAGAGGTGGCCACGCACGAACAGAAGGAGCGCTGGCTGCGCCCCCAGGTTGCCGGAAAGACACGCTCGTGTTTTGCCATGACCGAGCCATCGCCGGGAGCGGGGGCCGATCCCTCGATGCTGGCGACCAGCGCTGTGCGCGATGGTGACGATTACGTCATCAACGGCCTCAAGTGGTTCATCACCGGCGCGGAGGGCTCGGACTACGCCATCGTGATGGCGCGCATGGAAGATGGCTCGGCCACCATGTTCCTCACCGACATGGACCGCCCCGGCATCACGCTGGAGCGCAACATGGATGCCATGGACGCCTGCTTTACCGGCGGTCACGGCGTGCTGCGTTTTACCAATCTGCGCATTCCTGCCGCCGACGTGCTGGGCGAAGTGGGCAAGGGCTTTCGCTACGCCCAGGTCCGTTTGGCACCGGCGCGCCTGACGCACTGCATGCGCTGGCTAGGCCAGGCCCGCCGCGCGCATGACATTGCCCTTGAATACACCCGCCGCCGTCAGGCCTTCGGCAAACCACTGGCCGAACATGAAGGCGTTGGCTTCATGCTGGCCGACAACGACATGGATCTGCACACCGCACGCCTGCACATCTGGCACACGGCATGGATGCTGGATCAAGGTGAAAAATGCAACTTCGAATCGAGCCGCGCCAAAGTCGTGTGCTCGGAAGCCGAGTGGCGCGTCGTGGACCGCTGCGTACAGATGCTGGGCGGGCAGGGCGTGACGGGTGAGACGGCTGTGATGCGAATCTTCACCGACATGCGTGCTTTTCGCATCTACGACGGCCCAAGCGAAGTGCACCGCTGGAGCATGGCGCGCAAGCTGGTGCACCAGGCCGAGAAGGCTGCAGCCGCAGGACAAGGGGCAGCATGAGTGCGTTGCTGCCCCTTGAGCCCCTGACCCGGTACCTGCGCACCCAGGGTCTGTGTGGCAGCGAAGCCATCGGCATTTCCGCACTGTCCGGCGGGCAGTCCAACCCGACCTTTCGCATCACGGCGGGCAGCCGCAGCTATGTGTTGCGCAAGAAGCCGCCAGGGCAGCTCGTGGCCTCCGCACATGCCATTGACCGCGAGTACCGGGTCATGAGCGCCCTGCAAGGCACCGACGTCCCTGTGCCCCGGATGCTTGCCTATTGCGAGGACGAACAGATCGTCGGCACACCTTTTTACCTGATGGAGTTTCTTGACGGACGCGTGCTGGTGGACCAGTCGCTGCCTGGCATGGAGCCCGCCGAACGCGGTGCGATTTACCGCGAGATGAACCGCGTCATTGCCGCCTTGCACCGCGTGGACTACAAAACCGTCGGCCTGGAAAGTTATGGCAAGCCCGGCAACTATTTCGCTCGCCAGATCGCGCGCTGGTCCCGCCAGTGCCGCGAGTCAACGCTACCGGTCAACGACGCCATGCAGCAGCTCATGGACTGGCTGCCTGAGCACATTCCGGCCGGCGACGAGACCACACTGGTGCATGGTGACTACCGGCTCGACAACCTGGTGTTCCACCCCAGTGAGCCGCGCGTCATCGGTGTGCTGGACTGGGAGTTGTCGACGCTGGGGCACCCGCTGGCCGATTTCTCCTATCAGTGCATGAGCTGGCACATTCCGCCGTCGCTCTGGCGGGGAATTGGCGGGCTGGACCTGGCCGCGCTCGGCATTCCCAGCGAGGCCGAGTACGTCCGGATGTACGCCGCCGCCACTGGACGCGCCGCAGCCGAGAATTGGGATTTTTACCTTGCCTACAACCTGTTCCGCATGGCCGCCATCCTGAATGGCATTGCGCAGCGTGCAGCCGACGGCAATGCCGCCGCCGCAGATGCGGTGGAAACCGGCCGCAAGGCAGGCCCGCTGGCCGAACTGGGCTGGCAATGTGCACAGCGGCACGCTGCCGCGCGGGCTTGAATCCATCACCGCAGCGTTCATCTGGGCGATACTGGTTGATCCTGGCCGGCAAGCCGTGCCAGGCCTTTGCGATGACAAATGAAACACCGGAAACACCAGCCGGACACAGAGACCGAGCATGAGCATAGAACTGTCCAAAGAAGCCAGGAAGGAAGCCATTGCTTCGATAGAGCGCTACTTTCTGCTGAACATGGAAGAAAAAATCGGCAACGTCACCGCCGGCGCGTTGCTGGGCTTTTTTCTTGAAGAGATAGGCCCGAGTATTTACAACAAGGGCGTGGCCGACACGCAGGAGCGGCTGCAGGCGCGGGTGGCCGAGGTGGACATCGAGGTGCATGAAAGCGAGTTCAGCTACTGGCACAAGTTCGACAAGCAGCGCAAGGCGCGGCCATAGACGGCACGCTTTTACGCAAATAAACGGATTGGCGTGTCGGGTTGGGGCCGGCTTGTTCGTCGTATAGGGACATCACCCTTTTTTAAGGTGAATGCCAGGCGCTATTGATTTTGTAGCTGACTACGCGCGCAGATATTGGGTTTCAGTACGATTTGATGCTCAAAAACGGCTGCTGACTGTCGGAAGCCGACTTTCATGCATCAAACTGGCCTGTGATCGTGCAGCGGAGCGCGCGGTCAGCTATCAAAATCATAGTGAATTCAAAAACATCCCAAACACGGAGCTTTTGTCACATGTCCCTCAAACTCTATTTCCACCCGCTGTCCTCCTTCTGCCAGAAGGTCCTCACCGCCCTCTATGAAAACGCCACGCCGTTTGAGCCTGCGCTTGTTGACCTTGGCGAGGAGACCTCGCGCAATGCCTTCCTCAAGATATGGCCCATAGGCAAGTTCCCGGTGCTGGCCGATGCAGCGCGCGGCATGCTGGTCCCCGAGTCCAGCATCATCATCGAGTACCTCGCGCAGCACTATCCGGGCAAGGTGTCGCTTGTGCCGGTTGGTGCCGACCTGGCCTGGCAGACACGGCTTGAAGACCGCTTCTACGATTTGTATGTCGATGTGCCCATGCAAAAAATCGTCACCAACAAGCTCAGGCCCGCAGGCCAGGGTGACGCCTTCGGCGTGGAGCATGCCAAAGGCGTTCTGCAAACGGCTTGCAGCCTGATCGAGCAGAAGATGGCAACACGCACCTGGGCCACCGGCGAGACCTTCAGCATGGCCGATTGCGCCGCCGCGCCTGCGCTGTTTTATGCCAACCTGGTCATGCCTTTGGGCGATGCCTATCCCAACACGGCGGCCTACCTGGACAGGCTGATGAAAAGGCCGTCCTTTGCGCGTGTGGTCGAGGAGGCAAAACCCTACTTTGCAATGTTTCCTGGCGGCTAGCGATGGCATTCCGGACCCTGCCTGAGGGGCACCCGTGGGACATGCTGCCGCTCAGTTGCGCGCGGCCGTAGCCTGGCGTTTGTGCTGCAGGAAAAACGCCAGCATCGCCGCCGAAGCCGAAGGCCCGTCCGGGTCGGTGTACGAACCCGCCGCATCGCCGCCTGACCAGGCATGCGGACCGGCGTCCACGCGCCAGTGTTCCACATACGATGGCCCATCGGCTGCGCGGTAAACCACGCGTTCTGTGCTGCCTTGCTCGGTGGCGGCGCCCACGGTGCTGCGGCTTTTCACCAGCGCCAGGCCGGATGCCCTGAGCGCCGCGAGGGCGGCATCGCTGATGTGTTCGCCGTTGTCGGGGTGCACGGTCCGGTCGGCGCTGCCGTGAAACACGATGGTGGGCATGGCCGGGGTGGCCTGGCCCTTGGCGCCGCGCCGCATGGCGCCAAAGGCGGACAGCAGGTCTTGCGCCGCGCCTGAGGGCAGGCCGGAATGCACGCCTACCGCGGCAAAAATGCCGGGGTACAGGCCGGCCACCACGGCGGCCATGGCGCCGCCTGCGGACAGTCCTGCCACATAGACCCGCGCCGGGTCGGCCTGCCGGCCCTTGTAGTCGCCGGCCAGCACATGCCGCGTCAGCGCGGCGATCATGCCGGGCTCGCCCTGGTCCAGCTGCTGGTGACCGGGTTCGAACCAGTTCCAGCAGCGCTGGCTGTTGGACTTTGCAATCTGTTCGGGGTAAAGCACCATGCATTGGTGCTCATCGGCCAGCGCGTTCATGGCCGTGCCGCGCGCAAAGTCCTGCGCGTTTTGTTTACAGCCGTGCAGCAGCACGACCAGCGGCATGGGAGCCTGGCTGGATGCGGCGGCGCTGTCCGGTGCGGCCGGGATGTAGAGCCGGTAAGGGTAGGGCTCGCCGTCAAACACAAAGGTGTCTTCGCTAAATGTCGGCGCCTTTGGCGTCCGTGGGGCTGCTGGCTCCTGGCGCGACGGGGTTGATACTGGCGCGGACACTGGCCCGGGGGCTGCGTTCCCGGCGGCAGCCCTGGGCGGCTGGCGCTGCGGTTCTGGACTGGCCGCGCGTTTTTTTGCGGTATTCACGCCCAGGCCCAGAAGCGCATGCTGGATCAGGCGTGTTGCGTCCAGAAGCCGACCCATGCCCGTCATCTGGGTGGCTCTGAGCAGGGTCTGGCTCAATGATTTGCGGGTATACGATTTCGACATGGGGCTCCTATCCAGCGCAAAAATGCTGCACTGCAACAAAGAATACGCCTTTTACAGAGCCCACGCTTTCAAAAGCTCGCCGGAGGCGGCTGGAAGTGTAAGTTTTTGCGACTATCTGCAGTCAATCATGTTGCTTTAAGATGCCTAATTGCGATTACTGTTGATAAATTGCACAAACAAGGCCAAAAGTGTCGCCATTCAAATACACATAAGTAACTGCCGGCCGATCGCAAAAAACTGCTGGCCTGCGTGAGGCCTTGGGCGCCGTGGCGCAGCAGATGCTGGATCAGTGTGCCGTGCCGTAAAACCCAAAAGCCATGGCCGGTTTTTCACCACTGATGAGTTCGGCAATCGCCTTGCCCGAGCCCGCGCCATGCGTCCAGCCCAGGGTGCCGTGGCCGGCATTGACCCAGAGTTTGCGCACCCTGGTCTGGCCGATATAGGGAATGTTGGTCGGCGTGGCGGGGCGCAGGCCGGCCCAGAAGTTGGGTGTGCCGCCTTCTTCCTCCAGTCGCGTGTCGCAGACGCCGGGCAGCACTTCTTCGATGCGCCTGGCCAGCATGCGGCAGCGCGCCCTGGCCAGTGGCGTGTCCAGCGACAGGTCATAGCCGCCGACTTCAATCGTGCCGGCCACCCGCAAGTGGTCGCCGAGCCGGCTCATCGCGCATTTGACTTCGTCGTCAATCGTGCTGACGTAAGGGGCCAGTTCGGGCTTGAGCAGTTTGAAGGTGGCGCTGTAGCCCTTGCCGGGGTAAATCGGCAGGTCCACGCCCACCGTGCGCAGCAGCGGCGCGCTGAAGGCGCCGCAGGCCACGACCACCGCATCGGCTTTTAATTCAAGGTCTTTTGTGCTCCTGGCTGGCGTGCTGCGTGCGCGAACAGCTATCGATTCGATAGCGCCGCCGGCCGTCTCAAGGCGCATGACGTCGTGGCCGTATAAAAATGTGGCGCCCCGGCTGGCACAGCGTTGGGCCAGCGCCTGGGTGAACAGACGCGCATCGCCGCTTTCGTCGCTGGCGGTGTAGGTGCCGCCGACGATGCGCTGCGCGAACGCGCTGAATGCGGGTTCTATCTTCAGGAGCTCGTCCCGGCTCACGACCCGGCGTTCCACGCCGTAGCGGCGCATCAGCGCGGCCGCGTCGCCTGCGCTGTCGAACGATTTCTGGTCGGTGAAGTAGTGCGCAATGCCGCGCTCCAGCCGGTTGAATTCAATGCCGGTGGCCCTGACCACATCCTTCAGCGCGGCATGGCTGTAGGCGCCCAGCGCCACCAGCTGCTGCAGATTGCGTTCGAACGCCGCATCGTTGCACTGCGCCAGGAACTGCAGGCCCCAGCGCCATTGCTGCAGGTCAAACCGTGGACGGAACAGCAGCGGCGCGTCGTTGCGGAACATCCACTTGAGGGCCTTGAGCGGCGCATCGCGGTTGGCCCAGGGTTCGCAATAACTGACGGAGATCTGCGCCGCGTTGGCAAAGCTGGTTTCCAGCGCGGCGTCCGGCTGGCGCTCCACCACGGTGACCTCGTGGCCGCGCTCAAGCAAATGCCAGGCGGTGCTCACGCCGATAATGCCTGCGCCCAAAACCAGGACTTTCATGCCAACACCCCGGACTCCTTGTTGTTGGCGCAAAGTTTGCCGCAAACTGCTTTCAATTTCAACGCTGACAGCTCCCGGGAGCCGTCCCATGCAAGTCGCGGCCTGCGTAAACTGGGGTGCACAATACGTGCATGACACTGCAGCGCAGTGCAATTTGCGAGGAGATCAGATGCTGAGATGGGGAGGACTTCGTTTTCGTCTTGTCCTGCTGGTACTCACCGCCCTGGTGCCCGTGGTTGCCCTGGTCGTCCTCTCGGTGGAGAAAACCCGGGACGTTGCGGTGTCGCTGGCGACGGCGCGCCTGCAGTCCGACGCCCTGACGACCGCGGATCAGCAGGAGCGCCTCATCGGGCGCGTTGCCCAACTGCTCAACGACATCGCGAGTAGTCCGTCGATCAAGGATCCGCGCATAAGTCTGTGCGCGCCCTATCTCAAAAACCTGCGGTCCCAGGATTCGCGCTACGCCAACCTTGGCGTGGTGGGCCTGGACGGCAAAGTGGCCTGCCATGCGCTGAATACCGACGCTGACGCTGATCTTGTGGCCGGGGACCGGTTCTATTTCAAACGGGTGCTGGCCACGCACAGGTTTTCGGTCGGCGAATACAGCGTGGGACGCGCCAGTGGCCGGCCTGTATTGAGCTTGGGCACGCCGGTCTACGGCTCGGACGGTGTTCTCAACGGCGTGGCGTTTGCCGCGGTGGATCTCGACTTTGTGGCCAAAGCCCTTGAGGCCGATCCCTTGTTTGATGGTGCGCAGCGCCGGATGATTGACCGGTCTGGAACCGTGCTTGCGGCTTACCCCCCCGCCATGGGCATGCAGGGTAAACGCGAGGGTGACGGCGTGGTGCTGCAGGCTGCCACGGCCGGGCACGCAGGCATGCGTGAAGCGCTCGATGCCGGCGGCATCAGGAGGATGTATGCCTACGCACCGGTCGGCGACCCCGGCAACGGGCTGTTTGTCACCGTCAGCGTGCCGCGTGATGCCGTCATGGCGGGTCCGCAACAGGCCTTTCTGCTGAATATTTTTGCCGTGCTGGGCGTGACGGTTTTCGCTGCGGTTGCGGCCTGGTGGGTAGGCGGGCGCCTGGTTGTCCGGCCCGCAAATGCGATCTTGTGGCAGTCCAGTGAAGTCGCGCGCGGCAATCTGGCAGCGCGGGTCGCGTTTGGGACCACGGACCATGGCGAACTCGGCATCATCGGCCAGTCTTTCAACCACATGGCTGAATCGTTGCAGGCGCGCCAGGCCGAACTGGGCGTCACCCTGCGCAAAGTGGAGGACGAGCGCACCCTGCTCAATCTGATCATCGACAGCATGAGCGACGGCGTGCTTGTTACCGACAAGGACGGACACCTCCTGCTTTGTAACGCGACCATGGAGGGGCGCCTTGGCCCCCGCCCGGAAGGTTCGACGCTCGACGAATGGCGTCTTACCCAGGAGATGCTGACGCTGGACGGCAAAACAGCCTACCCGATGGCTGAGCGACCCCTGACGCAGGCTTTGCGCGGTGTCAGCGTGAGCAATTTTGACGTGCTGAGCCGCAGGCCTGACCATGAGGACAGGATTTTGCGGCTCAGTGCCCGGCCACTCTTGAACAAGGACAAGCAGCTTGTGGGCGGCGTGGGGCTGTTTGTCGATATCACGGATCTGAAGGCCGCTGAAGATTTCGTCCGCGACCAGCGCGAGGTGCTGGCGCGTATGGCGCGCGGCGCACCGCTCTCACAGTCGCTGGAGGCCATTGTGCGCTTGATTGAAGCTCACTCCCCCGGCAGCCTTTGCTCCATTCTTTTGGTGAAAGACGGCAAGCTGCACCATGGTGCAGCGGTGGGCCTGCCCGAGAGTACTGTTCGGCAGATTGACGGTCTTGCGGTCGCGGAAGGGGTTGGCGCATGCGGTACGGCAGCCTTTCGCAAGCAGCCGGTGATCGTCGAGGACTTTGCCACGGACCCCTTGATGCGCGACTTTATCGATGTTGCCGAGGCCGATGGCCTGAAGGCCTGCTGGGCCACGCCGGTCCTGTCGACGGACGGGGAGGTGTTGGCAACGTTTGCCATCTACCATCGCACGCCCGGCAAGCCGGACGCCGGGGACATGGAGCTGATCGGCACAGCGAGCCGCCTGGCCAGCATCGCCCTGGAGCGCGCACGCGCGGAGGTGGCTCTCGTGGGCAGTGAAGCGCGCTTTCGCGAGCTTGCGGAAAACATCCAGGACGTGTTTTACAACCGGGACGGCAAGACCGGCCGCATCGTCTATGTCAGTCCCTATTACGAGAAGATCTGGGGCCGCAGTTGCCAGAGCCTGTACGCCGACCCGGGGTCTTACCTCGATGCAGTGCTGCCGGAGGACCGGCACATACCGGTGCAGGCCGATGCGATCACCCGTGTGGGCGGGGTGTCCGATGTGGAGTACCGCATTGTGGCCGCCGATGGCCAGACCCGGTGGATACGCGACAACGCCTGCGGGGTGCTTGATGCAGCCGGGGAGCTTGAGCGCGTCGTGGGCACGGCGCGCGACATCACCGACCGCAAGCTGATCGATCTGCGGCTGGCCAGCACCAACCGCGCGCTGCAGATGCTCAGCCGCTCCAGCATTGCGATCAACCGCATGGATGACGAGGCGCACCTGCTGGCGGAAGTCTGCCGAGTGGCAGTGGAGGTCGGCGACTACCGCATGGCCTGGGTCGGCTACGTGCAGAATGACGAGCTGCACAGCATACGGCCCATGGCCCATGCCGGTGTGGAAGCGGGTTACCTGGCGGGGATACACCTGAGCTGGAGTGACGATAAGACGATAGGCCAGGGTCCGGCCGGCCTGGCCATACGCAGTGGGCTGCCCCAGCAAAGCGGCGACATCAGCCAGGCCGGCGCACAGTTCCACTGGCAGGATGCGGCCCTGCAGCGTGGCTACCGCAGCGCCCTGTGCCTGCCCTTGCGTGACGGGCAGCGCAGCTTCGGCGTGTTGTGCCTGTACTCCGGGGAGGCGCAGCATTTTCTCGACGATGAGATCGGGCTTTTGCAGGAGCTGGCCGACAACCTGGCGTTTGGCATCGGCAGCCTGCGCGCACGGCAGGAGCGCCGCCGCAGCCAGGACGCCACGCGGCTGGCGGCCCTCAAGGTGCAGGAACAGGCCTCGTTGCTGGACCGGGCGCAGGACGCGATCATGGTGCGCAACCTGGACCGCACGCTGCGTTACTGGAACAAGGGCGCCGAACGCATGTACGGCTGGACCGCTACGGAGGTGTTGGGCAACACCATGGAAGACCGCATGTACCGGCATCCGCAGGTGCTGGCCGACGCCATGCAGCAGACCCTGGCGAACGACGGCGACTGGAACGGCGAGCTGGAGCAGCTGGCGCGTGACGGCTCAGCGGTGTGGGTAGAGGCGCGCTGGACGGTGGTGCGCGACGAGCAGGGCCGGGTCAACGGCGTGCTGGGCATCAATACCGATATCCGCGAGCGCAAACGCGCACGCGAAGAAATCCTGAAACTCAACGCCAGCCTGGAGGAGCGTGTGCAGCGGCGCACGGTGCAGCTGGAGTTTGCCAACAAGCAGCTGGAGTCGTTTTCCTATTCGGTCTCCCACGACCTGCGCACACCGCTGAGCACCGTAGACGGCTTCAGCAACCTGCTCGAAAAAAGCCTGGCCAAGGCGGACACCGGCGCGCATGCCGAGCGCAGCCAGCATTACCTCAAGCGCATACGCGCCGGGGTCACGCAGATGGGCGACCTGATAGACGCCATGCTGTCGCTGGCGCAGATCTCGCGCTCCACGCTGCAGTGGGAGCCGGCGGACCTGAGCGCCATGGCCGTCGCCCTGCTGGACGGCTACCAGGAGCGCGAACCCGGCAGGTCGGCGCTGGTGCAGGTCGAGCCCGGCCTGGTCGCGCAGGGGGACCCGCGCCTGCTCAGGCAGGTGCTGGACAATTTGCTGGGCAACGCCTGGAAGTTCAGCGCCGGCAAGGAGCGCACCGAGATCACCTTCGGTCATGAAATCAGCAGCGCGCAGGAAACGGTTTATTTTGTGCGCGACAAGGGCGCCGGGTTTGACATGGCCTATGCAGAAAAGCTTTTTGAGGCTTTCCATCGCCTGCATTCACCGTCCGAATTTGCCGGGTCCGGCATAGGCCTGACGACGGTGCAGCGCATCATCCTGCGCCACGGCGGCCGGGTCTGGGCCGACTCCGTGCCGGGCCAGGGCACCACGTTTTTCTTCACGCTGGGCGCGGTGAAGTTTTAATGCAGGCCAGGCCCCGGGGTTCTACAGGCCGTGCGCCTGCAGTGTCTCGCGCAGGGTTTGCGCTTTGGCGGGATCAAACTTGCCCTCGACCCGGGCCAGCACCTCGCCGCGGCGATTGAGCACCACTGCATAACTCTGGTCGGTGCCGTTCAGGCCGGCGGAACGCACAAAGTCGGCGCGGTTGGTAAAAATGGGCACCATCCTGGCGCGCTCGGTGTCGGCCGGGTAGTGCTGCAGCAGTTTGTTCTCCACGGCGCTGCGGCCGGTCGGCGTGCCCGGGTCATTCACCACGGGCATGCGCATCCAGGCAATGCTGGTGTCGTTGTTCAGGTTCAGACCCTGAATCCAGCTGTCCGCCTGGGCCCGCTGGCCGCGCCCGAAAGTGATCAGCGCGAGGGTCCGGTCAGAGGGCAGGCCGCCCGGCACGGCTACCGGCTGGCGCGCCAGGGTTTGCGACATGAACGCGGGCAGCTGGCCCATGACGCTGGACTCGTTGGGCGACGCCAGCGCGAAAGCCAGGGCCAGCGCCGCAGCGGCCAGCCAGGCAAAGACGTAGGGTGATGTGCTGTTCATGTTGATCTTCATGGCGCTCTCCAGTCTGTCATGGGCGGTGCAAATCCCTGTAAACACCACCGCATGCAAGATATATGCAAGATACTCCCGCGAGCCCGCTTGCAGCAATCAAAAAATTGGAACAATTCGTTTCGCGGTATCAGGGATAGAGTCTGCCGCGCCGGTCAAAGTTTCGTTCAGGGCGTGATTGTCAAAGCCGGTCTTTACAAGTCCTTTACCCGCAAGGCCGGCCGCGCACCCTAAACCGTGATGCAGCTGTCCGGCTTGAACGCGGCCTGTTCACCCTTTTGCAGGTAACCCAGCGGATTCGCCACCACGCGGCAGCCCTGCGACACATAGTCGATGGCGCAGTGCAGGTGGCCGTGCATCCAGACATCGGCCAGCGGCAACAGCTCGTCCAGCGCATTGCAAAAGCCGGCCGTGCCGGGCACCAGGCCATAGCGCGGGTCGGCGCTCAGCAGGCTGGGCGCAAAGTGTGTGATGACCACGGTCGTGCCCTCAAACGGCACGGCCAGTGCCTGGCGCAACCAGGCCTGGCTTTTCAGGCCTTCTTCACGCATCGCTTCGGCCAGCATGGGCTCGCCGTTGCGCAAGGCGTGGTAACTTTTGAGGTAAAAGTTTGCCGCCCGGAAAGCCTTTGCGCGTTCCTTGAGTTGTTCCGCAAGCGTGACTTTACCGGCCAGCGCCTGCTGCGCGGTGAGCGCGTCAAAATCCGTCCACAGCGTACAGCCGACAAAACGCACGCCTTGCAAAAGCACCACTTCACGCTCCAGCCAGACCATGCCCAGCCGCTCGCAGGTCTCGCGCAGGCGGATGTGTGTTGCGTCAAAATCCAGGCCGTCGTATTCGTGGTTGCCGGGCAGGAAAAACACCGGCGTGGGCCAGCCCGCGCCGCCTTGCGCGACCGGCAACGGTGAAAAGCGCGAGAGCCCGAAGTCGGGGATGTTCAGGCTGCCCAGCAGGGAGCCGTTCTGGTAGGAGCCCACATCGCCCGCAAGCACCAGCAGGTCGGCGCCGGGCGCAGGCTGCACGCTGAAGTGGGGGTGGGATTCAAGGTGCAGGTCGGAGATAAGCTGGATGTTCACCCGCTGATTGTGCGATAAAGAAGCCGCACATCATTTGAACGATGGAAGGAGCCAGCCGCCATGAAAGCACGCATCACCCTGATCACCCTGGGCGTCGACGACCTGGAAAAGTCGCTGGCCTTTTACCGCGATGGCCTGGGCCTGGCCACGCCGGGCATCATCGGCCAGGAGTTTGAACACGGCGCGGTGGTTTTTATAGAGCTGCAGTCCGGCCTCAAGCTGGCGCTCTGGCCGCGCGCCAGCTTGGCGCACGACACCGGCCTGGCGCCATCAGAGCGCGGGTGCAGCGCGGCGGATTTTGCGTTGGCCCACAACGTGAACTCGCGGCAGGAAGTCGATGCGGTGATGGCACAGGCCGGCCGCGCCGGAGCAACAATCGTCAAGGCGGCGCAACACAAAAACTGGGGCGGCTACGCCGGTTATTTCCAGGACCTGGACGGGCATTTGTGGGAAGTAGCCTGGAACCCACAATTTGTCATTGAGGACTGAAGAAGCGCTTTATACAAGCGAATAGTGGCTGTAGCCAGCAAGGTACGTGCGTAGTCAGCTATCAAAAAAAGAGCGAATAGCGCGCTGCATGTACACCAGGCAAGCGTCGTGTCCTGCCCGGGCAGGCCTAGAAGTTGTACTTGAAACCCAGGTAAACCGCGTTGACGTTCGCGTCGCTTTCGCCGGCAACTCTCTGGTAACGGGTAAAGCCGATGCGGCCGCTGATGTTGCCGGAAAGCGTGGTTTCGTAACCCAGCCCGAACAGGGCGCCGTTGCCTGATATCGACTCGTTTTCCGTGGTCACAACGCCCGTACCCGTTGCCGTGTCGCGCGACGAGCCTTTGACCTTGAACTGGGTCACGCCCGCCTTGAGGAACAGGCCAGGTACGCCCTGGGTGAATTTGTACACGCCGCTCAACTCCAGGCCGCTGATTTTCATGTCGGACTGGACGGTGCCAAATTGATCACTCTGGCTCATGGAAAAACTGCCCGAAGAAAGGTAACCCAACTCTACGGCCCAGTTGGGGGTGAACTGGTAGCCACCAAAGAGGCGGAGGGCGCCGGTGTTGTTCTTCAGGTCATAACGTCCGTTGAAACCGCCTGGAGGCGAGTCAACCGGGACCTTCAGGTTGAGGTAGGTGCCGTCCAGGCCGAGATAAAACGATGCGGGCGCAGCCGTTTGCGCAAATGCCGACGACGCTGCGAGCAGTGCCGTGGCGATCAGAATTCTTTTCATGGTCTTTATCCTTGGAAGCGTTGAACGTCGGACTTGCTGGCAGCCCCGGGCTTGCCGGAACACGGTTGAAAATTTCCCGGTTGCGGCCAGGAGTTATTAAATGGCGCAGTATCGAAAACGTAAAGACTGCAGTCGGGGTTTTGTGGTGAATTCCCGACGGCATGGTGTGACATCGGTAACACAGGCGTCATCCAAAAAGAAGAGGCGGTCGGTCCCATCGGCCCTGCTGCGCCGGATACACGCAGGCCTCAGGCCAGCGGCGCGCGCAGCCGCGCGGTAAAGGTCGCGCCCTGCCCTGGCTGGCTGCTTACCTCAATCGTGCCCTGGTGCAGGTCCACACATTCCTTGACGATGTGCAGGCCTATGCCGGTGCCCGAGATGTGGCCGACGTTGCTGCCGCGGTGAAAGCTGCCGAACAGGTGCGGCAGATCGGCCTCCGGAATGCCTATGCCCCGGTCGCTGATGCGCATGTGCAGGTACTCGCCCACGCCTGACACTTCGAACTGGACCGGCGTGTCCGGGTCCGAGTATTTAAGTGCGTTGTTCAGCAGGTTGAGCACCACGTGGCGCAGCAGCTGCTGGTCCGCCATGCGCGGCGTGTCCAGCCCGTCGCAGGTCAGCGAAATGCGTTCGGCCTGGCGGTTGCCGCGTTCAAGCTCGGCCATCACCTGCACCAGCCAGTCGGGCAGCAGCAGCGGCGCGGCCTCGAACCTGAAGGTGCCCAGCTCCAGCCGGCTGCCCAGCAGGACCTGCTCGACCATGCCGCTCATGCGTGCCACGGCGGTCTTGATCTGCTCCAGCAGCTCGCGGCGCTCCCCGGCCGGAAAGTCCGGGCCGTAGGCATCGAGCAGTTCCACCGACGACAGGATGGCCGCCAGCGGCGTGCGGAACTCATGCGAAGCCACGGCCACAAAGCGCGACTTGAGCTCCGACAGCTCGCGTTCATGCGCCAGCGCCTTGAGCATGTCCTGCTCGGCCTGGCGCTTGAGCGTGACGTCGCTCAGGAAATTGAGCGTGGCCGGCGCGCCCTGCCATTCAAACACCACGCCACTGATCTCCAGCCAGCGGACAGGGCTGTCGCCATGCTGGACGCGGAACTGGTAGTGCTCGGGAACCGCCTCGCCGCGCATGCGCCGCAGGTGGTTGTCCAGCACCATGGCGCGGTCGTCCGGGTAGATGAATTCGGTGAAGGGCCTGGATTTGGCGGTTTCCTCGTCGATGGCGGTGAATTCCAGCGCCTTGGGATTGGCATACAGGATGCGGCCATTGGCGGTGACGAGGATGCCCTCGCTGACGTTTTCAACCACAGCACGGTATTTGGCCTCGGAGTCGGTGCGTCTGTCGATCTCCACGCGCAACTGTTTGGAGGTGGCCACCTGCGAGGTGACGTTGCTGGCCAGGTGGATGATGCGCAGCAGTTGCCCCGACGGGCTGTGCATGGGCAAGGCGCGCTGGCTAAGGCGCGCCGTCTCGCCGTTGGGCCGCTTGACGCGGTAGTCCTCCTTGTGCGCGGTGGCGCTGGTTTGCAGTGAGCGCACACGCTCGCGGTCGGCGGCATCAACCTGGGCCAGCCACTGCAAGGGATCGCCTGCCAGCGACTCCGCGGACAGGCCCCAAAACTGCTCAAAAGCCGGGTTGGTATAGCTGACGCGCTGGTTTTGCGGGTCCCAGGCCCAGAGCATGGCGTCGATATTGGCCGCAATCTGCCGCAGCAGCGCCTCACCCGGCAGGCCGGCCGCAGGCAGTGGCGCAGAAGGGTCGGCGGGCTGGGACATGCGGCAAGCATAGCGGTTTCGGGGCACTGCCGGCCACCGCGCAAACCCCGGGCCATGCCCCGCGCCTGTCCCTGGCATGCAGGTTTTGCATGGGTTTTGGCGCTTATTAGGTTTGAATTACTAGGGAAAACCCTTAATCTTGAACTATCGCAACTTTCAAGCGCCTACGTGGCGACCTTTATATGAACAGCCTGTTTGCCCAAATCGTCCGTTGGATGCCTTTTGCCCCCGTGGCAGGCAGCAACGATGGCCAAGGCGTGGCCCAAAACCTCATGGAACGCGCCGAAGCCGGTGCCGGCCGCAACCCGCAGCAGGCGCAGGAACTGCGCAGCGCGGCGTTTGCCTACCTCAGCGTCGTCCGCTAAAAAAGTCGCGCCCTGCCGTGCAGGGTGCCCGGTCGCGGGCAAAGACAAGGCTTGCTTGCGCTGTTAAAAATCAGGTGGCAAAGGCCTTTTCAGCCGCGCGGTTGACGGCCTGCCTGAGCCACATATGGGCGCTTTGCTGCTCGGAGCGCCGGTGCCAGACTGCATCGACATGCACAGGCGCCACGTCAAAAGGTAGCGGCCTGAGCACCAGCTGCTCGGCAATGCCGGTCACGCGCACAAAGTGGCGCGGCAACACGGTCAGCAGGTTGGAGTTGGCGACCACACGGCCGGCGGTGAAAAACTGGTTGACCGTCAGCACCACCTGCCGTTTGCGGCCCAGCGAGGCCAGCGATTCGTCAATAAACCCATAAGCCCGGCCGGAAAAACTCACCAGCATGTGGCGCGCCGCGCAAAACCGGTTGAGGGTGAGCGGGCCGCTGGCCAGCGGATGGTGCTTGCGCATCACGCAGACATATTCCCCGTCGTACAGCCGGTGGAACAAAAACGGCATGGGCTCGCCGCTTTGGGCGTGGGCCGTCAGGTCGGCCAATACCGAGGGGAAATAACCTATCGCCAGGTCGCAGGCCTCTTCATCCAGCAGGCGGCGCGGGTCACGTGTGGTCAGCGGCACGATGCGCATGGACACACCGGGCGCCTCGTTTTCAAGAATGTCGATCAGGCCGGGAATCAGCTCGGCCGCGGTGGCGTCAGCCATGGCCAGCACAAAGGTGGAGTTGGCCTCGGCCGAGACAAAGGTGCTGGGCACCAGCGACTCCTGCAGGCGCTGCAGGGCTTCGCGCACGGCCGGCCAGATGGTGATGGCGCGCTGCGTGGGCGCCATGCCCTGGCCGCTGCGCTGCACCAGCTCGTCGCCCAGGGTCTCGCGCAGGCGGCGCAGCGCATTGCTGACGGCGGGCTGGGTCAGCGACAGGTTGCGCGCCGCCCGCGTCAGGCTGCGCTCGGCCATGACCTCGTCAAAAACGCGCAGCAGGTTCAGGTCCAGGGTGCGGAAATTGGGTGGGGAATTCATGGTGCAGCAGCCTTGCGGTCAGTTTTAAACCCGAATTTACCTCAATTCATCACCATTATGAATGTCTAACATCACAAAGATAAAGTTGAACAACATTAGTAATAACCCTAATATACCTCTACCCGCTGAGATTGTTCCAACGGGTAACGCCAATAAAGGGGAACCATCATGACCAGCTTCGTACATCTCGACTATTCAAACCAGCACCCAGGCGTCGCACGTGTTGAGTCGGCTATTGGTGCCGCGCAGCAGCTGCGTCGTGGGTTTTCCGGCACGCGCGGCCTGGCCACGCTGCTGCTTTCCGCCATTGCCGCCGCCGTCATGGTGGTGGCCTACCAGGTGATGGACAGCGTCACCGAAGGCCACCTGCTGGTGATGTGGATCGCGGTCTGGGCCGTGGCCTTCGCCGTCCTGGCATCTTTTGCCGGCACCGCACGCAACATCGTTGCACGCATGAAGGCCGGCCTGGACGGCTGGTCGAGCGCCCTGGCAGATGCCCGCGCTGACGAACGGATGTGGGCCATCGCCAGGTCGGACGCCCGTGTGATGGCCGACCTGCAGGTGGCCATGACCCGCAACGAAGGTGCGCAGGCAGAGACTGTGGCTGCCACGACACCCGCCGCTACGGTGGTCAAGGCCGGCAGTTCAATACTGCGTGCTTACCAGCGCAATTACATCTGAAGCTCTGAGCTCGGGTATGCCGCACTTCCAGGCGGCAGTACATCCAGCCATAAAAAAGCCACCTCGTCAGGTGGCTTTTTTGCGTTCTGGCCCTTATCCGGGCTTGGGCCGGGCGCTGTTTTGCAGCACCCGGTCGCAGCGGCTTATCAAGCCGCCAGGCGTTTTTCGATGGCGGCCTTGGTGTCGGTCAGGGCTTTGGGCAGGTGGTGCTCCAGCTGCTTGAACAGCTCGGCATGCAACTCCAGCTCCTTGAGCCAGGCGGCTTTGTCGATGCTGGTGACCGTCTTGAACTGCTCAGCGCTGAAGTCCAGGCCGGTCCAGTTGAGTTCTTCGTAGGACGGGCTGACGCCGAACACGTTCTCGGCACCCTTGGCGCTGCCTTCGAGGCGGTCAATCATCCACTTGAGAACGCGCATGTTCTCGCCGTAGCCGGGCCAGACAAACTTGCCGTCCTCGCCCTTGCGGAACCAGTTGGTGGTGTAGATTTTTGGCAGTTTGGCGCCTGTGGCCGCGAGCTTTTCGCCCATGTCCAGCCAGTGCTGGAAGTAGTCGCTCATGTTGTAGCCGGTGAAGGGCAGCATGGCGAACGGGTCGCGGCGCACGATGCCGGCCTGGCCGGTGGCGGCAGCCGTGGTTTCCGAACCCATGGTCGCGGCCATGTAGACACCTTCCACCCAGTCTCTGGCTTCGGTGACCAGCGGCACGGTGGTCGAGCGGCGGCCACCAAAGATAAAGGCGTCAATCACCACGCCCTTGGGATCGTCCCAGGCGCTGTCCAGTGCCGGGTTGTTGATGGCGGAGACGGTGAAACGTGCGTTCGGGTGGGCGGCCTTGGCGCCGGTTTCCCTGGCGATCTGCGGGGTCCAGTCCTTGCCCTGCCAGTCGATCAGGTGCGATGGCACAGGGCCGTCTTTTTCCATGCCTTCCCACCAGATGTCGCCGTCATCGGTCAGGCCGACGTTCGTGAAGATCACGTTTTTGTCGAGGCTGG
>JAZKCE010000008.1:0-7068 GCA_040388255.1 Pseudomonadota bacterium | reverse complement strand
CACGTGCGGTGGTGTGAGAGGGCTGAGGGGGCAACCCCTCACCCTACTCGATCCTGGACACCGTCATAAATCCGCCTGGCGGGCGAATTGCCGCGTTGCGCGGTGCTCGCAATCCTCATGTACCTGAGTACATTCCGGTTGCTGTGCGCCTCGCGCCTTGCACTTCATCCCGCCAGACGAATTTCTGAAGTCCCTATATGCACATCGCCTCAGGTGCCGGGACTAAACTACCGCGATGCTCTGGGTCAAATCACTTCATATTGTTTTTGTTGCCAGCTGGTTTGCTGGCTTGTTTTACCTGCCGCGCATTTTTGTGAACCTGGCCATGGTGCCGCCGGAAAGTGTTGCCGAGCGTGAGCGCCTGCTCCTGATGGCGCGCAAGCTGCTGCGTTTCACCACCCTGCTGGCCGTGCCCGCGCTGGTCTTCGGCCTGTGGCTGTACCTCGGTTATGGCATAGGGCGCGGCCCGGGCAATGGCTGGATGCATGCCAAGCTTTTTGTGGTGTTGCTGGTGATGGGTTACCACCATGCCTGCGGCCGCCTGCTGGCGAAATTTGTCGCCAACCGGAATACGCGCAGCCACAAGTGGTTTCGTTGGTTTAACGAGGTGCCGGTGCTGCTGTTATTAGCGGCCGTCATCCTGGTCGTGGTCAAGCCGTTCTAGCCACCATAAGGCCGCCAGCGTGTCCCCACCGCCTTCACCAGCAGACGCGGACGAACCGGCTTTGCCGGGCGTGATGCGTCGTCCCCTGCAAGGGGAAAAGGAACTACACGAAGCGCAGCGTAGTGAGAACGATAGGGGTGTGAAAACTGCTTCATGGCCGCTGGCGCTGGTGATCATCTGCCTGGTGGTCTATGCCAGCCTCTACCCCTTTGCCGACTGGCGTGACCAGGGCATCTCGCCGTTCAGGTTTCTGGCGGCACCTTTACCCAAGTACTGGACGGGCTTTGATGTCGGCGTCAACCTGCTGGGTTATGCGCCCGTGGGTTTTCTGCTGGCGCTGGCGGCCCTGCGCAGCCGGCGTGTCAAGTGGGCGGTCAGCGTGGCGGTGCTCGGCAGCGCGCTCTTGTCGCTGTGCATGGAAGCCCTGCAAAGTTATTTGCCTTCGCGGGTTCCCTCCAACGTCGACCTGGCGCTGAACATTGCCGGCGCCTGGACTGGCGGCTGTGTCGCCTGGCTGCTTGAAAAAACCGGGGTGATAGACCACTGGAGCCGTTTTCGCGCGCGCTGGCTGGCGCAGGATGCGCGCGGGGCGCTGGTCCTGCTGCTGCTCTGGCCGGTGGCCCTGCTGTTCCCGGCATCGGTACCCATGGGCCTGGGCCAGGTGCTGGAGCGGCTGGAAATGACCTTGGCAGAAGCGCTGGCTGACACCCCTTTTCTCAACTGGCTGCCGGTGCGCGACATCGAGCTCCAGCCGCTGGTGCCCGGTGCTGAACTGCTGTGCGTGGCTTTGGGCGCGCTGATTCCTTGCCTGCTGGGCTATTGCGTGATCCGTACCGTCAGGCAGCGCGCGGTGTTTTTTGTGGTGATGCTGGCAACCGGCATTGCGGCATCGGCGCTGTCCGCTGCGCTGAGTTACGGGCCCGACCATGCCTGGGCCTGGCTGGATCTGCCGGTGCGCGTCGGGCTTGGTTTTGCCGCCGCCCTGGCTTTGCTGCTGTTGCCGGTGCGGCGCCGCGGCGCGGCGGCTTTCAGCCTGCTGGCGCTGGCGATTCACCTCAGCCTGCTCAACCAGGCGCCTGCGAGCGCTTACTTCGCGCAAACCCTGCAGACCTGGGAGCAGGGGCGTTTTATCCGGTTTCATGGCCTGGTCCAGTGGCTGGGCTGGCTCTGGCCTTATGCGGCGCTGTTGTATGTGCTGGCCAGGCTTTCCCGCCGCGAGCCCCCGCAGCCGCTTGACAGCTAAAACGTAAAATCCGCTCATGACCGCACCCCAAACCCCAGACACTGCGCCCGCTGGCTCCTATTACGAACGCCATATTTTTTTCTGCCTGAACCAGCGCAAGGGCGGCGAGGACTGCTGCGCCGACCACCGCGCACAGGAAGGTTTTGACCGTTGCAAATCCCAGGTTAAGGCGGCCGGGCTGGCCGGACCGGGCAAGGTGAGGGTCAACAAGGCCGGCTGCCTGGATCGCTGCGCCGCCGGGCCGGTCGCCGTGGTCTACCCCGAAGCGGTCTGGTACAGCTATGTGGACGCGAGCGATATCGACGAAATTGTCGAGTCGCACCTGAAGAACGGCAAAGTGGTGGAGCGGCTTTTGACGCCCGCCCATCTGGGCCGCTGAGCCTGGCGGCCATGCCTGAAACGGCTAAAAAGCTGCCTGGGCCAGCCGATTTTTACCTCATTTTGACCTCTGGACGCCGCTCCATAAGCGCAACAAGCTATGATTTTGATAGCGAAATTTGATTTTCTGAAAGCCCGGCATTGAACTCCCAAACACAAAAATCAGTGATCCAGGGCGCTGCGGGCGCGATCGAGGTCGCGGTTGACCAGCCGGCGGGCGGTGCCGGCGCGGCCAAGGGCGTCGCGGTGATTGCCCATCCGCACCCACTGTTTGGCGGCACGCTGGACAACAAGGTGGTGCAGACGCTGGCGCGCGCCTTCACGCAAAGCGGCTGGACGGCCGTGCGTTTCAACTTTCGCGGCGTGGGCGGCACGGCGGGTGTGCACGATGAAGGCCGCGGTGAGCTGGACGACATGCTGGCCGTGGTGGCCGGCAGCGCGCCGCAGGGTCCGTTGTGCCTGGCGGGCTTTTCTTTCGGCGCTTTTGTGACCACACACGCGTTCGAGCGCCTGAACCCGTCCCGCAACATCGAAAAGCTGGTGCTGGTCGGCACCAGTGTCAGCCGCTCCGCTGCCGCGCCCATTGATGCGGCGGCACACCTCAAAACTTTGGTGGTGCATGGCGAGCAGGACGATACCGTGGCGCTTGCGGCGGTGCTGGACTGGGCCGGGCCGCAGGCACTTCCTGTTACGGTTGTGCCCGGAGGCGGCCATTTCTTTCATGGACAATTGCCCCTGCTGAAAAATCTGGTGGTCCGCCACCTGTCTTCCACCCTTCCCTGAGTTACCGGACCGTTATCAATGTATTGTTTTGCCCAGGCAAAAAAAGGCCTTTCCGGCCTGCTGTTTGCCCTCTCCCTCGCCACCTCCCTTACCGTTTCGTCCCCGGCGCAAGCCCAGGCGCCGCAAGCGCCCGAAATTGCGGCGCGTTCCTACTTGCTGCTGGATGTGACGGCCAACCAGATTCTGGCGGCCAAGGACATTGACTCCCCGGTAGAGCCCGCGTCGCTGACCAAGCTGATGACGGAATACCTGGTGTTTGACGCGCTCAAGGCCAAAAAAATCGACCTCAAGCAGACCTTTGGCGTCAGCGAGCGTGCCTGGAAAATGCCGGGTTCGCGCATGTTCATAGACCCCAAGATGCAGGTGCCGGTGGAAGACCTGATCAAGGGCATGGTGGTGCAATCGGGCAATGACGCCACCATGGCGCTGGCCGAAGGCGTGGGAGGCACCGTAGAACACTTTGTCCAGCTCATGAACGAGCAGGCCAAGGCCCTGGGCATGAAGTCCACCAGCTATAAAAATCCCGAAGGCCTGACCGAGGCCGGCCACACCACCACGGCGCGTGACCTGAGCATCCTGGCGACCCGCCTGATGACGGATTTCCCCGACTACATCGGTTATTCGGCGATCAAGAAATACCGTTATCCCGGCACGCCCGCCGCGAATGACACCAACCGCAACACCCTGCTGTTTCGCGACCCCACGGTGGACGGCCTCAAAACCGGCCACACCGAGGCCGCCGGCTACTGCATCATTGCCACGGCCAAGCGGGATTTCCCCAATCTGGGCGCCAACGGCGCGCCGGGCGGCCGCCGTCTGCTGGCGATTGTGCTCGGCACGGCCAGTGACAGTGCGCGCGCCAACGAGTCGCAAAAGCTGTTGAACTGGGGTTACACCGCCTTTGAGGCCGTCAAGCTGTTCGACGGCGGCCAGGCCGTGGTGTCCCCCAGCGTCTGGAAGGGCAAGGCCTCCACCGTCAAGCTCGGGCAGTTCCAGCCGATTGTGGTTGCCGTGCCTGCCGGCAGTGCGCCCAAACTCAAGACCCAGGTGGCCAGGCCTGATCCGCTGGTGGCGCCTTTCGGCCGGGGCCAGCGCATAGGCAGCCTGAAGGTGACCTCGGGCGACAACCCGGCCGTCGTGGCGGAAGTGCCGCTGGTGGCGCTGGAAGCCGTCGAAGAGGCGGGCATCCTGGGCCGCGCCTGGGACGCCGTCAGGCTCTGGATCAAATAACGCCGGATTTCAGGCCAGAAAAGCCTGTTTTGGGGTGGTTTTGTACCGGCTGTCGCGCCAGATTTGCGGCCCGGGACATGAACTGCTACACTAGAAGGCTTTTCTGGATTTCCAGAGAGACATCTGTTTTCACGTTATCTTGTTAGTTATCAAACGTTTAGGGACGTTTTTAAATGCCAACCATTAATCAGCTAGTCCGTCAGGGGCGCGAGGTCGAAAAGATCAAGTCCAAGAGCCCTGCGATGGAAAACTCTCCGCAGCGCCGCGGTGTGTGCACCCGTGTGTACACCACGACGCCTAAAAAGCCAAACTCCGCTCTGCGTAAAGTCGCCAAAGTGCGCCTGACCAACGGGTTTGAAATCATCTCCTACATCGGCGGTGAAGGCCACAACCTGCAGGAACACAGCGTCGTGCTGGTTCGCGGCGGTCGTGTCAAGGACTTGCCCGGTGTGCGTTACCACATCGTCCGTGGTTCGCTCGATCTGCAAGGCGTGAAAGACCGCAAGCAGTCGCGCTCCAAGTACGGTGCGAAAAAGCCAAAGGCCAAATAAGCCAAACCGGCCCGGGCTTTACGGTTCGAGCCAGAAGAAGTTGTCACAGTAGTTTGTGATGGTGCCTTCAAAAACAGGTGCTTAACTCATCGGGCAGATGTTTTGAGCGAAGTGACCCAAGTGCAAATAGTTGTGCCGGTCGAGTAAGTGAGGGTTTGATAACTCTCGCGGTGCTGCAAAAAGCAGTGCCAACTGAAGCAAAGAGGTGAAAAAATGCCACGTCGTCGCGAAGTCCCTAAACGTGAAATTCTTCCAGATCCAAAATTTGGCGATGTCGATCTCGCCAAGTTCATGAACGTGATCATGCAAGGCGGCAAAAAGGCCGTCGCAGAGCGCATCATTTATGGCGCGCTCGACTTTATCGAGAAAAAGAACCCCGGCAAAGACCCGCTCGAGGCTTTCCACATGGCCATCGGCAACATCAAGCCCATGGTTGAGGTGAAATCCCGCCGCGTTGGTGGTGCCAACTACCAGGTGCCGGTTGAGGTGCGTCCTGTCCGCCGTATGGCTTTGGCCATGCGCTGGCTCAAGGAAGCCGCCAAGAAGCGTGGTGAGAAATCCATGTCCTTGCGTCTGGCCAATGAGTTGATGGAAGCGACCGAAGGCCGTGGCGGCGCCATGAAAAAGCGTGACGAAGTGCACCGCATGGCCGAAGCCAACAAGGCATTCAGCCACTTCCGTTTCTAAAAAACAAGAGCGCTGTCTCGACACAGGTGCAAGGCTGCCGGCAATTTTGTCTGCAGCCTTGTGTTGATTGAGGCGGCCACAATTTGTCGGCCTGCTTGCTAATCCTGTGCGGCCGGACACCCCAAGCAACAAGACCACTCAAGGACTCACCATGGCTCGCAAGACCCCCATCGAGCGCTACCGCAATATCGGTATCTCGGCCCACATCGACGCTGGTAAAACCACGACGACTGAACGTATCCTTTTTTATACCGGCGTGAACCACAAGATCGGCGAAGTGCACGATGGCGCGGCGACCATGGACTGGATGGAGCAGGAGCAGGAGCGCGGCATCACGATCACTTCGGCTGCCGTGACCTGCTTCTGGAAGGGCATGGACCTGTCCTATCCGGAACACCGCTTCAACATCATCGACACCCCGGGCCACGTTGACTTCACGATTGAGGTCGAACGTTCCATGCGCGTGCTTGACGGCGCTTGCATGGTGTATTGCGCCGTGGGTGGCGTGCAGCCCCAGTCGGAAACCGTCTGGCGCCAGGCCAACAAGTACAAAGTGCCGCGCCTGGCCTTTGTGAACAAGATGGACCGTACCGGTGCCAACTTTTTCAAGGTCTATGACCAGATGAAGCTGCGCCTGAAGGCCAACCCTGTGCCCGTGGTGATTCCCATTGGCGCCGAAGAAGGCTTTAAGGGCGTCGTCGACCTGCTGAAGATGAAGGCCATCCTGTGGGACGAGGCTTCGCAGGGCATGAAGTTTGACTACGCCGAGATCCCTGCCGAGCTGGTTGAGCTGGCCAAGGAATGGCGCGAGAAGATGGTTGAGTCTGCGGCCGAAGCCTCTGACGAACTGATGACGAAGTACCTCGAAGAGGGCAGCCTCACCGAAGAGGAAATCAAGTTCGGCCTGCGTACCCGCACGATCGCAACTGAAATCCACCCCATGCTGTGCGGCACGGCTTTCAAGAACAAGGGCGTTCAGCGCATGCTGGATGCCGTGATCGACTACCTGCCTTCGCCTGTGGATATTCCGGATGTGACCGGCACGGATGAAGACGAGCAGCCAACCACCCGCAAGGCCGATGACAGCGAGAAATTTTCTGCGCTGGCATTCAAGCTCATGACCGACCCGTTTGTGGGTCAGTTGACCTTTGTGCGCGTCTACTCCGGCGTGTTGAGCAAGGGTGACACGGTGTTCAACTCGGTCAAGGGCAAGAAAGAGCGTATCGGCCGTATCGTCCAGATGATGGCGAATGACCGCGTGGAAGTCGATGAAATCCGCGCTGGCGACATCGCTGCCTGCGTGGGCCTGAAAGACGTGACGACCGGCGAAACGCTGGCCGACGTCGGCTCGCCCATCATTCTGGAACGCATGATTTTCCCTGAGCCTGTGATTACGCAGGCCGTCGAGCCCAAGACCAAGGCCGACCAGGAAAAGATGGGCATTGCCCTGCAGCGCCTGGCTGCTGAAGATCCATCGTTCCGCGTCAAGACCGACGAAGAGTCCGGCCAGACCCTGATCGCCGGTATGGGCG
>JAZKCE010000007.1:0-194179 GCA_040388255.1 Pseudomonadota bacterium | reverse complement strand
ACATCGTCAGGCTCTTACAATGACAATCCCCCCGCTTGTAGTTTCAAGCGGGGGGTTTGTTTTTGGGCGATCCATTTTGATGCGCATCGCCTGCCCCGTTGTTTGAGATGAAACACTCAAGAATAAAAGCCCGCATGGATCCAAAAGATCCGTGCGGGCTTTTTGCTTTTCATCCAGACCTGTTCAGGTATTGCAGATGTACGCCCCATCACGCTCCGCAGCACCGGCCTTCACGAGTTCATCGCACAGCTGCGATATCCATGCTGGCGCGGGCGTTCCCGCAAAAAACCTTTGCTGTATCAGTACAAAGTAAGGGGTTGCCAACGCCCATTTTGAGAAGTCATCAAAGGGTTGTCTTTGTACTTCGAGCAGCTTGAATTTGAGCAGAACCTTTGCCGCATGTTGTACATGCCTGAGCGGATTTTTGACAAATGCATTCAGGCGTTGCCTTGCCGTGGCGAGAACCTCGGGTGTGTAGGCAAACACACATCCATGCCCGGGTATGACTGTCTTCGGGGCCAGGCGCTCAATCAGGTCCAGTGTTGCGGCCACATCGGCAAATGCGCTGTCCCCCTCAAGCTCGGGGAACACCACGCCAAAACCGTTTTCCCATAAGGCGTCAGCCGAAATCAGGACCCTGTTGCCGGGTTCAAAAAAAACAAGTGAATGCGGGTCGTGCCCGGCTGCAGCATGTATCTCCCAGGCGGTCGAACCGAACTGCATATGGGTGCCCGGCTGCAATGTTTTGGAAAAGGAGAAGCGGGGGCAGGATTGGCCGGTGGGCAAATAGGTGAGGGCGACAGGGTCCCAGTCGGCGACATGCGCGGCCTGGCCTGGCGGAATGAGTGTCTCTAGCGCAGGATAACGGCCCTGCAAGGCTGCGTTGCCGCCGCAATGGTCGCTGTGCAAGTGGGTGTTGATCAGCAGATCGAGCGGTCTTGTGCCCAGGACTGACTCCACCAGCGACAGTGTTTGCGCCGCGTGGCTGCAATAACCGCTGTCGACCAGCAGGCTTTGATCGCCATCGGTGAACAGGATATTGTTTGCCGATAGCCATCCGCGCTCGAAAACATGCAGGCCGGCGGGTAAAAGCGGCACCGTCATTCCGGCGCCCGCAGGGCAAGGCCTTTAAGCCGGGGTACGCAACTCGCGCCTGAGGATTTTTCCGACATTGGTTTTTGGTAGGTCATCACGGAATTCAATATATTTGGGGCGTTTGTAGCCGGTGAAATGCTGCTTGCAATAGGCGCTCACATCATCTTCGGTCAGCGTCGGATCATTTTTGACAATGAAAACCTTGATGGCCTCTCCCTGGCTTGCATCTGCAACGCCGATCGCCGCGCACTCCACGACGCCGGGGCACAGGGAAATGATATTTTCGAGCTCATTGGGGAACACATTGAAGCCGGACACAATGATCATGTCTTTTTTGCGGTCAATGATCTTTGTATACCCTTGCTCATCCATGATGCCTATATCGCCGGTCCGCATGAAGCCGTCGCTGGTAAACGCCTTTTCATTTTCAGCCGGCTGCTTATAGTAGCCCGTCATCACCTGGGGGCCCTTGATGCAGATCTCGCCGGACTCTCCCGGGGCCAGCGAGGCGCCGTTGTCGTCCTTGATGGCTATTTCAATACCCGGCAGCGGCAGGCCGATGGTGCCCGTGAACTGCCTGTTGGTGACCGGGTTGTTGGTGCCGATGGCGCAGGTCTCGCTCATGCCCCAGCCTTCTATCATGGCACTGCCCGTCACCTGCAGCCAGTGTTTGGCCGTGCCTTCGGAGGCGGCCATGCCACCGGCCTGCGAGACGCACAGGCTGGAAAAATCAACCGTTTTGAATTGGGGATGTTGCAGCAGGGCGTTGAACAGGGTGTTGACCGCCGGCAGCATGTGGAAGGGACGCTTCTTCAGAACCGCAATGAACTTGCCGAAGTCGCGCGGATTGGGGATCAGCGTCAGGTGTGCGCCCCAGCGTATGTTCAACAAACAGAGTGTGAGCGCAAAGATGTGATAAAGCGGCAGCGCCGCGATATTGTTGGTCTTGCTGACATCCCCAACCCGCTTCAAAGCGGGTGTAAACCAGGCTTCGGCCTGCAGGACCGCCGCCACGATGTTGCGATGCGTGAGCACCGCGCCTTTGGACAAACCCGTTGTGCCGCCTGTGTACTGCAGGAAGGCGATCGAGTCCAGGTTGCTTTGCGCGGGCTTGAGCTTGAGGCGTGCGCCCTCCGCAAGGGCCCGGTTGAACGGCGTGACCACACGGCCATCGCCCAGGGGCAGCTTGTAGGCGGGCACCAGCTTGGCGAGGTGGCGGACGGCAAAGGTGATCCAGCTGCCGTACCAGAAACCCAGCAAGTCCCCCATGGACGCCATGACCACGTTTTTCACCGGTGTCCGCGTTATCACTTCGGCCAGCGTGCCGGCGAAGTTCTCCAGAATCACAATGGCGCTGGCACCCGAGTCCTTGAGCTGGTGCTCCAGTTCGCGCGCGGTGTACAGCGGGTTGACGTTCACGCAGGTGTAGCCGGCGCGCAAGATCGCCGCCATGGTCACTGCAAACTGCGGCACGTTGGGCAGCATGATGGCTACGCGGGCGCCCGGCTCAAGCCCCAGGTTCTGCAGCCATGCCCCCAGCGCGGAGGACAACTCGTCAAGCTGCCCGTAAGACATCCAGCGGTCCATGCAGACCGAAAAGGGCTTGGCGGCGTTCTTCTTGAAAGAGTCCTCCAGTAACTGGTTGAGCGAGTGAAACTGCCCCGTATCTATATCGTGGGCAACACCCTCGGGATAACTCTTGAGCCAATACCTGTTCATACACACTCCTTGCCGGCCATTGTGTAAGCCCTGCCGGGAAATCTGTATGGGGCTTGCCCTGATGCTGCGCTAAGCGGCGGCGTCCGCTGCGAGCAAATGAAGGATTTTGGTCTCGCAGGTGACAGGCGCGTCTTCAAAAAGGGCGCGTATCCATTCGGTCTCGCGCTGCTCAATCAACTTCAAGAACTCATCGGCGCCGCGCATGTTTGCAAATGCGTCGAAGCCGGCCTCCAGAAAAGCCTGGAGCGAGCTCAGTCCCGCCGCCGCCGCAGGCGCACGCATCATCCTGAGCAGGGTACGCAGGCCGGGTTTGCGTGTCAGCCGGTTCAACTCCTGCCCCAGCACCAGCACCACTTCCAGCTGCCTGCGCCGCGCCGCAGCGTCGGCCACCTGCCGCCAGCACTGGATGTAGCGCGCCGTGGCCGTCATGGCCGGCTGGGCCGCGGCAGACTCCAGCCATTGCTGCGCCATCAGGTCGTCCAGGCGCTCGGTCAGCGCATGCACCTCGGCCAGCGCCGCCGCCGTGTTGACAACGGCCTGCGGAAAAAGCTTGGCGATGGTGCTGGCAATGCGGGCAAACTGCTGGTCGCGCTCGGCGTAATCCTTGTCGCTGTAGAGCTCGTGCAGGAAGAAGGTTGCGGCCGTTTTATAGCGCGGGCTGTGCAGCAGGTCGGCATAGCTGGCCTGGAAGCGGCGTGCCTGGAAACGCTTGATCTCGGCGCCCGCGCGCGCCAGCGGCGGATTGTCCGCATGTGCTTGCCGCAGCCGGGAAACGGCCTGCAGCGCGTCATGAATTTGTTGTGCAGATGCGTCCATACAAACCCGGAGTTTATCTAGGTATGGAGCTCTATTGAAACTCAAGGTCCCCATGCGAAACTCAAGCGATGCAAAGAAGAACCCTTCTCACGCTGGGCCTGGCCTCGACGGCGGTGCTGTTTGTCGCGGGTGGTGCGGCGGCTTTGCTGGAGCCCGGGCTGCGGCGTGGTGCGCTGAGTCCACTGGGCCGGGAGGTTTTCACCGCCGTTGGGCTGGCGGTGCTGGACAAGACCTTGCCTGCGGAGCCGGGCGCGCGTGAGATTGCGCTCAATGGCTTGCTGAGCCGGGTGGATGTCCTGGCCACCGCGCTGCCGCCCCATGCACAACACGAGTTGTCGCAGCTGCTGTCCTTGCTGGGCAGTGCTGCGGGCCGCCGCACGCTGGCCGGTTTGGGTACGCCCTGGGCCGAGGCCAGCGTTGCCGAAGTTCAGCAGGCACTGCAAGGCATGCGCTTGTCCTCGCTGGCATTGCGCCAGCAGGCTTATGCGGCACTGCATGACATCACGGCCGGCGCCTATTTTTCCGATCCCGCGAGCTGGCTGCTGCTGGGTTACCCCGGCCCAGTGAAAATCTGAAGATTGTTTAAAGCATGAGTCAATTGCAGGATCCTGTTCGACAGGGCATTCAACGCGGCTGGAAAGTCTTTGGCGGTGCGCTGGGCCAGGCCCCGGCCAACATCGTCTGCGACGTCGCCATCGTAGGCAGCGGCGCCGGCGCCGGCATCACGGCCGAGCTGCTGGCAAAAGCCGGGTTGCAGGTGGTGATGATTGAGGAGGGGCCGTTAAAGAGCAGCAGCGACTTCAACCAGAAGGAGTCCGAGGCCTATCCTTCGCTGTACCAGGAAAGCGCCGCCCGCAAGACCGAAGACAAGGCCATCAATATTTTGCAGGGCCGCTGTGTGGGCGGCTCCACCACCGTCAACTGGACCAGTTCCTTTCGCACGCCGTCTTCCACGCTGCAGTTCTGGCAGGACAGGTTTGGCCTGAAGGACTACGGCGTTGATGCGCTGGCGCCATATTTCGAGCAGGCCGAGCGGCGCCTGAACATCCTGCCATGGCTGGTCGCGCCCAACGAGAACAACGATTTGCTGCGCCGTGGGGCAGCCAAGCTGGGGATTCCCGCCGCCGCCATCTCGCGCAATGTCAAAGGCTGCTGGAACCTGGGCTCCTGCGGCATGGGCTGCCCGACCAATGCCAAACAGTCCATGCTGGTGACCACGATTCCTGCCGCGCTCGACAAGGGCGCGCAGTTGTTGAGCGAAACCCGCGCCGAGAAGTTTGAACTCTCAAACGGCAAGGTGACAGCCCTGATTTGCCGTTCTGTGACATCAAATGGTGCCCTGGTCCATGTAAGGCAAGCGCAGTCAGCTATAAAAATAATAGCAAAACATTATGTACTGGCCGGCGGGGCCATCAACTCGCCGGCGGTTTTGCTGCGCTCGGGCGCGCCCGATCCGCATGGCCGGCTGGGTGAAAGAACATTTCTGCATCCTGTCGTGATGTCTTCCGCCGTGTTTGAACAAAAGGTCGAGGCCTGGAACGGTGCGCCGCAAAGCATTTACTCCGACCACTTCATGGACACCCAGGCGATTGATGGGCCCATGGGTTACAAGCTGGAAGCGCCGCCACTGCATCCGGTGATTTTTGCTTCCACCGTGCCGGGCATGGGCCAAGGCCAGCACGAGCTGCTCAAGTCCTTTCCGCACAACCATACCTTGCTGGCGCTGCTGCGTGACGGCTTTCATGCGCAGGCGCCCGGCGGCAAGGTCAAGCTGCGCAGCGACGACTCCGCCGTCCTTGACTACCCGCTGACCGATTTCGTGATGGACGGCGGCCGCCGCGCGCTGCTGTCCATGATGGAGATCCAGTTTGCCGCCGGCGCGCAGCAGGTCCTGCCCCTGCATGAAATGGCCCGCCCTTACACCTCATGGTCCGAGGCGCGTGATGCCGTGAACAGGCTCCCGATGAAACCCCTGCTGACCAAGGTGGTGAGCGCTCACGTGATGGGCGGCTGCGGCCTGGCGGGCACCGAGAAACAGGGCGTGACGCGGCCCGATGGCGTGCATTGGCAACTTGAAAACCTGTCGATTCACGACGGCTCCATTTTCCCGACCAGCATAGGCGCCAATCCGCAACTCTCGGTCTACGGCACGGTCAACCGGCTGGCGCAGGGCCTGGCGAAACGATTGACGGGGCAGGATGTCAAACTGGCCTGAGCCACGGTTTCAGGCCGCGCGCCCGAGCTACCCAGCGATGCGCCCTTGATGTTCCTGGCGCTTTTTTTAACGTTTTTTTCATGCTGGCAAATCTACAAAGATTCATCACACTCATGCTGGTGGCCGTCGCCTGCGGCTGGCTGCTTTACTTTCACGGCAGTGCGCCCTTGCTGGCCGTCTCGGGCTTCCTGGTGATTGCGCTGGGCTACACGGCTTTTCTAGCGCTGGAATTCCTGCTGCTGAGGCGCATCAACAAATCCGACCCCGCACCGCAGGCGAGTTGGGGGGAGTTGTTTCGCGCATGGCTGGGCGAGAGCCTGACCGCGCCCCGGGTGTTTTGCTGGCGCCAGCCGTTTCGTGCCAACGCCGTGCCCGACAACACTGCAGCGCAAACGGTGACGCCCGGTCTGCGCGGTGTCGTGTTTGTGCATGGATTTTTCTGCAACCGCGGTTTGTGGACACCGTGGCTCAAACGGCTGCAGGGCCAGGGCCACGCCTTTGTGGCGCTCAACCTGGAGCCGCTGTTTGGCTCGATTGACGACTACACACCGCAAATCGACGCAGCCGTCCGGCAGGTGACCGAGGCCACCGGGTTGCCGCCGCTGCTGGTGTGCCACAGCATGGGCGGGCTGGCCGCCAGGGCCTGGCTCAAGGCCAAAAAAGCCGATGCGCGTGTGCACCATGTGGTGACCATAGGCACGCCGCACCGCGGCACCTGGCTGGCGCGTTTTGGGCACGCCCGCAACAGCCGCCAGATGCGCCTGGCATCAGACTGGCAGGCGCAGCTTGACGAGGGCATGCCGCAGGGCCGCAACGCGCTGTTTACCTGCTGGTACTCCAGCAGCGACAACATCGTGTTTCCGGCTTCGACGGCAACCTTGGCCGGTGCGGACAACCGGCTGGTGCGCGGAGCGGCGCATGTGCAGATGGCATTTCTGCCGCAAATCATGGACGCCACGCTGGCTTTGCTGGACGACAAGGCCGTATGAGGCGCCGGCTGGCGCAAGTTGTGTAAGCTAGCGGCTTGTCCCAGCTGGAATACAAACTTTAAATGCCCCTGATTGTGTTGATGGAAGACGATGCTGCCACGCGCATGCTGGTGGCCTCGGTACTCAAAAAAGATGGTTACGACGTCCTGTCGTCCGACAATGGCGCCGATGGTCTGGCACTTGTGCGGGAGCGCAAGCCCGACCTGGTGATCAGCGATATCCAGATGCCCGTCATGGACGGTTTTGCGATGCTGCAGGCCTTGCGCGCCGACCGTGCCATCGCCGAAATCCCGGTGATCCTGCTGACCTCCCTGCTGGAGCGCGCGCACATGCGCATAGGCATGACCAGCGGCGCGGACGACTACATCACCAAACCCTTTCGCCCCGGCGAGCTGCGCGAGGCCGCCTCGGCCCAGCTCAACCGCCGCGAGATGCGCGCAGCGGCGCAGGCCAGCGCTGTCGACGCCGCGGTGACCTGGGCCCTGGAAGAACAAAAGCACCAGCTGGCGCGCCTGTATGAGGAAAAGCTGGCCGCGGGACTCAGTGAAAAATGGCCGGTGACCGAAGGCGGCGATGAAGACGAGAAATTTGCCAGCGCCACCGTCCTGTTTGTCGACGTGCTGAACTACGCCGCCCTGGCGGAAAAGCTCACGACCGAGGAACTGAGCGACACCGTGCGCAAGTTCTATAACAACGCCGGGGACACCGTGCATCTTTTTGGCGCCCGCCACATGCAGTTTGTTGGTGAGGCGCTGCTGGCCGTGTTTGTGAACAGCACCGACACCCTGTCGGTCAACCACGGCCTGCGCGCGGCCCGCGCGGCGCTGGGGCTGGTGGATGCGGCCAAACGCGTGCAGAAGTACTTGCAGCAGCAGTTCCCCGACCGCGCATTGCCGCCCTTTGACGTCGGTATCGCCCTGCACAGCGGACCGGTCGCACTGGCCAGGCTGCGCGACCCGCTGCATGGCGAGATCCGGGTGTTGCCCGTAGGCGATGCGGTCAACGCCACGCTGCTTTTGCAAAAACAGGCCGGCAATGCAGGCTGGACAGTGGTCGCCAGCGTTCCCATGCTCAGGGGCATTACCGGCGCCGTCAAAATCGGCGCACGCGCCCTGATCACGCTGCCGGGGCGCTCCTTGCCCATGGACGCGGTAGAGTTGCTTTCGCTGGCTGCCTAGTCAGCCCGCCCGCCAGTCAGTCAGGCCCTTTAGCTCCCAGCCGCATGCCCAAACTGCCCGCCAAAACTGTTTTTTCCCTGCGCCGCATCCTGGTGCTCAGCCTGGTGTTGATGGCCGTTGTGCCGACGGTGCTGGTGAGCTGGCTGATGGCGCGCGGCAGCCTGCAGGCTGCGGAAGAGCTGGCCGGCAGCATTCTTTTTAATGTGGCGGCACGCGTGCAGACCGGGACGGAGGCGCACCTGGGCCAGGCCCACAACGCCCTGAACGGCCTGCTGCCTGAACTGCTGAGGCCCGAGCAGAAAGAGCTTGCGCGGGGGCTGTTGCGCAATCCTGCGGCGTTCGAGCCCATGGCCTTCGCGTTGATGCAGCAGTCCGCGGATGTGCCCAACGTCTACCTGGGCAACAAGCGCGGCGAATATTTCGGCGTGGAGCGCGCCAGCGGTGGCGCGGCCCTGCATATCCGGGGACGCGACGGCGGCCCCCTGCACAATTTCCTGGCAGCCCATCCCGGCGACCGCAGCCAGCCGCAAGCCACCGGCAGCGCCAGCTTCGAGCCGCGTACCAAGCAGTGGTACCAGCTGGCGATGGTGTCCAAGGGGCGGGCTTTTTCCAGCCTGCAGACGGTGGCCGGCAAACCGCAGCTGTATGTGACGCTGTCGCAGCCTGTCTACGACGAAGACGGCGGCGCGGCAGGCGTGTTCGGCGTGGACCTGTACCTGCAGCAACTGGCCGATCTGCTGCAAACCCAGAGCATCAGCGCCCGGGGTGCGGCCTTCATCGTGGACGAAGCCGGCTTCCTGGTGGCCGGTTCGGCCGGCGACGCGCTGTTTCGCAAGGTCGATGGCCAACTGGTGCGCCGCAGCCCGCGGGAAAGTGCCAACGCCGCGATCCGGCAAAGTTATGCCGCCGTCGAGCTTGCGCGCGCCAACCGGCGCGAGGATTCGGTGGCAAGCACCAAGACCTTGCAGCGGCTTGCGCTGGACGGTGATGCGCTGATGATGGTGCAGCGGCCGTTCGGCGAGGCGCTGGGCCTGCGCTGGACGCTGGTCGTGGCGGCGCCTGAGAGCGACTTCACCGGGGAAATACACCGTGCGTGGCGGCTGTCGCTTGGCGCCATGGCCCTGCTGGTCCTGCTGAGCAGCCTGGTGGCCTTTCTGGTTGCCCGTGGGATAGGCCGACGGCTGCGCCGCCTCAGCCTCGCTGCCGAGCAACTGGGCCGCGGCGAGGTGCCTGTTATCGAGCAGGGCACGCGCATCCTGGAGGTGAGCCAGCTCTCGCAGGTTTTGCATGACAGCGCGGAAAAGCTGGAGAGCTACCGCCAGGAGGTCGCGGCCAAAACCGAGGCCATTGAAGAGGCCAACCAGCAACTTGAAGCCCGCGTGGCCAGGCGCACGGCGCAACTTGAAGCATCGCGCGAAGAAGCCCTGCAGGCGGCCAGGGCCAAGGCCGCCTTCCTGGCCACCATGAGCCATGAAATACGCACGCCGCTCAACGGCGTGCTGGGCATGAGCACCCTGCTGGCCGAAACCCGGCTCGATGCAGAGCAAACCGATTATCTGCAGACCATACGCCTGTCCAGCGACCAGTTGCTTGGCGTGATCAACGACATCCTGGATTTTTCAAAAATCGAATCGGGCAAGCTCGACCTTGAGTCGGAACCCCTGAGCCCGCGCAGCGCTGTTGAAGAGGCCTGTGACATCGCCGCCTCAAGGGCGCGCGAAAAAGGCCTGGAGCTGATCATCGATGTCGCGGAAACCGCGGCCGACGGGCAGCTTGCGGTGCCCGCGGCCATCCTGGGTGACGTCACCCGCCTGCGCCAGGTGCTGATCAACCTGGTCAACAATGCCATCAAATTTACCGAGAAGGGCGAGGTCTCCGTCAACGTGCGGCGTCTTGGCCCGGACGCAACGCCGGGGCTGGCCACACTGGAGTTTCGTGTCACCGATACCGGCATAGGCATTCCGGCCGATCGCCTGGGCGCCTTGTTCCAGGCCTTTGTACAGGTCGACACTTCCACCACGCGCAAATACGGCGGCACCGGCCTGGGGCTGGCCATCTGCAAGCGGCTGGTCGAGTTGATGGGCGGGCAGATGGGCGTGGAGAGCGTGCCGGGCCAGGGCTCGTCTTTCTGGTTTACCGTGCAGGCGCAGCCGGCCACCCTGCCTGCCATGCTGGGCGCCGTGGATGCCACCATGCTGCAGGGCCGGCGCGCCCTGGTGGTGGACGACCATGAGACCAATATTCGTGTCCTCACGCGGCAGCTGGAGCTGTGGGGCATGCATGTCAGCAGCGCCGAGTCAGGCGAAAAGGCCCTGCAGCTGATGGCGCTTGCGCATGGGGAGGGCCGCCTGCCCGACGTGGTGATCACCGACATGCACATGCCGGATATGGACGGCGTCAGCCTGGCGCAGGCCATCAAGGCCAAGGCCGCGTGGTCTGCCGTGCCGCTGGTGCTGCTGACCTCGGGTTTCATGCCGCCCGGCCAGGATGCGGCGCAATTGTTTGCGGCGCGTTTGCTCAAGCCGATACGGCAAAAACAGCTGTTTGACACCGTCGCGCGCTGTATCGCAGCGCAGGGCGGCAGCCAGGCGGTAGCCCAGGCCCCGCAGGCCGCGGGTGTGGATGCCTCGGGAAAGAGCCTGGTGCTGGTTGTCGATGACAACGCCGTCAACCTGAAGGTGGCCTGCGCCATGCTGGCGCGGCTGGGCTACCCCTCGCAAACCGCGCTGGACGGGCAGGAGGCTGTCGAGGCCGTTGCCCGGGCGCATGCTGCGGGCCTGCGGTTTGGCGCCGTGCTGATGGACGTCAACATGCCGCGCATGAACGGCCTGCAGGCAACGCAGGAGATCCACGCGCTGCTCGGCCCCAGGTCGCCGTCCGTGATCGGCCTGACGGCCGGCGCCGCATCGGAAGACCGGGAGCGCTGCATGGAAGCCGGCATGAACGACTACCTGACCAAGCCGCTGTATGTCGCCGCCCTGACGCTGGCACTGGAGCGCTGGATGGACCAGCCGGGCGTGGGCGGCAACGCAACCGCCGTGGATACAGCCCCGGCCGTTGCTGCGGTCCAGGACGAGGAGCCTGCGCTGATGGACTTCGAGCGCCTGGCGCAGTTCAAGGAGTTTGACGACGATGCACTGACCATGACACGCGAAGTGATTGCGCTTTTTCGCACCGATGCCGTGCTGCGCCTGGACGCCATCGACGAAGCCATCCGCAGCGATGATGCGCAGGCGCTGTCATGGGCCAGCCATGCGCTGGTGGGGGCGGCCGGCAATGTCGGCGCGGTGGCCATGCAGTCCGTCGGCATGGCGCTTGAAACGCATGCAAAAACCGGTGTGGTGCCGGTCAACGCGGCGCAGCAGCTTGAACGCCTGCGCGGCTACTGGGAAAAGACGCGGGCCGTTCTCGACAACTGGCTGTGAGCCTGCCCGCCTCAGTTGCCGGCGTGGACCACGACGTCCCCGGGGCTCACGGCATTGGCTGACAGTTCTTCCATGGTCTTGAGTTGCGCATACAGCGGCGTGAAGTCAGGCGCTGTCATGTCGAACAGCTGTTTGAAGCTGTCAATCACAAAGTAGGTCTGCTGGTAGCTGTCTATCTTGTAGCGTGTGCGCATGGTGCGCAGCAGGTCCAGCGCGATGCGCTGCGGCTCGCCGCTTTGGACGGCGTAGGCCAGTTCGCCCGAGGAGCTCAGGATGCCGGCGCCATAAGCGCGTATCTGCCCTCTTTGCCGCATCAGGCCAAACTCTATGGTGTACCAGTACAGGCGCGACAGCTGCTCGCAGGCACCCAGTCCGTGCGCCTTCAGGCCGCCCGCGCCATAGGCCTGCATGTGGTCGGCAAACACCGGGTCAAACAGCAGCGGCACATGGCCGAACAGGTCGTGGAAGATGTCCGGCTCGACGATGTAGTCAAACTCCGCCGGTGTGCGTATCCAGTCGGTCACGGGGAATTTGCGATTCGCCAGCAGGGTAAAAAACGGCACCTCGGGAATCAGCCCGGGAACGGCCACGACTTCCCAGCCGGTGGCCTTGAACAGCCGGCTGTTGATGTCGTCAAAACGCGGGATGCGCTCTTCAAGGCCCAGCGATGGCAGGGCGCTTATGAATTCGTCACAGGCCAGCCCCGGCAGCAGCGCCGATTGCCGTTTGTATAAACGCCGGTAAGTGTCGTGGTCGGCATCGGTATAGGCGGCGTAGTTTTGCGGACAGGTGTAGTCGGCATTGACCTGGCCGCTGCGCTCATAGTCACCCCTTGGCGGACGTTCGCTGGCGCCGTAAACCACAGGTGCCGCGCCGCCCGTTCGGGCTGAGCCCTTCGACGGGCTCAGGACAGGCCTTGTCGAAGCCTCTGGCAGTTGCCCTCCGACAGGCTCAGGGTGAACGGTAGCGGATGTCATGCCTTTTCCAGTACGCCACGGCGCATCTGGTCCAGCTCAATGCTTTCAAACAGCGCCTTGAAGTTGCCTTCGCCAAAACCGTCATCGCCCTTGCGCTGTATGAATTCAAAAAAGATCGGACCCAGCTGGTTCTCGCTGAAGATCTGCAGCAGCAGCGCGCCTTTTTTGCCGTCCACCAGAACCTTGCGCTGTTTCAGCTCGGCCACGTTTTCGCCATGGCCCGGGATGCGTTTATCTATCAGTTCGTAATAGGTGTCTATGGTGTCCAGCAGCTTGACGCCGTTGGCGCGCATCTTGTCCACCGTCGCCAGCAAGTCGTTGCTGCCCATGGCGATGTGCTGTATGCCTTCGCCGTGGTATTTGTCCAGGTACTCCTGGATCTGCCCGGCCTTTTCATTGCCTTCTTCATTGATGGGAATGCGGATCTTGCCGCAGGGGCTGGTCATGGCCTTGCTTTTCACACCCGTTACCTGGCCTTCGATGTCGAAATAGCGAATCTCGCGGAAGTTGAACAGCCGCTCGTAAAACCCGGCCCACTCGTCCATGCGGCCGCGGTGCACGTTGTGTGTCAGGTGGTCGATGTAGGTCAGGCCGTTGCCGGCCGGGCTGAGCGCGTCTCCGGTAATACCAGGCAGGGGCTGGAAGTCCACGTCATAAAAACCGATGTTGCCGATGTCGCCGGGTTTCGCGCCGTTCTTGCCGCGCCACTGGTCTATGAAATAAATGATGGAGTCGCCAATGCCCTTGATGGCCGGGATGTTCAGCTCGCCCGGGCCCGCCGTGTGGGCATAACCCCAGGCACCCAGCGAAATGGCGCGCTCATAGGCGGCTTTTGCATCCTGCACCCGGAAGGCAATCGCACACACGCTGGGGCCGTGCTGGCGCGCAAAACGCTGCGCAAACGAGTCGGGCTCGCCGTTGATGATGAAGTTGATGCCGCCCTGGCGGTACAGGGTCACGTTTTTGTGGCGATGCCGGGCAATCGGCGTGAAGCCCATTTGCCGGAACACCTCCGCCATCGCCTTCGGGTCCGGCGCGGCATATTCAATAAATTCAAAGCCGTCGGTACCCATGGGGTTGTCCCAGGCGGCGCCATTTTCGAATGACAGGGGGGCGTTCATAAAAAGTCTCCAGAATGTATTTATAGACTTTAGTGGCACAGGGTGTCAGTTTTTATGCAAATCAAGGCGTTAATTTGCGTAATACACAGTAATCCTGCAAAATCAAGTGAATGGAAACACTCGACAAGCTTGATAGGCAAATTCTGCGCAGTTTGCAGGCTGACGGGCGCGCAACCTACGACCAATTGGCCGAGCAGGTCAGCCTGTCGCCGAGTGCCGTGCTGCGCCGGGTCAAGCGGCTGGAAGAGTCCGGCGTGATCGACCGCTACGTGGCGCTGGTCAAACCCGAAAAAGTCGGCCTGGACCTGACGGCCTACCTCAGCGTGCGGCTGGAAAAACACACCGAAAGCCACAAGCGCAACCCCATGGATTTGTTTCGCGCCAGTGTGCAGGCCTGGCCCGAAGTGGTGGAATGCGCCGCCCTGACCGGCGAGATGGATTACTTCCTGCGCGTGGTGGTGCAGGACATGGCGCATTACAGCCGTTTTGTCATGGACACCCTGCTTAAACATCCCAGCGTGCAGGACTGTAAAACCAGTTTTGTGCTTGATCGGGTCAAGGCGACCACGGCGGTGCCGGTTTAGCCGGAAACTTGTTTTTGGGGTGCCCAGGGCGCCTAATAAGGCTTTATAAATTAGGGGCGGGCGCCCATTTGGTGCCAGATAGTTGTAATAGTGAGTTTTGATGCTATGCTTTTTATAGCTTGCTACGCCCGACTGTATTGGGTTTAATGCGGTTTTTGCTGAATTCAGGCGGCTGCCGCAGGTTTCAGCCCGATAAGCCCCTTGGCCTGGAAATTCTAGGGAAAACCCTTATATTGAACGCATGGTTACGCCCAGTGCATTTCTCAAAGCCTCTCTCAGCGCAAGCAAGGAGTTTTTCCGACCCCCTGCGCAGGAGCATGCGCACGAGCCCGGCAGGCCTTACGTGGTGCCGGTGATGGTGCCCATACGCTCTCTCGGCCCCAGCCACGGCGAGCGCATCACCACGCACCTGCTGGCGCTCAACGACCATGACCGCTACCTGCGCTTTGGTTATGCGGCCAATGACGAGCAGATCCGGCGTTATGTCAGCGGGCTGGATTTCGAGCGCGACGAGATTTTCGGCATCTACAACCGCAGGCTTGAGCTGATCGCCATGGCGCACCTGGCTTTTTCAAGCGACCCGGCCCTTAAAAGCTGCGCCGAATTTGGCGTCTCGGTGCTGGCCAAGGCGCGCGGCCGGCGTTACGGCGCACGCCTGTTCGACCGTGCCGTCATGCATGCCCGCAACGAGGGCGTCGACATGGTGTTCATCCACGCCCTGAGCGAAAACACCGTCATGCTCAACATCGCGCGCAAGGCCGGCGCGACGATTGAGCGCGACGGTTCGGAGAGCGAGGCCTACCTCAAGCTGCCGCCGGCGGACCTGGATTCGCGCGTGACCGAAATGGTCGAGGAACAGATCGCGCAGACCGACTACCGCCTCAAGGTGCAGGCCAAGCAGTTCTGGGACATGCTGGCCATCGTGCAGGAAGTCCGGCGCGGCGTGCGTGACGGGCGCGACCGCATGCCGATGTAGTGTTTCTTCAATCCAAATCCTTATATTTCTTCCACTGGATAGAACCCCCTCTTTGAGGGGGCACGGGGGAGGCGTCGGTACAGCGCAAAGCGCATTTCCCCGTACCCGGCAAAGCCGGGCGGGGGAATGCGCTATCCTTGGCGGCTTCACAACTACCGAACACCGCCCGTGTCCGACATTCCCCCCAGTAGGTCTTCCAGGACGGAAGACAAACGCGGCTTTTTGCAAAAGCTCGCTGAAATGCTCCACCCCGGTCCTGACTCCAAAGACGAGCTGATCGAAACCCTGGTGGACGCCCAGGACAACGAGGTCATAGGCGCCCAGAGCCGCGAAATGCTCGAAGGCGTGATCCGCATGGCCGACATGACGGCCGGTGACGTCATGGTGGCGGCCCCGCGCATGGACCTGATCAACATCGACTCGCCGTTTGACGAGCTGCTGCACCTGGTCATAGACACCGCCCACTCGCGCTTTCCGGTCTACGAGGGGGAAAAGGAAAACATCCTCGGCATCCTCATGGCCAAGGACTTGCTGAAACTGCAGCGCGCGCCCGAACTCAACATCAAGGCCCTGCTGCGCCCGGCGGTGTTCGTGCCCGAGAGCAAGGGCCTCAACGACTTGCTGCGCGAGTTCCGCGGCAACCGCAACCACCTGGCCATCGTGATCGACGAGTTCGGCCGCGTCGCCGGGCTGATCACGATTGAAGACGTGCTGGAGCAGATCGTCGGCGAGATCGAGGACGAATTCGACATTGCCGAAGACGAAGGCGACATCTTCGGCCTGTCGGACCACACCTACCGCGTCAGCGGCGACACCGCGATCGAGCGCGTCAGCGAAGCCTTTGGCGTGAACTTCCTGGAAACCGATTTCGACACCATAGGCGGCCTGGTCGCCCACGAAATGGGCCATGTGCCCAGGCGCGGCGAACACTTCGCGCTGTCCGGCCTGCAATTTACCGTGATGCATACCAAGGGCGGTGCGGTGCGCTGGTTCAAGGTGTCGCCGGTCGCGGCGTCCTGATCCGATGGTGGAAAGGAAGCGCCATGGGACGACGTGAGGTGATCAACAGCATGCTGTCCCAGCTGCCCACCTTGCCGGCGCTGCTTGAGCGCAGCGGCGATCCACAGCCCCGCGGCCGCGTTTCCTGGCTTCAGACTGCTATTGTTTTAATAGCTGGTTGCGCGCATGCAGCGGGCATTGCCTGGCCTTTTTCCTTTGGCGCGGGGCTGGGTCTGGTGCCCGGGCAGGCGGTCTGGTGGCTGCAACTGCTGGCGCTCATGTTCCTGGCCGTGCACCTCGATGGCTGCCGCTCGTGGCAGCGCGCCGCCTGGCTGGGCTGGCTGTTTGCCACAGCCATGCAATGCGCCACCTGGTGGTGGCTGTTTATTTCCCTGCATACCTATGGCGGGCTGGCGTCGCCGCTGGCGGTGATCGCGGTGGTCGGGCTGGCCGCTTTCCTGGGCCTGTACTACGCCGCGGTTTGTGCTGCTTTTGTGTTCCTGGCCGGCGTCAATCGTGCGCAGCGTGCTACCGTTTTTGCAGCGCTCTGGCTGCTCGCCGAGCTTGGCCGGGTGGCCCTGTTTACCGGTTTCCCATGGGGCGAAGGCGGTTACGCCCAACTTGACGGGCCGTTTGCCGACCTGGCCAAACTGGTCGGCGTGCACGGCCTGACTTTTGGCGCCGCGCTGGCCGCGGCAGCGATTGCCGGGCTGGCCCGGCGGCCGCGCTGGCTCAACCTGGCGGCCGTCGCGGCGGGCCTGCTGCTGGCCTTTGCGGCAAGCATCGCCGTCCGGGTTGACAGGGAGGGGGCGTCCCGGTTCACCGCTGTGTATCCGGCCAGCATCGCGGGCGCGCTTCAAAAGCCCTTCACGGTGACGCTGCTGCAAGGCAATATCGCGCAGGATGAAAAATTCCAGGGCGGCAAGGGCATCCCGGACGCGCTCAACTGGTACGGCGCGCAATTGCTGGCCGCCAAAACCTCTCTGGTGGTCACGCCGGAAACCGCGATCCCGCTGCTGCCCGCGCACCTGCCGGAACACTACCTCGACAGGCTGGCCAACCATTTTGTCAGGCCGGCCCCGGGGGCCTCCACGACGGCGGCGATCATAGGCATACCGCTGGGCAACCGCGACACGGGCTATACCAATTCGGCCATAGCCTTCAAGCCGCAAACCACGGGCGCCAGGGATGGCGGTGATGGCGTTTACCGCTACGACAAACACCACCTGGTGCCTTTTGGCGAGTTTGTGCACCCCCTGTTCAAGTGGTTTCTGGCCATCGTCAACATTCCGCTGGCCGACTTCAACAGCGGCGCGGTGAGCCAGCCCTCGTTTGACTGGCAGGGCCAGCGCCTGGCGCCGAATATCTGTTACGAGGACTTGTTTGGGGAGGAGCTGGCAGCGCGCTTTCGCGAGCCGGCGCTCAGCCCGACGATGTTCGTCAACATCAGCAACATCGCCTGGTTTGGCAACAGCATCGCCATAGACCAGCACCTGAACATCTCCCGGATGCGCGCCCTGGAGTTCGAGCGTCCCATGCTGCGCGCCACCAACACCGGTGCCACCGCCATCATTGATTACCGCGGCCAGGTCACGCAGTTGCTGGAGCGCCATACCCGTGGCGCGCTGGTGGGCGAGGTCGAGGGCCGCAGCGGCATCACGCCTTACGCCTGGTGGGCCTCGCGCTTTGGCTTGTGGCCGTGGTGGGCGCTGATCGTGCTGGTGCTGGCTTTTGCCGTGGTGGGCGGGCGCGGGCGCCGCAAAGGCTAGGCCTATAGCCCCCGGGGGCGCGGAGCCCCCGCGATGCCCCGTAAAATCGAGGGTTTACACGACGCGGCAGCCCTGCGGCGTGTTTGAAGTTTTTACCGCGCGACCCACAACCAGAACCCTATGCTCACTTTCCAGCAAATTATCCTGAAGCTGCAGTCCTACTGGGCTGACAAAGGCTGCGCGCTTTTGCAGCCCTACGACATGGAGGTCGGCGCCGGGACGTCGCACACCGCTACTTTTTTGAGAGCACTCGGCCCCGAGCCCTGGAAGGCCGCCTACGTCCAGCCAAGCCGCCGCCCGAAAGACGGCCGCTACGGCGAGAACCCGAACCGCCTGCAGCACTACTACCAGTACCAGGTGGTGCTCAAACCCGCGCCGGCCAACATCCTGGAGCTTTACCTCGGTTCGCTCGAAGCGCTGGGTTTTGACCTGAAGAAAAACGACATCCGTTTTGTCGAGGACGACTGGGAAAACCCGACGCTGGGCGCCTGGGGCCTGGGCTGGGAAGTCTGGCTCAACGGCATGGAAGTCACGCAGTTCACCTACTTCCAGCAGGTGGGCGGCATTGACTGCAAACCCATCACCGGCGAGATCACCTACGGCCTGGAGCGTCTGGCCATGTATCTGCAAGGCGTCGACAACGTCTACAACCTGACCTGGACCGAAGGGCCTGACGGCTCCAAGCTGAGCTACGGCGACGTTTACAAACAGAATGAAGTGGAGCAGTCCACCTACAACTTCGAGCACAGCGACGCCGATTTCCTCTTCACCGCCTTCACCGCGCATGAAAAGCAGGCCAAACATTTGATAGAAGTGCAACTGGCCCTGCCGGCCTATGAGCAGGTTTTGAAAGCCGCGCACAGCTTTAATCTGCTGGACGCACGCGGCGCCATCAGCGTGACCGAACGCGCGGCGTATATCGGCCGCATTCGCAACCTGGCGCGCGCCGTGGCGCAGAGTTATTACGAATCCAGGGAGCGCCTGGGTTTCCCGATGGCGCCGCGCGAGTGGGTGGAACAGATGACAAAGAAGGCTGCTTGAATATGACGACGAAGAACCTTCTTGTTGAACTGTTTGTTGAAGAGCTGCCGCCCAAGGCGCTTAAAAAACTCGGTGATGCGTTTGCCGGCGTGCTGCTGGAGCAACTCAAAAGCCAGGGGCTGGCTGCCGCCGATGCCGTGCTGACATCGTTTGCCTCACCGCGCCGTCTGGCCGCGCACATCACTGCGGTCGCTGCGCAAGCCGCCGACAAGGCCGTCTCGCAAAAACTCATGCCGGTGGCTGTGGGGCTGGACGCCTCCGGCAATGCCACCCCCGCCCTGCTGAAAAAGCTGCAGGCCCTGGGCGCCGATGCATCAGCGGTGGCGGGCTTGAAGCGCGCACCCGATGGCAAGGCCGAGGCCCTGTTTTACGACAGCACCGTCAAGGGCGCAACGCTGGTCGAAGGTTTGCAAAAGGCATTGCTGGAAGCCATTGCAAAACTGCCTATCCCCAAGGTCATGACCTACCAGCTGGCCGACGGCTGGAGCGATGTGAAGTTTGTGCGCCCGGCCCACGGCCTGGTCGCGCTGCATGGCAGCGATGTGGTGGCCATTGAAGCGCTGGGCCTGAAGGCCGGCAACACCACGCACGGCCATCGCTTTGAAGCATTGCTTGACCCGGTGGTTTTGAAAGACGCCGACAGCTATGCTGCCACGCTGCAAAAAGACGGCGCCGTGATTGCCAGCTTTGCCGCGCGCAAGGCCGAGATCGCCAGGCAGCTGGCGGCTGCTGCAGCCAAGGTCGGCGGTGGTGCCAAAGCCATTGAAGACGACGCCCTGCTGGATGAGGTAACGGCTTTGGTCGAGCGCCCGAATGTGCTGGTTTGCGAATTCGAAAAAGAATTCCTCGACGTGCCGCAGGAGTGCCTGATCCTCACGATGAAGGCCAACCAGAAATACTTTCCGCTGCTCGATGCCTCAGGCAAGCTGACCAACAAGTTTCTGGTCGTCAGCAACATCAGCCCGGCTGACGCCAGCGCGGTGATTGGTGGCAATGAGCGTGTGGTGCGTCCGCGTCTGGCTGATGCCAAATTCTTTTTCGATCAGGACCGCAAGAAAACGCTGGAGTCGCGGGTTGCTGGCCTGGACAAGGTGGTGTATCACAACAAGCTGGGCTCGCAGGGCGAGCGTGCACGGCGTGTTCGGAAGATTGCCGAAGCGATTGGTCTGCAGCTTGGCGGTAATGCGCTTGCAAAAAAAGCGGGCGATGCGGCTAGGTTGGCCAAGACCGATCTCGTTACTGACATGGTGGGTGAATTCCCAGAGCTGCAAGGAGTCATGGGCCGCTATTACGCGCTCAATGATGATCTTGATATTGAGGTCGCTGATGCCATTGAGGATCACTACAAGCCGCGCTTTGCTGGAGATGAGCTTCCACGTAATCAAGTGGGCTTGGTCGTAGCTCTGGCTGATAAGCTCGAAACTTTGGTGGGCATGTTTGGAATAGGAAATTTGCCGACAGGTGATAAAGATCCTTTTGCCCTCCGTCGCCACGCCTTGGGCGTGATCCGCATGCTGGTGGACCGAGATCTTAGTTTGGATATTGGTGACCTGATCGATAAGGCATCCGCAGCTTTTTACGGAGCGTCGCGTGAACCGAAACAGAATGAGGCAGTCAAAGATGCGGCGGCCCAGTTCGAATTCGAGCTTGGTTTTTCCGGTAAGGGCAAGGACAGTTTGACTGACTTTATTTACGATCGTCTTGCCAGTTCTCTGCGTGAACAAGGCTACAGCGCACAGGAAGTCGATGCTGTTCTGACCTTGCGCCCCCAGCGCCTGGGCGATGTCGCCAAGCGCCTGGCAGCCGTGCGCGCTTTTGCGGCGCTGCCCGAAGCGCCAGCATTGGCCGCCGCCAACAAGCGCATTGCCAATATTCTGAAAAAAGCTGGTGAAGTTGACACGCACGTCAATCCCGCTTTGCTACCGGAGGATGCGGAAAAAGGGCTTTATCAAGCCATGCAGAAATTGGTGTCGATAGCCGATCCGCAGTTTGAGCAAGGCAACTACACAGGTTCATTGCAGACACTCGCCGTCCTGCGCGCCCCCGTCGATGCCTTCTTCGACAGCGTGATGGTCAACGCCGAAGACCCGGAGCTGCGCGCCAACCGCCTCGGTTTGCTGGCGACCTTGCACAACGCAATGAACCGCGTGGCGGATTTATCGAAGTTGGCAAGCTGATCGTTCCGCTTGATAATTCATCCATGCCATCCCAGCAGCAAATCGACGCCTTCACGCAGATGTTTCACCGTACCGCCATCAAGCGGCTGGCGGTAGCGCCGGCGTTGGTGGCGCGTGCGCTCCAGACATTGCAGCGCTGGCAGGATCAGCGTGGCCCGGGCGCATCCGACCCCTACATGCAGGAGTGGCGGATGTTGCTTGGGGGTGATTTGATTGAACTGGAACAACGGGTTTGTGCTGGCGACGAACATGCCGCCACGCTGCGCAACACCTCTCCCCTGGGCTTCGTATTGACGCCCGCGGAGCGCCATGCCTTGCGCGCCCAGAGCATTGTTTGAGCTTCATGCAGCGTAGCGAACTTGCCCATGTGCTGCGTGCCAGCTCAGCCATAGCCAACGAAACAAGCTTTGTCCTGATCGGCAGCCAGGCTGTTTTGCTGCTTCTGGACGAGCCGCCCCCCGAATTGCTGAGATCAACTGAAATCGATCTATATCCTTCGCTGCACCCTGAAAAAGCGGATTTGATTGATGGTGCCATAGGCGCCTTGTCCACTTTCCACGATACCTTCGGGTATCACGCGGACGGGGTCGGTCCTGAGACGGCCAGTTTGCCAATGGACTGGATGAAGCGGGCAGTACTGCGTTACGTTGGTGACGTGACCGCCATCTGCCCGGATCTGCATGACCTGACGGTTTCCAAGTGCGCGGCTGGGCGAAACAAGGATGCTGATTTCGTCCGTATTTTGTTGGCACACAAATTGGTGGCGCTGGATACTCTGGTTGAGCGCATTGGCCTGCTCGACGCGTCTAAACATGACCTGGCGCACATCATCCACTGGACCGAGCGCCGCGCACAGGAAGCTTCCGTATGAAACTCGTCATCCTGGACCGCGACGGCACCATCAACAGCGACAGCGATGATTTCGTCAAAACGCCTGACGAATGGATGCCGCTGCCGGGTGCGCTCGAAGCGATTGCGCGGCTTAACCACGCCGGCTGGCATGTGGTGATTGCATCCAACCAGTCGGGCCTGGGCCGCGGCCTGTTTGATGTGGCGTCGCTTAACGCCATGCACGCCAAGATGCACAAGATGCTGGCGGCGGTCGGCGGCCGCATCGATGCGGTGTTTTACTGCCCGCACAGCCCGGAGGAAAGTTGCAATTGCCGCAAGCCGCTGCCGGGTTTGTTTGAGCAGATAGGCGCGCGTTTTGGCGTGCCGCTCAAAGGCGTGCCGACGGCCGGTGACTCCCTGCGTGACCTGCAGGCCGGTGCTGCCGCAGGCTGCGAGCCGCACCTGGTCCTGACGGGCAAATCCGCGCAGTACCGCGCCGGTGGGCAGCCCGACGGTTTGCCCGAGGGCACAACGCTGCACCAGGACTTGTCCGGGTTTGTGGATTTCCTGCTGGAGCGCAGTGCCCGGCCCTTGCAGGTGGCGCTATAAAAACAATAGCTTGCTGCACCCGTTCCATGGAGGCCGCAGCCTGTTTTATGTATTCAAAACGCCCTGGCCAGCGACCAACCCCTTTCACCCGCACCCGGAAAACCTGACATGCCCCTGATCCGATCGATTCTTCATATGCTGTGGATGGCCGTGACGGTGATTCCGTGGGCGTTGGCCGTGCTGGTTTTTTCCCTGGTCGGCAGCAGCACCCAGATCTACTGGATGTGCGCCGGCTGGCTGCGCCTGGCGGTCAACGGCGGCACGTTCATCCTGGGGATTAAAAACCGGGTGACCGGCATGGAAAACCTGCCAACCGGCGAAACCAGCGCCGCCGTGCTGCTGGTCAAACACCAAAGCACCTGGGAGACCTTTTCCATGGTGACGTTGATGCCGCATCCGCTGGCTTTTGTCTTCAAGCGCGAGCTGCTGTACGTGCCTTTTTTCGGCTGGGCCATGAGCCGCATGGACATGATCCACATAGACCGCAGCCAGCGGGCCCAGGCCTTCAACAAGGTGGTGGCCCAGGGCAAGCGCCTGATGGCCCAGGGCACCTGGGTCATCATGTTCCCGGAAGGCACACGCATCCCGCGCGGGCAAAAAGGTGTTTATAAAAGCGGCGGCACGCGGCTGGCGATTGAAACCGGCGCGCCGGTGATCCCGGTGGCGGTGACCTCGGCCAAATGCTGGCCGCGCAAGGCCTTCATCAAAAAACCGGGCATCGTGGACATCTCCATCGGCAAGCCGATTCCCAGCGCAGGCCGGCAGCCGGATGAGCTGATGCGCGAGGTGGAGGCGTGGATAGAAGCCGAGATGCACCGGCTGGACCCTGAAGCCTATGCCGGCACAGGCGCCGCGGCCGCACGCTAAACTTGCATGATGCAACGCTTGCTCCAGTTCACGCTTGATCTTTTTGATCCGGCGCCTGAACCACAAGCCGCGCCGCAGCCGCTCAAGCCGGCTGGCCGCAAAAAAAACCTCGATTTGGCAGCCAATGAGCCACTGGCCTCCGTTGAACCAGCGCAGCATGCTATTGAAAAGATAGCGATCGCCGCGACTCCCGAGGTGCCTGCGCTTCCCGCACAAACCCTGCAGCAGGCTTTGGCCCCGGCAACCTTCCGGCACCCGCGCGCCACGCGCGAAACCCTGCTGGACGGCATCCTGGTGGCTTACGAGTTCAGGCGCGGCAAACGCCGCACCATAGGTTTCTCGGTCGGCGCCGAAGGGCTGACCGTGAGCGCGCCCAAGTGGGTGCCGCTCTACGACATCGACAAGGCCGTGCTCGAAAAATCGGCGTGGATTTTGAAGAAGCTGCAGGAAACACGCGACCGGCACCAGCGCCTGGAGTCCGCGCGCATCGAATGGAAGGACGGCGCCACGCTGCCCTTCCTGGGCGAGCCGGTGATTGTGGTGCTGGACCCGCGCCATGCCTTTGGCGGCGTGGGGGCAGAGCTTAAAAGCAGTGACGCCGGCGACCTTGCGGGCGTGATCCACCGGACTTTGCATGTCGGCTTGCCCCAGAGCGCCACGGCCGATCAGATTCGCGATGTGGTGCAGGCCTGGCTGATGCGGCAGGCGAAACGGATTTTCACCGAGCGCCTCAACCACTTCGCGCCGACATTGGGTGTGCAGTGGCACAAGCTGAGCCTGTCCAGCGCCGGCACACGTTGGGGCAGCGCCAGTGCCGACGGCTCCATACGCCTGAACTGGCGGCTGATCCATTTCAGGCAGTCGGTGATTGACTATGTTGTGGTTCACGAGTTGAGCCACCTGCGCGTGATGGACCACAGCCCGCGGTTTTGGGACACCGTGCGTGCGGTGGTGCCCGATTACGCGCAATTGCGCGGCCAGCTCAAGGACGATGCGATTCCCCGCTGGTGATGCGCCCGTTTCCTGTACCGGGCGCGGCAATGAAAGTAAAAGATTAGTGCTACCCGCGGGTGGTTTGTAATATCATAAAAATGAAGATTTTTTAACAAAACTGATAGTGGCATGCGCGGGGGCCTTCGATGCAAGACAAGTTGATACTGGTCGTGGAAGACAATCCGGATCACCTGGAGTTGACGGTGCTGACGCTTGAGGGTCTGGGTGTGGCCGCCGAGATTGCCGTGGCCCGTGATGGCGCCCAGGCGCTGGACTTCCTGTTTGGCCAGGGCAGCCATGCCGGCCGCGACACCCGGCGGCAGCCGTCCTTTATCCTGCTGGACATGAAGCTGCCCAAGCTCTCCGGGCTGGATGTGCTGCGCAGCGTGCGTGCCAATCCCCAGACGGCACTGGTGCCGGTGATCATGTTGACGTCTTCAAGCGAGCAGTCTGATATTGTTGCCTGCTACCAGAGTGGGGCCAACAGCTTTATCCGCAAACCGGTCGACTTCGGGGCGTTCACCGAAAAACTGGCCTGCCTGCAGGCCTACTGGCTGGGCGTTCATGAGCCCGTCGCGCCAGGTTGATGTTTTTCCTGGTTTGCCAGGCTCTCGTCGTTAGTGTCGCAAGGCTGAGCCCCTGTCCGTCCGGGCATTGTGGATGCCTCACCACTTGAAGGGCGTATCCGATGAAGTCCGAGATCACGCTGCGCACCCGTCTTGTCATGCTGGTGATTGCAGCCATCGTGCCGCTGTTTGGCCTGTCGCTGGTAGGCGCTGTACTGACTTCCGGTGAGGCCGTCAGCCGGGCCACCCAAAACCTTGAGTTCTCCGCCTCGCTGGCTGCCGCAAACCAGCAGCGCCTCGCCGATTCCGTGCACCAGGTCCTGACGGCGATTGCCAGCATGCCCGAACTCGATGGCAAAGACCCCGAGTGCCAGCGTTATTTCAAAACGCTGAGCACGCAGCTTCCGACCTACTCCAACCTGGGCATCATCAATGCCGACGGGTATATCCGCTGCCACAGCGTGGCGAACAACCCGCCCCGGTTTGCGGGGGACAGGCCGTATTTCCAGGCCGCGATGGCCGGCCACGGCTTCGTGGCGGGCAGTTACCTGCTCGGGCGGATCAGCGGAAAACCCATCATGACCTTTGCACTGCCGGTCATGGGCGGCAAGGGGGAGGTGAGGGCGGTCGCTTTTGCCTCCATGTACCTCTCGGAATTCTCCAGGGCGGTGGCCGAGGCGCCCTTGCCCGAGGGCAGCCGCCTGGTGGTCATGGACCGGAACGGCATTGTGCTGGCCGCCAACCCCGAACAATCGGCGGTGGTGGGGCAGCCGGTGCCCAGTCCCATGCTGCAGGACGCCATCAAGGCCGGCACCGAGGGCGTTCTTGAAGGGGCGGATTCCGCGGGGGCGGCGCAGATATATGCTTTCCTGCCCAGCAGCAAATCCGCGGATGCGCCTTTTTTTGTGGCGGTCAGCGCGGACCGCTACGAGGTCGTCGCACCGGCCCGCAAGCGGCTGGGTCTGGTGTTCCTGGCGCTGACGCTGGTGGCTTTTTTCGGCAGCTGGATTGCCTGGAGGATGGGAGGGCGCGCCATCGTCAGGCCCACCACGGAAATCCTGGCGGCCACCCGGCAGATCCAGGCGGGCCAGCTGGATGTGCGTATTCCGGCCCGCTTCTCGGATGGCGATGGCGAGTTCGCCAGGATCGCCGGGAGCTTCAACCTGATGACGGACGCGCTCCAGCAGCGCCAGCATGAGCTGGACCTGGAGCTCGACAGAAGCCGGCAGGCCTATGCGACGCTGGAGCTGACCATCAACAGCATGGACGAAGGCCTGATGGCCGTGGATGCGGCGGGCCGCTTTTTGCTGGTGAACGAGCCCGCGCAGAAGCTTTTTTCGATGGAGCGCGACTCGAGCGTGCTGACGCCCGGCTGGAGCCGTGAGCAAGGGCTTTTTATGCCGGGAAGCGAGACGCCGCTTCCTTTTGACGAGACGCCCCTGTTCCGGGCGCTGCAGGGCGAAAGCGGCGGGCCGATGGCGGTTTTCCTGCGCAACGACAGGCAGCCGAAAGGCCGGCTGCTCAGCTGCAGCTACCGGCCCATGCACCATGGCAGTGACATCGTGGGTGCGCTGGTGGTGTTTTCCGACATCACCGAGGTGGACCGCCTGCAAATGGAGCAGGCCGCCAGCTATGTGCAGTTGCGCGAGACCCAGCGTCGGCTGCTGGACGCGCAGCGCCTGGGGCGCATAGGCACCTGGGAGATGAACGTCAAGACCCGCAAGCTCTGGGTCTCCGACGAACTGTACGATTTGTACGATATTGACCGGAACACCTTCGATGGCACCGGCGAACAGCTGTTTGCCCTGGTTCACCCGGAGGACAGGGCGCGCTACCTGCAGCAGCGCCGCATGGCCCTGGCGGCGGGCGAGCCCGGAAATATTGAATACCGCATCATCACCGCGGCTGGCGAGACGCGGTGGTTGAACCAGTACTACCGGGTGCAAACCGACAGCGAGGGCCAGGCCCTGCACCGTACCGGCGTGGTCCAGGAGATCACCGGGCGCAAGCGCGCGGAACTGCTGATTGCCCGCAGTACCGAGTTGCTGAACCGGACCGGCGCGCTCGCCAGGGTGGGCGGCTGGGAGTTGCTCACCAAAACCATGACGCCTTACTGGTCGCAGGAGATCTACCGGATTCACGAGATCGAGCCCCAGCGGGACTTTGGCCTGGATGACGCCCTCGGGTTTTACGCGCCCGAGGCGCAGCCGCAGATCCGGGCCGCGGTCGATGCGGCGCTTGAACATGCCCGGCCCTGGGACCTGGAGCTTGCGCTGGTCACCGCGATGGGGCGGCGCCTCTGGGTCCGCACACAGGGACGCGCGCTGCTGGAGGACGGCAAGGTCGCCCGGCTGGTCGGCGTCATGCAGGACCTCACCGAACAGCGGGAATCGCAGGCGCATTTGCGCCTGCTTGAAACCAGCATCTCACGCCTGAACGACATGGTGCTGATCACCGAGGCCCAGCCCCTGGGCGAGCCCGGCCCGCGTATTGTTTTTGTCAACAACGCCTTTGAGCGCCATACCGGCTATAGCCGCGAAGAAGTGCTGGGCAAATCGCCACGCCTGCTGCAGGGCCCGAAAACCCAGCGTGCCGAACTTGACCGGATAGGCGCGGCGCTCCGGAGCTGGCAGCCGGTCCGGTCGGAGTTGATCAACTACACCAAGGCCGGGGACGCGTTCTGGGTTGAGCTTGAGATCGTCCCCATCACCGATGCCCGGGGCTGGTTTACCCACTGGGTCGCGGTGGAGCGGGACATCACCCGGCGCAAACGCGCCGAGCAGGCGCTGATCGACAGCGAACAGCGCTATGCGGCGCTGTTTGAGATGGCGCCGGTGCCCATGTGGGTTTATGACATTGCCAGCTGCAAGTTCCTGACGGTGAACCGCGCGGCCGTCCAGGGTTACGGTTATTCGGTTCAGGAATTCCTGTCCATGGCGATTTTCGATATCCGCACCGGGGCGGAGCAGGCGCCCCCGAACCGGGCGCTGGCCGGTTCGGCAGCCGCGCGAAAGGAGGGCGCGCGCCATCGCCGCAAGGACGGCTCGCTGTTCCCGGTCAACGTGGTGTCCCAGCCCATCCAGTATGGCGGCCGCGACGCGCGTTTTGTCGTGGCGCTGGACATGACCGCGCAGGTCAACGCTGAAAAGGATGTGCAGGAATACCTGTTCACGCTGCAGCGCGCCGCGGATGCGGCCCAGGCCATAACCTGGCACCAGACCCTGGACGGCATGCTGCAGGAGGTCGCCGAGCAGGCCCGCGGTGTGATCGGCTCGCACCAGGCCATGGTCAGCCTGACGCTTGACGGCGACTGGGTGCAGGCCACCCACGCCCTGTCGCTGTCCGAGAAGTATGCGAAATACCGCGACCTGATTGTGCAGACGGATGGCACCGGCGTTTACGCCATGGTGTGCGAGAACAGCCGTGCCGTGCGCATGACGCAGGCCGAGCTTGAAGCCGACCCCCGCTGGCGCGGCTTCGGCCGCTACACGGACAAACACCCTGCGATGTGCGGCTGGCTGGCGGTGCCGCTGATGGGCCGCAGTGGCAAAAACATCGGACTGCTCCAGCTTTCGGACCACTACGACGGGCCGTTCACCCTGCAGGACGAATACGTCGCGATAGAGCTGGCCCAGCTGGCATCGATTGCGATAGAGAACGCCCAACTGCTGGCACAGGTCAACCAGCTCAATGCGGGGCTGGAGCAAAAGGTCAACGAGCGCACGGTGGCGCTGGCCCGCCAGGAGGCCTTGTTCCGGACGCTGGCCGAGCAGGCGCCCCAGGTGGTGTGGACCGTCAACCCCGGCGGCGAGGCCACTTATTTCAACCGCGCCTGGTTTGAGTTGGTGGGCGGCACGCTGGAGGACTGGGCCGGCACCAAATGGTTTCTCGCCATGCATCCCGAGGACCTGCCCGACGTCAAGGCGGGCTGGGAGGCCGCCGTGGCCAACCAGTCGCAGTTCATGGGCATACGCCGCGTGCTGTCCAAGGACGGCAGCTACCACACCATGTCGTACCGGGCGTCACCGGTATGCGATGACCAGGGCGTGGTGGTTTTCTGGGTGGGCATTGACGCGGACATCACCGAGATCAAGGCCATAGAGGCGGCGCTGCGCCTGTCGAACCAGGAGCTTGAAGCCTTTTCGTATTCGGTCTCGCATGACCTGCGTGCGCCGCTCAACACCATAGACGGTTTCAGCCGTTTGCTGTCCAAGCAACTGAGCGGCACCATGGGCGAGCGGGGGCAGCACTACCTGACGCGTATCCAGGCCGGTGTCGCGCAGATGGGCAAGCTGATTGAAGACCTGCTGTCGCTGGCGCAGGTCTCACGCATGCAGCTGCACTATGAGCTGGTGGACCTGTCGGCGCTGAGCCGGAACGTCCTGAAGGAATGGCAGGCGCGGCATCCCGAGCGGCAGGTGGTTTGCGCCATAGAGGCCGGCCTGCTGGCGCATGGCGATGGGCGGCTGGTCCGGCTGGTCATGGAAAACCTCCTGGGCAACGCCTGGAAGTTCACATCGCAGAAAACCGACGCCAGCGTCCAGGTCGGCAAAAAGCTGGACGCAGCCGGATTGCCGGTATTTTTCGTCAGCGACAATGGTGCCGGCTTCGACATGGCGTATGCCGACAAGCTGTTTATTGCCTTTCAGCGCCTGCATTCGGCCTCCGAGTTTCCGGGAACGGGCGTCGGGCTGGCAACCGTAAGCCGCGTGATCGGACGGCATGGCGGGCGCCTGTGGGCCGAGGCGTCGCCTGGGCGGGGGGCGACTTTTTACTTCACCCTGCCCAATTTGCATGCGGGTATTTGAGGGGCATTGACAGCTTATTTTCTTGCACCATTTACGATTAAGTTGATTAAAATACGAAAAGTGACAAATGCAGCCCATGCAGCGCAAGCTTAAATCCTTCGAAGACGCCATCACAGCGGCAGACTTCTCCAGTGAAGACTATTGCGGGACGAGCTATGCGGCCAAACTGCTGGGTTTGTCGGTGGCCACCGTGCAGTCTCTGGTTGAAAAAGGCGAAATCGACGCCTGGAAGACGCTGGGCGGCCATCGCCGGATCGCCTTGCACTCCATCAACAGCTATCTGGCAAAAAACAACCCGCAACTCTCAAAGGCGGATACCAACCCCAAAAGCCGTTTGCGTGTGCTGCTGGTGGAGGACGACGAGAACACCCGGGACCTGTACCAGTGCCAGTTTGAGGAGTGGGACCTGCCGGTCGATTGCACCTGGATGCCTTCGGCGCTGGAAGCCCTGATGGACATTGCCAGCATGCGGCCGGACTTGCTGATCACCGACCTGTCCATGCCTGGCGTGGACGGCCTTGAAATGCTCAAGGCGCTCAAGCGCAACCTCCAGCTGGCCGACATGCAGATCGTTGTGATCAGCGGTTTACCCGCCGAGGCCATTGAGGCGCGCGGCGGCCTCCCGCAGTATGCGCACCTGCTGCGTAAACCGATTAATTTTGACTGGCTGCAGGGTTACATGACCGCGCTTGTGACGGCCAACATCAAGTGGCGCGTCCAGGAGCCGCAGGCTTCCAAGCGTGCCGCCCGGCCCCTGGCATCCGAGCCGGCCCATGCGCCTGACCCCGACCAGGTGGCGTCCGGCCTGCAGGACGGCCAGACCTGATACCCGCGGCGCGCTGTGGCCGCGCCGTGCATCTCATCCCGCGCTGAAGCGGTAAATCCCGTCGCTGCCCAGCGAACGCCTTAACTGGCCGGCGTGCCACAGCAAATGCAGGTGCGCCACGGACTCACCCATGGCAAAGGTTGTCTGATGCAGATCCAGCTTGCGCCTGAACATGATGGGCAGGATGTCTGAGCCGCTGCAGGGCTGCGCTGTACAGGCTTCCATCACTTCCGCCAGCCTGTCGCGGTGGTGGTCATGCAATTGCGTGATGCGCGTATGCAGGCCCCTGAACGGTTTGCCGTGGGACGGCAGCGTCAGCGTGTCCTTGTCCAGCGGCAGGAATTTGTCTATGGATTCGAGGAAAAGCCTCAGCGAGTCGGCCTCGGGCTCCTGGTCATAGACGCTGACATTCGTGGAGATGCGCGGCAATACCATGTCGCCGCTGATAAGGACCTTGATGCTCTCGCAATACAGCGCCATGTGTTCGGGCGCATGGCCGTAGCCGCTGATGCAGCGCCAGTCGCGCCCGCCTATGCGTATGTCCTGTCCGTCCATCAACCGGCAAAAGCTGCCCGGCACGCTGGGCACCATGTTCGGGTAGTAGCCGGTGCGGCCCTTGATTTTTTCAACAGAGTCCGGGTCGGTCAGTCCGTGGGAGGCGAAAAACAGCGCGGCGCTTTCGCCGCCAAACGATGTGGTGCTCTGGATGGAGATGCGCGCAATGTTGTAGTCGGTGGCGCTGATCCACAACCGGCATGTCCATGGTGCCCCCACGCTCCGCCGCTGCGCGGGTCGCTGCCCCCTCAGGGGGCCGGGCCCGCCTAGAGGCGGCTCGTCGGCTCCCGCAGGAATTGTCCAGCGCTCGCAAAGCCAGGAGGCCAGGCCGATATGGTCAGGGTGCATGTGCGTCACGATGACGCGCAGGATCGGCAGGCCTTCGAGCTGTGTGGCAAAAATGGTTTCCCACTGCGCTTTTGATTCGTCCTTGCTGATGCAGCAGTCCACCACGGTCCAGCCCTGTACCTTTGTACCGGGCCGGGCCGGGTCTTCCATCTCGTCGCGCAGCAGCCACAGGTTGATATGGTCCAGCGCAAACGGCAGGGCCATGCGAATCCATTTGATGCCCGGTGCCACCTCCATGGTGCCGCCCAGCGCGGGCAGGGTGTCGCCAAAGGGGTAATCGAGTTGCTGTTCGAGGATGTTCATGTAATATCCGCAGGTATATGTGACGTTTACGTAAACGTCATTCCCTGTTTATTGTAGGGACGATGCGCTTCCCGCGCTGACCGGCCGGCATTGCGGCTTTTTACGGTATTAACCTTCACATCATGGCCATTACCTACACCATCAGCGATCTGGCAAAAGAGTTTGACCTGACCACGCGCGCCATGCGTTTTTACGAGGACATGGGGCTGCTGCAGCCGCAGCGCGAGGGGGCCGGCGGGCGCAACCGGGTCTACACCGCGCGCGACCGCACGCGGCTCAAACTGACCTTGCGCGCCAAGCGGCTGGGCCTGTCGCTGGTCGAGGCCAAGGAAATCATCGACTCCTACGACAGCCCGCGCGACACCGCGCCCCAGCTGCGCAAATTCCTGGCCATCCTGACGGACCACAGGAAAAAACTGGAAGCGCAGATGCTGGACCTGCAGGCCAACCTCGATGAGATTCGCACGCATGAAAAAGAGGCCAGGGCGCTGCTGGCCAAGACCGAAAAAGCAAAAACCGCCTGATGGGTCGATATTGATGGATAATTGACGTTTACGTAAACGTCAATTGAAATCCCGCCACCCGGCGGCGCCCGAAATTGGCAAAAACCGCCAACATGAATACTCTTTCTGCTCCTTCAGAACTGTTCCAGCGCATAGAGACGAGCTTTTTGCGCCAGGGCATGATGCAGCACCTTGGTGCGCGGCTGGTGCGCGTGGAGTCCGGTCTTTGCGTCATCGCGTTGCCGTATTCCGAGCGCGTGACACAGCAGCAGGGCGGTTTTCACGGTGGGGCCATGGGCGCGCTGGCGGACATCTCTGCCGGTTATGCCGGACTGACCATGGCGCCGGCCGATTCAGAAGTGACGACTGTCGAATACAAAATCAATTTCCTGGCGGCTTTCAAGGGCGGCGAGCTGCAGGCCACCGGCCGGGTTGTCAGGGCCGGCAAACGGATCATCGTGACGACGGCGGAGGTCATGCACATCGATGCCTCGGGCAAACAAAGCCTGTGCGCCCTGATGCAGCAAACCCTTGCGCCTGTCGCCAAAACCTATTAACTTTCCGCTGCCCTTGCAGGCGCTACAGGCCTTTCAGCCTCCACAACAGGACACCATCATGAGCAATATGCCCGGACTCAATTTCCAGCTCGGTGAAGACATCGACGCCCTGCGCGATGCGGTGCGCGAATTTGCGCAGGCCGAAATCGCGCCGCGCGCCGCCGAAGTCGACCGCAGCGACCAGTTCCCCATGGACCTGTGGCAAAAAATGGGCGCGCTGGGCGTGCTGGGCATCACCGTGGGCGAAGAGTACGGCGGCGCCAACATGGGTTACCTGGCGCACATGATCGCCATGGAGGAAATCAGCCGCGCCAGCGCGTCGGTCGGTTTGTCCTACGGCGCGCACAGCAACCTGTGTGTCAACCAGATCAAGCGCAACGGCAGCGATGAACAGCGCAAAAAATACCTGCCCAAGCTGATCAGCGGCGAGCACGTGGGCGCGCTGGCCATGAGCGAGCCGGGTGCCGGCAGCGACGTGATCTCCATGAAGTTGAAAGCAGAAGACAAGGGCGGTTATTACGTCCTCAACGGCAGCAAGATGTGGATCACCAACGGCCCCGATGCCGACACCCTGGTGGTCTATGCCAAGACCGAACCCGAACTGGGCGCGCGCGGCGTCACGGCTTTCCTGATTGAAAAAGGCATGAAGGGCTTTTCCGTCGCGCAAAAGCTCGACAAGCTGGGCATGCGCGGCAGCCACACCGGCGAGCTGGTGTTCAACAATGTTGAAGTCCCGGCACAAAACATCCTGGGCGGCCTGAACAGCGGCGCCAAGGTGCTGATGAGCGGCCTCGACTACGAGCGCGCCGTGCTGACCGGCGGGCCGCTGGGCATCATGCAGTCCGTCATGGACAACGTCGTGCCCTACATCCACGACCGCAAGCAGTTCGGCCAGAGCATAGGCGAGTTCCAGCTGATCCAGGGCAAGGTGGCCGACATGTACACTGTGCTGCAGGCTGGCCGCTCGTTTGCCTATACCGTGGCCAAAAACCTCGACATGCTGGGCACCGAGCACGTGCGCCAGGTCCGCAAGGACTGCGCTTCCGTGATCCTCTGGTGCGCAGAAAAAGCCACCTGGATGGCCGGCGAGGGCGTGCAGATCTACGGCGGCAACGGCTACATCAACGACTACCCGCTGGGCCGCCTCTGGCGCGATGCCAAGCTGTATGAAATCGGCGCGGGCACCAGCGAGATACGCCGCATGTTGATTGGCCGCGAACTGTTTGCGGAAACCTGCTGAGCTATTTTGATGTCACCAGAAAGAGTTCCATGACCGTCGCTTCCATTGATGAGCTGTTTGTCCACAACCGAGCCTGGGCCGCACAGATGGAGCAGGATCGGCCCGGCTTTTTCACCGGGCTGATGGCCCAGCAAAAACCCAAGTACATGTGGATTGGCTGCTCTGACAGTCGCGTGCCGGCCAACCAGATCACAGGCCTGGAGCCGGGCCAGATCTTTGTGCATCGCAACATCGCCAACGTAGTGGTGCCCACGGACCTCAATTGCCTGTCCACCATCCAGTATGCGGTGGACCAGCTCAAGATCGAGGACCTGATGGTGGTCGGCCATTATGGCTGCGGCGGGGTGCTGGCGGCTCTGGACGATGTCCGCGTGGGCCTGGCCGACAACTGGATACGCCACGTCAAGGATGTGCGCGACCGGCACCGCGTGCTGATCGCAGCCATCGCGCCCGAGTGGCGCCATGACGTGCTGTGCGAGCTCAACGCGATCGAACAGGTGATCAATATCGCCCAGACCACCGTGCTGCAGGACGCCTGGGCACGCGGCCAGAAAGTCACCCTGCACGGCTGGTGTTATGGCCTGAAGGACGGGCTGATCAACAACCTGCACATGTCCGTCGATGGCAACTCGGGCCTGGATACGCTGTACCGGGCCGCGGTGGCCGGCGTGGAGGCCGCCCGCCGCTAGCGGTGGCCCGCGACCGGTGGGCGTGGACGCTTGTTCAGTACCCGGGTTGACATTGCCTATTACCAGAAGCCTCACCATGTTTCCCCAGCGACTGGACTCGCCCCTTGCCTATGACATCGCCAAGGCGATGATGGATGGGTTCAACCGCCACTACCGCCTGTTCCGTTCCGAGTCGGCGCGTGCCAAACACCGCTTTGAAACCGCCGACTGGCACGGCCAGCAGCGCGCGCAGCGGGAGCGCATCGAGTTCTATGACCTGCGCGTCAAGGAATGCGTCATGCGGCTGGAAAAGGAGTTCAAGGCCGGCGCCCAGCCCATGGACGTCTGGCACCAGGTCAAGCTGCATTACATCGGGCTGCTGGTCAACCACCTCCAGCCCGAGCTGGCCGAAACCTTTTTCAACTCGGTCACCACCAAGATACTGCACCGCACGCACTTTCACAACAACTTCATCTTTGTGCGGCCGGCCGTCAGCACCGAGTACATCGAAAACGACGAGCCCGCGGCCAAGCCCACTTACCGGGCCTACTACCCGACCCGCGAGACCCTGCTGCCGACCATCGTCAGCATCGTCGAAAATTTCCATTTGCAGCACGACTTTGAGGATTTGCCGCGTGATGCCGCCTATGTGCTGGAGGCCATCAGCGAGCGCCTCGCCCAGGTCAAGCTGCGCGCAAATTTCCAGATACAGGTTTTGTCCTCGCTGTTCTTTCGCAACAAGGGCGCGTATGTGGTGGGCAAGATCATCAATGGTTTTGCCGAAGTGCCGTTTTCCTTGCCGCTGCTGCACAGCCCCAAAAACGGCAAGCTGCTGATAGACGCCACCCTGTTTGGCGAGGACGACCTGCAGGCCCTGTTCAGTTTCGCTCGGGCCTATTTCATGGTGGACATGGATGTCCCGAGTGCCTATGTGCAGTTCCTGCGCTCGCTGATGCCGCGCAAGCCGCGCAACGAGCTGTACAACGCGCTGGGGCTGGCCAAGCAGGGCAAGACGCTGTTTTACCGCGACTTCCTCTACCACCTGAGGCATTCGAGCGACAGCTTCCGCATCGCACCCGGCATCAAGGGCATGGTCATGCTGGTGTTTGACCTGCCGTCGTTTCCTTATGTGTTCAAGCTGATCAAGGACTACTACCCGCCGCAGAAAGACACCACGCGCGAGCAGATCAAGGGCAAATACCTGCTGGTCAAGCAGCACGACCGCGTGGGCCGTATGGCCGACACGCAGGAGTACAGCGAAGTCGCCTTTCCGCGCGAGCGTTTTGACGACGAGCTAATCGCCGAGATTGAAAAATTCGCCCCCAGCCAGCTGGAGGTCAGTGACCGCGATGGTGACGGCCAGGTGGAAGTCATCATCAAGCACCTGTACATAGAGCGGCGCATGATCCCGCTCAACATCTACCTCAAGGAAGCCTTCGATACCGGGCTGGACGATGCGACGGCCCGGGGCCAGGTGGAAGGCGCCGTGCTGGAGTATGGCAACGCCATCAAGGACCTGGTGGCGGCCAATATCTTCCCGGGCGACATGCTGTGGAAAAACTTTGGCGTCACGCGGCACGGCAAGGTCGTTTTCTACGACTACGACGAGATCGAATACCTCACCGACTGCAACTTCCGCCGCGTACCCACGCCGCGCAACGAAGAAGATGAAATGAGCGGCGAGGTCTGGTACTCGGTCGGCCCCAGGGATGTTTTTCCCGAAACCTTTGCGCCCTTCCTGCTGGGCAATGACGCGGTTCGTGCGGTGTTCATGAAACACCACGCCGACCTGCTGGATGTGGCTTTCTGGCAAGGCCACAAGGAGCGCATACAGGCCGGCCATGTGCACGACGTGTTTCCGTATGAGCGCGAGCGGCGTTTCAGCCGCCTGCACGCACCGGGCGCATCCGGTAAAAGTGCGCTCGCTGGTTTCCCTCCTGAACCCATGCTTGCAGGCCCTGGCGGCCTGAGGCCGTGAGGAACCGGCATGGACACGCGCATGCGCAATATGCATTCTTCACAAGGGGAGCCTGACTGATGTCTGCAACCATTTTTCGATGTGTACTCGCTGCGGCCCTCACGTCCGCATGGGCTTGCGCTGGCGCGGCGGATGCAGCGGACGCGGCAGGAAAGGCCCTGGCGCAACGCCGCATTGATGGCGCCATAGGCCGTATCGATGGCATGGCTGCGGGCCTGATGAAACGCACAGGCATTCCCGGCATGGCGATTGCCGTGGTGCAGGGCAACCGCATTGTTTATGCCAGGGGTTTTGGCGTGCGCGCCGTCGGTTCGGCGCAGCGGGTGGATGCCGACACCGTGTTCCAGCTGGCCTCCATGTCCAAGCCGATAGGCGCCAGCGTGGTCGCGCAGCAGGTGGGCGCCGGCCGCATCACCTGGGACACGCCGGTGCAAAAGCATTTGCCCTGGTTCGCCCTGGCCAATGCCTACGTCACGGAGAACCTGACCATAGGCGACCTCTACGCGCACCGCTCGGGACTGCCCGACCATGCCGGCGACACGCTGGAAGAGCTGGGCTACCCCCAGGGCGAAATCCTGCGCCGGCTGAAGCAGTTGCCGCTCACGCCGTTTCGCAACTCCTACGCCTACACCAACTACGGCATGACTGGCGCCGCCATGGCCGTGGCGGCCGCAGCCGGTACCGACTGGGCCAGCCTTTCCGACCAGGTGCTGTACCGCCCGCTGGGCATGGCATCGACCAGTTCGCGTTTTGCCGATTTTCAGGCCAGGGCCAACCGCGCGCTGGGCCATGTCAAGGAAAACGGTGTGTTTGTGATTGGCCCCGAGCGCGGGTCGGCTGCCGGCCAGCAGCACTGGGCGGCCTACAACACCGATCCGCAGTCGCCCTCGGGCGGCGTGAGCTCATCGGCCAACGACATTGCACGCTGGATGTCGTTTTTGCTCGCGGGCGGTGCCGGGCCGAACGGGCCGCTGGTTCCGCCAGCCGCGCTGCTGCCCGCCATGACGCCCAAGTCCACGATTCGTGAGGCCTCGGCCCTGGGCCAGCGCTCCAGTTACTACGGTTATGGCTTTTCCGTTGACACCTCGGAGGCCGGCCGCACCGTGCTCAGCCACAACGGCGCATTTTCCTGGGGCGCCTCCACCAATTTCGCGCTCATGCCGTCGGCGAATGTGGGCATGGTGGTCCTCACCAATGCCTGGCCCACGGGCATTGCCGAGGCGCTGGTGGCGCAGTTCAATGACCTGGTGCAGTACGGCGCCGTGCGGCAGGACTGGTTTGCGCTGTATGCACCGGCTTTTGCTGCGGCCTTCAAGCCGCAGGGCGAACTTGCCGGCAAAGCCCCGCCTGCCCAGCCCGCGCCAGCCCAGGCGCTGCAGACATACACCGGCTTTTACCGCAACGACTACCACGGTACGCTGCAGGTGCTGCGCAGCGAACAGGGTGGGCTGGAGCTTCGCATGGGCGCCGCGCCCCAGCTGGTTTTCCCCTTGCGGCACTGGGACGGCGACACCTTTAGCTTTGTGCCGCTCAACGACAGCGCGCCGCCGGGCTCACTTTCAAAAGCGCAATTCAGCGAGGGCAAGCTGACCCTGGAGCATTACAACCACCAGGGCCTGGGCGTCTTTGAGCGGGCGGCTGCATCGCCCTGATCCATCAGCGGCGCTCTTTTCATCTTTCTTGTTTTCTTAATTTTCTTCATCCATTTTTTCAGGAGCCAAACATGTCAAATTCCAGTCAAAACCCTGTCGTCATTCTCGGCGCGGCGCGCACGCCCATGGGCGGTTTTCAGGGCGATTTCACGTCACTCGCAGCCCACGACCTGGGCGGTGCAGCCATCAAGGCGGCCATCGAACGCTCGGGCATTGCGCCCGAAAAAGTCGATGAGGTGCTGTTCGGCAACTGCCTGATGGCGGGCCAGGGTCAGGCGCCCGCGCGGCAAGCCGGTTTCAAGGGCGGCCTGCCTGCCAGCACCGGCGCGGTCACGCTGTCCAAGATGTGCGGCTCGGGCATGGAAGCCACCATGCTGGCGCACGACCAGCTGCTGGCCGGCAGCCGCGACGTGATGGTGGCCGGCGGCATGGAAAGCATGACCAACGCGCCGCACCTGCTGCCCAAGGGCCGCAGCGGCATACGCATCGGCCACGACCGCATTTTTGACCACATGATGCTGGACGGCCTGGAAGACGCCTACGAACCCGGCCGCTCCATGGGCACCTTTGGCGAAGACTGCGCAGCCAAATACAGCTTTAGCCGCGAGGCGCAGGACGCCTTTGCCACGACCAGCGTGCAGCGCGCCAAGGCCGCCACCGAGTCCGGCGCCTTCAAGGCCGAGATCACGCCTGTCACGGTCAAGGGACGCGCCGGCGACACCGTGATTTCCATAGACGAAGGCCCGGGCAAGGTCAAGCTCGACAAGATTCCCTCGCTCAAGCCGGCCTTCAAAAAAGACGGCACCATCACCGCCGCCTCCAGTTCGTCCATCAACGACGGCGCCGCGGCACTGGTGCTGGCGCGTGAGTCGACCGCGAAGGAACTCGGCGCCAAACCCATCGCCCGCATCGTCGGTCATGCCACCTTTGCGCAGGCGCCGGAATGGTTCTCGACCGCCCCGGTGGGCGCGGTCAACAAGCTGCTCAAAAAGATCGGCTGGAGCGTCAAGGACGTGGACCTGTGGGAAGTCAATGAAGCCTTCGCCGTGGTGCCCATGGCGCTGATGAAAGAACTGGGCATCTCGCACGACATCGTCAACGTCAATGGCGGCGCCTGCGCGCTGGGCCACCCAATAGGCGCGAGCGGCGCCCGCATCATCGTCACGCTGATTCATGCACTGCAGGCGCGTGGCCTGAAAAAAGGCATCGCCACCTTGTGCATAGGCGGCGGCGAGGGCACGGCGCTGGCCATTGAGTTGCCTTGATTTGCTATGAATTTAATAGCTGCTTGCGCACGTATAACGGTGGCTGGAGGCCAATTTGATACTCAATAACGACCAGGAAATGGTGCGCGACGCGGTCCGGGCCTTTGCGCAGGAGCAAATCTGGCCCCATGCCGCGCGCTGGGACAAGGAACACCACTTTCCCAAAGACGTGCACAAGGGCCTGGCCGAGCTGGGCGCTTACGGCATCTGCGTGCCGGAAGAGTTTGGCGGCGCCAACCTGGACTACGTCACGCTGGCGCTGGTGCTGGAAGAAATCGCCGCCGGCGACGGCGGCACCAGCACGGCCATCAGCGTGACCAACTGCCCGGTCAATGCCATCCTGATGCGCTATGGCAATGCCGCGCAGAAAAAGCAGTGGCTCACACCGCTGGCGCAGGGCAATATGCTGGGCGTGTTCTGCCTGACCGAGCCGCATGTGGGCAGTGATGCCTCGTTGCTCAAGACCACCGCGGTCAAGCAAGGCGATGAATACGTCATCAACGGCGTCAAGCAGTTCATCACCAGCGGCAAGAACGGCCACGCGGCCGTTGTGATCGCGGTGACCGACAAGGGCGCCGGCAAAAAAGGCATGAGCGCCTTTATCGTGCCGACGGACGCACCGGGTTATGTGGTGGCGCGGCTGGAAGACAAGCTGGGCCAGCATTCCAGCGACACGGCACAGATCAACTTTGACAACTGCCGCATCCCGGCCGAGAACCTGATCGGCGCCGAGGGCGAGGGCTACAAGATCGCCCTGGGCGCACTCGAAGGCGGGCGCATAGGTATCGCGGCCCAGAGCGTTGGCATGGCACGCAGCGCGTTCGAGTTTGCACTGGCCTACTCAAAAGAGCGGCAAAGTTTTGGCACCGCCATCTTTAACCACCAGGCGGTTGGTTTCCGGCTGGCCGACTGCGCCACACAACTGGAGGCCGCGCGCCAGCTGATCTGGCATGCCGCCAGCCTGCGCGATGCGGGGCTGCCGTGTTTAAAGGAAGCCGCCATGGCCAAACTGTTCGCCAGCGAGATGGCCGAAAAAGTCTGCAGCGTGGCCATCCAGACGCTGGGCGGTTACGGTTATGTGAGCGACTTCCCGGTCGAGCGCATTTACCGCGACGTGCGGGTCTGCCAGATTTACGAAGGCACGAGCGACGTGCAGAAAATCATCATCCAGCGGGCTCTGTAGGCACACCCCCGTTGAGGCTCACTGCGTGTAGCCTCCTCCCCCTTGCAGGGGGCGGCGCCTGCGGCCCGGCGGAGCCGGTTCCGCGGCCCCCGCTCGGTTTAGTGGAAATTCTGGCTATGCCGTCCAGAGAGCACGCCGTAAACTTGACGACTCAGTCCGCAATCCACCGCAGGAGATAAAACATGCCAATTACCAAAGGATTCCGCGCACTGGTTGATGAAGCCATGGCGCAGGTCAAGACCTATAGCGTTGAAGAAGCCAGGGCCAAACTTGGCGACCCCGGCGTGCAACTGGTTGATATCCGCGATGTGCGTGAGCTCAGCGCCGGCACGGTGGTTGGCGCCCACCACGCGCCGCGCGGCATGCTGGAGTTCTGGGTAGACCCCGGATCGCCCTACCACAAGCCGCTGTTTGCCGATGAGGGCAAGGAGTTCATCCTGTTCTGCGCGGCAGGCTGGCGCAGCGCACTGGCCACCAAAACCCTGCAGGACATGGGCATGCGCAATGTGGCTCATATCGACGGCGGTTACACCGAATGGGTCAAGCAGGGCGGACCGACCGAAACGCTGGAAGAGCGCAAGGCAAAAAAAGGTTGATAGGGCAGATGTGTACGTGTGGGCGCAGCAGTCAATCAGTTGCCCGGCCAGCGCGCTGGGCTGCGACGGTGATGCAGGCAGGCCAGTATGGAGACGCGTTGGCCGTTGAGCAGCTCAAAGACGCACGCCAAGCGATTGCGCAATCTGGGCCAGGCTTTTGCCTTGCGCGGGATGTGCGTCGCGCCAGGCAGCCCGCCGTTCAAGCTCATCCAGCACCTCTGGCCTGGTCTCGGCACCCGTCTCAGTGGCAAACTCATCCCACAGGTCTTCCACCAATTGAAGGCGTTCAAATTTGCCAAGGTGTTTAACGGGTTGTAATGTGGCTTTCATGATGGAAAGTCTAGCAAATCAAATGTCAAGTGACTACCCTTGCCCCTGCGGTCGCCTTGCCCGGACCCACAAGCCACTGGCGTTTGCCGATTGTTGCGGCCGCTACCTCGACGACTTTGACAACACCCCGGCGCCCGACGCCGAAAGCCTGATGCGCTCGCGCTACAGCGCCTTTGTGCTGGGCCGGGAAAACTATTTGCGCGTCACCTGGCATGCCAGCCACCGGCCCGACGATGTGGCGCCGGATGAGGGCACCAAATGGCTGGGCCTGGAGGTGCGCCGCCACAGCGCCATCGACGCGGAACACGCCGAGGTGGAGTTTGTCGCACGCTACCGCGTTGCCGGCCGCGCGGTGCGCATCCATGAGCGCAGCCGTTTTGTACGTGAAAACGGCCGTTGGTACTATGTGGATGGCGAGTTGCTCTGAAAAGGGCGATTTTTAAAGCGAAAAATGCCCCTGGCAGCCGTCCAGAGGGCGCAGCCAGCTACCATATTCATAGCAAAAAATGACGACCTTGAAATTTGACGCGGTTTTGTTCGACTGCGACGGCGTGCTGGTAGACAGCGAACCCATTACCCACAGCGTGCTGCGTGACATGCTTGAAGAGGCCGGCTGGACGCTGACCGTCGCCGAATGCATGCGTATTTTTGTCGGCAAGGCGGTCAGGGAAGAGCGCGCGCTGATAGAGGCCCGCACCGGCCAGCCGCTGACCGATGACTGGATGCTGCGCTTTCGCGAGCGCCGCAACCAAGGCCTGGTGCGCGACCTCCAGGCCATTCGCGGCGCGGTGGATGCCGTGGCGAAGATACACGCCCTGCATCAGGGCCGCATTGCCTGCGCGTCCGGCGCGGACCGGTTCAAGGTCGAGCTGCAACTGCAGAAGTGCGGCCTGATGCCCTACTTCAAGGGGAATATTTTCAGCGGGCATGAGATGCCGCGCTCCAAGCCCGCGCCGGATGTCTACCTTGCAGCCGCCGCGGCGCTGGGCGTGGACCCAAAACGCTGTGCGGTGGTGGAGGACACGGTCACCGGCGTGACGGCCGGCGTGGCCGCTGGCGCCATCGTGATCGGCTACAGCCCGCCTGAGCTCGGCCATGACGTGCCCGCCGCCTTGCGGCAGGCCGGTGCCCACCATATCGTCACCGACCTGGCCGATGTGACGGGGCTGCTGTTGGTCTGAGCGGGGCCGGGGCTCGCGGGTTTATTCTTCGCGGCCACCACCAATGCCCAGCAGCATCAACAGCGACTGGAACACGTTGTACAGGCTCAGGTACACGCCCAGCGTGGCGGTGATGTAGTTGGTCTCATGGCCGTCCTTCACGCGCTTCAGGTCATACAAAATGAAGGCCGAGAAGATGCCGATGGCCAGCACCGACAGCGTGATCATCAACGCGCCCGACTGGATGAAAAAGTTGGCGATACCTGCCACCAGCAGCAGGATGGCGCCTATGAACAGGAACTTGCCCATGGACGACACATCACGCTTGATGACTGACGACAGCGTGGCCATGCCCAGAAAGATTGCGCCCGTGCCGGCGAAGGCCGTCATGATCAGGCTGGCGCCGTTGGCCAGGCCCAGCACGCTGCCCACCAGGCGCGACAGCATCACGCCCATGAAGAAGGTGAAAGCCAGCAGCACCGGTACGCCGGCAGGCGAGTTCTTGGTCTTTTCAATCGCGTACATGAAACCGAAGGCCCCGCCCAGAAACACCATCAGGCCTATGCCCGGTGTCATGGCACTGGCCATGCCGGTGGCCACGCCCAGCCAGGCGCCCAGCACGGTTGGCACCATGGACAGCGCGAGCAGCCAGTAGGTGTTGCGCAGCACACGGTTGCGCGCCTCGAAGGTGGTGGCGTCACCTGCGCCTATCGGGTAAGTGTGAAGGTTTGTAGTCATTTAAATACTCCTGTGATCAATAAAAAATCGGTAAAAAGAAAGTCTGGATTGCTTTAGCCGGCTGATTTTTCAGCGGCCAGTTGTGCTGCCTTGGCAGCACGCTTGCCGCGCGCGCGGATATTCAGTGCTTCCACGCCCAGCGAGAACGCCATCGCCGCATAGATGTAGCCCTTGGGCACATGCTGGTCAAAGGCCTCGGCCGTCAGCGCCATGCCCACCATTACCAGGAAGGCCAGCGCCAGCACCTTGACGGACGGGTGGCGGTCGACAAAATCGCCAATCGGCTTGGCCGCCACCAGCATCACACCCACCGAGGTCACCACGGCAGCCACCATCACCCAGATCTCGTCCACCATGCCCACCGCCGTGATGACGGAGTCCAGAGAAAACACGATGTCGATGATGGCAATCTGGCCGATGATTCCCCAGAACAGCTTGTTGCCAGCCGCCTTCAGCTGGGCCTGGTCGCTCACCACCGGGCCGGCCTGCTCGCGTGCCTCGACCTCGACAAAGATTTCGTGAGAGGCCTTGTACAAAAGAAAGAGGCCACCGAGCAACAGCACCAGGTCGCGACCGCTGATGCCCTGGCCCACAACGGTGAACAGGTCCGCCGTCAGGCCCATCACCCAGCTCAGCGAAAACAGCAGCAGCAGCCGGGACACCATGGCAAAACCCAGGCCCAGACGCCGCGCGTTGTCGCGCCGTTCAGGCGGCAGCCGCCCCACCAGGATGGAGATGAAGATGATGTTGTCTATGCCCAGCACGATCTCCAATGCGGTCAACATCGCAAACGCTATCCATACATTGGGGTCGAGTAAAAAGTCCATGGGGTCTCGCAGTCAGGCTGCGTCTCTCTGTTGAAAAAAGCAAAAGGTGCGCAGTGATGCGCCAGCGGAAACATATAGTGCGACAAAGTCGCATCCAGGGCTAGAGGTGATTTGCCTGAGTCGCCGGTCAGGTGCGACAGGCGGCTACCGCTGCAAGGAGCGGTTTCAGGCCTGGAGAGTACGAGGAGGCCGTTGCGGCCCCTCGATCAGCGGCTGCGGCAGGGCCAGAGCCACAGGCGCAGCAGGCCGCGCAACGCGCACCCCGGGTAACAGCGCCGCCTGCACGGGGAGCATGGGCTCCGAGAGTTCCGGGGACAGGTCTGCAAGAGCGGCTTCAGCTGTACTTGCCTCGCCGAGGGTGCTGGCATCAGCCACATGCACAGAGGCCACAGCCGCTTGTTGGCCCAGCTCGACCGGCAACACAGGGGCCGCAGGGGTTTGCGTCATGCACAGCATGATCAGCGCGCAGACAAAGATGCATGCGGAAATGATCAGGGCAGGGCGTGAAAGTTTGGACACCTGCAAATGCTATCACCCCCGCAAAGCCCTTGTGTGGGCCGACGCCTATAGACCGTGACAGTCGGGGACATGCCTGTACCCAGCCAAAACCCCTGCAGCACCCCAAAGCCCACCCCATGCTAAGCTGCCAGCCCGACTTTTATAAAGATTGCGAGACACAACATGCCAGGACTTCTGCCCAACGTTGACCCTGACGGCCTGCTTGAGTTTTCGGTGGTCTACACCGACCGCGCGCTCAATCACATGTCCAGGAGCTTCCAGGGCGTGATGATCGATATCTCCAGCATCCTGAAAGAGGTCTACGGCGCACACGCAGCCGTGCTGGTGCCCGGTAGCGGTACCTATGGCATGGAAGCCGTTGCCCGCCAGTTCGCCGCCGGCAAGCATGTTTTGGTGATACGCAACGGCTGGTTCAGCTACCGCTGGACGCAGATCTTCGAGATGGGCAATATCCCCGCGTCGTCCACCGTCCTGAAGGCTCGCCAGACCAGCCAAGGCGCCCAAGCCCCGTGGGCGCCCGCGCCGATTGATGAGGTCGTTGCCGCCATCGCCAAAGAAAAGCCTGCCCTCGTTTTTGCCCCGCATGTGGAAACCGCCTCCGGCATGATCCTGCCCGACAGCTACCTCAAGGCCGTGGCCGATGCCGTGCATGCAGCCGGCGGCCTGTTTGTGCTCGACTGCATCGCCTCCGGCGCCATGTGGGTAGACATGAAAGCCACTGGCGTTGATGTGCTGATCTCCGCCCCGCAAAAAGGCTGGAGCAGCTCACCATGCTGCGCCATGGTCATGCTCAGTGAAAAGGCCAGAGCCGCGATTGAAGGCACTACCAGCTCCAGCTTTGCCTGCGATTTGAAAAAATGGCTGCAGATCATGGAAACCTATGAAAAAGGCGGCCACGCCTACCATGCGACCTTGCCCACAGACGCCCTCACACGATTGCGCGCAGCCATGAAAGAAACCCAGGCCTACGGCTTTGCCAAGGTCAAGGCCGAGCAAGAGCAACTTGGCAGCAAGGTGCGCCAACTGTTTGAAAGCCGCGGCCTGCCCAGCGTCGCCGCCGAAGGTTTTAAAGCCCCCGGCGTGGTGGTCAGCTACACCACAGACCCAGACATCCAGTCAGGCAAGAAGTTTCTGGATCAGGGTTTGCAGACTGCGGCCGGTGTGCCGCTGCAATGCGACGAGGGCCCGGACTTCAAGACCTTCCGTGTGGGGCTGTTTGGGCTGGAGAAGTGGCACAACGTGGACAAGACGGTTGCGAATCTGGCTGGGGCGCTGGATCGGATTGGGGTGGTGGCGACTGTTGCTGAAACGGTTGCTGGTTGAAGATTGAGCTTCCGGTTCGCAAGCGCTAAAACCAACACTCGAGGTGTCACGCTCGACGCTTGCGCTGGATGCCCGCTACAGGCCGTATCAGGCCAGTTGATCATGAAATCTAACGGTCTGCTTTCGCTTGCTTTGCAGGCACTTAAGTTGGCTGCGCAGCTCGTCCTTGAGTTGCTACAGCGATGCCCGTGTTTCCTGAGTCTGCAGGAACAAGGCGCGAGGCCACATGTTCTGTGCCGTTACCACGGTTTCGGATGGTTGCCCAGCAGGAGTGGCCCGCAGCTTAGCGTCATCGCGGCCTGATTGACCGTCGATGTTGTCAGGTTATTCATGCTGCCTATTTTGAAGGCATCCTGTCGCAAGCCAAGCCAGACAAGGCTTCCGGCTGTTGTCCCCATGGGGATGCACAAAGTTGTCCACAGAAGCTGTGCATGAACGCAGCAGAGGGACTTTTCCACTGTTCAGCTCACTTGCCCGGCCGCATGTCCGGTGCCGGCGTGGTGGGGATGCCCTGGTCCAGCGCGGCCTGGTGCTGCATCTGCAGGGCGCGCTGGAATGCCGGGCGCTGCTCCAGCCGCTGGTGGTAGTGGCGCACGGTGTCGGAGAATTGCGCTGCCAGTCCAAGGTGGCTGGCCAGCATGAGGGCGTAGTGGACCGACACATCGGCTGCCGTGAAGCGGCCGGCGCATAGAAAGTCCTGCTGCCGCAGGGCGGCATCCACGGCCTTTAATCTGGCCAGGAACCAGCGGCTGTAGTCGTCCGCGACCTGGGGCTGTTTGCGCTCCTCCGGCTCGAAGTGGGTGTAGCGCAGCACCAGGGTTTGCGGAAAGGTCAGTGTGGCTTCGCCCATGTGCAGCCAGTTCAGGTAGGCGCCATGGGCCGGGTCTGTCGCGGGTACATCCAGCTGGCCGGGGCTGTGCCGCGCCGCAAGGTATTGGCATATCGCTGCGGATTCGGTCATGCGGGTGTCGCCCTCAACCAGCAGCGGCACGGTGCCCAGCGGATTGTCCGCCAGGAAATGACGGGCCAGCGCACGCGGCGGAAAAGGCAGCATGCGCAGGGTGTAGGGCAAGCCCAGCTCTTCCAGCATCCACAAGGGCCGGAACGAGCGGGCGCTGACGCAGTGGTGAAGGGTGATCATGCGCACAGTCTAGAGTGCCAGGCGTCACAAGTCCTGCCACGAATGGGGCAAATCAGGCCAGTGGTGGTTTGCCCTGCCGAAACTCCGCCGGCGACTGACCGGTCCAGCCGCGAAAGGCGCGCATAAAGCTTTTTTCGTTCTGGAAGCCCGCGGCTTCGGCCACCTGCTTGATAGGGCGGCTGGTGCGCAGCAGCAGGTCCAGTGCGCGGTCGCGCCGCACCTCGTCTTTCAGCGCTTGCAGTGACGCGCCTTCTTCCTTTAGCTGGCGGTGCAGCGTGCGCGGCGAGACATGCAGCAGTGCCGCAAGCCCGTCTGCGTTGTGGGCCTGGTCGGGGTGGGTGGCCAGGGCCTGGCGCACCTGTTGCACCAGCAGGCGGTCGCGGCGGTACTGCAGCACCGTGAGTGGCAAGGCGCGTTGCAGCATTTGTTGCAGGGCTTTTTCGTCGCGCCGCAGGGGCAGGGCCAGGTAGCGGGCGTCGAACCTGATTTCGGCCTGCGCGGCGCCGAAGTGCAAGGGACCGGGAAACATCGACGCATAGGCGTCCGCGTGCGGTGGCGCGCCAAACGGAAAGCGCGCGCCCTGCAGCGGGATGCGCGAGTCTATATACCAGCAGGCCAGGCCGTGGATGTTGCGCAGCACATGTACCAGGCAAAATTCGCGCCCGCCTTGCCCATGTCGGCCCAGGTCGGCGCGCTCCTCGATCACGATGGCTGCGCTGTCGCCGGTGGTCACCAGCTTGAGGGCAATGTCATCGGCCAGCAGTGTGTGGTGGCGGCACCAGCGTTTGAGCGCCATGGCCAGATCGGGCGCGCTGAGCGAGGCTCGGGCCAGCATGCCGTAGCTGCCCCAGGGCAGCCGGCGCGAGAAGGCGCCCAGTGCCTCGTCGTCCAGTTCCTGCATGGCGGCGCTGGAGATGCGCTCCATCTGCAGGGCGGTGATGCGTGCCGATGAGTCACGCAAGGCGGACGGCGCAATTTGTGCCTGGGCCAGCGCACCGGACGGGCTCAAACCCCGGCGTTCGTAGGCCAGTGCAATCGCCTGAATAAAAGAGATGGGCGTGATGGCTGGCGCCGCGTCGGGGCGGGTCGTGCGGGCGGCTGGTGCTGGTTGGCGAGGCATGTCCGCCAGTTTGCCTTTTAGTGGCACGATTTGCAACCAGAATGACGCCGGCTGATAGCGGCATATTTGGGGGAGTGGGCCATACTGTGGCATCCGCCCACGATGGCGACCGCAAGGAGACAACAGGCATGAGTGCAGGACTTTCCGCATCCAGACCCCTGGCAGGCAGTTTTGACCAGGGGGCGACCGATGTGCCGCTGATAGAGCAACCCATAGGTGCATTTTTTGACGCCGTCGTGGCGCGCCAGCCCGGGCACGAAGCGCTGGTCAGTGTTCACCAGGGTCGTCGCTACAGCTACCGCGAACTGCAATCCGAGGCCAACCGCCTGGCCAGCGCGCTGCTGGGCCTTGGTCTGGCGCCAGGTGAGCGTGTTGGCATCTGGTCGCACAACAATGCCGAGTGGGTGTTGATGCAGCTGGCCACGGCCAAGGTCGGCCTGATCCTCGTCAACATCAACCCGGCCTACCGCAGGGCCGAAGTCGAGTACGCACTCAACAAGGTGGCTTGCCGGGCGCTGGTGACCATGGCCAGCTTCAAGACCAGCGACTACCTGGGCATGCTGCGCGAACTGGCGCCCGAGTGGGCGCATGCCCAGCCGGGCCAGCTGGAGTCGGTCAAGTTGCCACACCTGCGCAGCGTGGTCTGGATTGACGAGCCGGGGCAGGGTGTGGACCAGCCCGGCATGATGCGGTTCTCAAGCCTGTTGGCGAGCGGCAATCCGGACGATGCGCGCCTGGCCGGCATCGCCGCCACGCTGAATGCGACGGACCCGATCAATATCCAGTTCACCAGCGGCACCACGGGCTTTCCCAAGGGTGCGACGCTGACGCACCGCAACATCCTGAACAACGGCTTTTTTATCGGCGAGGCCATGAAACTCACGCCGGCCGACCGCCTGTGTATCCCGGTGCCGCTTTATCACTGCTTTGGCATGGTGCTGGGCAACCTGGCCTGCCTGACGCACGGCGCCACCATCGTCTACCCGAACGACGGCTTTGACCCGCTTACCGTGCTGCAGGCAGTGCAGGCCGAGCGCTGCACCGGCCTGCATGGTGTGCCAACCATGTTTATTGCCGAGCTGGACCATCCGCGTTTTGCCGAATTTGACCTGTCCAGCCTGCGCACCGGCATCATGGCCGGCTCGCCCTGCCCGACCGAAGTGATGAAACGCGTGGTCAGCGACATGCACCTGAGCCAGATCACCATTGCCTATGGCATGACAGAAACCAGCCCGGTGAGCTGCCAGAGCTCCGTGGACACGCCGCTGGAAAAGCGGGTGTCCACCGTCGGCCTGGTGCAGCCGCACCTGGAGGTGAAGGTCATAGACCCCGAGAGCGGTGGGATTGTGGCGCCCGGTGTGTCGGGCGAGTTGTGCACACGCGGTTATTCGGTGATGCACGGTTACTGGGACGATCCGGCCCGCACCGAAGAGGCCATTGACGCCGAGGGCTGGATGCATACCGGCGACCTCGCCACCATGGACGACCAAGGTTACGTCAACATCGTTGGCCGTATCAAGGACATGGTGATACGCGGCGGCGAGAACATCTACCCGCGCGAGATCGAGGAGTTCCTCTACCGCCACCCCAAGGTGCAGGACGTACAGGTGGTCGGCCTGCCCGACAAGCGCTACGGCGAAGAGCTCTGCGCCTGGATAGTCACCAAACCCGGACAGACGCTGGGCGAAGACGAGATACGCGCCTTTTGCAAGGGCCAGATTGCGCACTACAAGGTGCCGCGCTACATTCGTTTCGTGCAGGGCTTCCCGATGACGGTGACCGGCAAGATACAGAAATTCAAGATTCGCGATGAAATGAAAAGCCAGCTGGGGCTGGAAGAAAACAAAACCGCCTGAAAGAAACCGGACTCATGACCACTACGATTGCCACCCAACTCAACGCCCGCTCCGCCGACTTCCTTGCCAACGCCGCCGCCATGCGGACTCTGGTGGACGACCTCAAGGAAAAAGTGGCCAAATCCGCTGCCGGTGGCGGTGATGCGGCGCGTGCCAAACACGTTGCGCGGGGCAAGTTGCTGCCGCGTGACCGGGTGCAGATGCTGCTGGACCCCGGCACGCCTTTTTTGGAGCTGTCCCCGCTGGCCGGCTATGCGATGTATCCGGACCGTGACGGCAGCGACAGCGCGCCCTGCGGAGGTGTTGTTGCAGGCATTGGCCGCATCAACGGCATCGACTGCATGGTGGTGTGCAATGACGCCACGGTCAAGGGCGGCACCTATTACCCCATCACGGTCAAGAAGCACCTGCGCGCCCAGGAGATTGCCCAGCAGAACAACCTGCCCTGCGTCTACCTGGTCGATTCGGGCGGCGCCAACCTGCCCAACCAGGACGATGTGTTTCCCGACCGCGACCATTTCGGCCGCATCTTCTTCAACCAGGCGAACATGAGCGCGCAAGGCATTGCCCAAATCGCCGTGGTCATGGGCTCCTGCACGGCGGGCGGCGCCTATATGCCGGCCATGAGCGATGAGTCCATCATCGTGAAAAACCAGGGCACGATTTTCCTGGGCGGCCCGCCGCTGGTGAAAGCGGCCACGGGCGAAGTGGTCACGGCCGAAGACCTGGGTGGCGGTGATGTGCATACCCGGCTTTCGGGTGTGGCCGATCACCTGGCGCAAAACGACGCGCACGCGCTCGCGCTGGCACGCCAGGCCGTGGCCAGCCTGAACCGCAAAAAGCAGCCGGAGCAGGCCCTGCGCACGCCCGTGCCGCCGCTGCACAGCCCGGAAGAGCTCTACGGCGTGATCCCGACCGACACGCGCAAACCGTATGACGTTCGTGAAGTCATCACCCGCATCGTGGACGGCAGCGAATTCCATGAGTTCAAGGCGCGTTACGGCACCACGCTGGTCTGTGGTTTTGCGCATGTTGAAGGCATGCCGGTGGGCATCATCGCGAACAACGGGATCCTGTTTTCTGAAAGCGCACAAAAGGGCGCCCACTTCATTGAGTTGTGCTGCCAGCGCAAGGTGCCGCTGGTGTTTTTGCAGAACATCACCGGCTTCATGGTTGGCCGCAAGTACGAAAGCGAAGGCATTGCGCGCCACGGCGCCAAGCTGGTCACGGCGGTGGCCACGGCGCAGGTGCCCAAGTTCACCATCATCATTGGCGGCAGCTACGGCGCCGGCAATTACGGCATGTGCGGCCGCGCCTATTCACCGCGTTTTCTCTGGATGTGGCCGAACGCGCGCATTTGTGTCATGGGCGGCGAGCAGGCGGCCGGTGTGCTGGCGACCGTCAAGCGGGATGGCATAGAAGCGCGCGGCGGCAGCTGGAGTGCCGAAGAAGAAGCCGCTTTCAAGCAGCCTACGCTTGACCAGTTTGCACACCAGTCCCATCCTTATTATTCAAGTGCCCGCCTCTGGGACGACGGGGTGATTGACCCAGCGGATACACGCCGCGTGCTGGCGCTGGGACTCTCAGCTACCTTGAACCAGCCCATAGGCGAGCCGAAGTTCGGCGTCTTCCGCATGTAAACCGGGACCAGTCATGGACAACATATTCATCACCCCCGAACACGAACTGCTGCGCGAGCAGGTCGCACGTTTTATTGCCCGCGAGGTGGAGCCCTTTGCCGCCCAGTGGGAAGAGGACGGCTGCGTGCCGCGCGATGTGTTGCGGCGCATGGGCGAGGCCGGTTTTTTTGGCCTGATGTATGAGTCCGAATTTGGTGGCAGCGAAGCGGATGCGCTGACCAATCTGGTGTTTGCCGAGGCGCTGTCGCAGTCGACCTTTGGCGGTTTCATCATCACCGTGCTGGTGCATACCGACATGGCCAGCCCGCATTTGTTCCATGCGGGCAACGCCGTGCAAAAAGCCCGCTATCTGCCGGATGTGATTGCCGGCAAGACGATCACCGCCGTCGGCATCACCGAGCCCGGCGCCGGCTCCGACGTGGCCGGCATGCGCATGACTGCCAGGCGCGATGGCGACCACTGGGTGCTCAACGGCACCAAGATGTTCATCACCAACGGCGTTCATGCCAATCTGTATTTTGTGGCGGCCAAGACCGGCACGGCGCGGCATGACGTGTCCATGTTTATCGTTGAAAAGGGCACGCCGGGTTTTACCGTGGGCCGTGCGCTCAAGAAAACCGGCTGGCTGTCTTCGGATACGGCTGAACTGGTTTTTGACAATGTACGCATTCCTGCCGAAAACCTGCTGGGTGAAGAAGGCAAGGGCTTTTATTCGGTCATGAAAAACTTCCAGACCGAACGTATCGCACTGGCTGCGATGGCGGTGGGCCATTGCACCCGGGCACTGCAGATGACGCTGGACCATGTGCGCCAGCGCCAGGCTTTTGGCGCCACGCTGTGGGACAAACAAACCATACGCCAGCGCATTGCCATGCTGGATGCCAAGACCCGCGCGGCGCGCCAGTTCATGTACCACTGTGCCTGGGCGGTCACGCAAAAGCGCGACATCGTGCAGGAGGTCTCCATGCTCAAGGCGCTGACGGGTGAGCTGGTCAACGAGGTGCTGCAGACCTGCCAGCAGTTCCACGGCGGCATGGGCTTTATCCGCGAAACCGCGATCGAACGCCTGTGGCGCGATGCGCGCGTGCTGGGCATAGGCGGCGGCGCGACCGAAGTCATGCTGGAAGAAGTTGCCAAGAGGTATTGATATGAGCCATTTGCAGACCCATGTCGCGGGCGCGGTCGCCACCGTCACACTCAACCGTCCCGATGTGCGCAACGCCTTTAATGACGAAGTCATTCTCGAACTGACGGCGGCATTCAGGGATCTGGGCGCGCGGGACGACGTGCGCTGCATCGTGCTGGCCGCTAATGGCAGTGCCTTTTGCGCCGGCGCGGACCTGAACTGGATGCGCAGCATGGCCGACTACACGCGCGAACAGAATCTGGAGGATGCGGGACGGCTAGCCGGCATGATGCGCGCCGTTTACGAATGCCCCAAACCGACCATAGCCCGCATCCAGGGTGATGTGTATGCCGGCGGCACGGGACTGGTGGCGGCCTGCGACATGGCTGTTTCAGTTGATACGGCGCAGTATTGCCTGAGCGAGGTCAAGCTGGGCCTGCTGCCTTCCACCATCAGCCCGTATGTGATCCGGGCCATGGGCGCGCGTGCGGCGCACCGCTACTTTTTGACGGCCGAGCGCTTTAGCGCGGCCGAGGCCTTGCGCATCGGCTTTGTGCACGAGGTGGTTGCCGCCGGTGAGCTGGATGGCAAGGTGGCCGAACTGTCCAGCGCACTTGTCAATGCCGGCCCCGAAGCGGTCAAACTCTGCAAAAAACTGGTGCAGGATGTGGCGGGCTACGACATCACGCCGGAACTGGTTGCCATGACGGTGGGCAGCATTGCCGATGTTCGCGTGAGCCCCGAAGGCCGCGAGGGTTTGCAATCTTTCCTTCAGAAGCGCAAGCCGAACTGGATCGTGGGGGCTCCATGAACCTCGATACCGCGCAACTGATCGCCCTGGCCGGCGCGCTCGGCTGGGCCAGCGGCATACGCCTCTACCTTGTGGTGCTGCTCACTGGCCTTGCGGGCTTCATGGGCTGGATACAGCTGCCGCAAGGCCTGCACCTGCTGGCCAATCCGGTGGTGCTGGGTGTGAGTGGGTTCATGGTGTTCATTGAGTTTTTTGCGGACAAGATCCCCGGCCTTGACTCCTTGTGGGACGTGGTGCATGGCGTGATCCGCATCCCTGCCGGTGCGGCATTGGCTGCGGGGGTTTTTGGTGCTGACAACGGCGTGATGGCGCTGGTAGCCGCGCTGATGGGCGGCACGCTTGCCGCCACCAGCTTTGCGGCCAAGGCCACAAGCCGCGCGGCCATCAATACCTCGCCCGAGCCTTTCAGCAATGTCGGCGCTTCGCTGCTGGAGGATGGCCTGGTCCCGCTAGGTTTGTGGCTGGCTATCGCGCACCCGCTGGTGTTTGTGCTGTTGCTGGCCCTGGTGCTGGCACTCAGTGTCTGGCTGATACGCACCTGCTGGCGATTTTTGCGCCAGCTTTTTACCCGGGTTGCGCGTATTTTCAGCGGCAGGCCGGACCCCGGCACGCCATCCGCTTTTACCCTGAAGTCCCCTTTTTCAAAGACTGATAAACATGTTTAAAAAAATACTGATCGCAAATCGTGGGGAGATAGCCTGCCGCGTAGCCGCCACCGCCAGGCGCATGGCCGTCAAGACCGTGGCTGTCTATTCCGACGCGGACGCCAGCGCCAAGCACGTCGGCTATTGCGATGAGGCGGTGCACATAGGCGGCAGCGCGCCCAAGGACAGCTACCTGCGCTGGGAGCGCATCATTGAAGCGGCAAAGGCGACAGGCGCCGAAGCCATCCACCCGGGTTACGGTTTCCTGAGCGAGAACGAAGAGTTCGCGCAGGCCTGCAGCGATGCGGGGCTGGTGTTCATCGGCCCGCCGCCATCGGCGATCAAGGCCATGGGCCTGAAGGCCGAGTCCAAGCAGCTGATGGAAAAAGCCGGTGTGCCGCTGGTGCCCGGTTACCACGGCAGCGACCAGAACCCCGCATTGCTCAAGAAGGAAGCCGACCGCATTGGTTATCCGGTGCTGATCAAGGCCAGCGCGGGCGGCGGCGGCAAGGGCATGCGGGCGGTCGACAAATCCGAGGACTTCGATGCAGCCCTGGCGTCCTGCAAACGCGAGGCCATCAACAGCTTTGGTGATGATGCGGTGCTGGTTGAAAAGTATGCCCAGCGCCCGCGCCACATAGAGATACAGGTTTTTGGCGACACGCATGGCAACTACGTTTACCTGTTTGAGCGGGATTGCTCGGTGCAGCGCCGCCACCAGAAGGTATTGGAAGAAGCGCCGGCACCCGGCATGACCGAGGCCATGCGCAAGCAGATGGGCGAGGCGGCCGTGGCGGCCGCGCGTGCCGTCAACTATGTAGGCGCGGGCACGGTGGAGTTCATTGTCGAGCAGCGCAGCGATGGCTCGATGAAGTTCTACTTTATGGAAATGAACACGCGCCTGCAAGTCGAGCACCCGGTGACCGAGGCCATCACCGGCCTGGACCTGGTGGAGTGGCAATTGCTGGTCGCCTCCGGCCAGAAGCTTCCGTTGGCACAAGAGCAGTTGCGCATCCATGGTCATGCGATCGAGGCACGCATTTGCGCAGAGAACCCGGACAACAACTTTTTGCCCGCGACCGGCACGCTGCACGTTTACCAAAAGCCCGATTGCACCAGTTTTGAAAGAGGTGCGATACGCGTGGATGACGGTGTGCGCGAGGGCGATGCCATCTCGCCGTTTTACGACTCCATGGTGGCCAAACTGATTGTGCACGGCCGGACCCGCGAGGAAGCGCTGGCCCGGCTCGACGATGCGCTGGCGCAAACCCGCATCGTGGGGCTGAACACCAATGTGCAGTTCCTGCGTTATGTGGCGCGCAGTCCCTCGTTTGCCCAGGCCAATCTCGACACGGCGCTGATTCCGCGTGAGAGTGCCGTGCTTTTCAAGCAGGAGCCGGTTGGCCTGGCGATGGCGGCGGCGAGCGCCATTGCGCAGACCCTGCTGGATGAAAGGGCGGCCGAGGGCGCCGATCCTTTTAGCCGCCGCGATGGCTGGCGCTCCCATGGTGTCAACGTTCGGCGTTTCGAATTTGAATTCCATGGCGAGCCGGCCAGGGCCGAGCTGAGCTACCTGCATGACGGCGCGCTGCATGTGACGCTGGGTGAGGTGTCGGGGCCGCTGGTCTTTTCAGCAACACCCGAGGGCATTGACCTGCAGTTTGCGGGCCAGCGTGCGACGGCAGCGGTTTACAGGCAGGGCGAAGTGGGCCATGTTTTTACCGCGCGCGGCGCAACCCAGATCACCACCATCGACTTGCTGGAACACGCCGGCCACGGCCCGGCCGAAGGCGGGCGCCTGACCGCACCCATGCCCGGCAAGGTGGTGTCCTTCGCCGTCAAGGCCGGAGACAAGGTGAGCAAGGGCCAGGCCTTGGCCGTCATGGAGGCCATGAAAATGGAGCACACCATTGCAGCGCCAGCCGACGGCACGGTGCAGGAGCTTTTGTACGCGCCGGGCGATCAGGTTGCCGAGGGCGCCGAACTGCTCAAGATAGCGGTCTGAGCCGCGCGGGGCAAGCCGAGGTGGCGGGCTGGTTTAATACCCGGGCATGCAAGTAACTTTTTGTTGTACCGATACCAAGGCCCAGCCCTGGCTGGATGGTTTGCGGGCGGCCTTGCCGGGCGCCGCAGTTGATCTGTGGTCGGCCGGCGCGGCCCCTGCCGATTACGCGGTGGTCTGGGCGCCGCCCCAGGCCTTTTTTGATGAACAACCTCGGCTCAAGGGCATTTTTAATATAGGCGCGGGTGTCGATGCGCTCTTGAATTTACGCCTGCCAGGCGGCGTTCCCGTCGTCCGGCTGGACGATGCGGGCATGTCGGTGCAGATGGCCGAATACGTGTGCCATGCGGTGATCCGGCACTTCCGTGAATTCGATGCCTATGAGGCCGACGTCGCGGCAGGCAAATGGTCCTACCGCAAGCCGCACCAGCGCGAGGATTTCCCCGTCGGCGTGATGGGCCTGGGTGTGCTGGGTGAGCGTGTCAGCCAGGCGCTGACGCAGTTTGATTTTCCCGTCATGGGCTGGAGCCGGTCTGAAAAAACGCTGGCCGGTGTGACATGTTTTTCGGGCGCGGCCGGGCTGCATGACTTTCTGGCCGCCACGCGTATCCTGGTGTGCCTGCTGCCCCTGACGCCGGACACAGAGAATATCCTGCGGCGCGACACACTGGCGCGTTTGCTGCCGGGCGCTTACCTTGTCAATGTGGCGCGCGGCGGGCACCTGGTGGATGAGGACCTGATCGCGCTGATTGACAGCGGGCACATGGCGGGTGCGACACTGGATGTATTCCGGACCGAGCCCCTGCCCGCAGCGCATCCCTTCTGGCGCCATCCCAAAATTACCATCACGCCGCATACCTCGGCCCGGACCCTGCGCGAAGAAAGCATTACGCAGATTGCGGGGAAAATACTCGCGTTGCATAGTGGGGCGGACAGTTCCAGCATTGCAGGTATGGTTGACCCAAAAAAAGGATACTAGGCACATGAAATACCCCTCCAAAGTAAAACTCGTTGATGTCGGCCCAAGAGACGGCCTGCAAAATGAAAAAGCACCGGTGCCCGCTTCCATCAAGATCGAACTGGTGCATCGCCTGCAGGATGCCGGCCTGACGGAGATCGAGGTCACCAGTTTTGTCTCGCCAAAGTGGGTGCCGCAAATGGCCGACAACGCGGAAGTCATGGCCGGCATACACCGCAAGCCGGGCGTGCGTTATTCGGTGCTGACACCCAACATGACGGGGTTTGAGGCGGCGGTATTGTCCAGGCCCGATGAGATCGTGGTGTTTGCCGCGGCCAGCGAAGCCTTTAGCCAGCGCAACATCAATTGCTCCATTGCCGAAAGCATTGAACGCTTCCGGCCGGTGGTGGCCGCTGCCAAGGCCCACAACATTTATGTGCGCGGCGCGATCTCCTGCACCGTCGGTTGCCCTTATGAAGGTGAGATCCCACCCGAGCGCGTGGAACTCGTCGCGCGGCTCATGAAGGAAATTGGCGTACAGCACATTGGTGTGGCGGACACGATTGGCGTGGGCACGCCGCTCAAGGTGCAGCGCGCCATGGAAGCGGCACTCAGGCACTACGCCATCAACGACGTGTCCGGCCACTTCCACGACACCTACGGGCAGGCGCTGGTCAACACCCTGGCCGCGCTGGAAATGGGCATCTGGCAATTTGATGCTTCCTCCGCTGGGCTGGGCGGCTGCCCTTATGCCAAGGGCGCAACAGGCAATGTGGCCACGGAAGATGTGGTGTACATGCTGCAGGGCATGGGCATCGAGACCGGCATCGATCTCGAAAAACTGATCGATGCCGGAAAATTCATCAGTGACTTCCTGGAGCGCAAACCAAACTCGCGCGCCGCCACGGCCTTGCTGAACAAGAGGGCCGGCTAGTGCGCCGCGCCGGGCCGCCCCCAGCAAGCACAGCCCCCTCGGGGGGCAGAGAGTTACACGAAGTGAACGAACGTGGGGGCTACTAACATGTGTGGTGCTGAGTTGGTGTCCTTGCCGGAAGGCGTGCAGCGGGTCGCAACCCTGCTGGAGGCCAAAGGTCATGCCCATATGCCGGTCATGCTCGATGACGCAGCGCGTACCGCTCAGCAGGCAGCTGACGCATTGGGTGTTTCCGTCGGCCAGATCGCCAAGAGCATTGTGTTTCGCCGCCGCTCGGATGATGTCGCCGTGCTGGTGGTGACCTCGGGTGACCAGCGTGTCGATGAGAAAAAACTGGAAGCGCTGGTCTGCCCCGATGGCAAGCGGCTGGGGCGGGCCGATGCCGAGTTTGTCAAAAGCCGTACCGGTTTTTCAATCGGCGGTGTCTCGCCGCTGGCACATGCGACTGCCACGGTCATCCTGATAGACCGGTCGCTGTTTCGTTTCGGGGAAATCTGGGCCGCCGCCGGGCATCCGCATGCGGTGTTCCAGCTTTCGCCCCAGGACCTGGAGCGGCTGACCGGTGCGCCGATTGCCGACCTCGCGGTGGACGTAGATGAAGAAAAAATCGCCCTGCAGCGTGCTATCACTTTGGTAGCTATGCGCGCTCGTACTGTGGGGGCTGCGGCGGATATTCCTTCACCATGTATTTCCATTTGCCGTATGAGCGACAGCACTGGTTTGTGCCTGGGGTGCTTTCGAACGCGTGACGAGATTGCCAGCTGGAGCCGGGTCGATGACGATGGTAAGCGTGGTGTCTGGAAGCTGATCGAGCAGCGCATGGCCGCCTTGCAGTCATAAAGAACCATAAAGAGGTCCATCCGCCATGAAACACATCACCTTTTATCTCGACTTCATCTCGCCTTATGCCTACCTGGCGTTCGAACAGTTGCCCGAAGCCCTGGCTGGCACAAGTTACAGCGTTGCTTACAAGCCGGTGCTGTTTGCCGGCATGCTCAAACACCACGGTCAACTGGGGCCGGCGGAGATTGCGCCCAAGCGTGACTGGACCTACCGCCAGGTGTCATGGCTGGCGCATACCCTGGGCATCCCCATGCAGTTGCCGGCCAGTCATCCGTTCAACCCCTTGCCCTTGCTCAGGCTGGCCGTTGCCTGCAGCCCTGAGGCGGAACCCGGCCAGCCCAGCCGCTATGTGTGTGAAAGCATTTTTCGCCATGTCTGGCGCGGCGGTGCGGACGCCGCCGATGCGCAGCGTATTGCGGAGCTTGCGCAAGCGCTCGCACCACAACAGCAGCAAAGCAAGGAGCGCGATGAGCAGGTCAAGGCGCAACTGAAGAAAAATACAGAAGACGCCATAACGCAAGGTGTGTTTGGTGTGCCCATGTTTGCCGTCGATGACAAACTTTTCTGGGGCCTGGACTCCCTGCCCATGCTGCGCGACTACCTGCTGGGCGAGCCGTGGTTTGAGGGCGCGGACTGGGAAAACGCCTGTCAGGTTTCTGTGGGCATCAGCCGCCGGTCCGAGTAATGCGCTAGGCGTTTTCCCCTAGACGCTTCGCATACTGAAAAGTTCTTCTGGGGTTTCCCCTTGACTTGTCAGTCTCGTATAAGTTTCGCGCAAGCTCCTGTTATTTTCACGTCAGAGCTGGGTCAGTCATCACCAAAATAATCAGTGCAGCTTCCATTTTGGGAGCCCCACTATTTTGGAGACAAAACTATGTCAACAGCAGTCGACAACAGACCCATGACAGCTGAGCAGAAGAAGGTCATTTTTGCCTCTTCGCTTGGCACCGTATTCGAGTGGTACGACTTCTACCTGTACGGTTCATTGGCAGCCATCATTGCCAAACAGTTCTTCAGCGGACTGGATGCAGGCTCCGCGTTCATCTTCGCGCTGCTGGCTTTCGCCGCCGGTTTCATCGTGCGTCCTTTCGGCGCGCTGGTGTTCGGGCGTCTGGGCGACATGATTGGCCGCAAATACACCTTCCTGGTCACCATCGTGATCATGGGCCTGTCCACCTTCATCGTCGGCCTGCTGCCCAACTATGCATCGATTGGTGTCGCAGCTCCGGTGATCCTGATCGCCTTGCGCATGCTGCAGGGCCTGGCGCTGGGCGGTGAGTACGGTGGTGCCGCCACCTATGTGGCCGAGCACGCACCGCATGGCAAGCGTGGCGCCTATACCTCCTGGATCCAGACCACGGCCACGCTGGGCCTGTTCCTGAGCTTGCTGGTGATTCTGGGCACCCAGACCATGCTTGGCCCGGTTGCATTTGCAGACTGGGGCTGGCGCATTCCCTTCATCGCATCGGTTTTCCTCCTGGGCATCTCGGTGTATATCCGCCTGTCCATGAATGAATCGCCGGCTTTCCAGAAGATGAAGGCCGAAGGCCGCACTTCCAAGGCGCCGCTGTCCGAGTCTTTCGGCCAGTGGAAAAACCTGAAGATCGTGATTCTGGCCCTGATCGGTCTGACCGCCGGCCAGGCCGTGGTCTGGTATTCCGGCCAGTTCTATGCACTGTTCTTCCTGACGCAGGCCCTCAAGGTGGATGGCCCCACAGCCAACATCCTGGTGGCTTACTCCCTGATTCTCGGCACACCGTTCTTCGTGATTTTCGGTACGCTGTCCGACAAGATAGGCCGCAAGCCCATCATCATGGCTGGTTGCCTGCTGGCTGTGGTTACCTACTTCCCTGTGTTCACCGCGTTGACCAAGGCCGCCAATCCCGACCTGGCTGCTGCGCAAGCCAAAAACAAGGTGACGGTGACGGCTGATCCGAAAGAGTGCTCGTTCCAGTTCAACCCAACAGGTACCGTCAAGTTCACCAGCTCGTGCGACATCGCCAAACAGGTGCTTGCCGGCGCATCGGTGAGTTACGAAAACATCGCCGCCCCCGCTGGCACCGTCGCCAGCATCAAGATTGGTGAAACGGCCATTCCAGGCTACACCGCCAAGGGCCTGAGCGCCGATGATGCGAAGAAGAAAGATGCTGAGTTCAAGAAACTTGTTGCTGACGATCTGAAGGCTGCCGGTTATCCATCGAAAGCCGACCCCGCCAAGATCGACAAGGTCATGGTGACCGTCATCCTGTTCTACCTGGTGCTGCTGGTCACCATGGTGTACGGCCCTATCGCCGCCATGCTGGTGGAGTTGTTCCCAACGCGCATCCGCTACACGTCCATGAGCCTGCCTTATCACATTGGTAACGGCTGGTTCGGCGGCCTGCTGCCAACAACCGCGTTTGCCATCGTCGCGCAGACCGGCAATATGTACAACGGTCTGTGGTATCCCATCATCATTGCGGGCATTACCCTGGTTGTGGGCACCTTGTTTATCCGGGAAACCAAGGACGTTGACATTTACGCCAACGACTGACGGTTTTTTCACCGGCGTGGACTTGGGTCCATGCCGGTCCGAAAAATATTTGTGAGAATTTGCTAGCCCCCGTCATATGGCGGAGGCTTTTTTTTTGAGGAGATTTGAAATGTGGAAAATCGTCGTGGGCTTTTTGGTGATCGTCGGGCTGGCCCTGTTCCTGCTGAACAAGGGCGGTGATATTGATCTCAGCGGTGAAAAACACGGTGCCGTGAAGTCCGGCACCTTGCTGTCCTTTGCGCTACCTGCGGGCAGCCGTTTGCCGGTCCGGGCCTGAGGGGGGATCTCGCGAAGAAGGCCAAACCGGTTTGTCACCTCCATAACACTGATGCGCAAGCCCCAAAAATGGGTTAAATTGATTTGCAGCGAGCATAAAAACATAAACAGCATTGCTCAAGCGCAGGTCACCGCCTGCTGCAGGCCCCGCAGCGGCATCATTTGGAGACAAGCCAATGATTTATATAAAAACAGAGTTGGGTCAAACCGCCTTGCATAACCGGTCACTGGCGCTGACACCGCGCCAGCGCTCTGCCTTCATCATGTTCGATGGCAAGCGCAGTCTTGATGAGGTCATGAAGGCGACCTCGGGCCTGGGTGTGACGCCGGAGGATATAAACCATCTGGTGTCCCTGGGCCTGCTTGCGCTGCAGGCGCAGGCGCCCGTTGGCCAGACGCCTGCCGTATCTGCGGCCGCCGCACCGCAGTCGGCTGCAGAGCTTTCGCACACGGCTGATGGCCAGCCGACCCTCAGCGCCCAGGCGCATTATTCAAAAGCCTATCCGATTGCGATACGCCTGACGGCGGGCCTTGGCTTGCGCGGTTTCCGGCTCAACCTTGCAGTCGAGGGCGCCACCGATATCAACAAGCTTAAAGAGCTGGCGCCGAAAATACGGGAAGCCGTGGGCGCGGAAAAATTCCTGGAACTCGAAAACGCCCTCTATTACTGAACGTTTGCGGTGCCCGCCGGTAGCGGCTGATCGCGCCGGGCTCAGCGCTTGAATTTCCCGTCCGTGCCTATGATGGACAGGTCGGCAAAATCAAGTCCGGTGTGGTCATCGGGGCTGTAGCTGATTTCCAGTCCGCCTATGTCCAGCTTGCGAATGCCTTCCAGCGCCGACTGGATTTTGTCGCGGCCCGGTTTGGGGCCAGCCCGGCGCAAACCTTCGACCAGTACCTTGGCTGCGGCAAAACCTTCGAGCATGGCGGGCGAGACCTCGTTTTGCCCCTTGGCCTTGGCCATTTCCTGGGCTTCCTTGACCATGGGGTAGGCAATCGAGCGCTCGTAGGGGAACACCTGCGTGACGATCACGCCACGACCCTGCTCGCCCAGGCTTTTTACAAAACCGCCCGAAGCGTTGTTGGACAAGGTGACGATCTGCGCCGTTGAGCCCGCGGCGCGAAAAGCCTTGATGCCGTCAACCACCGCGCCGCCGGAGGCCACCATCATCACGGCCTGTACATTGGCCTGCACAAGCCTGGGTGCAATCGGGCCGAAATCCGGCTTGGCGCGGTCAAATTTTTCCAGCAACGCTGGTTTGAGTTTTGCGGTGACCAGGCCTTTCTGCGCGCCTGCCACGCCATCGGCGCCGAAGCTGTCGTCGGCATAAACAATCGCAATCCGGGTGATGCCCATGGAGCTGAGATGTGTGATGGCCTTTTCGGCTTCGCGCTGGTAGGTCGCGCGTACGTTAAAAATGTTTTTCCGCACGGGCTGGTGCAGCACCATGGCGCCCGTTGACGGGCCCACGAGCGGGACATTGTATTTTTCAAGAAGCGGGATCATGCCCTCGGTGTGCGGCGTGCCGCGTGTCAGAAACATCGCCACGACGTTTTGCTCTTCTATGAGCTTGCGTGCATTTTCCGCAGCGAGCTTGGGGTCGAACTTGTCGTCGAGCGAAATCAGCTCGATTTTTTGCCCGTTGACCCCGCCCTTGGCGTTGACCGCGTCAATATAGAGTTTTGCGCCGTCCGTGGTCTCTTTCACGCCCGCACCCACAGGGCCGGTAAAACCCGCGGTCTGCCCGATCAGGATTTGCGCCTGGCTCGCGTGGCTTAATGCCGTCATTGCGATGGCTGCGCACCACCAGCTTATTTTGTTCATGTTGTGTCTCCTTGATTGTTCAGGGCATGCAGGCAAAGTTAAGCATGAAAGCGCGGGAAATACGAGCAGGAAAACCAGAATGCACCCTGATTGAAGCCATTAAAAGGGCTTTAAGCCCTACACCCTGCACAGTCGAATGCTCTGTCTAGAATGTTTGACTTCTTCAGGAAAGCACCCATACATGTCCCAGGGCACCATCCGCATTCGCGGCGCGCGTCAGCACAACCTCAAAAACATCGACCTGGACATCCGCACCGGTGAAATGACGGTGGTCACCGGGCCCAGCGGCTCGGGCAAATCCTCGCTGGTGTTTGACACGCTGTTTGCCGAGGGCCAGCGGCGTTATGTGGAAACTTTCTCGGCCTATGCCCGGCAGTTCCTGGACCGCATGGACAAACCCGCCGTCGACAAGGTCGAAGGCGTGCCGCCGGCGATTGCGATTGACCAGACCAATCCGGTCCGCAGCTCGCGCTCGACCGTGGGCACCATGACGGAGCTCAATGACCACCTGAAACTGCTCTATGCACGTTCTGCACAGCTGTTTGACAAGCAGACCGCGCAATCGGTGCGTCATGACAGCCCTGAGTCCATCTATGCAGAAATCATGGAGCGCACGAAAGCCGGTGATAACCGTGTTGTGATGACTTTTCCGGTTGAGCTACCAGGCAATACAAGTGCTGAACAACTTGAACAATGGCTGTCGGCCAGCGGCTTCACGCGTGTGCATGTGCAACGCGAGGTCGCCACACCGGCCGGGCCGCACAAACTGCTGGATGTGGTGGCGGACCGTTTTCGCATCCAGTCCATAGAAAAAGCGCGCGCGATTGAGGCTATCGAAACCGCACTCAAGCGCGGCGGTGGTCGCCTGAACGTCTATGTCCAGAAAACTGCGGCGGACGGCATCGAGAACGAAGAGATGTGGCGCTTTTCCACCGGCCTGCATTGCCCCGACAGCGACACACGTTACACCGACCCGACGCCCTCGCTGTTCTCATTCAACTCCGCCATGGGCGCCTGCGCCACCTGCCGGGGTTTTGGCCGGGTGATAGGCGTGGATTACGGCCTGGTGATTCCCAACGACAAGCTTACCCTGCGTGCAGGCGCCATCAAGGTCATGCAGACGCCGGCCTGGAAAGAGGCGCAGGACGATTTGATGCGCCACGCCGAGGCGGCAGGCATTCCGCGCGACACGCCCTGGTACAAACTCACGCCCGAGCAGCAGGGCTGGGTCATCAACGGCTCACCGAGCTGGAACGGCAAATGGAACCAGCACTGGTTCGGCATCAAGCGCTTTTTCGAATACCTCGAAAGCAAGGCCTACAAGATGCATATTCGTGTGCTGCTGTCCAAGTATCGCAGCTACACGCCATGCGAGACCTGTGGCGGCGCCCGTTTGCAGCTGGAGTCGCTGCTCTGGCGGCTTGGCACCAGGGAGGCCGCCGATGCCGTGCTGCCGACCGCGGAGCGTTTTATGCCCGTGGGTGTGAAGTGGAGCCGCGCGCAGCTGGAGGCCTTGCCCGGCCTGTGCCTGCATGACCTGATGCGTCTGCCGATTGAGCGCCTGCAGAAATTCTCAGCCAGTCTGTCGATCTCCGCTGTGGGTGATGACGCGGAGCAGAAAGCGCTGAAGTCCCTGTTTGAGGAAATCCAGACGCGGCTCAAATACCTTTGTGATGTCGGCATAGGCTACCTCACGCTGGACCGGCAAAGCCGCACGCTTTCGGGCGGCGAGGTACAGCGCATCAACCTCACGACCGCGCTCGGCACCTCGCTGGTCAACACACTGTTTGTGCTGGACGAGCCGTCTATCGGCCTGCACCCGCGCGACATGAATCGCATAACCCAGGCCATGCACCGCCTGCGCGATGCCGGCAACACGCTGGTGGTGGTCGAGCACGACCCGGCCGTGATGCTGGCGGCCGACCGCATGATCGACATGGGCCCGGGCCCGGGCGAGAAGGGCGGCCAGATCGTGTTCGACGGCACGCCGGAAGACCTCAAACATGCCGACACGCTGACCGGCGCCTACCTCGGCTCGCGCAAACAGGTGGGCATGGGCTTCAAGCGCCCGGTGACCGACAACACGCCGCGCCTGATCCTCGAAGGCGCGCGCGACCACAACCTGAAAAACCTGACGGTGGATTTTCCGCTGCAGCGGCTGGTAGTAGTTACCGGCGTCAGCGGCTCCGGTAAATCCACCTTGATGCAGGACATCCTGGCACCGGCATTGCTGCGCCAGTTCGGCAAGGCGACCGAAACGCCCGGCCTGCATGACCGCCTGATGGGTGCGGACCACCTGACCGATGTGGTGTTTGTGGACCAGTCCCCCATAGGTAAAACCGCACGTTCCAACCCGGCCAGCTATGTGGGCGCGTGGGATGCCGTACGTGAACTTTTTGCGCAGGCGCCACTGGCGCGGCAGCGCAGCTACACGGAATCGAAGTTCAGCTTCAACAATGGCGACGGGCGCTGCCCGACCTGCGGTGGTTCGGGTTTTGAGCATGTGGAGATGCAGTTTTTAAGCGACGTCTACCTGCGTTGCCCAGACTGCGACGGCAAACGTTATCGGCCCGAGATTCTGGAAGTCACAATTGAACGCAAGGCGATTGGCCAGGCCGTGCCCAGGTTGCTCAGCGTGGCCGATGTGCTGGACCTCACCGTGAGCGAGGCCGTGCAGCTGTTTGCGCAGGACCGTGAGGTGGTGCGCGCCTTGCAGCCGATTGTGGATGTGGGCCTTGAGTACGTGAAGCTGGGCCAGCCGGTACCCACGCTGTCAGGCGGTGAAGCGCAGCGGCTCAAGCTGGCGGGTTTTCTTGCCGACGCCAGCAAAACACAAAGCGCCAGCAAACAGGCGCTGGCGCTCAGGACACCCGGCCGCGGCACCTTGTTTTTGTTTGACGAGCCGACCACAGGCCTGCATTTTGACGACATTGCCAAGCTCATGCGCGCGCTGCGCAAGCTGATAGATGCCGGCCATTCGCTGATCATCATCGAGCACAACCTCGATGTGATCCGCTCCGCGGACTGGCTGATTGACCTCGGCCCCGAAGGCGGCGAAGCCGGTGGCTTGCTGGTGGCCGAGGGCACGCCGGAGCAGGTGCGCGAGCACCCGACCTCGCACACTGCGCTGGCGCTGCGCGACTACGAAGCAGCCATGGGCAAGGTGCATGGTGTCGAAGAAGCCCGCCCCAAGGTCTGGAAAACCCGGCCCGCCTTCAGCAACCTGATACAGATCGTCAACGCCAAGGAAAACAACCTCAAGAGTTTGTCCGTCGATATTCCGCGCGGCAAGTTCAACGTGGTCACCGGCGTGTCGGGTTCTGGCAAGTCCACGCTGGCCTTTGACATTTTGTTCAACGAAGGTCAGCGGCGTTACCTGGAGTCGCTCAACGCCTACGCGCGCAGCATCGTGCAACCGGCGGGCCGGCCCGAGGTGGATGCGGTGTACGGCATTCCGCCCACGGTGGCGATCGAGCAGCGGCTGTCGCGCGGCGGGCGCAAGTCCACTGTCGGCACCACCACGGAGGTCTGGCACTTCCTGCGCCTGCTTTACGTCAAGCTTGGCGTGCAGCATTGCACCAAGGACGGCGCGGCCGTGATGCCGCAAAGCCCTGAAAGCATTGCGGCGCAACTGCTCAAGGCCTACCGCGGCAAACACATAGGCCTGCTGGCGCCGCTGGTGATCGCCCGCAAGGGTGTCTACACCGAGCTGGCCGACTGGGCACGGCCGCGCGGCTACACCCACCTGCGCATTGACGGCGAATTTTTGCCGACCACCAACTTCCCGCGCATTGACCGCTTCAAGGAGCACACGGTCGAGTTGCCGGTTGCCGACATCCATGTCACGCCGGAGAACGAAGCGGTGCTGCGTGCCGCGCTCGCCACCGCGTTGCAACACGGCAAGGGCGTGGTGCATGTGCTGGCGCCGCTGGACGGCTTGCGCGGCGCCATGCTGGCGGGCACATCGACAAAAGCGATTGGCAAACTCGAAGCCTCTTCCACCAAACGCGCTTGCCCGGTTTGCTCAACGTCTTACCCCGAGCTGGACCCGCGCCTGTTCAGCTACAACAGCAAGCACGGCTGGTGTCCCGATTGCGTGGGCACCGGCGTCAAGCTGACCAAGGAGCAGCGCAAGGTGTTTGACGATTCGGTGCGTGACGACGACAACAAGGGCCGCGAACAGAGTTTTGCAGAGCCTGAAGCCGAAGACGTGGTCGACACCGTCTGCCCGGGCTGCGAAGGCACGCGCCTGAACAAACAGGCGAGGGCGGTCAAGTTTGCCGGCGTGGGTATTTCCGAGATTGCACGTCTGTCGGTGACGGACGTACGTGCCTGGGTTGAAAAACTCGACCTGGTAGGCCGTGAAGCCGGCATCGCCCGTGACCTGATTCCCGAGATCAAAAGCCGCCTTGAGTTCCTTGAGGACGTTGGCCTGGGCTACCTCACGCTGGACCGCGGCGCGCCCACGCTGTCGGGCGGCGAGGCGCAGCGCATCCGGCTGGCCGCGCAACTGGGCTCCAACCTGCAGGGCGTCTGTTATGTGCTGGACGAGCCGACGATAGGCCTGCATCCGCGCGACAACCAGATTCTGCTCAGCGCACTTGGCAAACTCAGCGAACGCGGCAACACGCTCGTCGTTGTCGAGCATGACGAAGACACGATTCGCCGCGCAGACAACATCATCGATATAGGCCCGGGCGCAGGCAAACGTGGTGGGCGGCTGGTGGCGCAGGGCACAGCGGCGCAGCTGTCGGCCGTGCCGGACTCTCTGACGGGCCGTTACCTGGCGAATCCGCTGATTCACCCCTTGCAGATACGCCGTGAAACACAGCCAGGGTTGGACCCGGATGCTGCAGCTGCGACGGATGCCGGTTCCAGTCCTGCCGCCAAACCCCTGAGCAAACAAAAGCAGGCACTGCTCAAGGCCGCTGCCTTAAAGTCTGCGGCAGCCAGTGCGAGTGCCTTGCATAATGCAGCGCCCGCCGCCGCCACGCCTTTCACCTCATGGCTTAAGGTCGTCAATGCAGACCTGCACAACCTCAAGGACGTTTCCATTGATGTGCCGCTGTACCGGCTGGTGGCCGTCACGGGCGTCTCGGGCTCGGGCAAGTCCACCTTGGCGCGCGATGTGCTGCTGACCAATGTGCATGCCGCTGTCATGCAGCGCTCGACCAAAGCCGGCCGTGATTCTGATGATGCCGGTAAACACCCGGCATGGACGGGTTGTGAGCGCATTGAGGGCTACCGCGTGGTTGACCGCGTGCTGGAAGTGGACCAGACCCCTATCGGCAAAACACCGCGCTCCTGCCCGGCCACCTATATCGGTTTCTGGGACACGATACGCAAGCTGTTTGCCGACACGCTGGAAGCGCGAGCGCGCGGCTACGCGGCGGGGCGCTTCAGCTTCAACACCGGCGAGGGCCGTTGCCCGACCTGTGAAGGCGCCGGCGTACGCACCATAGGCATGAGCTTTTTGCCAGACGTGAAAGTGCTGTGCGAGACCTGCCACGGCGCGCGCTTCAACCCCGAGACACTGGCCGTCACCTGGCGTGGCAAAAGCATTGGCGATGTGCTGAAGATGGAAGTCGATGAGGCGGTGGACTTCTTTGCCTCCATGCCCAACATCAGCCATCCACTGCAGTTGCTCAAAGACGTGGGCCTGGGTTACCTCACGCTGGGCCAGCCGTCACCGACGCTGTCGGGCGGCGAGGCGCAGCGCATCAAGCTGGTGACCGAACTGTCCAAGGTGCGCGACGACATCACACGCCGCGGCCAGAAGGCGCCGCACACGCTGTATGTGCTGGACGAGCCCACGGTGGGCCTGCACATGGCCGACGTTGAAAAGCTGATCCACGTACTGCACCGCCTGGTCAATGGCGGCCACAGCGTGGTGGTGATAGAGCACGACCTGGACGTGATCGCCGAAGCCGACTGGGTGATTGACCTCGGCCCCGATGGCGGTAATGCCGGCGGTACGGTGGTGGCCTCGGCCCCGCCAGAAACAGTGGTGAAGCTGGGGACGCACACCGGCAATGCGTTGCGGGGTGTGCTGGCGCGGGTGTAAATGCTGTTGCGCTTCGGTTGTGCAAAGTTCCGTTTTTTCGTCGAATATTTGCATTTGACGAAAAAATGGAACATACTTGCGGACCATGAGTACTGACACCCAAACTGAACGTGTCCTCGATCTGGCGCGCCAGAAGGGGATGCTGCGTGCAGGCGATCTGCAGGGCACGGGTGTTGCCCGTATGGTCCTTACCCGGCTCACGGCCAGCGGCCAGCTTGAAAAAGTGGGGCGCGGCCTTTACCGGCTGCCCGGTGCCAGTACCTCGGAGCACGAAACCCTGCTGGGTGTTGCTGCCAGGGTTCCTCAGGCGGTATTTTGTTTGCTGACCGCCCTGCAGTTCCATGGGCTGACGACCCAGCTGCCGCGCCAGGTGTGGATTGCCATGCCGCGCGGCAGCCATACGCCCAGAATTGACTATCCTCCCGTCAAAATGGTGCAGTTTTCCGGCGAGGCTTATTCCGAAGGCATTGAAGTCTTGGAGCGCGACCAGGTTTCTGTGCGGGTGTATGGCGTGGCCAAAACTGTGGCCGACTGCTTCAAGCACCGTAACAAGATTGGCCTGGATGTGGCACTGGAAGCCCTGAAGGAGGCGCGCTCACAAAAAAGGGCCTCCGCGGATGAGCTTTGGCGGTTCGCCAAGATTTGCCGCGTGGCCAATGTGATGCGGCCTTATCTCGAGGTTATTGAATGAACACCGGGTTGGCCGTTTCGGTGCGGGCCCGCCTGTTGAACAAGGCCAGGGCCGAAAAATCGGATTTCAATGGAGTTTTGATCCGTTACGCACTGGAGCGTTTGTTATACCGCCTTAGCCAGTCGGCCCACGCTGATCGCTTTTTGCTCAAAGGCGCCATGCTTTTTACGCTCTGGTATGACATGCCGCACAGAGCTACGCGCGATGTGGATCTGCTCGGCTTCGGGCCCAGCGACCTGGCGTCCATCGGCCAGACCTTTCGTGACATTGTGTCGGTGGCTGTGGCCGACGACATTAACTTTGATGTGGCCAGTGTCACCGCACAAGAGATTCGCAAGGAGGCAGGTTACGCCGGTGCCCGCATATTCATCACCGCCGAACTGGCCGGTGCGCGTCTAAAAGTACAGGTAGACGTTGGCTTTGGTGACGCGGTGACACCCGGGCCGGTGCAGTCGGTGTACCCGGTGCTGCTCGACGACTTTCCTGCCCCCCAGGTTGCAGACCTATCCGGTTTATACGGTGATCGCCGAAAAGCTCCACGCCATGGCCTTGCTGGGTATGGCCAATAGCCGGTTGAAGGATTACCTGGACCTGTCGGTCCTGCTGGAACGCGAAACGCTGGACCCGGAAATTCTGGCGGCGGCGATTGCTGCCACTTTTGATCGCCGCGGTACGGCTGTGCCCACTGGATCTCTCATTGGCTTGAGCGACGAATTTGCCAACGATGCGTCGCGCCAGGCCCTTTGGCGGGCATTCCTGAACAAGAACCAGATGGTCCTTGTACCCCTGCTGGATATTGTGACGCTGTTGCGTTCCAGGCTGGAGCCCGCACTGCAGCAGGCCGCAAGCCGGGTATAAATATTTGCTATTAAATCTATAGCTGACTGCGCGCATATCCAGGCGGCCAGAGCCATAAAACACCTTTAAAACCCGGCCGGCCCAGGCGCGCCAGGGCTTCAGGTGTTCCCCTGATGCGGCCCGGGGGGATGTGACGCATGATTTGGCGCTACATCACCCACCGGGAGTTTTATCCATGCAACGCCGCCACCTCTTGCAAACCGCCGCCGCACTCGCCGTTCCCGTGCTGGGCTCACAGGCCAGCGCGCAGGGGAGCTTTCCGGCCAAACCCATCAAGCTGGTGATCGCCTTCCCGGCCGGCGGGCCGACCGACATCACCATGCGTTCGCTGGCGGACAACGCCTCCAAAATCCTCGGCCAGCCGGTGATAGTCGAGAACAAGCCCGGCGCCGGCGGCACCCTGCCGGCGCAGCAGCTGCAAAGCACGCAGGCTGACGGCTACACCGTGGCGCAGATCCCGCTGGGCGTGTTCCGGCTGGGCTACACCACCAAGATCAACTGGGACCCGATCAAGGACATCAGCTACATCATCAACGTCACCGGCTACGCCTTTGGCATTGTTGTGCCGGCCAATAGCCCGCTCAAAAACTGGGCCGACTTTGTCGCGTATGCCAAGGCCAATCCGGGCAAGCTGACCTACGGCTCGACGGGCACACTCACCAGCCCGCACCTGACGACCGAGCTGGTGGCGCAGAAGGCCGGCATTGAACTGCAACACATCCCCTACAAGGGCAGCGCCGACCTGATGCTGGCGGTGGTGGGCGGGCAGGTGATGGCGGCGGCCGACAGCACCGGTTTTGCGACGCAGGTGGAGGCCGGCAAGCTGCGCGTGCTTAATACCTGGGGCGACAAGCGGCTGGACAAATTCCCCAATGCGCCCACGCTGAAAGAGCTGGGCTACGACATCGTGCAGAACTCGCCCTTCGGCATAGGCGCACCAAAAGGAACGCCGCCCGAAGTGGTCAGGCGCCTGCACGATGCGTTCAAAAAGGCAATGGAAGAACCGAGTTATGTCGCCGCGTTGGCCCGCTACGACATGCTGCCCAATTACATGAGCTCAACGGAATACACCAAATTTGCGCAGGACACGATTGGCCGGGAGAAAGTGCTGATCGACAAGCTGGGGCTGGCCAAGACGCAGTAGTGCTGCATGGGGTTAGCCGGGCGCCGCAGACCCGGGAGCCCCTGGCTTGCGGAAATGCTCAGGCGGCTGGGGATGGGCCGGTGTGTTTCCAGACAATGACGGCAAAGCACAGGACTGCGACCCCGACCAGCATCGACACCAGCGCCAGCGCCGGCTCGACGGCTGCATGACCGAGATAAAACAGCGCCAGCAGCACCATCTGCGCGAAATGCGCGGGCACGTAGATCCAGAAATGCACCTTCGCCAGCGTGGTGCCGGCCGCGGCGGGCCAGGCCCGGTAGAACAATCCAAACAGGCTGAGGGTCACCCATCCCAGCAGGTTGAGGTGGGCGTGCACCGGGCGCATTGAGTGGTCATGGCTGGCCGCCATGAAGAGCCCCAGGGACACGCCCGCAACGAAGTAAAGCACGGCCAGACGCAGGAACCAGTTGCTGATGTTCTTCATTGGATTGTCTCCAGAAGTTATGCTGAACCAAACGCAAGGTATCACCGCTCTGCCCCAGATGCAACAGCTTGAACCCGGCAGGCGTCCCGTGTTCAGCGCCGTGCGGCGATTAGTAGCCGCTTTTGCCCGGCCGGGCTTGCCCGGGCTCTGCAGGTCACCCGGCGACGACTATCCCTGGCGCACAGCCATCAGCGCTTGCACCACCTCCGCAAAACCCGCGCCGCGCTCGCCGACCGTGATGTAGCGCGGCTTGTGCGTCAGCTGCGCCTCAAAGCGGCGTATGTTGGCCACCCCCACCGAATGCGGGAAGGCCTCAAACATCAGTTGGTCGTTGGTTGAGTCGCCGACATAAACCCAGCTATGCATCTCGGCATCCAGGTCGCGGCCCAGCAGTTCGCGGACTATCCAGCGCGCGCCTTCGAGCTTGTTGTGCGCGCCAAACCAGCCGTTGATGTGGATGGAGCTGACCGTGGCGTTCATGCCTTCGCTTTGCATGATTTGCACGGCCTGGGCTATGGCGGCGGGCGGCAGATGCACAAACTCGCTGTGGTCTATGGCAATGTCGGTTTCGCGCCCCGGGCTGTCTTGCGACAGGACGGCGCCGGGTACTTCCTGCATCACGCGGCGCGCCACCTGCTGCATGCGGGCGTAGTTGGCCAGCCGCGTTGGCTCGTTCTGTTGATACAGTTTTGATAGCTGCTTGCACCCGCCCATCAAGGGCTGCGGGCCTTTTTGGCTTGAAAGTAGCGCAACCGCGCCGTTTTCAGCCACGATGGCGTCCACCGGCCAGCTGAGCGCAAAGGGCTCGCTCCAGCCGACTGGCCGGCCGGTGATGGGAATCACCTGCAGGCCGGCCGCTTTCAGTGCCGCCAGCGCGGCCAGCGCATCGGGCGTGATGGCGCCGTCTGTGGTCAGCGTGTCGTCGATGTCGGTGAAGACGCCGGTCACCAGGCGCCGAGCAGCCACGGGCCAGTTGTTCAGTTCTTGCATGGTGAAATTTTCGCATGCCCTTTTCCTGCGCCGGCGGGCTTCGGTACAATGGCAGGCTTCCTGAGGAGCGTTGCAACCCACACCCAGTGGACCAGGCTCAGGACTTCATTGCAACCACGCTCACCCGCATGTGCTCTCAAGCCGGGTGAATGACCGAGTTCCCCCGTCCCTTGAACACCCATGCCCGTGGCGATTTTGCCCAGTTGACGTTTGATTTTGGAGAACCGTATGAACGCCGTCCTTAAACCCGCTACCGACTACACCATTGCCGACATTTCCCTCGCCGCCTGGGGCCGCAAGGAACTGAACATCGCCCAGACCGAGATGCCCGGCCTGATGGCCATCCGCGAAGAATTCGCGAAAGCCCAGCCTTTGAAGGGCGCGCGCATCACCGGCTCGCTGCACATGACGATACAGACCGGCGTGCTGATCGAAACCCTGCAGGCCCTGGGCGCTGACGTGCGCTGGGCCTCGTGCAACATCTTCTCGACGCAAGACCACGCCGCAGCCGCGATTGCCGCTGCCGGCACCCCGGTGTTTGCCATCAAGGGCGAAACCCTGGCCGACTACTGGGACTACACCCACCGTATTTTCGAATTCAACGGCGCCAAAGGCACGCCCGAAGAAGGCCCGAACATGATCCTGGACGACGGCGGCGATGCAACGCTGTTGATGCACCTGGGCACCAAGGCCGAAAAAGACGCCAGCCTGATCTCCAAGCCCACCAGCGAAGAAGAAATCTGCCTGTTCAATTCGATCAAGGCCAAGTTGGCGCAAGACCCGACCTGGTACAGCCGCCGCCTGAAAAACATCATCGGCGTGACCGAAGAAACCACCACCGGCGTGCTGCGCCTGAACGAAATGTCCGCCAAGGGCACGCTGGCCCTGCGCGCCATCAACGTGAACGACTCGGTGACCAAGTCCAAGTTCGACAACCTCTATGGCTGCCGCGAATCGCTGGTTGACGCGATCAAGCGCGCCACCGACGTGATGGTGGCCGGCAAGGTCGCTTGCGTGGCCGGTTACGGCGACGTGGGCAAGGGTTCGGCCCAGGCCCTGCGCGCACTCAGCGCACAAGTCTGGGTGACCGAGATCGACCCGATCAACGCCCTGCAGGCCGCGATGGAAGGTTACAAGGTTGTGACGATGGAATACGCCGCCGACAAGTGCGATATTTTTGTCTCCGCCACTGGCAACAAAAACGTCATCACCTATGAGCACATGGCCAAGATGAAAGACCAGGCCATCGTCTGCAACATCGGCCACTTTGACAACGAAATCGACGTTGCTTCGCTGGAAAAATGCACCTGGGAAGAGATCAAGCCACAAGTCGACCATGTGATCTTCCCGGACGGCAAACGCATCATCCTGCTGGCCAAGGGCCGCCTGGTCAACCTGGGCTGCGGCACCGGTCACCCGAGCTTTGTCATGTCGTCGAGCTTTGCCAACCAGACGATTGCGCAGATCGAACTGTTCACCAAACAGGCCGACTACGAAGTGGGCAAGGTTTATGTGTTGCCCAAGCACCTCGACGAAAAAGTCGCGCGTTTGCACCTGAAGAAGGTCGGCGCCATGCTGTCCGAGCTGAGCGACGAGCAGGCTGCGTATATCGGCGTGGCCAAGACCGGCCCTTACAAAGCCAATACATACAGGTACTAAGCTATAGCCATGTCATGCCGGACTCGATCCGGCATCCATGAACCCGAGTCCTGCTATCCGCGCAAACATGGATTGCGGGTCGAGCCCGCAATGACAAGCAGATGCAGGCCTACCAAAGAAAAAAATGCGCGCTGACCTCTTCCTCGTTGAACACGGCTTTGCCACCACCCGCTCCCAGGCCCAGCGCCTGATTGCCTCGGGGGTGCAGTGGCGCGTGCTGGTCGATACCGATGTGCTGCCGGCATGGAAACGTGTCGCAAAAAACGGTGACGAGATCCCGGATGCCGCCGAGATGGAGGTGCTCGACAACACCGAGGCCAAATACATCTCGCGCGGCGGGCTCAAGCTGGAAGGTGCGCTCAAGGCCACAAAGCTGGACGTCACCGGCCTGCGCTGCCTCGACATCGGCCAGTCCACCGGCGGTTTTACCGACTGCCTGCTGCAGCACGGCGCGGCGCAGGTCGTCGGCGTCGATGTCGGCCACGGCCAGTTGCATGCCAGCATGCGCGACGATGCGCGTGTGGTCTGCATAGAGGGCGTGAATGCACGTGCGCTGACCGCGGACGATCTGGCCGAGCACTATCGCCGTGCGCTGCACCTGCAAAACGGTGGTGAAGAGGGTGATGAGGACTTCGACGACGAAGATGCGCCGGCAAGCGATGAAGAAGCCTTTAACCCACTGTTTGACTTCCTCACCGGCGACCTGTCCTTTATCTCGCTGACGTTGGTCTTGCCCGCCGTTGCGCGCCTGCTCAAGGCCGACGGCCATTTGCTGATGCTGGTCAAGCCGCAGTTTGAACTGCAGCCCGGCCAGATAGGCAAGGGCGGCATTGTGCGCGACCCTGTGCACTTTGAGTTTGTTGAAAAGCGTTTGCGCGACACCTGCGCCGAAGTGGGTGTTGACGTGCTGGGCTGGATGGAATCCGCCATTGAAGGCGGCGATGGCAACCGCGAATTTTTCATACACGGCAAAAAGCAGCACAACGTTGCCGCGGAAGACCAGCCGCTGGTCGCCGCGCCATCGCGCAACCTTGCCAAACGCACGCCGCGCAGCGAGTTGCGCGCCAGGCATGCGGCGCATGAGGATTCGGAAGAGGCGCACGCCGGCCAGCACGGGCCCGCCAGGGCCAAGCGGCGCGACAAGCCAGAAGAAGATTGAAAAACCAGACCGTTAGCCGTTAGCCCTGAGCCCTTCGACGAGCTCAGGACAGGCTCTGTCGAAGGCCTGGACAGCGTTTCGACAAGCTCAACGCGAACGGATTCTTGCAAGAGTTATTCTCGAAAAGTGGACGCCACATGAGTTTGCCCATCAGCTTTGAATTTTTCCCACCCAAGACGCCTGAAGGCGCGGCCAAACTGCGCGTCACGCGCCAGGCGCTGTACACCCTCAAGCCCGAGTTCTGCTCCGTCACCTTTGGCGCGGGCGGCTCCACGCAAGAGGGCACTTTCGGCACCGTTGGCGAAATCCTGGCTGAAGGCGTGGACGCCGCCAGCCATTTCTCCTGCGTGGGCGCGACCAAAGACACCGTGCGCCAGCAGCTCGCCACCTTGCGCGCCATGGGTGTCAAGCGCCTGGTGGCCTTGCGCGGCGACTTGCCCAGCGGCTACGGCGCGGGCGGCGAGTTCCATTACGCCAGCGACCTGGTGGCTTTTATCCGTGCCGAAACCGGTGATGCCTTTCACATAGAAGTCGCGGCCTACCCGGAAATCCACCCGCAGGCCAAGTCCGCCGAAGCCGACCTGCAGGCCTATGTGACCAAGGTCAAGGCCGGTGCCAATTCGGCCATCACCCAGTACTTCTTCAACACCGACGCCTACTTCCGTTTTGTCGACGACGCTACCAGGCTGGGCGCCGATGTGCCTGTGGTGCCCGGCATCATGCCGATTACCAGCTCGACGCAGCTGATGCGTTTTAGCGATGCCTGCGGTGCCGAGATCCCGCGCTGGATACGCCTGCGCCTGCAGGGTTATGGTGACGACACCGCGTCCATCAAGAGTTTTGGCCTGGATGTGATCACCGACCTGTGTGACCAGCTGCGCACGGCGGGTGTGCCGGGGATTCATTTCTACACCATGAACCAGGCCGCCGCCAGCACCGAGATCATCCAGCGGCTGCAGCTGGCCTGAACCATGCGGTAGCCGGCATGCTGGTAAAACAAGGCATCATCCGGCAGGCCTTCCGTCTGCTCCGCCTGCTGTCTGGCCTTGGCCTGCTGGCCTGGCTGGCCGCTTGCAGCACGGCGCCGCCATCGCCCGCAACGCCTGCGGCCAGCCCGGCATCTTCAGCAAGTCGCACACCCGCCAAACCGGCGTCCAGGCCCGCCCGCGCCAGCGCCGAGGCAGCCGCCATGCCGGAGGCCGATGTGCCGGACGATTTCCCGCGCCCCGCATTGCTTGCGGGCGAGCCCGCGCGCGAGTTCGAGCGCGGCGGGGCCTCCTGGTACGGCCCGGGTTTTCATGGCCGGCGCACCGCCAGCGGCGAGATATTCGACCAATACGCCATGACGGCCGCGCACCGCACCCTGCCGTTTGGCACCATGGTGCGGGTGCACAGCCTGGTCAACGGCCGCGACGTGGACGTGCGCATCACCGACCGCGGCCCCTTCAGCCACAACCGCATCATCGACGTCAGCCGCGCCGCCGCCGAAGAACTCGGCATGCTGGGCCTGGGTTTCAAGGAAGTCGTGCTGCTGGTGCCGGAGTCCACGCCCGAAGTGACCGTGTCGCCACCGCAGCCGGTCAAAAAAGCCAGCCGTCGCAAACCTTCGCGAAAACCCAGAGCCCGGTAAAAAGCCGCCAGGCAGCTTGTGGTTTGCTATGTATTTGATAGCCGATTGCGCAGATGGCGGGGGCCTAAAACGCTAATGAAATCGGCCAATCCGCTGCCCAGAAAGCGGCTTTGGCGCGGTTTCAGGTTCTTGCCGGCGGATTTTTGGGGCGATTTTGAGTGCGAAAAATGCCTCTAGCCCAACAGGGATGTGCATACCCAGCTATTAAATACATAGCGGTTTTTGGGCCCGGCCGCAGAAAAACCCAGGTATTTGCGGCAGACTCAAAGCCGGCATGTCGAGAAGGCCGGACCTGCTTCGTCGTACAGGAAGCGGCCATGCAAAAGGCATGATCGCCCCGAGTCCGTTAAATCCCTGAATAGCCACCTGAAGGAGAACGCCATGAGCAACCCAACTTCCGCCGCGCCGGCTTCCGACCGCGAGCTGCTACTCACCCGCCTGATAGACGCCCCGCGCGAAAAAGTCTTCCAGGCCTGGACCGATCCCAAGCTGCTGGTGCAGTGGTTCACGCCCAAGCCCTGGCAGACCGTGCGCGCCGAGGTTGATGTGCGTCCCGGCGGCGCCAGCCTGATCGTGATGCGCGGCCCCGACGGCACCGAGTTCCCGAACCGCGGTGTCTACCTTGAAGTGGTGCCCAACCAGCGCCTGGTGTTTACCGATGCTTTCACCGAAGCCTGGAAGCCGTCTGAAAAACCTTTCATGACAGGCGTGCTGACCTTTGAAGACGAAGGCGGCAAGACCCGCTACACCGCCCGCGTGCTGCACTGGACGGTGGCCGACCGCGAGGCGCATGAAAAGATGGGGTTTTATGAAGGCTGGGGCAAGGCTACCGAGCAACTGGCTGAGTTGATTGGGGCGCCCAAGCCGACGGCTTGAATTTTGTCACCGTCCGTTCGCCCTGAGCTTGTCGAACGGGGTGGCGGGTTTGGTGCGCGCGATGCTAAAGCAACCATGTTGGACTTCGGATCAGGCGGTGATTCAGTTCGCGTGAGAGCAATACGACCTGTTAGACGGTTTCAGCTAATGTTTGTTTGACTCTTTCCGCGAGCGCTTCCACGGCTTGGTAGCTCCAGCCTCTCGAAAGATGAGGTTCAGTAAACACAAGGACATTCCGCCCATCGAGCGTCCATTGAGTGACACTACGAAGAACCGGTGGGGTCAGTCCAAACAGCGAGGCTACCGCGCGGGCTGGCTCCTTCCCGAATATGAATAGTGCGTGTGGCCGGGCGACCTGAAGCATGAGATGAAGCACGCGCGAATCCCTCATCTCCACCGTTAGCTCGGCCTCCGAGCGAGTAGCGTAAGGGAACGCGTTCAACTCGACGACGCGCAGCGGTCGCAGCGCTGGCACGAGCCTTTCAATCCGATTACGAATCGCGTTGCGGGTCGCTCCTGGTTTGGTGTAGTAAGTCTCTACCCATTGGGCTCGATTGAAGCCGGTTTGATCAGACCAAAAATCCCAGAACGGTGTTGTAGTTCCGGGATTAATTCCGATGATCGCTACATCACATGAGAACGGGGAGCCATCCGCGATGAAGGGGCGACTGGGCATGCTCGGATAAAGAAGGTCACGCAGTTCGCGCGCAAGTTCTGGGAGGGATGTCGGGATGTTCATTGCCGCCTAACCTTGCAGTTGTGGTGTGGCACAACCGTCCCATACGAACGACCAGTTATGCCGCGTAGGGCCTTCGCAATGTACGCTTATGAGCGGAGTAGCAATATCACCAGTGCCAAGCACGACAAGACGAGCCCGCTGAGACCAAGCCAATACCCCATTGCAGCCCTACGGGCGATACCTTGAAGTTGTTCCGCAACAAGGCTCATGAGTTTTGCCTGCTCAGTTTGAGTTGCTTCGATCTGGATAAGTCGTTCGGCCAATGTTGCTACTTGTGACTTTGCATCCGCGTTTGGGTCTACTGGAGGTTCCTTCGGCTTTGACGCCACCTGTTTCCAGATTTTTTCTGCCGTTGCGACTACTAAGGGCAGAAGCCTCAGTATTTCTCTCCAAGGGATTGCGGCTGCGATTGTCATAGATGAAGGAACCTTTAGTTAAGCGGGATAAAGCAATGTAGACCGTAAGCACTGCGGCATAAAGATGCTGCGGCGGTATAACTCGGGGCTAAATAATTCACCGACCAACCCCGCAGCCACCGAGTCTAGGTGCTGTTCGCGCAATGGGGATCGTCTGCCGAGTAGGTGCTTCCCCCGTGTTGGGGAGGTGATCGGAATAGCCAACAGACGCATTTTTTTTGCATCAAATCGGCCGCTACGCTTATCCTTCATGCACAAGATGCTCTCGAAGTTATAGCGTGTTGGTAGTGTTCCTATGGCGGTGATGAGCGTCAACATCGTCCCCCGGCGGATCGCCAAGGTCGCAGCCGGTTTGACAGGCAAGCCGACACCAGACACCATGTCGGCTCAACCATCGGGTGTTGCCGATCACAAACCTGCTGGCTGGATATTCGATAACACGAACGATAAAGAAGGGCGATGACCATGGACGGCCTTGACGCATTCTTGCTGGCGCGGATTCAATTTGCGGCCAACATCACCTTTCATATCCTGTTCCCGACCATCAGCATCTCCATGGGCTGGGTGCTGCTGTTTTTCAAGCTGCGTTTTGTCAAGACCGGGCAGCAGCACTGGATGGACGCCTACCAGTTCTGGGTGAAGATTTTTGCGCTGACCTTTGCACTGGGCGTGGTCAGCGGCATCACCATGAGTTTCCAGTTCGGCACGAATTGGCCGGGCTATATGGAAACGGTGGGCAATATCGCCGGGCCGCTGCTGGCCTATGAAGTGCTCACCGCGTTTTTCCTTGAAGCGACCATGCTGGGCGTGATGCTGTTTGGCCGCGAACGCGTCAGTGAACGCATGCACACCATCGCCACGCTGCTGGTGGCGGGCGGCACCACCTTGTCGGCTTTCTGGATACTGGCGCTCAACTCGTGGATGCAGACGCCGGCCGGCTTCGAGATGATCAACGGCCAGGCGCATGTGACGAGCTGGTTTGGGGTGATCTTCAACCCCTCGTTTCCCTACCGTCTGCTGCACATGCTGCTGGCCTCGGGGCTGACGGTGTCCTTTCTGGTGGCGGGTATATCGGCCTACCGCTGGCTGCGCCAGGAGCGCGGCGCCGACGTGATGGCCAGCCTGAAAACCGGTGTCTACCTGGCAGCGCTGCTGATCCCGCTGCAGATCATGGCCGGCGATGCCCACGGCCTGAACACTCTGGAACACCAGCCGGCCAAGCTGGCCGCGATGGAGGGTATCTGGAAGACCGAAAAAGGCGTGCCCGCCGTGTTGTTTGCCCTGCCCGACGAAAAGGCCAGGGCGAACCGTTATGAAATCGCCATCCCGAAACTCGCCTCGCTGTACCTGACGCACAGCTGGGACGGCGAGGTCAAGGGCCTGGACCAGTTCGAAGGCAAACACCCGCCGGTGGCGCCGGTGTTCTGGGCCTTTCGCATCATGGTCGGTGTGGGCCTGTTGATGCTGGCCGTAAGCTGGGCAACAACCTTTCAACTGGCACCATGGAAGAAAGACCAGACGCGCAGCTTGACCGTCTGGCATGCACGGGTGCTGGTGGCCATGACGTTTGCCGGCTGGGTGGCGCTGATCGCCGGCTGGTACGTCACCGAGATAGGGCGCCAGCCCTGGCTGGTGACCGGCGTGCTGATGGCGGCCGATGCGGCGTCCAAGGTGCCGGCGCCGCGCATCGCGTTCACGCTGGCCCTTTACCTCACGCTGTATGTATCGTTGCTGGCTGCCTACATCTCCGTGGTGTTTTACCTGGCGCGCTCCAAAAAGACGGGCGGCAAGGCTCAGGAGGCGCGGCTGGAGGACCAGCTCAATGTCATGAACTATCCCGAAAAGGAAGGAGGCTCCCATGCTTGATCTCGCTCCCGATCTGACGCAGGCCGCTGGCTGGATGCCGATTGTTTTCCTGGTGGTCATGGGCCTGGCGATGCTGGCCTATGTAATCCTCGACGGCTACGACCTGGGTGTGGGCGTGCTGATGCGCCGCGCCAGCGACGAGGACAAGGACACCATGGTCGCCAGCATTGGCCCCTTCTGGGATGCCAATGAAACCTGGCTGGTGCTGGGCGTCGGTATTTTGCTCACGGTTTTTCACAAGGGTTACGGCGTGATACTTGGCGCGTTGTATCTGCCGGTGGCCATGATGCTGATAGGCCTGATGTTGCGCGGCGTGGCTTTTGACTTTCGCGTGAAGGCGCGCGCGGCGCGCAAGCCCTTGTGGAACCGGCTGTTCTACACCGGCTCGCTGCTGGCCGGCTGGAGTCAAGGCTACATGCTGGGCTCGCTGATCACGGGTTTTGCCTCCGGCCGCTGGAACATCGTTTTCAACGCGGTGATAGGCCTGGCGCTGGTCGCGGCCTATTGCCTGCTGGGCGCGGGCTGGCTGATCATCAAAACCGAAGGCGCGCTGCAACTGCAGGCAGTGCGCTGGGCGCGCGTCAGCCTGTGGTTCACCATGGCGGGCATTGCCGCGATTTCCATCGCCACGCCGCTGGTCAGCGCCAGTATTTTTGCCAAGTGGTTTTCGTTTCCGAACATCGTGTTGCTGCTGCCTATCCCGGCGGCCACGGCGGTCTTGTTCTGGATCATTTACCGCAGCCTGCAGCGTTTGCCGGTGCGGCTGGCGCAGGGCAACGAGTACGGCGCCTGGGTGCCGTTTGGCTCGACGGTGGGGGTGTTTTTGCTGGCGTTTTACGGGCTGGCCTACAGCATCTTCCCGTGGCTGGTGATAGACAAGCTGACGATCTGGCAGTCGGCCTCCGCGCCCGAATCCATGGGCGTGATCCTGGTGGGCGCGCTGGTGGTGTTGCCGGTGATCATCGGCTATACGGTGTTTGCCTACCGCGTGTTCTGGGGCAAAAGCACGGCGCTCAAATACTAAGTGGATTACCCCGGCCTGGTTGCCAGCCCGATTCGCGCGGCAACTTTGCGCCGGGCGCCATGGTGGTTTAGCCGGGGAGGGCGTTTTGCGCCTGGTACTGTAAAATGACAGGCATTCCCCTTCCAGTAGCGAACCATGAGACGGCAGAGTAAATACGACGCATCCCTGCAGGCAGCACCTGGTTTGACAGACGAGCAGCGCAAGGCCGCTGAAGAGAAATACCTGGAGTTGCTCGAACGTGTTTTCGGCAGTGCGTCCAAGGTGCGTGGAGCCTATTGCGAGTGCGTGGCGGTGCGTTCGCTGCGTGTCGAAAACCCCTGGACCACCACCACACCGGAAGAAGTCCAGGCCGTCACCCTCTGGGAAAAAGCGACTGAAAAAGCGACCCGGCTGGTCTTCAGCCAGATGAAGGTTGCGCCTCCCCGCGACGCCTTCTTCGAGCTGCATGTGTGGAACTCCAGGACCAACTGAGCGGTTTTTCGCTTCCTCTTCCGCTTCCTGTTTTTCAGCCAATCCGCGCGAGGTCTGCCAGCAGGTCGGCCGCTGACGCGTAACGCGCGGTCAAATCCTTTTGCATCAGTTTGTTGACAATGGCCTGCAGGTGCGCATGTGCCGGCGGCAGCGCCGGTGTCTCGGCATGCAGGTGTTTGGCCAGCAGCAGCTCCAGCGACTCGGCGATAAAAGGCCGCTGGCCTGCCAGCATTTCAAACATCATCACGCCCAGGCTGTAAAGGTCTGACTGGGTGGTCGTGACCTTGCCGCCGGCCTGCTCGGGGCTGAGGTAATAAGGCGTGCCCACCACATCGCCGTGCCGCGTTTGCGTCAGGCCCAGGCTTTCGCTTTTGAGCATGGACTTGGCGATGCCGAAGTCCGCCAGCGCCGTGCTGCCGTCCACGCGCAGCATGATGTTTTCGGGTTTGATGTCGCGGTGGACGATGCCGCTGGCATGGATCGCCTGCAGCGCCTGGGCAATCTCGCGTATGACCGTCAGCGCCCGTTGCTGCGTCATCTCGGGGCCGAACAGCCTGCGCAGGTCGCCGCGTTCGAAATACTCCATGGCGATGTAGGCGTGCTCGTCGGTAAAACCCTGGTCGTAAATCCGTATGACATGCGGGTGTTTGATCTCGGACAGCAGCGCGTATTCCTGGATAAAGCGGACCAGGTGCTGCGAGGCATCCTTGCCGCGCGAGTCCAGTATCTTGAGGACTATGGGCAGGCCGTCGCTTTCGCGTTCGGCCAGGTAAACCTCGGTCATGCCGCCGGAGCCGATTTTTTCGGTGATGCGGTAGCCCTTCAGTCGCACCGTGGCGCTGGCCGGGTCAAACTCCCGCGCCTTGAGGGCTGCCAGCTTGGCGTCCAGCGCGCTTTTGACGGCGCGCGCCGTGATCGCTGAATTGGCCTTGACGGCATTGCTGATGTCCCGCGCCCGCTCGGTCAGGCTGGCCATGCCATGCATCTTGTCGGCCAGGGTCGTGACCAGGCCGGTGACTTCGAGCACGTCCACCACCAGCGCCTTGCCGCGCAGCGCCAGCGAGGTGCTGGCGCCGGTCAGGATGCCGTCGCCGGCCTTGAGCAGCACGGCGGTGCTGGCGGCCACGGTCCAGCCCAACTCCTTGCTGGTGGCTTCCAGGCGTGCCGCGGTATTGACGGTGTCGCCCATGGGCGTGATGTCCTGGCTTGGCGCCGTACCCAGCTGGCACAAGGTGACCTCGCCGCAGTGCAGGCCCACGCCTATGGCAAAAGGCGGCAGGCCACGGCCGGGATAACGCTGCTCCAGCCAGGCGCGAAACTCGTGCGCGGCCAGCGCCATGGCCAGCGCGGCGGACACGGCGCGGCGCGCGGCCGGCAGCGGCGAGCTGTGGCTGCTGTCGGTGAAAACGGCCATCAGCCCGTCGCCAATGAACTTGATGTTGCCGCCGCCGTTTTTCAGCAGCGGCTGGCAGGCGCGCTCAAAGTACTCGGTGAGTAGTTCCGCGACCTCGTCCGAGCCGAGTTTTTCGGCCAGCGAGGTGAAGTTGCGTATATCCAAAAACAGCACGGTGGCGTCAAGCAGCGCTTCGGTCATGGCGCCTTCCGGCACCTCCTGCATGAAAGCCTGCGGCAGGCCGCCGCCTATGCTGTGCGAAAAAGCCGCGCGCAGGCGCTCTTCGCTGGCCGCCCGTTCCGCCTGCAGTGCCTCCTCGACCAGGCCGTGCTTGCGGATCTGGGCCTTGACGGCATCGAGCAGCTCGTTGCGCGTGAAGGGCTTGGACAGGTAGTCGTCGGCGCCGGTCGTCATGCCGCGGCGCATGCTCTCGCGGTCGTCCAGCGCGGTCAGCAGCATGAAGGGGGTGGTGGCCAGCGCCTTGTCGGTGCGTATGGCGGCCAGCAGGCCAAAGCCGTTCAGGCCGGGCATGCCCACATCGGAGACGATCAGATCCGGCTTGCAGGCTTTGGCCTGCTCCAGCCCGGCATTGCCGTCGGGTGCCGAGAGGGTGTCAAAACCCTCCAGCTTGAGCAGGCGGACGATGTTGTTGCGTATCGCGTCATCGTCTTCAACAATGAGTATGGTGCTCATGCAGGCCTGCCGGGTAAAAGCGCCTGCGTCGTGGGCCGCGGCTTAGCCGCCGTGGTCCAGGGTGAAGCCGGCGTTGCGGTCCTGCCCCAGCAGCGCCACCATTTGCGGCAGGGCGGCTTGCAGCCCGGCTTTCAGGGTGTGCGGCGGGTTGATGACAAACATGCCGCTGGCCGGCAGGCCGGGGCGAACCACCTCGCCTTCGGTATCTGTCGTTAACTTGCTTGATTTGACGGTTAAAACCGCATTCAGCCAGCTTCTTCCGGCCTTGACGGCCAGGGTTTTGAGCTTGCGCGGCAGGTCATGGGCTTCCGGCCGTGGGATCACCGGGTACCAGACCACGTAGGTGCCGGTGGCAAAACGCTTGACGGCGTCCGCCATGCAGGCCGTGACGCGGGCGTAGTCGCTCTTCATTTCATAGCTGGGATCGCACAGCACCATGGCCCGGCGGGCCGGCGGCGGCAAAAAGGTCTTGAGGACTTCAAAGCCGTCCTCGCGGGCGACCGTCACCTGGCGGCCCACGCCGAGCTGCTCGATGTTGCCCGCCAGCGACTTGTAATCCGTCGGGTGCAGCTCAAACAGCTTGAGCTTGTCGCGGCCGCTCAAAAACTGCTGCTCGATAAAGGGCGAGCCGGGGTAGATCTTCAGGTGCGCCGGGTTGCCGGTTTCCGCAAATTGCGGGTTCAGGGCCCGCAGCACATCGACGTAATCCTGCAGGGCGGGCGCCAGGGTGTCCGTGGGCGCTACTGTTTTTGTAGCTGACTGCGCACGTTTGACGGGCGCTGCAGGTGCTTTTGGCTCTAAAAACAGCTTGAAGACACCGTCCTTGGCTTCGCCGCTGGTTTCGGTGTAGTCGCCGTCCAGGCGGTACAGCCCGGCGCCGGCATGGGTGTCTATCACGGTCAGCGCCGTGTCTTTTTGGGTCAAATACTTCATCAACGCGATCAGCGTGGTGTGCTTGAGCACATCGGCGTGGTTACCGGCGTGAAAGGCGTGGCGATAAGAAAACATGGGCTCATGGTAACTGTTTGCCATCACCCCCGGCAGCTGACGGGGTGCCCGCAGCCAGGCCCAAAACAGGAAAATTGACGCAAGCCCTTGATTTTTCATATAATCGAGGGCTTCGCAGCGCCTATGTGGTTCCGCGGCGGAGTACGGCAATGAAGCAATTCACTGCCAGATTTCCTACCTAAGAGGTTCTCATCAGAAGAACGCCGACCGTAGAAAAGAACCCGACAAACCCTTCTTCAATAAGAGAAACTCATGAAAACCTTCAGCGCAAAACCCGCTGACGTGACGCACGAGTGGTTTGTGATTGACGCGACCGACAAGGTCCTCGGACGAGTAGCCAGCGAAGTTGCTCTCCGTTTGCGCGGCAAACACAAGGCCATTTACACGCCTCACGTCGATACCGGTGACTTCATCGTCATCATCAACGCAGCCCAGCTGCGCGTCACCGGCGCCAAGTCGACTGACAAGATCTACTATCGCCATTCCGGTTATCCAGGCGGCATCACTGCCACCAATTTCCGCGACATGCAAACCAAATTTCCTGGCCGCGCCCTGGAAAAAGCCGTCAAGGGCATGCTGCCCAAGGGCCCGCTCGGTTACGCCATGATCAAGAAACTCAAGGTGTACGGTGGTGCAGAGCATCCGCATACCGCCCAACAGCCTAAAGTGCTGGACATCTAAGGAGCTATTGATGATTGGTGAATGGAACAATGGCACCGGCCGTCGCAAATCCAGCGTCGCCCGTGTGTTTATCAAAAAAGGCACCGGCAAGATCACGGTCAACGACAAGGACATCCAAGCGTTCTTCGGTCGCCAGACCTCGATCATGATCGTGCGTCAGCCCCTGTTTCTGACGAACCACGTCGAGACGTTTGACATCATGGTCAACGTCCACGGCGGCGGCGAGTCCGGCCAGGCCGGCGCGATCCGCCACGGCATTACCCGTGCGCTGATCGACTATGACACCACGCTCAAGCCAGCACTGAGCCAGGCTGGTTTTGTAACGCGTGATGCACGTGAAGTCGAACGTAAAAAAGTCGGTTTCCGTTCAGCTCGCCGTCGCAAGCAGTTCAGCAAGCGTTAATTCGTTTTTGCTGCAGAAAAAAGCCGCCGCGGTTTACGCCAGGCGGCTTTTTTCATTGCGGCTGGCTGCGAAATGGCCGGGCCAGGCCCCCGCCCGCCTGTTACCGCGCTTTACCCCGCAAGGCCGGGCGCAGGCCTTTTTTGCGTGCACAATGCCTTTCCTTCGTTGAAAACCGCAGAACCGCTTTTGAAATTCCGCCTGTTTCGCCGTCGCCTGACCATCAGCTCCCCCCGCATGTCAGTACGCAGCGCCCTGCCGTGGCCGGTGCGCTGGATGGGGGTTGCGCTCATGCTGGGGTTCTCGGCGGCCATGGCCTTGTGGGCCTTCGAGTTCGGCAAGGGCATTGCCGGCCTGGACACCAACGCCAAGCAGGAGCTCCAGCTGCTGCGCGCGGAAGTCAGCGTGCTGCGCGCGGACCGCGAGAGGGCGCAATCGATCGCCAACACCTCGGGCAGCCTGCTCACGGCTGAAAAAGCCGCCCAGGAAAAGATGGCCGCCCAAATCCGTCAGCTTGAATCGGACAACCTGCTGCTGCGCGATGATCTCGGGTTTTTCGAAAAACTGCTGCCGGCCGGCGGCGCGGACGGGGTTTCCATACGCAGCTTGCAGGCCGAACTGCTGTCCAACACGCAGCTCAAGTGGCAGGTGCTGGTGATCCAGCCGGTCAAGGGCGCGCCCGACTTCAGCGGTAAGCTGGACATGACGATTAACGGCATGCTGGCAGGCAAGCCCTGGACGGCCAATTTGCCGGGTGGGGCGCAAAGCCTGCAACTCAAACAATACCGGCGGATTGAAGGCATTCTCGACCTGCCGCCCCAAGCCGTGGTACAAACTGTTACAGCTAAAGTTCTGGAGGGTGCGGCCATCCGTTCCGTCCAGACCTTCAAGCTGAAGTGAAACCGTGACCCTTGAACCCGCGATCTTTTAAGCACAGGATTGACTTATGTTCGGCAAGAAAAAGCAGCCCCCCATCAAAAGCCTGATTGCCCAGGGCACCTGCATAGAGGGCAACCTCAAGTTCACGGACGGCTTGCGTGTTGACGGCGAGGTGATTGGCGACATTTGTGCCGGCGAGGGCGTCTCCAGCATCCTGGTCATCAGCGAATCCGCCAGCGTGACGGGCCGGATTCATGCCGACCACGTCATCATCAATGGCCGAGTGATGGGGCCGGTCCATGCCTCGGAACTGCTGGAGTTGCAGCCCAAAGCCAAGATTGAAGGTGATGTGTCTTACAAGGCCCTTGAAATGCACCAGGGCGCAGTCATCTTTGGTCAGTTGCGGCCGACCAGCCAGGAACTGGAAGAAAAGCCCGTTTTGAAGCTGGCCGCCAACAATATCTGATAGCTGACAGGCAAGATCAGGAGGGTGAGCACTGGCCATGCCGGGTATCCTGAAAACCTGTGAGCGGTATGGTTGATCGATTTGCTGTACTATTTGCCGATAGAGCCTTGAATAAACGGAGTTCCCCATGAGCGCAGTTGCCGAAAACATCCAGACCGAAATGCCCGCCCCCTTTGTCTTTACCGACAGCGCGGCCAGCAAGGTGGCTGAGCTGATTGCCGAAGAAGGCAATCCAGAACTGAAGCTGCGCGTGTTTGTGCAGGGTGGCGGCTGCTCCGGTTTCCAGTATGGTTTTACCTTTGACGAGATCACCAACGAAGACGACACCACCATGACCAAAAATGGTGTCTCCCTGCTGATCGACGCCATGAGCTACCAGTACCTGGTGGGCGCTGAAATTGATTACAAGGACGACCTTGAAGGCGCCCAGTTCGTGATCAAAAACCCCAACGCCACCAGCACCTGCGGCTGCGGTTCCAGCTTCTCCGCCTGAGCCCCGACGCCGCCCCGTCCCGAAAGCCGCCCTTGAGGCGGCTTTTTGTTGTCCGCGCCCCGCACAGGCGCAAAACCTGAATAATCGAGACATGCCGACTGCCCCCCAAGCCGAAGAAAAATCACTGCGCATGCTGCTCTGGCTGGTGGCCGTAGGCTTCTTCATGCAGACGCTGGACGCCACCATCGTCAACACCACCTTGCCGGCCATGGCCCGCAGCTTTGGTGAAAGCCCCTTGCGCATGCAGTCCGTGGTGGTGGCCTATTCGCTGACCATGGCCATGCTGATTCCGGCCTCCGGCTGGGTGGCCGACCGCTTCGGCACCCGGCGCGTGTACATGGCCGCGATAGCGCTATTTGTGATCGGCTCGATTGCCTGCGCCCTGTCGGGCAACCTGAGCCAGCTGGTCGCTGCGCGTGTGGTGCAGGGCATGGGCGGCGCCTTGCTGCTGCCGGTGGGCCGGCTGGCGGTGCTGCGGGCCTATCCGCGCGAGCGTTTCCTGCAGGCCATGAGTTTTATCGCGATTCCCGGCCTGGTGGGCCCCATGATAGGCCCCACGCTGGGCGGCTGGCTGGTCGAGGTGGCCACCTGGCACTGGGTGTTTCTCATCAATATTCCGGTTGGCCTGCTGGGCTGCGTGGCCACGGTGTTTTACATGGAGGACAACCCCAGGCCGGACACGCCGCGTTTTGACCTGGCGGGCTACCTGCTGCTGGCGTTTGGCATGGTGGCGGTATCGCTGGCGGTGGACGGCTTGTCGGGGCTGGGCCTCAAGCAGGCCAGCGTGCTGGTTTTGCTGGTGTTCGGCATGGCCAGCCTGGCGGCCTATTGGCTGCATGCGGCCAGGCGCCCGGACCCGCTTTTTTCACCGCAGCTTTTTTCCATTCCCACCCTCAGCATTGGTTTGCTGGGCAACCTTTTCTCGCGCCTGGGCAGCTCCTGCATGCCTTTTCTGGTGCCTCTGCTGTTGCAGCTCAGCCTGGGTTATTCGCCCATGCAGGCCGGCATGATGATGGTGCCGGTGGCGCTGTCTAGCATGCTGGTCAAGCGTTTCACAACGCCGCTGATCACGCGTTACGGCTATCGCCGGGTGCTGGTCACCAACACCATGCTGGTAGGGCTGACGATGGCGAGTTTTGCCTTTGTCGCGCCCAGCCAGCCCCTGTGGCTGCATATCCTGCAGCTGGCCGCGTTCGGCGCGGTCAACTCCATGCAGTTCACGGCCATGAACACGGTCACCCTGCGCGACCTAGACGGCAGCATGGCCAGCAGCGGCAACAGCCTGCTGTCCATGGTGCAGATGCTGGCCATGAGCATGGGCGTGGCTGCGGCGGGTGCGGTGCTGGCGGCTTTTACCGGCTTTTTTGGCACTGGGGCAGCGCTGCAGACGCTGCATTCATTTCAGGCGACATTTGCCTGCATGGGCCTGATGACGCTGGCCTCCGCAGGGATTTTCTGGCAGCTTTCGCCGGAGGTGCGGGTGGTCAAAAAGGCCGAATCGGCCGAGACCTCGGGCCAGGGCTAACCGCCTTTCAAGCCGGGTAAACGGCGCCCAGTATGCGCGGGCCGGCAGCGCCCGTCACGCTGGCGAGGTTGCCGGGCTGCCGCTGGACGGCCTGGCGCGCCAGCCAGGCAAACGCCGCTGCCTCAACCTGCAGGGGCGGCAGGCCATGGGCCTGCGAAGAAGACACCTTCAGCGATGGCAAACCCGCCTGCAGGCGCTGCATGAGGTGCTGGTTAAACGCCCCGCCGCCGCAGACGATCAGCTCTTTGCTATCTTTTGCATAGCTGCTTGCGCCCGCCATGCAAGCGCTGGCGGTGAATTCTGCCAATGTATTCTGGATGTCCTGGGGGCGTTCTGCGGCAAAGGGCGCGAGTTTTGCGGACAGCCACTGCTGGCTGAAAAGATCCCGGCCCGTGCTTTTGGGCGGGGCTTTGGAGAAATATGGCTCATCGAGCAGGCTGGCCAGCAGCGCGGGAAGCAGCTTGCCGCTGGCCGCCCAGGCACCGCCGGCATCAAAGGGCTGGCCGGTGTGTTGCTGGCACCAGGCGTCCATCAGCGCATTGCCAGGCCCGCAGTCAAAGCCCAGCACGGGCGCCGTGCCGGTGGGCGGCAGCACGCTGAGGTTGGAAATGCCGCCCAGGTTCAGCACCGCGACAGTGCTGTCCGTGCGGCCAAAAACGTTTTGGTGGAAGGCCGGCACCAGCGGCGCGCCTTGGCCGCCGGCGGCGACGTCGCGGCTGCGGAGATCCGCCACCACGTCAATGCCTGTCAATTCGGCCAGCAACGCCGGGTTGTTGAGCTGGATGGTGTAGCCCCGGGTGTTTGGCTCGCCCGCGCTGGTTGGCGGCTGGTGCCTGACGGTCTGGCCGTGCGCGCCTATGGCCTTGATGTGGGCTGGCAGGACGCCTTGTGGCGCCGCCTGGGCAAGCAGGGTGGCCACAACACCGGCGTAGACCGTGGCCAGCTCGTTGCCGGCCAGCGCGGCGCGGTGCAGTTCATTGTCCGAGGGGGTGTTGAGCGCCAGCAGCTCGGCGCGAAAATCCTGGCTAAAGGCTTCGCTTGCCGCTGCCACGACGCGCGGCCCGGAAGCTGAAAAATCCAGCAGCACGCCATCGGCGCCGTCCAGCGAGGTGCCTGACATCAGGCCAATGTAAAGATCAGACATGGAGTCATTTTGCCGCACAAGCATAAAAAAAGCGCCCACCAGGAGCGCTCTTTTTGGCGGGGCCGCCCCAATTGACGGTTTATTCGGCCCGGGTCTGGCCTATGGTGGTTGCGGCCTGCAGCTCGGTTTTTACGTTTTCAGCCAGCTTTTTGAATGCCGGCAGGGCGGCTGCCGAGAGCGGAATGGTTTCGCTTTGTTTGGCAATCGTCATCGGGTCCTGTTGTGTGCCGTTGACGCGGAACTCAAAATGCAGGTGCGGGCCGGTGGCCCAGCCGGTGGAGCCGACCAGGCCAATGGTCTGGCCCTGACTGACGTTCTGGCCTTTTTGCACCATGAGTTTGCTCAGGTGGGCATAAACCGTTTCATGGCCGTTGCGGTGCTTGATGAAGACCACGTTGCCGTAGCCGTTCTGCACACCGGAAAACTCAACCACGCCGTCGCCCACGGTGCGCGCGGGCGTGCCGGTGGTGGCCGCGAAGTCGGTGCCCAGATGGGCGCGCCATTTTTGCAAAATCGGGTGAAAGCGCATGGAAAAGCCGCTGCTGATGCGCGAGAACTCGACCGGCGAGCTCAGGTAGGCGCGGCGCAGGCTCTGGCCGTCCAGGGTGTAGTAACCGCCCTTGTTGGCGGCGCCCGTGGCGTCCACGCCCGGAGGCTGGAACCACATGGCCTGGTAGGCCTTGCCGGCGTTGACAAACTCTGCCGACAGCACGCGGCCGGTGCGCAGCGCTTCGCCGTCGGCTTCCAGCGCTTCATACACCACGTTAAAGCGGTCGCCCTTGCGCAATGCGCGACGGAAATCAATGTCGCTGGAGAAAATTTCCGCAAGTTGTGTGGCCACGCCGTCGGGAATGCGGGCTTCATCGGTGGCGGCGAACAGCGAGGTCTGGATGCTGCCGCTGGCCAGCCGGTTTGACGCGACGTAAGGCGCTGTTTCAATGCGTGAGCTCAGGCCCGTGGCGCTGCGCTCCACCACCAGCCGCTTGAACAGCGTTTCGTCGTCGGTGGGCCAGCGCATGCTGAGCTTGAGCAGTTGCTGGCTGTCGCTGGCTTCCACCGTGACGTTTTTGCCGGGGCGGCCTGTCAACACCAGCCGCGCGTTGGCGTCGGTGCGCAAAAAGGCAGCTGCGGCCGCGTCGTCTATGTTCAGGCGTTTGAGCAGGCTGTCAAAGGTGTCGCTGCTGCGTGTACTTTCGGTGCGAAACAGCTTGAAGCGGAAGTCGCTCAGGGTGTCGGTCTGCACCTGGGTGGGCAGGGCCTGCACGGCTTCCAGCACCTGGCGTACCGGCAGGTCGGCAGCATCTGGGGCCAGGGGAGCCACGCCAAAGGCCGTGACACCGGTACCCAACAGCAGGGCGGCGAGGCTGCCGGTCACCCGTTTGGGGTGGCGGCGAAGGCTATCAACAAGGGCAAAGACTATCTGGGAGAGGGTGGACAGACGCAAAACAAAATTCCCAACTAAAGGCATCGCGCTGGCAAACCCTGGCCTCAGGCCGGTGTTGGCGCGATTGCGGTATCTAAAGGTTTCGGTTGCCGGCCCGGCCTGATGGCTTGGGGGGCCGGGTTGATCCGATTCAAAAATTCCGTTCCTGATTCAGCCCATTTGTCAGCAACTTTTAAGCCAGCTTGCCCGCCCACTAAAATGGCGCTCTGATGCAGGAGAGCCCCAAGTATATCTGTCGGACAATACCCCGACATGTGAAAAACCCTTATGAATCAAGAGCTTGTTACAAAATTCCCGGTCACTGACCGTGTAAAGATGGCCCTGGCCGTCTCCTTGCGGGGTTGCGAAGAATTAATCCCCCAGGATGAATGGGTCAAGAAACTGGCCCGCAGCGAAGCCACCGGCGTGCCCCTGCGCATCAAATTGGGGCTGGACCCGACGGCGCCGGACATCCATATAGGCCACACCGTGGTGCTTAACAAGATGCGCCAGCTGCAGGATCTGGGGCACCAGGTGATTTTCCTGATCGGTGATTTCACCTCGCTGATCGGCGATCCGTCTGGCCGCAACGCGACCCGCCCGCCGCTGACCTCCGAGCAGATCAAGGTCAATGCCGAAACCTATTACCGGCAGGCCAGCCTGGTGCTGGACCCGGCCAAAACCGAAATTCGTTACAACAGCGAGTGGAGCGAACCCCTGGGCGCCACCGGCATGATCCAGCTGGCGTCTCGCTACACGGTGGCCCGCATGATGGAGCGCAACGACTTCAACGACCGCTTCAAGGCCGGCACGCCGATCAGCGTGCACGAGTTTTTGTACCCGCTGATGCAGGGTTATGACTCCGTGGCGCTCAAAAGCGACCTGGAGCTGGGCGGCACCGACCAGAAGTTCAACCTGCTGATGGGCCGGCACCTGCAGCAGGAATACGGCCAGGAGCCGCAGTGCATTTTGACCATGCCGCTGCTCGAAGGCCTGGACGGCGTCGAGAAGATGTCCAAGAGCAAAAACAACTACATAGGCATTTCCGAAGAGCCCAACACCATGTTCGCCAAGGTGTTGAGCATTTCAGACGTGCTGATGTGGAAGTGGTACACCTTGCTGAGCTTCAAAAGCGAAGCCGATATCGCCGCGTTGAAAGCCGAGGTCGAGGGCGGGCGCAACCCGAAAGACGCCAAGGTGGCCCTGGCCAAGGAAATCACCGCGCGTTTTCACAGCGCGGCAGCGGCCGATGCGGCCGAGCAGGATTTCATCAACCGCAGCAAGGGCGGCGTGCCTGATGAGATTCCCGAGGTGTCCCTATCGGGCGCGCCTTTGGGCATTGGCGCGCTGCTCAAGGCTGCGGGCCTGGCGTCATCGGGCGGCGACGCCACCCGCCTGATTGAGGGCGGTGGTGTGCGCGTGGATTCAAGCGTGGTGAGCGACAAGGCGCTGAAACTGAATGCCGGCACATATGTCGTGCAGGTGGGTAAGCGCAAGTTTGCGCGCGTGACCGTTTCATGAGTCCTTTGCCATAAAAGAGTGCCATACTTTCATGGCAAAAAAGCAGGCTAATCAGGTACTGCCAGTGTCGGGCTTGAGAAAAAGGTTTCACCATGAACAAGCAACATAGTCAGGTCTCCAGCGCGGCCGCTTTGCTGGCAGCCGCTGCCGATGTGGGTGTCCGCCACATCACCGTGACCGAAAGCCTGGCCGATGTGCCCACGCTGCGCCTGTCACCCGGCCAGACACTGACGGGCGCTGATCCGCAAACCACGCTGCGTTTTGCGGCAGGCCAGCACGGCCTTCAGCTCTCGACTGACAACAGCGTCGACAACCTGGAACTGGTGACGGACATTGACAAATGGGCCGTGTTTAATGACACCGGCGTGGAACAGCTGGGCCGTCTCCTGTTGCAAAACCTGGTCGTGCACGGCGTTGTGCTGCTGCTGGCGCGTGACAAGGTGCGGGGCGGTCATGTCGAGGCGCATGACGTGGACATCGTAGCCGCCGATGCGCGTGGCTATGACGTGCGGCCCGCGGGTTTTGGGGTGGAAGTGATTTCCGGCGCCTTCACGCTGTGGAACCAGCAGCCAGACAAAGCCGTCACCATCACCGCCGAGTTGACCGGCCTGTCGGCGGGGCGCGCCGGCGCGCCTGTGCACGGCAGTGGCATTTTTGTCAGCGGCGCGGGTGATGTGGGCGGCCGCATGGTTGTCAGCCTGCTTGAAACCGGCGCGGTTTACAGCCATGGCGGCATTGCGCCTGGCGTGGCCAACCGTATTTCCGGTGGCGTGTTTACCGTCTATGGCGCCTTCGTGGACAGCGTGCACAACCTGGGCCCGGTGACGACCTACGGGCAGAATGACATGGTGTTGGACAATTGGGGCTCGGTGGACAGCTGGGTGGCCGAGGACAAGATCACCTCCTACGGCCCCAGCGGCATTGGTTTTGTCAACTTTGGCACGGTCAACGAGCTGGTGGTTAACGCCCCCATCGAAACTTTTGGCCAGGGCTCGCGCGGCTACAACGTTTATGCCGGCACGGTGCATTCGGCCGAGTTTGACCGCGTGGTCACCCATGCCGATGGCGCGGTAGGCATGCAGATCAGCCAGCCGGTGGGCAGCATCGTGGTGCACCGCGGCATTGAAACCTTTGGCGGCACCGGTGACTCCCTGGTCAAAGGTGTGGTGGTTCAGCTTTCAGCCATCGCCCTGAGTTTCAAGCCGGGCGCCTGGGCGCGCGAGGTCAGCATTGCGGGCGGCTTGACCACCCATGGTCCCGGCGTCAACCCGCTTGAACTGCACGGGACCGTTGACGCGCTGACGATAACCGGCGGCATTAACGCTGCCGGTGAAGGCTTCTGAGGGGGCTTGAGCTGATACCGGGTCACCGCGAGTTATGTACATCGGATGTATAATAATTCACCATGATCACCAACATAGATATTGACGAAACCATCGTCGCCGAAGCCATGCTGCTTTCGGGCGCGCGCACCAAGCGTGAGGTGGTTGATCGTGCCCTGCGCGAGATGGTTGCGCGTGCAAAGCGGCCTTCGGTGCGCGAACTGTTCGGTATAGGTGGCGTTGATCCTGACTACGACCCCAAGGCACCCTGGGCGCGCGGGTCAGAGGCAGGTCAAAACCGTGTGGAACCAGCGCGTGTACAAGAACCTCCTGCAGCCTATAAAGTGTTGAAGCAAGCCCAGGCTGCAGTCAAGCCCGGAGTCAGAAAAACCAGCACAGCACGGCAAAAGAAGAGCTGATGCTGCTGGTCGATTCTTCCGTATGGATTGACTGGCTGCGCGGTGCTGACACCGATGCCGTGCGCTTTGTACAGGCGCGCGAAGCCCACGAAGAGTTGGCACTCACACAAATGATTTACCTTGAGGTACTGCAGGGCGTGAGTTCTGATGCCCAGTACGCAGTCTGCCAGCGTGTGCTGGGTGCACAAACCATGCTGCAGCCGCTTGATGCAATTGAAACTTTTGAGGCGGCGGCCAAGCTTTACCGTCGTGCCCGACAGCGAGGTTTGACCATCCGCAAATCAACCGATTGCCTGATAGCGGCTATTGCCCTTGAGCAAGGCGTCATGCTTGTACACAACGACCGCGACTTTCTCGCGCTGGCGCAGGTGGAGACGACGCTGGTGGTCTATCCCGGCTCGCCACTTTCACCCGCGCATTAACGCACCTGGCAACTTGCCGTTCAGGGCGCCGGCGATGCCAGCGGTTTGCCCTTTTCAACCACGTAAACACCGACCAGCTTGATGGCGGCCGTACCGTTGTTGTGCGCGTCGTGGACCACGCCTGCGGGCACCACAAATGATTCACCGGCCTTGACCTGCTTTGGCGGCTGGCCGTCGACCAGCAGGGTCGCTTCGCCTTCCATCACGTAGCTGATTTCATCACCGGGATGCGTGTGGCGGCCGGCCTTGGCTCCGGGGGCGACTTCAACGCGGGCCACCACGGCTTCGCGGCCGGGCACGGACACGTCCGCCTTGCCGACCATGACACGCGTCAGGCCCGAGGCCTGCGCAAAAAGGCCGCCGGCCGCCAGGGCGAGCAGTCCGCCAAGCACGATGGTCATGCCGCGTTTGTGAGTTTTCATGCTGTTGTCTCCTCGGGGTTGTTTGAATCGCGCACAGCCGTGCTGGTGCGCGCAAGCCATCGTAGCGACGCCGCCAGGCCGCCGCCCCGGTGACAACCCTTAGCGCGCGCCGGCCTGCTCCAGCATCTGCACCATCTCGCGGTAGCCGCGCGACTTTGCCAGTTGCAGCGGTGTGTTGCCTTGCCGGTCGCTGAGTTGCAGGTTCGCGCCCGCGTTGATCAGCGCGCGCAGGGTTTCCTGGTGGCGCGGCCCGCCATTGCCCAGCACAACCGATTCAATCGCCGCCGTCCAGTGCAGGTTGTTGACGTGGTCCAGCGGTGCGCCGGCGGCGATCAGCTGCTTGACCACGCCGTCATGGCCCAGGTGCGCGGCCGCGATCAGCGCCGTGCCGTCATAGCGGCTGGTCACCAGTTTGGCGCTGGCGCCCGAAGCGAGCAGCACGCGCAGGGTTTCTTCATCATCGGCCACCGATGCAATCGTCACGCCGTCGTACCTGTCCCTGTCCAGCAGGTTGATGTCGGCACCGGCCCTGGCCAGCGCACGGATCGCCTCGCGCTGCCTGGCAAATGCGGCAACATGCAGCGGCGTGCGGCCATTGCCGTCGCGTGCGTTGAGCTCGGCCCTGGCTGTGGCAAGCCTGTCGATCTTGGCCACGTCACCTTTTTGCGCTGCGGCATGCAGGCTGGTATAGGCCGCCGCTTCCGCTGCGGTAGGGGCGACCTGCGCCATGGCAGGACCGCCCGTGACAGCCGCTGTGCCAATGAGGGCTGCGGCGGCAAGACTCATCAGTGAATAAAAACGTGTCCTGAGCATGGCGCTCTCCTTGAGAAATGGATTGAAGGCCTGTGATTACTTCAACTGGTCCTTGACCTTGTCCAGAGCAACCATGGCGCATTGTTCGTCGAGGTGGCCGCCTGGTGCGCCGCCAATGCCCACGGCGCCAATCACTTCATTGCCCACCTTGACCGGCACACCGCCGCCCAGGAGCAGATACCCCGGGATGTTCACCAGGTTAGCCGCCGCAGGGTTCTTCTGCGCACCTTCCATGATCGCCTGCGTGGTGTTTTTTGCCGATGCAGAGGTGAATGCCTTTTGCTGGCTGGCGCCCAGGGTGTGCGGGCCGGCGTTGTCGGCGCGCTGCACGGCGCGTACGGTGCCTGCGCGGTCAACCACCGTGGCGGCGACGGCGTAGCCGTTGGCTGCGCAGGCGGCTACGCTGGCCGCTGCAATCTGATTGGCCAGGTCGAGAGACATGTTTTTCTCGGTACGAACCGACTGGGCACTGGCAGCGGCGGCCACGAGGGCGAGGGCGGAAGCCTTGATGACGTTGCGCATGGTGTTCTCCATAAATTCTTTGTGAAACGGTTCAATCAACCATGGAAGAACTTTAAAAAATGGCAACACCTTTGCCCATTCGTAGGGCTACGCGAAGGGCTCCGTAGAACTACGGAGTACTGCAGCTCAACGTTGCGTCGGCTCGAACGCACAGTGGGGCTGCTGATTTCCACTCATGCGGCTGTTTTCCCAAAGCTTTAGAAGGGTTAAGACAAGAGACCGCTTATGCGTCCAGCTCGCAATGTGCGCTCGGCGCGCTGATCCTTTACTTGACCAAGATCGCCTTCACACTGAAGGTCTGTTCGCCCTTCATCGTGCCGACTACCTCATCGCCGTTCACAGTCAAGGTAAATGTCTTCACGCAATCCTTGTGCACGGCGTCGCCACTGGACTCAAAGACGCGCGTTGCGCCTTCGGTGGACATCAGCTTGAGCGGCAGCACTGCTCCGGGCCTGCACAGCGCGTGGCCTTTTTCGAGCTTGGCAGTGAAGGTGGTTAGGTCGAACTCGACGCTGCCGCGAATGTTCTGGTTGTCAGTGCGCACGACCTCCCCCTTGTAGCGGAGGGGAGCGTCTGCCGCAAACGCCACACTTGCGGACAACGCGATTAGGGTGGCCAAAGCCCCGGGAACGGCCGAGAATGCTTTCATCAATTCCTCCAAGTTGCGCATCAAAATCCTCCCGGAAGCGGTATCTCTGCTGAGTTTGCCTGAAATCTCAGTCCGCAGAATCCACCAGTGCAGCATATTGCCGTATTAACTGCGCCAGCGATTCCGCCTCAAGCTTGGCAAACAGATTGGCACGGTGCGTTTCCACAGTCCGCGGCGACACATCGAGCGCACGGCCGATCTCCTTGTTGGTCAGCCCCGCGACGATCAGGCCCAGCACCTCGCGTTCGCGCTCCGTCAGCTGGGCAAAACGTGCCTGCGCGTCCCGGTCCGCCTTGTTTCGTTCGCGTGACTTGACGTGCTGGCGCACGGCGTTTTGCAGCGCCTCCAGCAGTTGCTCGTCGTTGACGGGTTTTTCCAGGAACTCCGCCGCCCCGGACTTGAACGCGCGCCTGCACATCTCCACCGTGCCGTGGCCGGTCAGCATGATGATGGGCTGGTCCACGCCTTGGCCAACCAGTGTGTCGAGCACGCCCAGGCCGCTCACGCCGGGCATGCGCACGTCCAGCACTATCGCGCCTATGCTTTGCCGGTCGAAGTCCTGAATAAAAACCTGCGGGTCGGCCCAGGGCTGCACACGCAAACCTACAGTGCCTATCAGCAGGGCCAGGCTGCTGCGCACGGCTTCATCGTCGTCAATCAGGTGGATCAGCGGTGACAGGGTGGCCATTGAGGGGTTGGTCTGACTCATGGCGTGGCTCCTGCGGCGGTAGATGCCAGCGGCAGGCTCAGGCGGAATTCAGCGCCGCGCGGCGGGGCGTTGTGGGCCGTCAGCGTGCCGCCCATATTGCTGGCCAGGGTCTCGCACAGGCTGAGGCCCAGACCCAGGCCGTTGTCGCGGGTGGTGAAGAAGGGCTCAAAAATACGTGTCAGCAGTTCTGGCGGCAGGCCGGGGCCGCTGTCACGCACGCTCAACAGACCTTGCCCCTTGTCCTCGCGCAGCGTCAGCGTGAGTTGGCGCTGCGGTGCCGCCACCTGCTCCAGCGCCTGCAGGGCGTTCATCAGCAGGTTGTGTATGACCTGCTCCAGCGCCACCGGGTCGGCCAGAACGGCGCCCGGCAGGCCGGCCGGCTCGAGATCGGGCTGTGCGACACCGCGGCGCTTGAACTCCGGCTCCAGCAGGTACAGCGCATTGCGTACCGCTTGCTGCAGCAGCACGGGCCGGATGTCTCCGGCCAGCTCGGGCCGCTCTATGGCGCGGCGCAGCCGTCCCACCACTTCGGAGGCGCGCCTGGCCTGCTCAACCGCCTGCAGCATTGCGCTGCGCGCCGTGGCCAGTTCGGGCGGGTCTTCATCGAGCAGGCGGCTGGCGGCCTGGGTATTGGCCAGCACGGCCGTTAGCGGCTGGTTCAGTTCATGGGCCATGCCGGCGGCGAGTTCGCCCAGCGAGTTCAGGCGCGCGACCTGGCCCAGGCGCAGCAACTCCTCTGCCCGCCGGCGCGCCGCGCGCTGGCGCAGCACCGCCATCCAGGCGCCCAGCAGGGCGGCGACCAGCGCGGCCCAGGCCAGCATTTCGCCCCAGGGCAGTTCCGACCAGCCCACCTGACGCACGGCCACCACGTCAAAAGGCTGGCTGTCGGTGGCCAGGTGTTTGTGAAAGTCAAAACGCCAGCCTGTTCCGGCGAGCTGGCCGGGCTGGAGCAGGAAACTCTGGCCGGCATGGTCCAGGCTGACACGCACCGGGCTTTGTTCGGGCTGCATGGGCCACTCGCTCCAGGGCACAGTGCTGCGCAGGTCAATCAGCAGGGCGTGGCTGGTCGGGTCGGCGCCCAGCACCAGCTGGTAGCGGCCCGTGCTGAAGTCGACATCGGCCAGTTCGGCGTGATGGCTCTGGCGTGACTTTTCTTCGGCCAGGCGCAGGCTGTCCTGTGGCCAGGAGGCGCCGGGGTCGCGCCGTTGCACCTCGAGGATTTGCGGGTAGACGGAACCCAGGCGCTGCTCGGGCTGGGCGGATTGCGAGGCGTCGCGCCGGGGCTGCAGCAGGGCCAGCGTGGCCATCACGGCGTCATGCTGCACCACGCGCTGGCTGAGCAGCCGGTGGGCGATGCGCATGTCGGTTTCAAAAGCCTCACGCAACTGGGTGAGTGCCAGGCGTCCCAGCATCACGCAGCCCAGAGCCGTGATCAAGCCCCAGGCCAGCAGCCAGGGGAGTCGGCGGTGCAGTACGTTGAGCATGCCGCATTTTTGCATGGGGCCTGGCTGGATTTTTTTGCTTCTGTTTTGATAGCTGGCTGCGCAGGAAACACAGGAGTTGCGGTCACTTTCCTCTTTTAATCCAGCTGAATGCACGCCGCTTGCACGGGTTTTCCTTGTCCTTTGCCGGCCGAGTCACCAAAATGACCGCATGAGCCCTTTTTCCTGGCCGTTCTGGACACCGCAGCGCCTGCTTAAAACCTCGGTGCTGGTGGCCCTTGTCACCATAGTTCTCAAGACGGGGGCCTGGTACATCACGGATTCGGTCGGGCTGCTGTCCGATGCGATGGAGTCTTTTGTCAACCTGGCCAGCGCGCTGTTTGGCCTGGCCATGGTCACCATTGCCCAGCGGCCGGCGGACGAGGAACACCCTTATGGCCATCACAAGGCCGAGTATTTTTCATCCGGTTTTGAGGGCGCGCTGATCATAGGCGCGGCGCTGGCCATCATCTGGGCGGCGGGCCACCGCATGTTCAACCCCCAGCCGCTGCAGCAGGTGGGCTGGGGGCTGGCCCTGTCCATCGTCAGTTCGGCGCTCAACGGCCTGCTCGCCTGGGTGATGTTTCATTCGGCCAAAACGCATCGCTCGATCGCGCTGGAAGCCGATGCCAGGCACCTGGTCACCGATGTCTGGACCTCGGCCGGTGTGGTCATCGGCATTGGCGCCGTGGCCCTGACGGGCTGGTTGTGGCTGGATGCGCTGGTGGCCGTTGGCGTGGCGCTGAACATCCTGTGGGAAGGTTTTCACCTGATGTGGCGCTCGTCGCAGGGCCTGATGGACGAAGCCCTGGAGCCCGAAGTGCTGGCCGAGATTGACAAAACGCTGGAAGGATTCAAACACCCCACCATCCGTTTTGATCACCTGACCACACGCCGGTCCGGCCAGCGCCGTTTCCTGGAACTGCACATGCACATGCCGGCCAACTGGTCGCTGGGGCGCGCAGCCGCGGTGCGTACCAGCGTCGAGCAGGCCCTGATGAGCGCGGTGCCCGGCCTGCGCGCCAACGTGCAGTTGCTGCCCAGCGATGTGGAGCCGCATTTTGATGACGAGGCGGACCTGATCTGACGCGCAGCCCTTGCCGCCGCCGCAGCCCTTGATAATGCCTCTTCCCGTTTGAGTCCAGGAGTTTTCATGAAACGTGTTCCCTTTCTTGCCCAGGTCTTTGCCTGCATGCTGGCAACCTGCGCCGCGCAGGCGGCAGATATCCAGGTGCTCAGCGCCGGTGCCATCGAACCTGGCCTCAAAGCCGCCGCCAGCGCATTTGAAAAGCAGACCGGGCATGTGGCCAGGATCACGTTCAACACCGCCCCGGAGTTGCGCAAACGCATGGAGGGGCACTCGGCATTTGACGTGGTGATCGCGCCGCCCGCTGTCATCGGTGAGTTTGCCGCCGCCAGCAAACTGGCCGAAACGCGCGCCAATGTAGGCCGCGTCGGCATGGGTGTGGCCGTGCGTGAAGGCGCAGCGTTGCCGGACATCGGCAGCGCCGAGACGCTCAAACGGTCAGTGCTTGCCGCCGACTCGCTGGTCTTTAACCGCGCCTCCACGGGCCTGTACCTTGAAGGTCTGCTCCGGAAGATGGACGTTTACGCACAGGTTGAAGGCAAGACTACGCGCTACCCCGACGGGGCCGCCGTGATGGAGCACGTTATCAAAGGCAAGGGCGGTGAAATCGGCTTTGGCGCCATCACCGAAATCCTTTTGTACCAGGGCAAGGGTCTGAAGTTTGTCGGTCCGGTGCCGGCCGAGGTGCAGAACTACACCTCGTATATCGCCGCGCCATTGGCGTCGGGCAAACAGCAGGCGCTGGCGCAGCAGTTCGTCAGTTTCCTCTCGGGCCCGGTGGGCAAGCCATTGTTTGTGGCAGCCGGTGTGACGGACTGATGAAGGCGGTTCTTCAGCGCGTGAGCGAAGCGCGTGTCGTCATTGCAGGCGAACCGGTTGGCGCGATTGGCCAGGGCCTGCTCGTTCTGGTCTGTGCCGAACGCGGCGATACGGACGCACAGGCCGACAAGTTGCTGGCCAAACTACTCAAGTTGCGCATCTTCTCCGACGACGGCGGAAAAATGAATTTGAGCCTGCAGGACGTGAAGGGCGGCCTGCTCATCGTCAGCCAGTTCACCCTGGCTGCCGATGTATCGGGCGGCAACCGGCCCAGCTTTACCGGCGCCGCCGCACCCGATGAAGGACGCCGGCTCTACGACTACTTTGTGGCGCAGGCCAAGGCCTTGCATCCGGTCGTCCAGACCGGGCAGTTTGCCGCCGACATGCAGGTGCAGCTGGTCAATGACGGGCCGGTGACGATTCCGATCAGTGTGGCGTAGCCGTTTTGGCCGGGATGGCATTCACGGCATCGTCCACGCTCCAGAACAATGAAACGCCCCCTCCGGCGGTCTCGGCAAGGCCGGAGCGCAAAAGCGCCTCGCGCGGCCTGTCCTTGACGCGTGCCAGCAGAACCGCCACCCCTTGCTGTTTCAGCCCGACGACGAATTCCCCGAGCGCTTCGACCGCCGTGCTGTCCAGGTCGTCGCAGACCTCCAGGCTGAGTACGACGGCACGGGCCGCGCAGGCATCGGCGCGTTGGCGCACCAGCTGGAGTATGCGTTCCGCATTGGCAAAAAACAGGGGCTCTTCAGGGCGCATGATCAGGGTGCCGGTCACCTGGGTGGCATTGGCGTGGCGTGCCTGGTCTATGTAGTCGCGCGTTCCGGGCAACTGGCCGAGTTCCGTGACTATCGGCTGCGCAAAGCGCCGCATGGCCAGAACCAGCGACAGGGCCACGGCCAGCAACATGCCAAACAGCACGCCGAACAGCAGCACACCCAGCGCCGCCACCGCCGCCAGCCAGGCGTCCCCGCCCAGATGCAGGCTGTCCAGTACGGCACGCGGCCACAGGTTGTGCGAAAGAATGCCGATGACCACGGCGGCCAGCACAGGCACGGGCAGCAGCGCAATCCAGGGCCGTGCCAGCCACAACAGCAGTGCGAGCGCCAGCGCAGCGGCCACCCCCGCCCATTTGCTGCGGCCGCCGGCGGCGTGGTTGGCCGACGCGGCAGAAAACCCAGCACCCACCGGCAGGCCTTGCACCAGGCCGCTGGCAACATTGGCTGCGCCCAGGGCCAGCAACTCGCGGTTGGCATCGACCTTGTCTCCGTTTTGCAGGGCCAGTGAGCGCACCGAACCCCAGGATTCGGCGAACAGGATCAGCAGCAGTGCAGGGGCGATTTCCATGGCGCGCAGCCAGTGTTCGGTGCTCATGCTGGGCGGGCTCCAGGACAGCGCTTGCCAGTTGATGTCGCCAACCAACGCCACGCCCCGCGCGCCCAGACCCAGACCGACTGACGCGGCAACACCCAGTGCTAGCACCACGAGGGAGATGGGCAGGAACAGCCAGCGCTGTACCCCGTGATACAGCCCCAGCCACAGCAGCAGTGCCGCCGCGCCCAGCGCCAGGCTGGGCAGGTGGGTATGCGGTGCTTCGGTGAGCAGGCTCCATGCGAGCGGACCGAACTGGGCGCCGCTGGCGTGTACGCCCATCAGGTGCGGCACCTGCTTGAGCATGATGGTGAGGGCCAGTGCCCAGGCAAAACCGCGCAGCACCGGGCGCGATATGAAGGCCCCCAGAAAGCCCGCGCGCATGGCTGCCGCAGCCAGGAACAGCGCCCCGGTCAGGCTGACCAGCGCATAGCCCATGGCCGGGCCAGCTATCGCCGCCGCCGAAGCGAATACCGCTGCGGCTGCCGACGTGGGCGCCACCACGGCAAAGCGGCTGGTCCCGAACAAGGGGTAAAGGCACAAGCCGATCAGGGCGGCCAGCAGGGCGTGCATGGGCTGCACGCCGGCAATCGCGGCATAGGCCACTGACTCGGGCAGCAGAACACCCGCCACCGAGACGCCTGCCAGCAGGTCAGGCCACCAGGCACTGCGTCGTGATGCTGGCGCGGCTGTGTTCACAAAAATATGTGATGCGTCTAGGCGGCCAGCGGCGCTGCAGCACCCGACCAGCCGGGCAGGTGGGCTGCTTCAGGGCTGTGGCACAGTTCGAGCGCTTTTTGCAACACGGCGTCCATGTCGCGCTTGAGCTGCGCCCTGCCGATGCGGCGGCGAAAAAAATCGGCCCACAAAAATTCCGCGAAGGGTGTGGCGTCCTTTGGAAAACCGCCGGCGTGGCGCACCTCGCCCGCCAGACTGCGATACGGGTCGTCCGTCAACTGGTCCAGCGCCTTGGGCAGATCCGCCACGGTACGGCGCCGGCCTTTTGAATCGTAGGGGTGGACCCACTGGTGGTGGTCCATCACTGTCCAGAACTCGTCCTTGTCCAGCAGGCTCAGGTCCTTGAGCAGCACGACAAAACTCTCGCTGACACCTTCTTCCAGCAGCGCCAGGCCCAAGTGGTGGTGGTCGACGATGTAGAAGTTGTCATTCGGGCCGCGCACGGCGGGAAACCAGTGGTTGTCCAGAAACTGCTTGCGCTGGGTTTTGCCCATGCCGCTCCACAGACCGCGTTTTTCCTCTACTTCTGCGTAACCCACCGTGATCTGGGTGGGGCGCAGTTTGCGCAAGTCGGTTTTGAACAGGTGTTGGTGGTGCGTGTGCATGGCCGACCTCCTTGGCAAGTTGTGTTGGTTTTTAATACGGATTTTTGAAACCCAGTCCGGCCAGCACCTTGATCTCAAGTGCTTCCATTTCTTCGGCATCCTGCTGGCCGGTTTCGTGATCGTAGCCTTGCGCATGCAAGGTGCCATGCACCAGCAGGTGCGCGTAATGGGCCTGCAATGTCTTTTTGTTTTCTTTCGCTTCCTTTGCCACCACGGGCGCGCACAGCACCAGGTCGGCGGTGACGACCGGCGCTTGCGTGTAGTCAAAGGTCAGCACATTGGTGGCGTAGTCCTTTTGCCGGTAGTCGCGGTTCAGCGCCTGGCCTTCCTCCGCATCGACGATGCGCACGGTGATCTCCGCATCGTTTTCCAGCGCGTGGCGTATCCAGCGTGCCACGCTGTGACGCGGCAGTGCGGCGCGATGCCGGGCGGCGTCTTTCAAGTCGCCGAACTGCAGCGACAGTTGCAGGTTTTTAAGAGCCATTTCGGCTCCGGGCGCTTGATTTGCGGGCGGGGCCAGCTATTGAATCGATAGCGTCGACAGCACCGTCCAGGCCGGCGGCGCCGCTTTGGGTCTTGTCATAGGCGTCAACAATGCGTGCCACCAGCGGATGCCGCACCACGTCGGCGCTCGTCAGCCGGGTGATGGCGATGCCCTTGACGCGTTTGAGCACCCGTTCCGCATCGACCAGGCCGCTGAGTTGCGTGCGCGGCAAATCGACCTGGCTGACGTCGCCCGTCACCACGGCCTTGCTGCCAAAGCCTATGCGTGTCAAAAACATCTTCATCTGCTCGGGTGTGGTGTTTTGCGCCTCGTCCAGGATGACAAAGGAGTGGTTCAGCGTGCGGCCGCGCATAAAGGCCAGCGGCGCGATCTCTATCTGCTGGCGCTCAAAGGCCTTTTGCACGCGCTCAAAACCCATCAGCTCATGCAGGGCGTCATACAGCGGTCGCAGGTAGGGGTCCACCTTCTGGCTCAGGTCGCCAGGCAGAAAGCCCAGGCGCTCGCCCGCTTCCACCGCCGGGCGTGTCAGCACAATGCGCTGCACCGCGCTGCGCTCCAGCGCATCGACCGCGCAGGCCACCGCCAGATAGGTTTTGCCGGTGCCGGCCGGGCCTATACCGAAGGTGATGTCGTGCGTCGCGATATTGTCCAGGTAGGTGCTCTGGTTGACTGTGCGGGCGCGCAGGTCGGCGCGCCGGGTCGACAAGGCCATGCTGCCGTCAGGCGCCTTGCTTAAAGCCGTGTCGCCCGCCAGCATGAGCTGCACGGTTTCTTCGGGGATGGGCCGCTGCGCCATTTCATACAGCGCCTGCAACACTTCCAGCGCCTGGGTGGCCCGCACCTTGGTGCCATCGATCTTGAACTGCTCAAAGCGGTGCGCAATCGTGACGTCCAGCGCCGCCTCCACGGTGCGGATATGGGCGTCCATGGGGCCGCATAAATGGCCCATGCGAGTGTTGTTGGGCGGTGTGAAGGTGTGGCGAAGAATCAAGGCGGGGGTTTTCCTGAAAAGTGGATCGCAAAGCAGGATTGTCCGCCTAATTCCCGGCCTGTACCCGGCTGATAAGATTTGCCCATGGTGGGAAAAAAATGATTGGAAGAGTCGCTGGCCAGCTGGCCGAAAAAAATCCGCCGGAAATCCTGGTGGACTGCAACGGCGTCGGCTACGAGTTGCTGGTGCCCATGAGCACCTTTTACAACCTGCCGGGGCTGGGGGAAAAAGTCAGCCTGCTGACGCATTTTGTGGTGCGCGAAGACGCGCAAATCCTCTACGGCTTCGGCAGCCAGGCCGAGCGTGCCGCTTTCCGCCAGCTGATCAAGATATCCGGCGTCGGCCCGCGCACCGCGCTCAGCGTGCTCAGCGGCATGAGCGTCGAAGACCTGGCCCAGGCCGTGACCAGCCAGGAAGCCGGCCGCATCATCAAGGTGCCGGGCATAGGCAAAAAGACGGCCGAGCGCCTGCTGCTGGAGCTCAAGGGCAAGCTGGGCGCCGACATCGGCATACATGTCAACATCAGCAGCGACAGCCAGTCCGACATCCTGCAGGCGCTGGTGGCGCTGGGCTACAGCGACCGCGATGCGGCGCTGGCGCTGAAGGCCTTGCCCAAGGATATTGGTGTTAGCGACGGTATCAAGTTGGCTTTGAAGGCTTTGGCTAAATGAGCATACAGACCGACGATTTCGACATGTCCGGCGTGCCGCCCGCCAAGCGGGTGATGTCGGCCGCGCCCGCGTCGCCCGGCGAAGAAGCGATTGAACGGGCGCTGCGGCCCAAGCTGTTTGATGAATATGTCGGCCAGGCCAAGGTGCGGGAGCAGCTTGAGATTTTTATTGGCGCGGCCAGAAAGCGCGGCGAGGCGCTGGACCATGTGCTGCTGTTCGGCCCGCCGGGCCTTGGCAAAACCACGCTAAGCCACATCATTGCGCATGAGCTTGGTGTCAACCTGCGGCAGACCTCGGGCCCGGTGCTGGAAAAGCCGAAAGACCTGGCGGCGCTGCTGACCAACCTTGAAAAAAACGACGTCCTGTTTATCGACGAGATCCACCGCCTGAGCCCGGTGGTCGAGGAAATTTTGTACCCCGCGCTGGAGGACTACCAGATTGACATCATGATTGGCGAGGGCCCGGCGGCGCGCAGCATCAAGCTCGATTTGCAGCCCTTCACGCTTGTGGGTGCGACCACGCGCGCCGGCATGCTGACCAACCCCTTGCGTGACCGTTTTGGCATTGTGGCGCGGCTGGAGTTCTACACCGCCGAAGAGCTGACCCGCATCGTCAGGCGCAGTGCCGGCCTGCTCAATGTGCCCATGGACGAAGAGGGCGGCCTTGAGATCGCACGCCGCTCGCGCGGTACGCCGCGCATCGCCAACCGCCTGCTGCGCCGCGTGCGCGACTATGCCGATGTCAAGGGCAAGGGCCACATCACGCTCGATATCGCCAACAAGGCGCTGGCCATGCTGGACGTGGACCCCCAGGGTTTTGACGTGATGGACCGCAAGCTGCTGGAAGCCGTGATCCACCGTTTTGACGGCGGTCCGGTCGGGCTGGACAACATCGCCGCCAGCATTGGTGAGGAGTCGGGCACGATTGAAGACGTGATCGAGCCGTATCTGATCCAGCAGGGTTATCTGCAGCGCACGCCGCGCGGCCGTATTGCCACTCTGGCGGCCTACCGCCACCTGGGTGTGACGCCGCCGCAAGCGGGCAACAGTTTATTTGTCGAGTGACCGACGTAGATCGAATCCTGAGTCGAGCGTTTGCGCATTGACCTGGCCCCCCGGAAAGAGGTGCTGGCCAAAATCTTGCGTGCTTTGGGGTGAACTGCAACAAGGGTGCCATGGGCACGGAGCGCTGTTCAGTTTTTTTAAAATATCCACGTCGCCGCGCAATTGCCGGTTTTCCAGCTCCAATTGGCGGATGCGTTGATGCTCCACCGTCAGTGGGTTGCCTACGCCACTTTGGCCCTGCTGCTCCGCTTCGAACTACCTGAGCCAGCGCCTGACGGCGCTTTCGCCAAGCTTCATGTCTTTGCAGACTAGGCTGATGCTCAAGCTTTGGACTTTGATCATTTGCTGTTCTGCGCAATTAAAGTCGTAAACAGGTTATTAAAGTCGTAAACACGGCTCTAGCATCCATGCGGGTTTGCGGGGCGTTGGATTCTTGAGACGATTTCTTAAAGTCGTAAACACACGGATCAAGAACGCAACGCGAAGGGCGCCCGTGCCGCTGAAATGTACGATCTGGCCGATCATTTGACTGGCTAGAATCGGCGGCGGATTCAACCGGTCGTCGAAAAAGGCGAAAAATCTTCCCTTAACGTCACGCCGCCCGGGAAAATTGCCTTGCGACGCCTGTTTTAGACATGCGGTACCAGGACACGCACGTCGGCGTTCAACCTTCATGCCAAGTGGATTCCACTACCTTCCATCGACAGAAGCAATCCTGGACCAATCAGCCAGTTTGAGCGAGGTTCGCCCGAGCTTTACAGGATAGGCATGCGCCCCTCTTGTTTTTAAAGAGCGCGTCATCAACTTGTTGTGGCAAAGTGCATCTGTCTTTTAAAGGAATATCCATGCAATACGCATCCGTCATTCAACGCGCAGCCAGGTGGCTTGTGATCGCTGCATTTTTGAGTTTCGGTTTCGCGATGGCTCAGTCTGAGCCGACCATGAACGAGATTTATGCCACGGCCCAGGCCGGCAAGCTGGACGAGGCTCAAAAAATGATCCTGCACGTCCTGGTGGCGCATCCGAACAGTGCGAAGGCCCATTTCGTGCAGAGCGAGCTTTTCGCGCGCCAGGGCAACTTGGGCAAGGCGCGAGACGCGTTGACCGTGGCCGAGAAGCTGGCCCCGGGGCTGCGATTTGCCAAGCCTGAAGCTGTACAAGCCCTGCGTTCGCAGCTTTCGGCCAAGAGCGCCCCCGTTGTGACGAGGGATTCGACACCGCGCAACTTCGCACCGGCAACAACACCTTCGCCACCATCATGGGTCCTGCCTCTATTGCTGGCTGGCGGTGTGATCGTTACGGGGTATTTCATTTTCCGTCGCAGAGCACCGGCCCAGCCCGTCCAGCAACCGGTCTACGCGAATCAGGATGGCCTGAATGGTCCTCAGACATTTGGAGCCAGCCCGACGATGCCGCCACCCGCCGCGCAGCCACCGGGTAGCGGGCTCGGCGGCCAGATCATGGGCGGCGTCGCGACTGGCCTGGCTGTGGGCGCCGGTGTGATGGCGGCAGAGGCTATCGGCAGAAACCTCATGGGAAACCACAACCAGCCCACAGCGCCATTTGACAACCGCTCAAACAACGACTTTCAGCCCCTCGCAGGCAACCCGGACATGGGTGGTCAAAACTTTGGCGTCAACGATGCCAGCTCCTGGGACGACGGTGGCTCCGTTGACGTAGGTGGGGGCGGCGGGGACTGGGACACTTAGTCGGAACCGGGTCGGTTGGGTGAGCGCTCGAACTAACACGTGAGCCATTCGCCAATCCCTGCGCTCTGCTTGCCTGGCGACAAGCTGCCAGCGTTGCAGAGGTGCGCGCAGAAACGCATGCCTGACAACCGCCTGTTCGTCGCCTGCTATGGCCGCGGACTCCCGGGTTGAACCAATTATCCCAACGCGATCACTTCTGCCCCGCGAAAACCAGCTGTTTCCAGCGGATTGGCCCCATCTCTGATTTGTGCTTTTGGCCGAAATCAGCCGCTACGATTGCTTTCGGCCAAAATCGGACAATCATGCGAGGATGGCGGCGCTTACGAAGGTTTGTTTAACAAATTCACATCCGACCATCTTTTGCGGTGCGCGCAAACACGGAGCGCCTAGGGCGCACAGCAGAATCCGGCCAAGATCGGAATTTCGCGATGGCTGCAGTAAGAGCGCTGCGTTGGCACCGTAGGTTCTTCAACCGCTATTCGCCGTCAACTGGCGAAGCCCGCCAGCGCATCCAGTACGCTGGCTACGTCGACCCTACCCCTGGGAATGGAGCAGCCATTGGAATGAGAACGGCAACGCTCAAGCCGGTTTGTTTCACTTCGTTGGAGAAGTTGAGGCGAATCTCTGCACCGATGCGGTTGGCAACCGTGTGGACGATGGAAAGACCCAGACCCGAACCGATCTGCTCACTACCAAGCGCGCGGTAGAAAGGGTCAAAAACGCGGTTCCTTTCGGCCAACGGAATGCCAGGCCCATTGTCTTGGATACGCAGCACAGCGTGCTCTTTCACCGTACTCACTGAAAGATCAATTCGCCCCCCCTCCGGGGTATAGCGGATGGCGTTATCCACCAGGTTCCTGACGACGGTGATCATGTCCAGCTCACTGACCCACACCTGAGCGTCTTGCGCGCCCTCGACCCCGATGTCGATATGCCTGGCCTCGGCCAGTGGCATGAGGTCTTCCAGCACCCGGCGGTAGATACCCTGGATGGAGATCGGCGATTTCGGCAGTTCGGTAAACGACTGCGCCTTGGCCAGGGTCAGGAGTTGATCCAGAAGATTCCTGCCGCGCTCAATGCCTTGACGCAGCACTATCAATCGTTCACGCGCCGGATCGGACATTTCCGCTCCCGCCAGCCGTTCCGCTTGCAGTGATAAGGCGGTCAGTGGCGAGCGCAGTTCGTGTGCAGCATCCGCGACAAAGCGGCGCTGGGCGTCCATCGACTGGTCAACGCGGACGAGCAGGCGGTTGATCGCCACCGCGAACGGGCGCACTTCGGTGGGAAGGTGGCTGTCTTCGATGGGATGAAGCTCCTGTTCGGCACGTTGGTTGATTTCCCCGGAGAGCGTTGCTATGGGCCGGAACATCTTGCGCACCAGGTCGGCAACGATCAGCAGCAAAACCGGCACGAGAATCAGGAAAGGCATCACGGTACGAAGCGCACTATCGCGGGCAAGTGCATTGCGGAAGCCGGCCTCCTGGGCCACGGCAATGCGCTCGCCGGTGGCCGTTGTCTTGACCAGCACCCGGAACTTTTCACCGCCAACATCCAGCGTGTGCAGGCCATCAGCCAGCGTCACAGGCAAAGGCAGAAGTCCACCGTCATCCACGCTGACCGAAGATGGCTTACCCTCGCCCAGACGCTGGACGATCACGCGCGATTCTTCATTGCCCTCTTTAAGGCGGGTATCGGTGCGCGCAGGGGCTGGCGACAGCCGCTGACTATCCATCAGTTGCGCCACCTGGCGCAGCACATCGTCCTGCAGCTCGTGTGCCCCATCGAAGGCAGACATGAACGAGAAGACGCCAGCCACGACGGCAACGACAAAAATGGCCAGAGACAGCGTGAATGACAGCTTGAGCTGAATCGACTCGCTCAAGCGCCTTTTGAAACCATCCATCCCACCCCCCTGACGTTTCTGATGACCTCGCCGCCCAGCTTGCGCCGCAGCGCGTGGATCAGATACTCGACGGCATTGCTCTCGACCTCTTCGCCCCAGCCATAGACGCGATCCTCCAGTTCGCTGCGAGACAAAATGGCCCCGGGCCTAACCAGCAAGGCTTGCAGCAGCGAAAACTCACGGTTGGACAGCAGCACCGGGGAAGCACCCTGGACGCTGGCCTCTTTCGTGGCCGGATCGAGTGACACCACGCCATTGCCGAGAACGAGCGCCGCGCTCCCGCCCTTGCGGCGCAGCACAGCGCGTATCCGGGCAAGCAGCTCCACCATCTCGAAGGGCTTGAGCACATAATCGTCAGCCCCGCCGTCCAGTCCTCGCAGACGGTCATCAAGGCCGTCACGAGCCGTGATGATGAGCAGGGGAATCGGGTTGTCCTTGGCGCGGATGCTGGCCAGCACGTCCAGCCCATCCAGGCCGGGCAACCCCAGGTCGAGCAGTACCAGGTCATAGTGCTGGTAACCCAAGGTCGTGAGGGCGGTCTGGCCGTTCTTGACCCAGTCAACCGCATAGGAGGCCTCTTTCAGTGCACCCTGGATTGCTTCACCGATCATGGGATCGTCTTCAACCAGCAGTACCCGCATACCCACTCCGTTCAATATTTGTTGCTCAATGCGCCGTCCTGGCTGCCCGCTGCCTGAACAGCAGGATACTGAATAACATGAAGGCAAAAAGTGCGGCCGATGCGGAGTAGCGGCTTAGCGCCAAACCTCCCGCGTTCAGCGGTTTGTCCAAAAAATCACCGACCACCGCACCCAGCGGGCGGGTCAGGATGAAGGCAGCCCAGAACAGCAGTGTATGGGACACCCGCGTCCAGTAGTAAGCCACCACGACCAGGGCGAGCAGTCCACCGAACACGATAGCCGCGCCGGTGTAGCCCAGGCCCGCCGTGCCGGCGGTCCAGTCGCCCAGCGCCGTGCCCAGTGTCTGGGAGAACATGATCGTCAGCCAGTAGAAGGCTTCTGCCCTGGGCGCGCTGACTGTGCTCACTGACACAGAGCCAAGGGTGCGATGCCAGACAAAGAGCGAGCCCAGCAACAAGGCCAGCAGCAAAGTCGAACCGCCAGCGTAGCCGATTCCAAGCGAGCGATCCGCGAAATCGGCCAGCGTCGTGCCCACCGTGGTGGTCGCGATGATGGTGAACCAGTACAGAAAAGGATGAAACCTTTTGGCCTTGATTTGTGCGACCACGGAAACCAGGAAGATCGCGGCGAAGATACCCGTGGCGATCAGATAGCCCAGATTCATGGACATGGAGACGGCATCGCCGCCGGTTTCGCCGAGTGTGGTGGCGGCGATTTTGATGAGCCAGAAACCCAGCGTGACTTCGGGGACTTTGGCCAGAGCGTGTTCGGTTGAGGTTTTCATGGGGTGTGTTCGTTGACTAGGCCTGGCCCTGGAGTGAATCGAAGGTTGTCAGCAGGGCGGCCAGCGCCGCCTTGCAATCGGCCTGATTAGGCGTATCGGCACGCAGCGCAGCCAGGGCGTGGTCAATGGTTTTGTCGAGGACATGCCAGTCCTCGGCGGCCCGGGGCTTCAGGCCCGCTTCGGCCGAATCCCAGGCAACTTCCAGATCCTTGATGCGCGTCTTTGCTGCTGGCAGATCGCCCTTGTCCACGATGGCGGCAACGTCGCTTGCGATGCTGCGAAACGCCGACAAGTCGCCGAGTTTGGAGGCCGCCTTGGCCTGCGATGCCGTGGCGGCTTGGGCCGTTGCAGCAGGTGATGCGCTTGCATCGCCTTGGTCGGCGGGCTTGGAGCAGCCAGCCGCCAGGGCCAGGAGCAAGGCGGCCGATACGGCGGCAACCGGGCGGGTGAAAGAGTGACGTGTGGGCATGATATTTCCTTGAGAAGTGGGAAAAAAGGGTTATTTAGCTGCCTGAACAGACTTGCTTGCGTTCATGCTGAACTGCTCGACGACGACCAGCATGAAGATCACGGTGAGGAACAGGGCGCTGGTCCACATGGCTCCCAAACCCAGGCCGCCGTAGATCTTGGCCTGCGTCAGCAGGTCGCCGAGTGCGGCGCCGAAGGGGCGGGTCAGGATGTAGGCGATCCAGAATGTCAGCACGGCGTTACCGCCCACACGCCAGATGGCGTAGGTGACGGCTATCAGCGAACCGAAAGCGAGCGCGCCCCAGGTGAAACCCAGGCCCAGGGCCTCGGTGGCCAGATCACCGGCAGCGGTTCCCAGCGCGAACGTGCAGAGGATGGCTGCCCAATAAAACAGCTCCCGGCTGCGTGTCACGATGTCATGGATGGACAGGGTACGTTCGACCCGATACCAGATGAAGAAGATCACCGCGAGCATCACCGCAAAGACCGCTGTGCTTACGTACAGGCTGACGCCCAAACCATCGGTCAGCAGGTCGGTGATCTGGGTGCCGACCACGCTGACCAACACCACCGTGAGCCAGTAAATCCAGGGGGTGTAGCGGCGGGTGCGCAGCTGTGTGAGCAAGGCCACAGTCAGCAATGCAGCCATGACCATGCAAGTCGCTCCCTGGCCCCAGCCTGCATTGACCGCCAGAAAATCGGCACCTGTCTCGCCCACGGTGGTGGACATGATCTTGATGATCCAAAACGAAAGCGTGACTTCCGGGACTTTGTTGAGCCAGTCGGGGGCTCTGATAGCGGGCGAGGTGTTCATGGTGTTCTCTTCGGACCGTTGTGATGAGTTCGCGATCAGTTTCGCCAGGTTGACTTAGGCCAGCCATAGGCCTTTATGCAACATCAGGGTCCGGTTCTTGCTCAGAAACGGAAGTTCACGGCAGCCTTCGGGAAGTCGGCAAGGGGCCCGAAGCTGCCTTTCCCATTTCTACAAAGCGGACCTTCGGTAAGCCAGTCAAAAACGGACTTTTAAGTGCGAGAGTCGGTTGCACCATGCCCAAGGCGTGCTGGCCGACTTGCAAACCACGAGCTTCTGAAGTTTAGATTAGGACGTGGATTGAGGGCAAGTCAGGTGGGATTGCCTGTTTCACCCGCCCATCTTATGATGCCTGCGATGTTTTGCGTGCCGTGGGCATTTTTCATAGCCGAAGTCAGTAGCTTCAAGTGGAAGGTTGCTGCTCATGCAGCTGTTTAACTGGTTGCCCAAGTCGGACGCCTCCGGTCCCGCTTGGCTTCGACGCTCGGCCACAAGGGTAGCTTGAAAGGAAAAAACGAAATGGACGCAACCGTCGAACCCATCCTGGTCCACCATGAGTGGGGCAAGCTCAAGGAGGTGGTAGTCGGCTATCCGCACTTCCGCATCTCGCACCATGTCCCCTTGAACTTGAAGAACTGGCAATCCGAACAGACGTTCGCGTTTATGCAGCAATGGGGCAGGGACTTCGGCGGCAAGGCGCTCCAGGAGAGCGACCCGACCCTGTACCGCCAGTCCGTCGAGCAAATCGATGCCGCCGTCAGGCTGCTGAAGGATCGGGGCATAGTTGTGCATCAGGTCAAACCACTGGAGCCTGGGGAGGACCAATACCTCGAGAACCTGCTGGAAGGTTCCAACCAGTACTACCCCCGCGATCCCATTCTGGTTATCGGCAACACTTTCATCGAGATGCCAATGTACCTGCCTAGCCGGCGCAAAGAGCGGTTCGCGATCCGCCGCACCATTGCCGACCGACTGGCCAACAGCAACGCCCGCATCGTCTCCGCCCCCGAGCCGTTTCCCCAGCCCGAGAGCGCGAAAGGCGAATACGGTGCTGGCCCGTTCCTGGAAGGCGGCGACGTCTTCGTCCTGGGCTACGACATCTATGTCGGTAACACCGGCAACGCCAGCAACACTGCGGGCATCCGCTGGCTGCAGAGCTGTTTGGGTGACCACTACCGGGTCCATGAAGTGAGGATGAGCAAGAACTTCTTGCACTTGGATTGCGCCCTCTGCACGCCCCGCCCCGGGCTGGCCATTGTCTGCAGGGCTGCGTTTCCTGAGGGCTTGCCGGCTTTCCTCGAGAACTGGCAGCTAATCGAGGTTTCGCACGAGGACGCCGAGAAGAAGCTGGCATGCAACGGCCTGGTGCTCGACGACAAGACAATCCTCATCGCCAGCGAGCTGCCGGAATTGGCCCGGCAGCTGCGAGAGGCCGGGCAAACGGTCCTTACCACGCCGTTCAGTGCCGTGTTTTGGATCGGCGGCTCGTTCCGCTGCTGGCATCACCCCTTGGTGCGCGAAAGCCAACTCTCCTGAGGGTTATTCTGCGAACGGTGCCCTGCGGTGGATCGGCGAGTACCGGGACATCGGGGACACTGCAGATATCTAGGCTGAACCCGATGTTTCAGTTGACCGCCTTGGACAGCGGCTGGATGCCAACGTTGTTAGAGGCCTGAGCATAACTATTGCGCGGATGCCATAAAACCCTCAATGTCCCGCGCCCGAATAGCTGCCCTGACAACCCTCGCCATGCTTGCCTTCGCAGGCAACTCATTGCTATGCCGCGCCGCGCTTAAACACACCCGCATTGACCCCGCCAGCGTCACCAGCATCCGCCTGGTTTCGGGCGCTGATGCTCTGGCTGTTGGTGCGTGTCAAACGCAGCACTTACCCGAAAACGCTGCATGCGAGGGCTTCTTCGGACGGTTGAAAACGGAGTTGTTCTACCCTCGGAACTGGCAGGCTACAACCATTGAGCAATTCATTCAGATGGTTGATGCCTACATCCGCTGATATAACGAAAAACGCATCCAAATATCACTTGGCTCACTCCGTCCCGTTCAATATTGAGCGAGCCTTGGAATCACGGTATAAACCAGTCCAAGTATTACGCCGCACCCCCCGATTTTCGAACCCCTGTAGTTGGACGGCCGTGCGATCGAAGTCAGAGATGCCATTGCCGACGGATCGGCATGCGTTAACGCAACACGAACGGACAGCAGTCAATCGCTGGCGATGGTTCGCGTCCCTATCAGCGTCCACCAGACATGACCTCTTGCGTCATTGCACGATAATGACGACAGAGGGCCGGCACCGGTCTCTCAATAGTCGGCCCTGCAAAATTGACTTTAAAGCTCCTTTTTTAATAGCAATAGTGCGATAAAAGACTGAATCGCTCGATTCACGTCAGCGCGCCGCGCGCATCAACCTGGATGATGCGCTCAACCACCCCTTTGAGCAGGCCGCCGCGCACGCCAATCATCATCTCGTGCAGGTTGACGGTCGGGTCGCAGTGGCCGGGAATCAGCCATAACAAACTGCCCAGGCCGGGCAGGCGGGTGCTGCCGGCCGTGGGCCTGAGGATGCCGTGTTCGTCGCCGCCATTGAAGTATTCGAGTTTGCTGCGGCTGCTGAAGGCATGGACTTTTGGCAGGCCCGAGTCAATGGCGTGGCTTTTGTGGCCGGCATCGCAGACCACATACGGGTCCCCGCCCGCGTGGGTGCTGATGACCTGGGTTTTCACAAACAGCGCATGCTCAAAACGCGGCTGCGCCGGGTCCAGCTGGTTGGCGGCGTAGTCCGCGTCCATGAACAGGTAGGAGCCGGCCTGCAACTCGCCGTAGACCCCACTCGCGGCTTCCAGCGCCGCCGTGCCGGTGCCCGCGCCCGTGACCAGGCCGACCATGACACCCTGCTTTTCAATCATCTGGCGGGTCAGGGCCGCGGCCTTGATCGCGCTGGTGATGGCCTCCCGCCGCTCCGCCGGGCCGCGCAGGTGCTGCGCCTTGCCGTGGTAGGCCTGCAGGCCGGCAAGGTTCAATGCCGGGTGTTTGCGGATTTCCAGCGCCAGCATCACGGCTGGCGCGCCGGGTTCGACGCCGCAGCGCCCCTGGCCGACGTTGATTTCGATAAACACATCAATCGCCGTGGCCACGCCGCTGGCGATACGCGCCTCGTTCATGCTGGTGGCCAGGCGGTTGATGCCTTCCAGGCTGTCCACGCAGATGGCGATTTTCCCCTCATGGGGCACCACCGCCCGCGTCAGCGCGGCCACGCGCGCCAGCTTGAAGGGCGAGATCACTTCATTGCTGATGAAGATGTTGTAGACGCCGCCGGCCACCATGGCCTCGGCCTCCGAGGTTTTTTGCACGCAGACGCCGACCGCGCCGGCGGCCATTTGCAGCCTGGCGAGCTCTGCGCTTTTATGCATCTTGGCGTGCGGCCTCAGCCTGACCTTGTGCCGCTGCGCAAATTTCGCCATGCTGGCCAGGTTGCGGTCCATCGCGTCCAGGTCCACCACCAGCGCCGGGGTGTCAATGGCATTGACGGGGCGGCCAATCAGGCCTTGTAAATCATCCATCGGGTGCATCAGATTGAGTGTCGGTGTGGCCGGCGCCGCGGGCCATCAGCCGGTGGTTTCGTCCAGCGCGTCGTCGTCCAGGTGCTGCGTGTCGGCCCAGCCGACCAGCGTAAATCCCTCGGGTGTCCAGAGCAGGCGGTTGATGGCCGCGTTGCCCAGGGCCCAGGTGCGCGGCGCCTGGATGTCGAGTCGGGTCGCCGCGCGGTACAGCACGTCCATCACGCCGCCGTGGCCGACCATGGCAATCAGTTCGCCCGGATGTTGTGCGGCCAGCCGCTCCGCCGCCTGGACCACCCGGCCGCGCAGAGCCAGCAGTGACTCGCCGCCGGCCGGGGCAAATTCCGGGTCGCGCTTGCGCCAGCGCTGCGATTGCTCGGGCAGCAGCACTTCAATTTCCGCAAAGGTTTTGCCTTCGAAGTCGCCAAAACCGCGCTCGCGCAAGCCTTCTTCCTTGGTGACTTCGATGCCGCATGCGCGGGCCACGTATTGAGCGGTTTCCCAGGCCCGTGTGAGGTCGCTGGCGTAAATGGCCTGGATGGGCTCGTCCTTCAGGGCTTCGCCAAGCCGCCTGGCCTGCCTGCGGCCCACTTCACTGAGGGGAATGTCGAGGTGGCCCTGAATGCGGGTGTCCACGTTCCAGGCGGTTTCACCATGGCGAATGGCGATGATGCGGGTTGGCTCTGTCAAGATGCAGTCCCCACGCTTAGCGCGGTATTTCAACATTGATGCGCCGGGTGCCGGACGGCGGCTGGGGAAATCCGAGCAGCGCCGAATCGAGCATGGCGGGCAGCACGGCCAGGGTGTCGCCCCAGACACCGTCGTGGAGCGCGCGGGTTTCAAACACCACTTTCTGGGTTGCCAGGTCGCGCATCAGCAAGCTTGCTTCGCGCTTGTAGTAGGGCTCGCCAAAACGCATGGGAAAGCCAAAACCGAATGAGCCGCCGCCCGTGCCTGCCCCTATGAACACCCTGGGGCCGCCCAGCGGAAAACCGTCATCGGGGAAGCGTTCAAGGTACTGCGTGTTGAAGCTGAGCTGCACGCTAAAGCGCGCCCTGGCCGGATCCAGCACCATGCCGACTTTTGCCAGACTGGTGCTGGCGATGCTTTCCAGCCGCTCCTGCTGGACGTTGCCCGATTGCTGCGAGGGCAGGCGCTCAAAACGGTAGGGCGTGCCCGGCACCGGCGGCGCGGAAGTCCATGCGGCAAACGCGGTGACGTCACTGTCAACAACGCGCATGCCGGAGCAGCCGGTCAGCAGCAGGCCGATAAGTGCTATAGAAATAATAGCTTTAAGCGACTGTTTCATGAGGGCTCCGGCTTGGGTTGCTGCCTGACTAGCGGGGCTGCAGCGCAATCACCGACAGGCCGGGGAGGGACGGCTCGCTGAAGTCTTCCGCGTCAAAAGCCTTGTCGCCATCCGCATCGGCCACGCCGGTGGTTTTGATGCCCTTGAAGTCATGGCGTTTGTTGTCCATCAGGTGCGAGGGCACGATGTTCTGCAGGGCAGAGAACATGTTTTCCAGCCGGCCCGGGTGTTTTTTCTCCCACTCGCGCAGCATGTTGCCGACCTGTTTGCGCTGCAGGTTTTCCTGGCTGCCGCAGAGCGTGCAGGGGATGATGGGAAAGTCGCGCACCTGGGCCCAGCGCGTCAGGTCTTTTTCCGCCACATAGGCCATGGGGCGGATCACGATGTTCTTGCCGTCGTCGCTGACCAGCTTGGGCGGCATGCCCTTGAGTTTGGCGGCAAAAAACATGTTAAGGAAAAAGGTCTGCAGCATGTCGTCGCGGTGGTGCCCCAGCGCGACCTTGGTGCAGCCAAGCTCGCCGGCCACGCGGTACAAAATGCCGCGGCGCAGGCGCGAGCACAGCGAGCAAAGCGTTTTGCCCTCGGGGATCACGCGCTTGACGATGCTGTAGGTGTCCTGGTTTTCGATGTGGAAGGGCACGCCCAGCTTGCCCAGGTATTCGGGCAGGATGTGCTCGGGAAAGCCGGGCTGTTTCTGGTCCAGGTTGACGGCCACCAGCTCGAACCTGATGGGCGCGCGTTTTTGCAGCTTGAGCAAAATGTCCAGCATGGCGTAGCTGTCCTTGCCGCCGGAGACGCAGACCATGACCTTGTCGCCTTCCTCGATCATGTTGAAGTCGACAATCGCGCGGCCGACTTCGCGGCACAAACGCTTTTCAAGCTTGTGGTCCTCGCGCTCTATCTTCATCGAGTTCTGCACGCGTGCGGAGCTTTCCTGCTGTTCATGCTGCGCTACAGCGTCTTCCCAGACTGCGCTCATATCGTTCGCTCCCATATCGTTCACCACTGTCCTGTCTCGACGCGAATGGCTACTTCGCAGTCGTCAAAAATTTCAAGTTTTGCAATCTTCACGCGCACACCCAGCACGCCCGGCAGCAGCATCAGCCGGTGCGCCAGCTTGCCGATCAGGGTTTCCAGCAGGTTGGCATGTTCGGCCGTGCATTCGTTGATGATGATCTGGCGCACCTTGCGGTAGTCCAGCACACGGTTGATGTCGTCGTCGCTGGGCAGCAGCGGCTGCGTGCCCAGGTTCAGCTCGGCATCGACCTGTATCGGCTGCGGCGCGGTTTTTTCATGGTCCAGGATGCCCAGGTTGGCGTCAAAACGCAAACCTGTCAGGGTCAAAATCTGGGTGCCTCGGGTATTGAACATGGTGTCAGTCAAAAAGTTCCGGCGCGCTCAAGCCTGGCCGGGCTGCATGAGCGAAAAATCGCGCTCGAATTTCATCAGGTGCTGGCCGCCGTCCACCAGCAGCGTGGTGCCGGTGATGGACTGGTTTTCCAGCGCGAACCGCACCGTGGCGGCCACATCGGCGGCGGTGGACGAGCGGCCCAGCGGCGAGAGTTTGTGCAGCGCCTCGAACTTCTCCGGGCTCAGCATATGGCTGGTCAGGGTCAGGCCGGGTGCCACGCCGACCACCCGCACCCTGGGGGCCAGCGCCAGGGCCAGCATGGTGTTGGCGGCTTCCAGCGCGGCCTTGGACAGGGTGTAGCTGAAAAAATCCGGGTTCTGGTTCCAGAGTTTCTGGTCCAGCAGGTTGACGACCGCGCCGCTGGCGTTGCGGGCGCTGACATGCGCATGCAGGGCCTGCGCCAGCAGTATGGGCGCACCGGTGTTGCTGCGCAAATGCTTGTCCAGGGCGGAAAAACCGAAGCTGGCGGCGCTGTCGTGCTCAAAAGTGGAGGCGTTGTTGACGATGGCGTCTACCTGGCCGAATTCGGCAATCACCTGCGGCAGCAATGCCAGGACCGCCTTTTCATCACTCAAGTCACAAGAGAAACTGGCTGAGACCCCCGAAATACGTGCGCAGTCAGCTACTGTTTTTGTAGCATCCGCCTGCGAGCCGCGGTAATGCACGGCGACGCGCCAGCCGCTTGCCGCGAGCGCCAGCGCGATCTCGCGGCCCAACCGCCTGGCGGCGCCGGTGACGAGAACAACAGGGGAAGGCGGTGTTTGCTGCATGCTTTAGGTGGCGGGGAAGTGCGATCATGGACAATCTGGGCCGGATGCCCAGCCCACGAACGCCATGACCAGACCCCCTAGTTTAACGACCCCCCTCCAGTTACATCTGGGCGAGGCCATTGCCGCCGCCGGCGGCTGGATTGGCTTTGACCGCTTTATGGAGATGGCCCTGTACACGCCGGGCTGGGGTTATTACGCCAGTGATTCGCGCAAATTCGGCCTGATGCCGGCCGGTGTCAAGGATGGCGGCAGCGATTTTGTGACTGCGCCAGAGCTGTCGCCGCGTTTTGGCCAGGCCCTGGCCCGCCAGCTGGCGCAGGCGCTGGAAGCGACCGGCACCACGGAGGTGTGGGAATTCGGCGCCGGTTCGGGTGCGTTGGCACAGCAACTGCTGGAGGCCTTGCCGCAGCTTGAGCGCTACACCATCGTCGATTTGTCGGGCAGCCTGCGCCAGCGCCAGCATGAGCGCCTGCAGGCCTTTGCGGGCAAGGTGCGCTGGCTGACGGCGTTGCCGGAGCAAATGAGCGGCGTGGTGGTGGGCAATGAAGTGCTGGACGCCATGCCGGTGAAGTTGCTGGCGCGCCTGGGCGGCGTCTGGCACGAGCGGGGCGTGGCGGTTTTCGACGGCAGTTTTACATATGCCGATCAGCGCACGGATTTACGACCACCGCTTGAAGTCGAGGGCCCGCATGACTATGTCACCGAGATCCACCCGCAGGCCGAAGGTTTTATCCGCACCCTGGCCGACCGGCTGGTGGCCGGCGCGGTGTTCCTGGTCGACTACGGTTTCCCCGAGCAAGAGTACTACCATGCGCAGCGCAGCATGGGCACGCTGATGTGCCACCGCGACCACCTTGCCGACACTGATGCGCTGGCCGATGTGGGCAGCAAGGACATCACCGCGCATGTCAACTTCACCGGCATCGCAGTGGCCGGGCAGGAGGCTGGCCTGCAGGTGCTGGGGTATACCGGCCAGGGCCGGTTTCTGCTTAACTGCGGGTTGCTGGACGGACTTGAAAATGCCAGCCTGCCCGAGCGCGTGATGGTGCAAAAACTCATCAACGAGCACGAGATGGGTGAGCTTTTCAAGGTGATTGGCTTTGGGGCAAAAAATGCGTCTGTGGAGTGGGAACCTATCGGGTTTTCAGCGGGCGACAGGACACACACTTTATGACAGCCCCCACGCTTTTCACTAGGTGTAATGCGCTGCTCCCGAGGGGGCTGGCCTTGCTTGGGGCGGCCCTGCGCTGCAGCCGCGTGACATGAGCTTCGCATGAAGGTAACTGAATGATCCGCTGGATGATCGTCATTTTTCTGATCCTGGTGGTCATCAGCGGCCTCACGCCCTGGCTGCACAAGCTCGGTTTTGGCAAGCTGCCCGGCGATCTGCGCTTCAGGCTGTTTGGCCGGGAATGGTTTATTCCCCTGGCCACAACGGTGTTGCTGAGCCTGGTTGCGACCCTGCTGGCTAAGCTGATTTGAGGCCTGCGCCTACGGCAAAACTGCAGCCAGGCAGTTAGCATGAGCCTGAATCCATTTACCGGGGACACCAGCCTTGATCAGCCTTCCCGCAAACCGCATCGCCTTGCCCTCCAAAGGCACGCCACCCGTTGCCTGTGTTGACATTGGCGGCACCAAGGTGGCCGTCAGCATTGCCGATGAAAACGGCATACGCGGCCGGGTCACCGAACTGACCGTCAAACAGGGCGGGCGCGATGCGCTGGGCCGGCAGGTTCTGGGCCTGGTGGCGCGCAGCTGCGGCCAGGCCGGTGTTGCGCCCGAAGCGCTTTCAGCCGTGGGGGTCTCGTCCTGCGGGCCTTTTGTATTGCAGGACGGATTGATAGAGCTTGCCGCGCCGAATATCTGCGGCGGCATCGCTGGCCGGGCGCGCGGCCTGCCCAATGACTGGCTCAGCGTGCCGCTGGAGGCGCCGCTGCGTCAGGCCTGCAAAAACGTGCGCATTGAAAACGACGGCATCGCCGCGCTGGAGGCCGAGCGCCGCTGGGGCGCGCTGCAGGGTTTTGAGCACTGCGCCTATGTGACCTGGAGCACCGGCATAGGCGTGGGCCTGTGTGTGGACGGCCGGGTGCTGCGCGGCAAGCACGGCAACGCCGGCCACGCGGGCCACATGTTTGTCAGCGACAACAACGACGCCCTGTGCGGCTGCGGCAATATCGGCGACCTCGAAGCGCTGGTCGCCGGCAATGCCATCACGCGGCGCTTTTCCGGCCGGGGTTACGCCGATTCTGCTACTTTATTGATAGCGGCCTATGCTCATGAGGCGGGCGCTGTGGCCATTGTTGATGATTTGTGTCGGGTCATGGGCCGGGCCTTGTACAACCTGGTGGTGACGCTGGACCTGCAGTGCATCAGCCTGGGCGGCGGTGTGTTCTGGAGCCACCGCGACTATTTGCTGCCGCGCCTTAGGGCGCAGCTGGACGGCAGGCTGACCGCCCTGACGCGGGGTGTCACGCTGGTGCCGGCCGGCCTGGAGGAAAAGGTTGGTGACTACGCGGCGCTGGCCCTGGTGGCTTGACCGGCCTTGCCGGGCCTAGCCACGTCGTTAGCGCCGGTGCTCGCTGGTATCGACACCGGTGAGTGTTTCCAGAAAGGCTTTGCGCCACCAGTGCACGTCCTGGCCGCGTATGCTGGCCAGCAGTTTCTGGTGCCTGGCCTGGCGCTCGGGCAAGGGCATCTGCAGTGCGCGCTGTACGCCGTCGGCCGTGCCGTCGGTGTCGTAGGGGTTGACCAGCAGCGCCTCCTTGAGCTGCTCGGCGGCGCCGGCAAAACGCGATAACACCAGCACACCCGGGTCGGCCGGGTCCTGCGCGGCGATAAACTCCTTGGCTACCAGGTTCATGCCGTCGCGCAGCGGCGTGACCAGGGCGACCCTGGCCACGCGGTACAGGCCGGGCAGGCGCTTGCGCGCGACGTTGCGGTGGATGTAACGCACCGGCATCCAGTCCAGCTCGCCGTAATCGCCGTTGATGGAGCCGCACAGGCTTTCGAGTTCCTGGCGCAGGCCGGAGTAGCTGTCGAGGGCTTCGCGGCTTGGCGAGGCGATCTGGATCAGGGTTGCGCTGTTGAGGTTTTCCGGGTACTTGCGCAGCAGTTGCCGGAAAGCGCGCAGGCGCTGCGGCAGGCCCTTGGAGTAGTCCAGCCGCTCCACACCCAGAAGCAGGCGGCGGCGCGAATATTCTTCCTTCATGCGCTCGTACATCTCGCGCGCGTCCTTGCCATGCGTCAGGGCGGCGAATTCATCGACATCAATGCCTATCGGGAAAGCCTGGGCATGTACGGTTCGGCCGAAGGCGCGGAACTGGTGCTGGTCGAGTGCCTCGGCGCCGACCTCCTCCCCTACATAACGCGAGAAATGGGCCACATCGGCCTCGCTCTGAAAGCCCAGCACATCGTAGGAAAACAGCGAACGGATCAGCCATTCATGCTGCGGAATCGCCGCCAGTATCAGGGGCGGCGGCAGCGGAATATGCAGGAAAAAGCCGATGCGGTTTTTGCATCCCATGGCCCGCAGTTCGGCCGCCATGGGAATCAGGTGGTAGTCATGCACCCAGATGATGTCGTCGGGCTTCAGAAGCGGCATCAGCTTGCGCGCCAGCATCTGGTTGACGCGCCGGTAGCCGCCTATAAAACCGGCGTCAAAGTCGGCCAGGTCCAGCCGGTAATGAAACACCGGCCAGAGCACGCCGTTGCTGTAGCCGAGGTAATAACTGTCGTGGTCCTCGCGGCACAGGTCCACGGTGGCCAGGGTGACATTGCCGGCCTGCTGGCTGTGCATCTCGCCCTCGCCAGGTGTGCCGCCTTCAACAATCGTGCCGCTCCAGCCAAACCACAAACCGCCCCTGACCGACAGGGCGTCACCCAGTGCCACAGCCAGGCCGCCGGCCGCCGCAGCCTTGCGTGGATCGGCGACACGATTCGAAACGACTACCAGTCGGCTCATGTTGCGTAACCTTTATAAAGGGCAAAGCTGAATGGGTCAAGCGCCCCTGCCAGCATGGGCCGTGGAACCGGCTTCGCCGGGCCACAGGTGCAGCCCCCTACAAGGGGGGAAGGGGCTACACGCAGTGAGCCTCCGACGGGGGTGTTCGTCATATCTGCGAATCCCAAGGGGCGGACAAACGTACCGCCGCGTTGATGATGCCGACCATGGAATAGGTCTGCGGAAAATTCCCCCACATCTCGCCCGTGAGCGGATGTGTATCTTCGGACAGCAGACCGACGTGGTTGCGTGCGGCCAGCATGGTTTCAAAAATCGCGCGTGCCTGGTCCTTGCGGCCTATGCGCGCCAGCGCGTCTATGCGCCAGAAGGTGCAGATATTGAAGGCGGTCTCGGGCTTGCCGAAATCGTCCGGTGCTTCATAACGCCGCATATAGGGGCCGTCGCACAGGTGTTTTTCGAGCGCATCCACCGTGGCGATAAAACGCGGGTCTTTGGCGTCTATAAAACCGACCTCTATCATCAGCAGCACGCTGGCATCCAAATCGCGCCCGCCGAAACTTTCGGCAAAGGCCTGACGCTCCTCGCTCCAGGACTCGCGCAGTATGCGTTCCTGCATGACATCGGCATGGCCTTGCCAATAGGCGGCGCGGTGCGGTTCTTTGAGCACCACGGCGATCTTGGCCAGCCGGTCGCAGGCGGCCCAGCACATCAGCGCCGACGAGGTGTGCACCCGCGCGCGCGTGCGCAACTCCCACATGCCGGCGTCCGGTTTGTCGTAGGTCAGGACGGCCTGTTCGCCAACGGCTTCAAGCTGTTTGAACTCGGCGTGACTGGCGCGGTGCAGCAGCCGGTGGTCGTGAAAGGCCTGCGCCGCGCCCAGCACCACGTTGCCGTAGACGTCGTGCTGGAAATGCTCCTGCGCCTGGTTGCCGACCCGCACCGGGCCCATGCCGCGGTAACCGGCCAGGTGCGGCATGGTCGATTCAGGCAACTCGCGCTCCAGCCCAATGCCGAAGAGCGGCTGGATATGACCGCCTTTGGATTGCACCACCACATTGCTGAGCCAGCGCAGGTAGTCCTCCATGGTGCCGACCTCGGACAGGCTGTTGAGCGCCCGCACCACAAAAAACGCATCGCGCAGCCAGCAGTAGCGGTAGTCCCAGTTGCGCTGGCTGCCTGGCGCTTCGGGAATGCTGGTGGTCATGGCCGCGACGATGGCGCCGGTGTCTTCAAACAGCGAGAGCTTGAGCGTGATGGCGGCGCGTATCACCGCCTCCTGCCATTGCAGCGGAATGTGCAGGCGCTGGCTCCACCTGCGCCAGTAGGAAATGGTTTCCTGCTCAAACAGGCGCGCCGTGTCGGCAATGCCCTCGGTGAGCGACTCGTCCGCGCCCAGCAAAAAATTGTGTTCACGGGTCAGCACAAAAGGCTGGCGCGCCAGCAGGTGGGAAATGGGCGCGTCGGTGTTGAGCCGCAGCGTCAGCGCATCGCCTACATAACGCACATGGTTGCTGCCGCGGGTAATCAGCGGCTCGCGCCGACCCCAGTCAAAGCGCACGTCCAGCAGCACGCGTATGCGCGGCGCGCCGTTGATGGGGCGGATGCGCCGCACCAGTGTGATCGGCCTGAAGTAACGCGAGCGGCTGTAAAAACGCGGCGCAAAATCGGTGATCTCCACGCCCTGGCCGGCCTTGTCGAAAAGCTGGGTGCGCAGCACGGCCGTGTTTGGCTCATACCACTGCTTGGCTTCGTGGAAATCTTCAATCTCTATGGCAAAGGCGCCGGGGCCTGATCCCTCTTGCCGGTCGGGCTCCAGCAGGGCATTAAAAACCGGGTCGCCGTCAAAACGCGGCAGGCAGCACCAGACAATGCGGGCGCGCTGGTCCACCAGCGCACTGAAGGCGCAGTTGCCTATCACCCCCATCGCCAGCGACGGCGCGGCGGGTGGCCCGAAATGGCCTGTCGGGTCACTGCTGCTCATGCGCCTGCCCTTTCTTCAAATGCGGATTGCAGCCATTGGCGCACCATTGCCGGGCTGGCGCAGCGGTATTCGGCCAGGCTGTCGCCCGCGCCTACCTTGATGCCCTGGCCGCCCATGGACTGCACTGCTGCAAAGCCGGCCTCGTCCGTGGTGTCGTCGCCCGCAAACACCGGCACGCGGCCGGCAAACGGCGCCTCGGCCATAAAGGCCTGTATGGCCGTGCCCTTGCTGACGCCTGCCGGCTTGATCTCGACAACACACTTGCCCTGCATCAGGTCCACACCCGGTGTGCGTTTGACGGCCTCGGCCATGGCCTCCAGGCAAAGGCTTTCAAGCTCGGGCGCGTGGCGGTAATGCAGGGCAATCGCCGCCGACTTTATTTCCACGTGGAGGCCTGCATGCTGCGCGGCCAGCGCCAGGGCCACACGCGCGATGTCATGCAGGTCGGGTGTGGCATGGTGCACCGTGCGCTCGTTTGAGAGGCGCTGCACCGCGCCATGTTCTGCCGCAACAGGCAGCAGCAAGGGCGCCAGAAAACCGTCGATATCTGCCAGCCGCCGGCCCGATACGATGGCCAGCGCGCCGCCCAGCCTGCCTGCAAGATGGCGCAAGGTGTCCGCCAGGTCTGCTGGCACCTGGACCAGCTCGGGTTGCGACGCTATCTCGGCCAGCGTGCCGTCGAAGTCCAGGAACAGCGCCGTCTGCGGCATGACAGCCGGTAAAACCAGGCCGTAAGCGGCAGGGCTGCCGGGTGTCAAAGCGGGGGAAAGCGAGGGGGCGAAAGAGTCAATCTGCATCGCCGTTCAGCTTATCAAAAGCCAGGCGCTTTGGCTGTAGGCTGGTTTCGCCTGTTTTTGCCTTGCCTTGCAACAATCAGGACGGCGTGGCCATCTGTATGGCAACCGCAGACACCCGCGCCGCATGTATCAGCTCACCGATTTTTTTGCCGTCCTGGCCGTCCGCCTGGGCCTGTTCGGCAATCAGGTGTGTGACAACAGACTGCGCCGCCGCCAGCACGCCCAGCAGGCGCGGGCGCTGCGGGTAAGCCGAGTCCTGCAGCCCCAGCCGGCCGCGCGCATCACATTCGCAGGCCAGCAGCACATCGGCAAAACGCTGCGGCTTGCGAAACGCATCGCAGCGCTCCAGCAGGCGCACCAGCGCGGCTGCGCCAAACTCGCCGCTGCGGTGAATGTTGCCGTGCTCGCGCGCCACCACGTCCGCGATTTCCCGGCATTCAACCGGCACACGCAGGCGCTCGCAAACACCCTTGAGCAACTTTGCACTGCGCTCTTCATGGCCGATGTGGCGGGGCAGAACGTCTGCAGGCGTGGTGCCCTTGCCGAGGTCGTGTGTCAGGCAGGCAAATCGCACAGGCAGCGGCGCATCCAGGCGCGCCGCCATGTCCAGCACCATCATCAGGTGAATGCCGGTATCTATCTCGGGGTGGTAGTCGGCGCGCTGCGGCACGCCCCAGAGTTTGCCCACTTCGGGCAACAGCCTTTGCAATGCCCCGCAGTCGCGCAGCACCTCGAACATGCGGGACGGTTTGGCCTCCATCAGACCGCGGGCCAGCTCCTGCCAGACACGTTCGGCCACCAGCGCATCGGCCTCGCCGTCGGCCACCATATCCTGCATTAATTGCATGGTTTCGGGCGCCACGCTGAAGTCGGTAAAACGCGCTGCAAAACGCGCCAGCCGCAGTATGCGCACCGGGTCTTCGCGGAAGGCGCCGGTCACATGGCGTAGAACTTTGGCCCGCAGGTCTTTTTGCCCGCCGTAAGGGTCGGTCAGGGCCTTTAAATCAGCATCAAACAGGCCTGTAGCGCCCGAAATACGTGCGGGAGCAGCTATTGAATTGATAGTAAGGTCGCGCCGCGCCAGGTCCTGTTCGAGCGTGACGTCCGGCGCCGCGTGGACTTCAAAGCCGTGGTAGCCGCGCGCGGTCTTGCGTTCGGTGCGCGCCAACGCGTATTCCTCGCGGGTCTGGGGGTGCAGGAAAACCGGGAAGTCCTTGCCCACGGGCAGGTAGCCGAGGGCGACCAGTTCTTCAGGCGTGCTGCCGACCACGACCCAGTCGTGGTCCTGTACCGGCAGGCCCAGCAAGGCATCGCGAACAGCACCACCGACCATAAAAATCTGCATGCCCCAAGTGTAGGGGCTGCTTTCTTGTCCGGCCTCGGGGGGCAGGTGCTGACCGTCTCTGAAGTCGGGAAATCCCATCGTTAGGGTTGTCCGATACCTGGCCATCACGGACCGCAAACAGCCTATTTCCTCAGCGGGGCGCAAGAACAACACGAGAAAAATACTGATCGTCCTGGCGGTGGAGATACTGCAGCCCAAGGGGTTCGGGCGCATCCGTCTGCGTCGCATCGACAAGGACTCAGAGGAGTTCGTGGTGCCCTTCGTTCAGGCCTGCATCGAGACGGGCGCGGCGGTGAAAACCGATGGTTCGGCCGCTTACCGATCGCTGCCGGAGTTGGGCTATGAGCATCAGCGCAACGTCATGCTCGGCTCGAATGTACCGGCCCACGTCTCTATGGCCGGGGTGCACCGGGTGGCCTCGCTGATCAAGCGCTGGATTCTGGGAACCCATCACGGCTCGGTCCAGCCCGAACACCTGGATGCCTACCTCGATGAGTTCGTCTTTCGTTTCAACCGCCGCACCTCCAGCTCTCGCGGGATGCTGTTCTACAGGCTGATGCAACAAGCCGTGGCCACCGATCCGGTGACCTATGCCGACATCGTGTTGCCCGCCGAAGAATCCGCTGAAATCGCCTAGTGGAGCTAAGTGGATACCAATTGATTATGCACAGTGTTCAATACCTCCGCTAGACCCCCTCCTGACGATACGGCTCACGCCTTCATGCAGCTTCGCGGCCACCTCGCCTAGCTGGGGGAATGCGCGGATTTAGTGTTCAACGTCATGCGGCTTATATAAGTGCCATTCGGCCTAATGCGTCGTAGAAAGCTGGTAGCCGCCCAGCGCAGCCTTCCAGTCGGACTTGCCGCTAAAACTCTGCCACGGCTCGATTTCGGCCTCTGCGTTGCCGCTGGAGTCAGGCCAGAAGCCGGTTTGCATGCAAGCCGTGTAAACAGACAGAACCTCCTGAAATTTCTTCGCACCGTTGCTCATGAATGACTGTCCCGCCGTGATCTGGTGGATGGCGTTGGGCGCCTCGGTTTCGGCAGCGATGAAGACGAACTTTGCGGGATTGGTCCTGCCTTCGTAAAGAGAGCGGGCGATGGTGTACATGAAGGCCTGGAAGTCGTAGTGCAGGTCCACCGCATCACGGATGAAGGCATTGATCGTTCCGTGGCGGGTGGTTTTCAGATCGAAGCTGTGTTCAGGGTGGTAGAGGTCCAGACGGGTGCGCAGCATCAAGCCCGTAGTGGGCTCTTCCACATAAATACTGGCCTCGGGGATGCCTTCATTCACAAAGTCGCCAAAAGGGCGGCCCAAAACGTTGCGATGCAGGATTTTCTCAGCCAGCTTCCGGGCTCGGGCAAAGGTGGGTTCGTCCACCACCATACGGCTTGCCTGCTTGATGAGGAAAGCCTTGTATTCGGCCGCGCGCCCATCCGCAATCCCAGGGTAGATGGAGAAGTCCGTCCCGATCAAGTGAGGCTCCAGTACCAGACCGTGCACCAGGCTACCGAAATCCATGGCTTTGGTCGCCTTGTTGAGAGACAGCAGGTTGGCCTGGAAATGGGCAGGGGATTCCAACAGCGGCTTGAGCATGCTGCAGCTCAATGCTTCCTTATCACTGTGGTACTGGGCAGCGGGCAAGTTTGCATACATGCGCGAGCCTGCAGCAAAGCCAGGGGTGCTCTCAGATTCGTGGCCTTGGCCTGAGGCAAACATCAGCGCAGAAGAATTTAAAACGGGTTCGGTATTCATATCAACCTCTCAGGTGCTTTTATCTATCAAAGCACGAAAGCGCGTTTCGTCAAGGGGGTGGAAATGAATTTGGTAATAGGACACAGAAGAGGCCTTGACCAACACAAATGCCGTGCTAGCTTGAATGCAAGGAATGAAAAAAACCGTGCAACAAACCGAACACACCATCGAGCACATGGCAGCAGACGCTCCCGCTGATACCAGCCTGAAAGGCTGGATCGACCGGCTGGATGAGGCGGTATCGAATACCGACGAACCGGCAATCTGGCGGCTTATGGATGAACAAGTTAGCAACGACTCCGCACACGAGGCCTTGACCAGCCTGGTTAGCCGGCTGGCGTATGTGCACCATGGGCGCAATGTGTTCTGTGAGCTCGTCATGCTGCCGGTCATCACCATGCAAGGTTGCAATGTGATCGACAACGCCCAAGTCTGGAACGGGGTGCGCAATCAGGTACGTGAGGCTCTGGGCAACTGGTTCAACGATGACGGCCGGATCACGCTTTTTGACGGCATTGCTCCGATGGACTGGGTGACGACATGGCGTCCCGGTGTTTTGCGCGCCCAGTTGGAAAGACTCATTCCAGGCTGCGGCAAGGTCCGGGCCTCGTTCACCACAGAACAGGTTTCTTTGCCTGACGAGGCGCCGCGCCTTGGGTTCGTGGTGATTGGACGGTCCACGCATAGGGGATGGCGTGACCTGCCCAGCTCCAATGGCCTGATGGACAAGCGGCTCAAGGACGTTATCAAATATTGTTTGCAGATCCAGGCATCCACATCTTCCAGTCACATGGGAACGGCACCAATTGTCCTGGCTCCCGAGCGTATCCAGTTTGCCATCACAGACGGCATTTCCTTGTGGCTGAGCAAACTAAACGAAGTCGTAGGCATTGAGGGTTGGACGGTGATGCCTTCACTAGCGAGCCGGGATGTGGTGAAAGTGACTTTGAAACTGACGAACAAGCAAGTTGGTCTGACCCAGTTCACCTTGCGCCTTCATCAGATTGGCAAACAAGGATTGAGCGACATTTTGAGCCTGCTCCAGCAGATCACGCCGATGTTTGACGTCCCGGTGGACATGCAGGAGTCGGAATACAAGAAAACCGCCAACCCGGCCCTTGACAGCTGATGTTTGTGTGTTGATATGGATATTCAAAGCGCTCTTGGCGCACTATCAATTCGGAGAGCCAACAAATGAACCTCAGCACCATTCCTGTACGTCCCTATGCCGAAGGCATCATTCGCATTGCAACAACTTCCGAGCCTGGTGCCGAGAACATTGTGTTTGATGGCAGCATGGAAATCCTTTCCCGCCACCACCAGGCCCGTGAAGATGAAAGCATTCAAATTCCGCGTCTTGAGAAGCACCCCATGCGCAATAGGCTGATGGAAGAAAAGCCCAACAAGGAAGCCGGGAAGCTGGTGGAAGTGCCAATCCGCATGTTCTTTGGGAAGACCATCAATGCCCTGACCGTCGCCTATCAGGCGTTTGACGCCGATGGCCGCCCAGTTTGCCGGGGCAACGGTGAAACGGCCAAACGCACCACACTGTCAAATGAAAACGTGCGTGTGGTGATGGATGCGCCTTGCTCAGGTCCTGAAACCTGCGAGTTTGTAGCCTCCGGCAATGCGCGGTGCCGGCGCCAAGTCTGCATGTCAGTCCAGATTCCCGGTCAGGACAACCCTTTGAGCACTTTTGAGGTCCGTTCCTCGTCATACAACACCTATAAGACCCTCAAGGGCCAGCTGGAGCTGGTGGAACGCCGATTCGGTGGGCTGCGTCATGTTCCGCTCAAGCTTCAGATCTGGCAGACCTCGAATCAGGCCAGTGACTTCGAATCGTTCGATGTCTTCAAGATTGCCTTGGGAACGGTTACCGAATTGGACGCCATGAAGGTCGTCAAGGTCGCCCGGACGGAAGAGTCTGAAGCTGGTTTGGAGTCTGATGTGGATGCGGCCTACACAGCCGCCACCGATGGTGTGGGCGAGGATGATTTTGAAATCGTGACTGACTTTTACACCCAGCGGCCGGCCACTGCATTGCGTCGAAGTGGCGGGGTCCCGCTTGTTGACCCGCTGACAGGTGCAAAGACACAACCGGGTACTTCTCTTGCGGCAAATGTCATTGCCCAGGCTGTGGCGCGAGCGGGTGAGGCCTCCGGGCAGGAAAAGGCCCACTGCTCCGGGCCAACAATCCACGCCTGATTTCTGAATCCAGATGAGCAATCGAGCCATTACACGACGGGTTATTGGAGAGAGCATTTCTTTCTCCAAAGGGGTGTTGACAGTGGACAACACCGTGCTAATTTTAATGAAACAGACAAGGGATTTCATATGAACGCTAGATCACATTACCTGAGCCGCCTTCTGCAAACAGTAGGTTTTTGGATTTTTGGCGTATTGCCAGCAGCCGTTGCCTGTCTGTGGGCTCTGGGAATGTTCGGTGTCTGGGCGTTCGGCAAGGGGGCTCCGATGAGCTTCCAGATCCTCGGCAACTTCACGCCCGAAGCCGCTGTTTTGCTGTGCTTGATTGCCTACCAACTGCTGCTTCATGCGGCACGCTTTTGGATGTGCAAGCGCATGGCAGATGCAAACGGCACAATTCCCTACGAGCCGGAACTGACCAGTGACTGCCTTCGTTTATTTGTGGGTTTAGTCATGATGCCTTACATCGTGTTCTTCGCCTTGTGGGGGATCTTTGCCACCAAGGTTGCGGCTACCAACTATGTGCTGGTAGCTGCATTTGGCGTTATCACAATCCTGGGCTGGGTCATCATCACAACGGGTTGGCTCTACGGTTTCGTCATCGGCCAGCGCGTACGTGTGAAAAACGGTGAGTCCTCCGGGCAGGCACAGCACACGAACGTGGCCCGCAAGGAAGTGGCCAGGATCACTTTCAAGGACATTTACGGCAACACAGCGATCAAGCGTCGTCTGTTGGAGGCAGGCCGCGCCATCGTGGATGCGCCTAAAGGTGGCCAGGGCAAGACCCGAAACGGCATCTTGATGGACGGTGAACCCGGCAATGGCAAAACGGTCTTTGCCGAAGCGCTTGCCGGTGAACTCAAGCTCCCATTGCTGACCCTCACCCATTCGGATGTGGCCAGTCGCTGGGTGGGAGAACGCACTGAAAAAGTGAAGGCCGCATTTGAGCAGGCGATTCGTTCACAGCCCTGCGTTTTCTTCATTGACGAAATCGACAGCTTCTTGCCCGATCGGTCAACGGATAGCGCCCAAACCAAGGAAGACAGCGATGTCACCAATTCCCTTTTAACGCTGCTGGTCGAGATTCGCAAGCATCGTGTGGTGGTCGTGGCTGCAACGAACTACGTGGATCGCCTTGACGGTGCTGCCATTCGTGAAGGCCGGTTTGACTTCAAGGTCGAAATCACCCCGCCGGATGAAGAAGCACGGATCGGACTGTTGGCCGCCGGGTTGAAGACCAACGCAGCCACTTCGCGTGTGAGTCAGGCGACCATCCAAAGTGTCGCTCAACGCTGGAATGGCTTTTCCGTGAAGCGGATCCTTGCCGTAACGGAGGAAATGCCTTCCTACGTGGCAGAAGCACGTGAGCAAGGCACGTTCAAGGGCGAACTGGAGTTTGACGACTTCATGGCCGCATTGCGCCGACTGCAGGGCCGTAAGGGTGCCATGCCTGAGAACGTCAAGGCCATGGCTGACATGGTGCTGCCGGAGGCGACGCGGGAAGCCCTGACGATGCTTGCAAGCCGTCTGAAAGACCCACAGCGCACCGAACGCCTCGGTGGCACATTGCCCTCTGGTGTCCTGTTCTACGGCCCGCCTGGCACGGGTAAGACCGCAGCTTGCAAGGCACTGGCGAAGGAAGTCCAGTGGGCTTTCCTGATCAAGACGGGCCCCGATCTGGTGCGTGACCCCAAGGCCCTGGACAAGCTCTACGCGCAGGCCAAGGATTTGCGTCCGTGCATCATCTTTGTGGACGAGGCAGATGATTTGCTGATATCCCGCGAAGCATCCGGCAATACGGCAGCGACCAACAAACTCTTGGCCATCATGGATGGCGTGAATGACCGTGTGAGCGACGTGGTGTGGGTGGCTGCGACCAACAATCCGGAGCAGATTGATTCTGCTCTGCTGCGTGGTGGTCGCTTCACGGAGAAGGTTGAATTTGTCCGTCCAGACGAAGACCAGTTGACCACACATATCGAACAGTGGTTCACAAACCGCAAGATTGGTTTGAAGTCTGGTTTGGATGCCCCGGCTATTGCATCCATGCTGGGCGACGAGAGCATTGCCAATGCTGAAGCTGTGTTGCAGTACGCAGTGAACCGTGCAATCTCTCAGTCGAACGATGATTTCATTGAAGTTGGTGCTGCCGATGTGCAGAGAGGTGTAGTGATGGTTTTGGGAGCTGCGTGCTGAATGCCTCTGGCGACGTGGTGGTAGTGCAAGTCCCGAAACAACCTGATGACTGTGTGACCCGGGCCGCTAGCTATCACTCGGTAAGTCCTTGGGTTTATCGCGCCATTACTTGCCGAAAAGATGGTGAAAGCACTCGTTTCTGAGCTTGAAATAGACGCGGGTTTTGCTTAAAGTATAAGCAAGCAATCCATAGGGTGACCAACGCCTTTATGGATCTGCACCATTGAGAAACACAATAAATACTGGAAACATCATGGAAACAATCACCATAGTCCAAATCGCACTTGGCGCAGTGATCGTTGCGGGGATTTTTTTCAGCCGGTACGTTGCTCGCAAGAACAAGGTACTGCTTGCGGAGAATCAAGACTGGTTGAAAAACTCATCAGCGAGCGCAAGGAAAATCACCTGAAAAGAAGGGGAGCTCACGCTCTTTTGTTGATCACATTCAACCCATCGGGGCATTTATCCCCGGTAATAGTCCGGTCAGTACCGTACTTGACCGAGCTGGGCCGCCATGTCAGATGTCAATGACGTGGAGCAATATGGCGAAGGGGACGCGCCAACTATGGCCATCGCAATCGACGGTGGCGGTGCGCTGGTTGATGCGTACGATGAAACCGATCTGAGGCTGCAGCTAGCGATCGGCGAACGCCACTTTCTCGCCACAGCGCAAGTTATTGCGGGTGGCGTTGAGGGGCGGCGGTGGCTAATCTGCCTTGGGCGTGTGAGCCCGGCCATCGCACACGGCGGCTCGATGGCTGGGTACGACAGTTTCCACTGAACGCGCGCGCCTTCTTCGTGCAGCGTCACCTGGCTGTCCTTCATCTCTACGATCTTGCCGGCCAGCATCTGGCCATGGCGCCAGCTCAAGAAGCGCACCGTCTGGCCCAGGTGAAGCTTGCTGCGCACCGCCATGACTCGCCGGGGACCGGCCAGCAAGCGATTGATGATCGTGCTGAACTCAAACAGCTTCAGGCTGCTGGCATTGGACAGTTTCGTAAAGCACGATCATGCAGCCAACTGAAGGGCTGCTGACACCGCCCAGGGCGGCCAGCCCCAAAACAGAACTGCTTTAGGACAGGCCAAACTGAACAGCGGCCATCATCTTGACCAGCTTGAAATTGACCTTCAGAACATCCATGGGGAGTTCTGGTTTCGCAAGGTCACGCAGTTTCAGTTTGTCGACCATAAGGTTAAGGTGCCCATCAACCTCTTGATCATCGTTCCACAGTGAAACTTCTGCACGATGATCAAGCTTGAGTAGCTTCATTTTGAGCAGATCACGACCTGCAGGGCTATCCAGAAGCCAGTGGCGGTTCAGGCCTTCAACTGCCATTGCTGGCTCAGGAACATAGTTCTGGCGAAAGTCTTCGGCAGTCAGATTTTTATCAACACGAGTAGTCATATGTACCTTTCAATTTTCTTGTGACACCTACAGAATCTCACAGAAACGGCCTACGTCAACCACCCAAAATGCAAAGGGCAAAAGAAGACTGACTGAGGCTCATCACCCGAGGCGGCTAGACGCATAAAAAATGGCCGGAACATCCGGCACACTTCTGGTGTGCCCGACATGGGCGCATACCTGCGGGTGCAAGTCCCGCCGTAAGTTGGTCACGACGAACGAAGTGAAGCGCAACTGCATGAGGGCGACCGAGTGTGGGGAGGAAGCGTGGAACGTAAATCACGAGCCGATGAACAAGAACTGCATACAAGAAGGCGGTGCCAAGCAGGGCGAGCGGGCCAGGAACCGCGAAGCTCTCGTGACCAAGGCAAGGCAGCGTAGATGCAGCGGCTGTGTGATGAAGGTATGTGTCCCTTACTCGGGGAGATCTCGCCTCACGCCTGAAAGGGCGACGGATGTGCCGGAGCGAGAAGTCAGTAGAGGTCGTAGTAGCTGGGTAGCGGGGCCGATGAAGCCACCAGCGAGAGGCGAAGGACCAAACGAGAGCAAGTGACTGAGAATATGGGAATGTCAAAGGCAATGCGTCAGATGCTGGAACGATCCGGGCGGGCATCTGCACCACCTCGGCCATGATCGCCCCTTAACAACAAAGGGGACATTTGAATCTGGTCAAAAGGGGACATTACGACTTTGCGCTGTCATTATGCACAGCCCGCTTGCAACGCAAAACGCATTCAAGTAAACTTGTGCCTGTGTCGGCCAAGTGCCACTCGCAGTTCACGTGACTGCCTTAAAAAGACCAGATGCGCATTCGTTGTCTGGCCCTTCAAACGAAGGAACTCCAGGTAGTTGAACTACCGCCGCCGTTTCGGCGCGCCGCAAGGCAAAACCGCTCACAAGCCCAGTCCATTTTTGAAAACTGTTTGGCGATTTGCTGACCAATTTCACATCGGGACATTCAGGTTATGAGTCTTGACACTCATTTCAGCCAGGAAACAAGTCACTGACTTTGCTTTCGCTGGAAGTGGGGCGCCTCGTCTGAGGTCGGCCCGTTAGCAAATTCTTCTGTGCTGGTATGCCCGCGACCAAGACAGTCAGCAACACGCTTTTCCCACGCGTGGGCGCAGACACGCCCATGGCCAGCCATGGAACAGCACCCCCCACCTGATGTGATCCCTGTCTTCCATTTCAAACCCGTAAGTACATCCAAACCCAAAGAGCAGATATGACCCAACAAGACCAAACCACTCTCCACGACGGCAAAGAACCCAGCGCCCGAGAAGTCAACCGCCAGATCTCGGCCGAACTCAAAAGCGCCAAACGGCGGGCCCAGGCTGAACGGGCAGGTACTGGTGAAGGAATGAGCGTCCTGCAGCGCGCCCAACGCCAGCACAAAAAGAACCCCAAGGCACAAATGGCCATGTTTCTCAGGGAGTTCAACATTCGTGCCGGCACCGGCCGTGGCCGCCGAATATCCGAGCGCACCCAGACCCACTACTCCGACGAACTCATGCGCATTGTCGATGAACTGCGAGAGCTTCAAGTAGGCGTACAAGACATTGGCGAAATCGGCAAAACCCACGCCGTCAAGCTCATCAAACACTGGGGCAGCAAGGGCCAGGCCGCAGCCACCATCCAGAACAAGATCAGCATCCTGCGCCGGTTTCTCACCTTCATTGGCAAAGCCAGCGCCGTTCCCAAAGGCCAGGACCTCAAAACCTGGCTCAACCGACAGGGCGTCACCGCACCAGTAAGCCGCCAGAACATCCCCGTCGAAAGCAAGGCGTGGGATGAAAACGATGTAGACCTGCACAAAGTACTGGCTGAACTGAGCAAGGAAAGCGCCATCACCGCCATACAGCTGGAGGTACAGGCGGCATTCGGCTTGCGCATGAAGGAGTCGATCCAGCTCAACCCCCAGGTGTCAGACTGCGGTACCTTCCTGCGCGTCGTACACGGCACCAAAGGCGGCTTGCCCCGCGTCGTAGACTTTGACAATGACCCTGTCATGCGAGAGTGGCAGCGAGATGTACTTGAACGGGCAAAACTCTACGCCCAGAAAAATCGCAAGGGAACCCTCTCCATTCAAGGCAAACGCCTCGACCAGAGCAAATCCCACTTCTATTACCAGTGCCGGAAAGTTGGCATCACCCGCGACCAGCTCGGCGTCACCGCCCATGGCCTGCGCCACCAGTACGCCGCCCGCCGCTATGCCCGATTGTCCGGTATGGGAGCGCCGGTGACCAAGAACGCCCCCCTGCATGTGACCGACGAAGTGCGCAGCGCTGATCTCGCCGCCCGGGAACAGGTCAGCCGCGAACTCGGCCACTTCCGCCCCGACATCACCCGGGCCTACACCGGCTCCCTGCCCATGATGGAAAAAGGCCGCAAGCAGCGCATCCGTGACTGGATAGAGCGCACAGAGGAGAACCCAGCATTCCAGAAAGCCATGAAAGGCGCAGGCGTTGTCTCCGCCTGGATGGGGGGACGCTTTGCCCTCGGCCTCGAAGTCGATGCCAATGAGAAATTCCGGCTCATCGTCCAGAGTGCCAGCCGCCAGCCAATGGATGACGATGCCCGCTTCATGCTCATTCAACGCCTGATGGGCATGTACGACCGCGGCATCGACCTGAGTGAGCACTTTGGAACCGGCCAGCCCGACGATGCATTCGAACCCATGGTGCGCTGATTCAGACCGGCACCACCGCCCCACACCGCGGATAACGCCAAAACCTCAACCCACCATCAGAAAGGAAAGCACCATGGCAGCAAGCACTACGCCCGACCAGGCTGACAACACCATCCTGGCCGGACAGCGCCGAACTCCTCGCCCGTGCCTTCGAAGTGCTGGTGTGCAGCAGTCCCTCAAGGCCAAAAGCTGCCACAACGACATACGGTTTTCGGCATCAGCCAGGCCGATGGGCAGGCCATGGCGGACGCTGGAAATCCGTTTTTCTATCCGTTGGGGTCAACGTGCGCCAGGACCTGCGAAGCCCTCGCCGCAGTGGTACAGGCCTACCGCAACGAATTTCGTCAGACTCTTCCATTGACAAATCCGTAATCCGTGTGAAGCTGGTTTCAACCCATTACCCATTTCATCGATCCCAACAGGAGAACCCCATATGACTCGTACCGCGTCCCTCTTCAAAACAGCCATGGTGTCCGCGGTGATGCTGGCCTGCAGCCGCATCCAGTACGACGCTGATCTGGACATGCACCCTGGCGCCCGCATTTCCGGTCAAATTAACGGCCCCAAGACCACCCTGTAATCCCAGGGACTGCATGCAAAAAAACGAAGAGCAGTTCTGGGCAAACTTGTTGGTGGGCAGCCATCCGGGATGGTCGGTGAGCATGGCAAAAAGTTGGGGTAAGGGCGGTGCAGCCCTTGCGCATCTATCGGCCAAAATCTACGCCTTCGACACCAGCACCGGCTGGAGTGGAGCCTGTGCGGTCACCCCTGACGACTTGATTCAGGCAGCGGCCATTCTGGACGGCTCCCATATCAGGCGGAATGCGGCCGTCAGCTACGCTCACCGCGAACTACTGCGTGCAGCAGATGGGATGGCCACCGCCAGCGAGGATGCAACTCGTCGCGCCATGGTGCTGAACATGTATTACGTGGCCCAGTCCCAAACACTGAAGGTGGTTCGTACGCGTTATGGCTCCGTGCGCGGGCACTGGCTGTGCTTGCTCTACCGCTTCAAGCGGGGACAGAGCATGATTCGACCTGCTTTTCGAAGTAATGTTATCGGCCGCGAGTCGATGTCACAGGAAATGCTTGCTCAGTGGGCTAGCGAAGTGATACATGAGGACCGGAACGCCCAGGACTCCGGGCTGCTGCGCCAGCTGCGCGCCGGCAATCAACTGCTGCTTAGAAATCCATCTTCGGTGACGCAGAAATAGCCTGTTAAATCAACGGTCGGGTTCGATAGAGTCCAGCCGCCATACCATCCAGGCATCAAAATTCTTGGCGCTCCATCCATTTTTGATCAGCGGTCGGGCCTCTGCCACAGTCGGGCTGGTCTCAAAAGCCCTGATGATCTCGTTTCGGTCCACCTCGTGCTGATTTCCGAGCAATTCTGACCACTTTGGGGGATGCGGACAAAAACTTGGACTACCAGGAGGTAGTTCATGTATTCGTACGAAGACAGGATTCGAGCGGTCGAGCTCTACATCAAGCTCGGCAAACGCGTGAGGCCAACCATCTGTCAGCTGGGTTACCCAACCAAGAATGCCTTGAAGGGCTGGTACCGGGAATATGAGCAACGGCTCGATTTGCCGGTGGGCTATGCGGGCCGGTAACCCAAGTACTCGCAGGCGCAGAAGGATGCATGTCCGTGAGTTCGCCCAACCAACCGTGGTGATCCTGTCTGCGGAATATGGGTTTGTACGCGCCGGCAGCTACTTGCGGCCCTATGAACGCCGTATGACTGCGGAACGCGGCAAGGAAATCATTGCTGGTCTCGACCAGGAGATCCACAAGCTCAAATGGCTAAGCGGTATGCGCCACGTCTACCTTGCCGGGGGACAGACGTACCAAAGTGTCATGCTGGCATGCATTGATCGACTGAAGTCGCTGAAGGTATTACCGATCGACATCGTCGTGGAGGTTACGCACGGAGCCTTGGGCTTTCAACGTGCCCAACTGGGCGCATATCTTCGCTCCCTGCCTGACGCACGAGATGTTGTAGGCCGTCATCCAAACGGCACGCCAATCTTGCAAGACGCATGGGGATTCACGATTGACCAAGAAGTCAGTGTGAGCCGATCCTCACATGGGGGCGATCGTATTTTCCGTGGAAATTGGTACGCTTCGACCCGAAAACGCCTTGTGCCACAAGCACTTACGAACTCGGTTCAGGTGGTGACTCCCCACTGCCGTAAGGCGTTGACTCTCAAAGGGATATCGCCTTTGTCCGTATCAGTTTGCACGATAAATACGATCACCCCGACAGGTGGGTACCTGACCTACGGAGGTCGAAAGCAACAATCTGCCAAATTGTTTGTTGGCGAGGCCGTTGCCACCGTTCAATGCACTACTTTCCATCCGTTGAACGGCAGAACCCAGACAAGATAGTGCCTTACAGTTCGTCCATCACTCAATTGGAGTCTGCTGTGGCCAGTGCCACCCTATCAAACGCTTCCCGGCTGGTCAAAAAATGGTCGGCGGGAACATCCATAGCTGCAACTACACAATGAATGGAATATTTGAATGAAGTCGTTTTATGATCTGCGTCTGATCGAGCGCAATCCCGCTCATGCATTGCATATCGAGGACGGGCCTCACCCGGTCGTAAACTGGGACGGCTATGATGGGTTGCGAGGCCTGTCCGAGGTTTTGGCTCGCTCTGCAAAGGCGTCGGAAATCTCGGAATTGCGGGATCTTGCGGTCCAGTTGGCACTGGACGAAGTTCGCGTTGTGCGGGTGACTGAGGAAGCAGGGGGCACGGTGTTCCTTTCGCCAGACGCGTTCAATTGCCTGCAGGAGTTTGGCATCTACTTGTTCGCGATTTGCACTGGCGACAGTACTTCGCCAGAACGTGCAAAGACAACCCGACTGGAGTTTTTGCGCTTGGCGAAATTGGTTGGCCAATAGGCAGTGCCAGCTGAGCTGCGTACTTTGAGGCTGCGGGTCGGAATCCCAGCACGCGGCTGATCAGTTTCGGCGTCAGGCCACCGACGTCAAAACCTTCTGCGTATGGTTCGATGCTAAACGTCTACGAGCAGTGAGGCACTCACTTCCGCTGGGTGCCCGGTCGTTTAGCTCTGCGTTACGGTTTCGTGCGCATTTACTGCGGCCTGTACCGGCTGGTCACACTGTTATCCAGCGGCTCATCGCCCTTGAGCGCCTGATTCACTGCATCGGCGATAGCCTCCCAGATGCCAGGTTGCGTCAGCACCGACATTTCCTTGGCCAGCGTGTTGCTCAACCGGCCCTCGTTCTGCTCCATGGAACGCAGGAGCCGGTCAGCCTGGTGATCTGGCATCTCGACGACCTCCTTGAGCGCTTCCCGCGCACGATGGTGGCCCCTCAGGTATTTAGATTCCTCACGCATCTGCTCAGAGATGGTGCGCGCGATCACCTTGGACATATAGACGATGTGCGGGCTCATATCGGGATAGCGCCAGATCGGCCGAGCCAGATCCGGGGCATTGAAAACGAAATTTGAGACAACTCCATCGGGGTATGGTGTGTGGACCCTGGCAAATTCCACCTGGTCACGGATGGACTGCATCAAGGGCTGGGACACCTGGTCGAGTACCTGGTCATAGGCGCGTCGTTCGCTGGCGTCGGCGTTGATGACGGCCGACACAGGCAAGATCACAGGCTCCGGAATGACGCCATCCCGGCGCAGGATGTCATTGATCAGGAATCGATGCACACGCCCATTACCATCGGCCATCGGGTGGATGTAGACGAAGGCAAAGGCCGCCACAGCGCTGCGCAGGACAGAGGACTGCCCTTGGGTGCGCTCTAGGAAGACGCGCAGGCCTTCCAGCATGTCTCGCAGGTCTGAATCCGGCGGAGCGACATAGTGCACCACTTCCTGGTACCGGACGGTCTCTCCGACGAAGACAGGTGATTGCCGAATGCCGAGGCGAGTAAGTGTGGTCACCGGTCCAAGGATTTCACGCTGCAGCTCAGCCATGGCACCATCTGTCAAGGCCAATTCCCCCTGGCCAGTGCGGCGGGCCATGGCATCCGCGAAGCGCTGGATCCTGGTTCCGCGGTCAGCCTCACCCTCGATGGTGAAGCTGGCCCTGCTCTCGCGCAGGGTCATCCATGCGGCCGCACGCAGCAGCAGTTCCTCGCCAAACTCATTCGTGAGCTCTTCGAACAGCGCCCGGACATCGAGCGCCGCGGCCGCGTTCAATGCATCCGTTTTCGCGACAGTTGGGCAAAAAAACCTGGAGCCCGGCAGGTTGTCGTTGATCCGCCACCGACCAACCTTGACGATCTTCTCTGGGGAGGCGGCCAACATCACGTCGCCGTCGATCGCGTCAACGTAGTTGCCCCCCAGTCGCGCGGGGACCTGCAGTTGCGCCCCTGTGAGCCACTCGTAGAGAAAAGCGGCGCGTCGAGCGTACTGCCCGGTAGGCTCTGCGATGATCCAACCCTGTACTGGAGCCGGCCCAGTCTTCGGGAAAACGCGGGCGAGGAACTCCAGGTGCATCACCTCATGACGCAGATGAAACTGCAGGTGCGACGCAGGGTCCGCCCCGGGACGCATAACCTCCGGATACGTTTCAACTCGGAATCCATCTTCGACATGGCTCGCACGTCGGCTGCCAACCTGACTCAAGACAGGGAATCGGCCCATGGGCAGGATATCGAACTCCCTGGCCAGCCAAGCAGCCCCGATCGGATCGGCGGGGAGTGTGTTGTCGAAGGATGTCATTGAGGTACCGACTCCGGTTTGCTCAAAAATGATTACCGGTGACGTTTGGTGAGGTGTAGTGAATTGCGGCTGTAAAAAAATGATTATTTATTGACATTTTTGCTCAAAATCAATTTATTGTCCACTCTGGATGCCTTGTCCAATGAGGTATGAGCCTGAACGGGGCGCGTATTTCCAACGAGAAATGAGCCTGAGCGGGGTTGGGGTGCGCCAAGGTGAGCGGGTTGATCATCGCAAGGATGGTGATCAACATGGACGAATCGCGGCTCAGCACGATCGCGCAAATCGAGGAATTTCTCAGTGCCAGCACCCAGGTCGAGTTTTCAGCCCACAGCGGGGACACCGAGCGCTACGCGCACATCAGCCGTGTCCTCAAGCGCTTTGACTATCCCCGGCGCAACAAACACGAGCGCGGCGTGCTGTTGGCCTATTTGCGCCACATCAGCGGCTACAGCCGCCCACAGTTGACCCGCCTGGTCGCCCGCTGGCATGCCAACCGGCTGGCCGCGGTACCCTTGGCCAAGCGCTACGCGGCTCCGGGGGCGCCCTTTGCCCGCAAGTACACCCCCGGCGATATCGCGCTGCTGGTGGAGATGGATCGCGCCAATGAGGACGTGTGCGGCCCGGCCATTGCTCACCTGCTGCAGCGCGCCTACAACGTGTATGGCGATGCCCGCTACGAGCGCCTGGCCACGCTGTCGGTCTCGCACCTGTACAACCTGCGCAAGAGCACCGGGTATCGTGCCCTGCGGGTGAGCTTGACCAAGACTCATCCGGTGTGCAACCCCATCGGCGTGCGCCGGGCGCCGCGGCCCAATGGGCGGGCCGGCTTTGTGCGCATCGACACCGTGCACCAGGGCGATCTGGATGGCATCAAAGGGGTCTATCACATCACCTGCGCACTGCTGAACCGGTGCACGGCAACCGGCTCGACACCGGGCAGACGTAGGTGCCGCGCGCGACGCGCATCAGCTTGCCTTCCTTGGTCAGTCGAGACAGCGCTTGGTCGATCGCGGCTCGAGTTCCGAGGTGCAGGATTCTTTTGGCGAGAGCACGCCGCCCTCGGCCAGGGATTGGGCATGCAGGTGGATGGACTCAGGAAGCGTGGCCATGATCGTGTTCGGATGTCAGAAATGTACTTTTGTGTCTGACATCCGGCTGCGGCTTGTACGCGGGGCGGTCAGCACGGGCCTCTAGAGGAACAGTCGTAACACCAAATAACATCAATTTGCACGATAACATCGTATATGTTATCGTGCGGAATTAACGTTAAATAGGATGAGCCTTGCCGACACTCGCGACCGCCGTTCTGCACTACCTCCAGGAGGTCCTGGGCATTGAAGCACCAGGCGTGAAGCCGTGGGCGCGTGCAAACGAACTGCCGTACTTCCTGCGCGATGCCTTCCAGTTCAGCGAACTGGAACTGCTGGGCCAGCCCGTTGTCCTGGTGATAGGGCGCGCGGAGGCCAAGCAGTCTCTCAGCGAAGTTCGGACCTGGCTGGACAAGGTCAAGGCCCTAGCCGGTCAGCCGGCAGTCTATGTCACCGATGCGCTGGCGTCCTATGACCGCCGGCGCTTGATCGAGCAAAAAGTCCCGTTCATCGTGCCGGGCAACCAACTCTATCTGCCGGACCTGGGTCTGGACCTGCGTGAGTATTTTCGGCAGCGCGCTCCGGCTACGGAAGCGGCGCTGAGTCCGTCCACGCAAGCCATGCTGATCACGGCCTTGCTGCGCCAGCCGTGGCAATCTGATTGGCAGCCCTCCAAGGTCGCAGTCGCCTTGGGCTACACGCCCATGACACTGTCGCGCGCGGTCAAGGAACTGAGTGCGGCCGGGTTGGCTACCGCATACACGGTCGGCCGTGCGCGCTGGCTGCGAATGGAACTCCCACCGGAGCAGGTCTGGGAGCGTGCGAGGCCCAGGCTGCGAACGCCGGTCAGGCGCACGGTCTGGGTGCAAGCCCATGGGTTCGTCGCACATCGGCCCAGCCGCATCGCGGGTCTGAGCGCGCTCGCGCACTATTCCATGCTGACCGAGCCGAAATGGCCGGTGTATGCGATGACCGCCGCCGACTGGAAGCTTGCGACGAATGCCGGTGTTCGAGAGTTGCCTGAGCCCGAAGCCGGCGCGCAAGAATGGCAGCTGTGGAGCTACAGCCCGGCGTTGGTGCCAGACGCCAACACGGTGGACCCGCTCTCGCTGACGCTCAGCCTGCAAGAGAATGGCGACGACCGAATCCAGCTCGCACTGGACGAACTGAAAGGGCAACTTCCATGGTGAGAGGGTTGGACATTTTCCAGGAGCGGTTTGCGGCCTACGTCGAGCAGTACGTCCTGATTGGCGGCACGGCCGCGAGCTTGACGATGGAGGAGGCCGGGCTGGAATTCCGAGCCACCAAAGACCTCGACATCGTCCTGCATGTGGAGGCGCTGACCCCGGCATTTGGCGAGGCCTTCTGGAAATTCGTTGAGGACGGTGGCTACGAAATCCGCCAGGCCAGCGACACGGGAAAACCAATCTTCTATCGGTTCTAGAAGCCCGCTGATGCTCGCTACCCGGCGATGGTCGAGCTGTTCGCGAGAGCCCCCGACGGATTGCAACCGGCCGAAGGCAGTCAGCTGACACCAATACCACTGGACGAAGCCGTCTCCAGTTTGTCCGCGATCTTGCTGGACGAGATCTACTACGCATTCATCATGGCTGGGCGCCGCGAAGTCGACGGCTTGCCCTGGGTCGGCGAAGACCGCCTGATCCCGCTCAAGGCTATCGCGTGGCTGGAACTGACGGCGCGGAAGGAGCAGGGCGCCAAGGTGGACGCCAAGGACGTGCGCAAGCACCTCAACGATGTTCTGCGCCTTTCACAACTGCTGGCGCCCGCCACACGCATCCCGGTCGACAAAAAGATCGGCGCCGACATGGCGCGGTTTCTTGTTGCAGTCGTTGCCGACACATCCATCGACCCGAAAGCGCTGCAGCTTGGCAACGTCGCCGTCGCCGAGTTGGTGGCCCGCATCGCCCAGGCATATGAAATTGAACTGCCTGCACAGGCGGTGGGATGAGGGATGAGGAAGTCACCGGAGCGGGTCCATGGGCAGCCATGCCAATCCCTGACGGCAACCCATAGAAACCTAAGCAGGAGGAGACATGGAATTGTTCAAGGCGTGCCTGAGAAGATCACCATCGACAAGAGCGGCGCCAATACGGCGGCCATCGAAAGTGTCAGGGCTGACGCCTGTGTCGACATCGTTATGCGCCAAAACAAATACCTGAACAACATCGTGGAGCAAGATCACCGGGCCATCAAAAGAATCACCCAACCGATGCTAGGGTTCAAGTCATTCTGGAGCGCCCGAATCCTGATCGGAGGTATCGAGACAATGCACATGATTCGCAAGGGCCAGCTGAACTGCCCTGCCGGTCAAACCATGTCCGCAGCACAGCAGTTCTACAGTCTTGCAGTCTGATCACCAGGGTCAGCGACGCAACTCCTTTCGGCTAGAGTCCGTTATTGCGACAAAACCCGCCATGGTCATGTCGACAATCGATAAGGTTCTTCGAAGGCGCGAAAATCGTTTTCCGCCAGCGCCTCGTCTATCCAGGCCTTGACGCCGGGCAGGGCGCTCAGGCGTTCGATATAGGCCTGGATGTGCGCCGGGACTGGCAGGGCATAGGTTTTCAGGCGCATGCAGACCGGTGCATAAAAAGCGTCCGCAATCCCGAATTCGCCAAACAGCATGGGGCCGCCGGAGAGCGTCAGCAATTCGCTCCACATCGACACAAGGCGTTTGACATCGGCGCACACGGCGGGTTTGTCGCGCCAGATCAGCTGGCCCACTTCGGGTAGTTGCGCTTCGATGTTCATGGGGCAGGCCGAGCGCAGCGCGCCAAAGCCGCTGTGCATTTCGGCGCAGATGCTGCGTGCCCGTGCACGCACCTGCGGGTCCTGCGGCCAGAAGTTTTTTTCGGGGAATTTCTCGGCCAGGTACTCGGCGATGGCCAGGGTGTCCCACACCGTCAACCCGCCGTCCACCAGCGTCGGGACCTTGCCGACCGGGTTGATGCTGCCTATGGTTGTCTTGAAGCTGGAACTGCTGTCAAACGAGTCGAAACGAATCTTGATCTCTTCAAACGCAATGCCGGCCTGCTTGAGCAGCACCCATGGCCGCATGGACCAGGAGGAATAGTTTTTGTTGCCTATGTAGAGTTTGAGCATGGCGTGTTTTCCCGTGGAGCGGTGAAGTCGTTCAGGCGCGCATGCTGGTGCGGTTTCCGGAATTCATTGATGCAAAAGAAACGCCGGATGGATGCGCGTCTTTTTTCTTTCTTAAAAGCGCCCCGCCGTTTTGCGTTTGGCCATCAGGCCGCTGCGCAGGCCTTGCGCACCCAGGTAATACGGCGCAATCGCACCCAACGCCGATGCGGTGATGCCCAGCGCGGCCAGCCCGGGCAGCTTGCCGCTGGCGATATTGTCGGCTTTCATGGCATCGAGGTTGTCGCGGCTCATCAGGGGCTCGCCGGGTGCGAGTTCCATCAGCCAGGCCTGCAGGCGGGCCAGTGCGTTGGGCAGCCCCAGAATGGGCCGGCCTTCGCCGTCATTGACGCCGCTGTAGCGGCCCGTGAGCTGCACCAGCTGCTTTAATGTAAAAACCTCGGGACCGCAGGCTTCATAAGTCTGGCCAATCGTGCTTTTATCCTCCAGGCATGCCAGCAGCGCGGTCGCCACATCTTCAACCCAGACGGGTTGGAAGCGTGCCTGGCTGCCCGCCAGGGGAATCACCGGAAACACCTGCTGCAGCCTTGCAAAGGTGTTGAGGAAGCGGTCTTCAGCGCCAAAAATAACGCTGGGCCGCAGCACACTCACATCCAGCCCCGAGGCCAGCAGCACGGCCTCGCCGCGCGCCTTGCTGCGCTGGTAGATGGACGGTGCGTTGAGGCTGGCGCCCAGTGCGCTCACATGCACAATACGGCGCTGGCCGACTGCCTCGCAGGCGCGGGTCAGCTCCAGCGGCAACTGCACATGGGCTTGTTCAAAAGCGGCTTCGTTGCCATGCAGTATGCCCACCAGGTTGACCACGGCATCGTGCTCTGCCAGCAGGGGCGCCAGCGAGCTGCTGTCATGCGCGGCGACCTCCGCGATGTCCAGCATGGGCAACAGTTGCAAATGCCTGGCCAGGTCCCGCCTGCGCGTCACGACGGTAACGCGGCAGGGCAGTTGGGCCAGTTTTTCGCAGAGGTGGCTGCCGACAAAACCTGTGCCGCCGAGGATGAGGATTTTTTTCATATGCGCTAATTTAAGCCACTTTGGTAAACCTGCGCAGGTTTCAGTCCGCAAACCTTATTCCGGGGGCTTCCTGGCAGGATGCAGTGTTTCATGCCGCTCCAGCATGGCGACGAAGGTGTTGAGCCGTTTGAGCCGTGTGTCGGCTTTTTTTGCAGTCTGCAGCCTGAAAAGAATCGCGTAGCGGTTGTGCGAGTCCAGTGTTTCAAAAAAGGCCTGGGCACGCGGCGCTGCGGCAAGGGCGGCAGCCAGGTCGTCGGGCATGGCAATATTTCGCTGGGATTCGTAAGCCGCTTCCCAGCGCCCGTCTTTCTGGGCGCGCTCAAGCTCGTGCAGGCCGGCTGCTTTCATGTCCCCGCTGGCGATAAGTGCCAGCGCCTTCGCGCAATTGATTCTGGACCAGATGCTCCGGGCTGCGCGCGGTGTGAAGCGCTGCAGGTAACTTGTTTCGTCAGCGCTTTTTTTCTGCCCGTCTATCCAGCCGTAGCACAACGCGGTATCAAGTGCTTCGGCATAGGAAACGGAAGTGATGCCCGAGGCTTTTTTGGCGATGCGCAACCAGATGCCGGGGCTGGCCGAATGGTTGGCCTGCAGCCAGGCGGCCCAGGTTTTTTGGTCCTTGAAAAATTGTGCCGGCAGGCTTGCGGGGGCTTCAGGTGCTTTTTTGGAAGCCTTGCCCGCAGGCGCTGTCATGCCAGCTCGCCAAACTTCAGCAGGTTGCCGTGCGGGTCCAGCACGTAAAGCTCCTTCATGCCCCAGACGCGTAACTCGGGCGGCTTGACGGTGGCGCCACGGCTCCTGAATTCTTCATACAGCGCGTCGGCGCTGGGCGTTCGCACATAACAGGCCGTGTTTTCTGCAATCAAGGGGTTGTCGCAGGCGTGAAAATGGATTTCACAGCCGTCGCGCCCGACGATGGCGTAGTTCTCCATCTGCACCAGCAGCACAAAACCGAGCTTGCCCGTGTAAAACGCAATGCTTTCATTGATATCCAGCGAGGCCAGGATGGGAGCCGTGCTGTGCACCTTTCCCTTTGTCGCGATGGCGTCCGGTGCGGCGTTCATTGGAATGCCTTCGTGCTTTGCACCGCGGCGCTCATGGCAGCGTCTTGTCGGGGTCGGGCTGGCCTGCATCGCGCGGGCCCACGGTGCCCAGCCTGGCTTTGAGTGACTGCGGCTGGCCGCTCAGGATGGCGGCGTAGTTGGTGGTGTTGGACAGCACTTTTTTGACGTAGTCGCGGGTTTCGCTGAAGGGCACGTTCTCGGCCCAGATCGCGGCGTCCAGTACCGGTCCGTTGCGCCAGGTGCGCGGGCGGCCGGGTCCGGCGTTGTAGGCCGCGGCGGCCAGCGGCATGGAGCCCGACAGGTCATCGAGCACCAGCTTGAGGTAGCCGGTGCCTATGGCGATGTTGGTGTCGCGGTCGGTGAGCTGGTCGGTGGTGAAACCCGCCATGCCGATGCGGCGCGCGGTTTCGCGCGCGGTGGCGGGCATGACCTGCATCAGGCCGGATGCGCCCACGCCGGAGCGTGCATCCATGACAAAGCGGCTTTCCTGGCGGATCAGGCCATAGACATAGGCCGGGTCCAGGTTGATGCTCTGGGCGCGCTTGACCACCGCGTCGCGGAAGGGCATGGGGAAACGCTGCTCAACATCAAATTCGCGTTTGGTGCGCTCGCTGGTGTTGATGCAGCGGTCCCAGATCTGGCGGTCGCAGGCGAATTGCGCCGCGGCCAGCAATTCACGCTCGCCCATGCCGCCGGGCTGGGCCAGGTTGGTGCTGTAGTTCCACTCGCGCACGCCTTCCGGGCGCAAGCCGATGGCGATGGCGTAGGCCGCGCGATTGAGCCCGACATTGAGCCGGGCGCCGTCTTTTTCCTCGGCGCTCAGCGGCGCGGGCCTGGCGGGCATGGTGATTTTCTGGCCCAACTCCTCAAGCGCAAGCTGTTCGTAAAAACCGCGCGGCGATGCAATGGACTGCAGCAGCGCCAGTGCTTCGGCGCGCTGCGGCGTGATCGTGAGGGTGCTGCTACCGGCAGCAGGGGCGGTCGCCGCGGGCGCCGTTGCCAGCAGCGCACGTGCCTTCCAGTAAATCCAGGTCGGTTCGTTGCGCGCATCGGCGCCCATGGCGTTGATGCCGGACAAAACGGCGGCCCAGTTGGGCCGGCTGCCGGCGCGCAGGGCGGCGCGCACTTTCCAGCCCAGCATGTCGTCGCTGAGGTCGCTTTCCCGGCTGACCTTGCTGAAGTAATCCAGGGCCTGGCTGCCCGGCACGGAACCCAGGCGCAGGGCCGTCTGTTTGCCGATCACGCCCCAGACCCAGTTGCGCTCTTCGCGCGTGAGCTGGCTGCCCCATTTGGTCTCCATCATGTTGGCCGCGCCGTCGGCATCGCTGCTGGCCATCCGGATCAATGCCAGCGCGATCACTTCCTTGCGGGACTTGCGAATCGCCGCCGAGTTGACCGCAAGGAATTTCACCGGGCTGTTGAACAGCTCCGTCACCAGGCCCACGGATTCGGGCGAGACAATGGTCACCGCATCACGCACGGCGCGCGGGCGATTGGCTTCGGTCGCCAGCCGGGCTTTTTGCCAGACATCGTCGGCGCTGAGGTTTTTGGTGCCGACTAGGCGCTCGGCGGCAGCGGTGCAGCCGTCGTCCGCATCACGCTGCGAGAACCAGTTTTTCTTGACGTCTTCCGCGATGCGGGCCGAGTTGGCCGCACTGCCGGGGTCTTTCAGGTGCTCGACCAGCAGCGCATAGCAGCGCACTTCCTTGTCGTCGCCCATGCGAAATTGCGGGTGTTCGGCGGCAAAGGCGGCCCAGTCGCGGCGCTGGCCCAGCAGCAGCAGCCAGTCGTTGCGCAGGCGGTCTTCCTGGTAGCTGCCGGCGTAGCGGGTCAGGAAGTCCTGGACTTCCTGGGCGCTCGCATCGGCCAGCCTGGCCTTGAGTTCCCAGTAGGCGGCCCAGGGTTCCAGCGCGTGGCCCCTGGCCTGCGGCAGCAACTGCGCCAGCCGGTTTTTGTCGCCGCGCCTGAAGGCCTTGTTCATCTCCAGTACCAGGTTGTCACCAGCGGAACTGGCGCCGGGCAGGGCGTTTTGGGCGATGGCCGGCGAGCAGAGTGCGGCTGCGGCGAGGGCACTGAAAAGAAATTTGAGTAGCATCAGGACATTATGGACAAATTAAGCACCCGCAAAGCGCTGATAGAAGAACGCCTGAACCTGCCCGACCGAATGCAGCGCGCCGACCTGTTGCAGCGCGTGATGCGTATCTGGCTGGTGGGGCGCACGGATATGGTGATAGGCGCGTACTGGCCCATCAAGGGCGAGTTTGACCCCCTGCCGGCACTTTACCGTTGGCAGGAAGATGCCATCCTGAGCGAGGATTCACAGTCAAACAATGCCCCGGCTGGCGAATCATGGGCGCAGCTAGCTACTGAAAGCATAGCAAGCCGCTCGCCGCGCAAGATCGGTTTGCCGGTGGTGGACAAGGTGCACAAGACCCTGACCTTTCATGCCTGGTATCCCGGCTGCCCGATGGAGGAAGACGCCTACGGCATTCCCAAGCCCAAGGGCACCGAACTCATAGTGCCGACCCTGCTGTTTGTGCCCTGCGTGGGTTACGGGCCGGGCGGTTACCGCCTGGGTTATGGCGGCGGTTTTTACGACCGCACGCTGGCCACCCTGCAGCCCAGGCCGGTGACGGTCGGGCTGGGCTACACCAACGGCTGGCTGCCGGACATGGAGCCCGAGGCGCATGACATTCCGCTGGATGCCCTGCTTAACGACAACGGGGTGGTCTGGCCGATCTAGTGGCCCCCACGGTCGTTCGCTTCGCGTAACTCCCTCCCCCGAGGGGGCCGCTGCGCCTGCGGCCCGGCTGAGCAGGTTCCGCGGCCCCGGCTTGCATGAAGAGTCCCACGCTCGCTGCGTGTCGCTCTTAATCGATGTTGTCCACCGTGTCCGGGTCGGGCACATCGCCAATCGCTTCGCGGGTCAAGGCGGATTGCACCTTCAGCCATTCGCAAAATGCCGCCACTTCGGGCCGCACCATGCTGCGCGGGCCGACCACCAGCCAGTAGGCCATGGGTGAGTCCAGCCGCATGTCCGGCAGGGGCTCGACCAGGTCGCCGGAGGCCAGGCTTTCGGCGATCAGCGGCAGGCGCGCCAGCACCACGCCCTGGCCGGTCAGCGCCGCCTGCACCATCTGGTAGGCGTAGTTGAAGTAAAGCCAGCGTTTGGCCTCCAGCTTGGGCGCGGCGTGCTCGTCGAACCAGCGCCGCCAGGTCAGCCACTCAAGATGGGTGTGGTGCGCATCGCCGGCTTCAATCAGCGTGAAGTTGGCCAGGTCGTCGGGCTTTTTCAGGCGCGGGCCGCTTTTGAGCAGCCAGGGGCTGATCACGGCGGTGATCTGCTCGCCGAACATGCGTATGGCATGCGGCGGCACGTGGCTGGCCGGGGCGTAGCGCAGGGCCAGGTCCAGGTCCGAAATATCCAGGTCGACTGCCACGTCTGACGCATCAATCCGGATGTCGATGTCGGGGTTGTCGCGCTGAAAAACCTCCAGCCGGGGAATCAGCCACATCGACGCAAACGAGGCAAAGGTGGTGAGCGCCACGCTTTTGCGCCCCGCGCTCTGGCGTATCTGCCGCACCGCGCCGTCAATCCGGTCCAGCGAGGGCGAGACCGCGCGCAGCAGCACGCCGCCGGCGCTGGTGAGCTCCACCGCCCGGGTGTGGCGGTGAAACAGGCTGACGCCGACATCGTCCTCCAGCGCCTGGATCTGCCGGCTCACCGCCGACTGCGTGAGGGCCAACTCCTCGGAGGCGGCGCGGAAATTGAGGTGGCGCGCCACCGCCTCAAAGGCGCGCAGCTGCCCGGCGGAGATGGGGCGCGAGCGCAAATGGGTTTGTGAGTGCAGCATGGGCAGGGTGCGGAGGGTGGCGGGGGATTGATGCGATTATGGAATGAATAGCGTACCGCGATTTCATTGGACTGGGAAGGTCCGCGGCCCGATCATTGACCATCCGCCAATGGATCACGGTCATTTTTGAAAGCCCGGCATGGACCACGCAAGCACCTCATCTTCAGCTGTTCACTACCTGCAGCAGGCGACGCACGCCGGCACCGGCCAGGTCAATGGCCTTGCCGGTTGCTGGAAGCTCGCCCCGGGCCGCGCCCTGAGCCTGCGAGCCGGCCAGGCGGGTGAGTTGCGGGTTGCCGAGGGCCGGGTCTGGATCACCTTTGACGATGCCGGGCAGGACAGCCGGGTGCGCGCCGGTGATTATTTCCTGAGCCAGGGCGAGCGCCTGCCGCTGCTGCCCGGCCAGTCGCTGGTGATGGAATCCTTTGCCGGCAGCCACACGGCAGCTCCGGTTTATTTCAGCTGGGAACCTGCTGTAGCGGCCGTGGGTTTGCGCACGGGGCTGCTTCAGCTGCGTATGGCGCTGGGACTGGTCGCGGCGGCGGCGGGCCGGCTGGTGCGCGGTTTGATGGGTGGCTTGTCGAGCGGCGTCAGGGCCTAGTTTTTTTACTGGATTTTGCTACTGATTTTGTAGCTGCCTGCGCCCGTCTGCTGGGGGCTGAGCGCGCTTTTACCGCGCAAGCCAGCGAGATGCGTGCCCACGGCAGCATGAGCTGGGCCGACTCCATGGCTTCTTCTGGGGCGCTGTAGTAGTTGAGGCTGTGCGCGGCCTTCACGCCGTTTCGGGTGATCTCGTAGCTAAACCGTTCGCAGCCTGCCGCCTCAAACTGGCCGCGGCTGTCCGCGTCGGCCTTGAGCCAGAGCTTCTCGCCGCCGCCCAGGTCGGCCACCAGCGCCAGGTTCAGGCCCGAGGTGCTGATGCCAAAGCCGCCAAACATGCGTTTTGCCGTGCAGGGACCGACACCCGCCAAAAGCTCACAGCAATAAATCGCAAAGTCGTCTTTCAATTTAGCCATGCGGCAATGATGCACCACCACCAGAACGGCGCGGCGTGACGGTAAAGCGGGAAAATCCCAGTAATTTAACAATGCGTAATGAATTACGATTAAGTAAAATTAAAAAACAATCCCCACCCCAAAAAAACCAGGAAAGCCACGCCATCCCATGTCCAAAGCTTTTGCATCCCAATCCGACCTCACGGACAAGACCATCACTTTTGAGCAGCTCAGCGCGCATTGCTGGGCCTATACCGCCGAAGGTGATCCCAATTCTGGCGTGATCATTGGTGACAAATTCATCATGGTGAGCGACGCCACAGCCACGCCGGCCATGGCGCAGGACCTGATTGCCCGCATCCGCAGCGTCAGCGACAAGCCCATCAAATATGTGCTGCTGACGCATTACCACGCGGTGCGCGTGCTGGGCGCCAGCGCTTACATTGCCGAGGGCGCAACCGAAGTCATCGCCAGCCAGGGCACTTACGAGCTGATCGTGGAGCGCGGCGCCGAAGACATGCAAAGCGAGATGGAGCGTTTTCCGCGCCTGTTCCAGAACGCCGAGAGCGTGCCCGGCCTGACCTGGCCAACGCTGGTGATAGGCGGTGGTGACGCCACCAAAGGCGAGGTGCCCGGCAAGCTGGTGCTGGACCTGGGCGGCGTCAAGGTCCAGGTCTGGCAACCCGGCTACGGGCACACGCGCGGCGACACGATTGCCTGGGTGGCTGAGGAAAAGGTGCTGTTCTCCGGCGACCTGGTGGAATACGAAGCCGGCGTCTACACCGGCGACGCGCAGCTGGAGGAATGGCCGGCCACACTCGAAGCGCTGCGCGCGCTGAAGGCCGAGGCGATTGTGCCGGGCCGCGGCGAGGCCATGAAGGGCGCAGCCAATGTCAACAAGGCGCTGGATTACACCAAACGCTGGGTGGAAACCTTGTACCAGGCCGGCAAGGAAGCCGCCGCCGCCGGCATGGACCTGAAAGCGGCGATGAGCCACACCCGCAAAAGCATGGACCCGGTTTTTGGTCATGTGTTTATCTACGAACACTGCCTGCCGTTTGACGTGAGCCGTGCCTACGACGAGGCCAAAGGCATCAAGAACCCGCGCATCTGGACGGCCCAGCGCGATAAGGACATGTGGGCAGCGCTGCAGAACTGAGGCGGTTTTGGGCGCGCTCTGCTGCTGTAGGACGCCGCTGACAAAAAGCCATCAGGCGGACTGACAAGGCCGCCCCGGGCTTGCTCCTAAGCTGGTCTTTCGCCACAAGCTTTCAGGACCATGCGCCGGCAGGATGCCGCCGCATGCCGGTCCCGGGGTTTGTGCAAGGACATCGCCGCACGCCAAGGAGAGCCGCATGAACACCCCGCATTCCACGTCGCCACCCCGCCAGCAACAGCAGCAACAACCGCAGCGCGTCATGAACCGCCAGCAGCAGCAAAGCAGCGGTTCGCAGGAGTTTCAGGCGCCCCGCCAGATCGGCGAAGGCGTTGGCGTAGTCAACCCGATCCGGCCGGTGACGCCTCCACAGGTGCTGGGCAACTGAGCCCGCTGGCAGGCACCGGCGTGGCGATAGCCAGGATGGGTTTCAGCCCTTGTTCAGGGCCGCCAAAGTCCGCAAATCCTGCTCGTAGCTGTTCAGGGTTTCAACCGCCCGCAAGCGCTGGGCCGGTGTGGTGCTGTTGTGCAGGTCGGCAAAATTCTTGCAGTTGTCCTGTGTCAGTTTTTCCAGGTAATCGCGGTAAACCGCATCGGGTGAATTGAGTGAGCGCTCGAACAGCGCGCGCATGGCGTCGCGGGTTTTTTCGGGTGTGTCTGCCGCGGTTGAACGGTTCGCCGCCAGCGTGCGCAGGGTTTGCAAGGCATCCTGCTGGCGGCGCACTCTTTCGGCATACGACAAGGCCGCATCAAAACGCGACTGGTCTATGGCCTGGCCGATCAAACCCAGCTGTTTGTCGCCCAGCCGCCCGTAGAGCATCTCGGCGCGGTTCACGGCCTGTTTGTAGCGCTTGTGGCGCCTGGCCTTGGGTGTGCCTTCCACAAAATCCTCGCGATAGTCCGTGTTGCCTTTGGCAAAGCGGTGCTCCATCTGCGCCAGCTGGCCGGCTTCCAGCGTGCCCGCCAGGGCCAGCACCGCGGGTTCAGCCTGGGTCGAGACGGCCAGCAGTTTGCGGCGCACATCAAAAAACATCTCGCAGGCCTGCGCCGCGTCCATGTCTGCGGGCATTTGCCGCTGCAGCTTTTGCAGGGTATCTATGTAGCCCGGCAACTGGGTTTGCCGGTGCCAGGCCAGCAGCCTGGCAAGGTCTTCCTTGACCTGCAGGCTTTGTTTTTCGCTGAAGTCCACATAGCCGTCCAGGTACCAATAAGCCAGGTCGGGGGCCTGGTTGTAGACAATCTTGACGGCGCTGCAGGCCTGCAGCAGGCTGGCCAGGGCGAGCAGGCTGATAATTCGGGTCATACGAAGCAGTCCTGCCGCAGCCGCTTTTGGGGCTGGACATCCATAAATCCAACAAATCAAAGAACTCACAGGAAAACGCATGGCACTCCCAATTGATGTCGTCATCATGGCCGCAGGCAAAGGCACGCGGATGAAAAGCACGCTGCCCAAAGTGTTGCACCGATTGGGCGGCCGCGCCCTGCTGGCGCATGTGATGGATTGTGCTGCAGGCGTATCGGCGCGCCAGGCGGTGGTGATCACGGGGCATGGTGCTATAGAAGTTGAAGCGGCCTGCGCAATGATGACGGGGGCTGCGAGCACTTTTGACTTGAAGTTCGCGCGCCAGGAGCCGCAACTGGGCACCGGCCACGCGGTGCAGCAGGCCGTGCCCCTGCTGGCTGACGACGGTATCACGCTGGTGCTGTCGGGCGATGTGCCCCTGACCCAGGCCGCGACTTTGCAGGCCCTGATCGACCAGTGCGACGGCCAGCGGCTGGCGCTGCTGACGCTCGCCATGGCCGATCCCACGGGTTATGGACGCATCGTGCGGACTGGTAGCCAAGCCTCTGCGCAGGTGCGTGCCATCGTCGAGCACAAGGATGCAACTGAGGAGCAGCGAAAGATCAAGGAGATCTACAGCGGCATCATGGCCGTGCCGACGCGCCTGCTGCGCAGCTGGCTGGCCAGGCTGGACAACCAAAACGCGCAGAACGAGTACTACCTGACCGACATCGTGAAGTTCGCGGTTGCCGACGGCGTGGCCGTGGTTGCGTACCAGATACTTGACGCGGCACAGGTCGCCGGTGTCAACAGCCCGGTGCAGCTGGCCGAGCTGGAGCGCATTTACCAGCAGCGGCAGGCCGTGGCCCTGATGGAGCAGGGCGTGCGCCTGGCCGACCCTGCGCGCCTTGACGTGCGCGGCACGCTGGTGTGCGGCCAGGATGTCGAGATTGATGTGAACTGCGTGTTTGAAGGGAGTGTCAGCCTGGCGGCCGGCGTGCGCGTGGGCGCCAACTGCGTGATCGCCAACTGCGTCATAGGCGCCGGTGCCGTGATTCACCCCTTCACGCACATCGATGGCGAAAAGCTCGGTGTGCAGGTTGGCGAGGGCGCGCTGATCGGACCGTTCGCCCGCCTGCGGCCAGGCGCGCAACTGGGCGCCGAAGTACACATAGGCAATTTTGTGGAGGTCAAGAACTCCACCCTGGCCAAAGGCGCCAAGGCCAACCACCTGGCCTACTTGGGCGACGCCACGGTGGGCGAGCGCGTCAACTACGGCGCGGGCAGCATCACGGCCAACTACGACGGCGCCAACAAACACCGCACCGTGATTGAAGATGACGTGCATATCGGCAGCAACTGCGTGCTGGTGGCGCCGGTGACGATTGGTGCGCGCGGCACGGTGGGCGGTGGTTCGACCATCACCAAAAGCACGCCGCCGGAGTCGTTGAGTGTTGCGCGTGGCAAGCAGATCAGTTTGGCTGGGTGGAAGAGGCCGGTTAAGCAGGTCAAGGGTTGATCTGGTTTATTTTTAATGCCATTTGTGTCTGCGCCCACCCGAAGCTGACCAGAAGCACTTTCGGTTCAAACCCGGGAATCCCCATCCCAAGGCTCCCCCCGATACCAAGCATGACCAGCCATACGCAGCATGGGCTTGTCCCCGGACGTATCGCCATAGGCATAAAGCGTCAGCTTATCCGCAGCATCAGCGCCAAAGCGCTCCGCCAGCCAGGCTTTCAGCCGGACCACCTTTTGCTCGCCGTGGCAGTTGGGCGTGCGCATCAGGCCGGTCAGGCGGCTGCCTTCCACGGCCATTTCCGTGCAAAGCAGTCCGTCAAACCCGAGTTGCCCGGCCACGCGCGGCAGGTAGATGTCGGGCGATGCGCTGACCATCACGCAGCAATGCCCCTGCTGCTGGTGCCAGGCCAGCCGTGCCATGGCGTCCTCGCGCAGCTGGCCGGGGAAGTCGCGGGCCAGCCATTGGGTGGTCCAGTTCTCCATGTCCGCCATGCTTTTCCCTTTGAGTGTTGCCAGCATGAGCCGCTGCTTGGCCACATCATTGCGCACCAGCCGCAGGGCGTACCCGGCCAGCCAGGGCGAGCAAGTGAGCAGGGCCAGCGCAAAGCGCGGCCAGCCCAGGCCGCGCGCCAGAAACGGCATGAAGGTGTCGCGCCGGGTCAGCGTGCCGTCAAAGTCGAAGGCGGCTACGGTGCGGGTGTCTGCGTGCATCGCACCTGGCCGCAGTAGCGTTCGCAAAACGGGCAACCCGTCATCGGCAAGGCGCGCGGTATGTTGTAAAAGCGTTTGAAGATGGTGCCCAGCACGCCTTGACGATAGGCCTCGTATTTGAAACCTGTTCCTTCAACGGCATAAAACGGCACCTCGTTTTGCGTGAAGGTGAGCACGCGTACAGAATCAAAATATGGCTTGAACTCGTCCAGGTTGGGCGGGCCTGCCGTGATGACACGAATGGTTTTGCCCTGGTAGAGCGAAAAGTCCACCAGCATGTCGTCCTGCCGCGCATGGAAGCGGCCGACGCCAAACACCGGCATGTACTGGCGCCGCTCAAAACCGTAAAGCGATGCGGGGGTATAGGACTCTGCCATCAGCACCGTGCCCGGACTGTCAATCTGTTTGAGGATTTCAGCTGTTTTGTAGCTGCGTATGACCTGCGGGTAGAGCTTTGACAAAGGCGCAAGCGTGCGCCAGGTCTCCAGCGTGGTTGTATAAAGACCGGCAACCAGCAGCACATGCAGGCCGGCAAACACGGCCAGCCCTATGGCCGTGGCCCTGAGTTTGCCCAGCGGCACGGCAAACGCCAGCAGCGCAAAACCGAAGGGATAAAACGACAACACCCAATGCAGGCCTATCACCTTCTTGGCCGACAGCAGCGCAAAAAACAGCAGCGGCACCACCACCAGGCAGGCGAGCAGGCGCAGCACCGGGGAGGCGTCGCGCGCCGTGGCGATCAGTGCCTTGCGGTATTTGACGGCCATCCACACCGCTGCGGGCGTGATGAGGTAGAGCATCATGCCGATATAGGTCAGTGGTTTGCGCCACTCAAACACCTCGGCTTCATTGCGGTTGTACACATTGAACATGATGTTGGACCAGCCATGCGACATGTTGTAGGCAATGTTGATGGCCGGGCCGGGCAGGGCGCACAGCACCAGCAGGGCAAAACCGGCCAGCCGCTGGCGGCGGTAGAGCACAAAGTACACAAGGTAGGTCAGGCCCAGCACCACCGAGAAATACTTGGATAAAAACGCGCAGCCCAGAAACAGCCCCGACAGCGCATACAGGCCATAAGCGGCCCGGTCCAGCTGCTCGCGGCGCTCGGCGCGCATTAGCGCGGCAACCGACAACACGGACCAGAAGATCAGTGGCGTGTCGGTGGTGATCAGGGTGTTGAGCCAGTTCAGCGGCGCCAGCCAGAAAAACAGCACGGCCCAGGCGGCGCGGAGCCTGTCAACGCCCTTGAGCCCCCACCACATCGCGGCGCCCAAACCCAGTGGCAGCAAGACCACCGGCAACCGGATGGACCAGAGGCTGTCGCCGAAGGTTGCGCGCATCAGCGCAATCAGCCAGCCCACCATGGGCGGATGGTCCGAATAACCCCAGTCCGGGTAAACGCCCCACCAGTAAAAAAAGGCCTCGTCGCCGGTGACGGGGAAGGTGCTGGCGATCCAGGCGCGCAGCAGCAGCGAGGCCAGCCCGGCGGCCAGCAGCCAGCGGGTCACCAGGGTGATGTCGGCAGTGTCTTTGTTCAGGGTCATGAAAGGCTTATGTCTTTGCGAATGGCGGCACTATAAAGCAAGGCCAATACCCCTATGGCCACCGCCAGCCAGAGGGTGAGCAGCCGCACCAGGACTGTGATGCCCAGGGCCTGCCCGGGCGTGGTGCCCTGCAGCACCAGCAAACCCGTCAGCACGGCCTCCATGCCGCCCAAACCTGCGGGCAGGGCTGACAGGGCACCGGCCACCATGGCCAGCGCGTAAAAGCCCATGGCTGTCAGCAGGGGCAGTTGCACATCCAGCGCCCGGCAAATCAGCCACATGGCAACACCTTGCGCCGCCCAGGCCAACAGCGTCAGGGCAAACCAGCGCAGGGGGCGCACGGCCAGGCAGCGCCAGGCTTCATGCAGCCAGGTCAAGCGCTGCAGCAAGCGGCGGCGGTATTTGAAAAACAGGCCCGCGAGCAGCGCCAGGGCCAATACCCCGGCCACCAGCAAACCGGCCAGCAGTTTTGGCGCCGCCTGCACGGCACCCAGGCCCAGTGCCCAGCCCAGCACGGGCAGGCACAGCAAGAGCAGGCACAGCAGATCGGCCAGCCGCTCGGCACCGAAAATCGCCAGGCTTTGCGCCGTGCCCAAGGGCTGGCGCGCCAGCATCAGGCCGCGCACCGCCTCGCCGATATTGCCCGGTGTCGGGGTAAAGGCGTAACCCGCCAGGTACAAACGCAGGCCTTCGAGCCAGCCGAAACGGCGCCCGTAATGCGCCATCCACAAACGCCAGCGCAGACCGCGCAGCAGGTAGTTGAGCAAACACAGGGCGGCGGCCTGCAGGCCCGTCCATGACCACAGGACCGCCAGCGAGGTTTTGGGCCTGTCGCCCCAGACCAGCAGGGCCACTGCATAAACCGTGGCCACCACGCCCAGCACCAGCAGCAGCTGTTTGACCGGCAAACGCCCGGTTGGTGCGGGTGCGGCCCCGGGCGTCACAGCCAGCGGCTCAGAAAGATCGCCAGCCAGCACAGGCCGGCCGCCAGTATCCAGGGGTCGCGCAGCAGGTCGCGCGCCACGTCTTCGCCGCGGCCCCGGTGCACCTGGTAGGTGTAGCGCAGCATGCCGAAAATGACCACCGGCACGGTGTAGAGCAGGCGCTCACCGTGCTGGAATTGCGCTTCCGGGCTGGTGGCAAACAGGCTGTAGGTGATCAGGGTGGCGGTCATGGCGACGGCCATAAAGGTGTCCAGCAAGGCGGCGGGGTAATGCGCCATCACGGCGCGCTGGCTGGCCTCGCTGTGAAAACTCTCGGCCTTGCGTTTGGAAAATCCCAAAAACAGCGCCACAAAAATGCCGGTCAGCAGCAGCCAGCGCGAGGGCGGGATGCCGACGGCCCAGGTTCCGGCCAGCAGCCTGAGCATGAAACCCGAGGCGATGATGGACACATCCACCACCGGCACCTGCTTGAGCCGCCAGGAATAGGCCAGGTTGAGCAGCACATAGATGCCCAGCAGGAAAAGCAGCGCACGGCTGCCGGACGCTGTCCAAACGCCGGCCGCCAGCAGCAGCGTCGCCAGTGCCAGTCCCACGGGAACGGGCACCGCGCCGCTGGCCAGCGGCCTATGCCGCTTGCTGGGGTGCAGCGCGTCGCTGGCGCGGTCATGCCAGTCATTGAGGATGTAAACCATGCTGGAGACACAGCAAAACGCCGCAAAGGCAATCAGCACGCGCTCAAGCACGGCACCGTCGCGCCACGACTGGCTGAACACCAGGCCGGCAAAAACAAAGGCGTTTTTCAGCCACTGGTGCGGCCGCATAAGCCTGATCAGCGCTGGCAGGGAGACAGAAGGCATATTGGGTGATGGAGGAAGCAGGGTTTGAGCATACCCGAGCGCCGCCGGCGCAGGCCGGCCGGATCGGCCAAAATGGAGCGATGAGCCCTGCATCACCCCCCGTCTCCGCGCAAGCCCTGCAACTGATCCAGACCCTGGTCCGGATGAACACCGTCAGTCACAACTCCAACCTGGCGCTGATCCACTTTGTACGCGACGAACTGAAAAAACTCGGCGTGGCCAGCCGCATCACCCTGAGTGCCGACAAGACCAAGGCCAACCTGTTTGCCACGCTGGGCGAAGGCAAGCCGGCCGGCATCATTTTGTCGGGCCACACCGACACCGTGCCCTGGGACGGCCAGGACTGGACGCTGGACCCGCTTTCGGCCACTGTGCGGGACGGCAAACTTTATGGCCGCGGCAGCTGCGACATGAAGGGTTTTATAGGCATGGCACTGGCCCATGCCGGTGATTTTTTAAATTCAACAGCGCCCTTTGCGGTCCACCTGGCGCTGAGCTACGACGAGGAAGTCGGCTGCATGGGTGTGAAGGAGCTGATTGCCGACATGAAGGACGCCGGCATCCGGCCGCTGGCCTGCATCGTCGGCGAACCGACCAACATGGTGCCGGCCACCGCGCACAAGGGTGTGTACCGCTACAAATGCTGCGTGCGCGGCAAGGAGGCGCATTCCTCGCTGACGCCGCAATCCGTCAACGCGATTGAAATGGCGGCGCGTGTGGTCGGCAAGCTGCGCGACATGGCCGAGGGTTTTGAGGCGAACGAGCCCAGGTATGAGGGTTTCGACGTGCCCTTCAGCACCGCCAGCGTCGGCCAGTTCCATGGTGGCATTGCAGACAACGTGGTGCCGCGCGACGCCGAGTTCCGCTATGAATTCCGCAACCTGCCCACCGCCGACGCACTTTTAATGCAAAAAGAGGTTGTGGCCTTTGCGCAGCGGGCGCAACCAGCTATGAAAAAGATAGCACCAGAGGCCGGCTTCAGCTTTGAAACGATTTGCGAAGTGCCGGCCTTCCTCGGTTCGGCCAATGATGCCGTGACCCACCTGGCACAGCGCCTGGCGGGTGAGGACCGCACCACGCTGGTCGCCTTCGGCACCGAGGCCGGGCTCTTCAAAAGCGCAGGCATTCCCACCGTGGTGTGCGGACCCGGCAGCATCAACCAGGCGCACCAGCCCGACGAGTTTGTCAGCCTGGCGCAACTGGCGCGCTGCGAGGCCTTTATGCGCGGGCTGGTGGCCAGCACCGAAATTGCGTGACCGGGTGGCGCGAGCCATTGAACGGCGCTTAAAAACATAAAAACTCAAGGGACAGCTGTCAAAAAGCCCGCGAACCTTGCGGCGCGCGGGCTTTTGGGCGGTGGCGGGAAAGCTTAATCTTCCAGTTCAGCCTTGGCCATCTCCACATCCAGCCTCTCGGCCGCATCCAGCGGCTTGCTGGTCGCGGCCTGTTCGTAGAGTTTGGTGGCTTCCTTCATTTTTTTGTCGCCTTCAAGCATGACCATGCCGTTGGCGTATTCAACCATCGCAATCGCCGAGCCGGGGTTGAGCTTGAGGGCTTCCTTGAACAAGGTCAGGCCGGTGTCTTTTTTGGCGCCATAGGTCATGCCGCCTATCAGCGAGCCGACCTTGTCTATGACCTCGGCATGAAAGGCCGCCAGCGCGATATGGGCGTCGGCGTGTTTGGGCTGCAGCTTGATGGCCTGCTCCAATGAATTTTTGACCTTGCTGCCCAGGCCCTGCGCCAGCGCCTTGGCCACGCTGATGCCCTGGCCATAGCGGCCCAGGGCGTAGGCCTGCCAGTACCAGGCATTGGCGTTTTTCGGGTCGTCGGCCTGCTGCGCTTCGGCGCGTCCGGCGACTTCCATGAACATCTCGAGCTTGGCCTTTTCTTTGGTTTCCAGGTAGTTGGCGTAAATGCCGGCCGCCTTGTTGGCGACCGTGAGGCCATGGCCACCGGCCTTGACACCCGAGTCAAACGCCTTCTGGAACTCGCCGTTATGAAACAGCACCCAGGCCTCCAGTACCGCGGCGTCCTTGGGCAGGGGCTCGCAGTCGCCCTGGTGCAGGCGGGCCCAGTTCTTTTTCAGGCTGGCTGCGTCAAATGCATAGTCGCCGGCATGGGGAAATGCGGTCCATTTGGCCATTTTTTGTCTCCTTCGGGTTTAACTGTTTGTTGTGGCGTCCAGATTGGTCAAACTGGTTTTGCCCTTATTTACCGCTGGTGGCCGGGCTGTTGGCGGGTGTGCTGTAGGCGCCCACCAGTGCCTGCAAATGCATGCGCTGGCCCTGTTCCAGGTAAGGTATCAGCAGGTTCAGCACGTGGTGCGCGCCGCGCAGCAGGGCGGCCTGGGCGTTGCCGGGCTCCAGCGCATTGCGCGGGTCGCGCACGTATTCAAAACTCAGCCAGTAGGTCAGCACCACCACCATGCTGGTGGCGGTGGCTTCGACCTCGCGTGAATCTATGGACATGGCGCCGGAGCGGCCCATGCCGTCGAGCAGGGCCTTGACGGAGCGGGTCTTGTTTTTCAGCACCCACTGGAAGTGGGTTTCCAGCCGGCGGTTTTTGCTCAGCAGGTCGTTCAGGTCGCGGTACAAAAAGCGGTATTGCCAGATCAGCTCAAACAGCGTGTGCATGAAAAACCAGGCGTCTTCAACGTCGCGCACGCCGTCGCTGGCGTTGAGCAGCTCGCTCAGGGCGCGTTCATAGCGGTCGAACAGCGAGTTGATCAGCTCGTCCTTGGCGGGATAGTGGTAGTACAGATTGCCGGGGCTGATGCCGAGCTCGGCCGAGATCAGCGTGGTCGACACATTGGGCTCGCCAAAGCGGTTGAACAGGTCCAGCGTGACTTCCAGGATGCGCTCTGCGGTGCGCCGAGGCGCTTTTTTCGCCATGTTGTCTACCTCGTGTTTTTTTGGAAGCTTTGCATCACTCTAACCCAGCGACTGTTTGCCGGGAACTAGGGAAGTCGAGCAGCTTATTCCATTTCCAAATCATCCGCGCACTTTGTCGGCTTCGCTGGCCGTACGTTTGTACTGTCTGCGCTTCGCCTTCGCGTTCACGAATGATTTGGAAACGGAATTGGAGCCTCAGGCGAAAGCACGCATGGCGGGGTTTAGCGCGTGGCTCAGGTCTTCCATGACCTCTTCGAGTGAGGCAATGGCCCGGCCCACGCGTGTGGCCGCGGGCCGTGCAGCCACCAGGTGGCGTTTGGGGTCGTTTAGCACCGCCATGTTCAGCGACACGCCGTGACGGGCCAGCTTGGCCGACAGGGTGGTTTTTCTGGAGCGCAGCATCTGCCGGGTCTTTTGGTAGGCGTGTTCGGCCATTTCGCGGCGTTGGCCGTAGCTGAAGGTGTTGGCCAGGAACATGTCGGTGTCGCGGTGGTCGGGTTCCAGCAGCACGATGTCGGTGTCCGGGTAGGCGTGTTCGTAGTGTTTCATGCCGAGCTCCAGCCGCGAATGGATCATGGCGCGAAAGGTCTGGCTCATCACGGCGGGCAGGCCGCCGCTCATGATGCGCGGGATGGCCTGCTTTTCGCGCGGCAGGCCGCGTCGCATGACACGCTGGTCCATGGCCAGTTCCGGCGTATGCGTGGCGTTGAAGGGCACCAGCGGGTTCAGGCAAAACATCAGGTCCATGCCTTCATCCATCGCCACGCCGGCGTGCATGGTCTTTTTGAGCGCGCCATCGACAAAATAATGATTGTCAATTTCCACCGGCGGGAACAGGCCGGGCAGGGCTGAACTGGCCTGCACGGCCCTGGAAATCGGCACATGGTCCCAGCCCGGCTGGCCGAAAGGTGCTGAGTCACCGTTGTCGAGATTGGTGGCGACCAAGGTCAGGCGCGTGCCCAGCTTGCGAAAGTCATTGGTGCGGCCGGGTTTTGAAAACAGTTTGGCCAGGCGCGTGTCGATCTCGTCATTGGAAAAAATGCCCGTGGGCAGGGCCGGCCCGAGGGCCTCGGCGGCGTTCAGCAGGGATTTGCCGCCCAGTGTGGCGCGCCACAAGGCTGATGCCACCAGCCCGGGCAGCATGATGCCGCGGCGCAAAAACTCGCCATAAGCGGGCACCATCAGCCAGGCGGGGTCAAAGACCTCCGAGACCTCGTTGTCGTTTTCAATAAAGGCGGCGCACAGCTCGCGCGGCGTCATGCCGTTGGCCAGGCCCGCGGCGATAAAGCCCCCGGCGGAAACGCCGACGTAATGGTGCAATTCTGTGAAGGACAGGCCCTGCAGGGATTCTTCCAGCGCGCAGAGCGCGCCTATCTCGTAAATAGCGCCCAACGGACCGCCGCCTGCCAGCGCCAAGCCAATACGGGGCTTATGGTTGGGGCGTTTGTTTTTAGAAAGCTTTGCAGAGGCCATGGCTTAAAAGTGTAGACGGCTGCTGTTTTAAAAATTGCTGCTCTGCAGCAAAGTGTGAGCAGGCGATGAAGGAGGGCTGCAAGTGCAGGCGTAAAAAAAGGGACTATGGGTCCCTTTTTTAAAAGCAGCTGGCGTTTAAGCCGTTTTGCGTGCGGCCGGGCGTTTCGCCGCTGGCGTTGCGGCTTTTTTGGCTGGGGGTTTGGCAGCCGTCTTAGCGGCGGGTGCCTTGGCACTCATTTTTTGCACATTCCGGTTGAGTTCGTCAATCCGGGCAATCAGGACTTCCACGTCCTTGGCCGAAGGCACGCCGAGCTTGTTCAGGGCCTTAGCCACGCGGTCTTCAAAAATGGTTTCCAGCTTGTCCCACTGGTGGCCGGCCTTGGACTGGATGTCGGTTGCCATATTGGCCATCTTGCTGGTGGCTTCGGAGATTTTCTCTTCGGCAGCGGCCTGCGTTTTGCGCTGGATAGACAGGCCTTCCTTGACAAGGGTCTCAAAAACCTTGCCGCCTTCTTCCTGTGCCTTGGAGAAGGCGCCCAGGCCGGCCAGCCAGATTTGCTGGGCTGACTCTTTGACCGCGCCGGACAGTTGTGGACCCGATTTTTTATCGTCGCTCATTTTTTGCAGTTTTTTGACCATGGTGTACTCCTGACGGGTGATGGGATTGGATTCTTGCGCGGCGGGCATGCCATGCACATCCGGAAATGTAAGCCCTGCGCGCGCCAACATTTAGGGGCCGGCTTCTAGAACGCTAGGCTTGCGGCTCTATGGAAAAGCCGGTCAGGAAGGGCTGAGCGCGGGTTTTTGCTGAATAGGGCGCACCCGGATTCAAGCAAGAATCAGGCTTTGATTTGCCGTTCAGCGAAAGACACCACAACCATGACAACGCATTATTTCGTCACCGGAGCCACCGGCTTCATTGGTAAACGCCTGGTGAAAAAACTCCTGGACCGAAAAGGGACGACCGTTCATTTCCTGATCCGCAAGGAAAGCGCAGGCAAAGTCGCGGCGCTCAGGGAGTACTGGGGTGTCGGCGCGACAAGGGCCATCGCCGTGCATGGCGACTTGACCAGCAAAAAGCTCGGCGTCAGCGCCGAGGACATCAAAAAGCTCAAGGGGCAGGTGGGCCACTTCTATCACCTGGCTGCGGTTTATGACCTGGGTGCCGACGAGGACAGCCAGATCGCGGTCAATATTGACGGCACGCGCAACACGGTCGAGTTTGCCAAGGCGATTGAAGCCGGGCACTTCCATCACGTCAGTTCCATCGCTGCAGCCGGCCTGTACGAAGGCGTGTTCCGCGAGGACATGTTTGAAGAGGCCGAGAACTACGAACACCCGTATTTCCGGACCAAGCACGAGAGCGAAAAAATCGTGCGCAAGGAATGCAAGGTGCCCTGGACTGTCTTCAGGCCGGCCATGGTGGTGGGTGACAGCAGCACCGGCGAGATGGACAAGATTGACGGGCCCTACTACTTCTTCAAGCTGATACAGCGCATGCGCCAGCTGCTGCCGCCCTGGATGCCGGCCGTGGGGCTGGAAGGTGGGCGCGTCAACATCGTGCCGGTTGATTTTGTGGTCGATGCGCTGGACCACATCAGCCACAAGACCGGCATCGCCAAAAAATGCTTCCACCTGGTGGACCCGGTGGGCTACCGGGTTGGCGACGTGCTGGATATCTTCAGCCGCGCCGCCCACGCGCCCAAGATGAACCTGTTTGTGAATGCCGCGTTGCTGGGTTTTATCCCGCGCGGCGTTAAAAAGAGCCTGATGGCACTGGCCCCGGTGCGCCGTATCCGCAACGCCGTGCTGGCCGACCTGGGCTTGCCCGAAGACATGCTGACTTTTGTCAACTACCCGACGCGCTTTGACAGTCGCGACATGACGGCTACGCTGAAAGGCTCGGGCATTGAATGCCCCAACCTCAAGGACTACGCCTGGCGCCTGTGGGATTACTGGGAGCGCCATCTCGACCCCGACCTGCACATTGACCGCTCGCTGAAAGGCACGGTCAACGGCAAGGTGGTGCTGGTGACCGGCGGCTCGTCAGGCATTGGCCTGGCCGCCGCGCACAAGTTTGCCGATGCCGGCGCCATCACCATCATTTGCGGCCGTGACCAGGACAAGCTTGATGAAGCCTGCAAGGAGGCCAAGGCCAAGGGCTATAACTTTGTTGCCTATGCAGCGGACATTGCGGACATGGCAGATTGCGACCGCTTTATCAGGGAACTGGTAGAGAAATACGGTGGCGTTGACTTCCTGATCAATAACGCAGGCCGCTCCATCCGCCGCGCCATCGAGGCCAGCTACGACCGTTTTCACGATTACGAGCGCACCATGCAGCTCAATTATTTCGGCTGCCTGCGCGTGACCATGGGCCTGCTGCCCGGCATGGCGGCCAAACGCAAGGGCCATGTGGTCAATATCAGCTCCATCGGCGTGCTGACCAATGCGCCGCGGTTCTCGGCTTATGTGGCCTCCAAGGCGGCGCTGGACGCCTGGACGCGCTGCGCCTCCAGCGAGTTTGCCGATGTGGGCATCAGCTTTACCACCATCAACATGCCGCTGGTGCGCACGCCCATGATTGCCCCGACCAATCTGTACAACAACGTACCGACGCTGTCACCAGAAGAAGCCGCCGACATGATTGCCGACGCCTGCATCACCAAGCCTGTCCGCATTGCCACCCGCCTGGGCATCACCGGCCAGGTCATGCACGCCCTGGTGCCGCGCATCGCCCAGATTGCCATGAACACCAGCTTTCGCATGTTCCCTGACTCCTCGGCAGCAAAGGGTGCCAAGCCGGGCGACAAGGCCTCCAAGCCGCAGTTGTCGGCAGAGGCGGTGGCGATGCAGCAGATGATGCGCGGGATTCACTTCTGATCCTGCCGGGGTTCGGGTCGAACCCTGTGTGCGCAATAGGCATGGGATAATTTGCCAGCAGCTTTAACGGCATTGTCAAACAAGGATTCCCATGCTTCTCGTCACCGGCGGCGCCGGCTTTATCGGCGCCAATTTTGCACTTGACTGGCTTGCGCAGTCCGACGAGCCTGTGATCAACCTGGACAAGCTGACCTATGCCGGCAACCTGCAGAATCTTTCTTCTCTGCAGGGGGATCCACGCCAGGTCTTTGTAAAGGGTGATATCGGGGACGCCGGGCTCGTTGGCGAGTTGCTGGCCACCCACCGGCCGAGGGCGATTCTCAATTTTGCGGCCGAGTCGCATGTGGATCGGTCTATTCACGGACCGGAAGACTTCATCCAGACCAATATCGTGGGCACCTTTCACCTGCTGGAGGCTGTGCGGGCTTACTGGGGGGGGCTGGCAGGCCAGGACAGGGATGGTTTCCGCTTTCTGCATGTGTCCACCGACGAAGTCTACGGTTCCCTGGGCCGGGGCGACGCCGCCTTCTCGGAGGCCCACCGCTATGAGCCCAACAGTCCCTACTCGGCCAGCAAAGCGGCAAGCGACCATCTTGTCCGCGCCTATCACCACACCTATGGCCTGCCGGTACTCACCACGAATTGCAGCAACAACTATGGCCCTTACCATTTTCCTGAAAAACTGATTCCCCTGATGATCGTCAACGCACTGGCAGGGAAGGATCTGCCTGTGTACGGTGATGGCCTGCAGGTGCGTGACTGGCTGTATGTCAAGGACCATTGCAGCGCCATCCGCCGTGTCCTTGAGGCCGGCAAATTGGGTGAGGTCTACAACGTGGGGGGCTGGAATGAAAAGCCCAATATCGACATCGTTCACACGGTTTGCGGGTTGCTCGACGAGCTGCGGCCTAAACCCGGTGGCACGAGCTACAAGGCGCAGATCACGCATGTCAAAGACCGCCCGGGGCACGACAGACGTTACGCGATCGATGCCGGAAAAATCCAGCGAGAACTGGGCTGGAAACCTGTGGAAACCTTTGAGACGGGCATTCGCAAAACGGTGCAGTGGTATCTGGACAATCCGGAGTGGGTAATGCATGTGCAAAGTGGTGCCTACCGTGAGTGGACTGCCCTGCATTACGGCCAGACACCAAAGGTTGCAGCTTGAAGATACTGCTGTTTGGTGCCAATGGCCAGGTCGGCTGGGAGCTGCAACGCAGTCTTGGCCCGCTGGGAGAGCTTGTTGCGTTGAACCGCCATAGCACAGACCTGTGCGGCGATCTCGCCAATCTCGATGGCATTGCGGGCACCGTGCGTCTTGTACAGCCTGATGTGATCGTCAATGCGGCCGCGTACACCGCCGTCGACAGGGCGGAAAGCGATGCAGGCAACGCATATGCCATCAATGCAGCAGCACCCGGCGTGCTGGCAGAGGCCGCCAACGCCGTTGGTGCATGGATGATTCATTATTCAACGGACTATGTGTTTGATGGCAGCGGCAGCAAGCCATGGGACGAGACCGATCCGACCGGCCCGCTCAGTGTGTATGGCCAGACCAAACTGGAGGGTGAGCGGCTTATCGCGGCCAGATGCGCAAACCATCTGATTTTGCGTACCAGCTGGGTTTATGCGGCGCGCGGCGGCAATTTTGCCAAAACGATGCTGCGACTGGCCAAGGAGCGTGATCGCCTGTCGGTGATCAATGACCAGGTCGGCGCACCCACAGGCGCAGACCTGCTGGCCGATGTGACTGCTCACATGGTGCGTAGCGCTTCGGTTGGCAATTCCGGTAACCTTGGCGGCACATACCATGTCGCGGCTGCCGGGGAGACGTCATGGCATGGTTATGCGCATTTTGTTGTTGATCATGCGACAAAGGCCGGTTTGACCCTGAAGGCATCACCGGCTACGGTGGACCCGGTTCCGACCACGGCTTTCCCCACGCCGGCCGTTCGTCCGTATAACTCCCGCCTGAACACGGCTAAACTCCAGAGGTGCTTTGGGCTGCGGCTTCCTGAATGGCAGTTGGGTGTCTCCCGAATGCTGACTGAAATCACCTGATATTCCACACATGACACAACGCAAAGGCATAGTCCTCGCTGGCGGTTCGGGCACCCGGCTGCATCCCGCCACACTTGCCATCAGCAAGCAGTTGCTGCCGGTATACGACAAGCCCATGGTGTACTACCCCCTGAGCACGCTGATGATCGCTGGCATCCGCGAGGTGCTCATAATCAGCACACCACAGGACACACCACGTTTCGAGCAACTGCTCGGGGATGGTTCACAGTGGGGTATGAAGCTGCAGTACGCCGTGCAGCCCAGTCCTGATGGATTGGCACAGGCTTTCATCATTGGTGAGAAATTCCTGGCTGGTGCGTCCAGTGCATTGGTGTTGGGTGACAATATTTTTTATGGGCATGACCTGCACAAGCTGTTGATGCAGGCTGATGCTAGCGAGACGGGTGCTACGGTGTTTGCGTATCATGTCCAGGACCCGGAGCGATATGGTGTGGTTGCTTTCGATGTTGCGGGAAAGGCCAGCAGCATCGAGGAAAAACCGACCAAACCGAAGAGCCAGTACGCGGTGACCGGCCTGTATTTTTACGATGCCCAGGTTGTGGATATCGCAAAATCGATCAAGCCCAGTGCCCGGGGCGAGTTGGAGATCACGGCGGTGAACCAAGTGTATCTTGAGCGCGCCGAGCTTAAGGTGCAGATCATGCAGCGCGGCTATGCATGGCTGGACACTGGGACACACGAAAGCCTGCTGGATGCGGGTCAGTTCATTGCGACGCTCGAACAGCGCCAGGGGCTCAAAATTGCATGCCTTGAAGAAATCGCCTGGCGCAACGGCTTTATTGGGGATGGGCAGCTTGAGAAGCTTGCCGCACCGTTGGCTAAAAATGGTTATGGCCAGTACCTCTTGCGGCTGCTGAAGGAGCGGGGCCAGCCATGAAAGTGACGCCTACTTCCATTGCAGATGTATTGATCGTTGAGCCTCGTGTGTTTGGTGATCCGCGCGGGTTCTTTTTTGAAAGCTTTAATCAGCAGGCATTCAATACCGCGACAGGTACCGACTTTTCCTTTGTGCAAGACAACCATAGTCGGTCGGCCAAGGGAGTGTTGCGCGGCCTGCATTACCAGTTGGGGCAGCCCCAGGGTAAGCTGGTTCGTGTTGTGCGGGGTGCAGTATTCGACGTCGCCGTCGATATTCGACCCGCATCGCCGACGTTTGGTGCTTGGGTGGGGGTGGAGTTGAATGAAAACGACAACCGCCAGCTTTGGGTGCCGCCAGGCCTTGCTCACGGCTTTCTGGTGCTTAGCGATAGTGCCGACTTTTTGTACAAGACAACTGACTATTACGCCCCGGCGCTGGAGCGCTGTATTGCGTGGGATGACCGTGATCTAGCGATTGAGTGGCCTATTGATAGTGCCCCGAGTCTCTCTAACAAGGACCTCAATGGTCAGGCATTCAGGGGCATTGGCGTTTAATTCGCAGAAATGTCGTATTCTGTTGCGATTGGTTTTGTGAGGTTAGCCAAAGTGTCGTTAATGTACGACCCCATCACGAAGTACAACCTTGAGTGCTGTGAGCCATAAGATACGGATATCGAACCAGAACGACTGCTTCTGAAGGTATTCCATATCTAGTGCAACCTTTTCAGGAATTGGCAATTCGTCGCGGCCGTTAATTTGAGCCCAACCGGTAAGTCCTGGCATCAGTGTATGGATGCCTTTCTCCGTCCTCAATGCGGTCAGGTCATTCTGATTGAACAGCGCGGGGCGTGGACCTACAAAACTCATGTCTCCTGTCAAAATGCTCCATAACTGAGGGAGTTCGTCCAAGCTTGTTTTACGTAGAAACGGACCGATTGGAGTTAGATGCTTGAATGGATCCGCCAACAAATGAGTAGCAACTTCTGGTGTGCCGAGGCGCATGCTCCGAAATTTAGGCATTCTGAAAATCTTGTTGTGACGCCCAACTCGGTCAGACCAATATAGTGCAGGGCCACGTGAGCTAAGGCAAACCGTTATGCCCAGTACTAAAAGAGGCAACGAAAGGACGGATATGACCAAGATGGCCAGCACTAAGTCGAATAGGCGCTTCAAGCAACAAACCTTTTGAGCAACATCATTGAGCAATTTCTGAGAAGCATAAGAAAACACTGATTGGCACAATTTTTACCGCTGGGACTCTGTCCTAATCGACGGACTGCGATCTAAATGATCAAATTACTCGGAATCCGTAGTTCTGCGGGCATAGTACTCGCGATGAAAAATAGAAATTCCAGCGCAATGTGCTTTGCGATTGTAAGCATCGCTTTTAGTAGATGAATATATTAGTGACATAAAGATTACAGAAGGGTTGTAGCGAGTTTGAGGTTTTTTGGTGCGAGTCTTCAAATAGCAATCGCAGAGTCTCTTGTTCCCCCGTCTTTGTGGAGCTAACCTGTTGTAACTTAACAAACTATATTGTTGCTCACAATGTTTCGCGACACGCTCCACATTGACATCGCGATATACTGCGTTCAATGCTTGAACACGATAAAGTTCTCTGGGCCAGTTTTTCTGCCGGCGTTGAGCGTGGAAGGAGCATGGCTTCGCTAAATATGATAGCTCACTTAGATCGCGAAATTATTGACAAATGTCCAGCCTCCAAGATGAAAACTATTTAAAAGTTTTGCGATTGTTGGTAGAAAATCCTCATCTCAATCAACGCGAGCTCGCTGATGCGCTTGGAGTTAGTTTGGGTAAAACCAATTACTGCATTAAGGCCTTGTTGGAGAAGGGGTTGATTAAAATGCAGAATTTTCGCAATAGTCAAAATAAGTTGGCTTATGCGTATCTACTGACTCCGCTGGGTATTGCCGAGAAGGCAAATTTGACTGCGCGCTTTCTCCGTCGAAAGTTGACTGAGTACGAGAGTTTGAACCGCGAAATCGAACTGCTGAAGCGGGAGGTTGGAGAGGACCGCGCTGACGTTCATTTCCGCAGTAGGCTATGACCCACCATTTGTCCGCAATTCTTGCCGGCAGTGGCATTCCTACTCTTTCAAATTCTGACTCATGAGCGTTAAACCAGCTATTACTTCCGTGGTCCTTTGTGGCGGCTCCGGCACCCGATTGTGGCCGCTTTCGCGCAGCAGCTTTCCCAAGCAGTTTGTTCCCTTGATTGGCGAAAAGTGTTTGCTGGAACTCACTCTAGAGCGGGTGGCGCAACTCGGCACGCCGCATGGAGGCGCCCCGGTGATGTGCGTTGCGGCGGAGGATCACCGGTTCTTAGTGGACGCTGCGATGCAAAGCGCCGGTGTGGCCGCCGAAGTCATCCTCGAGCCCGTGGCCCGCAATACCGCGGCGGCGATGGCGCTGGCCGCCCTTCGCGCCAAGGCGGACGACTTGATGCTGTTCTGCCCCGCAGATCATCATATTCCGGACATTTCGGGCTTTGCCGCCATGGTCGAGACGGGCCGCGAGGCCGCGGCCAGCGGCGCGTTCGTCACCTTCGGCGTGGTGCCGACCTTTCCCAGCACGGCGTATGGCTACATCGAGCGCGGTACGGCGAATCCGGACAAAAGCTTTGCGGTCACGCGGTTCATCGAGAAACCGGACTTTGACAAGGCGGGGGCGCTGATTCTGCAGGGCAATGTCCTGTGGAATGCCGGCATCTTCTTGGTGAAGGCCTCGGTGCTCCTTGCGGCCCTGCATGCGCATGCGCCGGATATCCTGCAAGCTTGCACGGCCGCAATGGCCGGCGCCAGCCGGGACGGCCATTTCCTCAGGCCTGAACCGGGGGCTTTTGCGGCCTGCCGCCCCGAGAGCATCGACTACGCCGTGCTCGAGAGGTGCGGTAACGTGGTGGTCATTCCCTTTTTCGGGGCCTGGAGCGACGTTGGCAGCTGGAACGCGGTTGCGGAACTGACGCCACCGGATGCCCAGGGCAACAGGGTCGGCGGGCAAGGACTGGCAGTGCAAGCCACGCGCACCTTCGTCCACGCGCCCACACGTCCCGTGGTGGCGCTGGGCACCGACGGCCTTCTGATCATTGATACGCCCGATGCGCTGCTGGTCGTCGCGGCCACCCATGCCGAGCAGGTCAAGCTTGTGGTGGCCGAACTGGCGGCGCTGGACAGCCCACAAGCCACGCTGCACCGCAAGGTGTCGCGGCCCTGGGGCTGGTATGACAGCATCGATTGCGGCGAGCGCTTCCAGGTCAAGCGGATCAACGTCAAGCCGGGCGGGCGCCTCAGCCTGCAGCGCCACAAGTACCGCGCCGAGCACTGGATCGTCGTCAAGGGAAATGCGATGGTGACCAAGGGCTCGGAAACTTTCACCTTGGCCGAGAACCAGTCGACGTACATCCCCATCGGCGAGATTCACCGGCTTGAGAACCCGGGTGAGACGGACCTCGAAATGATCGAAGTGCAGTCGGGTAGCTATCTGGGCGAGGACGATATAGAGCGATTTAACGACGTATATGGCAGGGCATAAAAAATGAGAAAAGTAGCGTTGATTACCGGCATCACCGGCCAGGACGGCTCTTACCTGGCAGAGTTCCTGCTGGCCAAGGGATACGATGTCCACGGCATCAAGCGGCGGGCTTCGCTGTTCAATACGGAGCGTATTGACCACATTTATCAGGATCCTCACGCGGACAATCCGCACATGTTTCTGCATTACGGCGATCTCACCGATACGTCGAATCTGATGCGCGTCATGCAGCAGGTGCAGCCCGATGAGGTCTACAACCTGGGCGCGATGAGCCATGTCGCGGTGTCGTTCGAATCGCCCGAATACACAGCCGACGTCGACGGCATGGGCACCTTGAGGCTGCTCGAGGCGATCCGGATCCTGGGGCTTGAGAAAAAGACGCGGTTTTACCAGGCATCGACCTCGGAGCTCTACGGGCTGGTGCAGGAAATACCGCAGCGTGAGACCACACCCTTTTATCCGCGCAGCCCCTATGCGGTGGCCAAGTTGTATGCCTACTGGATCACGATCAACTACCGGGAGGCTTACGGCATTTATGCCTGCAACGGGATCCTGTTCAATCACGAATCCCCGCGTCGCGGAGAGACCTTTGTCACGCGCAAGATCACCCGGGCGCTGGCGAACATATCGCAGGGGCTGGAGCAGTCTTTCTACCTCGGGAACATGGACGCGCTGCGCGACTGGGGGCATGCACGCGACTACGTCGAGATGCAGTGGCTCATGCTGCAGCAGGAGCGAGCGGAAGACTTCGTCATCGCGACCGGCGTGCAGTACTCGGTTCGCCAGTTCGTCGAGGTCGCGGCGCGCGAACTGGGCATCGAAATCGAATGGCAGGGCCACGGTGTAGAGGAAAAAGGGGTGATCTCCGCCATTACTTCGGATAAAGCGAGCGGCGCCAAGGTGGGGCAGGTCATCGTCGCCGTCGATCCCAAATACTTCCGTCCCACCGAAGTGGAAACACTGTTGGGAGATCCGACCAACGCGCGTGTCAAGCTGGGCTGGACGCCGACGACGACATTTGCCGAGATGGTGCAGGAGATGGTGGCGAAAGACCTTGAAGAGGCCCGGCGCCATGCGCTTTTGAAACTCCACGGCTACAGCGTGGCGATATCCCTCGAGAAGTAGACAAGCATGGAACATCTGAATGCCCGTATCTTCGTCGCCGGCCATCGCGGGATGGTGGGGTCGGCCATTGTCCGCCTGCTGAATTCGCGCGGGTATCGCAACATCGTCACGCGCACCCATGCCGAACTCGACTTGACCGACCAGGCGCAGGTGAGGTCTTTTTTCTCGAGTGAAAAAATCGAACAGGTCTACCTTGCGGCGGCGCGCGTCGGCGGCATCCACGCCAACAACAGCTACCCGGCCAACTTCATCTATGAGAACATGATGATGCAGGCCAACATCATTCACGAGGCTTGGCGGCATGACATACGCAAGCTGCTTTTCCTTGGTTCGTCGTGCATATACCCGCGTCTGGCCGCCCAGCCGATGAGGGAAGACAGCCTGATGATGGGCCAGCTCGAGCCGACCAACGAGGCTTATGCCATCGCGAAAATAGCGGGCATCAAGCTTTGTGAAAGTTATAACCGGCAGCACGGAACCGACTACAGAAGCGTCATGCCGACAAACCTGTATGGCCCGGGCGACAACTACCATCCGGAAAACAGCCATGTCATTCCCGGGTTGATCCGGCGTTTTCACGAAGCCAAGATCGCGAATGCCGAAAAAGTGGTGGTCTGGGGAAGCGGTACGCCCCAGCGCGAATTCCTGCATGTCGATGACATGGCGCTGGCCAGCCTGCATGTGATGGGCCTCGATCGTGCGCGCTACGAAGCCGCCACGCAGCCCATGCAGTCCCATTTGAATGTCGGCAGCGGCGAGGAGTTGAGCATTGGTGAACTCGCCAAAACCGTCATGCAGGTAGTCGGTTTTCAGGGTCGTCTCGAATTCGACACCACCAAGCCCGATGGCACGCCGCGAAAGCTGCTCGACGTCTCCAGGCTCGCTTCATTGGGGTGGGCGCCCGGCATTTCCCTGAAAGCCGGACTGGCAGAGACCTATCAGGCCTTTGTTGCCGGTGCGCAATTGAAGCCCTCGGCCGGGAGCGTATAGCGATGGCGAGTCCATTCTTTTCTTGTGCATGCGCCGCTTCGGGAGTCCTGGGGTGAACGCCGCAGTTGCGCGTGACTCCGTTCCGGCATTGCTGGGGCGCCTGCTTGGGCATCTGAGCAAACGCCGGCGGCGGCAATTCGCGCTTCTGACGGGCCTCACGGTGATCAGCGCGGCCGCGGAAGTCATCAGCTTGGGGATCGTGCTTCCTTTCATCGGCGTGCTGGTTGCGCCCGAGATCCTCTTCAAGCGCCCGTTTATCGCGAGCCTTGCCACAGACTGGGGTATTACATTGGCCGACCAACTGGTCCTGCCTTTGACCATCGCGTTTGTGAGCGCGGCGGTCGTCGCCGGAGCGGTTCGAATGCTGGTGCTGTGGGTAACGACCAGACTGGCATTTGCCAGCAGCGCGGATCTGAGTATTGAGGTATACCGCAGAACCCTGTACCAGCCATATCCGGTTCACGTATCGCGCAACAGCAGCGAGGTCATTAGCAGTATCACCAACAAGATTGGGGATGCGGTGAACGTGCTTTATCAACTGCTGACACTGATTAGTTCGTCGATTCTGCTTGTGGCCATCACCATAACGCTGTTGGCTATCAATCCGATGGTGGCCATGGTGGCGATCGCGGGTTTCGGAAGCAGTTATTTTGCGATCAGCTGGATAGCCAGGCGCCGCCTGCGCCGAAACAGTGACCGGATAGGCCACGAGTATTCCCAGGTCATCAAGGCACTGCAGGAGGGCTTGGGCGGCATACGCGACGTGCTGCTGGACGGTGCGCAGGAGGTCTACAGCCAGGTGTACCGGCAGGCAGACCATCCGCTGCGCAGGGCGCAGGGTAACAATGTATTTATTGCGGCCAGCCCACGATTCGTGGTGGAAGCTGTGGGTATGGGCCTGATCGCCGCGCTCGCCTACGGCTTGAGCCGGCAGCCCGGCGGTGTGGCTGTTGCCCTGCCGGTGCTGGGCGCGCTGGCTCTCGGCGCACAGCGTCTGTTGCCCGCGCTGCAGCTCAGCTACAGCGCATGGGCCGGCATTACAGGCGCTCAGGCATCGTTGGCCGGGCTGCTGGAAATGCTGGATCAACCGTATCCGGCGGATTTTCCACGGGTCAAGCCGCCGGAGCCTTTGCAACTGCGCGACAGCATCCTGTTCAGCGGTGTCAGTTTTCGCTATGCCGTTGCCGGTCCCCTTGTGCTCGATGGTTTGAATCTGACGATTCGCAAAGGCTCCCGCGTCGGTTTTGTTGGAAGCACCGGCAGCGGGAAAAGCACCGCGCTTGACCTGCTGATGGGCTTGCTGGTGCCCTCGGAAGGCACGCTTTCCGTGGACGGCCGGATCATCGCCGGCACGTCCGTCGGCGCGTGGCAGCGTTCGATTGCCCACGTGCCGCAGGCGATCTATCTGGCCGACACGACGCTCGCCGAGAACATCGCCTTCGGCGTGTCCAAGGCCGCCATAGACATGGACCGGGTGCGCAAGGCCGCGGCACAGGCCCAGATCGCCGAATTCATCGAAAGCCGCCGCGAGGGATACGACGTGCTTGTCGGCGAGCGCGGCGTGCGCCTTTCTGGCGGGCAGCGCCAGCGTATCGGCATCGCCCGCGCGCTATACAAGCAAGCCAGCGTGCTTGTTTTTGATGAAGCCACCAGCGCGCTCGACAGCGCAACCGAGCAGTCCGTCATGAGCGCCATTGAAGGGCTCGATCGGGAACTGACGATCCTGATGATCGCGCACCGATTGACCACGGTACGCAACTGCGACACCATTATTCAGCTTGAGGCCGGCAAGCTCGTGGCCCAGGGGTCCTATGAAGAGCTTCTCGCCAGCAGCCCGAGCTTTCAGCGCATGGCACTCGCTGCAAGCCAAGAGCCTGTTCTTATCTCTTAAATTTCATTCATCTTCCCACGCGTAGAAAACCATGTTCACCAATAAAAACATCCTGATCACGGGCGGTACCGGCTCCTTCGGAAAGCAGTACGTCAAAACCATTCTTGATCGCTACAAGCCGAACAAGTTGATCATCTATTCCCGCGATGAGCTCAAGCAGTTCGAAATGGAGCAGGACTTCAACCAGGACTGTATGCGGTATTTCATCGGTGACGTCCGGGACCGGGAGCGCCTGATACAGGCGATGAAGGGCGTCGACTACGTGATTCACGCTGCGGCTCTGAAGCAGGTGCCGGCGGCGGAATACAACCCGATGGAATGCATCAAGACCAACATCCATGGCGCGGAGAACGTGATTTACGCGGCCTTGGCAAACGACGTGGAGAAAGTCATCGCGCTGTCGACCGACAAGGCCGCCAGCCCCATCAATCTCTACGGCGCGACCAAGCTGGTGTCCGACAAGCTGTTTGTCGCCGCCAACAACGTCGCTGGTGGGCACAAGACGCGGTTTTCCGCGGTGCGCTATGGCAATGTCGTGGGCTCGCGGGGATCAGTCGTCCCCTTCTTCCAGAAGCAGATCGACAGCGGCGCCGACCACCTTCCGATCACCGACGCGAGGATGACGCGCTTCTGGATCACCCTGCAGCAAGGCGTGGATTTCGTCCTGAAGAATTTCGAGCGGATGCACGGGGGGGAAATCTTCGTGCCGAAAATCCCGTCGGTGAAGGTGTCCGACCTGGCGACCGCCATGGCCCCGCAACTTCCACACAAGATCATCGGAATTCGCCCCGGCGAGAAGCTGCACGAGATCATGTGTCCCTCGGACGATTCGCACCTGACGCTGGAGTTTTCGGACCACTTTGTGATCAAGCCCACCATTCAGTTCTCCAGGTCTATGGATTTCTCCGTGAACGGGATTGGCGAAAAGGGCGAAGCGGTCGAGCAGGGCACTGAATACCATTCCGGAAAAAATCCGCATTTCCTGAACATCGAAGAAATCCTGTCCTTCAACCAACTCGCTGCAAAATGATGATTCCCTACGGCCGGCAAGACATCTCCCAAGCGGATATTGATGCCGTGGTTGAGGTCCTGCGTTCGGATTTCCTCACACAGGGGCCCGCAATCCCCCGCTTCGAGCAGGCCGTCGCCGCGCATGTCGGCGCGCGTTACGCGGTCGCCGTCAACAGCGCCACGTCGGCCTTGCATATCGCCTGCCTGGCGCTCGGTGTGGGTCCGGGGGACCGCCTCTGGACGGTGCCCAACACGTTTGTTGCCTCCGCCAATTGCGGCCGTTACTGCGGCGCGGAGGTCGATTTCGTCGACATCGATCCGCACACCTGGAATATCAGTGTCGCCGGCTTGCGCGAAAAGCTTGTCAACGCCAGGGAGCGCCGCGAGCTGCCCAAAGTGGTAGTGCCTGTGCACTTCAGCGGCCAGCCGACGGACCAGGCAGCGATCTGGGCGCTGGCCCAGGAGTTTGGCTTCAAGGTGCTGGAGGATGCCTCGCATGCCATCGGGGCGTCGCATCACGGTGAGCCGGTCGGCAGCTGCCGCTGGTCGGACATCACGGTGTTCAGTTTTCATCCCGTCAAGATCGTCACGACGGGGGAAGGCGGCATTGCGCTCACCAACGACACCATGTTGGCTGAGCGCATGGCCCTGTTCCGCAGCCATGGCATCACCAGGGATGCACAGCGATTCCGGGCAACAGCGGCCACCCAGGACGCGCCGCTGGCTCCCGCAGCCTGGTATTACGAGCAGCATGAGCTTGGCTACAACTACCGCATGACGGATATCCAGGCCGTTCTCGGCATCAGCCAGCTCGACCGCCTGCAAAGCTATGTGGAGCGCCGCAATGTGCTGGCCCGCCGTTACGATGCGGCTTTGGGTGGTTTGCCGCTGACCCTGCCTGTCATTCTGGAACACAACATCTCCGCATTTCACCTGTATGTGGTGCGGATTCAGCCGATGCGTACGGCCAAGAGCCATCGCCAGATCTTTGATGAGCTCAGGTCCAGAGGCATTGGTGTCAACCTCCACTACATGCCGGTGCACCTGCAACCCTATTACCGCGACCTCGGTTTTTCCGAAGGGCAATTTCCCGAGGCGGAAGCCTATGGCGGCCAGGCGATCTCGCTACCCCTGTTCCCGACCCTCACATTCGAGCAGCAGGATGAGGTGGTGAACTCTCTTCAGCAAATACTGGGGCATTGACTATGAAACTGAAGGACGTTTTTCTCGAATCCGAGGGTAACGCTTGGTTTGAACGAAATGCGAAGTTGCTGGCCTCTCGCAAGCTGCCCGATTCGGATCCGGCGCTCATGGAAATTTTAAAACTGGATGTCGCAACAAAAAAGGGAAGCAATATCCTGGAAATTGGTTGCGGTGACGGAACTCGGCTGGCTTGGCTCAAGGAGCATCATGGCTTTGATTGCTATGGTGTCGAACCATCGGCTCAAGCGGTTCAGGCCGCGGCGGCGCGCGGCATCACGGCGCGCCAGGGCACGGCCGAAGCCCTACCTTTTGCTGACAAATCATTTGACATCGTTGTTTTTGGTTTCTGTCTCTATTTGTGCGACCGCGAAGACCTGTTTCGTGTGGCTTGTGAGGCCGACCGGGTGTTGCGGAATCCCGGTTGGTTGTTGATTCTTGACTTTTACAGTCCCGCACCGCTCAAGCGCGAATACCACCACCGTTCGGGCCTTTTCAGCCACAAGATGGATTACCGCACGCTGTTTACGTGGAATCCCGGGTACACGAATTACTCGCATCAGATTCGCCACCATTCGGACTCAGGCTTTACTGACGATCAGACCGAGTGGGCGACATCTCTTCTGCGCAAGAATCTTGAATGCAATGAATAAACGTCTTGCGTTGGGTACCGCTCAATTTGGTTTGCCCTATGGGGTGGCGAACGATACAGGGCAAGTTGGCCGTGATGAGGCGCGCGCGATACTGGCTCACGCCCGCGATGCCGGCATGGATACACTTGATACGGCAATGGCGTATGGCGAAAGCGAGCTTCGCTTGGGTGAAGTTGGCGTCGAGCGCTGGCAGGTCGTCTCGAAGCTTGCAGCCATTCCACCGTCGTGCCCGGACGTCGCTGCGTGGGTCCACGAATCAGTGCGCGGGTCGCTGGCACGGCTAGGAATACCCCGGTTAAGCGGTCTGTTGCTGCATCGCCCCCAGGAGTTACTGGGCGACCACGGTCAAATACTTTATCGCGCGCTGAGTGCGGTCAAAGAGCAAGGGCTTGTTGCGAAGATCGGCGTTTCCATTTACGGCCCTGAAGAACTCGACGCACTGAGTCCGCACTTCCGTTTCGATCTCGTCCAGGCGCCCTTCAATATAGTTGACCGCCGCATGGCAACTTCCGGTTGGCTGAAGAAGTTGCACCAGAGTGGCACGGAAGTCCACATCCGGTCGGCATTCCTGCAGGGGCTGTTGCTGATGGATGAGCAGCGGCGCCCAGCGTTTTTTCAGCGCTGGCAGCCGTTGTGGAAAGAATGGCACCACTGGCTGCTGGAACAGGCGCTTAGCCCATTGCAAGCCTGTCTCGGTTTTGTGTTGGCCCAGCCCGAAGTCGGCCGGGTGGTGCTGGGCATTGACAGCCTTGAGCACTTGCGGGGAATTCTGGTGAGTGCCGGGGCACCAGCCGTAGTACCGCCCGCAACGCTGGCCAGCCAGGACCTCGATCTCATCAATCCCGCCCGTTGGAGCTTAACTTGAAGACAGTTGCCATTGTCCAAGCCCGGATGGGCTCCACGCGTTTTCCTAACAAGGTAATGCGGCCAATCTGCGGCATCCCAATGATTGGCCTGTTGCTTGAACGTCTGGCCAAAGCCAAGCTTGTTGACCAGATTGTGCTCGCTACTTCGCAAGATCCCCGCAATGACGCCCTGGCGAGTTACGTGCGTGAACTCGGCTACTTAGTCTATAGGGGAAGTGAAGACGATGTGCTTGACCGGTACTACCAAGCAGCAACAGAGGTAGGAGCTGATACGGTGGTGCGCATTACCGGTGACTGTCCCTTACTCGACCCGGCCCTGGTAGATGCTGTCATCGGAAAATTTAGCGAGTCCGGTGCCGACTATGCCGCGAACACGTCACCACCAACCTATCCCGATGGGCTGGATATCGAAGTTTTTTCGCAAGAAGCGCTTAAAACCGCCTGGCAGCAAGCAACGGAAGTCGGTCAGCGTGAACATGTCACGCCTTACATCCGCGAAGCAAAACAGTTCAGTCAAACGAATGTGGCTTTCTCGGAGGATCACTCTGGCAAGCGCTGGACGGTGGACGAACCTGAGGACTTCCGAGTAGTACTTAGTGTTTTTGAATACTTTCACCCCCGCCGTGACTTCAGTTGGTTTGAAGTACTGGCACTGTCCGAACAACACCCGGAGTGGTTTATGGCAAATGAGCATTTGATTCGCAACGAAGGGGCCCAGCTCGGTTCCGGTCAGAAACTCTGGAAACGCGCCAAGAGCGTCATTCCCGGCGGCAACATGCTGCTCTCCAAGCGGGCCGAAATGTTCCTGCCCGACCAGTGGCCGGCCTACTTCAGCAAAGCCAAGGGTTGCAAGGTGTGGGACCTGGACGGCAAAGAGTACATCGACATGTCCATCATGGGCATAGGCACCAACACGCTCGGCTATGGGCACCCGGAAGTGGACGAAGCGGTGCATCAGACCGTCACGGCGGGCAACATGTCCACCTTCAACTGCCCGGAAGAGGTCTACCTGGCCGAGCGCCTGGTCGAACTGCATCCCTGGGCCGACATGGTGCGCCTGGCGCGTAGCGGCGGTGAAGCCAATGCCGTCGCGATCCGCATCGCACGCGCCGCTTCCGGCCGCGACAAAGTCGCCATTTGCGGCTACCACGGATGGCACGACTGGTACCTGGCCGCCAACCTCGGGGACGAGCAGAACCTCGCGGGGCATTTGCTGCCCGGCCTGGAGCCCAAAGGCGTGCCGCAGAATCTCCGGGGCAGCGTATTGCCATTCCGGTACAACAATTTTCCGGAGCTGGAAGCGCTTGTCAAAAATCACGAGATTGGCGTGATCAAGATGGAAGTCTCGCGCAACATGGGCCCCGAAGACGGCTTTCTTGAAAAAGTGCGCAAGCTTGCGACCGACAACGGTATCGTGCTGATTTTTGATGAATGCACTTCCGGCTTTCGCCAGACCTTTGGCGGCCTGCACACGCTGTACGGTGTCGAGCCCGACATGGCGATGTTCGGCAAGGCGCTCGGCAATGGCTATGCCATCACCGGGACCATCGGGCGGCGCGAGGTGATGGAGGCCGCGCAGACGACGTTCATCAGCAGTACCTTCTGGACCGAGCGGATCGGGCCGGCCGCCGCGCTCAAGACCCTGGAAGTGATGGAGCGGGAGAAGTCCTGGGACGTCATTACCGCCGTGGGCAATTCCATTAAAGAACGTTGGGCCCAGCTGGCCGTTCAACACGGCTTGCAACTGGAACAGTGGGGCATGCCGGCGCTTGCGGGCTTCACGATCGCCGGGCCCAACTCGCTGGCCTACAAGACCTTCATCACGCAGGAGATGCTAGCCAAGGGCTACCTGGCCAGCAACAGTGTCTATGCGTGCACAGAACACACGCCCGAGGTCATAGACGGCTATTTCAACGCGTTGGCACCGATTTTCGGCGTGATACGCGAATGCGAGGACGGCCGTGACATTCACTCGCTGCTCAAGGGGCCTGTGTGCCATGCGGGCTTCAAACGCCTGAACTGAAACGGCCGCACCGCACATGAACATTGTCTTTCGCACAGACGCGTCGTCGACAGCCGGCACAGGGCACGTCATGCGTTGCCTGACGCTGGCAAGGGCGTTGCGCGAGCGCGGAGCGGCGGTTTCGTTTGTGTGCCGTGAGCACGCCGGGCATCTTTGCGCGTTGATTCTTGAAATGGGGTTCGCGGTACACCGGCTGACGGGCTGCGACGCTCCGGGTGCCACCGGCGAAGACGCCCTCGCACATGCCGGTTGGCTCGGCGCCACACAGGCGCGAGATGCCGCGCAGACACTCGCGGCCGTCCAGGCGACGGGCGTAAAACCGGACTGGCTCATCGTCGACCATTATGGGATTAACGAGTACTGGGAAAAAAGCCTGAGGCCGGCTGTCGGCCGCCTCATGGTGATTGACGATCTTGCCGACCGGCAGCACGACTGTGATGTATTGCTCGACCAGAATCTCGTGGCGCAGATGGAGGTCCGTTACGGCAGCAGGCTGCCCGCCTCCTGCATGCAACTGCTGGGCCCGCGCTACGCGCTGCTGCAGCCCGACTATGCCGAGCGGCATCAGCGCGCCAGTCCCAGAAAAGGGACTGTACGGCGCATCCTGATCTATTTCGGCGGTGCGGACGTGGACAACCTGACCGGCCTCAGCCTCGGCGCGTTCCTGCGCCTGGGGCGAAGCGACATCGACCTTGACCTTGTGGTGGGCAACGGCAGCTACACCGAAGAGATTCGCCTGCAAGTCGCGAACCATCCCAACATTCATCTGCACGGCCGGCTGCCGACGCTCGCACCGTTGATTGAGGCGGCCAGCCTTGGCATAGGCGCCGGCGGGTCGACAAGCTGGGAACGGCTTTGCCTGGGCCTGCCTTCCATGGTGATTGCGCTTGCGGACAACCAGGTCCCCATCGCGGCGGAGTTGGGACAGCGCGGCCTGGCTTGTTCCCTCGGATTTCATCGGGATGTCGATGAGGCGGCGATCGCATCGAAACTCGCGGAAATCGTCGATGACGGCCTCGATGAGCGTTGGTCGCAACAATGCCTGTCGGTGGTGGACGGCCGCGGCGTGCAGCGCGTTTGCGCGGTCTTGGGCTCGGCAGGAGGCGCCGTCCTGCGTAACCGCCTTGCCACTGCAGCCGACGAAGGCTTGTTGCTTGAATGGGCGAATGACCCGGCAACGCGGCGTAATGCACTGGTGCCGGGGAAAATCGATGCTGCGACCCATAAGCAGTGGTTTGAGAGGCGTCTGAACAATCCCGAGGGCTGTCGGATTTATATTGCCGAAACCGCCGACGCAGTACCTGCGGGGCAAATTCGCTTCGAGCGGGTTGAAGGCGGCTGGGAGGTGCATTACGCCTTGGCGCCTGATTTTCGGGGCCTGGGACTCGGGCGCGAGATGCTGGAAGAGGCGCTGGCCACTTTTGCCGGCGAAGTTGGGGACGTTTTGGTCGTCGGCCGCGTGAAAAGCGACAATCATGCCTCGCTGAGGATATTTGAATCACTCGGATTTGACGCCGCGTTTGACGGGCAACTCCAGGTTGCAACGATGAAAAGGCGGGCGCAGGCCAGGTGCGCCCAACCCATACACGAAGGATCATGATGCAAATAGGCCATCGAAAAATCGGCAGAGAGGCACCCCCGTTTGTGATCGCTGAAATGTCCGGCAATCACAACCAATCTCTCGAACGTGCACTCGAAATTGTCGAGGTTGCGGCGAAGACTGGCGCGCACGCGCTGAAAATCCAGACCTACACGCCGGACACCATGACGCTTGATCTGGATGAACGCGAATTTCACATCAGTGACCCAAAAAGCTTATGGGCTGGCACCTCGCTCTACAAGCTTTACGGCCAGGCCTACACGCCCTGGGAATGGCACAAGCCGATTTTTGACAAGGCACGCGAACTGGGGATCATCGCGTTCAGCACGCCTTTTGATGACACAGCCGTGGACTTTCTCGAAAGCCTGAATGTCCCGTGCTACAAAATCGCGTCCTTTGAAAACACGGACCTTCCGTTGATCCGCCGGGTGGCGGCAACCGGCAAGCCGCTGATCATTTCTACCGGCATGGCTACCGTGGCGGAGCTCGATGAAACCGTGCGGGCAGCTCGCGCGGTCGGCTGCAAAGACCTGGTGCTGCTCAAATGCACCAGCACTTACCCCGCTACGGCCGCAAACACAAACATTCTGACCATTCCGCATCTGCGCGAATTGTTTGGTTGCGAAGTCGGCCTGTCGGACCACACTATGGGTGTGGGCGTATCCGTGGCCAGTGTGGCGCTGGGCGCGACCGTAGTTGAAAAGCACTTCACACTCAATCGCGCTGATGGTGGTGTGGACAGCAGCTTTTCCATGGAGCCAGGCGAGATGGCGCAACTGGTCGTGGAAACGGAACGCGCATGGCAGGCGTTGGGAGAGGTAAGCTATGGCATTACCGATGCCGAGAAACCGTCGTTGCTCTTCAGGCGCTCCATCTATATTGCGCAAGACCTGAAATCCGGCGACGCGCTGACGCGCGAGAACCTTCGTTGCGTTCGCCCTGGCTTGGGGCTTCCTCCCAAATACTATGAACTGTTGCTTGGGCGGCGGGTGAATAGAGATATCAAGAAAGGCGTGCCCATGAGCTGGAGCATATTGAACTGAAGGGACGAAGAATGAGTAGAGGGCGTAAAGATTCCACTTAACATACGCAGTTGTTGCTCCGAAAATGGGGCACTATACTCTCGCATACCAAATATTTGTGTGGGCAAAAAATATGAAAATTTTAGTTAAACGTTTATTTGACAGAACAGTACTGGCCGCGGTGAATTATTTGAAAATTCACAGTACTCCACCTTATACAGTTGTAAACGAACTTCAACGAAGAGCCGTTCTGGAAGCGGCAGACTACGCCCAGAAAAACATGGCTTTGGCTGTTCATTTTATCAATGCCCCACTATTACGTAGCTTTGCCATTAAAAAAGTAATGATTGATGGAATCGTTGCAGAGTTTGGTGTGTTTTCTGGCAACTCTATCAATCAAATTGCAAGAGAGATTTCCATCTTCAAAAATAACAAAATCCAAGTATATGGATTTGACAGCTTTGAGGGTTTAATGGAAGACTGGGTTGGAACAGACTCCCCGAAGGGGACATTTGATATGGGGGGGAATATGCCGCCCGTGGACAGTAACGTGAAGCTCATAAAAGGTTGGTTTCATGAATCCATCCCATTATTCTTGACGAAATTTGATGCTAGTACACCGTTCTCGTTCATACATATTGATGGTGACACTTTCGCGGCTGCAAAAACCGTATTTGACAAAATTGGCGATCGAATTGTGCCTGGTACCGTTGTAGTATTCGATGAGTATTTTGGTTATCGAGGTTGGAGGTTGGGTGAGCATAAGGCTTGGTCTGAGTTTGTCGAGTCCAAACGCCTGTCCTATGAGTATCTGGGGTTCTCAAATCAACAAGTGGCTGTCAGGGTGATTTGATTCTTTAAAATCCTTGGCAAGCCGTGTGCAATCCTATAGTAGGTAATCAGGCCAAATTTCAACGCGGAAACACTATGTCGTCTGCATATCTTTAGAAAATTCATACTTATGAATGAAAAGTTCTTGTTAATGGTTCTGGGGCCGGTAGCAATAGAGAGTGATATTTTAGAAATCGGCTCTTTCCCGCAAATCTATAACAGGACTATCGAATTTTCAAACAGGTTAGAGAAAATATACCGAAACCTGCAGTATGTGTTTCAAACTAAAAATCCTGTCATTATTTCTGCATCTTCCGGGACTGGAATGATGGAATCGGCCGTTACAAATACTTTATCCAAAGGCGATACTGTTCTATTTGTAAATGGAGGAACCTTCGGTGATCGGTGGGGGAAAATTTGTTCAAAACACGGAATCAAGACCGAGGAAATAAGGCTTTCCATCGGGGAAAGTGTAAATCCCTCAATAATCGAAAAAGAGTTGATTAAGAACAGCAACATAAAGGCCGTCCTGATTACTCAAAATGAAACGTCAACTGGTGCGTTAACCGACGTCGAAATGATCGCGAAAACAGTAAGAAAGTACCCGAAGACAATTTTAATTGTTGACTGTGTAAGTTCCTTATTGGTTGAAAAGATGGAGATGGATAATTGGGGGGTAGATGTCGTTATATCGGCCTCGCACAAAGCACTATCAATCCCCCCGGGACTTGGTTTGATGTCAATTAGTCCGAAGGCATTGGGGTTTGCGGCGAGAAGTGATTTAAGGACATTTTATTTTGATATTTTTGATTACATAGAAAATTGGAAAAGGAATCAAACTCCTTTTACTCCACCAATCGGATTGGTGCTTCAGCTTGAGCGTAGGCTGGAGAAAGTAAAAAAAGAGGGTTTAGAAAAAATCCAGGAAAGATATTCAAATAATACAATCATCCTAAGAAGCGGATTGGCAGATCTAGGATTAAAAATCCTGGCAAAAAAACCGGCGAACTGTGTTTCTGCTGTATTGGTTGAAGATTGTGATGCAAGTGAAGTTGTTAGGGTTATGAGTTGCAAACACAATATTTCAATTGCGCCATCAGGTAGTGACTTGAAGGCGAAATTATTCAGAGTTGGAAATTTCGGAGACATTGAAAAAGAAGAAATTGAGGCTTTTTTGAGAGCTTTAAAACTAACGCTAGAAGAACTAAGAGGGTCGAAAGAATCGGAGTCACGTATTTAGTCGTCCCTTATATGGACGTCTCCCAGAAAGCAAGTGTCGGCATTGTGAAG